>CAWCDZ010000001.1:0-279647 GCA_963794445.1 uncultured Gammaproteobacteria bacterium
CAGCTGGTGATCGAGCTGCTGCAGTCGGATATGCCGGAGAAGCAATACACGCGCCACAACGAAGTGGATGAGTGGGCCGGCAAGCTGCAGGTGGGCAAGCCGCGGTTCGCGCCCCGGCCCCCGGTTCTGGCGGATCTCTCGCATGCCGCGATCGCCGTCAACCTCGATGCCTGTATTCAGTGCACGCGCTGCGTGCGGGCCTGCCGCGATGAGCAGATGAACGACGTCATCGGTCTGGCCTCGCGCGGCCAGCACGAGAAGATCGTGTTCGACATGGACGACCCGATGGGCGCGTCCACCTGCGTGGGCTGCGGGGAGTGCGTGCAGGCCTGCCCGACGGGCGCGCTGATGCCGGCGCGGGAAGTCGCGCTGTCGGTTCCCGACAAATCGGTCAACTCGCTGTGCCCATACTGCGGCGTGGGCTGCCAGCTCACCTATCACGTCAAGAACGACAGCATCCTTTATGTCGAAGGGCGCGACGGGCCGGCCAACCAGTCGCGCCTGTGCGTCAAGGGCCGCTATGGCTTCGACTATTCGCGTCATCCCCAGCGACTCACGGTGCCGCTGATCCGCCGATCGCGAACGCGCCCAAGCACGGCTGCTTCGTGATGGATCCGAATAACGTCATGCAGGTGTTCCGCGAGGCGACCTGGGAGGAGGCGATCGGCCGCTGGGCGGCGGCACGCTGCGCCGCTTGCGCGACACCCACGGGCGGAAATCGCTCGCGGGGTTCGGCTCGGCCAAGGGCAGCAACGAGGAGGCGTACCTGTTCCAGAAGCTGGTGCGCCTCGGGCTTCGGCAGCAACAACGTCGATCACTGCACGCGGCTCTGCCATGCCTCGAGCGTGGCGGCGCTGCTCGAAGGGCATCGGTTCCGGCGCCGTCAGCAATCCGGTGATGGACGTGACGCAAGGCGGCGGTCGTCATCGTGATCGGAGCCAATCCGACGGTCAATCACCCGGTCGCGGCGACCTTCCTCAAGAATGCGATGCGCGCCGGCACCAAACTGATCCTGATGGATCCGCGGCGCAGCGAGCTGGCGCGCACCGCGTACCGCTACCTGCAGTTCAAGCCCGACACCGATGTGGCGCTGCTCAATGCGATGATGCACGTCATCATGGAGGAGAACCTGGTCGATGAGAAATTCATCGCCGATCGCACCTTGGGCTACGCGGAACTGGTGAAGAACGTGGCAGGGCTACAGCCCGGAGCTGATGGCGCCGATTTGCGGCATTCCGGCCGATACCATCCGCGAGGTGGCGCGGCTGTATGCGACCAGTCCGGCCTCCATGATCCTCTGGGGCATGGGCATCAGCCAGCACATCCATGGCACCGACAATGCGCGCTGCCTGATCGCGCTGGCGCTGATGACCGGCCAGATCGGCAGACCCGGGCACCGGGCTGCACCCGCTGCGCGGCCAAAACAATGTGCAGGGCGCCTCGGATGCCGGGCTGATTCCCATGATGTATCCGGACTACCAGAAGTGTGGACGATCCGAAGGCGTCGCGCGCTTTGCGAAGGCCTGGGATGTGCCGATCGAGGAACTCGACAACAAGCCGGGTCTGACCGTGGTCGAAGTGATCAAGGGCATTCTCGCCGGCAACGGTCAAGGGCATGTACATCATGGGTGAGAATCCCGGCGATGAGCGATCCGGATGCGGAATCACGCCCGCGAGGCGCTCGCCAAGCTCGAGATGCTGGTGGTGCAGGACATTTTCCTGACCGAGACCGGCTATCTGGCCGACGTGATTCTGCCGGCTTCGCGCTTTGCGGAAAAAACCGGCACCTTCACCAATACGGATCGCTATCGTGCAGCTGGGCCGGCAGGCGCTGAATCCGCCCGGCAAGGCGCGCCAGGATTTGGAAATCATCATCGACATCGCGCCGCCAGCTCGGACTGCCCTGGGACTACGGCAGCGGGGAAGCGGCCGTCGCGGCGGTATTCGACGAGATGCGGCATACCATGCCCAGCATCGGCGGCATCACCTGGGAGCGGCTGGAGCAGGAAGGCAGCGTCACCTACCCGTGCGAGAAGGAGGGCGACCCCGGCGATGCGGTGGTGTTCACCAAAGCCTTTCCGACGCCCACCGGCAAGGCGAGTTTGTGCCGGCCGACATCATTCCCGCCGATGAACGCCCGGACACGGATTATCCCTGGGTGCTGATCACCGGCCGGCAACTGGAGCACTGGCACACCGGCAGCATGACGCGCCGTTCCGGCGTGCTGGATGCGATCGAGCCGGATCCGGTCGCGATCGCTGCATCCGCCGGATCTGGCGGCGCTCGGCGCCAGCCGGGCGATCTCATCACGATCCAATCACGCCGCGGCAAGGTGAGCCTGTATGCGCGCGCAGACGAAAGTTCGCCGCATGGCGCGGTGTTCGTGCCGTTTTGCTTCTACGAGGCCGCCATCAACAAACTCACGAATTCGGCGCTCGATCCGTTCGGCAAGATCCCCGAGTTCAAGTACTGCGCGGTGCGTTTGAGCTTGGGCGGCATCGCGCCCTCGCAGTCGAGTTTCGGCGGCGGTCAGATCCTCGAAGCGGTCACGGCCGGCGAGGATTGATTTGCAGTTCCGCCAACTCGGTCAGGGTGTTGGCATTGGCAAACGCCGCGGCATCATCGAAGACGACTTTCGCGCCGTGATGCTGCGCGGCGAACAGCCCGGTTTTACGCTCGCCGCTTTCGATGAAGGCGCGCAAGCTGTCGCGCAACACGATTTTCATCAGGCAGAACACCGGCTGCGCCCGCAGCTCGCCTGCTTCGCGCGTGTAGGCGGTTGCCAGGTCCGCCTCGCAATTCGCGAGAGCATGCGCGAGACGGGCGACCAGGTCGGCGGGAAAATTCGGCGAGTCGCACGGCACGGTTACCAAGTAGGGCGTACGGCAATGCGCAAGGCCGGCGAGCATGCCGGCGAGCGGTCCGGGAAAGCCGGGCGTTTCATCCGGCCAAACGGGGACGCCCATGGCTTGATAGGCCGGCAAGTTGCGATTCGCGTTGAGCAGCAAGGCGCCAACTTGGGGCCGCAGACGATCCAGCGCGTGCTGCGCGAGCGGTACCCCTGAATGCAGCTGCAAGCCCTTGTCCACGCCGCCCATGCGGGTGCCGCGCCCGCCCGCGAGAACCAATCCGCTGATGTCGGTAGTGTGATTGATCATGGCTGTTCGCAGCAGGAGAGCATCGTAGCGCGTGCCGGCGGAGGCTGCCATCGAGACCCATAGGATCGAAGCCTTCGAGGTACAGCCCGAAGCGCGCCTGGCGCGGCCGGTCGCGAACGCTCCGAGGCTTACGGCTGCCGCTTCCGAGTTGCTGCGCGAGATCAGCAGCGTCGATGAGCTCGGGGTCCGGCGCACGATTTTCATTCCCGCCGAGCGGCCGCTGACGGTGCGCCTGGATGACCGCGAGCTCGTGACGCTGATGACGCTCGGTGCCTCGCCCGAATTGCTGGTGTTGGGATTTCTGTTCAATCAGCGCCTGATCAAGCATGCGGCGGCCATCGAATCCATTTCGGTTGATTGGAAGTCGGGCACCGCCGCCGTCACAACGCATGGCTCGCCGGGCGAATTTCCCGGCACAGCGCTGCGCACGGTTGCCTCGGGAAGCGGGCAAGGATCGATATTTGCGCGATTGCTCGATCACATCGACGCCATCAGGCTGCCCGGCGCCGCGCAGGCGCGCATTCGCGTCAGCGAGTTGCGCAGCCTTCTGGAGACGATGCGCGAACATGACGGCATTCATCGGCATGCGCGCTCCGTGCACAGCTGCGCGCTGTTTCAAAACGCGCGTCTGCTGGTGTCGGTCGAGGATGTAAGCCGGCACAATGCACTCGATACGATCAGCGGCTGGATGGCGTTCAACGGCATCGAGGGCGGCGACAAGGTGCTGTTCACCTCCGGAAGGCTGACCGGAGAAATGGTCATCAAGGCGGCGCAGAGCGGCGTGCCGATCTTCGTGTCGCGCAACGGCGTCTCCGCCATGGGCTACGACCTGGCGAAAAAATTCGGCATGGCCCTGTTTGGTCGCGCGCTGAACCGGCGCTTCCAGTGCTACGCCGGCGAGGAACGTCTGCACCCCGATTGATGCGCTTCGCGCACAACTTATGCTCCCTCGTGCATATTGTTGCTGCTGACCCGCCATGCTACTTTTTCAGCCGCATTTCTGCTTGTAGAGCACAGCTCGCAAGCTGCGGTCGCGCCGCCTTCGATCCATCCGACGAGATTTCAATGAGCCAATCGATTCGTTTTGCAATATTGCTTGCTCTCTCTTCTATTGCCTGCGCCAAACCCGCCGGCGCCGAGGATGCCGCAACCGATGCGTCGCCGGATCAGGTAACACCGCACGTGACCGTGGTGGGAGTCAAAGAGTCAGACGACTACCGTGTAAAGAGCACCGCCTCGCTCGGGCCGTTGGGCTCGCAAGAATTGCTGAATGTGCCTTATTCGGTCGGCGTCCTGACGCAAGATCTGATCCAAAACTCCATGGCGACGAATTTCAAGGACGTCTCGAAGTATCTGCCGCTGGTCGCGTACCAAGAGCAGCAGGGGCCGGATATCCTGCGGCCGCAAACCCGCGGCATGCAGGGCGGCAATTTTCAAAACTCGCGCATGGACGGCATGCAGATGTTCATCACCGTCGCGACTGCGATGGAACAGTTTCAGCAAATTGAGGTCGTGAACGGCCTGACCGCTTCGCTGTACGGACCGGCCAATCCGGCGGGCATGTTCAATTTCGTCTCCAAGCGTCCGACCGACTATGACTTGCGCGAAGTCACCGTGAGCTACGCCACGCAGAGCCTCGGTACCGCGCACCTCGATTTGGGCGGCAAGTTCGACAGCAACGGCATCGTGAGCTACCGGTTCAACGGCGTGTTCGGCGAGGGCGACGGCTGGGTCGACAACAGCCACGCCAAGCGGGTGCTTGGGAGTCTCGCGATCGACGTTCGTCCATTGCAAGACACCGTGATCGAAACCAATTACAGCTACTATCACTTGATCGACAGCGGCTATCCAGGCTGGTTCAGCTACGGCCAAAAGATCGTATTGCCGCCGGCCCCGGATCCGACCAACGTGGGTTATGGACAGAACTACGCCGGCGTCGATCTGTTGACGCGCATGGGCAGCGTACGTGTCAAACACGATTTCAACTCCGATTGGCATCTGGTGGTGGGCGGCCTCAATCAAGATGCCTCGCGCGACATCAATACGCCGGTCAACAATCTGACCAACAACAACGGAAATTACACCTCATCGCTCGCCAACGGCTTCGCGCCGCGCTTCATCATGAGCAGCGACGCGGCGTATCTGGATGGCAACTTCATGACCGGCACGATCGCGCATGATCTGACCATCGGCACGGCGGGTTACAAATCGCAATCTTATTCGGTGATTACGCCGGCCACGCCCGCCAGCGTGTTGTTGGGGAGCGCCAATATCAACAGTCCGGTGATATTCCCCTTTCCGGCCGCGGGACTGCCGAACGTCGGGTTGAACTACAACTCCTCGAACGCCTATCAGCAGGGCGTCAACGCCGGCGACACTCTGCGCTTCACCGACGCCTGGGCGGCGCGCCTCGCGGTAAGCCAGGACTGGTTCAACACCGATAATTACAATTCGAAGGCCGCGCGCGTATCGGAATACTCGAACCATGGTCTGAGTCCCACCGCGAGCTTGATGTTCAAGCCCATGGGCAACATGACGTTGTACGCGACCTTTGCCAGCAGTCTGCAGGCGGGCGATTTGGCGCCGGCCGGTACGATCAACGCGGGACAGAGTCTGGCGCCGTACCGAAGCAAGGAATATGAGGTCGGCTACAAGGCATCGTTCAGCAAAATCGACTTCACCGCCGCGCTCTTTGAAATCCAACGTCCTTTCGCCAATATCAATCCCATCGGCAAGGTGTTCGAAATATCCGGGCAGCAGGTGAACAAGGGCCTGGAGCTGTCCGCGGTCGGCCAACTGGCGGCAAACCTCAGGATTTATGGCGGAGCGACCCTGCTCAACGCCAGACTCGAACGGACGCCGCTCGCATCGACTGACGACAAGATCTATGTCGGGGCTCCCAAGGTCAAGGGCAACACCCTGTTCGAATACAGCATTCCCACGGTGCCGGGATTGGTGGCCACTTTTGATTGGCAGTTCTCGGGACCGCGGGCAGCCGACGACACCAATTCGTTCTTTGTCGCGGGCTACAATTTATTCGATCTTGGGGCGCGCTACACCTCGAGCATTCTGGCCAAGAAGGTGACCTGGCGTGTGTCGGTGGACAACCTCACCGACAGGCCCTACTGGTCGACGGTCGCGCCGAGCAATCTGACCGGCGCCAATACGGGCAGTCTCTTGGCGCACTTCGGCACGCCGCGCACACTGCTCGCGGCCGTGAGCTTCGATTTCTGAAATCTGAAGGAGAGCGGTCATGATTCGTTGCGGGGTGGTTTTCGCTGTGCTGCTGCTCAGCGCATTATCGGCGGCTGCCGGCGATGCTCCCGCAGTACGCCTGTACGCCGCGGGCAGCCTGCGCGCCGCCATGACGGATATCGCCAAAGCCTATTCGCAAGCCTACGGCGCAGCCGTCACGCCCACTTTTGGTGGTTCCGGCCTGCTCAAAGACAGGCTGGCGAAAGGCGAGCCGGCCGATGTTTTCGCATCGGCCGATATGGGCAACCCGCGGGCGCTCAGCAAGGCTGGAAAGTCGGGCCCCACGGCGCTGTTCGCGCGCAATCATCTGTGCGCCATTCTGCGGCGGGGCTTGACGGCTACGCCGGCGTCGCTTCTGACCACGTTGCTCGATCCATCGGTCAAAGTCGGGACATCGACGCCTATTGGCGATCCGGCCGGAGATTACGCGTGGGCGCTGTTCAAGAAGGCCGAGGCGCTGCGGCCCGGCAGCCGTGCGGCGCTCGAGGCCAAAGCCGTCAAGATCGGCAATGCGCCTGGATCGCTCGCGGTGCCGCCCGGCGTAAAGAACGCGGTCGCATGGTTGTTCATGGAAAAACGCGCGGATGTGTTTCTCGCCTATTGCACCGGTGGGGCGGCAGTTGCCGCTGAGCTTCCCGGCACCACGACGATTCAGCTGCCGCCGTCGCTGGCGGTCGAAGCCAATTACGGGCTGACCATCATGAATAGCGCGAATCACGATCTTGCGGCGCAATTCGCGCTTTTTGTTTTGTCGCCGCCCGCACAGAAGATCCTGGCTGATCACGGCTTCGACGCACCGCTGCTGATCCTGCCCTAGCCCGCGCCGGTCCCGCGGCGCGCCGGCCCTGGCGTGGCGGCCCTGGTACAATTGCGCCAAAAGAAACGGGGCGAATCGTGGGGCGCGGGATGAGGTACACCAAACTTGCAGCGAACGCCGAGACCTCTCTTGGGCTGCACTTGCGCTACGCCTTCGAGCCCGGTGAACAGCGCGGCGCGACGCTCCGCAATCCGCTCTTCGACCTGCTCGGCGCAGTTTTGGAACTGGGCTCGATCCGGCATGCGGCGCAGTCTCTGGGATGTTCCTACCGTTACCTGTGGGGCTCGCTCAGAAAATGGGAGCAGACGCTGGGCGAACCGCTCATCATCTGGTCGCAAGGTCAGCGAGCTCGGCCGACGCAATTTGCCGAAAGGCTGCTGTGGGCTGAACGGCGTGCGCGCACGCGCATGCAACCGCATATCGAAGCGCTGCGCTCCGACCTGGCGCGCGTCGTCGACGAAGCCCGAGATCCGCGCCACCAGCTGCTCGCGGTCCAAGCGAGCCACGATATGGCGCTGTCGCTGCTTCAAAAGCACGTCGCCGCCACCGCGGATCTGCACCTGGATATCCGCTTTCAGGGGAGCCAGGATGCGCTGCGCGGCTTGTCCGAGCGGCAATGCCTGGTGGCGGGTTTCCACGTGCCGGCGTTACGCGGCGCCGCGCCGGTGTTTGCCAAGGCCTTGAAGCCGCTGCTGAAGCCGGGGCGGCATAAATTGATCGGCTGTTCGCGGCGCATGCAGGGCTTGATGGTCCGGCGTGAGCACGCGGCACTCGTCCGCACCTTTCCGGACGTGGTCCGCCACCGGTTGCGATTCGTCAACCGCCAACTCGGCTCAGGCACACGGATGCTTATCGATCATTTCATGCAGGAGTATTCGTTGAATCCGGGCGATTTGCCGGGCTACGGCGGACTGACCGAGGAAACCCACGTCGCCGTGGCGCTGTGCGTCGCCAGCGGTCTCGCCGATGCCGGTGTCGGCGTCGAGGCCGCCGCACTGGAATTCGGGCTGCACTTTGCGCCGCTGGTGGAGGAGAATTATTTTCTCGCCTGCCTGAAAGACAATCTGGGAACCACCGCCGTGCAACGGCTGTGCGCGGCGCTCTGCGGCCCGGGCTGGCGCGATATTTTGAAAGAACTGCCGGGCTATCAGCCGGCTCTGGCACCGGGAAAGGTGCTGGTCATGACCGACGCGCTGCCATGGTGGCCCAAGATCAAATCCAGGCCGAAACACCGCAAAACCGCTTTGGCGCCGAGCGCGGCCGCCGCCGCGGCTGACTGATCAACCCGCCCATTGGGCATGGGCGGTAAAGCGCTGCGGACTCGAGTACACGTTGCAGTGTTTCTCGCGCAAAAAACCCACCAGCGTGAGGCCGGCAGCCACGGCCAGATTGACCGCCAGGCTCGACGGCGCGCCGATGGCGGCGAGAATGCCGACACCGGTGCGCAGGGCTTTTTGAGTGAGCTCGAAACTTGCGCGGCCGCTCAAGAGAATGATGTGCTCGTTGAGCGGCAGGCGGCCCGCCATCAAGAGCTCGCCGACCAGCTTGTCAAAGGCGTTGTGGCGCCCGACATCCTCCGCCACCGTGAGCAGATTCCCGGTAAAATCAAACAGGGCCGCGGCATGGATGCCGCCGGTGTCGCCAAATTTGGACTGAGCCGAGCGCATGCGCTCGGGAAGGCTGAACAACAGCGCCAAATCGATCGCGCGGGTTGGGGCAATGCGGATTGCCGCCGCGCGCGCGATGGCGGCGTCGAGTCCGGTGGTGCCGCACACGCCGCAGCTCGAGCCTGCGGAGAAACGCCGTGTCGCGGTTTGCATCTCCATCTGCACGTCGGGACGCAGTCGCACATTGACCACGTTCGGGCGGCGCGTGCTCGATTCGACGGCGTCGATGTCGCCGACGCCGTTGACGATGCCCTCGCCGTACAGCAAGCCCACCGCGAGATTTTCATCGTCGCCGGGCGTGCGCATCGTCGTGCCGAAGGACACCGGTTCGAGCCCGAGCGCCGGATGATGCAGCATGTATTCGAGCGGGGCCTCCACCGCGACCCGGTCTTCCTTGTTGAGGTGCGAGTCGACGCCGGCGCGAATGACCTCGACTTTCATGGTGCCGCCCGCAACGGGCGGCGCTTGGCCTGGGGCGATGAATTCGGCGCTGCTCACCCTGCCATGATACCGCCGTTCTGTTTCACGGGCGGCGAAACCGTTTAGAAACAGTATGTTAGAATGCCCGTACGACGCCGCTCGCGGGTTTTCATGATCAAGCTATTCTCACGCCTGCCTTGGGCCGCGCTCTACGCGCTCTCCGCGTTTCTCTACTTCCTGGCTTATTACGTGGTGCGCCACCGCGAGCATGTCATTCGCGAACAGCTCGAAAAGGTCTTTCCGGACATGAGTTCGGCCGAGCGCGCGGCCATCCACAAGCAATTCTTGCGCAACTTTTGCGATGTCTCGATCGAGTTGTTGAAGTCCGTGTCGATGGGCGAGGAGGAGATGCGCCGTCGCATGCGCGTCACCAATGCCGAGTTGGCGCGGCACTACCTCGACGCAGGACAGTCCATCATGTTCATGACCTCGCATCTGGGCAATTGGGAGTGGCTGCTGCATGGCGTGACGCTGCAACTCGGTTATCCGGTCGACGCGGCCTACAAGCCCTTGCACGATGCTTGGGCCGAGCGCCTGATGCTCAGGCTGCGTTCGCGCTTCGGCGCTAGAATGGTGCCAGCCAAGGAATTGCTGGCCGATTTTTTCCGCAGGCGCGGCGTGGTACGCGCGGTGGGCATGAACGCCGACCAAGCACCGGTTTCGACCGATCAGCGCTACTGGACCCGCTTCCTGGGTCAAGACACGGCGTTCTATGTCGGTGCGGAACAGATCGCGCGTGCGATGCGTCTGCCGATCCTCTATGCCCATGTGCGGCGTGTGCGCCGCAGCTGCTACGAGGTCGAGTTTTTGCCGCTGTGGGATGGCCGCGAGACGCTGGCGGCCAACGAGGTGACCGAGCGTTACGCGCGCGCCTGCGAGGCGGACGTGCTCAAAAGTCCGTCCGATTGGCTGTGGTCCTACAGACGCTGGCGGCTGAAGAAACCACTATACGGTGCTGCAGTTTGAGCCTGAACCACCCACGAACCGGAGATCGATCATGAAACTGGATGAAAGCCCGCGCAGCGACAACGTCGAGGATGAGCGCGGTTCGGGAATCGGACGCGGCGCCGGCATCGGTATCGGCACCATTGTCATCGTGGTCATCGGCTATTTTCTCGGCATCAATCCGGCGACGCTGTTGAGCCTGCTGAACGGCGACACGCAATCGGTCAGCGCACCCGCCCAGGCGCCGGCCCCGATCAATCCCAACGACAGCCAAGTCGACTTCGTGCGCGCCATCCTCGGCGATACCGAAGCGGTGTGGGGCGGTTACTTCCAGGCCATGGGTAAGGTATATACGCGGCCGAAGCTGGTGTTGTTCAGCGGCCAGGTGGGCTCGGCCTGCGGTCTTGCGAGCTCGGCGGCCGGACCCTTCTACTGTCCCGGCGATCAAAAAGTCTATATCGACCTGTCTTTCTATCAGCAATTGGCCAGCGAATTTGGCGCTCCGGGAGATTTTGCCCGGGCCTATGTCATCGCGCATGAGGTGGGGCATCACGTGCAAAATCTCTTAGGTATCACCGACAGTGCCGAGCAGTCCGAACGGCGCGCCGGACGCATCGGCGCCAACCAGGTGTCGGTGCGGGTTGAATTGCAGGCCGACTGCTTCGCGGGCGTCTGGGCTCAGCAGGCCAATCGCGCGCGCAAGATTCTCGAGCCCGGCGACCTGGACCAAGGCCTCGCCGCCGCTTCATCGGTGGGCGATGACACCTTGCAAAAGCGCACGCAAGGCACCGTCGTCCCGGACAGCTTTACGCACGGGACTTCCGCGCAGCGCGTCAGATGGTTTCGCCGCGGGTTCGATTCCGGAAAGATCGACAATTGCGACACCTTCAGCGCGGGGGAGTCGCTTTGAGCTTGCCTTCCAGGTGCCTCGCCAGCTGCGCGATCGTGGGGTAGTCGAACAATTCGGTTAAATCGATGAGTCCGGGGAAGTCCTTGTCGACGCTTTCGTGGATTTCGATCAGCTTGAGCGAACTTGCGCCGATTTCGAACAGGTTGTCGTTGACATCGATTCTCTTGCCCGGCAGCGCGGCTTCGCACAGCGCTTGCAAACGAGCCTCCAGACCCGCTCCCGCCTCGCGTTCAGGCGCGCCGCGGGATTCGCGCAGCGCCTTGAGTTCGTCCAGCTCGCGGTCGAATTCGCCGTCGGTGTAGGCCTCCTCCAGAAGATGACGCTGAACCTTGCCGCTGGTGGTTTTGGGGATGCGTTTGGTCGGGATGACCTGGGCGACTTCGAGTCCCGTGTGTTCGTTGATGAGCCGGCTGACGGCATTCGCCGTGGGCAGAAATTCCGCGATGTCGCCGCGGTGAAGCACGAACATCACCAGTTCCTCGCCTTGCGATCCGGGCTTTGCGACCCCGGCGGCGACCACCTTGTTCAAATCCAGACCCGGCGCGCGCTGCGCGATGTTCTCCAGATCATAAGGATAGTAGTTTTGTCCGTTGACGAAGATGATTTCCTTGGAGCGGCCCACGATGTAGAGCGCCGCTTCATGGATCACGCCCAGATCGCCGGTGTCGAGCCAGCCGTTCGCATCGATCGCCGCCGCCGTTGCCTCGGGATCGCCGAAATAGCCGCGCGTGACGCTGGCGCCGCGGATCAAAATGTGCCCGACGGTCTCGTCCGGCAGGGCGCTGCGCGAGTCATCGGCGATGAGCAATTCGGTGTTGGGCACGATGTGTCCCACGCTCACCACCTCGAAGGCGTCGCGCGTTTCCACGGGGTTGAGTTCGATCGTCGAACCCACGCTCAAACGATGCCGATTCAGGCGGATCCAGCGAAAATCAGTATTTTGCGGCGGAAACGCCACCGCGAGGCTGGCCTCCGCCAGCCCGTACACCGGGTACATGGCGCTGCGCTTCAATCCGGTATACGCCAGCGCATTCATGAATTCGTTGCAGAGCGAGGCAGAGATCGGTTCGGCGCCGTTGTAGATGGATCGAATCGAAGACAGATCGGTATTCTCCAGCCGCCGATCGCCCAGGACCTTTAGAAAGTGGCGGTAGCCGAAGTTGGGGGAGCAGGTGAGGGTCACGCGTTTTTTGGCGGCGGTCTGCAGCCACAACAACGGCCGGCGCACGAACAGTTCGGTCGGCATGAGATTGATGTGTACCCGATTCGCGAACTGCATCAGGTACAGTCCGATCAATCCCATGTCATGCGTCAACGGCATCCAGCTCAGCGAAGTATCCTGGCTGTTGTACTTGCCCACCGCGGTCGCCCCCTGGGTATTGGCGATCAGGTTCGCATGGCTGAGCATCACCCCCTTCGGTTCGCTGGTCGATCCGGAAGAGAACTGAATGAAGGCCAGATCCTCGGGCGCCGGCCGGGCGATCTTGCCGGCCTTCGAGATGTCGGTGATCGACTCCACCAGAAATGCGCGCGATTTCAGCTGCTCGAACCGGTCTCCTTCACCGACCTGCTGGGCGAGGGCTCCGAGCCGCTCCAGGCTTTTTGCGTCGGTATAGAGCAGCGGATTGCCGAGCTTGCGCGCCACGCGCAGCAGCTTGTGGCGGTGCTCGTCGCTGATTCCGACCGCCAGGGGCACCGGCACGATGCCGCCGCTCATGGCCGCCCAAAAGCCGTCCAGAAATTGCTCATTGTTGCTCAAGAAGATGATCATCTTGTCGCCGCGGCGCGCGCCGGCGGCCTGCAGCAGATACAAAATTCCCACTGCGCGCGCATACACTTCGGAGAACTGCACGCGTCTTTCGTTGTTTTCGCCCTCGACGTAGGTCACGCTGCGCTCGACGGTGTCGCGATTGTCCTCGAGAACCTCCATGTAAGTGGTGTATCGACTCAGCCGGTTGGCATCGTTCATCGTGTTTCTACCGTCATCATGAGGTTGGAGCGCGGCCGCAGATTGATCTGCGCCTCGAATTCAATGGGTTCTTGGGTGGCCCGCGTCAGCTGAAAACGCGCGACATCATGGTGCGCATGTGCACCAGCATCTCGAACATGGCGATGTTCTCGCCGATGCAGTGGCGCGGGCCCACTGCAAAGGGAATATAAGCGAATTTGTGGCGCTCGGCGGCATCCGCGCCGGCGAACCGCTCCGGTTTGAATTCTTCGGCATCGCTCCAAAAGGCCGGGTGCCGATGCAGCATATAGGGGCTGATGAAAACATCGGTGCGCGGCGCAATCGGAAAGCCGCCGAGTTCATCGGCTTCGATCGAGCGGCGCGTGATCAGCCAGCCCGGCGGATACAGCCGCAGGGATTCCTGCAATACCTGATGGGTGAAGGACATGCGATTCGGCCGCGTCCAGTCCCAAGACGCCTGCGGTGCCGGTCTGGTCGGCTTCCGCGCGCAGCTGCTCGGCCGCCTGTCGGGTGGCCGGCTGACCAGATACCAGGTCCAGGTCAGCGCGGCGGCGGTGGTCTCGTGGCCGGCCACGATCAGGGTCAGCACTTCATCGATCAATTCCTTGTCGCTCATCGGCGCGTCGCTTTCGCGGTCGCGCGTCAGCCATCAGCATGCTGAAGAAATCGAAATGCTCCTCCGGGGCTCGGCGGCGTTGTTGAATGAGCTCGCCCACCAGGCTTGACCCAGCGAGCGGAACGGAATGCGAACTTCAAATCGCGGTTGTGATCCTTGGCAACCACCTCGAAGGGATTGGCGCCGAGTTTGCCGCTCCAACCGCTCCAGATCCGTGCCGAAGATGGACTGCAGCACGATTTCAAGCGTCAATTCGCTGGTCTCGCCGATACGTTGATGGCCTCGCCGCGCGCGGCCAGCGCCGCCCAGCGCTCGGCAAATTTCTCGTTGACCGCGTCGATCAGTTGGCTGAACCGGTCGATGACGCGGCGGTGAAAAGCGGGCTGCATCATGCGCCGTTGCCGGCGCCAGAAATCGCCCTCGCTGGTCATGATGCCGTTGCCGAGCAGGATCTTGACGCGATCCATGCCCTCGCCCTTGGTGTAGTTGCGGTGATTGGTCAGCAGCACGCGCTTGATGTCGTCGGGATGGTTGATGACGTAGTTGAAGACGCCGCGGCTGGGTGCGAATACCCGGTACAGATCGCCGAAGCGCGCTAAAGTAGTCCTGCAGGCGCGCAAGCGACTCCTCGCTCCCGCCGAGATCGAAGCCCTCGGCGGGGCCCGGCGGAATTGCTATGGTTTGCATGCCGGCATTGTAACGTAGGCGCTGTTGCGCTCGCCACGGAGCGCTTCCCGACAATACCGCCGTGCAAAAGAAACGAGAAGACGGCGGCCTTCGCAACACCATTTACGATCAACAGACGCGCTCGGGCCGGCGGCTGACGAAGGGCCGGTTGTGGTTGTACAAAGCCGCGGCGCCGCTCGCGCTGGCGTTGATGCGCCTGGTCATCGGTTGGTGCAGGGTGGTGCGGGTCATCGGCGCCGAGCATGTGAGCGCGGCACTGGCGCGTGCGCCGTCGTTCATCCCGGTGTATTGGCATCAGCATCAATTGTTCTGCGTCAAACATCTGCTCGAGCAGCGCGCTGCCGGCTTGAAACTGGGCGTCTTGATCATCCCTCGGTCGATGGTGAATTCGGTGCCATGATCGTGCGGCGTCTCGGCGGCGAAGTGATCCGCGGCTCATCGACCCACACCGGTGCGCGGGCGCTGCGCGATTACTATCAGGCATTGGTGCATGAAGGCATCTCGCCGGCGATTGCGCCCGACGGACCCCGCGGGACCGCCGTGGAAGTTCAAACCCGGGGCGATGCTGCTCGCGCAATCTCGCAGCGGCCCATCGTGCCGTTGAGCTATTGCCGCGTCGCGCGCCTGGAAAATCAGCTGGGATCGGTTCGTCATCCCAAAACTCGGCGCGCGCGTCGTGATCGCGGTCGGAGCGCCGGTCTACGTCGCGAAAGGCCTCGATGCGGCAGGGCTCGAAAGGCTGCAAGCCGATATGGAACAGACGCTACGGGGCTATTCGAGTCGGCCAAGGCGGCGCTCGACTGAGGGCCCGGTGCGCCGAGGGCAGCTCTTTTACCTGAAGCCCTAACAATACAATCGCTTAGCTTGTATTCCTGATAACTTATGCGAGAATCCGGTCGTATGCTGCGTGGTTGCGAATCCGAGGAACTGTGTGACGCATTCGCATTTCGTGCGGGATTCGAGTGGCAAACTATTGATCTTCAACTGCATTACTCCCTTGGGACCAGTCGAAGGCGCATGGCGATAGCTCCAACGATCCCCGCCATGCGGACCTGACCGCCTCGGACATATTGTCCCCACAAACCTGGCCGCGGCGCGGCCCCCGGCCCACCGTAGGCCTCGATGTCACTTGCACCAAAATCGCGGTCGACTTCCAGACCATGACGGCGGCCGACCGCCGCTCGACATCATCATCGTCAATCTGGAACTGCTGCGCGAGGCGACCCGCGTCGACACGGCCTTTCATCTGAGCCTCGATCCTGAGCTCAACGTCATCGGCGATGTCCAGGTGGCGCGCGGCATGCTGGCCACCGGCAATCCCGAGCAGCTGCGCGGACAGTCCCTGGACGATCTGCCCTGGCTGCAATCGCGGCTGGCGCCGCTGCGGGTCTCGGAGGTGCGCGATACCGGCGCGCCCCGCGACAGACCAGGCCGAGGATGCCGCGGTGTGGGTCGACTCGGGCATCGGTTCGGTGCTCATGATCGGTTATTCATCAAGGGCAGGCCCGCCGGTTTGCTCGGGCATCGCCAGTGCGCGGCCGCGCGACAACTGGGAAGTGCAGCTGCACCTGCTCATGAAACTGGTCGGCTCGAGTCTCGCCACCGGGCTCGAGCGCATCGAGATCCAGCGCGCATCTGCGAGGATCTCGAGGAGCGCAACGAGCTCGCGCTCTACAGCGCCAACGACGGCTTGTGGGATTTCGACACGCTCAACAACCGCGTTTACCTGTCGCCGCGCTGGAAGGCCATGCTCGGCTACGACGAGAGCGGACGTCGGGCAGGCGCCCGACTGGCGCACGCTGGTGCATTCGGACGACATGTCGCGGGTGCAGGCCGCGATCCGCGATCACGTCGCCGGCAAGACGCCGATATTCGAGAGCCTGCACCGCATGCGCCATGCGACCGGCGAGTGGCGCTGGGTGATCAGCCGCGCCAAGGCCAAGGTCGACGACAAGGGGCGATTGCTGCGGCTGGTCGGCGTCGAGCTCGACATCACCGAGCGCAAGCTGTACGAGGAGGCGCTGTTTCGCGAGAAGGAG
Organism: uncultured Gammaproteobacteria bacterium; assembly: GCA_963794445.1. Taxonomy (GTDB): domain Bacteria; phylum Pseudomonadota; class Gammaproteobacteria; order Steroidobacterales; family Steroidobacteraceae; genus Bog-1198. The sequence goes on from CAWCDZ010000001.1 coordinate 16,544, forward strand.
AGCGCGCAGATCACCCTGCAGAGCATCGGCGACGGCGTCATTACCACCGACGCCAAGGGCGTCATCGATTACGTCAATCCGGTGGCCGAGGCGCTCACCGGATGGCGGCTCGAGGACAGCCAGGGCCGCGCCATCGAGGAGATCTTCCGCGCCTTCCACGAGGAGACCTGCGAGCCGCTGGAGAATCCCGCTGGCGGTCGCGATCCGCCGCACCCGCTCGATCAAATCGGTGCGCCCGATGCTGCTCATCCGCCGCGACGGCAACGAAATCTACGTCGAGAGCACGGCCTCGCCCATCCGCGACGGCAGCGGCGCGGTCTCGGGCGGCGTGCTGGTGTTCCACGACGTCAGCGAGGCGCGCGAACTCAACCGGCGCCTCTAGCTATCACGCCAGCCACGACGTGCTCACCGGGCTGGTGAACCGCCGCGAGTTCGAGAACCGCATGGAGCGGGCATTGAAGAGCGCCAAGGCGCGCGAAACCTCCTATGCGCTGTGCTGTCTGGACCTCGACCAATTCAAGATCGTCAACGACACCTGCGGCCACAGCGCCGGCGATGCGCTGCTCGGCCAGGTCGGCGCGCTGCTGAAATCCAAGGTCCGCTGGCGCGATACGCTGGCCCGCCTCGGCGGCGACGAATTCGGCATCTTGCTGGAGAGCTGCTCGCTGGATGAGGCGATGCGCACGGCGGAGCGCTGCGCGAGGCGGTGCGCAATTTCAAGTTCACCTGGGAGGAGCGCACCTTCCGCCTCGGCGCGAGCATCGGCGTCGTGCCGATCTCCGTCGGATAACGCCGACGTCGCGTCCGTGCTGAGCGCCGCCGACAGCGCCTGCCAGGCCGCCAAGGAGGCGGGCCGCAACCGCGTGCACAGCTTCGAAGAGAACGACATCGATCTGATGCGCCGCCGGCGCGAGATGCAATGGGCCGCGCGCATCAACAATGCGCTGGAAGAGGGCCGCTTCGAGCTGTTCCGGCAGACCATCATGCCGCTGCAGAAGCACCGAGGCGGGCGCGCACTACGAGCTGCTGCTGCGCATGCGCGACGAGGCCGGCAAGATCGTCGCGCCGGACAATTTCATGACCGCCGCGGAGCGCTACGGCATCACGCCGAGCATCGACCGCTGGGTGATCGAAAACGCCTTCCGCTGGCTGGTCTCCGAAGCCGACGAGCGCGAGAAGCTCACCATGTGCTCGATCAACCTGTCCGGCCAGAGCCTGGGCGACGACAAATTCCTGCCCTACGTGATCGATCAGTTCCATCGCAGCGGCCTGGATGCCACCAAGATCTGCTTCGAAATCACCGAGACCGCGGCGATCGCGAGCTTCTCGCAGGCGAACCGCTTCATCCAGGCGCTGAAGGAACTGGGCTGCAAGTTCGCGCTCGACGATTTCGGCACCGGCCTGTCCTCGTTCGGCTACTTGAAGCACTTCCCGGTCGATTACTTGAAGATCGACGGCAGCTTCGTCAAGGAGATCCTGCACGATCCCATCGATCGCGAGATGGTGCGTTCGATCAACGAGATCGGCCACCTGACCGGCAAGCAGACCATCGCCGAATTCGCCGAGAATCAAGAGATCATCAACATGCTGCAGAGCCTGGGCGTCGACTACGCGCAGGGCTATGGTGTTTCCCAGCCGAGCGCGTGCTGAAGGCTGCGAACAGCGCCTGAGATTGAATCAACGGGCGGCGTGCCACTCAAACCGCATGGATAGATCCACGGCGTGCACATGTTTGGTGATGCTGCCGACGGAAATGTAATCCACGCCGGTCTCGGCGATGGCGCGAATCGTCTCGAGCGTGATGCCGCCGGAGGCCTCGATTTTCAAGGGGCGTTTCGCCTTGGCGTTGAGCGCGACGCCGTCGCGCATGGCATCGAGCGAGAAATTGTCCAGCAGCGCAATATCGGCGCCGGCCTCGATCGCGGCCTGCAACTGCGTCAGGTTCTCGACCTCGACTTCGATCGGCACCTGCGCCGCGTTGCGCTTCGCCGCCGCGACCGCCGCGCGCGATCGCTCCGGCCGCCGCAATGTGATTTTCCTTGATGAGAATCCCGTCGAATAGTCCCATGCGGTGGTTGTGGCCGCCGCCCACGCGCACCGCGTATTTTTGCGCGGTGCGCAATCCGGGAATGGTTTTGCGCGTGTCCAACAGGCGGCAGCGCGTTCCCTCGAGGAGCTGCGCGTAGCGGTGCGCCGCGGTCGCGGTGCCGCTCAGCAACTGCAAGAAATTGAGCGCGGTGCGCTCGCCCGTCAGCAGCGCACGCGCGGGTCCATCGACGCTGAACAAAATTTGATTTGCAGCGACCGCAGCGCCCTCGACGGCGCGCCACTGAAAGCTCACCCGCGTATCCACCTGCCTGAAGGTTGCCTCGACGTAGGGGATGCCGCAGAGAATCGCGGCTTCCCGGGTAATGACCGTGGCGCGGCCGGTTTTTTCGGTGGGAATGAGCGCGGCGGTGAGATCACCGCCGCGGATATCCTCGGCAAGAGCCGCCGCCACCTGTTGCGGCAAGTCGGCGGGAACCGGCACCGTCGGCTCGAGGGCCGGCATCGATCGCGCCGTTAGAATGGCAGACCGTGCATCGGTCCGATCATGCACATCAGCATCGGGACGGAGAGCAAGAAGTTCATGCGCGAAGCGTACAACGCCACCTTGCGGGCCTTGGCCTTCTGCTCATCGGTCGCGGGCAGGATCCCGAGGATTTTCTTCTGATTGGGCCAAATCAGTCCCCACACATTGAAGAGCATGATGGTGCCGAGCCAGGCGCCGATGCCGATGATGAGATTGGGACGCGAGGTGGGGTGATCGAGCAGGCTCAAGGTAAAGGCGCTGACAAAACGACCGGGCGTCTGGGAGAGCAAATAGGCCCCCAGCAGCCAGGTGGCGAGCGCCGACCAGCGAAACCACAGCAGGGCGCGCGGCGCGATGTACTTGTTGACGCCGGCGCCGCCCGGTCCGCCTTTATCGGCGGCCGCCACGGCCATGGCGGGGGTCTGCACCGCGTTGAAGTAGTACAGCAGGCCGATCCACATGATCCCGGCAAAGATATGCGCCCAGCGGGTGAACGCCGCCAGTGTGATTGAGTTGAAGGTAAGGCTCCCTTCCACCAGGAATGCGATCACGACTGCGAGCACGAATCCGATGATCAGAGGCCATTTGACGGTATTTAATGGGTTCATGCGATTCCCCTCCATAAGTTTATTGCGTCGGCATTGAGCCTCGGCTTTGGATCGTGCATTGCGGCAACCTGGAAGAATAGGGGACTGACCCCAATAATTCAACGATGCCGGGCGAAACCGTCGCGGCGGTTATCGTACAATTGGATGAACCACGTGGAGAATGTCGACTATGAACGCGATTGAACGAATCAAGAGCCAGCTATCCGCCGCCCCTGTGGTGCTTTACATGAAGGGCACGCCGGATTTTCCGCAATGCGGCTTTTCCGCCCAGACGGTGGGCGCTTTGAAGGCCTGCAAGGCGCAAGTTTGCGCACGTCAATATTTTCGAGGATCCGGAAGTGCGCGAGGCGCTCAAGACCTATTCGAACTGGCCCACGTTCCCGCAGCTCTATGTCAATGGCGAACTGGTGGGCGGCTGCGACATCACGCTCGAGATGTACAAGAGCGGCGAGCTGCAAGCAGCTGCTGGCCGAGGCCGGGCGCCGTAGCCGCCTGCTTAGGGCGCCGCGCCGGGCGCCATCTTAAGGAACCGCGGGGTCCGGCCTCGACTCGAGGGGCCCCATGGCCGCCAAGCGCCGTGCGGCTTGCATCGAATACGCCTTGAAACTGATTGCACACCGATGCAGAAGAGGTCCGCGGTGCGCTCCGCGTCATAGGCCGCGGAATGCGCGCGAGCGCGTGTCCCATTCGAGACCGGCGGCGAGGGTCGCGCGCATCAGCACGGTTTGCCCGAAGGCGACGCCGCCCAGCGTGGCGGTGTCGAAACTCGAGAATGGATGAAACGGATTGCGCTTGATCTGGGTGCGCGCCACTGCGGCATTCAAGAAATTCAGGTCGAAGGATGCGTTGTGGCCGACCAGCACGGCGCGCGTGCAGTCGGCGGCGCGCATCGCCGTTGCGACTTCCTTGAAGATCCGCTGCAGCGCGTCTTCTTCGGAGATCGCCGGGCGCAATGGATGATGGGGATCGATGCCGGTGACGGCCATGCGATGCCGGCTCCATATTGGCGCCCGGGAAGGGGATCACGTGGTAGCGGTGCGTCTCGCCGCGCGCGAGCGTGCCGTCGCTGCGCATCTCGATGAATACGGCGGCGATTTCCAGCAGCGCGTCGGTCTGCGAGTTGAAACCGCCGGTTTCGACGTCGATGACCACGGGCAGAAATCCGCGGAAGCGCGTCGCAAAGGTGATCGGCGGCAGCTGCGATCATGGCTTGAAGCTGGCAACAGGCGCCAGCCGATCGGCTCGCCGGCGCGATAGGGCACGCAGCGTGCCGCCGCCGAATTCGTAACTGCTGCGGCGCGGTCCAGGTTTCCTTGAGCAGCGTGATCGTGCTCGGCGTGGCGCGGCAGCCCATAGAAATCGGCGCCGAAATGGCTGGCAAACCCTTCCAGCCGATCGAGGCTGCCCGGCCGATTCGAACGCCTCTGCGTACAACTCGATGGCTGCATGCGCCGTGAACATGCCCGCGCAGCCGCAAGCCGTTTCCTTGGTGCTGCGCTCGTGCGGTGCGCTGTCCGTGCCCAGGAAGTAGCGCGGGTTGCCGCTGGTCGCGGCCGCACGCAGCGCTTCCGGTCCCGCTCCCGCTTCAGAATCGGCAGGCAATAGAAATGCGGGCGGATGCCGCCGGAAAAAATCGCGTTGCGATTGTGCAGCAGATGCTGCGGCGTGATGGTCGCGGCGACCAGCCGCGCGCGGGCTGCGCGACGAATTCCACCGCGCGCGCCGTGGTGATGTGCTCGAACACCACGCTGCAGCGCGGCTAAATCGTTCGAGCAGCGGCGCCAGCACGTTCGTCGATGAAGAGCGTCTCGCGGTCGAACACGTCGACGTCCGGTCGCGCGGACTCGCCATGCACGAGAAGCGGCATGCCGATCTTTTGCATGCGCTCGAGCACGCGCGTAGGCTTGCGCGATGTCGGTGACGCCGGCCTCGCGAGTGCGTGGTGGCTCCCGCCGGGATAGAGTTTCACGCCATGGACGAATCCGCTGTTCGTGGCGCCGGTCGATCTCCTCGGGCGGGGTTTGGTCCGTCAGGTACAGGGTCATCAGCGGTTCGAAGCGGCTGTGCGCGGGCAGCGCCGCCAGGATGCGCTGCCGATAGGCGCCGGCGAGGGCGGTGGTGGTGATGGCGGGGGCTTGAGATTCGGCATCACGATGGCGCGGCCGAATCGCTCCGCGGTGAACTGCGCGACCGGCGGCGAGGCCGCTCCGTCGCGCAAATGCACGTGCCAGTCGTCGCGGCCGTTGCGATCGGTCAGGCGCGTTCATCGCGGCGCCGCGCCGCTGCGGTCCATCCGCGGCGCAGCAGCTCGAGCGTGTAGCGCACGCCGAAGCCGGTGATCTCGGTCGCGATGTGCGCGAGTCCGCCATGGCGCGTGCCGGCGGCGAGATCCAAGTGCAGCCACGCGATCTCCTTCGGCACGAACCGGCTCAAGAATCGCGCTGCCAGAATGTGATCGCCTTTGGAATCGGCCGAGCACTGCAGCACATCGGCGACGCGCTTTCCAGATCCGTGTCGAAGTCGCTTGTCCATCGGAAAGCACCAGACGCGCTCGCCGCTGCTGATGCCCGCCGACTCGATCAGGCCGCGCGCGTCCGGCCGATTGGTGAAGGCGCCGCTGTAGCGCTCGGTCAGCGCGATAAATGCAGGCGCCGGTGAGCGTTGCGTAGTCGATGATCGCGCGCGGCTTTTGGCCGCCGCGAGACTCAGGGTGTCAGCCAGCACCATGCGGCCCTCGGCGTCGGTATGAATCACCTGGATGGTCGTGCCGTTCGCGGCACGCACCACGTCCTGCGGCTTGTAGGCGAGTGGCCCGATGCGGTTTTCGGTGATCGCCAGCCAACAATCGACCGCCAGCGGCGAGCGCAGGGCTTGAGCGCATAGAGGCTCCCCACGCGCGACGGCGCTGCCCTCCATGTCGGTGTGCATGTCGAGCATGCCCTTGTGAGCCTTCAGATTCGTGCCGCCGGTGTCGAAGCAGATGCCCTTTCCCACCAGGCTGACGGCCGGGTGCTGCAGCGCCACGCGGACGATAGGACAGGCAGCGCGATGCCCGCGTCGCGCATGGCATTGCCGCGAGCACTGCGAGGAATGCGCCGGCGCCCAGGCGCTTCAGCTGCGTCTCGCCGTAGAAATTTGTAGTCGAGTTTCAAGCGCTGCGCCGAATTCTTGCAGCAGCCGCCGGTAAGCCGGCGGCATCCAGCGTGTTGGGCGGCAATGCGGTCAGCCAGCGCGCGAGATTGTTGCCGGCTGCCGTCGCGAGCGTCAAATCGAGCTCGCTGCAACTTTCCACGCCAGCGCGAGGTCGATACTGAGGAGCCGGGCGCGCGGCTTGGGCTTGCTCTTGAAGGTTGCGAAGCGGAAGGCGGCGGCTTCCAGCGCTGCGATGAGGGCATGGAAGGTGGCGTCGGCTGCATCCAGCGCGCAGCCCCGCTGCCATAGCAGAACCGCTCTGCGGCTCGCCTTCCAGCGCAGTGCGCGCGATTTTGCCGGCAGCTTGCAAGCGCTCGAAGGTCGATCGCCTGCGGCGGCTACGCAGGCGACGACCAGCAAGGTTTGCGCGTGCGCGCCCACCCGCAGCTGGTAGAGTCGCCGGCTTTGCGGATCTTGCGCGCGTAGCAGCGCGCGCAGCACGGCGCCATGCGGCAGCGCCTGCCAATCCGCGGCGGAGGGCTCAAGCGGCAGAACAACAGTGCCGCGCTCGACGTGGCGCGCGAGGCGTGATGCGCTCACCGCTTCGCCGATTTGGCGCACGGGCACGAGAAGACGGTCCAAGGGCAAGCGAGTCGGCATGTCACGGCTCACGCGGAATACTCAGACAGGCTCCTTCTTGACCGTGAAAAACCAAACCCCGAAGATAGCGCGGTAAATAACGTAATGGCAGTTGGCGCAGGGGCGCTGTAACGTGCCTGCCATCTTAACAGGACACGTGGGGGTGCAGGCTCCCGGGCATTTCTATGACGCAACAATCGCCGTTCGAAGACATCGATCCGACCGAAACTCAGGAGTGGCTGGAGTCGATCGACTCCGTCATGCGCGCCCAGGGCCCGCAGCGTGCGCATTTTCTGCTCGAGAAGCTGGTGGATTTCACGCGCCGCTCCGGCGCGTATCTGCCGTTCAAGCCGAACACCGCGTACCTCAATACGATTTCCAAGGCGCAGGAGCCGGAATATCCGGGCGATCGCTCGCTGGAGCGGCGCAACGAGGCCTACATGCGCTGGAATGCGCTCGCCATGGTGGTGCAGGCGAACCGCGCGAATTCCGAGTATGGCGGCCACATCGCCACGCTACGCTTCGGCGGCGACGCTCTATGAGGTGGGCTTCAATCATTTCTGGCGCGCGCGCAGCGCCGCGCATCCCGGCGACATGGTGTTCATCCAGGGCCACTCCAGCCCCGGCATCTACGCCCGTGCCTACCTGGAGGGCCGCCTGGACGAGAGCCAGCTGCAGCGCTTTCGCCAGGAGGTGCGCGGCGGCGGCTTGTCCTCCTATCCGCATCCCTGGCTGATGCCGGAATTTCTGGCAATTTCCCACGGTGTCGATGGGATTGGGTCCGATGATGGCGATTTTCAGGCGCGCTTCGTGCGCTATCTGGAGCATCGCGGCATCGTCGCCGCCGTCCGATCGGAAAGTGTGGGCGTTTCTCGGCGACGGGGAGATGGACGAGCCCGAGTCGATGGGGGCGCTCACCATGCCGGTGCGCGAGAAACTCGACAATCTGATTTTCGTCATCAATTGCAATCTGCAGCGGCTCGATGGACCGGTGCGCGGCAACGGAAAGATCATTCAGGAGCTCGAAGCGGCCTTCCTCGGCGCGGGCTGGAACGTCATCAAGGTTTTGTGGGGCTCGCCGTTGGGATCCTCTGCTCGCGCGCGATCAGAAGGGTTTCTTAAGCGCGTGATGGAAGAGTGCGTGGACGGCGAGTATCAGAACTTCAAATCCAAGGGCGGCGCCTACACGCGCGAGCATTTCTTCGGCAAGTATCCGGAGCTCAAGGAAATGGTCGCCAACATGTCGGATGAGGAGATCTGGCGCCTCAATCGCGGCGGCCACGATCCGGAAAAGGTGTATGCGGCTTATGCATCCGCGGTCGCCCACAAGGGGGCGCCCACCGTGATTCTGGCGAAAACCGTCAAGGGCTTCGGCATGGGCAAGGCCGGCGAGGGCCTCAACTCGACCCATCAGCAGAAAAAGCTGGCGGACGAGCAATCTCAAGGAGGTGCGCGACCGCTTCAACATTCAGATAACCGACGAGGAGATCGCCGGCCTGTCGTTCAGGAAGCCGCGCCGAGAACAGCGAGGAGATGCGCTACCTGCAAGAGCGGCGCGCCGCGCTCGGCGGCTATCTGCCGGCGCGCAGCTCCCTTGCGCCGCCGTTGACGGTTCCGCCCCTCGAACTGTTCAGCACATTGCTCGAGGGCACGGGGGATCGGGAGATTTCGACCACCATGGCGCTTGGTGCGGATGATGACCAGCTTGGTCAAGGACAAGAGCATCGGCAAGCACGTCGTGCCGATCGTGCCGGACGAGGCACGCACCTTCGGCATGGAAGGAATGTTTCGCCAGATCGGCATTTATTCCTCGGTGGGACAGCTCTACACGCCGCAGGACGCCGACCAGCTGATGTTTTACCGCGAAGACAAGCAGGGACAGATACTCGAGGAAGGAATCAATGAGGCGGGCAGCCTGTGCTCGTGGATCGCCGCGGCCACGGCCTATTCGAATCACGGCGTCAGCATGATGCCGTTTCTATATTTATTATTCGATGTTCGGTTTTCAGCGGGTCGGCGATTTCATCTGGGCCGCGGGCGACAGCCAGGCGCGAGGGTTTCTGGTGGGCGGCACCGCCGGGCGCACCACGCTGGCGGGCGAGGGGCTGCAGCACCAGGACGGACACAGCCAGCTGGTGGCGACGACGGTGCCCAACTGCGTCGCCTACGATCCCGCCTATGCCTACGAATTGGCGGTGATCGTGCATGATGGCCTGCGCCGCATGTACCAGGAGCAGGAAAGTATTTTCTACTACATCACCTGCATGAACGAAAATTACGCGCATCCGGCGATGCCCGCCGGCGCGGCGCAGGGCATATTGAGCGGCATGTACCTGCTGAAAACCGGCGGCCGCGGCAAGGTGCGGGTGACGCTGTTCGGTTCGGGGACGATTTTGCGCGAGGTGCTGGCGGCCGCGGAGCTGCTCGAAAAGAGTTACGGCGTGCCCGCGGATGTCTATTCGGTGACGAGCTTCAGCGAACTGCGCCGAAGCGCTCTGGCGGTGGAGCGCTGGAACATGCTGCACGCGGGGGAACCGCGTAAAAAAACCTACATCGAGGAAACACTGGCGCAGCGCGAAGGCCCGTTCATCGCCGCCACCGACTATATGAAGACCGTGGCGGACCAGATCAGGCAATGGGTGCCAGGTCCCTATACGGCGCTCGGAACCGATGGCTTCGGCCGCAGCGATTCGCGCGCGGAGCTGCGCCGATTCTTTGAAGTGGACCGCCACTACGTGGTGGTTGCCGCGCTCAAAGCGCTGGCCGATGAGGGCAAGATCGACGCGCAAACGGTGAACGAAGCCATGCAGCATTTCGGCATCGACCCGGATAAATCCAATCCCGTGTCGGTCTAGGGGGCGAGCATGGCAAGCCCAATCGAAGTTCGGGTGCCGGATATCGGCGGCTTCAAGGATGTCAACGTCATCGAGGTGCTGGTGAAGGATGGCCAGCAAATCGACAAGGAAACGCCGCTGGTCACCATCGAAACCGAAAAGGCGGCGATGGATGTGCCGGCTCCGGCCGCAGGAAAAATCGCGCAGGTCAAACTCAAGACCGGCGACAAGGTCTCCGAAGGTTCCGTGATCCTGCTGCTCGAGCCCGCCGCGGCGGAGGCCGCGGCGGCCGAAAAAACCGCTGCGCCGGCGGCGGCGGTCCAGGCCGCGGCGCCTGCTGAAGCGGCGGCGCCTGCCGCTCCCGCTGCCGCGGCGACACCGAGCGCTTCGCCTGCGGCGCAGCCAAGAGCCCAAGCGCGCGCTGTGGGCCCGGTCACGATCGACGAGCAAGCGTTCTCCAGAGCTCACGCCAGCCCCTCGGTGCGCAAGTTCGCGCGCGAACTGGGCGCGGATTTGGGCAAGGTCCAAGGGACCGGCGTCAAGGGCCGCATCACCCAGGACGACGTCAAGGCTCACGTCAAAGGCTTGCTCGCCGCGGCGGCCAACGCCGCCGCCGTATCGCCGCTGCCGCGCGTGGCGGCGGTGGATTTCGCGCATTTTGGCGCCGTCGAGCTCAAGCCGCTCTCGCGCATCCAGAAAATTTCCGGCGCGCGATTGCAGGCCAGCTGGCTGAACCTGCCGCACGTGACCCAGCACGAGGATGCCGATATCACCGACCTGGAGGCGGCACGCGGTGCGCTCAAGAACAAGGCGGCGCAGGAACAGGTCCGCCTGACTCCCTTGGTGTTCATCATCAAGGCCTGCATCTTGGCTTTGCGCGAATTTCCCCGATTCAATGCCTCGCTGGACGAGAGCGGCGAAAATCTGGTCTTGAAGAAGTACTTCAATATCGGCTTCGCGGCGGACACGCCGAATGGATTGGTCGTCCCCGTCATTGCGAATGCCGATCGGCTCAGCATCTACGACATCGCGCGCGCCTTGAGCGCGCTTTCCGAAAAGGCGCGCGCCGGCAAACTGAAGGCCGCGGAAATGCAGGGCGGCAGCTTTACGATTTCGAGCTTGGGCGGAATCGGCGGCACCTACTTCACGCCCATCATCAACGCGCCGGAAGTGGCCATTCTCGGCGTCTCGAGGTCGACTCAGAAGCCGGTGTACGAGCGCGGCGCGTTTGTGCCGCGGCTGATGCTGCCGCTGTCCCTGTCCTACGACCACCGCGTCATCGACGGCGCGGAAGCGGCCCGTTTCGTGGTGTTTCTCGCAAAGATGCTCGGTGACGTGAAGGCGCTGCTATGAGCGCGGTGGAAGTGCGAGTGCCCGATCTGGGCGAAGTCAAAGGCGTGACTGTTCTCGATGTGCTGGTCAAGAAAGGCGACAAGGTTGCCGTCGAAGATCCGCTGATTGCGCTCGAATCCGACAAGGCGGCGATGGACGTCCCCTCGCCGGTCAGCGGCGTGATCAATTCCATTGAAATCAAAAAGGGCGATGCGGTTTCGTCCGGAACTTTGATTGCGCTCGTCGAGGCGGATGCCGCGGCGCCCGCCAAGGCCGCCAGCGCCGCGCCGCCGGCGCCGGAAAAATCGAGCGCGAGCGCGGCGCCGGCCGCGCCGATTCCCGCGGCGAGCCGCGCCGCTGCTGCAGACGCGCCCGCCGGCGCGGTCGACCTGGTCGTGCTCGGTGCCGGCGTGGGCGGATATACGGCCGCCTTTCGCGCGGCGGACTTGGGGCTCAAGGTGACGCTGATCGAACGCTGGCCGGTGCTCGGCGGCGTGTGCTTGAACGTCGGGCTGCATCCCTTCCAAGGCTTTGCTGCACGCGGCCAAGGTCATCGAAGATGCCGCGGACATGGCGGCCAATGGGATCGTGTTTGCTGCCTCCAAAGATCGACCGCGGCCTGCTGCGCGCATGGAAGAACAAAGTCGTCACGAGGTTGACCAATGGACTGATGCTGCTGGCGAAGCAGCGCAAAGTCGACCTCATCCAGGGCGATGCCAGGTTCGCGGGACCGTATTCGTTGGATGTGAAAGGCGCCGGCTCGACGCGCCGCGTGGATTTCAAGCAATGCATCATCGCGGCGGGATCCGAATCGGCTCTGCTGCCGGGGTTGCCCGAGGATCCGCGCATCATCGATTCAAGCGGCGCACTGGAGCTGCCGGCGGATTGCAAACGCCTGTTGGTCATCGGCGGCGGGATCATCGGCCTCGAAATGGCCTGTGTCTACGATGCGCTCGGCGCCGAGGTGACGGTGGTGGAACTCATGGACGGGTTGATGCCGGGAGCGGACCGCGATCTGGTCCGGGTGCTGCAAAAGCGCATTGAAAAGCGCTACAAAAAGATTCTCTTGAAGACCAAGGTGACGAAGCTCGAAGCGCTCGCCGAGGGCTTGAGGGCAACCTTCGAAGGCCCGGACTCGCCCGAGCCGCAGCTGTTCGATCGCGTGCTGGTCGCGGTGGGGCGTTCGGCCAACGGCAATGCCATCAATGCAGCCGCCGCGGGCGTCGCGGTGAGTGCCCGGGGCCTCATCGATGTCGACAAGCAAATGCGTACCAACGTGCCGCATATTTTCGCGATCGGCGACATCGTGGGCGCGCCCATGCTCGCGCACAAGGCCAGCCATCAGGGCAAGGTCGCGGCGGAGGTTGCGGCCGGACACAAGGCTGCATTCGACGCGCGCTGCATTCCTTCGGTGGCCTATACCGATCCGGAAATTGCGTGGGCAGGCCTCACCGAGACCGAGGCGAAGGCACGCGGCATCGAATACGGCAAGGGAACCTTTCCTTGGGCGGCCAGCGGGCGCTCCCTGGCACTGAACCGCGATGACGGCTTCACCAAGCTGCTGTTCGACAAGCAGACGCACCGGGTTCTCGGCGCCGGGATCGTCGGCACCAGCGCCGGCGATTTGATCGCCGAGGTGGCGCTGGCCATCGAAATGGGCGCCGACGCATCCGATATCGGCTTGACCATTCATCCCCATCCGACCCTGTCGGAAACCGTGGCGTTCGCCGCCGAAGCTTTCGACGGCACGCTCACGGATCTTTACATACCGAAACGAAATGCTTAGAGGCATGCATCGGTCGATGATGTTCGCAGCGGCGCTTGCCGCGGCGGCTCCCGTCTTGGCGGACGATGCCTGCGTGGATTTCCGCTGGGACGTGACCCAGGAACGCGCATTGTTCGCAGGCCCGGCGACCCCGCTGGCCGCTGGAGTGGATCCAAAATCCGCCCCGCCGGTTGTATTGAACCGCTTGTATGAGATTGCGCTTTCCAAGCAGGACAAGGTGCGCTTCGCGGCCGGCCCCGGAAAGAAAAGTCCGCGTGCGGAATCCTACGGCGGCTTGGTGACTTTCAAGATTCCCGCGAGCGGCAGCTATCGAGTCGCGATCGACATGCCGTTTTGGATCGATGTGGTGTCCAACGGCGCGTTGGTGGCGGCGAACGATTTTCAAGGTCAGCACGGCTGCAGCGCGCCGCACAAGATCGTTCAGTTCGATTTGCTCGGAACGCGGCCCTTCTTTCTACAGCTGAGCAATGCGGCGCCGCAGAGCGTCAGGCTCACCATTAGCGCGACACCCGCGCGGAAGTTTTAGCTTCACGGCCGATCGGGCGGAATCTGCCTGCTTGCCGAGATGGGTTCTGGCGGCGCCTCGATGCAGTTCTTTAGAAACGCCGTTTTGTCCGCCCCGATCAGTTTTTTCGTTCTCGCGTGTTTGAGGCAGGCGGTGCGCTTCAGATGCCTTGCGGCGGCGTCGCTCGCGACCGGTGCTGGGCTTGGGGTTGCGGCATTCGCCGGACCGGCGGCGATGGGTGCGGTGACGGTCTGCGGCGTGACCGACAGCGCCGTCTGCGACAGAAAACTCAGACCCAGAGCGCTGAGGCACAAGGCGCTCGCGGCAAATGCAAGACGCATGGCTGCTTCCTCAAACGGTCGTTGATCGACCCACGAGGATAGCGTCGGCCCGCAACCGCTCCGATGAAGCGCACATGAAGCTTCGTTAACCTTCTAAGAGGGTGCGAGCCGCCGGCGCGCCAACACCAGATATTGCCGTTCGTCCGGCGCCCGTCCATCGCGCTGAGCCATAGACAGCTCCTCGCCCAAGGCCTCCATCAGCACGTGCTCCGCGCGATGCGCATCGCCATGCTGCGCCTGCAGCCGGCGCTTCAGATCGCAGATGCCGGGGGGCCGGTCGATCGCGAGCTGCTCGCGAACCGCAAGATGCAGGCCCATATGTAAAAAGGGATTCTCCGCGGCGTGGCCGGCGGCCGGCTCAAAACCGACCGCGGCGTCGGCATCGGCGACGATGCGCTGGTACTCCGGGTGCGCTTCGATCACATCCGCGATTTGCGCCTCGAGCGGCGCCAAGGGCGTGCGCGCGCGATGCTTGGCCCAGGCTTGCGAGTAGGCGCGGCGCAATTGGTCGCGGGAATGGCCGTCGAACAGGCTCATGCGGGTGTCTTGCGGCGATACTCGCACAGATCCGCGATGATGCAGAGCGGACAGTCCGGACGCCGGGCTTTGCACACGTAGCGGCCGTGCAAGATCAGCCAGTGATGCGCGTCCTGACGGTACTCCGGCGGCACGAACTTCATCAGCTTCTCCTCGACCTCGCGCACGGTTTTGCCGGGTGCGATTCCGGTGCGATTGGCGACGCGGAAAATATGCGTGTCGACCGCGATCGTGGCTTCGCCAAATGCCGTATTGAGGATGACATTGGCGGTTTTGCGCCCCACGCCCGGCAGTTCTTCCAGTGCTGCGCGAGTCGTCGGTACCTCGCCGGAATGGCGCTCCAACAGGAGCCGGCTCATGGCAATGATGTTCCTGGCCTTCGCATTGTAGAGTCCGATGGATTTGATGTAGCGCGACAACCGCCTGGCGCCGAGCGCCAGCACGGCAGCGGGGGTGTTTGCAGCGCGGAACAATTCCGCCGTGGCCTTGTTCACGCTCTTGTCGGTGGCCTGCGCGGAGAGGATGACCGCGACCAGCAGCTCGAAAGCGCTCTCATAGATCAGTTCAGTGCGCGGCTGCGCATTGGCCGCGCGAAAGCGTGCAAAGATTTCCTGGCGCTTGTGCGGATTCACGGCGCGCCCGTGCGGCGCGCGGCAGCCGCTTTCTTGGCGTCGAGTTGCCGCTGGCGTTCCGCGGCTTGAGCGGCGATGCGGCCGGTATGCGCGGCGTAACGCTCCCGGTTCAGGGGCGGCTCGTTGACATGGCCCGCCGCAACGGCCCGCATCTCGATGCAGTCGACCGGGCAGGGCGGCAGGCACAGCTCGCACCCCGTGCAGCGATCGACGATCACGGTGTGCAGGTACTTTGGCGCGCCGACGATGGCATCGACCGGACAAGGCGCCAGGCAGCGCGCGCAACCTATGCAGCGTGCTTCGTCGATCCAGGCAACGCGCGGTGCCGACTCGACGCCGTTGGCCGGATTCAGAGGCAGCGCGGGGCGGTTCAGCAGCCGCGCCAAGGCGTCGATCGTGGCCGCTCCGCCGGGCGGGCATTGATTGATTTGCGCCTCGCCGGCGGCGATTGCGGCGGCGTAGGGATTGCAGCCGGCGTAACCGCATCGGGTGCATTGGGTTTGCGGCAGCAAGGCGTCGATGCGCGCCGCGATCTTTCGCGCGCCCTCGCTCAACTCATTTCACCCGCATGCCGGGCGCTGCTCCCGAATCGGGCGAGAGCGCGAAAATGTCCTTACCGCCGGGTCCCGCGGCGAGCATCATGCCCTCCGAGACGCCAAAGCGCATGGTCCGCGGTTCGAGATTGGCGACGACCACGATGAGTCTGCCGACCAAGGCCGCCGGATCGTAGGCAGCGCGGATACCGGCAAAAATCTCGCGCTCCCCCAACTCACCCACATCGATGCGCAGCTTGAGCAGCTTGTCCGCGCCGGCGATGAAATCGGCGGCCAAGATTTTGGCCACGCGCAAATCGATGCGCAAAAAGTCGTCGATTGATATCAGATTGCCCTCCACCGACGCTGCGGCCGCCAACGTCGCGGCATCCGAGGCGCCCGCGTTGCGCGGCGACTGCGCGCCCGGCGCGGATGCCGCCGCAGGCGCAGGCGCGTCAGGCTCGACCAAGCGCGCCACGGCCTTGGGATCCAGCCGAACCGCCAACGGCTCGTATGCATTGATGGATGTGGCCAGCAGCGGCGTGGCGGCCGAGGCCCAAGTCCATGCGGATTCGCGCAGGAAGGCCCGCGCGCTCGCGGCCATGGCCGGCAGTACCGGCTCGAGGTAGATCATCAGTACGCGGAACAGATTCAAGGCTTGGGTGCAGACGCTCTGCACCTCGAGGGCTTTGCCCGGGTCCTTGGCGAGCATCCAGGGCTTGCGCGAGTCGACGTATTGATTGGCGCGGTCGCACAGAGCCATGATCTCGCGCATCGCGGCAGCCGTATCGCGGCTGTCGTAATGCTTCGCAATCCCCTCGCCGGCGGCGGCGAATGCCGCGTACAGATCGCGATCCGCGAGGGTATCCGCCAGCTTGCCGCCCGAGCTGCGCGCAATGAATCCGGCGCAGCGGCTGGCGATATTGACGAGCTTCCCGACGATCTCCGAATTCAGGCGCGTGGCGAACTCGTCCAGATTCATGTCCATGTCGTCGATGCCGGAGCCCAATTTGGCCGCGAAATAATAGCGCAGATATTCGGCCGGGAAGTGCTCCAGGTATTTGCGCGCGGTAATGAAGGTGCCGCGCGACTTCGACATCTTCTGGGCATTGACGGTGAGAAAACCATGCGCATGCACCGCGCTGGGCGGGCGCATTTTCGAAGCCTGCAGCACCGCCGGCCAAAACAGGGTGTGAAAATACAAGATGTCCTTGCCGATGAAATGATGCAGTTCCGCGCTCGAGTCGACCGCTAAAAAATCATCGAACTTCAAGCCGCTGCGCGCACACAGCTGCGCAAAGCTGGCAAGATAGCCGATCGGAGCGTCGAACCACACATAGAAATACTTGCCGGGCGCATCGGGAATTTCGAAGCCGAAGTAAGGTGCATCGCGCGAGATGTCCCAGTCGCGCAGGCCGGAAGAGAACCATTCGTTGAGCTTGCGCGCCACGCTCTCCTGCAGCGCCCCGCTGCCGACCCAGGCGCTCAAAAACGTCTCGAAGGCGCTCAGGCGGAAGAAATAATGCTCGGATTCGCGCCACACCGGCGGGGTGCCGCTCACCACTGAAACGGGATTCTTGAGGTCCGCGGGCGTATAGGTGGCGCCGCAATTCTCGCAGGAATCGCCGTACTGGTCGGGTTTTGCGCAGACCGGGCAAATGCCCTTGACGTAGCGGTCGGGCAGGAACATTTTCGCGCTGTCATCGTAGGCTTGGCGGACGCTGCGCTTGTCGATATAGCCCGCCTTGCGATGCATCAGGTACATGCGATCGCAGAATTGCTGGGTTTCCTTCGAGTGGGTCGAGCCGAAGTTGTCCATGCCGATCAGCATGTCGGTGAGATCGCGCTGATGTTCCGTATGAATTTGCGCGATCAGCCGCTCCGGCGTGATGCCTTCCGCCTGCGCCTTGAGCATGATGGGCGTGCCGTGGGTGTCATCGGCGCAGACGTAGTAGCACTCGTGGCCGCGCAGCTTCTGGAACCGAACCCAGATGTCGGTTTGAATGGCCTCGAGAATATGACCCAGGTGCAAAGGCCCGTTGGCGTAGGGCAGGGCGCTGGTGACGAGGATGCGGCGGCGTTGAGTCATGCCAAATTATGCCATGGCGTGCAAGCCCGGGTCGCGGCCGCCGCAGGCGCCGGGCCTCCGGCTGCAAGCGAGAGCGGCTAAGAAGCTTCGCGGAATTGTTCGAATTTGGACTTGTTGATGGCCTTCTTGAAGGCTTCTTTGCCGGTGATTTGCCGCGAATCGAGCAATGCTTGGATCGCCGTATCCATCAATTTCATGCCGTTGGCGGCGCCGCTTTGCATGGCGTTTTCCAACTGGTCCATCTTGCCCTGACGAATGAGGTTGGCCACCGCCGGGGTATTGACCAGGATTTCCAATGCGGCCACGCGGCCCTGCTTGTCGGCCTTCTGGATGAGCTGTTGCGAGACCACGCCGCGCAGGCTGGTGGACAGCATGGTGCGCACGTGCGGCTGCTTGTCCGCGGGAAATGCATTCACCAACCGGTCGACCGTCGGCGCGGCGCCGTTGGTATGCAGCGTCGCCATCACCAGAATGCCCATTTCCGCGGCGGTGACGGCGATGCCCATGGTCTCCAGATCGCGCAGCTCGCCCACCAGAATGACGTCCGGATCCTCGCGCAGTGCGGATTGCAAGGCGGAGGAAAATGAGGCTGCATGGACGCCGATTTCACGCTGGCTGATGAGGCAGTTCTTGCGCGCATGAACGAACTCGATCGGATCCTCGATGGTGAGGATATGACCTTTTTCCCGCCGGTTGATGTCATCGATCATGGCGGCGAGCGTCGTCGATTTGCCCGGAGCCGGTTTTACCGGTGACGAGAATCAGGCCGCTGTTGATTTTGCACATGTCCATGACGGCCGGCGGCAGTTTGAGCTCCTCCGCGGTCTTGGCGTTGGAGGGAATGGCGCGGAACACCGCGCCCATGCCGTTGAGTTGCCGCATGACGTTGACGCGAAAGCGCGCAACACCTGGAATGGCATAGGCGAAGTCGGTGCCGTCCTTCTCCTCGAACCGCTCGACCGCCAGCTTGGGCATGATTTCGTACAAGCGTGTTCTTGACGATGTCGGCGCTCAGCGGCACTTCCCGCAATGCCTTCAGTTCGCCATATTGGCGGATGCGCGGCAGATCGCCGGCCAAGAAATGCAGATCCGAGCCGTTGCCCTCGAGAATCTGATTCAAGAATTCGTCGATGGCGGGCATGGCTTCAGGGGGGCGTCGCCGGCTCTGCGAGCGGCACGCCGGACATGTCGGTGACGAAGCGCTGGAACTGGCGCTTGTCGGACGCATAGGTGTAAGCATGCTCCGGATCGACTTCCTTGGCGTTGATCGCGGCGAGCAGGGCCTGGTCGATGAAGCTGCATGCCGTATTCCTTGCCCATCTGCAGCTGGCTGGGAATCTGATGCGATCTGGTCGGTCATGATGAGCTTGCCGATCGCCTTGGTGAGCACCATGACCTCGCACACCGCCTTGCGCGCGCGTTGATCCGGGGTCTTGAGCAGAATCTGCGTAATGACCGCGATCAGGCTGTTGGCCAGAAAGGTCTTGGTCTGTTCGCGCTCATCGTTGGGCAGCGCATCGATGATGCGGTCGATGGTCTTGGTGGCGCTGGTGGTGTGCAACGTGCCGAGCACCAGGTGTCCGGTTTCGGCGGCGGTCATCGCCATGGAAATGGTCTCGGCATCGCGCATCTCGCCGACCAGGATCACGTCCGGGATCTTCGCGCATGGCGGCGCGCACGCCTTCGGCGAACGACGGCAGATGCGTGCCCAATTCGCGCTGGATGACCTGGCTGGATTTGCTGCGGTGAACGAACTCGATCGGGTCCTCGAGGCTGATGATGTTGAGCGAGCGGGTCGAGTTGAGGTGATCGATCATCGAGGCGAGCGTCGTGGTCTTGCCGGTGCCGGTTGAACCGGTCACCAGGATCATGCCCTGATGGTAGTCGCAGAACTTGCGCACGATCGGCGGTAAACCGAGCTGATCCATGCTCGGCATGGTGGTGGGGATGGCTCGAAAGGCGGCGCCGATGCCGGTTTCCTTGCGAAACACATTGACCCGGAAGCGCCCGCCCTCGGTCGATACGTAGGAAAAGTCCAGATCGTGGCCTTCGCGCAGCACCTTGAGCTGCGATTGGGTCAGGATCTCGGTAATGTAGCCTTCGAGTTCCGCGTCGCCCAGATCGCGGAACTTGATGGGCATCAGATCGCCGTGCATGCGCAGCATGGGCGGCACGCCCACCGCCAGATGCAGATCCGAGCAGCCCTGGGCCACCCCCAATTTGAGGAACGCGTCGACTCTTGCCATAACGCGTAAGGCTACCCGTAAGCGATTGGTTTTTCGAGCGTTTGGGGCGTTATTCGCCCATAAACGTGAGGTGCGTCAACTCGCAGCCTGGGCGACTTACGGCTGACGAGCGCGATTAAAGGAATTTCTCCAGCGCCAGACGCAGTTCATCCATGGTTTGGGCCCGTTTTGCCTTGTCCAGCGACATGCACTTCATCACGAGATTATTGAGTTCCACGGGCAAATCCTTGTTGATCTCGATGGGCGGCGCGCCTTGCCTTGGACGTGCTGGTACATGACGGACATGTGATCGCCGCGCGAGTAGGGCGGAACGCCGGCAAACATCTCGTACAGGATGACGCCCAGACTGTAGATATCGGCGCGCTCGTCGACCTTTTTGCCCAGGATCTGTTCGGGCGCCATGTATTTGGGCGAGCCGATCACATAGCCGGTCTTGGTCAGCTGGGTGTCGCCTTGGCTCTGCGCCGCGGCCACGCCGAAGTCGACGATTTTGAGCAGCGAATCGTTGTCGATCAGCACGTTTGCCGGCTTCAAGTCGCGATGCACGATGCCGGCTTGATGCGCCACCGCCATGCCGGTGGCGATGTCGATGCCGAATTTGACCGCGCGTTTGAGCGCCACCGGCTTCTCGTTGACGATCTCTCCGCCCAAGCGTGTGCGAGGGGAAAGTATTCCATCGAGATCGCGTAATTGCCGCGGATGTACAGGAAGTCGTAGATGCGGATGACGTTCTTGTGCGTGATCTTGCGGCTGTAGCGCAGCTCGTGCACGAAGCGCTTCATCATTTCCTCGTCGGAGGAAACGTTGGGGTTCAAGAACTTGAGAATCAGGCGCTCCTCGACCACCGTGTCTTCCATGAGCAAGCACCGTGCCGAACGCGCCCTTGCCGATCTTCTCGATGAATTTGTAGCGGCCCTCGATGACGTCGCCCGGTTTCAAGGTCGCGATGTCGAGCTTGGCCGCGGCCGCCGTTTCTTCGCCTGCTTGACCACGCTCGCCAGCTCCACGTTGTCGATGAGCAGCGTCTTGGCGGGCTCCTGCATCTTTTCCGCGCGCTTGTTGGCCGCGATCTGCTGGGTCGAGAAGCGGTTGTCGAGCTCTGGCATGGCGCGGGCGACGGCCTGGCTGAGGGTGCCGTCCGCGCTGCTCGTCACCGCCTGCAGGCGCACTGCGGATCGTGTCGGCGCGGCGCTCGTCCGCGAGCTTGGCGAGCGCCGCGATGGCCTCGACCTTGATCTCGTTTTCCGGGCGCTGCAGCATCGGCAGCAGGTGTTCGATGACTCTTGTATCGCCGATCTTGCCGATCGCGCGGATGACGGTCGGCAGCGATTTGGCCTCGCCCGCCTGCAGCATTTCGATGAACCGCGGCAGGGCCTTGGTGCTGCCGATCTCCGCCAGCGCATCCACGGCCCGTTCGCTGACCCACCAATCCTGATCCCGGGTGGCTTCGATCAGCTGCGCGACCGCGCGCTCGTCCTTGGTCTGGTTCAGGATCTCGATGGCGGCGCGGCGGATGTCCTGATTTTCATCCTTGATCAGGCTCATCACGGCGTCGACCACGCGCGGGCCGCCGATCTTGCCGAGGGCGTCGGCCGCCCGCGTGCGCACCCACCAGTCGCTGTCGGCAATCACTTCCAGCAGGTACTTGACGGACTTGGAGGTGCCGACGGCGTTCAGCACCTCGACCGCCGCGCGCCGCGCGTATTCGTTTTCGTCCTTCAGCACTTCCACCAAATACTTGACGGTATCAGGATGGTTGGCCTTGACGACCACGTCGACCGCCTTGTTCTGCACCTCGATTTCGGGGTCGCGCAGCATGCTGGTCGAGCAGCGGCATGTCGAACGGGCCCATCCATGCGGGCGAGCGCGCGAGAGCGCCGCCGAGCGGATCAACTTGCTGTTGTCCTTGAGCTGTTTTTGTATCGCCTGCTGCACGTCCGGGCGGTTGAAGCGGGACAGCACTTGAATGATGTGCAGCCGCGCCAACGGGATCCTTGCCCTCGATGCGCGCGACCAAATCGTCGATCGAGGATTCGTCCGCGATCTCGCCGATGATCTTGAACAGCCCGGAGCGTTCGGTGGCTCCTGCTGATAGGCGGCATTCAACAGATCCGCGCACCGTGAAGCGGGACTTCTGTGCGGTGATCACATCGAGGATCGCCGGCTTCGGCATGTCCTCCTTGTCCAGGGCGTCCAGCAGCGCGCTTGCGCGGGTAATTCCGGCTCGACGACAGCGCCCAGGCGATGCCCGACATGGCGCGGCCGTTCGCATTCGGTCATGCGTTTGAGCAGACATGCGGCAGGGTCTTGGAGTCGATCAGCTTCGACAGGGCCTCGACATAGGCGATGGTTTCCTTCTTCTCCGCGGTGGTCAGCGCGGCGACGATGGGATCGATCGCGTTCGGCCCGAGCGCAACCAGCTTCTCCAGGGCCTTCTGGGCCACCGGACCGCCTGGATTGCCGCTGGATTTGATCTCGGCAATGAGCCGATCGGCGCGATAGTTGGCGAATAAACTCATTCGCTGCCTTGAAGCTACTGCATTCCCTGCGAGACGTACCCATTTTCGCTTCATTCAGGGCGCCGGCCGTGGTCTTGATTCTCACTTCACGAATTATGCCACACCGCACGCCGAATGGCCGCCTGCGCTAGAATCGACAAGATGACTGCATCATCAACGACGCCGCGGAGGCCGATCCGCGACAAACTGGCCGCCTATACCGATCCCTATCTCGGGCAGACTTTGGCCCAGGCGAACGCCATAGAATCCGTCTCTGTGCATCGCAATGGGGCGACGGGTCGAGTCGAATCATTCGGCTTCCCTTGCGCGGACTATGGACCGGAACTGCAGCCGGCCCTGCAGCGCCTACCTGGGGCGCGACTTGGCCGGGGGCGCGCTCGGAGCTGAAGCTGAGGGCGGACATCACCTCGCACGCGGTTCAACGTACGCTCAAGCCGCTGGCCCATGTGAAGAACATCGTGGCGGTGGCCTCCGGCAAGGGCGGGGTTGGCAAATCGACCACCGCCGCCAATCTGGCGCTCGCCTGGGCGGCGCAGGGCGCCCGGGTGGGCCTGTTGGATGCCGACATCTACGGGCCCAGCCAGCCGCTGATGATGGGGCTGGCCGGCGCCAAGCCCGCAGACGACCGACGGCAAGCACATCACCCCGCTTGCGCGCCCACGGCGTCGAGGTCATGTCGATCGGCTTCCTGATCGATGCCGAGCAGCCGATGGTCTGGCGCGGGCCGATGGTGACCCAGGCGCTCACGCAGCTGCTCGGCGAGACCAGCTGGGGGCGAACTCGACTACCTGGTGGTCGACATGCCGCCCGGTACCGGCGACATCCAGCTGACGCTGGCGCAGCGCGTCCCGGTGAGCGGCGCCATCATCGTCACCACGCCGCAGGACATCG
Organism: uncultured Gammaproteobacteria bacterium; assembly: GCA_963794445.1. Lineage (GTDB taxonomy): Bacteria > Pseudomonadota > Gammaproteobacteria > Steroidobacterales > Steroidobacteraceae > Bog-1198. Next base: position 39,740 of record CAWCDZ010000001.1, read on the forward strand.
CGCTCCTGGACGCCCGCAAGGGCCTGAAGATGTTCGAGAAGGTCGAAGTGCGGGTGCTCGGCGTGGTGGAGAACATGAGCATCCACATCTGCAGCCAGTGCGGCCATGCCGAGCACATCTTCGGCAGCGGCGGCGGTGCGCGCATGGCGGAGCAATACGGCGTGCAGTTGCTGGGCGAGCTGCCGCTCGATATCCGGATTCGCGAGGAGGCCGACGGCGGGTTGCCGACGGTGGTCGCCGACCCCGGCAGCGCCCGCGCGCTCGCCTACCGGCAGATGGCGCGGCGCGCGGCGGCGCGCCTGGCGACCTTGAACAAGGATTACAGCTCGCGCGTTCCCCAAGATCACCGTCGAGGCCACGATGAGCATCAAGAGCGATCGGTGGATCCGGCGCATGGCGGCCGAGCACGGCATGATCGAGCCCTTCTCCGCGGAGCAGGTGCGCGTCGCCAATGGCGCACAAGATCGTCTCCTACGGCACCTCGAGCTACGGCTACGACGTGCGCTGCGCGGACGAATTCAAGATTTTCACCAACATCAATTCCACCATCGTCGACCCGAAGAGCTTCGACGAAAAGTCCTTCGTCGATTTCAAGGGACCGGTCTGCATCATCCCGCCGAATTCGTTCGCGCTCGCGAGCACGGTGGAGTATTTCCGGATTCCGCGCACGGTGTTGACCGTTTGTCTCGGAAAATGCGTCGACCGGCGATACGCGCGTGGTCGACGCCGATACCGGCGCCTATGTGCCGATCACGGATATGCGCTGGGGCAAGCGCACGTTGGCGTGGGACGGCTGGCGGTGCGGCCGGCCAAAGTGTCGGCCTTCATGGAGCAGGGCACGCGGGAGATTTTCGAGCTGCGCACCCGGGCGGGGCTGCGCATTCGGGCGACGGCGAACCACCCCTTTCTGATGCCCAATCGGTGGGTGCCCTTGAGCGAATTGCGGGCCGGGGACCGTATCGCCGTTGCGGGGGAGATCCCCGTCTTCGGGAAGACGCCCATCCCCGACTGGGAGGCGACCCTCCTCGGTCGGGGGCTCAAAAAATACGATTGAATATCGGCGCGGGCGATAAGTTCGTGCCGCAGAGCATATTCACGGCGCCGGAAACTTCGGTCTCGGCTGTTTCTGCAGGCGCTGTTCAGCGGCGACGGCAGCGTCTATCACTCCGATAAGTGGGCGTGTTTCTCGAGTACTACTCGAAGTCACGGCGGCTGATCGAGGATGTGCACCATCTTTTGCTGCGATTCGGAATCTTTTCCCTGATTCGCGAGAAGATCACGGCGATCGGTACTCGGGCCTGCAAGATACAGATCACCGACAAGGACCAGATCCGCGTTTTGCCGAGAGGATCGGCTTCTCGCCCGGCTCGGTGAAGCAGCGAGTGCTTGACGTGGAAGTCTTGCCGATGATCGCCGCGCAGCCGCGACGCAAGAGCAACTTCGACACGCTGCCGCGGGAGGCCTGGCCGATGCTGCCATGGCGGCCCGCGTGGGCGGCGTCACGTTGAACTCGCTCGACATTCGTACGCAGCCGGATCACAATCCATGCCGATGTCTGCCGCGGCGCGAGTCGCGTCTGTCGACCGGCGATCTCATGTCGGCCCCCTCGTCGACGGACCGTTATGGGACGTGGTTGAGAGATCGAGCCCGCGGGGATAGAAGAGGTCTACGATATCACCGTGCCGACGCTGCACAACTTCGTCGCAAACGATCTCATCGTCCATAATTCGACTTATGCGCGATGCGGAATAATAGTCAACGTAACGCCTTTGGAACCCGAGTGGGAAGGCCACGTGACCCTGGAGTTCTCCAACACCACGCCGCTGCCCGCGAAGATCTACGCCAACGAGGGCGTGGCGCAGATGCTGTTCTTCGAGTCGGACGAGGTCTGCGAGACTTCGTACAAGGACCGGGGCGGCAAGTACCAGGGCCAGCGCGGCGTGACCCTGCCGAAAACCTAGGGCGGCGGCCGCAAGGCTGGGTGCGGCGGCTCGACCGGCACCAGGTGATCGACGCTCTTGATGCGCATGGCGAATTCGAGCTTGCCGTCGCGGCTGCGCTCGGCCTGCACCGGCACGAAACCCAACGAGGGCGCGAACCACATGCGCAGGATGCGGTTGTTGCCGTGCCGCTGGCTGGCACGATGACGGTGTCGAGCTCGCCGATGGCGGTGCTGATCTTTGCGCTGCCTTCGTTGCGATAGATAGAATTCCTTCAACTGGTCCTTGTCGATGATCGTGAAAACCGTGGGCAGATTGCCGTTCTTCAGGTCGAGCATGACCTCGACCTGAATGGACATGACGTCCTGGGTTCCGTCCTTAAGCTTGATGTCCACCGGTTTGGTCTCCGACACGCCGGTGGCACGCCGGTCATGCCAGTCGAAATTCAGCTCCACGGTCTGCGAGCCTTCTTTGCCGAAGTACTTCTCGGGCGCACGTGCTCGCCGATCATTTTCAACCAGCTCCGCTGCACCAGGTCGTCGCGATAGGCGATGCGAAAGATGCCCCGCGCAGTGATGGTCCAGGTGTAGAGGTATTGTCCGGGTTCGGTACCGTGGGTCAGCTCGATCTCGCTGGTGCCGACGCTGATGCCTTTCCATGAAGCTTCATAGTGCGCGATGAACGGTGGGATGCCGGATTCAGCGGCCGGTTGCGCCGCCGCATCGGCCGACGCCATGACGGTCAGGCACAGCGCGCCTGCGAATATCTTCATCAAGATCTCTCCGGCTCGAGCTGCTCAAGCTGCACAGGTTCGCTCAACAGGCGGCCATCGAGACGCACATGACCGGCTTCGCAGCGCAACCGTCCCTGGCAGAACCAATGGACGGCCAGCGGATAAATGATGTGTTCCTGAATCAGCACGCGTTCGCTCAGTGTCTTTTCCGTCATCGCCCGGGAGGATCGGCACACGCGCCTGGAGTACCGGCGGTCCGCCGTCGAGTTGTTCGGTGACGAAATGCACCGTAACGCCGTGTTCGGCCTCGTGCGCTTCCAGAGCACGCCGGTGCGTGTGCAGGCCTGCGTACTTTGGCAGCAAAGAGGGATGAATGTTCAAGATCCTTCCGGCGAAGCGCGCGATGAATTCAGCGCTGAGAATGCGCATGAATCCCGCCAGCACGACCAGCGCGGGCGAATGCTTGGCGATGGCCGCGGCCAGCAGCCGATCATAGCCGGCGCGATCGCTGCCCGGCGGCCGCGGCAGCGCTGCGGCCTCGATCCCCCGCTGCCGCGCGACCACAAGTCCGCCGGCGTCGGCACGGTCGGCGATGACCGACGCCACGGTATAGGCCGCATCAGCCGCGTGGCTGCGCTCGATGAGCGCCAGCATGTTGCTGCCGCGTCCCGATATCAGGATGACGATCGGCTGCCGCGGTTTCGTGCGCTCAAGCGATGACGACGCCGCGTGTTCCGGTGCGAACCTCGCCGATCACAAGCGCCTCCTGACCCGCTGCCCGCAACAGGCCGATCGCGCGTTGCGCATCGCTCGCCGCCACTTGGACGGTCATGCCGATGCCGCAATTGAACACGCGATACATTTCCGTCATCGGCGACTTGGCCCTGCCTCTGCAGCCACTCGAACACCGGCTCGCGGCGCCACGCGCGGCGCTCCAGTACGACTTCCAGCCCATCCGGCAATACCCGCGGGATGTTGTCGATCAGGCCGCCGCCGGTGATGTGCGCCAGGCCGTGCACGCGGCACCTCGGCGCATCAGCGCGAGCAGCGGCTTGACGTAAATTCGCGTCGGCGCCATGAGGCGATCGATCAGGCTGACGCCCTGTAAATCCGCCTGCAGGTCCGCGCCGCTGAGCTGCAGGATCTTGCGGATCAGGGAGAAGCCGTTGGAATGCGGGCCGGAGGAGGGCAAGCCCAGCACCACGTCGCCGGCGCGCGTCATGGAGCCGTCGATGATCGCGTCCTTTTCGACCACGCCGACGCAGAAGCCCGGCGAGGTCGTAATCGGCGCCGTGGTACATGCCGGGCATCTCGGCGGTCTCGCCGCCGACCAGGGCGCAGCCGGCCTGCACGCAGCCCTCGACGATGCCGGCAATCACGCGCTCGCCGACGCCGACGTCGAGTTTCCCGCTGGCATAGTAATCCAGGAAAAACAGCGGCTCGGCGCCTTGCACGATCACGTCGTTGACGCACATCGCGACCAGGTCGATGCCCACGCCGTCGTGCCGCTGGGTGTCGATCGCCAGGCGCAGTTTGGTGCCGACGCCGTCGGTTCCCGATACCAGCACCGGTTTGCGGTAGCGGTCGAACGGCACCTCGACCAATGCGCCAAAGCCGCCGATGCCCCCGAGCACCTCGGGCCTCATCGAGCGCTTCACGCGCGGCTTGATCCGCTCGACAAGTTCGTCGCCGGCGTCAATATCGACCCCGGCGTCGCGGTAGGTCACGGGCGCTCGCTCAGTCATTGATGCATCCTTGATATAGGCCTTGGGCCAAAGCGGCCGGCACTTCAGCTGTGGTATTTTACAACACCATGGAACAGTACTTACGGCGCATTTCTGTCGTGTGGTTGTGCATCGCCTGCGTTGCCTTGAGCGGGACGGCCGCGGCGCTGACGCGTGCCGAGATGTATCAGGCGACTGCGCCCCTCGCCGACCGCTCCGATGCGGCGTACACGGCCGCCTTCCAAACCGCGATGAAGAGCGTCCTGATTCGCGTCACGGGCCGCCGCAACGCCGATGAGGATCCCGCTCTCAGCCCGCTGGTCAGCAATGCGCGGCGCTACGTCCAGCAGTATCGCGCAGCGCCCGACGCCCAAGTGTGGGTGGCTTTCGACGGTCCCGCCATCGAGAGGTGGCTGACGCAGAACGGGCAGCCTTTGTGGGGACATGAGCGGCCGACGACCCTGGTGCTTTTGGGCGTGCAATCCGGTGCTCAAGGCGGCAGCGTCCTGACCACGGACGATACCTCGGAGCTCAAATCGGCGATCGACGCCGCCGCCGCGGCGCGCGGCTTGCCGCTGATGTGGCCGAGCAGCGCGGAACTGCAGAAGCTTCATATCGACTACGCGGTGGTGAGCGGCGGTTCGCCATCCACCTTGGCGGAAATTGGCCGGCGCATGGGCAGCGATGGCGTGCTCATCGGACGAGCGAGCAGCGCGAGCGCCAACGCCAACGTGCGATGGACGCATTTGTTTCAAGATCGAAGCAGCGAATACTCCGGCACTTTGGAAGGCGTGAACCGCGCCGCCGATTTGTACGCGGGTTTGTTCGCCGCGAGCGGCTCGGCGGTGCCGGTGGACATCGAAGTCGGCGGACTCAACGATCTGCGCGACTATGCGAGTCTCGAGACCTACCTTGAGTCGCTCGCCTTCATTTCGCATGTGAGCGTCGAGTCGCTTTCGGGCGATACGGTGCGCTTCCGGCTGTCGACGCGCGGCGGCCCGGACTCATTGCAGAGGGCGCTGTCGTTGAATGGCCGCTTGCAGCCGGTTGCCCCCGGCGAGAATGGGATTCAGCGCTTCCAATTGCACCGCTAGCCGGGCGCCTGTCTGAACGCGCCGTGCGCCACATACCGAACATCATCAGCGTTTTTCGAATCTTGCTGGTCGTGCCGATCGCGCTGGCGCTGGCCCGGCAGCGGCTGGAACTGTCCATTCTATTGTTCGCCGTCGCGGCTTTGTCGGATGCGGCGGATGGGTTTCTCGCCAAGCGCTTCGGCTGGCAAAGCGAATTGGGTGGGGTGCTGGACCCCATCGCCGACAAGGCGCTCCTGGTCACGGTGTTCGTCACCTTGAGTCTCATGCGGCTGGTGCCGCTGTGGCTGATGGTGGCCGCGGTCGCGCGCGATGTCATCATCGTGTCGGGCGCCGCCGCCTACCGCATCCTCATCGGGCCACTGACGGCGCACCCGTCCTTGATCAGTAAGATCAACACGCTGTGCCAGGCGGGATTCATACTGGCGGTCGTGAGCCGGGCAAAATTTTCGGTGCCGCCCGCATGGGCGATCACCTGGCTGGGGGCGCTGGTGTTTGCGACCGTCGCCGTCAGCGGCATCGACTACGTCCTGGTGTATGGCCGGCGGGCGGCGGCGGCATGAAACAGCTGGCCTTGGGGGTGCGGCTGCGAGCCGGCGCGGTTTATGAGAGCTTTGCAGCGGGACGGAATGCGGAAATTCTGACGGCGCTGCGATCCCCGGGTGCGCTGCCGCTGTGGCTGTGGGGCGCCAAAGGATCGGGCAAAACTCATTTGCTGCAGGCCGCTTGCGCGGCAGCGGGCGAGGCGGCCGCCTATTTTCCGCTGGAACGCTCCTTCGCGTTGCCGCCCGAGGCGCTCGCCGGATACGAAAGGACCCCGGTGCTGTGCATCGACGACGTGGACCAGGTCGCGGGCGAGCGGACCTGGGAGCGGGCCCTGTTCCGTCTGTTCAATGAGGCCGCGGATCTGCACAGCCGCCTGATATTTGCAGCTTCGGTGGCGCCCCGTCAGGCGCCGTGGGTTCTGGACGACTGGCGCTCGCGGGCTGCGGCCTGCGTCGTATACCAGCTGCACGAGCTCGACGATGCGGGACGCATCGAGGCACTGCGCCTGCGCGCGGCGCAGCGTGGACTGCAATTGCCCTACGAAACCTCCGAGTATCTCTTGAAGCGGATGCCGCGGGATCTGCCCTCGCTATTCGATGTCCTCGATGCCCTGGATGAAGCCTCCATGGTCGAACAGCGGCGCTTGACGATTCCCTTTATTCGCGACGAGCTCGAGAAGCACGCAAAAACAAAATCATAGTGCAGAACCAGGCGAAGACGAGCAGCAGGCTCAGACTCGCCACCCAACGCGCCTGCGGTTTGGCCAACAGTTCGGTGACTGCAAAGACCAGGTAGGGAATGGCAAACAGGGTTGCCCAGGCGTAGGTGTAGCGCCGGCCGCGTGCCAGGCCATTCAACGGCGCGAGCAGCGGCAGCACTGCAATGACGCAGAGCAGCCAGGGATAACCGGCAAGGGTCCAGGCCATCAGGCTTGCGGCGACCGCGACCCACAGCCAGAGTGTGAGTTTGCGCGTAGTCGAGGCCATGCTCATGCGCGGGCTGCGAGCCGGTCGGCAAGGAAGGCGACGCGGGTACCCAATGCGCGCGCGAGAGCGCTCTCGTGGTCGGAGAGTTCGCCATGCGGCGTGAGCGCGGCCACATGGCTTGCGCCGTAGGGAGTGCCGCCGCCGCGGGTATCGGACAGAGCCGCTTCCGTGAAAGGCAAGCCAACCAGATACATGCCATGGTGAAGGAGCGGCACCATCATCGACAGCAACGTCGATTCCTGTCCGCCGTGCAGGGTCTGTGTCGAGGTGAAGACGCCGGCGGGCTTGCCCGCCAACGCGCCGGAGACCCACAGGGCGCCGGTGCCGTCCAAAAAGTGTTTGACGGGAGCCGCCATGTTTCCAAATCGGGTCGGGCTGCCGAGAATGAGCCCGCAGCACTGCACCAGATCCTCGTGCGTGGCGTAGGGCGGACCCTCGTCCGGCACGGCCGGATCAGGCCGTTGAGTAGTCGCGGTGACGGGCGCGACGGTGCGCAATCGCGCCTGCATGCCGGCGATGGCCTCGACGCCGCGGCAGATTTGCCGCGCCAGCGCGGCGGTGCTTCCTTGGCGCGAATAATACAAAACCAGTACTTCATTCATCGATGGTCTTCCGTGGAAATCATGCAGGAATGCGTGCGTGCAGCGCCGGCGCAACGCATTAAGTAAGGCGATCCTAGGTATTGTATAACGGCGCTTGTTTGACGGCTTTGGCGGCTATTGCTAGTGTCCAGCAACCCTATGTCGCGGCTCCTGGTTGTTCTGGTCGGTGTCCTCTGTCTGCTTGGCTGCAGAATGGGACCGCCCGTGCAGGAAATGAGCGACGCTCGGCAAGCGATCTCGGCCGCCGCGGCTGCGGGCGCAACCCGGGGCAGTTCACCGGAATACGACGCAGCGCAGGCCGCCATTGCCCGGGCGGAAACGCATCTGCAAGCGCAGGAATATGCGCGGGCCCGTCTGGCAGCCTTGCAGGCCAAGCATCACGCCGCCGCCGCGCTCGCCAACGCGCAGCACGCCACAGAACCCCCTGCTTCCGTTCCCCACTAAGGCGGCTTCGGGATGGATGAGGTCATCCGCCGCTTTCTGGTGACCGGCCAGGTTCAGGGCGTGTTTTTCCGTCATAGCGCACGCATCGAAGCGGAACGTCTCGGGGTGCGCGGCACGGCGCGCAACCTTCCCGACGGATCCGTCGAAGTGCTGGCGCGGGGCAGCATTGCGGCGCTGGCCGCGATGCACGAATGGTTGCGGCGAGGTCCGGTACGGGCGCGCGTCGAGGCGGTTCATGAAAGCGATGCCGCCGGCCGAAACAACGAGATTCCCGCCGGCTTCGAGGTACTTTAAAAGCGCCAGGCGCGCTGCCAGCGCTGCATGACCATGGCCGGATACTTGTTATGGCCCACGCTGCCGTTGTAACGGGCGAGCGCCAGCGTCCAATTGTGATGTTCGGCGCGCAAGTAGTAGCGAAGAATCTCGCAGCCCATGCGGATGTTCGGCGCGATTTTCACCAATTGGTTGGAAACGCCCAGCTCGTGCGGCCAGAATGGCATCACTTGCATGAGGCCGACCGCGCCGGCCGGCGAGACGGCCCAGCGGTCGAATCGACTTTCCACTTCCATGAGCGCGAGCACCAGATCCGGAGGGATCTGCAAACTCGGATCCCGCTTCGCCTCGCAGTACACGTGATCCAGGATCTCCACGCGTTCATCGTGCGTGGGCACGAATTGCGCGAGCCGCGGCTCCATCGACTTGTACCAGACTTCGGACTCGTACTTATCCGAGAAGCAGTCCGCGCTGCCGATGATTCTTTGCAGCAGCTCCTTCAGTTCCGGATCGCGCTGCTGATCGGCGCGCGAAGCGCCGGGCAGGGACCAGGAGACGATCAGCGCGAGCAGCACCGCGCAGGGATACCGCATGGGGCAACCTCAAGCATTTAACTTATGCCGAATATAGCCTACCGGATCGGCGGCGGAAATTTCCGTCGATTCGGTCTCGCGCCGGCCACGATATTCGAGATTTCCTGCGGCTAAAGAGCGTTCACCGATCACGATGCGGTGGGGTATCCCCAAGAGCTCGGCATCGGCGAATTTGACGCCGGGCCGCGCATCGCGGTCGTCCAGCAGCACGTCGATGCCGGCGGCGTTGAAATCGCGGTACAACGCGTCGGCAGTTTCTTGAACCTTGGTCCGATTTCTGATAGTTGATGGGTACCAGCACCACCTGAAATGGCGCGATCGCCTCGGGCCAGAAAATGCCGTTGGCATCGTGGTTCTGTTCGATCGCGGCGGCCACCACCCGGGTCACGCCGATGCCGTAGCAGCCCATGTACATCGTCAAGGCCTTGCCCTGTTCGTCGAGCACCGTGGCATTCATGGCGGCGCTGTAGAGCTGCCCCAGCTGGAATATGTGCCCGACCTCGATGCCGCGGGCGATTTCGCAGCGTGCCGCGTCCCGTCGGACTGGGATCGCCCGCTTGGACATTGCGAATATCGACCGAGGGCTGATCCGGCAGATCGCGTCCCCAGTTCACCCCGCGGTAGTGCATGTCCTTTTCATTCGCGCCGCACACGAAGTCCGCCAGCTGGGCCGCAGCATGATCCACATAGATTCTGCCGGTGAAGCCGACCGGGCCGATGAATCCGGGTTCAGCGCCGGCGGCGGCCCGGATGCGATCGGCACCGGCCATTTTCAGCGGACTGGCCACGCCGTCGAGTTTCTGGGATTTCACGGCATTCAGTTCATGATCGCCGCGGATCACGAGCGCCACGACACCGCCCTCGGCGCCCTCGACCAGCAGGGTTTTGACGCACTGTGCCGGAGCCACGCCGAGCAGCGCGCAGACCTCGGCAATGGTGCGCGCGTTCGGCGTCGCCACCTTGGCGATGGGCTGCGCGGCGGCGGCACGCGGCGTGGCAGGCGCCAGGCTGGCGGCCGTTTCCAGGTTGGCCGCATAGCCATCGCTGTCGGAAAACGCGATCGCGTCCTCGCCGGAGTCCGCCAGCACGTGAAACTCCTGCGAGGTGTCGCCGCCGATACTGCCGCCGTCGGCCTGCACCGCCCGGAACTTGAGTCCCATGCGGGTAAAAATACGTGAATACGCGTCGTACATGCGCCGATAACTCTCGGCCAGGCCGCCTCGTCGGTGTCAAACGAATACGCATCCTTCATCAGAAATTCGCGGGCGCGCATCACGCCGAAGCGCGGCCGAATTTCGTCGCGGAACTTGGATTGAATCTGATAAAAGTTGACGGGCAATTGCTTGTAGCTGCGCAGCTCCCGGCGCGCAATGTCGGTGATGACTTCCTCGTGGGTCGGGCCGTAGAGAAACTCACGGTCATGACGGTCCTTCAAGCGCAACAACTCCGGGCCGTACTTGCTCCAGCGGCCCGATTCAATCCACAATTCGGCCGGCTGAATGGTGGGCATGCACATTTCCAGCGCACCGGCGCGATTCATTTCTTCGCGCACGATCTGCTCGACTTTCTTCAGGGTGCGAAGCCCCATGGGCAGCCAGACGTACAGGCCCGCGGCCAGGCGGCGGATCAGTCCGGCGCGCAGCATGAGTTGGTGGCTGACGATCTCGGCGTCGCCGGGCACCTCTTTGAGGGTGGAAATGGGGTATTGGGATAAGCGCATAGCCGCATATCTTACATGAGGCCCCCTGGTATTATGGCGGCCAATGGGCGAGGACGACGACTCATCAGCACGGCGGCGCGGAGTTTACTGGCTCCCGAATCTTGCTCACCACCGGCGCGCTGTTCGCCGGCTTTTACGCCATCGTGGCCGCGATCGACCTGCGCTTCGAGTACGCCGGCATCGCGGTGTTCGTCGCCATGACTTTCGACTTCCTGGACGGGCGCGTGGCGCGCTGGACGAATACCGCCAGCGCATTCGGCAAGGAATACGACAGTCTCTCGGACATGGTGTCCTTCGGCGTCGCGCCGGCCATCGTCACCTACCAATGGGGCGTCGCGCGCATCGCCGAGTACGGTCCGCTGTGGCGCCGCGTCGGCTGGCTGGTTTGCTTCTTTTATGCCGCGGCGGCGGCGCTGCGCCTGGCGCGTTTCAATTCCCGCGCCGCCACGCCAGGACAAGCATTATTTCGAAGGACTGCCGAGCCCGTCGGCCGCCGCCATCGTCGCGGCCTTGGTCTGGCTGGTCAGCGATCAAATCAATATCGGACTGCCGGGATTGATCCTGGCATTTTTTGTGATCGCGACCGCGCCGGGGCGCTGATGATCAGCCGTTTTGCGTTCAACAGCTTCAAGTACGTGAATCCCGGCGCCAAGATTCGCTTTACGTACATCGTGCTGGTGCCTTTGGCGTTCATTTTTATTTTCCTGCATCTGCCGATCAGCTTGTTGGTGGTATTCGGCCTCTATGCCCTGTCCGCCCCTTCCGTGTGGGTGTACCGCAAGCTGCGGCGCAGAAGCAGGCCGGCGGCTGCGACGCATGAATAGCCAGCTGCGCCAAGAATATCTGGCTGCGCTCGGCTTGCAGGCGTGGATATCGCGCGACCGGCAGGAGATCCCCGGCGCGTCACCTTGCATCGCGCCCGCGACGCTGCCGTCGGCGGCGCCGGCACCGACGTTGGTGGAGACGGTTGCGAGCGGCGTGTCGGGCGTGCGCGAGGCGGGAGCGGATTGGGATGAATTGCGGGCGCGCGTGGCCGCCTGTACGCGATGTAGCTTGAGCGCGACGCGCACGCAAACGGTGTTTGGCGTCGGCAATCCGCAGGCTGACTGGCTGATCGTGGGCGAGGCGCCTGGGGCCGAGGAAGACCGCCGGGGCGAGCCGTTCGTCGGCCGCGCCGGACAACTCCTCAATTCCATGCTGCACGCCATAGGATTGGCGCGCGAACAGGTATACATTGCCAATGTTCTGAAATGCCGGCCGCCGGGCAATCGAGATCCGAACCCGACTGAAGCGGCTGAGTGTTTGCCCTATTTGGAACGGCAGATAGCGCTATTGAAACCTAAGATCATGTTGGCCGTGGGGCGCATCGCCGCACAGAATCTGCTTCGCACCGAGAAGACCTTGGGCGCTTTGCGCCAGCAGGTGCACCGCTTCGGCGTTTCCAATGTGCCGCTCGTGGTCACCTATCACCCGGCCTATCTCTTGCGGACGCCGACGGAAAAGCGCAAGGCCTGGGAAGACCTGAAATTTGCACGCGATGTGGTTTCACGTGTCTAGCGTCAAACTCGAAGCGTTGGCGAGGGTCGAGATTCGGCCGATGCACGAACTGGACATTCCCGTGGTGGCGGCCATCGAAAAGGCCGCCTATCAGTTTCCCTGGAGTGAGGGAATTTTCCGCGACTGCCTGCGCGTCGGCTACGTCTGCCGCATCATCGATGTGGCGGGCGATGTGGGCGGCTACGGCATCATGTCGGTGGGGGCGGGCGAGGCGCATATCTTGAACGTCTGCGTACGCGATGAATATCGTTCGCGCGGCTTCGCCCGCAAGATGATGCTGTACCTGCTCGACCGGGCGCGCACCGCGGGTATGACGAGGCGTATCTCGAAGTGCGGCCGTCGAACGTGGCGGCCGCGCGTTTGTACCATTCGCTGGGCTTCGAGCAAGTCGGCATTCGGCGCGGCTACTACCAAGCGAGCGTCGGACGCGAGGATGCCGCGGTCCTGCGCCGCATTCTCAACCCTGCTCAGAAATAAACGGCGCTCTCACCGCCGCGCTCGCTGCACGTCGCGTGCGCGGTTTATATTATTGTTATTAATTAGATACTTATACAATATTATTAATCTAATTAAACACGCGCGGGTTTCCTCTACAATGCGCACGCGCCGAAGATCGTAACCGCAACAGGAAAGCCGAAGAATCATGCCCAGTGGCTCATTAGCCGAGGAAATTCGCAGAAGAAGAACTTTTGCCATCATCTCCCACCCCGACGCGGGCAAGACCACGCTGACCGAGAAACTGCTGCTGTTCGGCGGCGCGATCCAGATGGCGGGAACGGTCAAGGGGCGCAAGGCGACGCGTCATGCGACCTCCGACTGGATGCGACTGGAACAGCAGCGCGGCATCTCCGTAACTTCTTCGGTGATGCAGTTCCCTTTCGACGATTGCATCGTCAATCTGCTCGATACGCCGGGCCACGAGGATTTCTCCGAGGATACCTACCGTACCCTGACCGCGGTCGATTCCGCCTTGATGGTCATCGACTGCGCCAAGGGCGTCGAGGAGCGCACCATCAAGCTCATGGAGGTCTGCCGGCTGCGCGACACGCCCATCATGACTTTCGTCAACAAGCTCGACCGCGACGGCCGCGCGCCGATCGAATTGCTGGACGAGATCGAGAGCGTCCTGAAGATCCAATGCGCGCCGATCACCTGGCCGATCGGCATGGGCCGCGATCTGCTCGGCGTCTATCATTTGATCGAAGATAAGATCTACGTGTACGTGCCGGTGGAGAAGGGCCGCGTCGGCACGCACGAGACCATTCCGGCATCGGCAGCGAGCGCGGCGCGCGAATTTCTCGGCGACCGCTACGCGGCATTTCCTCGAAGAGGTCGAACTGGTGCGCGGTGCAAGTCCGCAGTTCGACCTCGAGCGTTATCTCGCGGCGCAACAGACGCCGGTGTTCTTCGGCTCGGCCGTCAACAATTTCGGCGTGCGCGAATTGCTGTCCGCGTTTGTCGCCCATTCGCCGCCGCCGCTGCCGCGGCCGACCTTGAGCGGCCGGTCGATCCGGAAGAAGCCGAAGCTCACCGGTTTCGTGTTCAAGATCCAGGCGAACATGGATCCCGGCCATCGCGACCGAATCGCGTTCATGCGCCTCTGTTCAGGGCGCTACACGCGCGGCATGCGCCTGCATCACGTGCGCCTCGACAAGGACATGCGTATTGCCGATGCGCTGACCTTCCTTGCCGCCGATCGCAGCCAGGCCGAGGAGGCCTATGCGGGCGACATCATCGGACTGCACAATCACGGCACGCATCAACATCGGCGACACGCTTCAGCGAAGGCGAGAAGCTCACCTTCACCGGCGTGCCGAATTTCGCGCCGGAGATTTTCCGCCGCGCCGTGCTCAAGGATCCGCTGCGCATGAAGGCTCTGCAAAAGGGCTGTCGCAGCTTTGCGAGGAGGGCGCGACGCAGCTGTTCAAGCCGTTGCGCAACAACGATCTCATCCTCGGCGCGATCGGCCAGCTGCAGTTCGAGGTCGTGGCCTTTCGGCTGCAGGATGAATACAGCGTGCAATGCGTGTTCGAGCCGATCAACGTCGCAATGGCGCGCTGGGTCAGCGCTCGAGGATGAGAAGCGGCTCGGCGAATTTCGCGACAAGGCATACGACAATCTGGCGATCGATCATGCCGGGAGAGCTCGTGTACCTCGCGCCCACGCGCGTCAATCTGGGGCTTGACCGAAGAGCGCTGGCCGGAGATCGAAGTTCATCAAGACGCGCGAGAATCTGGCCGCCTGAGCGCCCCGACACCACGGGGGTGCCGCCGCCGCCCGCTCGGGGCGCTGTCGAGCGACTCAAGATCGAGCGGGGGAGGCCTTCGGCCTAAAGGCGCGCACCGCCGCTTGAAATTGACTCACGGTGAGGTTGCTGCTGGGCGCCGCATAGCGCAGGAACGAGTACTGGCGGCAAAGATTCTCGACGCTGCCGGCCAGATCCGGCCGTTGGCGCGCGACGCGCAGCGCATAGGCTTCGGGACCTTCGTGCGGCATGCGCGCGATCCCCGCGGCAGCGAGCTTCGCGCACAGCCGCGCATAGGTTCGCGCGGTTTGGTCTTTCGGATTGTGCTCGAGTTCGCGGCGCACATGCCAGGTCAGCCATGCCAATGCCAGCGCCATGGCCGCAGCCAGCAGCAAGACGAGTTTCTGACCGTCGGGCTCGGGAATCCCCAGGAACTGCAGCAGCTTGCGCTGCGAATCCTGATCGAAGTCCAAAATGCTTTCGCGCCATAATTCCTTGATCATGTCGAAGCGCAACCGCATGCCGGCGAACCAGCGCGTGCGGATTTGCCACGGGCTGACCGCCGATCCGTCGGCGATTGCCGCATCGGGCAGGCCGCGCTCGACCCGTTGCGGCGCGATCGCCGCGGTCGGATCGATGCGCACCCAGCCGCGCCCCTCGATCCAAACTTCATTCCAGGCATGCGCATCGCTTTGCCGCAATATCCAATAGTCCGCCGAAGGGATTGAGCGTTCCGCCCTGATAGCCGGTGACCACCCGTGTCGGTATGCCGGCGGCTCGCGCCAAGGCGGCAAAAGCGGAGGCATAGTGACCGCAAAATCCGCGCTTCGTATTGAACAGAAATTCATCGACGGAATCGTCGGACAACTTCGGCGGGTGCAGGGTGTAAAAGAAAGGTTGCTGCGTGAACATGGCGAGCACGGCCTGCACGAATTCCAAATCGTCGGCGTGCGCGCTGCGCAGCTCCGCGCCAAGCCCTGGTGCGCGGGTTGCGATCGCCGGGCAGCCGCATATCGCGGCTGCGCGTTCTGGCGCCCAGCGGCTGCGTGGCTTGAACCTGGGTGTACGAGGTGCCGGCCACATCGACGGGGCGCGACAAGGGTTCATACTGCATCAAGGTGTAGTCGCCGCTCAATTCCGCGCGCGGCAGATTCCAGCTGCTCGGCCAGTCCAGCATGAATATCCAGCGATGCTGGTGCGGTTCCATCATCACCGTGTATTTGTAACGCGGGCCCCAGCGGCTGCAAGGTGGGCGCGCTCGCCGAGGACGGCGACCGCGACCAGGTATGGCCGTCGAATACATCGAGCACGGGTCCGCGCCAATAGCGTTCGCGATCGGCGGCGTGGCCGCGTCGAAGCGTGCGCGGAATGCCACCTCGTCGGACAGGGCCAATTGCGTGATGTCGCCCGGACTCATGCGGTCGCTCAAACCCGATGCGGCCGTTTGCGAATCACTCGGTATGTGCCAGAGCGGCCCCGCGAATCTCGGGAACAGCAGCCAGAACACCAACGCCAGCGGCAACGCCTGCAGCAGCACGCTTCCGCCATAGCGCAAACTGCGGCGCCAATCCGGCGCAGCGCCGCTGCTGGTCGAGCGCAGCAGGGTCGCGGTGGTGAGCCAGCAAACGCCGATCAAATAAGCCAGCAGCCAGAAAGAGTCGCCTTCCAGGAGCGCAGCCAGGCTGACGAAATAGATGATCAACGTGATGATGTAGATGTCGCGCCGGGTTTTCGTTTCGAGCAATTTGAGGCCGGCGGTCACGGCGAGCAGCGCGGTCCCTGCGACCAGGCCGTTGAAGGTGTGGAAGCGTATCAACAGCAGCGGCACGACCAGCACCGCGAGGACGATGAGCACACTGCCGGGCACCGCGCCACGTCCACCGCGGGCGAGACTCAAGCGAACGATGCCGCAGGCCGCCACAATGGCCGGCACCCACAGCGGCAGCGTGGCGATGTGCGCGAGCAGCGCCAAGCCTAAGCACCCCGATATCCCCAAGAGTTGTTCGTAGGTGACCCGGTCGGTAATCATGTTTCACCGGCACCGAACGCGGCGAGCGCCCGCAAGCAGGCGAATCGATGCGCGGCGCCCCCGGAAGGCGCAATCTCCACGCCGGGAAGACGCAGCCCGTAGGGCCGCTGCGCGGCCTCGCTTTCCAGCACCCAGAGGCAGAGCTGCGACAGCCGCGCCTCCGTGTCCAGCCCTTCGAGCAAGGACCATTCCAGCCACTCCGGCTGCGCCGCCAAGCTCGAGTAGCTCCGCACCGCCGGCTCGCCGCCGCGTGCCAGCACTTTCCAGGCCATGTGCTTCAGCGGCACGCCCGGCTGGTAGGCGCGCAGACCGGCAGAAATCCTCATCGCCCCGCGATTCGGAGTCGGGACGCCGGTGCCCTGTGCGCTCCCCGCCGGCAGCGCGCGAATGCCGACGCGGGTGCCGGAGCGACATAGACCGTGAGCGCGCCTTGCACATAGGTCCAGGCAGTGAAACCAACCGAAGGGATAGCGGGTGCGCAGCTCGAACTGGCTCGATGCGCATCACGCCGCGCTTCGACGGCACGGCGCGATGCACCTTGTAGCCGGTCGCGCTTTCGCCCGCCGGCGACGCTGTCGCATTCCGACGCCGCCCATGCAGCGAACTTCGACGTCGCGGCGATCGATGCGCGGAGTCGTTGCGCAGCATCGAAGTCGAGCAGTGCCTCGCCGCCGGCAAAGGCGTCGACCTCGGT
This sequence comes from uncultured Gammaproteobacteria bacterium, assembly GCA_963794445.1. Lineage (GTDB taxonomy): Bacteria > Pseudomonadota > Gammaproteobacteria > Steroidobacterales > Steroidobacteraceae > Bog-1198. The sequence continues at coordinate 56,917 of CAWCDZ010000001.1, forward strand.
GGTCGCATCGACAGACAGGCCGAGCAGATTGCGGTTGCAGTGGTGCATGGCGACGAGCGCCATGCTGGCCATCAGGAACGCGAATGCCAATGCCGAGATTGTTGTTGTAGTTGAGCCCGGCGACCAGCATTGCGGCGAGGATTGCGCCCAGCATGAAGCCGAAGCGGGTCGGGAGAATGTAGATCCGGCGCCGGTTGATGTTGATCGGCAGGCTGTCGCGCCCGTGGCGGCGGGCTGACCCGGGCCCGGAGCTGATTGACCGCCGCTTGGCCGCAAACTGGCCAAGGTTTCGATCCTAGGCTCTAAGGGACCGGCACGGCCTCGAGCAGGCGGGTGACCGCGGTGGCCATCGCTGCCCCGTTGGCGAAGACGATGCTCGACCACGGCCGGCGAATACCGCCTGCACGTGCTCGGGGATCACGGCGTTGCGACCGGAGATCAGCGCCCAGGCGCGCGCCGCGCGCAACAGGCCGATCGCCGCGCGCGGCGACAGCCCGGCGTTCAAGTCCAGGCGGCGCGGCGCGTGTGCGCCACGAGCGCCTGCACGTAGTCGAGCAGCGCCGGGGCGACGTGGATGCTCGAGCACGCCCTGCTGCAACTGCCGCAGGCTGTCGGCGGTCGCAATGGCTTGCGAGCGAATTCACCAAATCGCGCCGATCCGACGCCGCTCAAGAGCTCGCGCTCGGCGGCGGCGGCCGGATAGCCCAGGTGCACGCGCATCAGAAACCGGTCGAATTGCGATTCCGGCAGCGGGAAACGTGCCGACCTGGTCCTGCGGATTTTGCGTGGCGATGACGAAGAAAGGCTCGGGCAAGGGCATCGATTGACCGTCGAGGGTCACCTGGTGTTCCTCCATCGCCTCGAGCAGCGCGCTTTGCGCCTTCGGAGAGGCGCGGTTGATCTCGTCGGCCGAGCACCAGCTGCGCGAAGATCGGTCCGCGCTGGAAGCGGAATTTGCCCGGTCTCGCGGTCGTAATATCGACACGCCGAGCACGTCGGCGGGCAGCAGGTCGCTGGTGAACTGGATGCGCTGGAAGGACAGTCCCAGGGTCTTGGCGAGCGCGTGCGCGAGCGTGGTCTTGCCCACGCCGGGGATGTCCTCGATCAGCAAATGGCCGCGCGCCAGCAGGCAGGCCAGGCACAGGCGGATCTGCGCATCCTTGCCGAGGATCATGCGGTTGATCTGTGCAAGCACCGCGCTCGATCTGCGGGCACGTGCCAGCACGTTGGCGATTGGTTCATTGGGCCTGCGCTGTTACCCGGGCGATTTGCGCTGACAAGCTGGCCGATTTCCGTGCGCAGCTCCGCGAGCCGCTGCCGGTCCTTGGCGACGACGTCCGCCGGTGCATTCCTGGCGAAATCGGCTATTGGCGAGTTTCGCCTGCAGTTTCCTCAAATCGGCTTCGGCTTTGCGCAGCCGCTTTGCCAGCCGGTCGAGTTCCGCGGCCGGATCGATCAGGCCCGCCATCGGCACCAATATCTCAAGCATTGCCCACGCAATGCCACGGCGGAAATCGGCGCGGCCTCGCCCGCCTTCCAGCGCACGCGGCGGCTCGACTCCGCGCAAGCGCGCCAAGTAGTGCGCGATTGCGGCCGAGATACTCCAGATCGCGTCGCGCCGGCGTTTTGCAGCAGCACCTCGAGCTTGCGCGTCTCGGGGGATGTCCATTTCGCCGCGGATTTGACGCACGCCGAGGATGAAATCCATCACCCAGCGCATCTCCGGCTCGGCTCGGCGCGTCGGTCCGCATCGACCCGGCGCGCGGGAAATTCGCGCCGCATGATGGTCTCGCCGCCGACGCCCGCGACGAGGCGCACGCGCTGCCAGATTTCCTCGGTGATGAATGGCGCGAGCGGATGCAGGGCGCGCAGCAGCATCTCGAGAGTGTTGATCAGTGTCATGCGGGTGCCGCGCTTCGCCGCTTCGGGGCCGAGTCGGACTGCAGCACCGCCTTGGAGAGCTCGACGTACCAGTCGCAGAACTCATGCCAGGTGAATTCGTACAAGCGCATTGGCGACGGTGTCGAGCCGATAGTCCTGCGAATCCGGCCTCGATCCGCGCGAGCATGTCCGCGAGCCGCGAGCTGATCCAACGGTCGGCGAGGCTGAATTCTGCGCCCGCCGCCGCCAGATCTCTGATTCTCGGCGTTCATCAGCACGTAGCGCGCCGCATTCCACAGCTTGTTGCAGAAATTGCGGTACTCCTCGACCTTGGCCATGTCGAAGCGCAGGTCGCGGCTCTGCGTGGCGAGCCTCGCAAAGCACAGGCGCAGCGCGTCGGTGCCGATACGCCGGGATGCCTTGCGGAAACTGCTTGCGCGTCGCTTTTTCGATCGCGCGGCTTCATCTGCGGCTGCATCAGGCCGGTGGTGCGCTTGGCGAGCAGCGCTTCCAGGGAAATGCCATCGACGATGTCGAGCGGGTCGATGACGTTGCCCTTGGATTTCGACATCTTCTGGCCGTCGTGGTCGCGGATCAGGCCGTGGATGTAGACTTCGCGAAACGGCACCTCGCCAGTGAATTTCAGGCCCATCATGATCATGCGGGCGACCCAGAAGAAAATGATGTCGAAGCCGGTGACCAGAACCGAGGTCGGGTAGTAGCGTCTGCAGCGCGCGCGGTTTTTTCGCGGCCAGCCCTGGGTCGAGAAAGGCCACAGGGCCGAGGAGAACCAGGTGTCGAGCACGTCATCGTCCTGGCGCAAGCGGCACCTCGGCGCCGATGCCGTGCAAGCGGCCGGGCGTCGGCCTCGCTGCGCGCGACGTACCAGCGGCCTTCCGCGTCGTACCAGGCAGGGATGCGGTGGCCCCACCAGAGTTGGCGGCTGATGCACCAATCCTTGATGTTGTGCATCCACTCGTAGTACACGCCGGTCCAGTGTGTCGGGCACGAAACGTATCCGGCCGTCCTCGACCGCCCGGATGCGCCGGCGCGGCAAGCGGCTTGATGTCGACGAACCATTGATCGGTGAGCAGCGGTTCGAGAATCGCGTTGCTGCGGTCGCCGCGCGGGACCGTGAGCTTGTGGGGTTCGATGCGCTCGATCAGGCCCAGGGCGTCCAGATCGGCGAGAATTTGCTCGCGCGCGGCAAAGCGATCCAGGCCGCGGTAGGGCGCGCGGCACGCTCGTCGTTGAGCGCGGCGTCCAGGTTCATGATGTTGATCATGGGCAGGTTGTGCCGCTTTCCGAACTCGTAGTCGTTGAAGTCGTGCGCCGGCGTGATCTTGACGCAGCCGCTGCCGAAGGTCGGGTCCACATAGGTGTCGGCGATGATGGGAATGCTCGCGCGATCGTCAGCGGCAGACGTACCCTGCGGCCGATCAGGTGCCGGTAGCGTTCATCGTCCGGATGCACGGCAACGGCGGCATCGCCCAGCATGGTTTCCGGCCGCGTGGTCGCGACGACCAGATAGCCGGGCCCTTCGCTCAGCGGGTAGCGCAAATGCCAAAGTGATCCGGTCTCCTCCGTCGGACGGCCACTTCGAGATCCGACAGCGCCGTCTTCAGAATCGGATCCCAATTCACCAGGCGCTTGCCGCGATAGATGAGACCGTCCTCGTACAAGCGCACGAACACCTCGGTCACGCTTGAGCGACATGGCCGGATCCATGGTGAATATGTCGCGCTGTCCAATCGACCGAGGCGCCCAAGCCGCCGCATTTGTCTGGCGATGATTCCGCCGGAGGTCTTCCTTCCACTGCCAGACGCGCGCCACGAAGGCATCGCGCCCGAGTTCGACGCGGCTTTGACCGGCGGCATTGAGCTGCCGTTCGACCACCATCTGCGTGGCGATGCCGGCATGATCCGTGCCGGGCTGCCACAGCGTGTCGAAGCCGCGCATGCGCTGATAGCGCATCAGGGCGTCCATGATGGTGTCTTGAAAAGCATGCCCCATGTGCAGCGTGCCGGTGACATTCGGCGGAGGGATGACGATCGAAAAAGCGGGCCCTTTGCCGCTTGGCGCGAAATATCCGCGGGACTCCCATTGCGCGTAGATGCGCGTTTCGATATCCGCGGGCGAATAGGCTTTATCCATGTTCGAAACATCCGCTCGGGCTTCGCTCGATCTGGTGCGTCTCCAGGGGCAGTTTCAGATCCCGATACGCCTTGAAGCGCTCGCGGCCGCGGCGCCTGCGTTCATCGTCCGCGTCGATGATTTCGGCGATGCGCGCATAGCGCTGAAAATGCGGCGGCAGCCGCTGCGCCAGATTGACCAGCAGGTCCGCGGCGCGGCATTGCCGACTCCACGGTGAGATGAACCGGGGTCGCCGGGTCCACCGCTTGTTCGTCGAGACACACTCTGTGCGGGATGAACGAGCGCTCGTTGAAGGTCCAAAGCAGTTCATCGAGCGCTTGCGCATCGGCCAGCGTGTCGCTGACGAGGACAATGTTCAGATCCTGAAGATAGGCCTTTTCGGTCAGACGGCAGGCAAAGGTCCAACGCTGTCGGGCGCCGGCACTTTTGAGGACGTAGAAATCGACGCGCTCCGTCATGATGCGCTTGGCGCGATGGATCAGGAAATCGACCAGCAAGGGCACCGGTCGTCCGGTGCTGCCTTTCTGTGCGCCGCTCACCCAGGCCGTTCCCGCCACATCCAGGTGCGCCCACTTGAGGTCCTTGGCGAACTTGCCGAGGAACGAGGCGGCGGTGCAGGCGCCGCCCTCGCGGCCGCCGACATTGGCGATATCGGCGAAGTTGCTCTTCAGCAGCTCGGCATACTCTTCGCCGATCGGCATGCGCCAAGCCCGATCGTCGGCGCGAATCCCGGCCGATTCCAGCTCCTGGGCCAAGGCCGTGTCGTTGCTCATCGAGACCGCTGATCTGATTGCCGAGTGCGACGACGCAGGCGCCGGTCAGCGTGGCGACATCCACGACGGCTGCCGGGCTTGTAGCGCCGGCTGTAGGTAATGGCATCGCACAGCATCAGCCGGCCTTCGGCGTCGGTATTCAGGATTTCGACCGTCTGTCCCGACATGGTCGTGACGATGTCGGCAGGTTTGACGGCGCTGCCGCCGGGCATGTTTTCGGCGGCCGCAACGATTGCCACCACGTTGATCGGCAGCTTCAATTCCGCGATTGCGCGCATCGTTCCGAGCACCGCGGCCCCGCCGCTCATGTCGAACTTCATCTCGTCCATGCCGGGCGGCTCCTTGAGCGAGATCCCGCCGGAGTCGAATGTAATCCCCTTGCCGATCAGGCAAATCGGCGCGCGCCTGCTTGCGCAGCCGCGATACTCGCACACGATCAGGCGCGGCGGCTGGGCGGAACCTTGCGCGACCGCCAGAAAAGCGCCCATTTTCAGCGCCTTGATGCCGTGCTCGTCCACCACTTTGGTCTTGATGCTGGAGAATTCCTTGGCCAATCTGCAGCGTGCGGCTTCCGATGTAGGCAGGCGTGCACACGTTGGGCGGCAGATTCGCCGAGGTCCCGCGCGAAGGCGAGACCGCTGCCGATGGCGGCGCCATGGCGCAGGCCTTCGGCCGCCGCTTTCGCGGCGCGCGCTTTCGGCGGTTGCCACGTTGAGGGTGGTCAAGCGGCGCGCCTTCGGCTTCGGTGCGGTCTTCAGATCGGGGATTTTGTACGCCGCGGAGCAGAATACTTCCGCGACCGATGCGCGCGCGGTACTGAATGTCGAGTTCGGCGGACCGGCTCCATGGCGAGGTAGATCGCCGCGTCGGCTCGCGCCGGTCTTGGCGAGGGCCTGGGCACCGGACAGCATCGCCTTGCGGTATTGCTTGCGGGCGAATCCGGCGCGCGTGCCCGAGGCCGATCAGCAGCAACCGAGCTGCAGCCGACCCGGCTGGCAGCGGCAGCATCAGCGTGTCGCCGAGCTTGGCGGCGAAATCTCCGCTCGCCCAACAGGCGGCTGATGAGGCCCTCCAATTGCTCGTCGACCTGGCGGGCTGCCACGCCCAGATCGCCATTCTCGTAAATGCCGAGCGCGGCGCAACCCGAGGTGGCGCGCGCCTTGGCATCCACTGATTGCCATGAATTCCATATCATTCAGCTCCGTTTTCATGCGGTGTTCACTCAAGGTTTGTGCAAATAGTTTACTAGATTATTGGGAAGGCTCTAAGCTCGACCGCATGAAATGGACAGTGCAAAGATATGTGTTGCGCGAAGTCGTGCAGACATGGCTTGCCGTGACCGGCGTTTTGGTGGCGATTCTGGTGTCGAACCAGCTGTCCCGGGTGCTGGGGCAAGCGCGCCGACAATCAGTACGGCCGGCGCGTCGTCTTCGATCTGATCGCGCTGGGCGCGATCATGAATCTGTCGGTCATCGTGCCGGTCGGATTGTTGCTGGCGGTGGTGCTTGACCCTGGGCCGCATGTACCACGACAGCGAAATGGCGGCGCTGCAGGCCTGCGGATTCGGGCCGGCGCGCCTGCTCGCGCCGTTGTTCTGTTTCGCCGTGGTGATCGCCGCGGGCTTCGGATGGCTGACGTTCGTGCAGGTGCCGCGCGCCGACAGACAGGTGCAGCTGCTGCGCCAATCGGCGATCAAGGAGGCGCAATTCGGCCAGCTCGATGCCGGGACAGTTTCGCGGCTTCAGCGGCGGGGCGATGCGGTGTTCTATGCCGAACACGTCGACCGGAGGGCGTGTTGCACAACGTGTTCGTGCAGCGCGAGTCGGCAGGGACCGAATCGAGGTGGCGCTCGCCGACACGGCCACCTATTCCAAAGCGACTGCCGGCGGCATGCATCTGGTGACGCTGTTCAACGGCCGGCGCTACGAAGGCGTCCCGGGACAGGACGATTTCCGCGTCATCGAGTTCCGCGAGCACGGCATCCCCATCGCCACGCCCGCAGGACGATGTCGGCCCGTCCATGGACCCCGATGCCAAGCCGACTCCGGCAGCTGCTGGGGATCGCGCGATCCGTCGGACATCGCGCAGCTGCAATTCAGGGCATCGACGCCTATGATGGCCCTGGTCCTGACGCTGATCGCGCGTGCCTTTGAGCCGACTCCGGCCGCGGCAGGGCCGCTATGCCCGGGTGGGGTTCGCCATCGTGGTGTACTTCGTCTACTCGAACTTGCTGTCGGCCGTCCAAGGTCTGGGTGGAAAAGGGCGACCTGCCGCCGGCCATCGGCGTGTGGTGGGTGCACATGCCGCTGCCTTGGGCATCGGCGTGTACTTGGTCTGCTGCGCGAGGCGAGGGACGCATGAACACGCTCGATCGTTACCTGTATCGAACCGTGCTCGTCTACACGCTGATGGCGATGGCGGTGCTGCTGACGCTCGGCGGCGCTGTTCGTGTTCATCAGCCAACAAAGCGATATCGGCACCGGCAACTACAGCGCGGGCGATGCGTTTCTGTTCACCCTCCTGAACCTGCCGCGAGCAGGCATTCGAGCTGCTGCCGATCGGCGCGCATGATCGGCGCGCTGATGGGGCTCGGCAATCTGGCCGCGGGCAGCGAGCTCGTGGTGACCCGCGCGTCGGGCGTCTCGGTGTGGCGCATCGCGTGGCCGGTGGGCCTCGCCGGCTTGACGCTCGCGATGATCATGTACGCCATCGGCGAATATGCCGCGCCGCCGCTGGCGCAGTTCGCCAAGCGCGAGAAAACCACCGCCAAATTGGCCGATGTCAGTTTCGCCGGTACCGAGCAGCGCCTGGGTGAAGGACGGCAATCTCATCCTGCGGGTGCAAACCGGCGAAGTGGATCGGGCGTTCGGCGGCGTCTCGCTGTTTGAGCTGGACGGGCCGACGCGGCTGCGTTCGATCCAGCGGGCGGACGCGCATCTCGGTCGCCGATCCGGGCCGTTGGCGCATGCACAACGTGGCGACGACGCGCTTCGGGGAAGATCAGGTCGAGGGCGAACTGGTCAGCGAACTCACATGCGCTCGACCGTGAATCCGGAGTTCCTGGGCCTCGCGGCCACCGACCCGCAGACTGCTGACGCTGCGCGGGCTGGCTTCTTATATCGAGCACCTGCGGCGCAACAACCTCGAAACCGCGTCTTACGAGATTGGCTATTGGTCGCGCATCGCCCGGCTATTCGCCGTGATCATCGTGACGCTTGCTGTCGCTGCCCTTCGTGTTTGGGCCGCTGCGCACCACCGGAGCGGGCACTCGAACCGTTGATCGGCGTGATCCTCGGTGTGGTGTTTTTTCTCATCACCCGCACGGTCGAGAACGGTGGACAGCTGTTCGGTCTCAATCCGGCGCTGGTCGGGTGGTTGCCGACCGCGGTGGTCGGTGTCTGTACCTTGGTAGCGATCTCAAGAACTCGATAGGTGAATGACGCGCGTTTTGGACAACCGATCATGCAGGGCCAGGTGTTCCGGATCGAGGTACAGCCACAACACGCCCAATGCCGCCGGCGCCCACGCAATCAATCCAAAGCATTCGCGCAAGATGACGGCGCGTAAGCCGAGGGTGTCGCCGGATTCGCTCACGGTGCGCAGACGCCAAGCGCGCATGCCGAGCGTCTGCCCGCTGTGCAGCCAATTGAGCGCGTAATAGCCGGCGATGACGGACACCAGGCCAGCCCGATAGACGTAGGCCCAGCCGCCCGCGGTCGCCGGTTCCACGGCGGCACCGTGCGTGAAGAAAAGCGCGGCGCCGGTAAATACCATCAACAGTGCAGTCAGAAGGAACCCGTCGTAGACCAGTGCCGCCAGACGCCGCCCGAATCCGGCACGGGTGGCGCTGCTCACGGCTGGGGCGCGGCCGCCGGTTTCTTTGCGCTGGGCGTTGATTTCGCGCCTGCCGCGGCGCGTTTACCGGGCGTCGCGGGTTTGGGGCTCGGCGCCGGCTTCGGCACCAGCAGTTGTTCCAGAGGCTTGAATATCTGATCGTAGCGGTAATTGGCAATTTCGAATGCGCGGCCGTTGGTTTTGGCGCTCAGGCCGGGGTCTTTCGGGGCCGCGATCTGCATCCAGCGCTTATCGCCCACGGCAGCGCCCGTCAGTGTGATCACGCTGCCGTCGGAGAGCGTTAGGATCACGGTCGCAGGCTTGCTGAAATCGATGCTGCCGGCCGGCGCCACATCGTCGTCGGTCAAATTGCCGAATGTGGTGGGCGAGGGTGCCAGCGCGTTGGAATCCAAAGCCTGCCTGCCTGCCGGCACGCCCTCGAGGACAAATTTGCTGGACGCAGGGCCGACCGGCGCAGCGGTTGTGGATGGCGCAGCGGTTGTGGATGGCGCAGCGGTTGCGGCCGGTGCAGCGGCTGAGGCGCTCTTTGCGCTGCCCTTGGCGGTCGGCGCCGCAGGCGCAGGCTTTGGTTCGCTCACCCGGTGCAGCGTGTAGCTGGGTCCGGTTTCCGGCTTGAATTGAATGCTTTGAATCTTGTCGGCGGCGAGGTCGAGCAGCCGCGTGTCGATCCAATAGCGCGGCTCGGTTTCGATGGAGATCGCCGGCTCGACGATGTAGCTGCTCTTCTCGCCCGCACGTCTGACGAAGCTGCCTTGCTCGGCGGGCTTGCCGACGATGAGGTCTTGTTTGCCTTGTTTGGCGAGTATTTCGATCTGCGCGCCGGTTGCGCCCGGCTTGGTCGGATCCTCAACGCCGATGATCGGATAATTCGCGGGATTGGAGGTCTTCTCTTCGACGATCTTGGCGTCGCTCAAGGACAGCAGCAGACTGCGCAGTTTCGAAACGTCGGCCGGGTAATTGGCGCGCTCGGCCACCGTCCACACATCGCCCTGCTTGTGAATCGTGACCGAGGGTGTCGGGCTGCCTTTCAGCACGCTCAAGGAACTCACGGTGTTCAACTCGCTCGAAAGCGCGGGCAACAGCGCCAGGCCATGCATCTCGCCGCCGGCATTGCGCCGCGAGCTCAAATACACGGCTGCGGAAAGCGCCGCGAGCGCGGCAATCAACAGCGCGGTGAATTGCTGCCGGCTCATGCCCGACTCTTCGGTGTAGACCGCGAAGCGGCGGTGCGCCGCCGCCGCCGCATCGACAAGATGACGAATCCGGCGATCGCCACGGCAAGCGGCGCGACGCCGATGTTGATGATCTTCAATTCCGCGCCCAATCGATTGATGTCAACATCCAGCCCGCGCTGAGTCTCGCGCAATTCCTTGCGAACGCGGGTCTTTTCCGCCGTGAAGCGTTTGAGTTCCGCCTCTTGTTCGGGCGAGAGCATGATGGAATTCTGATCGTTTCGCTTGCTTTGCAATTCGGTCAGTTTGCTTTCGGTCTGCTGCAGCTCCGATTGCAGCTCCAGCGCCTTGGCGCGCAAGCGCTCGTCGGCTTGCCGCTTCAGCGCATCGATGCGCTCGAACGGACGCGAAAAGGATGCGCGTCCGCGAATACTGATCAAAGCGCTGCTGCCGCTCAAATTGTCGAGGATGTTGGCGACCAAATCCCCGTTGTTGGCAAAGGCTTGCGCAATGCGCTGGCCGAACAATTCGCGCTGCTGCACCCACAGGTAGTCCATCAACAAGTCGGTATCGGCAATCACCACGATGTTGGCGGGCGTGCTCGACTGGGTCAGGTGCGCAACCGGCGGCCCCGCCGCGGGCTTCTGATCCGCGGGCGCTCCATTCGGGTAGGCCGAATTCACCGGACCGGTGATGCGGGCGGCCAGGGTGTAGCGGATGCCCGTCGGCTTGAACCCATCGCGCAGTGCCGAGGGATCGACCAGTCCCTTGAATCGCTGCACGGGCAGCGGCTCGGCGTTCGTGGAACTCATCAACAAGGGTTCGAATGTGGTCTTAGCGCCGGCGCGCTGCGTGAGGAAGCCCGGAGTCGCCATGTTGATGGACTCCAGCGACGCCGTGACCACATCCTTGGGATTCATGTTGGCGTGGCGCAATCCCAGGATGCCGATGTGGCGCACCGGGGCGGTGGATGCATTGGTGCGCACCTCCAGCCCGAGACCTAAATCGCCGATCACCTTGGTGGGATCGTAATCCACGCCCCAGGTCTGGAGCAGCGGCTCCAGATCGGACGAATGATTGGCCATGGCGGCCGCCATGGGATTGGAGGGGTTCTGCCCGCTCGAATCCGCGCCGGCATCGGGATCGACCAGCAACAACACTCTGCCGCCGCGCATCACGAATTGATCGATGGCGTAAAGCGTCTTGGGCGGCAGTTGCTTCGGATGCACCAGCATCAGTACATCGACATCTTTATCGATGTGATCGAGGTCCGACGTCAAGGTGCGGATGTTGAACAATTGCTGCGAGCTGGGTGTAGCATCGGCCAGGGCTCGCCCATCTGTCCGGTCATGAGGATTGAATTGTCCCTGCAGACCGATCGAACTCATCAATCCGATCACCGGCTTTTTGGAGGTGCCGAGGTCTTGGATGAGCTTCGCCACGTCGTATTCCAGAAACTCCTCCCGATCGGGTTGGAAGGCCGGAATGGCGGAGCGGCCGTCGGTCGAATTGGTGCCCGCCAGGCCGAAATACAGCGACTCGCCGGTATTGCCCGCCGGCAGCGACTGCAGGCCGAACTCCGCGGCGCGGTCTTCTTCATCGGAGAAAGGCTGCGGATCGATCACGTGAAGATGAATCTTGCCGCCGGCGCGCGCCGCAATTTCTTCCAGAAATTCGCGCACGCGCGTGGCGTAGGGGATGAATCAGCGGCGACTGTTTGGCGGCGAGGTCGCGCGAAAAATAGAAATACAGGTTGATCGGCTCTTTCAATTCCGCGCAGCACCTGCTGCGTGCCGCTGCTCAAGGTATAGAGCTTGTTCTGGGTCAGATCCAGGCGCATGCCGCGCAGGCCGACATTCGACAGCATCACGACGCCCAGAAACAAAATGGCGAGCAAGACCAAGCCGCCGACGCCCGATCCCCAATCTTTGCCAACGATTGCCTGTTCACTTATTCCGCCTTCTTCATATCGAGCACCAGGGCCGTGGCGGCCAGCCAAAAGCCGATCAGCGCGGCGAAATACACGAGGTCACGCAGATCGATCACGCCCTTGGAGATCGCGTCGAAGTGCGTGAAGAAACTCAACGATGCGATCGCATCCACGATGCTCTGCGGGAGCACTCCGCGTACGAAATCGAGCACCAGCGGAAAGCCCGCCAGCAGAAACACGAAGCCGACCAAAGCCGCGGTGATGAATGCCACGACCTGATTGCGCGTGGCCGCCGATAGGCACATGCCGATGGCCAGGAAACCGCCCGCCATGAGGAAGCTGCCGATGTAAGCGGCAACGATGGCGCCGTTGTCGGGAGACCCCAGGTAGTTGACGGTGATCCACACCGGGAAGGTCAGCAGCAGCGCCACGCCCGCAAAGCACCAGGCGGCGAGAAATTTGCCGACGACCGCCTGCCACAGGGTGATCGGAAAGGTCATCAGCAGCTCGATACTGCCGCTGTTGCGTTCTTCCGCCCACAGCCGCATGGAGATCGCCGGGATGAGCACCAGATACAGCCACGGATGCCAGCGGAAAAAGGATTGCAGGTCGGCCTGGTTGCGCTCCAAGAAGCCGCCCACTTGAAAAGTGAAAACGGCGGCGAGCACCAGGAAAATGACGATGAACACGTAGGCCAAAGGAGTCGCGAAATAACTGCGCAATTCGCGCCGGAAAACCACCAGCACCTTGTTCATGCCACGAGCTCCCGCGCGGCGCGGACACATCGATGCCCTGCGGATCGGTCAGCGAGCGGAACACTTCGTCGAGCCGTCCCGACTCCAGGTGCAGCTCCGGCACGTCCCAATCGTTGCGGTCGATAATGCGCGCTGACCGCCGCCAGCACATTGGCCCCCGGCTTGGGAAGGGCCGTCAGGCGGCGCTCGCGCGCATCCGACTCGACCGCCGAGACCTCCGGCAGTCGCGAGATCTCACGGATCGCCGCGGCCAATTCGGCGTCCTTTTCGAATCGCAAGCTCACTGCGTGGTGGTAGCGCGAACGCGCCTCGAGCGCGGTCGGCGTCTCGTCGGCGACGATGCGGCCATTGGCGATGATGATGGCGCGGGTGCACACCTCGTGCACCTCCTCCAGAATATGGGTCGAGACGATCACCAGCTTGTCCTTGCTCAATTCGTTGATGAGGCGCCGCACTTCGTGTTTTTGATTGGGGTCGAGTCCATCGGTGGGTTCATCCAGAATCAGGACCTGGGGGTCGTGGATCAAAGCCTGGGCGAGGCCTACGCGCCGCCGAAAGCCTTTGGAGAGCGTCTCGACCACCTGCTCGATGACCGGCGCGAGGCCAAGGCGATCGATCACCACGTTGCGCCGCTCGCGGCGCCGCTCGCCGCTCAAGCCGCGAATGTCCGCGACGAAATCCAGGAATTCGCTGACCGTCATTTCGCCGTAGCACGGAGCGCCTTCGGGCAAATATCCCATGCATGATTTGGCCTGTACCGGCGCTTTTTCAATATCGTGCCCGCAAACCACGACCTGCCCGGCCGTGGGCGAGATGAATCCGGCGATCATGCGCATGGTCGTCGACTTGCCGGCGCCGTTGGCGCCGAGGAAGCCGAGCACCTCGCCGGGTGCCACCGAGAATGTCAGATCATCGACGGCCAGCTTGTCGCCGTACCGCTTGGAGAGATTTTTTATTGTAATCATTCGCGCCTTGGAGCCTGGATTGTTGCCGGAGGTTCCCTAAAAAATTATTCATGTAGCCGCGAGCCCGGCTCGCGGGCACGGGGAATACCCAGCAGCTCCTAGGAATTGCCGGCCTTCTTCTCAATCGCCGCTTTGTTTTCCTTCAAAATACGCCGTACATCGGGCAGGCTCGGACGGTCCGCCATGCGGGCGATCAGTTCCGGCAGCTCAAACCACTTGCGGCCCCATTGTACCAAGCGCGCCGCATCGGCGATCACCCGGTCTTTGGCCGCCTCGGAGGGCCCGGGGCGCTCGGCTTGTGCGGCGGGCTTTTTCGGCGGCGTTTTGAGCGGCCCTTTCGGCGCCGCTTTCACCGCGGCCGCGAGCTTACGCTCGTTTCGGGCGACCTGGGCGGTCCCTGCGGGCGGCGGTGTGCGTTTGGCGGCCAAGAATTTGGGCATCTCGCGCGTGGCGGTAACGCTTGCGGTGGCTTGCTGAACCGTGCTATCGGAGGCGCGGTCGGGCGGCGCGGGCGACAGGTCACGCTCGTTGCGGGCGTCCGCGACGGGAATGAATCGTTCGATGTGTTCGGCGCCCACCAGGTTGGCGAGAAATGCCATCAGCTCGAGGGCGTCCGAGAACTGGGTGTCGCCTGCTTTGGCGCGTTGCTCGACTTGAGCGCGCAGCGCCAGGGTCTTTTGCTTGGCGAGATTGACGATCCATCGCGTCGGGCGCTGATGCTCAGACCAGGGCTGCACCTTCCAATAGCTGTCGTCATCCAACGACGAATATTTGCTGTGCAGCTCGAGACTTTCGAGCCATCTTCCCAGCAGTTCCAGCAATCGTTGATCGGCGGGTGTTGCCATGTATTCGCAGCTCCAGCGCGCACCCTAAACGAACCTTTGCCCGATGGCTAGCGCTAACCGCTGCCGATGCCCGGCGGTACATCGCGGCGCGGCCGCGTTAGACTGCCGCCATGTGTGGCATCGCCGGAATCATCGGCTCGCAAGCGAGCGCGGAGCTTGCGCTCCTCATGGCGCAACGCATTGAACACCGGGGACCGGACGGCGACGGCGTATGGACCGAGGCCGGCGTCGCGCTGTCGCATCGCAGGCTCGCGATCCAGGACCTCACGGAGGCCGGCCGCCAGCCGATGGTATTCGGCTCCCATGTGCTGACTTACAACGGCGAGCTCTACAATCATCTGCGTCTGCGTGCCGCGTTGCCCGGGCCATGGGCTTCGAGCGGCGATACCGAGGTGCTGCTGCGGCTGCTCGCGCTCGAGGGAGCCTCCTGTCTTTCGCGCCTGGTCGGGATGTTCGCCTTCGCGAGCTGGGACAGCCGCTCCAAAACGCTCCTGCTCGTTCGCGACCGGCTCGGGATCAAGCCGCTGTACTACCGCCTGCTGCCGGACGGCATTGCGTTCGCATCCGAGTTGAAAGCGCTCCTGCTGCTCGGCACCCCGGACATCGATCCGAGCGCGGTACGGGATTTTTTATTCCATGGCTACATTCCGGCGCCCAAATCCATCTACCGCGGAATCTTCAAGTTGCCGGCGGCGCACACCCTGACGTGGCAGGCCGGCAGGGTGAGCATCGAGCGCTTTTGGAACCCATCGACCGAGATCGTCGAGCGCAGCGCCGAGGACACCGTTGCGCAGCTCGATGCGCTGCTGCGCGAAGTGGTTCCCGCAGCACACCGTGTCGGATGTTCCGGTGGGTGTTTTCTTGAGCGGTGGCATCGACTCCGCTCTCACCGCCTACTATTTGGACGCGCCGCGCACTTATACGCTGGGCTTCGAACAGGGCGGCCGCTCGGAAGCGGATGCCGCACGGCAGGTTGCTGCGCACTTGGATACGGAACATTTGGAAATGACGGCGCCGCAAGCGGACTTCGCGGGAGCGCTCGACCGAATGCCGGCCTTGTTCGACGAGCCGTTCGGCGATAGCGCAGCCTGGTCGAACTATTTGGTGGCGCAATTTGCACGCCGCGAGGTGACGGTCGCGCTGAGCGGCGAGGGCGGAGACGAGATTTTTTGCGGCTATCCGCGCTATTGGTCGCGCGTCGGCGGCCGATCGAATTTTTTGAACCGCTTGCTGGCGCGGCATTTACCGCCCCTCTCGCGCTTGGCCGCCTCGATGCAGCGCCGCGCTTATGAGGGTCTGCCGGCCTATGCCGCGGCCTTGGGCGGGATGACGGCTCAACAAATCGATGCTCTGTTGGCGCCCGCCTGGAGCGCGGCGGACTACGACTACCTGTGGTTCTACCGCCAATATTGGCGCGACGATCTGCGGCCGCTGGCGCAGCTGCGCTGGCTCGATCTCAATACGGACCTGGCGGAGGGCCTCATGACCAAGGTCGATCGAACCAGCATGGCTCATTCGCTCGAGGTGCGGCCGCCGTTGCTGGACCATCGCCTGGTGGAGTTCATGCTGAGCGTCGATCCGCAGCTCCTGGTCGACGAAAGGCGAGGACGCGGCAAACTGCTGGTGCGCCGTCTGATGGAACCGCGATTGCCGCCCAATCATTTGAATCGTCCCAAATCGGGCTTTGGTCTGCCGGTGCATCGATGGCTCAAGCACAACCCGGGTCTCATGCAAGACGCGGTGCGGCGCCTCAGGGATCGCGGCGTCTTGCGGCAAATGGTGGGTTCAGAGTTCCGGCGAGCCTGGTATGTGCTGGTATTGGATCGCTGGTTCACGGCCTTTGCTTAAGGAGCCGCGAATCCTGTTCGTGCCGGTTTCAGGCCCCTTCGGCACGGGTGAATACGCGCGCAGCGCCGCCATCGCGCGCGCGGCGCGGCGGCGGTGGCCGCGTGCTGAGATCCACTTCATCCTGAGCCGCCAGGCGCCGTATGCCGCAACCGTGCCGTTCGCGGCGACGCTGTTGGATTCATCGCCCACATTTCACAGCAGGGCCGTCGCACGTCTGATCAAGGAGTTCAAGCCGACCGTCGTGATTTTCGACAATGCGGGCCGCACCGCGCAGTTGCGCGCCGCGCACGCCGCAGGCGCAAGGATCGTGTTCATCAGCTCTCGGGCCCGGCAGCGGCGCAAGGCGTTCCGCTGGCGCTGGATGCGGCTCCTCGATGAGCACTGGATTGCCTATCCGCAGCTCATCGCCGGCGATCTTTCCTGGTTGGAACGCTTCAAACTCAAGCAGCTGGGCCGGCCAACGGTTCGCTATCTGGATGTCATCTTGTCGCGCAAGGGTCCGGAGGAGGATTCGATCGTGGCACGCGTGGGATTGAAGCAGGGCGGCTACCTGCTGGTCGTGCCGGGTGGCGGCACCGGACATCCGGGCGCCCACGATGCGGCAGAGCAATTCTTGGGGGCCGCCAACGCGCTCGCGGAGACTGAAACGGTGGTGTTCGTCGGCCCGGCGAGGGCGGCGCACGCCGGGACGCCGGCGAACGCACGCCTGCGTTGCTTCGATTCGCTGCCGCAGGCGGACCTCGCGGAATTGCTCAGCCACGCGCGGCTCGTGATCACCAACGGCGGGTCGACGCTGCTGCAGGCAATCGCCTGCGGATCTGCTTGCATCGCGGTGCCCATTGCGGGAGACCAGCCAGAGCGCATTCAGGATTGCGTCGCGGCCGGGGTCGCGGCGGGGGCGGATTTGAGCGCCGCCGGCATTCTGCGAGCCGCAACCAAGTTGTTGCACGATGAGCCGGCACGCGCGGCCTTGAGCCGGCGCGCCGCAAATCTCAAGCTGGCCAATGGCGTCGAGATCGCCCTCAATGCGCTTGGCCACTTGGCCGAGACGGCATAAGGCGCAACGATATGCCGAGCGTCATGCTGCTGGGGTATGGTCTGGAACAGCCTTCCTATCGGCACCGCATGCGCAGTCTGATCGAGCCTTTGCAATCGGCAGGATGGCAGGTGCGCGCGGAGCAATTCCCGAGCGGACGCTACGGCCTTCGCACCTGGGAGCGGCGCGCGCTGCTGCGTTGGGCCGATGTCACGGTACTGCATCAGATCAAGCTCAGCTCGATCGAGGCACGCATGTTTGCGGCCTTCAGCCGGCGCCGGGTGTTCGATGTGGACGACGCCATCTACGTGCGCAAGCCGCGGCGGCTGGGCGATCTTCCCGACGAATCGGCATGGCGCAAGCGAAAATTTGCCGCCACCTGCCGCTGGGTCGATGCGGTCGCCGCGGGCAATGAGGTCCTGGCGGGCGTGGCGCGCGGCGCCGCCAAGGAGATCGTCGTGCTCCCGACCTCGATCGATACCGCGTGCTACCAGGCGACCTTCGCCGGCCCCGCCGATCCTCCCACCATCGCCTGGATCGGCAGTCCCGAGAACCTGATCTACCTGGATATGATTCGCCCCGCGTTGGCGCGCCTGAGCCAGCGCCACCGCGGCCTCAAGCTGCGCGTGATCTGTTCGGAGTTTCCGGACTGGAATGATGTGCAGGTCGAACGGGTGCCGTGGAGTTCCGCCACCGAGGCGCACAGTCTGGCTGGCGCGCATATGGGCGTGATGCCGCTCACCGATGATGCCTGGTCGCGGGGGAAGTGTGCATTCAAGCTGCTGCAGTACATGGCCGCCGCGCTGCCGTGCGTCGCATCCCCGGTGGGCGCCAACACCGAAGCGGTCATGGACGGCATCAATGGCTATCACGCCACCGGCGTGGAGGATTGGGAGCGCAGCTTGGAGAAGCTGATCGTCTCCCCCGAGCTGCGTGCGAGCTTCGGCGCCGAGGGGCGCCGGCGCGTGGAGCAGCGTTACGCGCTCAAGGGCTACCGCGCGAATTACCTCACGTTGTTGAGCCGCTTGGCGGCAGCCTGATCTCGCGGCAACGGCATTTAGCCGGTATGCTTCCAAGCATGCATGCCGTGCATATCTATCAGATCCTCAATCACTACACATCCCGGCAAGACCTAGACCCTGGCTTCGATGTTCTGGACAACTCGACCAATGAGCGTCCCGATTGGTACGAATATTGGCCGATCCGGAAATTCTTGCTCAATGAGCCTCTGGACGAGGACGCCTTCTACGGCTTTCTATCGCCGAAGTTCAAGCTGAAAACCAATTTGAGCGCCGCGCAGGTGATCGATTTCATTCGCAGCTCGGATGCCGCCACCGATGTCGTGCTGTTCAGCCCGAGCATCCACAACAGCGCCTTCTATTTGAATGTATTCGAACATGGCGATGCGGAGCACCCGGGATTGCTGGGCGTCGCCGAGGATTTTTTTGCGCGGCTTGAATTTCCGCAACCGCTACGCAGCCTGGTGTCGGACTCGAGAAACACCGTACATTCCAATTATTTCATCGCCAAACCGCGATTCTGGCGGGCGTGGCTGCAAATCACCGAGGCGCTGTTCGCGATCGCGGAAACCGCCGCAGGATCCACTGGGAGTGAGGCTGCGCACGGCGACGCAGTACCGCGGACGGCGCGATGTGCAGATGAAGATCTTTCTCATGGAACGGGTGGCCACCTGGATCCTGATCACCGACTCGAAGTTCGTGGCGCGCGCGCGTGACCCGTTTGTGGCGCACTCCCGCATCTATAAATTGCCGCTCGCCATTATTTGCGATGCCTTGAAAATTGCCTATTCGACGCAAGGCCGCCGTCAATACCTCGACGTATTTCTGCTGTTGCGCCGTTTTGCAAAATTCTGGACCTTGCAGATCCGCAGCAGCAACGCGCTGGGTGTCGGCGGCGCGCGGCCTTATTTGCGAACGCTAAGGTCCTATTGGGACAAGAAGGCGGGATAGATCATCACACGCTCCATGGCCACGTTTTGGCGCGATCGGCGCGTGTTTTTGACCGGGCACACCGGTTTCAAGGGCGCATGGCTCAACCTTTGGCTGCAACAGCTGGGTGCGAAGGTGTCGGGCTATGCGCTGGCGCCGCACACCGAGCCGAGCATGTTTGCGCTGCTGAGCGCTCATGCCACGTCGCACATCGCCGATATTCGCGACGAGCGCAAGGTGCGCGATGCCGTGCTTGCGGCCGACCCGCATGTCGTCATTCACATGGCCGCGCAGGCGTTGGTGCGCGAATCGTATCGCGACCCGCTTGCAACCTATGCGACCAATGTGCTCGGCACCGCCAATGTGCTGCAGGCATGCCGGGCTCTTCGGCAATTGCAGTGCGTACTCGTCGTGACGAGCGACAAGGTTTACGAAAATCACGGCGCAGGCCGCCCCTTCGTCGAAGGCGACCGCCTGGGCGGTCATGACCCTTACAGCAACAGCAAGGCTTGCGCCGAACTGCTGACGGCAAGTTTTCGCGATAGTTTCTTCAACGGCGGCGCGCCGATCGCCACGGCGCGCGCCGGCAATGTCATTGGCGGCGGCGATTGGTCGCAAGATCGGCTGATCCCGGACTGCGTTCGGGCGCTCGAGGCGGGCAAACCGGTCTCGTTGCGATATCCCGAGGCGATTCGGCCCTGGCAGCATGTGCTGGAGCCCCTGTCGGGCTACCTGGCCTTCGCAGAGGCCTTGGCGACGGCGCCGGCCGCGGCCCCGCGCGCTGTCAATTTTGGCCCGGACCCCTCATCCTTTTGTACGGTGCGCGAGGTCGTCGAATCATTCAGCGCGGGCTTCTCCGGCCGGCCCGGTTGGCAGCGCGCTGCCGGCGCGCACCCGACGGAGGCCGGCGCTCTGACATTGTCTTCGGGGTTGGCGGAGAACTCTTTGGGGTGGCGTCCGCGATTGACGCTGGGTGAATCGTTGGCCTGGACGGCGGACTGGTACCGGGCCTATGCGGCGGGAGAGAACATGAGTACGTATTCCGAGGCGCAGATCGAGCGGTACCAGGCGTTGCCGGCGGCGCGCTCATGAAGTGCGTCATCTTGGCGGGCGGCAGGGGCACGCGCATCGCCGAAGAGTCGAACACGCGACCCAAGCCCATGGTGGAAATCGGCACGCGGCCGATTCTATGGCACATCATGAAGCTGTATGGCGCCTTTGGCTTGAAGGAGTTCATCGTCTGTCTCGGCTACAAGGGCTACATGATCAAGGAATACTTCGCCAATTATTTCCTGCATCAGGCGGATGTCACCTTCGACATGGCGGAGAATCGCGCCGAGTATCACGATTGCCGCGTCGAGCCTTGGAAGGTCACGCTGGTCGATACCGGCGATGAGAGCAAAACCGGCGGCCGGCTGCTGCAGATCGGCAAATATCTCGAATGCGGGCGAGCCGTTCTGCATGACCTACGGCGACGGCTTGTCGAACATCGACATCAAAGCGCAAATGGCCTTTCATCAAGAGCCGGCCGTCAAGGCCACGGTGTCCTGCGTAAGGCCGCCGGCGCGCTTCGGGCGGGTCGTCACGCAGGATGCAGCGCGTGGTCTCATTCGAGGAGAAGCCGTCCGCCGAAGGCGGCCTGATCAACGGCGGCTTTTTCGTTCTCGAGCCCACCGTCCTGGAGCGGATCGAAGGCGACGATACCGTGTGGGAAAAGGAGCCGATGGAGAGTCTCGCGGCCGACGCGCAGCTGGCGGCATGGGTGCATCGGGGCTTCTGGCAGCCGATGGATACCTTGAGCGACAAACAATATTTGAATTCGCTGTGGGAAAGCGGCGACGCGCCATGGAAGCTGTGGGAGGGATACACCGCATGCGATAGATGGCTCGGTCTCGGTACGCTGCCGCGCTTGCGGCGGCCGGCTTGCGGTGACGATGGCGGATTTGGGGATGCAGCCCGCCTCGAACGCCTTCATCGAGAGCCGATGGCTGAATGCCAGCGGGAGAGGCGCTATCCGCTGCGCGCCAAGGTGTGCGAAGCCTGCAAATTGGTGCAGCTGGATTACGACGTCGCGCCGCAGGAATTGTTCGGCAACTACGTCTATTTCTCGTCCTACTCGGACGATTGGCTGGCGCATGCCAAGGCGTATTGCGAGATGGCGCGCAAACGTTTCGCGCTGGGCGCGCTCGAGCCTCGTGGTCGAACTGGCCAGCAACGACGGCTACCTGCTGAAGAATTTCCTGGACATGGGCATTGCCGGTGCTGGGCATCGATCCTCCGGCACCGTGGCGCTGCCGCGGAAAAAATCGGCGTGCCGACTCTGATCGAATTTTTCGGCCGGGAACTCGCGCCGGGACTTGGTGCGTCGAAGGACCGCGGGGCGGATCTGATCATCGCCAACAACGTGCTCGCGCACGTCCCGCGACTCAACGACTTCGTCGCCGGCATCGCCTTGCTGTTGTTCCCAACGGCAGCGTCACCATCGAGTTCCCGCATCTTTTCAAGCTGATCGAACAGGTCGAGTTCGACACCATCTACCACGAGCATTTTTCCTATTTTTCTGCTGCACGCCATCGAGCAGGTGTTCGCGCGGCACAACCTGCGCATCTACGAGGCCGAGCGAGCTGCCGACGCATGGCGGCTCGCTGCGGATATTCGCGGCGCACGCGGCACGCGCCGGATCTCGCGGACAGTGCCCGGCTGCCAGGTGCGCGCGCAGGAGAAAGCCGCGGGGCTCGGCGGATCTCGCCACCTACAGCGATTTGTCGGAACGCGTCGAGGAGTGCCGCGAATCCTTGCAGGCGATTTCTCGCCGTGCGCCAAGCGCGAGGGCAGGAGGGTCGCGGCCTATGGCGCGGCCGCGAAGGGCAATACTTTGCTCAACTTCTGCAGCGTGACGTGCGAAGACATCGTCTTTCGGTGGCGGATCGAAATCCGCACAAGCAGAACGAAATTCCTGCCCGGCACCCACATTCCGGTGGTTTCGCCGGAAGAGTTGATGCGCGCGAGGCCGGATTACGTGTTGATCCTGCCATGGAATCTGCAGCGATGAAATCCGGCGAGCAGCTCAAGGGCATCGCCGCATGGGGCGGCCGATTCGTCATGCCGGTGCCCTTGGCGAAAATCGAGTCGAGCCGATGATTTTCACCAAGTCGGCCATTGCGGGCGCATTTCTAATCGACATGGAGTGCTCGAGGATGAGCGAGGTTTCTTCGCGCGCAGCTACTGTGCCGGATGAGTTCGCGGCGCAAGGGTTGGCACGCCGACTGGGCCAATGCAGCTTGTCCTATCAACGCCCGCGGGGGCACTTTGCGGGGACTGCATTATCAGGCGGCGCCTCACGAAGAGCACAAGCTGGTGCGCTGCACGGCCGGTGTCGATCTTCGACGTCATCGTGGATATCGGCCGCACTCCCGCCACTACCGGCGCTGGCTCGGGACCGAGCTTTCGGCACGCAATCGGCGCGCGCTGTTCGTTCCGCCGGGATTCGCCCACGGATTCTTGACCTTGAGCGATGCAGGCGGAGGTGCTATTACATGATTTCCGTGCCTCACGCACCGGAGCACGCTCGCGGCGTGCGCTGGAGCGATCCGGCGTTCGGCATCGAGTGGCCTTCGGACCCCAGCGTGATTTCAGAGCGCGATGCTGCCTATCCGTTGCTCGACATCCGCGGCTGAACGTGAGCCATCCCAAGCGCGTGTTGGTGACCGGCGCAGGCGGCTTCATTGGCCGATCGAGCATCGCGCCGCTCGAACGTCGGGGTTCGAGGTACACGCGGTTTTTTCCGGCGCCGATCGAGCACCCGACTCCGCGGCGCCGGCGGGCGTGATCCCCCATGTTGCCGACCTGTTGAGCGAACCTCAGGTGGATGCCCTGGTGCGGCGGGTCGCGCCGAGCCACTTGCTGCATTTCGCCTGGATCGCGACCCCGGGCATTTATTGGCAGAGCAGCGAGAATTTTCGATGGTTGGCCTCCAGTCAACAGTTGCTGCGAGCATTTCGCGCGCGCGGCGGCCTGCGCGCCGTCATGGCCGGCAGCTGCGTGGAGTACGATTGGTCCAAGGCGGGTATCTGCGGCGAAACCTCGAGCCCGATGGCGGATGAATTCACAGCGTTGACGCCTTATGCCGCCAGCAAGATCGCCCTGCAAAAGTTCTTGGCGCAATTTTCCCGCGACCAACAACTGTCGAGCGCGTGGGGCCGCATTTTTTTTCAATTCGGTCCCTATGAACATCCGGACCGCTTGGTGCCCTCGGTCATCCGTCACCTGCTCATGAACCGGGAAGCTCTGTGTACCCATGGACGCCAGATCCGCAGCTTTCTGCATGTGGCCGATGTGGGCGCGGCGTTTGCGCAGCTTCTCGACAGCGACCTGCAAGGGCCTGTGAATATCGGCTCCGGGGAGAGCATCGCCCTGGCGGATTTGATCGGTCGCATCGCGGATGAAATCGGGCGCCCCGATCTGGTGCGGCTCGGCGCCCGTGGCGCCCCGAGCGATGAGCCGCTATTGCTGGTCCCCGATGTGAGCCGCCTGCGCGACGAGTTGCGATGGCGTCCGCAGCTTTCCTTGACCGAGGGAATCCGCGATGCCGTCGCTTGGTGGCGCGGCCGCTTGGGCGGATCGGTGGTTGCATGAGTCCGCTGCCGGGCTGGCATCCGCTGGTGGTGCATTTTCCCATCGCGCTGGTGCTCTCGGCGATGGCGCTGCTGTTGACGGCGCGATTGCTGCGCAACGAATCCCTGGCGGCGACGGCCGCGACCGTAGGGACTTGGAACCTATGCCTGGGCGCGGTGGCCGCCTTGTTTGCCCTGGGCAGCGGACTCGGCGCGGTGCTGGATCTGGACGTAAGCGCCGCAGTGCACGCAGCCATCTCGGTGCACGTCAAATGGGCGATGTTGACCACGCTGCTGCTGGTGCTGCTCGCCCTTTGGCGCGGCGCCGGTACCGCATCGGGGTCGAGACCTTCATGGCTGTTCCTATTGGTGCTCGCCGCGGCCAGCGCCGCGCTGATCGAAACCTCCTATCGCGGCGGCAAGAATGTCTTCGAGTATGGCGTGGGCGTGAGAAAAATCGCCGCGCGGTCCGTCGAAGCACCGCGCGGCGATCGGATCGATGCACTCCGGACTTATTGCGCGGGCATGATTCCCGTGAAATACGTCATCACGTAAGCCTTCAGGGTTCCGTCGGCCTGCGGTATTCCGTACACCCTCACCGGTTCGCCCGCGGTCAGGTTGCTGGTCAACGTGGCGAGTCCGCCGGAGGTGGTGATGTCGACCGGGCTCACGGTCAGGATGCCGTTGGTGAGATCCACCTGGTACACCAAGGTCGCGCTCCCCGAGGCGGCGCTGACATCCACCGTGGCCGCATTGGCGCCGCCGGGTATCGTCATGGTGAAGGCATCGTTGACCAATCCGCTGGCGACGAAGCCCAGCGGCAGTATCGAGGGCGTCAAAATGGTCGCGGTTGCCGACCAGCCGCTCGCATTGGCCGGATCACCCCAGATCGAGAAGCTGACGCCGCGCGAGGGCACCGCGCCCACCGTGCCGCCGAAGTTGACGCTGTCGCTGGTGGCGGCGATGAACTGGCTGATCGCATTTGCGCCGCTCGTCACTACGGTCGGATAGGCGAAGTTCCACCACTGATAGCCGGCGATCGCATTGCCCATCGGGTCTGTGCCGTTTACGGTCGCACTGTCGATGTAGTTCAGGGTGACCGTGTAGTCATCCGCGGCCGTCGCGAACACGCGGGTATAGGTGAAGCCGCTCATGTCGGGTGCGGAGATCTTGCCGTCGTATTTGGCGACTTCGATATCGACGGTTTGCGCGACCAGCGGCGTCGCCAATGGATCGACCACGCTGGCATGCACCTTGAAGCCCCGTACCAGGTCATGGTTCGCCAGGAACCCGGTACCGGTGCCGATCGGCGTCGCATCCGCGAGAGCGTTCTGCGGCTGGCGGAAGAAGAATTGCGTATTGGCGTCGACCACCAGATCCACCCCACCGCCCGACTCGTTCTCAACCGTCATCACATCGGTGCTGGTGTTGACATGCAGCACATGGCCTTCGGGACTCAGCCAGACGTTGTTGAACTGGCTGCTCGCCCAGATGCGAGTGGCGATCAGCGTGCCGTTTTCCTGATAGCGCGCCGCCACCCGCACGAACTTCCCATTGAGCGAGGCTTCGGAGGAGAAATCCTTGATCACGGTTCGAGTCTTCGCATCCACGTCGTAGAAGATCGTACCGTTGGTTGCGTCCGCCAGGATTTGCAGCGATTGCGCGCCTGCAACGGCGGTTTCAGGCGTCACGACCGGCTCGGTCGGAAACTCCTTGGTGATCGTAATGCTGGAATTGTCGCCGGCGATGGCGGTCACATCGCCATACATGTGGCGCAACACCAGGCGCGCCAAGTCATGCAGCGGGCGATGGCGCACCGGACCATTGAAGTTCACCGCCCACAGCGTCGTACCGGAGCCCGGCGGCACGTGGCCGACCAGGAATGCCGGATGGCCCAGGTCAAATTCGAGCTCCAGCGCATTGTTTTGATTCGCGCTCACGACCAGAGGCGAGACGAAATCGACATTGACCGGCACCGTGAGATTGCCTGCCGTGCCCGTTGCGTGCTGGATTTGAATGTCGGCGGCCGGGATCATGGTCGACGGGGCCGCGGCAAATCCGACTTCCGGATTGGCCGAGCTGGTCAGCAGGATGTCGCCGGAGTTGGCGCTCACCGTCAGCACTGCGCCGGTGTAGGTGCCGACGGGTACGCTCACGTTGCCCAAAATTTCGGCGATCTGATCGAGTTCCGCCAAGTTGACGACGGGCGCGGGCATCGGTGCCGTATATACGGTGACATTGGCTCCGCCGCCTTGCGGAACCAGGGCTATGGAAAGAACTTTGACGCCGATGGTGGCCCAATCCTCGCTGGACGCATCGCTGACGAGCATGGAAACCTGCGCGCTTTGCGGCGCAGAAGGCGACTGATTCATCGAGCCGTTGGAACCGCCGCCGCACGCGGCGAGTACGGCGCTGGCGAGACTCATCGCCAACAATCGAGACTTATTCGAGAACATGACTGGTTTCTCCTCTCATTTAACCATAAGCATTTTTTTCGAATGTTGGCGCGTTGTTTGCGCGCTAATGCAGGCATCAACGGCGCATGCGGGCTCGCGTTGACAGGCGCGGCTCGGGCATGCGGGCGGCCCAGCCTCGATTGCGCGTGATGGCGGTCACACTTCCATTCCATCGAGCGTGCCGCGCGTCACGAACGCTTTGGCTGCCGCCGCGCTATCGTGCGCGGTGCGACCCAAGGAGTTCTCATGGCAAGCGGCAAATCGCGATGGCTGTTCGGAGTGATTGCATCCGCATCGATGGCGGGCTGCGCCTCGACGCCTTCCGGCGTCGTTCCCGCCGGGCAAGATGCCTATCATGTGACCGCGATGGGCGCGCGCTATGAAACGCAGGCGGATACGAATCTCAAGGCGCTCCTGGTCGCGAGCCAATACTGCGAGCAAATGGGCAAGCATGTAATGTTTCGTCAATCCACCGAAACCAGCGAGCATGCCTGGTCGCCGAAACAGGAAGACCTGACATTCGTCTGCATGGATGCCAATGATCCTGGCTACATGCGCGCCGCGGTCGAACACGCTCCGCCGGTCGTGGCGAAACAGGACTAGATTCACTTTCCGACGACTTCAGGCTTTCGGCGCAACCAGCAGCTGCACCCAGAACAATCCCCGTCGCGAGGCTTGACCCGCCGCGTAAGCAATCCCCATCTCCGCGAATCTGGGATCCATGATGTTTTCGCAGTGGCCGGGGCTGTCGAGCCAGCCGCGCACGACCTCCTCGGCGGACGTCGGTCCATAGGCGATATTTTCGCCGACCAGTTTTTCCTGATACCCGACAGCGCGCACCCGATCGGCAGGCGAACGGCCCAAAAGATCTTCGTGTTCAAAATAGTTGTGCCTTGCCATGTCGTCGGCGTGTCCCAAGGCGACATCGCCGAGTGCCGGGGAGAGCCTCACGGGCGGCGCAGGCCCAAAGGTGCGATCGCCGCAGCGCGCACCGCGGGCACGCGCTGCATTGATCAGTTGCAAGGCGCGCTCGGCCTGCAGCGGTGTTGGTATGCTCGCCGGCCCCGGATTGCCTGAGCTCAAGACCAGCCAGCTCTCCGCACCACGCTGATAAAAGCCGACATCGTGGAAGTTTGGGTTTGTCACGGTGCGGCAGCCGGTGTTCCTGAGCAATTGCACGGTCGCCGACCCCGGGCCTTTGATGTGCAAACCGGCGCTGGAGCTGCCCACGGATCCGTTCGCGGCCGATGCAAAAGAGCGGCCGCTGGCCCAGCGTTCGGCGGCTCGATCCAGCGACGCTATATGCCGGAGCGGGCGAGCCGGGGGCAAAATGCCGCCGCAGCCGCCCTCGCGCAGCACTCGCAGCGCGGCAGCGGGATCGGCCTGCGAACTCTGCGATGTTGCGAGAGCGCAGGCGAGCACCCAAGTGCGCCCGTATCTGTGAAATGGAGCGTCCACGGTAGGTGCAACGCGGCAGCAGAAAAATGGATGACGCCTAAAAAGGGCACCCGCTCACAGAATCCCCAGAATCCCGTTAGACTGCAAGTGGATGACGATCCGTCAATTTCTCGTACGGCGCAACGATCGATACGCGACGCTGGCCGTCGCTTTTCTTCTCGCCGTGGGCCTCGCGGCCGGATACACGCCGCGAATTCTTGCGATCCGAATCGTGTTCGCGATACTCATCGGCGTGGTTCTAACCGCCGCGTTCTGGAGCCTGTTTGAAATACCCTGCCCCAATTGCGGCAAATCCATGGGGCGCGTGGGCTTTTGGGTCAGTGTGGGCCGGGCGAGCCGGGCGCTCGAGCACTGCCCCCATTGCGGTATCTCGGTTGACGTGGATATGCCCAACCGCTCCAAGCCCGGCGGGGAGCGTTGAAAGCAATCTTTAGGTGTCGAAGCACAGGGAGCAGCGAAAATGAAAACGTTTCTGGGGTTCTTGGGCGCTGTCGCATTGGTCGCACGCGCCGGCGGCGCATTCGGCGATGTCCCGTGCCAGAAATGCACGCACGATATGCAGGTGCAATATCGAGAATGCCTGAAAAACGGGCGCTCTCAGGCAGTCTGCGCGAACGAGCAACAAGATGCCGCCCGCAAATGCGTGACCGTCTGCAGCATCAACAAGTTGCCGCCGAGTGCCGAGCGACCCGAAGCACAACCTCGCCAGCCTTAGCTTTGATACTTCGTTGCGGTAATATCTTCGGCTAGGTGCAGCGCCGTGCGGGCCAGGTGCTTGCGCAGTTGCTCGCCGCGCAGATCCGCCTCGCTGTGCGGTAACTTGAGTCGCCTGGCTTTCGTGCCGCAGGTGACCACGATGTGCCCCGACGCTTGATCCCATGTCCAGGTGCAAAGCGGCTGGCCATTGTCATCAGACCAGCCCCCGGAAAGATCAGCCGAGTCGTTGAAATTGTGAGTGACTGCCATAACGGTTGTAGTAGTCCCATGATTAACGCGTTGGATCCGCAGCCAGTCTACAACGATGGCGTAATTGCTCCTACCCCTGCTTCAAGTGGATTGAGCCGTCGCCGGTATGGATGGTGAGGGTCGAGCCGCCGCCGTTCATTTTGCCGTGCACCCGCGATTTGCTCATGACGCCTTCGATCGTGATCGGCAAATCCGTGGTGATGCGTCCGTCGCCCGAACTCGCCTCGATATCTGCGGATAGATCAGCGGGGACGGCCAATTCGATGCTGCCGTCGCCCGACGTGACGCTCCAGCTTGAATCCAATTTGGAACCGTGCTGCGCAGCCACGCTGACGCTGCCATCGCCGCTCTTGGCGTTCAGCACATCGAACCGTCCGGAGAGTCGGATGCGGCCGTCGCCTGATGAGGCATCGCATTTGCCGTCCAAATCGCTGGCCTCGATGGAACCGTCGCCGGTATGCAGGCGCACCGAGCCTTTCAGGGAACTTACGTCGAGGGCGCCATCGCCGCTATGCAGATCGATCATGCCCGACACGGCGTTGGCCTTGATGGAACCATCACCGGTTCGCACTTGCAAATCCGCATCCTTCGGCATACGCACTTCGATATGCAATCTGCGGGTCATTCCCAGAGAGATAAAGAACTTAACGGGAACACGTGCCGTAAGTTCCAGATCATCGCCGTGCTGACTGGATTCTATTTCCAGAGATTTGTTGAGCACATAGCCCTTGTATTCGACGCGAAACTCCACTTCTTTGGTGTCGCCGGTCGTGACATTGACGCTGCCGTCGTCGGTATTGACGCGCACGCTGGCGCGATTCGAAACGGTGTAGGTCTTGGCGTATTCGTCCGCATGCGCGCTGCCGGCAAACAGCCAGCCGGCGAGAAGCGTCATGACGATCAGCGCCGGTGCACTCAGGTCGGTTCGTGTGTCTCGAGGGGTCATGTCAAAGCTCTCCCGGTGTTGCAGATCAAATTCCGGCGCCGCCAATGCGCATGGCGCGCACCGCGGTTCGCGTGTGCCTATAAAACCCGTTCGCGCCAGAAAAGTTGCATCAGTCGCATGTGCCCCCGCAAGGGCGTTGTACTCCGACCGGTATCGGTCAGAAACTGGCCTTGGTCTGGACGAGGAATTGAACTTTGTTGATGTCATGATCGCCTTTCAAGGGAAAAGCCAGATCGATATGCAAGACATTGCCGAGACCGGAGCGTGTGTTGCCGAATCTTAAACCCAATCCCACATCTTCCAGCGTACCTGGATCGCTATTGCCGATCACGCCGCTGCCCCAGGTGCGGCCGACATCCCCGAAAATCGCCGCCCCGACGCGCGCAAGGCGAAATGGATACCAGTCGGTGTAAAATCGCTGCTCGATGGTGAGTAGGCCCCGTGAAGTTCCCGACTCATAGCGCAGCGGATAACCCTGCAGACCCGTGTCGCCTCCGATGAGCAACTGCTGATCGGGGTCGAGCGCGTGCGTGGTGGTTCCGTTCAAGAACACGAACAGCAGCTGATCGGGCCGATACCGCCAGTAGTAGGTCGCGGTGCCGTCCACGAACAGGTTGCGGAAGCTGCCGCCCTGAAGCCGAGTACTGACCGTTCCGGCGAGAAACAGCTGCGTCAGGTCGGTCAACTGAAATCCCTTGGCTGCGCTGGTCGTGAACATCAGATCATTTTGGTTGGCGCCGAAGGTGGTGCCGGAATAGCCGATTTCAGCATAGAGATGGGTGCCGAAGTACAGGTCCTCGGTGCGTCCAATCTGATTCTGATCGCCGATCTTCCGGTAGTCGTCTTGCAGGAGTTCGACGGCGACGAACGGGTATGACAATGTGCGATCCGGCGGCAAAATAGCGGCGGGCGTGAGCGTACCGGGGACCTGCGCGAACAAATTTTTATCGTAGCGCATCCCGGCGTAGACTCGGTGCGTCCAGCCATCGATGAGGCCGGACGACAACCCCCCGCTGATCTCGTAGTACTGCTCGTCCCGCCGGAATTGGTCGACTATGTCGCCCAAGTTGTAGCGAGAAACGGTGCGATCGAAGGTGATTGCCTTGACTGTGACCGTCCACGGCGTCTCCAGCGAATAAAAAGGCTGCGCCAGGGCAAAGGTGCGTTGTGCGCCATCGCTAGCATTGACGTAGGCGGCTCCGAGCGTCCATCGAGACCCCAATACATTCGGATCGTCGTAGCTGATGCCGTTCGCAGTGCGATCCACATTCCTGGAATGCGTGATGGAAAGGGATTTGCCCAAGCCGAGAAGATTCGAATCCGAAATATTGGCTCCCGAGCTGTTGGTGCCGCCGGTGCGAGAGAACGAGGCCCCGGGACTCAAGGTCCAGACGTCCTTCGTGATGACGCGGACGGTGACCTTGCCGTCGGCATATTTGACCGGCACCACGCGCGCATCGTAAAGATACGAGAGCGCCCGCAGGTTACGCTCCGTTTCAGCCAGGATGCGGCCTTGGTATTTGTCCCCGGTTCGAAACAACAGCTGCGCACGAATCGTCGACTCCTTGGTACGCACATGCAGCTGATCAGCGAGGTGATACAGGCCGCTGTTCTCGCGGGGATCATGCTGGTTGAATATCTGGCGCACATCCAGTTCAATCCTGCCGATGATCGCGCCCTGCGCCTCCAGGACCTCATCGCTGGGCACGTCGGGCGGACGCGGCTCTTGAATTTGCGTACGCTCGGTGGAGGTGAATTTAGCCGCCTGCGCCCCGTTCGCGAGCAAGACCGCGGACACCACCACGACGGCGTGCCTCGCGACCCTAGGGATAGAGCGTCGGCTCGCGATGCGTTTTCTGATTACCGGACGTTTGCCCGGTACTTCTGCGCTCCGGCGCAGATGGTGTCCATCCACTCGCACACCTCAGCGATTGGGTCCAGAGGCGGCCCATCGCCTGTCTTCTCGAGCAGCTTGCTCCTGCCATAGTGGGCTCGACAGATAGAGCTTGCCTTATTGGCGTACCGAACCAGGTAGGGCATCGCTGCGGTTCGCTGTGAGGATCGGCTGACGCCTTGACAGGCGTCTGCCGGGTCCTCGTAGCGGCCTGCACGCAGACGGCAGAATGCGGCGGCTAGCGGCTGCTGCTGCCGGTGGGGTTGATGTCGTCGTCGCGTTTGATCTTCAGCTGGTTGATCACGTTCTTACTGCCCGCTGTTTTATCCGCGGTTCTGAGTGCTGTCTGCAAATCTCCTGACGAAGTGACGAAGCCCGTCATCAGCACCTTGCCGTTCTTCATCGAGACATCGATATGTCTATCATTCAAAGCCGGCTGGGAATGAAGCGCCTGCTTCACGCGCGCCGCCATATCGTCGCTGCCATTCTGTGCGGTTTGCGAACTTTGAGTGGCTGCCGGGGCATTTTGGGCTTGTGCTCCAAGGGACAGCAGGCTCAATGCCGCCACCGCTCCCAATGAGACGACGCCCACACTTTTCTTGATCATCATACGACCTCCTTCATCGCCGATAGAACATCGATCACCGCCGGTACCTGCAAGAGTGTGAGTTGGCGGTGAGGTGGGTGAACGGTGACACACAAGAAGTCATGTCCGTAGGAGAAAACCCCCTGACGCAGGGCAGGAATCGGCTGGCGCGATCGTCGGAGGATGACGGCGGTCGTGCCGGTCGGTGAAGTGGCCGCTGTCAAACCGCTCTATGCCTGGCTCAGCGCGACCGCGACCCTGCAAATAGCTGCGCGCCGCGGGTAGGTGCAGAGCAGCGATGCGCGCCAACAGCTTCCGGCAGCTCAATGAAATCGTAGATAATGAAGCATGGAGTTGCTGGAAAGATTTCTGCTCGGCGGTTTCATCGTGTCGGCGTTTGCCGCAGGGGGCAATGTTTTGCGCCCGAAAAGTTTTGCGGGCCTGTTCGGTGCCGCGCCCTCGATCGCGTTGGCCACGCTCGGCCTTACACTGATTAGCGACGGCAAACAATATGCGGCGCTCGAAGCGCGATCGATGATTTTCGGGGCGGCTGCCTTTCTCGCCTATGCGCTCGCTTGCGTCTACCTTTTGGCGAAACGCCATATTCGCGTAGGCCCTGCGGCGGTTGCGATGTTTCCGGTGTGGGGAGCGAGCGCCTTCGCACTCTGGTGGACGTTTCTCAGGTAGCCCATGAGAATACGAATCAAATTCGCCTCCCTGAAGCAGATTCGATGGTACGAATATCTCACGCGCTTCGTGCTCGGCGGCTTGATCACGGTTGCGACCGGATTGATCGCGAAACATTTCGGTCCGGTCGTCGGTGGATTATTTTTGGCGTTCCCGGCCATTTTTCCTGCCGGAGCGACGCTGATCGAAAGACGCGAGCGCGATAAGAAGCGCCGCGCCGGAATACCATGGACGATTCGCGGGCGCTTGGCGGCCGCACTCGATGGACGCGGCACCGCGATGGGGACCATTGCTCTTGCGGCATTCGGCCTGATTGTCTGGAAGTTCTTGCCAGGCCACAGTGCTGCTGTGGTGCTGATCGCAGCTGTCGCCGTATGGCTCGCGCTGGCGATTCTCATCTGGCGCGTGCGGAAATTGCGCGTCAGGCCGGGCGCCCGGTCACCTCCGGCTGCGTCCCCTCAAAGCCAAGTTCCCTCGCGGTCAAGACAGTGATTCGATCCCGAAGAGCGTCTGCGTCGTTGCGGCCACTAGATGCTCGAAGGACAAAAAGTGGACATGGAGGCATCCTCTTTTTTGTAAGTCATTGATTATTGGCGCTCCCTACGGGATTCGAACCCGTGTTACAGCCTTGAGAGGGCCGTGTCCTAGGCCTCTAGACGAAGGGAGCGGACGTTGCGGATCTCTGGGCGCCTGAACCCGAGAGGGCTGGTAGTATACGGGCCAATTTTTTGGACTCAAGCGGAACCGCCTCTTTTTGAACTCATCGTCCGACGCCATTGCCTCACTCGGTCATCTCCTCGCTCCGAGCATTCGATATCGCGCGCCTCGATTTCGCCGAACGCCCTGAAAGTGCTGTACCGGCTCAAAGAGGCGGGATATCAGGCGTTTCTGGTGGGCGGGGCGGTGCGCGACCTGCTGCTGGGCCTGAGGCCGAAGGACTTCGACGTGGCGACCAATGCGCTGCCCGAGGAGGTGCGGCGGCTGTTTCGCAACTGCCGGCTGATCGGCCGGCGCTTCCGCCTGGCGCACGTGCATTTCGGCAGCGAGATCATCGAGGTGGCGACCTTTCGCGCCGCGGCGGCGCCGGAGCGGGAGGATCGTCCCGAGGATGCTGCCGACGGTGCGCCGAAGGGGCGGCCGGAGGCCGCCGCGGAGGCGTGGCCGAGGAGCGGCGCGACTACGTCGCGGCCGTTCGAGTCGAGCCGGCGCGGATAGAGCCCTGCCGGCCGCCGACTCGGAGCATCGGGCATTCGATACGCGCGGGCGCATCCTGCGCGACAACATTTACGGCACGATCGAGGAGGATGTCTGGCGACGCGATTTCGCTGCGAACGGCCTGTACTACAACATCGCGGATTTCTCGATTTGGGATTTCGTCGACGGCGTGAGCGATGTGCAAGGCGCGCCGCCTGACGCTGATCGGCGATCCGGAGACCCGCTACCGCGAAGATCCGGTGCGCATGCTGCGTGCGGTGCGCTTCGCGGCGAAGCTCGGTTTCTCCATCGACCCCGACACCGAAGCGCCGATCCGCCGGCTGGCGTATTTGCTCGACGGCGTGCCGCCGGCGCGGCTGTTCGACGAAGTGCTGAAGCTGTTCCTCTCCGGATTACGGCGCGAGAGTCCTTCGGGCTCCTGCAGCAATACGGCCTGTTCGAGCATCTGTTCCCGCATGTCGGCCGCGGCCTTCGCCCTGCCGCCGTACGCCTATGCGCGCGGACATGCTCGAACGCGGCCTCGCCAACACCGATGCGCGCGTCGCGGCCGACAAGCCGGTCACGCCGACGTTTCTGTTCGCGGTGCTGCTGTGGAGCGCGGTGCTGCGGGAGCTGAACGAGCGGCAAGCGGGCCCGGCGCCGGATCTCGCGCTGCTCATGCAGGCCTGCGACAGCCGTGCTTGAAGGCGCAGCAATCGCGCGTCTCGATTCCGCGCCGCTTCGCGATGCCGATGCGCGAACTGCTGATGCTGCAGCCGCGCTTCAACCGCCGCAGCGGCGTCAAATCGCTTGAGCCTGCTGCAGCATCCGCGTTTTCGCGCGGCCTACGATTTCCTGCTGCTGCGCGCGCAGGTCGGCGTCGCGGATCCGGAGCTCGCGGAGTGGTGGACCGAGATTCAAGTGCTGCCGCAGGAGGAGAGGGTCGCGCTGGTGCAGGCGCGACCCACCGGAGCCGCCGCCGGCGGAAGGCGCGCCGGCGCCCGGCCGGCGGCGCCGCCGCCGTCGTCGCGGCGGAGCGGCGCGCAGCTGAACGATGAGAACGCTCTGGCGCCCCGCGTACGTGGCGATCGGCAGCAACTCGAGTTCCCCGCGCGAGCGCGTGCTCGAGGCGATGCGCGCATCTCGCGGCGCTGCCCGACACGCGCTGCGCGGCTGCGTTCTCGCATCTGTATCGGTCGCGTCCGATGGGGCCGCAGGATCAGCCGGATTTCGTGAATGCCGCGGCGGGCTGCTGACGCGCAGACTCGCGCGCCGCGAGATGCTCGACGCATTGCTCGAGATCGAGCGCAGCATGGGCCGTGATACGCGACGAGCGCTGGGGGCCGCGCGTAATCGATTTGGATCTCGTGTGGATGGTCGGGACGCGGCGTCGACGAGCCGGGTCTGACGCTGCCGCATCCCGGAGTGTCGACGCGCAACTTCGTCCTGTATCCTCTGGCGATATCGCCCCGACGCTCGACATTCCGGGACACGGTACGTGTCCTGGACCTGAAGCGCAGCGTGGGCGGCGACGGAATTTCGCTCTTGGAGTGAACAGGAGTCATCGAATGCAGTTGACCGAGAACGCGCATCGATTCATCGTCGTCGAGGGGCCGATAGGCGTCGGCAAGACCAGCCTGGCGCGCCGCTTGCGCCAGTCCTTGGGCGGCCAACTCGTGCTGGAGCAGGCGGAGCAGAACCCATTCCTCGAGCGCTTCTACAAGAATCCGCGCGCGGCCGCGTTCCAGACCCAGCTGTTCTTTCTTTTCCAGCGCGCGCGGCAGCTGGAAGAGGTCCGCCAAGCAGGATCTTGTTCGGCGCGGTGCGCATCGCGGATTATCTGCTGGAGAAGGATCGGCTGTTCGCGCGCGTGACCCTCGACGATGCGGAATATGCGCTCTATGAACGAGTCTACGAACGCGTGGTGGTGGACGCGCCCAAGCCAGATTTGGTCGTCTACCTGCAGGCGCCGGTCGACGTGCTGATGGACCGCATCGCCAAACGCGGCATCCGCTACGAGCAGCACATCGAGCGCGGCCTACCTCGAAAAGCTCACCCAGGCCTATGCGCGATTCTTCCACAGCTATGACGCCGCGCCGCTTGCTGATCGTCAACTCCGCGGCCATCGATCCGGTCAACAGCGAGGACGACTACGCACTCTTGTTCGCGGAAATCAGCAAGAAGCGCGCCGCGGCCGGCATTTTTTCAATCCCGGAAGCCATTGCTGCCGGCCTGCTAGCAGCCGGAGCCGGCGAGGCGAGCGTTGGGCGAGCCTGGCGTGCGGCGAGCCTAGCGCTGCAGCTGGGCGCGTGCGCCTTTTGCCGCGTGCTGGGCGAGCGCCCATTGAACGTGCTCGCGCACCATCGCCGATGGGTGCTGTTCGCGGGCGGCGAGCGCGGCGAGCACGGCAGGCGAGGCCGGCGCATTGCCGAGTGCAATGGCGATATTGCGCAGCCAGCGCTCATAGCCGATGCGGCGGATGGCGCTGCCGCCGGTCCTTTCTTCGAACTGCGCTTCGCTCCAGGCAAACAGGTCGATCAGCTGCGCCCGGTCCAATCCGTGCCGGACCGCGAAATCCTTCTCGGCCGCCGGGCGCGCGAACTTGTTCCACGGACACACCAGCTGGCAGTCGTCGCAACCGTAGATGCGATTGCCGATCGCGCGGCGAAATTCGATCGGGAATGCTCCCCTCGAGCTCGATCGTGAGATAGGAAATGCAGCGCCGCGCATCCAGCCGGTAAGGCGCGACGATGGCGCCGGTCGGACAGGCGGGCATGCAGGCGCTGCAAGTGCCGCAGTGCGCCGTGCTCGGCTGGTCGGGCGGCAATTCGAAATCAATGTAAATCTCGCCGAGAAAAAAATACGAGCCGGCGTTGCGGTCGATCAGATTGGTATGTTTGCCGATCCAGCCGAGTCCCGCGTTGCGCGCCAGGGCCCGCTCCAACACCGGGGCGCTGTCGGTAAAGACACGGTAGCCGAACGGTCCGACCGCGCCCTGAATGCGATCGCACAGCTTCTGCAGCCGCGCACGCATCAGTCTGTGATAGTCGCGCCCCAGAGCGTAGCGGGAAATGTACCCGACGTTGCCCTCGGCCAAGGCTGCAGCCGCATCGGCGGCCTGCGCCGGCCAATAATCCATGCGGACACTGATGCAGCCGACCGTGCCCGGAATCAGTTCCGATGGCCGCGTACGTTTGGAGCCATGGCGCGACATGTATTCCATCTCGCCGTTAAATCCCGCTCGCAGCCAGTCGACGAAAATGGGCTTCATCCGCCGGCAGGTCGATGGCGGCGACGCCGAGGCCGGTGAAGCCCAGCTCCGCCGCCCACGCTCGTACCGATGAGAGGAGTTTCTCAGGTGCGGGCGGGGCGGGGAGTGCGGAGGCAGTCATGTCGCCCCGTATAATAAACCGATGCCGGAAGCGCCCTTGTGTTTTGACCTGCCCGACAGCGGCGCCACGGAATGCTTGGGCCGGGCGCTCGCCCAATGCTTTTCCCGGCGCCGCTTCCGGCGGCGATCCTTCACCTGCGCGGCGAGTTGGGCAGCGGTAAGACCACCTGCGTGCGCAGCCTGCTGCACGCGCTCGGCGTCGTCGCGCCGGTTCGCAGTCCCACATACACGTTGGTGGACACCTACGGCGTGGCGGACCTGATCTGCGTGCACGTCGATCTGTATCGGGTGCAAACCGCCTCCGAGGTCGAGGAACT
Organism: uncultured Gammaproteobacteria bacterium; assembly: GCA_963794445.1. Classification (GTDB taxonomy): domain Bacteria; phylum Pseudomonadota; class Gammaproteobacteria; order Steroidobacterales; family Steroidobacteraceae; genus Bog-1198. The sequence goes on from CAWCDZ010000001.1 coordinate 94,588, forward strand.
CGGACTGCGCGATATGAGCGGGCCTGGGTATCTCATGCTGATCGAATGGCCAGGGAAAGGCGGGGTCGCGGTTCCGCAGGCGGACCTCCTACTGCAGCTGGTCTACCGAGGCGATGCGCGCTCGGCAGCGTTGGCCGCCATGAGTGAAACGGGCAAGCGCTGGGCCCAAAAGCTATCAATCGACAGTAGCTTAGTTCCCTATGTCACTAATTTGACTTGAAAAAGGGGCAGATTCGGCGTTAACCTACCGGCATGACTCGACCGCTCTGTCAGTGGGCTGGGGGATTGTGCCTGGCGACGCTGTTGCTGCAACCGGCTCTAGCCGTCGACGTGCGCGCCGTGCGCCTGTGGGCGGGACCCGACAGCACGCGGGTAGTGGTGGATCTTTCGGGCACCGCGCAGCACAGCTTGCTGCTGCTGCACCATCCTGAGCGCGTCGTTCTCGACGTCTCGGGCGCGCGTCTGGCCAAAACCGCGCGCCACGCGCCACCCGGCGCGGGCGAGGTAAAAGACGTGCGCATGTCGCACAGCCCATCTGGCGATTTTCGATTGGTGCTCGATCTTGCCCGGCCCAGCCAGGCCAAAAGTTTCTTGAGCGCGCCGAATGCACATTATGGTTACCGGCTGGTGATCGATCTCGACGGTGCCAATCGCCTCGCTCGTCGCGTCGACAAGCCCATCAAAGTCGAACATGCGCCGTCGGATGCGCGCGATCTCATCATCGCGGTCGACGCCGGTCACGGCGGCGAGGATCCTGGCGCCATCGGCAAGAACGGCACGCGCGAGAAGGACGTGGTACTGGCGATCGCGCGCGCGCTGGCGGCCAGGATCAATGCCGAGACCGGAATGAAGGCCGATGCTCACGCGCGGCGGCGATTACTTCGTGCCGCTGCGCGATCGGATGCGCCGCGCCCGCGCGCATGCAGGCCGATCTGTTCGTCTCGATACACGCCGACTCGATCCGCGACCGCAGCGTCGACGGCTCCTCGGTGTACATCCTGTCGCAGCACGGCGCGACCGACGAGGCGGCGCGCTGGCTCGCCGAGCGTGAGAACGCCTCGGACCTGATCGGCGGGGTTTCGCTTGGACGACAAGGACGATGTGCTGGCTTCCGTGCTGCTCGATCTGTCGCAATCGGCGTCGTTGACCGCGAGCCAGATGGCGGCCGAGCGTGTGCTGCACGAACTGAAGCTCGTCGGCGAGGTTCGCAAGCCGCGAGGTGCAGCAGGCCCGCTTCATGGTACTGAAATCGCCCGACATTCCCTCGATGCTGGTCGAAACCGCTTATATTTCCAATCCTCAAGAGGAGCAGCGCCTGCGCACCCGGCGCATCAGGCCAAGCTCGCCGCGGCGATTCACCAAGGCGTGCACGATTATTTTTACGCCAACCCGCCGATGGGAACGCGAATCGCGCAACTCGCCGCCGCCAACGCCTCGCGCGCGGTGCTCGCGACGGCCGCCCGCGCGGGCGGCGCGGGCGAGTAGCCCGGCCGCGGCCTTGCGCATCGCGCACCCTTAAAGCCGTGAGCTTGTGCGAAAATGCGCGACCCGAGGTCGCCATTGCCCATCCAATTACTGTCCGATTCCCTCATCGATCAAATCGCCGCCGGCGAGGTGATCGAGCGTCCCGCTTCGGTGGTCAAGGAACTGGTCGAAAACGCACTGGATGCGGGCGCGCGGCGCATCGAGGTCGAACTCGAGCGCGGCGGCTGCGGATCGATCCGCGTTTGCGATGATGGCATCGGCATCGACGCGGCCGAGATTGCCGTTGGCACTGGCGCGCCATGCCACCAGCAAGATCGCGTCGCTCGAGGACTTGGAAAACGTCGCCACTTTGGGCTTTCGCGGCGAGGCGTTGCCGAGCATCGCCTCGGTTTCCCGCTTGTCGTTGGCGTCGCGCACCGCGCAAGCCGAGCACGCCTGGCGTCGTCGATGCGCGCGACGGCGCAGATCAGTGCGCCGGCGCCGGCCGCGCATCGGCCGGGGACGCAGCGTCGAAGTGCGGGATCTATTCTTCAATGTTCCGGCGCGGCGCAAGTTCCTGCGCACCGAGAACGACCGAATACCAGCACATCGTGCGCATGCTGGAGCGCTGGCGCTGTCGCGCTTCGATGTCGCTTTTACGCTCACGCACAATGGCCGGAGCGTCTGGGCGCTCGGCGGCGCGCCCGACGGCGCGCAGCGCTTGGAACGGGTGGCGAGGATTTGCGGCGAAGAATTCGCCGCGCATGTGATCGAGCTGCACCATGAGACCGAGACGCTGCGGCTGGCGGGCTGGTTGGCGTTGCCGACTTTTTCGCGCAGCCAGGCGGATCTGCAATTCGCGTATCTGAACGGACGATTCGTGCGCGACAAGCTGCTCGCGGGCGCGGCGCGCCTGGCGTATCGAGATGTGCTGTTCCATGGCCGGTTTTGCGCCTACGTGCTGTATCTGCATCTGGACCCCAGCCAGGTCGATGTCAACGCGCATCCGCAAAAGCTCGAGGTGCGGTTTCGCGATTCGCGCCGCATCCATGATTTCGTGTTCCGTACCCTGGAACGGGCCCTGGCCGGCACGCGGCCGTCCGCGGAGTCCACCGGCAGCGCCCCGGCGGATTGGCTCACCGGCGCATCGCGCTTCGCGGCCGCTCCCTGCGCAAGCGCATTTTGCCCTGCCGGAGGCCACGCGGCGCGCCTCCGCCGATGCCTACCGCCCTTATCTGAGCGCGCCGGGCGCCGAGGTGCGGGACGACCTGCCGCGCGCGCGACCCTTTGAATGAGGCAGCCGCCGCGGGTACTTCCGCGCCCTTGGGGTTCGCCATCGCGCAGCTGCATGGCGTGTACATCCTGGCGCAATCCACCGAGGGCATGGTGCTCGTGGATATGCATGCCGCCCACGAGCGCATCATGTACGAGGGGATGAAGAAACTTCTGGCGGGCGATACTTCGCAGCAGCAGCTGCTGATCCCTGAGGTGCTGCACGTGACGCCGGCGCAAGCCGACATGGCGGAGGAGCATGCCCAAGAATTCTTGGCCCTGGGATTCGATGTGACGCGCTTGGGACCCGACCGGCTGGCATTGCGCGCCATTCCCAGCCTGCTCGCGGGCCGGGATCCTGCCGGCATCGTGCGCGACGTATTATCGGATTTGCTCGAATCGGGCCAGTCGCGCCGCGTCGAGGAGTCGATCAATCACCTTCTCGCGACCATGGCATGCCACGCCGCCGTGCGCGCCCAGCGGTCTCTGACGGTGCCGGAAATGAACGCACTGCTGCGCGAAATGGAAGGAACCGAGCGCGCCGATCAATGCAACCACGGGCGCCCCACCTGGGTCCGCTTGTCGATGGGCGAGTTGGATCGATTGTTTCTGCGCGGACGGTGAGCGAACTGAAGCCGAAACGCTCGGCGGTGTTGTTGATGGGGCCGACGGGTTCGGGCAAATCGGACCTCGCGGTGCGGCTCGCCGAAGAATTGCCGCTGGAGATCATCAGCGTCGATTCCGCGCTGGTGTACCGCGGCATGGACATCGGCACCGCGAAGCCCTCCTCGAGCACGCGTGCGCGCATTGCGCATCACTTGATCGACATCCGCGATGCGGCCGAGCGCTATTCGGCGGGCGAATTCCTGCTCGACGCGCGGCGCGCCATGCTTGAGATTTGGGCGCGCGGCCGCCAGCCGCTGCTGGTCGGCGGCACGATGCTGTATTTCCATGCCTTAAGCGCCGGGATGGCTGATCTGCCGGAGGCGAACATCAGCGTGCGTGCCGAAATCGACGCACTGGCCGCGAAACAGGGGTGGGCGGCGGTGCACCGGGAACTGGCGGCGGTGGATCCTGAGGCGGCGGCGCGCATTCACAACAACGATCCGCAACGCATCCAGCGGGCGCTTGAAGTCCATCGGCTCACCGGGGAGACCATCACAAAACTACAACAGGCGCGCGTGTCGGTATTTGCCGACGTCAATGTCATGGAATTTGCACTTGCCCCCCTTGAACGCGCCGAGTTACACACCAAGATCGAATTACGGTTCAAGGCGATGCTGGAAGCTGGTTTCGTCGAAGAGGTGCAGGGGCTTGTACGAAAGAGGCGATCTGAGCCCGGAACATCCATCCATGCGTGCGGTCGGATATCGGCAGGTATGGCGATATTTGACGGGACAATGCACGTTGAATGCAGCCGAAAAAGAGGCGATTGCGGCGACGCGACAACTCGCCAAGCGGCAATTGACCTGGCTGCGTCGGCGCGCCAATGCGCGGTGGTTGGATTCCATGCGTCCGGACGCGGCACGCACGATTATTGATGCACTATCCGAGGGCGGATTTGCGTAGCGGGTTCCTTCAAACAGGGGCCACTGCGCTGTGCTAGCATTAATCGGGTATGCGCCTTCGTGCCGCATGGAAGTGATACGGCAGTACAAACGACACTAAAAACAAGGAGCTTTACTCATGGCCCGTGGCCAGTCTCTGCAGGATCCATTTTTGAATGCCCTGCGCAAAGAAAGGGTGCCGGTTTCAATCTATCTCGTGAACGGCATTAAACTACAAGGACAGATCGATTCGTTCGACCAGTTCGTCGTGTTGTTGAGAAACAGTGTGAGTCAGATGGTTTACAAACACGCCATCTCCACGGTCGTGCCCGCACGCAACGTGCGATTGCCGACCGGAGAGGACGGCGAAGTGACGGAACCGGCTATCGTCGAATGAGTAGGCGGCGTTCTGCAATTATTTGAACGTCCGCAGGGCGGCGAACGCGCCGTTCTGGTCGGCGTGGGCATTGGGCATCCCGTCGATCCGAGCGACATCGCTGAATTCGCGGCTTTGGCCGCCTCGGCCGGCACCGTTTCGGTAGGGACGGTTCTGGCGACGCGCGGCCGTCCCGATCCCAAGTACTTCGTCGGCTCCGGCAAGGCTGAAGAGATCCATGCCTTCGCCGAGGCGCGGCACGCGGACTTGGTGCTGGTCGATCAGACTCTCTCGCCCAGCCAGGAACGCAATCTCGAGAAACTGACCGGACGTCGAGTATTAGATCGTAACGGGTTGATTTTAGACATCTTCGCGCAGCGCGCGCGCAGTTTCGAGGGCAAGCTGCAGGTCGAACTTGCGCAGCTATCGCATCTGGCGACGCGCTTGGTCAGAGGCTGGACGCACCTCGAGCGGCAAAAGGGCGGGATCGGGTTGCGCGGCCCTGGCGAAACCCAGCTGGAGACCGATCGGCGCTTGATCGCCAAGCGCATCCGCACGCTGCGCTCACGGCTTGGAGAAGCTCGACCGGCAGCGCGACACCGGACGTCATGTGCGGCGCGAGGTGCCGGTGCCCACGGTCGCGCTGGTTGGCTATACCAACGCCGGCAAGTCCACGCTGTTCAACGCGCTCACCGGTTCCGACAGCTTCGTCGCGGACCAGCTGTTCGCGACCCTCGATCCCACGGTGCGGCGGGTCAAATTGGCAGGTGTCGGGGAGGTGGTTTTGGCCGATACGGTGGGATTCGTGCGAGCGTTGCCGCACGAGCTCATCGCGGCGTTTCGTTCGACCCTGCAAGAGGCGCGCGATGCCGATTTGCTGCTACACGTCGTGGATGCCAGCGATCCTTTGCGCAGCGAGCGCATCGCCCAGGTGCGCGAGGTGCTCAAGGGGCATCGGCGCCGGTGAGATTCGCGAGTTGCTGGTTTTCAACAAGATCGATTTGAGCGGCGACCAAGCGCGCAGCATCGAGGGAGCCGATGGGGTGGCGGCGCAGGTGTGGGCATCTGCGGCGAGCGGCGCGGGCCTCGACGTCCTGCGCGATGCGCTGGCGCACGCCGTGCGTCCCAATCAGGTGCGCCGCACGTTTCATTTGCAGCTGCAGGCCGCCTCGGTGCGCTCCGAATTGTACAAGCGCAATGCCGTGCGCGCCGAGCGCCAGTGCGAGGATGGCAGCTGGGATGTGGAGGTCGAGTTGGATTTGACCGAGGTTGCCAAATTGACGGGTGTGCGGGGCGTGGTTCTGCTGGAAGCGGAGCGCGCGCTTGCAACGCGCGTTGCTTGAGAGGATTCTGCGCGCCATTTCTCGAGCACTGATTCCAGCCTCGGGCTTGCGCGACGGTGCTATCTGCGACTAAGGATTCCCCACCTGATAGAATACGCGGCTCCTTATAAAGGCATATCTCATGGCTTGGAATGAACCTGGTGGGGAAAAACGCAACCCGTGGAACCGACCCCAACAATCGCAAAACGATTTAGACGATGTGCTGCGGAATTTTCAGCGCCGCTTGAGCGCGCTGTTCGGGCGCGGCGGCGGCGGGGGCGGTCTCGGCGGCGCCCAGGGTTCCCCGGGCTTCGGCAAGGGCTTGAGCAGTATTTTGGTGCTGATTGCGGCGGTTTGGGTGGGCAGCGGGTTGTATCGGGTCGACGCTCAGGAGCGCGCCGTCATTCTGCGCTTCGGCAAGTACTTGCAAACCACCGGACCGGGCTACAACTGGCACCTGCCCTGGCCGATCGAGCAGAAGCGCATCGTCAACGTCTCACAGCAGTCGAGCATCACGGACGACGCGCGCATGTTGACCGCCGATACCAATCTGGTCGAGGTCAAATCGGCGGTCCAGTACACCAAGCCGGACCCCCGTAAATATTTGTTCAGGGTCAACAACGTCGAAGAGACGCTGGTTCAGGTGAGCGAGAGCGCCATGCGCGAGGCGGTCGGGCAGGCCTCCCTCGACAAGGCGCTGGCCTTCGATCCGTCGATCACCGACCGCGCCAAGAAGCTGCTGCAAAAGACGCTCGATAACTACGATATGGGCGTCAACATCATCAGCGTCCAATTGAACGACGTCATCGTTCCCGAGCCGGTGCAGGACGCGCAGCGCGACGCCATCAAGGCGGACAAGGACCGCCAGCGCTATCCAGCAGGACGCGGAAACCTACCGCAACGACGTGGTGCCGCGCGCCCGCGGCGAGGCCGCCAAGAATCTGCTCGACGCCGAGGCATACCGGGCGCAGGTGCTGGCCATTGCGCAGGGCGAGAGCTCGCGATTCGATCAGGTGCTGAGCCAGTACGAACGCGCGCCGGCCGTGACGCGCGAGCGCATGTATCTGGAAGCCATGGAAAATGTCTACAAGAATTCGCGCAAGGTCATCGTCGACACCAAGGGCGGCAACAACAGCATGTTCTATCTGCCCCTGGATAAGTTGGTTTCCGGCTCGCAGTCGGTCTCCAATCCCAACGACACGATGACCGTGGCGCCATCGCCGCGCCTGCCGGAGATCCAGGTGACGCCGGTGGAAGACCCCGCCCGCGCGCGTGGGGGACGCTGATGCAAAACCGACTGCTGTACATATTGCTGGCGCTGGTCGCGGTGATTTTGATCGTGCGCGCGAGCGTGTTCACGGTGAGCGAGGGGCAGCTCGCCATCAAATCGATCGGCGGCGAAATCGTCGATTCGAACTACCAGCCCGGACTGCATTTCAAGATTCCGCTGGTCAATGAGGTGAGCCGCTTCGACGGCCGGATCCTGACGCAGATGTACCCGTCCGAGCATTTCCTGACGCGCGAGCAGGAACAGCTCAACGTGGACTTCTACGTCAAGTGGCGCATCCAGAATTTGCGGCGCTATTACGAGAGCACCGGCGGTACCGAGGAGGTCGCCAATGCCCGTTTGGGCGAGACGGTCAAGGACAGCATCAAGAGCGTGGTCACGCAGCGCACCTTGCAGCAGGTGATCACCGCCGAGCGCGCGGAATTCACCGACGCCATGATGAAAACGGCGCGTCCGCTCGCCGAGCAGCTCGGCATCGAACTGGTGGACGTGCGCATCACCAAGATCGACCTGCCGCAGCAGGTGCAGGACTCGGTATTCGACCGCATGCGTTCCACCTTCAAGGCGCAGGCGGCCAAGCTGCGCGCGGAAGGGGTGGAGGCGGCGGAGAAGATCCGTGCCGAGGCCGACAAGCAGCAAACCGAAATTCTCGCCGATGCGGCGCGCCAGGCCGCGCAGACGCGCGGACAGGGCGATGCGTCGGCGAGCGAGGTGTACGCCAAATCCTATTCGAAGAACGCGGAGTTCTATAGCTTCTACCGCAGCATGAAGTCCTACCGCGAAGCGGTCGGCACGCCGGGCGACATGTTGGTGATCGCGCCGGACAATGCCTACTTCAAGTATTTCAACAAGTCGCAACCGCAACCCCCGCCGCGCTGAATCCCGTAGTTCATGATGGATATCGGTTGGATGGAATTCGCGCGTTATTTGGGTGGTGCGTTCGCTTTATACCTGGTGCTCGAGGGAATCCTGCCCTTCGTCAACCCGGCCGCGGCGCAGCGCCTGATGGCGAGACTTGCGAAAGCGGAGCCGGCGCAGCTGCGCTGGGGCGGACTCATCAGCATGGTGGCAGGACTGGCATTGCTCTGGGTGGCGCGTAATGGGTAAGAACCTGGTGGTGATCGGTTTGCAGTGGGGCGACGAAGGCAAGGGCAAGGTCGTCGATCTGCTGACCGATCAGGTTCAGGCAGTGGTGCGCTTTCAAGGCGGTCACAATGCCGGACACACACTGGTCATCGGCGGCAGAAAGACCGTTCTCTCGCTGATTCCCTCCGGAATCCTGCATGCGCACGTGCAATGCCTCATCGGCAACGGCGTGGTGCTTTCGCTCGAGGCGTTTTTCAAAGAGGCGGAAATGCTGATCGGGCAGGGCGTGCCGGTCTTCGAACGTCTGCGGGTGAGCCCGGCCTGTCCGCTGATCCTCTCCTCGCACGTGGCTCTGGATAGGGCGCGCGAGAAAGCGCAGGGCGAGAATGCCATCGGTACGACCGGGCGCGGCATCGGGCCGGCCTATGAGGACAAGGTCGCGCGCCGCGCGCTGCGCGTCGCCGACTTGTTTCATCGCGAGCGTTTTGCAGCGAAACTCGGCGAAATCCTCGACTATCACAACTTCGTGCTGCAGCGCTATTTCCAAACGGCGCCGGTCGATTTTCAGCAAGTGCTGGAATCGAATCTGGCGTTGGGCGAACGCCTCAAGCCCCTGGTGGCCGACGTCGCGGGCATCGTCGAGCAGTTGAGCGTGGATGGCCGCAACGTGCTGTTCGAAGGCGCGCAAGGAGCGATGCTCGACGTCGATCTTGGCACCTATCCGTACGTGACCTCCTCGACCACCACGGCGGGCGGCGCGGCATCCGGCTCCGGCATCGGTCCGCGCCGGCTGCACGAGGTGCTGGGCATCGTCAAAGCCTACGCCACGCGTGTCGGTGCGGGTCCCTTTCCGACCGAACTGCTCGATGATACCGGCGAATATCTGTCCCGCGTCGGGCATGAATTCGGCTCGGTCACCGGGCGCCGGCGCCGCTGCGGCTGGTTCGATGCGGTTGCGTTGCGCCGCTCTATCGTGCATAACAGCTGCTCGCTCCTGTGCGTGACCAAGCTCGACGTGCTGGACGGCTTGGACACGATTCGCGTTTGCGTCGGCTACGACACCGGCGCCGGCATCGTAACCACGCCGCCGCTGCTCACCGGGGACTACGGTGCCTGCGCGGCGGTGTATGAGGACGTGCCAGGCTGGAAGGAGAACACGGTGGGGATCACGAGCTACGATCAATTGCCGCTGAATGCGCGAAACTATTTGGAGCGCCTGCAGGGGCTGGTGGGCGTGCCGATAGCCATCATTTCAACCGGGCCCGAACGCGAGCAGACCATCATTCGCCGCAATCCCTTCGCCTGATGCACGTCGCATCCGGCAATTCGAATGAGCCGGTGCAGGCCACCTACGCGCCCGGTTTACAGGCATTCGTATTCGTATTGTTTTTCGCGTTCGGCGGCATCACCAGCCTCAACGACGTACTGATCCCGAAGCTCAAGGAATTGTTCACGCTGACCTACGGCGAGGTGATGTTGATTCAGTCGGCGTTCTTCGCCGCCTACTTCCTGATCTCGATCCCGGCCGCGGCGCTGGTGCGGCGCATCGGCTACATGCGATCCGCCGTCACCGGACTGTTGGTCATGACCGCGGGCTGTGCGTTGTTCATTCCGGCCTCTTCGCAAAGCCTTTTCGGCCTGTTTCTCTTGGCCCTGTTCGTCTTGGCGGCCGGCATCACCACCGTCCAGGTGGTCGCCAATCCGCTGATTTCCATGCTGGGCAAGCCCGCCACGGCCAGCAGCCGATTGACCTTTGCGCAGGCGTTCAATTCGCTCGGCACCACCCTGTTTCCCTACGTCGGATCGATACTGATTCTGGGGACCTTGGCGAAAGTGGATCCGAAGAGCTTGTCGGGCGCTGCGCTGGATGCCTTTCGCAGCACGGAGACGCGCGTCATCGTGCACACCTATGTCGGGCTCGCGATCGCATTGGCGCTGATCGCGGCGGCCGTCTGGTGGTACCGCAAGGCCCTGGTCGAGCCGCGGGCCTCGCACACGCCGATCCTGCGCGCCTTCAATCTGTTGACCCGCCCACGTTTCGCATTCGGCACGCTCTGCATCTTTCTCTACGTCGGCGGCGAAGTGGCGATCGGATCGCTCATCGTCAACTACCTGATGCAACCCACCACCTTGGGGTTGGGCGCCGAGGCCGCGGGCAAGCACATCCAGTTCTACTGGGGCGGCGCCATGGTCGGGCGGTTCATCGGCTCCTATGTGCTGCGGATATTTTCGCCGGGCAAGGTCTTGGCATGTGTTGCCGCCACCGTCATTGCCTTGCTGACGATTTCGGCCAACACCTCAGGCGCGTTGTCGGCGTGGTCGCTGCTCGCGATCGGGTTGTTCAACTCCATCATGTTCCCGACCATCTTCACGCTCGCCAACGAAGGTCTCGGCGAACGAGCGGCGGAGGGTTCGGGCGTGATTTGCATGGCGATCGTGGGCGGCGCGATCGTCCCGCTCATTACCGGCAACGCGGCCGATCTGTGGGGCTTGAAATACGCACTGGCGGTGCCGGCCGCCTGTTATTGCGGCATTCTCCTGTTTGGGTGGTTTGCGCGGCGGCCATTGCCGGCAAGCGCCACCTTCAGATCGGGTCGCGAAGCCGCGACATAGCGATAATTTTCGCCATGAGTAGACTTGATGCCTACCCATTCGCCGGAGGCAATCATGGCAGACATCAGCTTGAAGGGCAGCGAGCGCGCTGCCATGCCGGGCGCGCGCGAGATGGCGCCGGCGGATCCGGGCGAGCGGCTCGAAGTGACGGTGCTGGTGCGCCGGCGCGCGGGTGAGGCGCTGCGTAGTCGAGCGGCGCAGCTCGCGGCCGGCAACCTGAGCGCGGCTTACTTGACCCGCGAGGAATTCGCGTCACGGCACGGCGCCGACCCCGCCGATCTGGCAGCGGTGCGCGGTTTTGCGGCGGAGCGTGGGCTCGTCGTCGTGCACGAGCACGCGGCACGACGGACCGTGATGCTTTCAGGCACGGTGGCGCAGTTCAATGCGGCGTTCAATGTTCAGTTGAAGCGAATGCAGCACGATAGCTGCAGCTATCGCGGCCGCACCGGCAGCATTCGATTGCCGGGTGCGCTCGAGGGCGTGGTCGAGGCGGTGCTGGGACTCGACAGCCGGCCGCAAGCTCAGGCTCATTTTCGGGTCCGACCGGCGGCGAGCACGGCTGCCTCGTTCACGCCGGCGCAAGTGGCGTCCCTGTACGGCTTTCCGGCCGGCAGCGGTGCGGGCCAGTGCGTGGCACTCATCGAATTGGGCGGCGGGTTCCGCCCGGCGGACCTGGATACCTATTTCAAAGGACTCGGCGTGGCGCCGCCCGCGGTGACGGCGGTTTCGGTCGACCACGCCCAGAATACGCCCACGGGCGATGCGAACGGCCCGGATGGCGAGGTGATGCTCGACATCGAGGTGGTCGGTGCGATCGTGCCGCAAGCAAGCATCGCGGTGTACTTTCGCACCGAACACCGACGCAGGTTTTCTCGACGCCATCACCACCGCGATGCACGACACCACGCATAAACCGGCGGTGATTTCCATCAGTTGGGGCGGCGCGGAATCGAGTTGGACTTCGCAGGCCATGACGGCGATGGACGATGCCTTTCAAGCGGCGGCGACCATGGGGATCACGGTGTGCATTGCCTCGGGAGACAACGGCTCCAGCGATGGGGCCGCGGACGGCAGCGAGCACGTGGACTTCCCGGCCTCGAGTCCATTTGCGCTCGGCTGCGGCGGCACGACCCTCAAGGCCGCTTCGGGCGCCATCGGCAGCGAGGTGGTTTGGAACGATGGAGCGAGCGGCGGCGCCAGCGGCGGCGGCGTCAGCGGGGTTTTTGCCAAGCCCGCTTGGCAAGCGAATCTGAGCGCTGTGACCACTCAAGGAACGCGTGCGGCTCTCGCGATGCGCGGCGTGCCCGATGTTGCCGGCAACGCCGATCCTCAAAGCGGTTATCAAATATTGGTCGACGGCAGCGCCAGCGTGATCGGCGGCACGAGCGCCGTGGCGCCGTTATGGGCGGCGCTGATCGCCCGGCTCAACCAAATTTCGGGTCATGCCGCGGGCCTGGTCAATCCCAAGCTCTATCAGACGCCCACGGCGCTGCGCGACATTACCGCCGGCAATAACGGCGACTTCGCCGCGGCCTCGGGCTGGGATGCGTGCACGGGATTGGGCAGTCCGAACGGCACGGCCCTGCGCAGTGTCATCTGAGCCGCAGCGCCATGCGCTCATCTGAAATGAAATGATCCGCCGCTGCCGAACAGGCCCAATAATCCGATGACGATCAAGTACAGCGCGACGATGTAATTCAATAATTTCGGCATCACCAGAATGAGGATGCCGGCGATCAGCGCAACCAGCGGCGCGAGACTCAAATTGATGCTCATGGCGTAACTCCGTGGCCGGGAGCCGCCCGGCGCGTCATTGAAATAATTTCAAAGCATTTTGCAGCGTATTCCACGCTCCCCACAATAACGGAATTCCGACCACGAGCCACATAATTCCAAGCCGCGCTTTCATGATGACTTACTCCCGGCGGGCGCCGCCGCGGGCGCTCCGGCCTTGTAGTGATACTTAGAATTGACCGGACGCATCGCGAAATTGCAAATGAATCCGATCAGCAGCAGGGCGCACATGATGTACATGGTGACCGTATAGGCCTGCGCCTTCGGCACGCCATGATCGATCTGGTATGCGCGAATGTAGTTGACCAGCACCGGACCCAGAACGCCCGCGGCCGACCAGGCGGTCAGCAGCGCGCCATGAATCGCGCCGACTTGCATCGTGCCGAAGACATCGCGCAGGTAGGCGGGCATGGTGGCAAAGCCGCCGCCATACATGGAGATGATGACGCAGAACGCGCCGCACGAACAGCGGTATGGAGCCGATGTGGCCGATAGGTGGGCACCAGAAAATACAGCACGATGCCGAGCACGAAAAACACCATGTAGGTGTTGCGCCGGCCGATGAAGTCCGAGGTGCTCGCCCAGAAAAATCGGCCGACCATGTTGAACAGGCTCAGCAATCCCACGAAGCCCGCCGCCACGACCGGCGGTAACGCGGCCGGTGAAACATTTCCTGAATCATCGGCGATGCCTGACCCAGGACGCCGATGCCGGCGGTCACGTTCATGCACAGCACCGTCCACAGCAGCCAGAACTGCGGCGTCCGCCAGGCGACGCGCGGCCGACACTTGGTCCGTGGTCACCAATTTCCTGGGATGCTCGGACGGCACCCACCCGGCGGGCTCCAGCCCGCTGCGGGAACGCGCACGCTCACCACGCCAATCATCATGAACATGAAATAAATGACGCCCATGGTGACGAAGGTTTCGAGCACGCCCTTCGAAGTCGCCGTCGCGAAATGCTTCATCAGCAGATACCGAAAGCGGCGCTGCAATCAGGGCGCCGCCGCCGAATCCCATGATGGCCATGCCGGTCGCCATGCCGGGGCGGTCGGGGAACCACTTGATGAGGGTTGAGACCGGCGAGATATAGGCAATGCCGAGCCCGCAGCCGCCGAACACGCCGTAGCCCAGGTAGACGAGCCACAACTGATGCAACTGAATGCCCACCGCGGAAACCAGGAATCCGCCGCCGAAACACAGCGCCGCGGTGAACATCGATTTGCGCGGACCCACCCGTTCCACCCAGCGGCCGAAGAGCGCGGAGGCGAGACCCAGGAACACGATGGCGATCGAAAAAACCCACCCCACGTCCTTCAGATTCCAATCGCCCGGTGCCGATTGGGTTATACCGATGAGCCGGGTCAGCGGCAGGTTGAATGTGGAAAAGGCGTAGACCTGGCCGATGCAAAGGTGCACCGCAAGAGCGGCCGGCGGCACCAAAAAGCGGTTGAACTCCGGACCGGCAACCGTGCTCTCACGATCGAAAAATGATGACATAAGCGGCCCTATCCTTATTTATGCTTTGTTGCGGGGCGAGATATATGTATACGCGATTTGGAATATTGCGCCATTTCCGGCGATTTTGTCACCTTCTGGTTCGCAGGGCGGCGGCCGGCCCTGCGACCTGGGTCACACTCGGCCGGCGCCCGCAGTGTGGGCTGCGCGCCGCGGGCGGATAAGTTGAAAACCGTGACACCAGGTAACGAACCGGCGCGGGGAAACCCGTAATTTCTCAGCGATCATGCGTAATCCCAAGTGTGCAGGCCGGCGTGTGTCCGGAGCAGGAATCGCGGGTATTCTCGCCCTGCTGTTGCTGTCATGCACGCTTGCGATGCAGCCGGCCACAGCCGCCTGTATACCGAATGCGGATCCGGCGATCCGGGCGTTGCAAACGCTGGTCGACCAAGATGCCAATGCCGCCCTCAGAAAAGTAGCGGCGCTTTTGAAGACCGAGCTCGCCTCCCCGGTCCCCAATACGCAGCGCCTCGCCTCGCTGTACAGCGTGCAAGCGCAGGCCTACAGCATCCTCGAGCTGGAGTCCAAGGCGCGTGACGCCGTCTTCAAGGGCCTGAAGTTTGCAACCGACAACACCGACCCGGTGCGCGTCATGCTGTTGTCCCTGTACGCGGAGAATGTGTACGACCAGGCGGGCATCGCCGCGGCGGTCAAGGTCACCGAAGAGGCGCAAGCGGTGCAAAGCCGGGGCTCTCTCGAAGACATCTGCCTGCTGATTGGGCGCGGCCTGCTGCAATACCGCCAGGACCGCGAGGACCTCGCGATCGGCAGCCTAACTCAGGCCTATCGCTCCAGCACCACGCCGGCATTCGCGGAGCCGCACGTGCTGGCAGCCGCGGTGCTCGCCACGGTACTGCGCAGTATGGGCGATTACCCGCAGGCCTTGGCCCTCAATCAGGAAGCGATCGATTGGGACACGGCGCAGCATGCACAGCTCGCGCTATCGGTCGACCGGTTCCTGCGCGGCCGGATTCTGACCCTGATGCAGAAGTACTCGCAGGCCATCGATGAGTTCGACGACGCGCGCAAGCTGAGCTCGATGCTCAATGACACGCAGGGGGTCGCGTTCGCCGACGTGCGCATATGCGAAGCGCGCATCGAATTGGGGCAGCTCATCAAGGCGCGCTCGACCTGCGAGAACGCGTTGTTCACCTTCATCGCATCCCGATTTTCCGACGAGGTCAAGGAGACCGAGGCGCTGCTCGCGCGCATCGATCTGGCGGAGGGGCATCCTGAAAAGGCGCTGGCGACGCTGAACGAGGTTCTCGATCACAGCGGTACCGACGTGCTGCCGTATCGCGTCGCCTCGCTGTATCAATGGCGCGCCCGCACCAACGCCGCGCTGCATAACTACCGCGACGCCTATAACGACCTTGCGGAATACATGCGCCGCTACGTGGCGACCAACGACTCCGACCGCACCAAACAAGCGGTCGCGCTGCGCGCTCGATTCGAGACCGATCGCGAAATCGAGCGCAATGCGCTGTTGAAGCGCGAACTGGACCAGTCCCACGAACAATCGCAGCGCCAGGCGCAGCAATTGCGCTGGAATGCGATTGCGGCTGTTTCGGCGGTGCTGGTGATCGCGCTGCTCATTTACTTCCTGGTCAGCAACCTGCGCTTCCGCCAACAGCTGGTGCGCCTGGCGAGCCTGGATGGGTTGACAGGGTTGCCGAACCGCCGCCGCACGGCGGAGCTCGCGGGCGAAGCGCTCAGCGCGGCGACATCCGCGGAAAAGCCCCTCACCGTCGCGATCATCGACATGGACCATTTCAAGTTCATCAACGATCGCTGCGGACACGCCACCGGCGACTATGTGCTGCGAGAGTTCGCGCGCCTGGGCCGCGAGTCGATCCGCGCCAGCGACGTGTTGGGCCGGTGGGGCGGCGAAGAATTCCTGTTGATCATGCCGGATGCAACCGCCGATGTGGCGATGGCGACGCTCGAAAGGCTGCGAACCTTGGTCTTCGGCATCAACTTGCCGCCGTCCGGCGCGGGCCTGCGGGTCAGTTTGAGTGCCGGTCTCGCAGTGCGCGAGAAGCAGGTGCGCTCGCTGGATGAACTCATCGCGCGTGCCGATGCCGCGCTTTATCTGGCGAAAAATGAAGGGCGCGATCTGGTGCGCCTCGCCGACGAAAAATTCCTGACCACATCCGGGATCCGGCGCGCCACGCGCCAATAACCCCGGCGGTCGGCGGCGTGCTTGCGGTGCGGCCGGGCGGCACCGCTGGAGTCATGCATGCCGGACGATGTCGAATGTGATGCCGGCCTTTGCCAGACGCTCCACCAGATCCTCTCCCAACCCGGTCACGGGGGTGAGGACCCCGCCGCCGGCGAAGGGTTTGATCTCGCGGATCCCCGCCCCAAGGTTTGCCAACACGAATGCGGACTCGCACAGGCATTTGACCGTGATGCGGTTGCCCGCATCGCCTTGTCCTTTCAGAACCCCCCGTACGCGGCCGCCGTTGGTATCGACGGCGATGAACTCGCATTCGAAAAAGCCTTCATCCATGACCTTCTGCGACGGCCCCTCGCCGGGTTTCGGCAGCAAGCGCTGGAGAATCCGGCGTCCGATTCGCGTCGCTGCGAGCGATTCGAACACCTTGCCGCCGATCACCACGCTGCGCGCTGCGCGTGAGCTCCCAAACTTGGAATATTCCTGGTAATCGAAACGGCTACCGAGCAGCGCTTGGGTGCGACGCACGATGCGCGTATTGATAGATCCCATGAGAAACGGAGCCACCCATTTCCCGAGGTGTGGGTCGTAACGGATGCCCGCCGGGTCTGCGTTGCGGCCGCGTTCCTCCGCCGTACGCGCGGCCGGATCCGGATCCAAAAGAAATGGATCCCTGGAAACGGCGAGCTGGTTGGTTTCCAGCATATGAAACAACGACGCCACCGTTCCTCCATTGATGCCGCCGCCCACCCGAAAATACGCGGATATGCTCGAGGTCTGCGCGTGCAGCGTGTCGCGCACATATCGGTCGGTGAGCCACGCGCCGAAATCGGACGGGATCGAATCGAAGCCGCAGCCGGGCACGATGCGGGTACCGTCGGCCGCTGCTTGCGCGTGATGCCGATCGATCTGCCGACGGATCCAAGGAGTCTCGCCGGTGATGTCGCAGTAATGAGTACGGTGGCGCACACATGCATCCAGCAGTTTCGTGCCGTAAAGGCCGAAAGGTCCGGCGGTACTCGCGACGACCCGGGTCTGCCGCGCCAGATCGGCCAGCGCGCCGTCATCTTCGGCATCCGCAACCAGCACATCCGCGCCTGCGATATTGATGCCATCGAGTTTGGAGCGGTTGCGTCCGGCGATTGCCCAGGATAAGCCCGCGGGAGCGAATTGCTTGCAGTATTCCACCGTCTGCCGGCCGGTGAATCCCGAGGCTCCGTACAGAACAAGGTCGTATTTGCGGTCATTCATGCGGTGGTGCCCAGGAGAGGACTCGAACCTCCACGAATTGCTCCACTGGTACCTGAAACCAGCGCGTCTACCAGTTCCGCCACCTGGGCAAGTGGGTCCGCCTTACGCGAGGCGCAGAAATGTACGCACTGGGTTGGTGCTTGTCAATCTAATGAGGCGCGGGCCTCCAGGGAGGCATCGCGACGCATGCTAAACTTGAAAACAGGGCGTCAGAACGAGCAAATGGGGCGAATGAGCGACAAGAAAGCCGGCGCGCAACCCAGCGAGATCGATCCCGGACTCAGGCAGCGGTTCTTGCACGGCATGAGCCACGCCGCCTGTACCGTGAATGTGGTGACCACCGACGGCGCCGCGGGCCGCCACGGCGTCACGGTATCGGCGATGGTGTCGGTCTCAGCCGATACGCCGCAGCCCACTTTGCTGGTTTGCATTCACCATCGCAGCGCGGTTGCCGCCGCGGTGCTCGAGAACGGCGTTTTTTGCGTCAACGTGCTGCGCGACGATCAGGCGCATATCTCCGATAATTTTGCAGGCCGCAGCGGGGCCCGCGGCGCCGCAAAATTCGACTGCACCGAGTGGACCACGCAGGTGACGGGTGCCCCGCGCGTTCTCGATTCCTTGGTGGCATTCGACTGCCGCGTCACCGCCAGCGAACGCGTCGGATCGCATTTTGTCGTTTTCGGCTCCGTCCAGGATATCCACGTCGCGGGCACCGGGGCGCCGCTGATCTATGCGAATCGCGCCTACGGCGTGCCGCGGCGCTTCCACCAGCGCCGCACGGCGAGAAGCGCCGCGGCCAACTTGTCGCTCACTCTCGGCTGCTATCAAGTGTTCGCACCCTTCGTGGTTCCGGCGCTGGTCGCACGGCTGACGAAGCTGCATCCGGGCATCGCGCTGACGCTGCTCGAGTCCGATCAGGAGCACTTGATTGCCAGCCTGCGCCGCAACGATGTCGAGGTGGCCCTGCTCTACGACTTCAACTTGAGCAGCGATTTGAACATTACGCCGCTCGCAGAGTTGACCCCTTATGTGCTTCTGCCCGAGGGCCATCCGTTGAGCATGGTTGCAAGTATTGCGCTCGAGGACTTGGTGCGCGAACCGCTGGCGCTGCTCGATTTGGAACCGAGCCGGGAATATTTTCTGTCGCTCTTCAGAAGCCGCAACCTCGAACCCACGATCGGCTTTCGCACCAAGTCGCTGGAAATGGTGCGCGGCTTCGTCGGGCATGGCCTCGGCTACAGCATCTTGGCGACCAAGCCCGCCAACAACATGACTTACGATGGACGCGCATTGGTTGCCCGCCCGTTGAACGTCGCGGTAAGCAACAGCCGGCTGGTGCTCGCGACCTTGGCCAGCCGTCGTTTGAGTCCCATGGCACTGGAATTTGCAGCACATTGCCGTTCATTTTTTGGAACCGCGGAGCCGCGAATACAGGCATAGCGCGCGACCGCAGCGTCGATTTGCGCCTCTCCGCGGCGCAAAACTGATAATCTGCCCCGGTAAATCCCATCCACGCAACGGTGGAAACCGGAGATTTGCCCCCCACCTTACAGGTTCAAAGAATGCATCGTCCGATTTCCACTTTTAACGCCCCATGACACGACGCGGATCGAGCGGGCCCTCACGGCCCAAAACCCCCCGCACCGCCAAAGCCGCCCCCAACTGGCGCGGCGAGGATCCGAATCTAGAATTTGAAAAGTTGCGCTACGCCGATCCGATCGCAAGCCGCGAACTGCTGCTGAAGCATTTGCGCGAGGCGCCGGAACCCCTGAGCGCGGTGCGGCTTGCCAAGCGGCTGGGATTGAACTCCGAGGCGCAACGTCAGGCGCTGGGCAAGCGCTTGGGTGCCATGGTGCGCGATGGCCAGGCCATCGAGGGTCCCAATGGATTCGCGATCGCCGGCGACGGCGAGCGGGTGGCGGGGCGCGTTCGCGGGCGCGCCAACGGCGATGTTCTCGTGCTGCCGGACGATGGCTCGGCGCCGTTGGTGCTGGCGCGAGCCGACATCGCGACCCTCATGCAGGGCGACCGCGTGGAGGTGCTGGCGGTCGGTATGAATGAACGCGGCAGGCGCATTGCGCGGCTGATCCGGCGCATCGGCGACGCGCCCGCCTTGATCGGCGGAGTCTGGCATGCGGGCGAGAGCCGCGGCCGCGTTGAGCCGGAAGATCCGGGCCATTGGTATTCCGTTGAGGTGCCCTCGAGCGACCGCGCATGGCGCGAAGGACGGCGATGAGGTCATCGTCGAGGTGACCAAGCGTCCGCAGGGCGAGATCTCCGGCGCAGGGCCGCATCGTCGAAGTGCTGCAGGACTTGCGGCCCTCGGATCTCGCGGCGCGCTTCGCGATCTTCGAGACACGACCTGCCGCAGGAATTCCCGCCCGAGGTGTTGCAGCAGGCGAATCGCTTTGCTCCCGAGGTCCAGCCGGCCGACATCGAGGGCCGCGTGGATTTGCGCGCGCTGCCGTTGGTCACGATCGATGGCGAGGATGCGCGGGATTTCGACGACGCGGTGTATGCCGAGCGGCTCAAGCGGCGGCGGCTGGCGGCTTGATCGTGGCGATCGCCGATGTGAGCAATTACGTGCGCTTCGGCACGCCGCTCGACGTGGAGGCGCGCGCGCGCGCCACCTCGGTGTACTTTCCGGACCGGGTGATACCGATGTTGCCGGAGAATCTCTCCAATCATCTCTGCTCGCTCATGCCGCGCGTCGAGCGGCTGGCGTTCGTCTGCGACATGCGGGTGGGCAAGACCGGCAAATCCGGGCAAGTCGCGATTCTACGAGGCGGTGATCCGCTCGCATGCCCGGCTGACCTACGACCAGGCATGGAGCTATTCTGCAGAACCCGATCAAGCACTGCCGATGACGTGCTGACGCCGGCGGTGCGCGCATCGCTGCAGGAGCTGTATGCGGTGTACGGCGCGCTGAAAGAGGCGCGCGATGCGCGCGGCGCGCTGGATTTTCGCGGCGGCGAGGTCAAGGCGCGCATCGGCGAGGACGGCAAGATCGAGGGTTTCTATGCGGTCGCTGCGCAACGACGCGCACCGGCTGATCGAGGAGTGCATGATCGCCGCCAACGTGCGAGGCGGCAGTGGCGCTGCGCCTCGCAAGGCCGAAAAGCCTGTACCGCGTGCACGGCCAGCCCGAGGATAAGCGCGTCACCGAGCTGCAGAAGGTGATGACCGCGCTGCAGGATCGGCGCGCGTTCTCGGAGAAGCCCGACGCCGCGCGAATTCCGGCAGCTGGTGGAGCGCCTCGCGTCGCGGCCCGACGGGCGCTGCTCGAGGGTCTGGTGATCCGCTCGCTGGCCCAGGCGGTCTATCAGCAGACCAACATCGGCCACTTCGGCCTGGCGCTCGAGGAATACGCGCACTTCACCTCGCCGATCCGCCGCTATCCGGACCTGCTGGTGCATCGGGCAATCAAGGCGGCGCGTGGTGCCGCAGTCGGCCTCGGGGCACCGCTACAGCACGGCGGAATTGCAGGCGCTCGGCGCCGAGAGCTCGCAGCGCGAGCGGCGCGCCGACGATGCGTCGCGCGATGTCATGGGATATCTCAAATGTCTGTACATGCAGCCGCGGATCGGCGAGACCTTCGATGCCACGATCACCAGCGCGCTCGAGTTCGGCCTGTTCGTGCAGCTGAAGGAGATGCCCATCGACGGGCTTGGTGCACATCTCGGCGATTCCCGGCGACTACTGGGAGCTCGAGTCGGGCGGCATGGGCTTGGTGGGCCAGCGCACGGGCCGGCGCTGGCAGATGGGCGATGCGGTGCGGGTGCGGCTGAACCGCGTCGATCTCACGCAGCGTCAGATCGACTTCGAACTGGTCGGATGCGCGACGCCTCAGCCGCGCCGCGGAACCGTGCGCGGCGCCGCGACCGGGCGGCAGTCCGCGGTGCGCGGCGCGGCGCGAGCACGGCGCGGCGCGAGGCGCAAGGCCGGCGGCAAGCGCGGCGGACGCGGCGGCCGTGGCTGATGCAAAGCGCAACTATGTCTATGGCCTGCATGCGGTGGGCGCCGTCGCTCGAGCGGGCGCCCGAGCGGCTCTCGAGCTCTGGATGGCGCAGCCGCGCGAAGGAAGCCCGCGTTCGGCCTACTGAAGGAGCGGGCGCAGCGCGCGGGCGTGCGGGTTCAGCCGCGTCACCGGCGATGCGCTCGCCAAGCTCGTGGGCGAGGTGGCGCACCAGGGTGCGGTTGCCGCAATGCGGCCGCTTGAAGAGCTGGGACGAGCACGATCTGCTCGACATGCATTGAGTCGAAATCGAGTCGATCCCCTGCTGCTCGTCCTCGACGGGGTCACGGATCCCCACAATCTCGGGGCGTGCCTGCGGACCGCCGATGCCGCCGGCGCCCACGCGGTGGTCATTCCCAGGGATCGGGCTGCCACGCCTCGACGGCGCGGCGCGCAAGGTGGCCGCGGGCGCCGCCGAATTCGTCCCGGTCGCGAGCGTGACCAATCTGGCGCGCACCCTGGAGGCGCTCAAGCAGCGGGGTGTCTGGGTCGTCGGGACCGACGGGCGAGGCGACGCAGACGCTCTTATGCGGCGGACCTCAAGCGGCCGCTCGCCCTGGTGCTTGGGGGCGGAGGGCGACGGCATGCGGCGTCTGACGCGCGAGCAGCTGCGATTTTCTGGTGCGAATACCCATGGCGGGGCACATGGAGTCCCTGAATGTGTCGGTGGCTGCAGGAATCGCGCTGTTCGAGGCGCGGCGCCAGCGGGCAGTCCGGTTGACCAAACACAGCCCCGAACGCGTATCCTTCGCGCTCTTTTTCGCCGGGCAACCGGCTTCACTCCTTGCCTCACCGCTCGCAACGGGAGGCTACAACCGTAAGGAGCCTACAATGCGGCATTATGAAATCGTGCTCCTGGTCCATCCGGACCAGAGCGAGCAAGTTCCTGCGATGGTCGATCGCTACAAGGGCATGATTAGCTGCCGGCGGCGGCGCGGTGCATCGCTTCGAGGATTGGGGCCGGCGCCAGCTGACCTTCCCCATCTCCAAGGTGCACAAGGCGCACTACATCCTGCTTAACATCGAGTGCGATCAGAAAGACGCTGGCGGAGCTCACGGGTTCTTTCCGTTTCAGCGATGCGGTGCTGCGCAGCCTGGTGGTCAAAATGGACGAGGCGGTCACCGAGCCTTCGCCGATGGCGCGGGCGCCGGATGAAAATGCGCGCCGCCACGATGATTTCGGCGACGAAGGCGACGATGACGACATGCCCATGGGCATGCCGGTAACAGGAGCACACACATGGCACGTTTTTTCCGCCGCAAGAAGTTCTGCCGATTCACGGCCGATGACGTCAAGCAGATCGACTACAAGGATCTCGCGACGCTCAAGAGCTACATCACCGAAACCGGCAAGATCGTTCCGAGCCGCATCACGGGCACGCGCGCGCATTATCAGCGCCAGCTGCAGCTCGCGATTCGCCGCGCGCGCTTTCTGGCGCTTGCTGCCCTACACAGATCAGCACTAAACCGGCGCAGGCACATGGACATCATATTGTTGCAGAAGGTCGCGAACCTCGGTCAGATCGGGGATCGCGTCAAGGTCAAGTCCGGGCTACGCCCGAAATTATCCTGGTGCCCACCGGGCAGGGCCACCATGGCGACGGCGGCCAACATTGCCAAGTTCGAGGCGCAGCGCCACGAGCTCGAGGCCAAGGCGGCCAGGAGTTGGCCGCGGCGCAGGCTCGCGCCTCGAAGTTCGAGAACTTCAAGCTGGAACTCAAGGCCAAGGCGGGCGCCGAAGGCAAGCTGTTCGGTTCGATCGGCACCGCGGACATCGCCGAAGCGGCGGTCAAGGCGGGCCAGCCCATTTCAGCCGCAGCGAAGTCCGCATGCCGACGGGTCCGATCCGAGTCACCGGCGAGCATCAGGTTCAGCTGCATCTGCACACCGACGTTGATGTGACCTTGCCGGTCACAATCGTCGCCGAAGAGTAGCGGCGCAAGCTGCGAGCGCATTGGCCGCTCGCGTCATCAATCGAACCTTGGGCCGGCCGGCGACGAGGCTGCGGCTGCCGCCGCACTCCATCGAAGCAGAGCAATCCGTCCTCGGCGGCTTGATGCTCGATTCCGCGGCCTGGGACCAGGTCGCCGATCGGGTCACCGCCGAGGATTTCTACCGCAACGATCACCGCTGATATTCGAAGCGGTCGCCGGTCCTGATCGAACGCAGCCAGCCCTGCGATGCCGTCACTCTGTCCGGTCATTTGGAGAGCCACGGGCTGCTGGATCAGGTCGGCGGTCTGTCCTACCTGGGCGGCGCTGGCGCGCGACACGCCCACCGCGGCGAACATTCGCGCCTATGCGGACATCGTGCGCGAGCGCTCGGTGCTGCGCCAGCTGATCACGGCCGGAAACCACATCGTCAGTTCAGCGCTCTGGATCCGGAAGGCCGCGAGGCGCGCGAGATCGTCGATGACGCCGAGCGCGCGGTGTTCGAGATCGCCGAGAACGGCTCGCGCGGCAAGGTCGGCTTCAGGGCGGTCAAGAGCATTCTGCCGGACGTGGTGAATCGCATCGACGAGCTGTACCACTCCGACGGCACGCTGACCGGCATCGCGACCGGATTCAAACAGCTCGACGAGATGACATCGGGGCTGCAGCCCGGCGATCTCATCATCATCGCGGGCCGCCCGTCGATGGGAAAGTCCACGCTCGCGGTGAACATCGCGGAGAACGCGGCGCTGGGCTCGAACAAGTCGGCCGCGATCTTCAGCATGGAAATGTCGGCGGAATCGATTACGCTGCGCATGATTTCCTCGCTGGGCAGCATCAATCAAAGCAACCTGCGCTCCGGCCGTCTGCGAGGAACAGGACTGGCCGCGCATCGATTCGGCGATGACGCAGCTGGGTAATGCGAAGATCTTCATCGATGAGACTCCCGCGCTTACGCCGACGGAAATTCGCGCGCGCGCGCGCCGCCTGAAGCGCGAGCGCGGCTTGGATCTCATCGTCGTGGATTACCTGCAGCTCATGCAGGTGGCGGGGACCAAGGAAAATCGCGCGACCGAGATTTCCGAGATCTCGCGCTCGCTCAAGGCGCTCGCCAAAGAGCTGAAGGTGCCGGTCATCGCGCTGTCGCAGCTGAATCGCGGCGTCGAACAGCGCGTCGAGAAGAAGCCGGTGATGTCGGACCTTCGTGAGAGCGGCGCGATTGAACAGGACTCGGACCTGATTCTGCTGATTTATCGCGAAGAAGTGTACGACGTCAACACCACGCGCAAGGGCATCGCCGACATCATCGTTGCCAAGCAGCGCAATGGCCCGACCGGGGATGTGCAATTGACGTTCCTGGGGCAATACACCAAGTTCGAGAACTACGTGCCGGAGTCGTACGCGGAGGGCGTGTTTCGGTGACCCCGATGGTGAGCGTGACCATCGATCTCGGCGCGCTGCGAAGCAATCTGGAAACCATCCGTCGTCTCGCGTCCAAGTCCCGCGTGATGGCGGTCGTCAAAGCCAACGCCTACGGACACGGTCTCGTCGCCGTCGCGCGCGCGCTGCAGTCCGCGGATGCTTTGGCGGTCGCACGCTTGGCAGAGGCGCTGAAGCTGCGAGAGGCGGGCATCAAGTCTCCCATCTTGCTGCTGGAGGGCGTGCTGGATCGCGAACAACTCGCGGCCGCGGCCGCCGCCGACCTTGAACTGGTCGTGCACTGCGCTGAGCAAGTGGAGCTGCTCCGCGACGCGCCGGCCGGCGTTCGCTTCAAAATATGGCTCAAGCTCGACAGCGGCATGAATCGCTTGGGATTCAAGGGCGAGGCCTTCCTGGCGGCGCACGCCGCGTTGCGCGCGCTGCCTTGCGTGCAGCTGCCGTTCAATCTCTGCACCCATCTCTCTGGCGCCGACTCGCCGGAATTGCCGGCGACAGCGGAACAGTTGATGGTATTCGAGGCGGCCACGCGCGCGCTCCCCGGCGCTCGAAGCGTGGTGAACTCGGCGGGGCTTCTCAGTTTTCCGGATTCGCAGGCCGATTGGGTAAGACCCGGACTGCTGATGTACGGCATATCGCCCTTCAGGGGCACGATCGGCGCGGAGCATGGCGTGCGGCCGGTGATGACGCTGTGCTCGCATGTGATCGCCGTCAAAGATCTGGCGGCGGGGGAACAGGTCGGCTATGGGGGCGACTGGACCGCGACGCGTCCGACGCGCCTGGCGATCGCATCGGTGGGCTATGGAGATGGCTATCCACGCAGCGCCGCTTCCGGAACGCCCATCCTGGTCAATGGCGAAAGAGCGGGGCTCGCCGGAAGGGTGTCCATGGACATGTTGGCCATCGACGCGACGGATGTGCAACATCCGGTCAGCGTCGGCGACCCCGTGGTGCTCTGGGGGGATGGGCTGCCCGTGGAAGAAATTGCCCTGTGGGCAGAGACGATTCCCTACACGCTTGGTCTGCGGCATCACTCAACGGGTCGCGCCGATTTTTCGCGACTAGCCGGGTTTCGTTGACCTGCCATTGCGGGGCGGCGCACAATCTTTCAGTGAACTCGCATGCCAGGCGCTTCTTCGCGCGGTGCGCGCTGCCGCTCGCGCTATGCCTGCCGTTTTCATGGTCATCGCATGCAGAGTGCAAGCGCGCAACCCTGGAACTTCCCGTGAGCTTATCCGGCACCCGGGCGCTGCTCGACGCGAAAATCAACCATCAAGAAGTTCACCTCATCGTCGATAGCGGTGCCTTTTTCAGCATGATGAGCCAAGCCACGGCTCAGGAACTCAAACTGAAGATCGGCCCCGCGCCCTATGGTCTTTTCATGGAGGGCGTCGGCGGCAGCACCCAACCTTCGGTGGGGACCGCCAAAGTGTTCACCCTCGCGAATGTGGACATACCCAACGTCGATTTTCTGGTCGGCGGCAGCGAGGTTGGCGGCGGCAATTCCGGTCTGCTCGGCCAGAACTTTCTGATGAAGTGGAACGTGGAATACGATCTGGCCAAGGGCAGCATTCGTTTGTTCAAGGACACGAACTGCGCCAAACAGTTCTTGGCCTATTGGATCGCTCAGACTGATCAGCCCTATACCATCACCGATATCGAGAAGGTCACGCCGCAATTTCCCTACGCCGTGGGACATGCCCTTATCAACGGGGAGAAAATCAAGGTGATTTTCGATAGCGGTGCGTCTTCGTCGCTGCTCTCGCTCAAAGCCGCGGCGCGCGCCGGCGTCAAGCTCGACTCGCCCGGAGTCATCGATGGCGGCCTCGTCCGCGGCGTCGGTCGAAAAATGGTGAGGTCGTACATCGCGCCCTTCGCAAGCTTCAAATTCGCCGACGGCGAGGAGGTCAAAAACGCCCGCCTGCGCATCGCAGACATCGACATTGCATTTGGCGACATGCTGCTGGGCGCAGATTTCTTTCTGTCGCACCGGATTTTCATCGCAAACACCCAAGACAAGGTTTATTTCACCTACAACGGCGGTCCGGTCTTCGATTTGCGGACCGGCGCTTGGGCGGCGGCGGACCAAGCCCCGGACGCCTCGGGGGATGCCGCTGCGCTGGCGCGCCAAGGCACGGCTTCCGCCGGCCGCGGCGACCTCGAGCACGCCATCGCGGACCTGACCCGAGCCGTTGAACTTGCGCCGAAAAATTCTCAATACCTTTACGAGCGCGGACAGGTGTTTTTGCGAAGTAATGACGCGAAGCGGGCGCTGGACGATTTCAACGCCGCGCTGGCGCTCAAGCCCGACGATATTGCGGCGCTATTGAGCCGCGCGTTCTTGCGAATCAACCTGGGAAATATTCCCGGGGCGCGCGTCGACCTTGAATCGATCGATCAGCTTGCCGCCAAACAGGCGGACGTTCGCTACGAAATGGCCTTGGCATACGCGCGTGCCGGCGAATTGCCCGCCGCCATAGCGCAACTCGATTGGTGGATTGGGTCGCATGCCGAGGATAGCCGGATGGTGGTGGCGCTGAGTGACCGTTGTGAAGCTCGCGCGGTGCTCGGCCAGGATCTGCCTGCCGCCCTGAAGGATTGCAACGCCGCGTATAAACGCAGCGACACCTCCGGCCGCGCCGATGTACTCGACCATCGCGCGCTGGTCAGACTGCGCTTGGGAGAATTCGACAAATCGATCAGCGACTACACCGACTCGCTCAAGATCCGGCCGAAAGCCGCGGGGGCCCTCTATGGACGCGGTCTTGCGAAATTGAAAGAGAATGATCGCAGCGGAGGAGAGGCGGACATTGCGGCAGCCGTTTCGATAGCCCCCGGCGTGGCAGAGGGTTACAAGCGAATGGGGCTTGTTCCTTGAGCCGCCACCGGCCTTTGACCGACCCCAAGAAGCCATGCAACATAGCCCCCTCAACGATCCACAGAGAACGAACGCCATGGGCCGAACCGCATTGCCGCATTCGATTCAGCGCAGCTTCTTGGGCTCGATCGCGTTGCTCGGGCTGGGAGCGCTGTCCTGCGCTGCCGATGCCGCCTGCACGTTGGGCAAAGTGGCTGAAATGAAAGTCAGCATGAGCGGGACGACGCCGGTGATCGACGTTACGATCAACGGCAAGCAGGCAAGGTTCGCCATCGACAGCGGTTCGTTCTACAACATCATCAGCGCTCCCGCGGCCGCGAATTCCGGCGTGCGCTTGATGCCGGCGCCCGACTGGATTGCGGGCAAGGGAGCCGACGGCAAAACATTGCTTTCAGTCGCCGTGGCGGACGACTTCATTTTGGGCGGCAGTCTGCGCGTCAAGAATATCGAGTTCCTCGCCGGTGGTCATGAATCAACCGGAGGAATAGACGGCGTGGTGGGCCAAACCTTTTTCCAGAACTACGATGTTGAATACGACTTTGCCAACGGCATCATTCGACTGATGCGTGCGGAGGGGTGCGGCGATGCAGGACTCGCCTACTGGGCCACTGCCAAACAAACCTATTCGGTGGTGGACATCAACGCCATGACCCCGGCCCAACCGTTCGTGACGGGGCTCGCCCTGCTCAATGGCGCGCAAGTTCGCGTGCTCTTCGACACCGGAGCCAATGCATCGAGGATCTCGCCGCAGGCGGCGCAGCAGGCCGGCCTCAAAGCGAACCCATCGGACCTCATCGACGCGGGCTATTCGCGCGGCATGGGACGACCGGCCATCATGACGCACCTGGCGTCTTTCGCGAGTTTCAAAGTCGGGGACGAAGAGATCCGCAACCCGCGTCTGCGGGTGGGCGATACGCGCGAAGGCACCGACATGCTGCTCGGGGCGGATTTCTTCGTGTCGCACCGCATCTACGTGTCGAACGCGCAGCACAAGGTGTACTTTACGTATAACGGGGGCCCGGTGTTCAGCCCCTCCCGATAGCGCCTCAGAACGCGAAGCGAGCACCCACCGTCGGAGCAAGGTTGCTGTCGGCGAAGTAGGGCACCCCGGGAGCGTGGGGAATGGCGATGGCCAGGCCGCCGCTGACATTGGAATAGGCAATGCCGGCGAAGGCGTCGAAGCGTTTGGTGAAGTGATGATCCGCGTAGAACGACACCTCGTTGAGGTTGCCGGCGCAGGAACTGCGGAAACCGGCCGAGGGTGAGCAGGTCGAGGGAATCCGGAAGTCGTTCTGCGGTCTCTCGATAGTAGGACAAGGTGAGCTCGGTTTTGCTGTCGTAGCTGTATTTCACGCCCGTCCAATAGACCTGCACCGTCTTGGGAGAATCGAGATTGTTGTCCTCGACGCCGCTCAAGAGATAACCGCCCTGAGCCGTGGCGCCGACGCCCAAGGGTTCGACGGGTTGGTCTGCCGGATATGTTCGTAGCCGCCAAAGAACTTGAACGGATTCCAGAGCATATTTGGCCGCGACCATCACGGCGGTGTTGTCGGTCACGATGCCATATTCGGTGTTGATCGGTTCGATCAGATTGGCGCCGGTGATGGGGTTCGTATTGATGCTGTTGAGTGGTCGACTGATAGGGCTGCGTCGGACTCTCAGGTCCCAGCAACGGGTTGACAACGCTGATCGCCTGGTTGACCTGTTGGAAGACGACGTCGGCGGAGAACCGCTCGTAGGCTCCGCCGAGGTCGAATCCATAGGCGGTGTTGTGCGGCTGTTCCGGCGTACAGGTGGCGGCGGTCCAGGCGGCGGCAGCCGAGTAGCAGCCGCCCGAGCCATCGGCGAATTTGTACATCGCGCCGAAATGGACCGGACCGAAGGCGAGGCGATATTTCATGGCATCGTCCCAACGGGTGTCCTGGGTGTCGCCGCCGCCGGCCATCGTGCCGTTATAGCCGATGAACGAAAAGGAATAGGCGCCGCCGGCCGGATCGTAAGCGAGCATCGCATCGGTACCGAGAGCGCGCTGACGGCCGAAGGTCAGCGTGCCGAAAGTCGCGGACGATACACCGCCAAAGAACTCATCATTGAAGGTTTGGCCGGCGCGCGCGCCGTCGCCGGCGAACGAATAGCTGCTGCGGGGCAGACCGTTGTTGAGGTGTTGGTGGCTGCCATGTTGGCGAGCTGGCCGGACTGCGGATTGATGCCGGTCGAGGCGTTGAACACGACGGACCAGCCCGGCCAGAAACTCCTCCTTGCCCCTGATGCCGAGACCCGTCTGCGACAGGTTGTTCGGCGCGATGAGGAATCGAGATTGATTGCCGTTGCGGTTCACCAGCGATTCGCCTTCATAGTTGTAGCCGTTTTCCGGCAAACCATGGCTGACCCAACCGACGCCGACGTCGTACGCGCCGTACAGCGTGATGCCGTACCAGGTCAAGGGGCAATCGGTGGCGAAGAATTCCTTCACGCTGGCGCAGGAAGCCGGTGGTGCGGCGGAGGCCGGTGCGGCGCCGGCGGCGCGCGCCGCCGAATTCAAAACGAATGCCGCAGCGAGCGCCGCGAGGGCGTAACGACAACAGGAGTGCATCGAAGTTTTCCCCGCAAGAAATTCGAGATATTTGGACGAATATAACGAGCGGCACGCAAGATCGGAGCTGCCGCGCCATGCCCGTCAGGACTCGTTATGTTCGAGCATATATAACAAAGTCGTGACGTGCGAGCAGTGGCGGTGCTTTAGCGTGAAATCGCTTGGATAGGCCTGCGGCGAGGGGCCAGGGAAAAATCGATGAGGCGTCGAACTCGGCGCGGAAAGTCTCGCGGCGCCAGACTCCTGGCTTTTCGAAGAAGCTAGCTTTCGAAGAACCCCATCTTCACGCCGGCGAGCTGCACGACATCGTTGTCGTTCAAGCGGCGAGCCTGCGGGCCGATCGGCACGCCGTTGACCTGCGGGTAGTCGTTCTCCTTGCCGCTGTCGACGTGCACGATGAAATAGCCCTCGGCGCGGCGCGTGATCGCCGCGACCTGCACGCCCGGGCGGCCCGAGCGTGGTGAGCGCCTTGGTCAATTCCAGCTCGCGGCCGGCGAAGGCGCCGCTCAGCACCTGCAGCTTGGCCTTCGGCAGCGTGCGGTCGCATTGTCGGGCAACGCGGTGGCGGCGGGTCGCTTGGCGGCGACCGCCTTGGCGGCTTGATCGACCGCGGCAGCCACCCGGCGGATGCGATCCTCACCCTGTGAGCTCGGGGTGATGACCATGGTCTTCTCGAACTCGTCCTGCTCGACTGTCGCCGTCCTGGCTGTCGACGAAGCGCAGCTGATGATGCCCGACGGTGATCACGTCGCCGTGCTGCATCGCATGCTTCTTGATCAGCTTGCCGTTGACGTACGTGCCATTGGTGCTGTTCAAGTCCTCGAGGAACGAGTCGTTCAAAATGTTGATGATGAGCGAGTGATGACCGCTCACCGCCGGATTGTCGATACGAATATCGTTGTCCGGGAGGCGCCCAATGGTGTAGCGCTCCTTGTTCATGTTGTATTCCGCGAGGATTTGACCATCCAGGCTGAGCATCAGGCGTGCCATTCAGACCCATCTCCCTAACCGAACCATCCCAAGTATTTTGTCAAATATACGCCGTTGCGCGGGGAACGGCTCGGCCACGTGCGCCATGATCACCGAGACGTTGTCCCGCCCGCCATTATCGTTCGAAAGCTGGATCAACTGTTTAGCAACCGTATCAAGATTAGCACTAAAGGTGCTGATTGTTAAGTGAATATCCTCATCTTCAATCATGTCCGAAAGGCCGTCCGAACAGAGCACGTAGTAGTCGCTTTTCTGCACCGGCTGCTCGTGGATTTCGACTTCGACATTCTGCTCCACCCCGAGCGCCCGGGTAACATAATTCTTGTTGGTCGCCCGCTGCGCTTCCTGCTGCGAATAAAAGCCGCGGTCCACCAGCTCCTGCAGCAGCGAATGATCCAGGGTCATTTGCTCGAAGCGGTTGTCCCGCAGGCGGTACAGCCGCGAATCGCCGACGTGGGCGATGGACACCTTGTTGTCGTGGAACAGGCAGGCCACCACCGTCGTCCCCATACCCTCACATTGCGGCTGGGTCTTCGAGGTGTGGTAGATGATTTTGTTGGCTCTGTGAATCGCGTCACGCAGGATGATGCTGGGCCGCGTGAGCCCGGATTCCGGGTCGCGCACGGCAAGGTCCTCGCGCATGACGGCGTCGCGCACCAGGTTGATGATGGTCTTGACGGCGATGCCGCTGGCGACTTCGCCGGCGTTGTAGCCGCCCATGCCGTCGGCCAGCACGAACAGGCCGATGTCGGCCTCGGCTGCCGATCATGTCTTCATTGTGTTCGCGGACCTTGCCCGTGTCGGTCAGCGCCACGCTGGCGATTTTCCCCTTCAGGCTCATGAGCTTTTGCCGCTTTTCGTATCATGGCAGGTATCCACGTCAGGCAATCCGCTGGCGACGCTCGACAGTCATCCAAGGCTGCCGCCATCTGAGCCCCTGAGTCGAACCGTGCCTCTGGATTCTTGGCCAGTGCGCGATCGATGACGCTCTCGACGCAGGCGGGCAGGTCCGGCCGGAATGCGCGCAGCGGCGGATGCGGCGCTTCCGCGATCTGCTGCATCAGCCCCGTCATCGAATCGGCGGTGAACGGAAGCTGGCCGGTCAACAATTGAAATAGGCTAACACCCAGGGAAAACAAGTCCGAGTGACCAGTCACAGTTCGCCCCTCGAGCTGTTCGGGCGACATGAAGGAGGGCGTGCCGAGCACGATGCCCGTCCGGGTCTGCCCGTGCCGGTCGAGCCGCGCAATCCCGAAATCCGTGATTTTCAGCACGTCGGCGCTCGGGTCGTACATGAGGTTGGCGGGCTTGATATCGCGGTGAACCACCTGCTGCTTGTGCGCGAATCCCAAGCGCATGGGCGGTGCGGCCGATGAGTCTCCAGCACCTTGCGCGGTTCCAGCAGGTTATCGGATTTCGCGTAGTCGCTCAAATGGCGGCCCTTCAAGTATTCCATCGCGATGTAGGCAAGGCCCGCGTTCTTCGCCGACATCATAGATGGTGACGATGTTCGGGTGGTTGAGGCGGCCCGCGGTTTCCGCTTCGCGAAAGAAGCGCGATCTTGCCTCGGTCAA
This sequence comes from uncultured Gammaproteobacteria bacterium, assembly GCA_963794445.1. GTDB lineage: Bacteria > Pseudomonadota > Gammaproteobacteria > Steroidobacterales > Steroidobacteraceae > Bog-1198. Next base: position 127,712 of record CAWCDZ010000001.1, read on the forward strand.
TTCGGCGTCGCTGAATTCGCTGGCGAGCGGAATCGCCTTGATCGCCACCATGCGATTGATGGCGGTATCGCGGCCGAGGTAGACGACGCCCATGGCGCCGCGGCCGATTTCGCGCTCGAGCTGATAGCGGCCGAGCCGCTCGAATCGCTCGGGCGCGGCCGCGGGCCTAGCCGCGCCGCCGAAGCGGCCGGCGGTCCTCGGGCGCTGGCGCGCAGATTGGCCGTGGCGGGGCGCCGTGGCAGCCGGCGGCACCGGCCGGTCGGCGGATCGTCGGGCGGCCGGCGTTTCGGCTGCGCTCGGCGTCCATCAGGCGCCGCAGGCGCGCGCGCGACGTCGCTGTACGTGTTGTCGATCCGCGCCAGGTGCCGGTAAACGGCGGTGGCCTGGGGGCCTCGGCCGCGCTGTTCGAGCTGGCTGCCGAGAGTGTAGAGGTCGCTGTAGCACGGTGATGTTGGGCTTGCGGCCCTTGAGTTCGGCAAAGCGCTGCTCGAAGTTGTCGAGCAGGCGGGCCGTATCGGTCCCTACCGGCGTGCGCGCCTGGGGGCATGGGAATGACCGGGGCGCTGATTCCCATGCGGGCCCAGAAGAACAGGGCGCTGCCGGCCGCCAATAGAGCGGCGCCGGGCATCCACAGCCAGCTCAGCGTGGGACGACTTGCAAGCAATGGGAGCAAAAGGCCGAGCTGCGAGGATCCCAATGCCCACAATCGCTGCGATCAGTCCAAATTTCCGCATGCAATAAACATAATCCGAGACGACAAGCCCGGCAGTATAGGTGATCGGGGGACAATGACCAGCAATGCTAAGTTCACAAATCGACGCTAAGGAAGCCGATGGCGAAGACCAAAGAGGTATATGTCTGCCAGAACTGCGGCACCGCCTCGCCGAAATGGCAGGGTCAATGCGCCGCGTGCGGGGAATGGAACACGCTGGCCGCGGAGATTCTGTCGGAACGCCCCGGTAAATCCGCTCAAGCCAAGCGCGCGCAAAACGGACCCGTCGTCGCTCGCGGTACTGGCGGCGGCCGAGGCAGCCGCGCCTCTCGACCGGTTCAGGCGAACTCGACCGTGTGCTGGGCGGCGGCCTCGTGCCGGGGTCCGTGACTCTGATCGGCGGCGATCCGGGCATCGGCAAATCCACGCTCATGCTGCACGCCGCGGCGGCGCTCAACGCCGCGGGGGCGGTGCTGTACGCAACGGGCGAGGAGTCCGTTCAGCAAGTTGCGCTGCGGGCGCGGCGCTTGGGGTTGGAAGCGGCGACCGCCCGCTTGCTCGCCGAAACGTGCGTGGAGGAGATCCTCGGCGCAGCCAGGGCTCTCGCCGCGCGCGTGCTCATCGTCGATTCCATCCAGACCATGCATTCCGAGCGGGTGGAGACAGCGCCCGGCGCCGTGTCGCAATTGCGCGAGTGCACGGCGGAGTTGGTGCGCTTTGCCAAGTCGAGCGGCACTGCGGTGCTCTTGGTGGGGCACGTGACCAAGGAAGGTCAGATCGCCGGACCGCGCGTGCTCGAGCATATGGTCGACACGGTGCTGTACTTCGAAAGCGATACGGGCAGCCGCTATCGTGTGCTGCGCTCGGTGAAGAATCGATTCGGCGCGGCCAATGAAATCGGCGTGTTCGCCATGGCTGGAGCACGGCCTGCGCGAGGTGACGAACCCTTCCGCGATTTTCCTGTCGCGGCATGCTGAGCCGGTGCCGGGCAGCGTGATTACCGTGATGCGCGAGGGAACCCGTTCGCTGCTGATCGAAGTGCAGGTATTGGCCGATGAAGCCTTGAGCGCCAATCCGCGCCGCGTCGCGGTCGGCATCGACGGCAATCGTCTGACCATGCTGCTGGCCGTCGCCCATCGTCATGGCGGACTTTTGCTGCATGGCCAGGATGTGTTTGCGAATGTGGTGGGCGGCGTGCGCCTCGCGGAAACTGCGGGCGACCTGGGGATCGTGCTGGCCGCGCGTTCCTCCCTCAACAATCTGCCCCTGCCAGATTCGCTCATCGTCTTCGGCGAGCTGGGACTCGCCGGCGAGATTCGCCCCGTGCCGTTCGGCGAGGAACGGCTGCGCGAGGCGGCAAAGCATGGGTTCAAGGCGGCGCTGGTTCCCGAGGCCAATGTGCCGAGGCGGCCGCCGGAAGGCATGAGCGTGCGCGGCGTGGCGCGCCTGAATCAGGCGTTCGAGGCCATCTAGCCGCGCCGGCTCAGGGCGGCGCCGCTTGCGGCGGCCGGATACGGACGGTCTTGATGGCGTTATCGCCGGTTTGCAGCACCTCGAGCATGTAGTCGGCCAATTTCAAGGTGGTGCCAGGCTCGGGAATGGTCTCCAGAAATTCGACGATCAACCCATTCAACGTCTTCGGGCCGTCGGTCGGCAGGTTCCAGCGCATGGAGCGATTCAGCGCGCGGATCGGTGGTCGAGGCGTTCGCGACGAAACTGCCGTCGGCTTCGGCATGCACATCCTTGTGCATCATGGTCGCGGGATCGGTGGTGAATTCGCCGACGATTTCCTCGAGGATGTCTTCGATCGTCACCAGACCCTGGATATCGCCGTACTCATCGACCACGAAGGCTATGCGCCGCTTGTTGCGCTGGAAATTCAGCAGTTGCGTGTTGAGGGTGGTACCGGACGGCACGAAGTACGGTTCGCGTGCCTGGGCCGCGGCCGTCAAGGTGTCGCAGGTCAAGGTGGCCGCGCGCCAGTTCATGCACGACCTGCTTCATGTGCAGCAGCCCGATGATGCGGTCGATTTCGCCCTGGTACACCGGCAGGCGGGTGTGTTGACTCTGGCGCAACTGTTCCATGATCCGATCCCAATCGTCATCGACGTCGATGCCGATGATTTCATTCCGCGGCACCATGATGTCCTCGACGGTGGCATTCTCCAGATCCAGAATGCTGACGAGCATCTGCTGGTGGCGCTGCGGAATCATCGCGCCAGCCTCGGCCACCACCGTGCGCAGCTCCTCGCTGCTCAGGGAGTTCGCCGCCAGCTGCCTGGAGACGCCGAACATCCGCAGCACGCCGTTGGCCAGCAGGTTGGTGAACCAAACGAAGGGATACAGCACGAACAGCAGCGGCGTGTAGATATACGCGGCCGGCAGCGCCAGCCTCTCCGGATGCAGCGCCCCAAAGGTCTTCGGCGCCACCTCGCAGAAGATCAACAGCACGAAGGCCAGCAGCGCCGCGCCGAAGGCCACCAGGAATTCGCCGCCCAATCTCAAGGCGATGAAGCCGACCAGAATCGGCGCCGCCACATTGACCAGCGTGGAGAGCAGCAGAATCAGGCCGATCAGCCGGTCGGGACGGGCCAGCAACGCATCCGCCAGGCGCGCGCCGCGGCTGCCTTCATTGGCCCGGTGCCGCAGCCGATAGCGGTTCAGGCTCATCAGAGCGGTTTCACTGCCGGCGAAAAATGCGGCGAGAATCAATAACCCCGCCAGCGCCGCGAACAAAAGTCCTAGGGACGGGTGTTCCATGCGCCGAAGTTCAGCCCCAGTGGCGCCCGAACAAATCTTCCAGGACGAACTTCACGCCGAAGTACGCGGCCGCCAAAATTCCGAAACCGCTCAGGGTCCAGCGCACCGCGGATCGGCCGCGCCAACCGAAGCGCATCCGCCCGATGAGCAGCACGCCGAATATGAGCCACGCGATCAGCGACAGCACGGTCTTCTGCACCAGGTTCTGCGTGAACAGATTGGTGACAAAGACGAAGCCGGTGACGAGCGCAAGGGTCAGCAGTCCGAAGCCGGCCGCGACCAGCCTGAACATGATCTTTTCGAGCGCATCGAGCGGCGGCAATGCGCTCGACAAATCGACGATGCGCCGCATGCGCAGCCGGCGATCCAGGACCACCAGCATGACGGCCGTGACGGCCGCGGCAAACAGCAGGGCGGCCGCGCCCATGGACAAAAGAATGTGCGCGGTGAGTTCCCAGCCCACCGTGGCTTCGGCGTAGCTGCGCCCGATGTTGCCAAGACCGGTGCCGAGCGCAGCGCCCACCGCGGCGCTCAACATCAGGATGGCGCCGAGCACGCGATTTTGTTTGTCGACGGAAATCAAGCAGGCCAGCGCCGCGAGCGTCCAGCCGAGCAGCGACATCGCTTCCAGCAGGCCGATGGAGAAGTGCGCGCTCACGCGCATCATATGCATGATCACATCGCTGTGGCCGATCACGGCGATGAGCGCCAGGATCCACGCGACCGGCTCCAGCCGCGGTTGTTTCACACTGTGCAACATGGCCCAAGCGCTCGAGGCGTAAAGCAGGAACAAAATGGTGGCGGGAATCACGGCTGGCCTAAATTGTGACTTTCCGATCATGACACAAGTAGAATACGCCGCACTATGTTTGACCGATTGACCAGCAGTCTGTCCGCGGCGCTCAAGTCGCTTTCCGGACGCGGCCGGCTCTCCGAGGACAACATATCCGACACGGTGCGCGAAGTGCGTCTTGCGCTTCTGGACGCGGATGTCGCATTGCCGGTGGTCAAGAGCTTCACCGATGCCGTCAAGGCGCGCGCGGTCGGCGTGGAGGTGAGCAAGAGCCTGACGCCCGGGCAGGCTTTCATCAAGGTGGTGCACGAGGAACTGACGCGGCTCATGGGTGAGCCCAGCACCGGCCTCAACCTGCGCGCCCAGCGTCCGGTGGTGGTGATGCTCGCCGGTCTGCAGGGCGCCGGCAAGACCACCAGCGCCGGCAAGCTCGCGCGCTGGCTGAAAGAGAAACAAAACAAGAAGGTCTTGATGGTCAGCACCGACGTGTACCGTCCCGCGGCCATTTTGCAATTACAGACCCTCGCGGCGCAGGTGGGCGCGGGCTTTACGCCGGCGCATGCGAGCGAGGCGCCCGTGGCGATCGCCAAGCGCGCGCTGACCGAAGCGACACTGCAGGCTTACGACGTGCTGCTGCTCGACACCGCCGGACGATTGCATGTCGACGCAGAAATGATGGCGGAAGTCCGCGAACTCGAGACGGCGATCCAACCGCATGAGCGCCTGTTCGTGGTCGACAGCATGGCCGGCCAGGACGCGGTCAATGCAGCCAAAGCGTTCAACGACACCCTGAGCCTGACCGGCGTCATCCTCACCAAGGCCGATGGCGATGCGCGCGGCGGGGCGGCGCTGTCGGTGCGGCATGTGACCGGCAAGCCGATTCTCTTCGTGGGCACGGGGGAGAAGTCGGAGGCCTTGGAGCTGTTTCAACCGGAACGCATCGCCTCCCGCATCCTCGGCATGGGCGATGTACTGTCGTTGGTCGAGCAGGTACACGCCCAGGTCGATCAGGAAAAGGCCGAAAAGCTCGCCAAGAAAATCACCAAGGGAAAGTCTTTCGATCTGACCGACCTGCGCGACCAGCTGAGCCAGCTGCAAAACATGGGCGGCATGGCGGCGCTGCTCGATAAACTGCCGGCCCAGATGCAGGCCAATGCCGCGGCCGCCGCGGGGACGGTCAATCCGAAAACCCTGAAGCGGCAAATGGGAATCATCGATTCCATGACCCCGAAAGAGCGGCGGCGTCCGGACATGATCGACAACTCGCGCAAACGGCGCATCGCCAACGGGGCCGGGGTTCCCCTCCCGGAAGTCAATCGGCTCTTGAAGCAGTTCGACCAAATGCAGAAAACCATGAAAAAAATGGTGAAAGGCGGGATGCTGAAGAACATGATGCGCGGAATGGCCGGCCGGATGCCCCCGGGCGGCTTTGGTCCCGGCGGTTTCGGGCGCTAAATCCGCCGCTTCGCGCAAGATTGGTTGCTCTTAACCCCTGATTGTCATTACAATTAGCGGCTAGCTTCCTTAAGGTGAATTCAAGATGGTGACGATCCGTTTGACTCGGCGCGGCGGCAAGAAGACGCCCTTTTATCATGTCGTGGTAACCGACAGCCGTAAGCGTCAGGGCGGCACCAGCCTGGAGAGCGTCGGGCTCTTCAATCCGATCGCACGCGGCGGCGAAGTCAAGCTGCGCATGGACGTCGCCCGCATCGAGCATTGGCTGAGCAAGGGTGCTCACATGTCGGACCGCGTCAAGTTTCTTCTCACCAGCTTCCGCAAGCAGGCCGCGTAAAGGCTTAAGGTCGCACGATGAGCGACGAATCATCGGCGCTCATCCAACTAGGATTTGTGGGCGCCCCGTTCGGCGTCCGAGGTTGGGTCAAGCTAAGGTCACATACGGATCCTCCCGAACGCCTGCTGGAACACCGCAATCTGCAGATCGGACGAGAGGGTGCCTGGCGCAGCTACCGCATTGAACAAAGCGGCCGCAGCGGCGGTGCGTTGACGGTCAAATTGGCCGGGGTGGAGGATCGGGATCAAGCGATGGCCTTGCGGGGCGCTGAGATCCGGGTGCCGCGCAGCGAGTTGCCGCAGCGGGACGATAAGGACTTTTACCGCGCAGACTTGATTGGCTGCGAGGTGGTGAATCTGGCCGGTGTCGGCTTGGGTGTGGTGCAGCATTTCATAGAGACTCCGGCGCAAGCCCTGATGGTGGTGCGCGGAGAACGTGAATACTGGGTGCCGGCGGTACCGCAGCACCTTCGGCGGGTCGATTTGAGAGCTCGCCGCGTGGTGGTGGATTGGGACGCGGCCTCGGACTGAGTATGCGAATTGCGGTGGTATCGCTGTTTCCGCAGATGATCCGCGAGGCGCTGAACATCGGCGTCGTGGGCCGGGCGCTGGAACGGGGCGTGTTTCAGGTCGAGTGCTTCGACCCGCGTGCATACACGAGCGACCCCCACCGGACGGTCGATGACCGCCCATTCGGCGGTGGACCGGGGATGGTGATGAAGGTGGAGCCCGTGCGCAGCGCTGTACGCGACGCCGTGAAGGCCCTGCCGCCGGGGAGCCGGCGGGTGTATTTGGGCGCCGACGGGCGCCGCTTCGAGCAAAGCATGGCGCGCGAGGCCAGCGCTTGGCCGGGTTTGGTGCTGGTCGCCGGTCGCTACGAAGGGATCGATGAGCGCTTCATCGAGCAGGAAGTCGATGAACAATGGTCCATCGGCGATTATGTGTTGTCGGGCGGCGAGCTGCCGGCGCTGGTCGTCATCGATGCGATCGCCCGGCTGATGCCGGGCACCTTGGGCAGCGCGGAATCGGCACTGCAGGAGTCCTTCAGCGACGGATTGGTGGATTGGCCGCATTACACACGGCCGCAGGCGTTGGAAGGGCACGAAGTGCCCGCCGTCCTGGCGTCGGGCGATCACGCGGCGATTCAGCGCTGGCGGTTGCGCGAGGCGCTCGGACGCACTTGGTTGCGCCGGCCGGAGCTGCTCGAGCGGCGCGGCATGAGCGATGCAGAGCGGGAATTGTTGGAAGAATTTAAGCGTGAACGTGCGAGGCAATAGTTATGAATAAGATCATCCAAGAACTCAACGGCGAGCGGGCGACACGCAAGCTTCCGGACTTCAATCCCGGCGACACCATCGTCGTGCAAGTCAAGGTGGTGGAAGGTGATCGCGAGCGCGTTCAAGCCTACGAGGGTGTGGTCATCGCGAAGAAGAACCGCGGCCTCAATTCTTCCTTCACGGTGCGCAAAATTTCCCACGGCGAAGGGGTGGAGCGCGTGTTCCAGACGTTCAGCCCCGCCATCAGCGAAGTCAGCGTCAAGCGCCGCGGCAATGTGCGCCGCGCCAAGCTGTACTACCTGCGCGAGCTGTCCGGCAAGGCGGCCCGCATCGACGAGAAGGTCTGAGCATTGAATGAGTTCCGGATCCGCTCTTAGAGGTTTCTTCGGGCTGGTCTGGCGAATCCTGGAAGGGATCCGCAAGGCGCTGCACCTGGCGCTGATGCTCATTATTTTCGGGTTCGTACTCGCAGCGCTGCATACTTCCATTCCGACCGTGCCGCGCACCGCGGCCCTGGTCATTGCCCCGCAGGGCGAACTGGTGGATCAATTGTCGGGCGACTCGGTGCGGCGCGCGCTGGGCGAGGCCTCCGGCGGACCGGATCCGGAGACTCTGCTGCGGGATGTGACCGAGGCGATTGCCGCCGCAAAGACCGATTCGAGGATAAAACTGATCGTTCTCGATCTCGATCAGCTCGATGCCTCGGGCTTGTCGAAGCTGCAGGAAATCGGCGCTGCGCTGCGCGATTTTCGCGCCTCCGGCAAGCGTGTGATTGCGATGGGCGACTCCTACAGTCAGGTGCAGTACTACCTGGCCGCACAGGCCGGCGAGGTCTACCTCGATCCCATGGGCGAAGTGTCCGTGCACGGATTCAGCTATTACCGCATGTACTACAAGGACGCGATCGATAAGCTGCAGATCGACTCGAACGTGTTTCGCGCGGGAACCTTCAAGAGCTACACCGATCAATTTTCGCGCAGCGACATGGCGCCGAGCGAACGGGAAGAGACTTCTCAATGGCTCGAGTCCTTGTGGAATGCCTACGGCCAGGATGTCACGCGCGCCCGTTCGCTGCCCGCGACCGCGCTGAAGGATTTCATCGCCGCGCAACCCGCTTCCGTCCAAGCCGTCAACGGTGATCTGGCGAAAATGGCTTTGCAGCGCGGTTTGGTGACCGCGCTGAAGAGCCGGCGGCAGGTCGCGGACGACTTGAAGGGGTTGGTGGGCGAGGATGACAGCGATCATTCCTTCAATGGGATAGGAATGAGTCAGTACTTGGCAGCGGTGCGCGCCAAGCGTGCATTGAAATCAAAATCGGATGCCAAGATCGGGATCGTGGTGGCCTCCGGCGAGATCTTCGATGGTCGTCAATTGCCCGGCAAGATCGGCGGCGAGAGTACCTCGGATCTGCTGCGCGAGGCGCGCTACGACAACGCGGTCAAGGCGGTGGTGCTGCGTATCGACAGTCCGGGCGGCAGCGAGTTCGCGTCCGAGGAGATCCTGCGCGAAGTGCAGGCGCTGCGCAAAGCCGGCAAACCGGTGGTCGTGTCCATGAGCAGCTATGCGGCTTCCGGGGGCTATTACATCGCCGCCGCCGCGAACCAAATCTTCGCGAGCCCGACGAGCATCACCGGATCGATCGGCGTATTTTCCTATATCCCGACGTTTCAGCGCACCTTGCAGAAAATCGGCGTCAACGTCGACGGCATCGGCACCACGCCGCTTGCCGGCGACATGCGCTTCGACCGGGCATTGGGGCCGGTCACCAAGCAGGTGCTGCAGGCGACGGTCGATCATGCCTATCAGCAATTCCTACGGCGCGTCGCGGACGGCAGGAAGAAGTCCGTGGACGATGTGGACAAGATCGCGCAGGGCAGGGTTTGGTCGGGCGCGGATGCGCAGCGCATCGGCTTGATCGATCACCTCGGCGGCTTGAAGGACGCGACCGACGCGGCGGCAAAATTGGCGGAATTGGGCTCGGACTACGATGTGGACTACATCGAGACCGAATTGAGCTTGAAGCAGCAGCTGCTCATGCAGATCCGCTCACAGGCTGTGAGCCTGGGGCAGCTGGCGGGAATGATTCCGCAGCGTACCGACATCGAGCGCATGGTCGATCCGTTGCTCGAGCAGGCCCGCGTGATAGTCCGGCTCAAAGACCCGCACGGGCTCTATTCGTATTGCTGGTGCCAGGAACCGAGCGAAAGATAGTACTTCGGCATTGTGAATTTGAGCGGCGTGCACGTCCCTCAGGACTTGCACGCACGACGCTCAATCTCACAGGCTGCTCCAGTCCAGAGTCACCTTGCCGGACTTTCCGGAATTCATGATCTGAAATCCTTGCAGATAGTCGTTGATTCCCAACCGGTGGGTGATCACCGGCCGTATGTCGAGTCCGCTTTGCAGCATGCTCGACATTTTGTACCAGGTCTCGAACATTTCCCGGCCGTAGATGCCTTTGATGGTCAGACCCTTGAAAATTACCTGATTCCAGTCGATCGCGGTCTCGCCGGGCGGAATGCCCAGCATGGAGACGCTCCCGCCATTGTTCATGGTTCGCAGCAGCTCGCGCAGCGCCGCGGGATTGCCCGACATTTCGAAGCCGACGTCAAAGCCTTCTTCCATGCCCAAATCGCGCATGGCGTCATCGAGCGATTCATGCGAGACATTCAGCGCGCGCGATGCTCCCATTTTCTTGGCCAGGGCCAGGCGATAATCGTTCACGTCGGTAATGACCACATGCCGAGCGCCGGCGTGCCGCGCGATTGCCACGGCCATGACGCCGATGGGGCCCGCCCCGGTGATGAGCACATCCTCGCCGACCACGTTGAAGGCGAGCGCGGTGTGCGTGGCATTGCCGAGCGGGTCGAGAATGGAGGCGATTTCATCGTCGATGGCGGCCGGCAGCTTGAATACATTGGATGCCGGAATCGTCAGATATTCGGCGAAGGCGCCCGGGCGATTTACCCCCACGCCGGAGGTATTGCGGCACAGATGGCGGCGTCCGGCGCGACAGTTGCGGCAATGACCGCAGGTGATGTGGCCTTCTCCGGACACCCGATCGCCGGTGCTGAAGCCGCGCACCTCGCTGCCGATTTCGACGATTTCGCCAGAATATTCATGGCCGACCGCCATCGGCACGGGAACGGTCTTTTGCGCCCAGGCGTCCCAATTGTAGATATGCATATCGGTGCCGCAGATGGCGGAACGATGCACCTTGATGAGGACATCGTTGTGGCCGACGGAGGGTTCCGGAACATCCTGCATCCAGATGCCGGGTTCCGCACGGGCCTTGACGAGTGCTTTCATGACTTGCCTCTGGGAACCTGTCAGGCAGGCTCCCGGTGAATGATGCCGAGGTCGCGTGCCGAGCGGCCAAACGCGGCAACGACCTGATCGAGCTGCGCGGTGGTGTGTGCAGCATTCATTTGGGTGCGAATCCGCGCTTTTCCATGGGGTACGACCGGAAATGCGAAGGCGACGACGTACACGCCCTCCTGCTGCATGCGCTCGGCGAGACGCACGGCGAGAGGTGCATCTCCCAGCATGACGGGAATAATGGGATGTTCGCCCGGAAGCAGATCGAAGCCCAGGGCTTGCATGGAATCCCGAAAGTGACGGGCGTTGGCATGCAGCCGCTCGCGCAATTGCGGGGAATTTTCCAGCAAGTCCAAGACTTGAATGGTGGCGGCGGCGACCACCGGAGCGATGCTGTTTGAAAACAGATAGGGCCGCGAGCGCTGCCTGAGCCATGCCACGATCGCCTTGCGTGCCGAGACGAAGCCGCCGCTGGCGCCGCCGAGGGCCTTGCCCAGGGTGCTGGTCAAGATGTCGATGCGCCCCACGACGCCGCGATATTCTGGCGAGCCGCGGCCGCGGGCGCCGACGAAGCCGGTTGCATGCGAGTCATCGACCATGACCAGTGCACCGTAGCGCTCCGCCAGGTCGCAAATATCGTTGAGGCGCGCGATCGACCCGTCCATGGAAAAAACGCCGTCGGTTGCAATGAGGCGCACGCGCGAATCCTGCGAGTCCTTGAGGGCCTGTTCCAATTCATTCATGTCGTTGTTGGCGTAGCGCAGGCGGCGCGCCTTGCACAGGCGGATACCGTCGATGATGCTGGCATGATTGAGCGCATCGCTGATGACCGCATCCTTCTCGTCAAGCAGCGTTTCGAACAATCCGCCATTTGCGTCGAAACACGAGGAATAGAGAATGGTGTCGTCCATCGACAGGAAGGCGCTCAAGCGCTCTTCCAACTCGCGGTGCACGCTTTGCGTGCCGCAGATGAAGCGTACCGAGGCCATGCCGTAGCCATAGCGCGTCAAGCCCTCGTGGGCGGCTTTGAGTACGGCAGGATGATTGGCGAGCCCCAGGTAGTTGTTGGCGCAGAGATTGATCATCTCCTGGCCGTCATTGAGCCTGATGACCGGACCCTGAGCCGTGCCGATCAGCCGCTCGCGCTTCAGCAGTCCCGCCGCCTCGAGCGCCTCGGTATCGCGCACCAGGCGCTCGCGAAATTCATTGCCGTACATCGCGCTATTATAGCGATTTCGACCGCGCCGCTCTAAGGTTATCTGAAGATCGACCGCTTATGACTCCCACGGAAAAAACCGACAATCATCGCCTCGACAAGTGGCTGTGGCACACCCGGTTCTTCAAGACCCGCAGCCTGGCGACTGCCGCCATCAACGGCGGCAAGGTCCATCTGAACGCGGAACGCGTCAAGCCCGCGCATCGGGTGCGGGTCGGTGATCGAGTCAGTTTGTCGATGCAGGGGATCGTCGGGGAATTTGCGGTTCTCGGCCTGCCTGCGCGGCGCGGGCCAGCGGCGGAGGCTGCGAGCCACTATGCGGAAACCGCTGCGAGCGCCGCGCGGCGGGTCTTGCTCAAGGAGCAGCAGCGTCTTGCCAATCTATCGCGCCCGCGTCCGGACACCCGCCCGGACAAGCGCGAGCGGCGCCGGCTCATGCGGCTGCACCGTGATCAGATCTAGCGGCCGCTCAATCCAGGCCGAAGCGCACGCCGCAAAAATTTGGCGCGCTTCGCCGCAACGGTTCGTCATGAAAGCCGTCATCGTCGTTGCTTTGGGGCTGATTGCCGCGGGCGCCTGGGGCGACGAAGAAATCATCGTCGATCCGCGCGGCGCGCATCACAGCTTCCCGCATTTTTGGGAACAGATGTTCGGCTCCGGCCGGGCAATTCTTTCGCTGCGGGATAGTTACCGGCGGGATCTGCGTCTGGTAAGGGCCGCAACCGGTTTCAAGTACGTGCGTTTCCATGCAATCTTGCATGACGAAGTCGGCATTTACGGCGAAGACCGGCACGGCCATCCGCTTTACGACTTCTCCTACGTAGATCAGATCTACGATGGCTTGCTGGCGAACGGCGTGCGGCCGTACGTCGAGCTGTCGTTCATGCCGAGCAAGCTTGCGTCGCGCCAAGCCGTGCACTCCTTCAAGTACCATCCTATCGTGGCCCCGCCGCGCGACTACGCCAAGTGGGATGCGCTGATCGCGGCCTTCGCCGAGCACCTGGTCGAGCGCTACGGCATCGACGAAGTGGCGCTGTGGTATTTCGAGGTGTGGAACGAGCCGAATCTTGATTTCTGGGCTGGGGTACCCAAACAGAGCACCTACTGGACGCTTTACGATCACACCGCCAAGGCGCTCAAGGGAGTCGATGGCCGACTGCGTGTGGGTGGACCGTCCACTGCGCAAGCCGCCTGGGTCGGTGCATTCATTCGCCATTGCACCGACAACGGCATTCCATTCGATTTCGTCTCGACGCATGTTTACGCCAACGACACGTCCAAGGATGTTTTTGGAACGCACGAGCAAATTCCGCGCTCCGAGATGGTGTGTCGCGCGGCGAGCAAAGTGCGCGGCGAAGTGGATGCGTCGCCGCGCCGCGGCGTTCCCATCATCTGGAGCGAGTACAACGCGACGTACTTCAATGAGCCGCGCATCACCGACTCATTGTTCATGGGACCGTGGCTTGCGGACACGCTGCGGCGCTGCGATCGGCTCACCGACATGATGTCCTACTGGACATTTTCGGATGTGTTCGAGGAGCAAGGCGTCGTCAAAAACCCTTTCTACGGCGGCTTCGGCCTCATTGCCGCCGGTGGCATTCCAAAACCGGTCTTCAATGCCTTCAAGATATTGCATGGACTGGGTACCGAACGCTATGAGACGGATTCGCAGCACGCTTTGATCACGCGTCGCGCTGACGGCGCCTTTGTCATCGCCTTATGGAACTATGTCGCTCCCGGTGCCGTCGGTGCGCCCATCACGGTGTCATTGCAATTGCGCCTTGCGGCGCGCTCGGCACGGGTACTGCGCCTCGATGCCGATAACGGCGATGTCGGCGGCGCCTACCGCCGCCTGGGCTCTCCGACCTATCCGACCTCCTCGCAGCTCGAGCAGTTACGGACAGCCGCGACGCTCCCGGCGCCTCAAGAGGTGCCGATCACCGGCGATCGCCTGTCGGTCGCGCTGCCGCCTTACGGGTTGGCCACGGTCGAGGTGGCGCCGGGGCCGGGCGAACCCTGAGTAAAGGCTTTTGGAAAAAAAGCTTGCCTAAGCTGCGCTATGTGTTACAGTCGGTAACACTATGAACGGTAACACTACGCAAAGTCACGATCCTGCCGAACTTGGCGAGCTGGAGCGGGCGGTCCTCGAACTCATCTGGGAACATGGCGTACAGAGCGCCGACCAAGTGCGCGAGCATCTCGCCACACAAGGCCGTCCGCTCAAGGAGTCCACCATCCGCACCGTGCTGCGGCGGCTCGAAGAGAAGGGCTATTTGTCCCACTCGATCGAGAGCCGCACTTTTCTGTATCGCCCGGCAGCATCGCGCCAGGCCGTCGCGGGGCGGGCCGTGCAACGCATCGTCGATTGGTTCTGCGAAGGATCCGTGGAGACACTTCTTGCCGGCATGGTGGATTCTGCGGTACTCGACCGCAAGGAGCTGCAACGCCTCGCCGAGCGCATCGCCGCATCGAAGAAGGGGAAGAAATCGTGAGTACTCATCTGTTGCTGGAAGCCTCCGCCCGCTCCTTGGTGATGGGCGCGATCATCCTCTTTGCACTGCGCCTGACGCGCATCGAACAAGTCCGCGCGCGGCGCACAGCCTGGTTGCTGGCGCTGGCGGGCGCATTGGCCATGCCCTTGTTGGTCAGCGCACACATCGGACCGCGCCTGTTGCCCGAGATTCCGATCGTCGCACCGCGCTCGGACATGGTGACGCCGCGGGCCACGCCGTCTGCGCACGCGCAAACGCTTCCCTCCGTTTATGGAGATTATCGCGGTCCGATGGCCGAAACTGCTGCCGGAGACATCGGCGACAGCGCAGCGCGCAGCGCGCCGATGACGGAAAAAGCCGACGCTGCATCGCTCGCCAATGCGGCCTTGTCTCTGGCTGTGTTCGGCTACTGCGTCGTGGCCGCGATGTTGTCGTTGCGGCTGTGCGCCGGCGTGGGTTTTGCGCTGCGTCTGCGCAATGAGGCGGAGCGGGTGGTCTTCCCGTTCGACCCGGATCTGGACGTGCGCATCAGTGAACGGCTCAAGAGCCCGGCGACCATCGGCTCCAGCGTGCTATTGCCCGGCAATTATGCTTCCTGGGATCCGACGACTCTGCGCATCGTGCTGTCGCATGAGCGGGCGCACGTGCGCCAGAAGGATTTCTTGATCCATACTCTCGCGGGATTGCACTGCGCGCTGTTCTGGTTCAACCCGTTCAGCTGGTGGCTGCAACGCCAGCTCGCCGAACTGGGCGAGGCGTTGAGCGACTGCGCGGCGGTGGAACAGGCCGAGAGTCGTGCCGGCTACGCCGAAATTTTGCTCGCCTTTGCCACGCGAGCCCGTTGGCCGCAGGCCGCCGTTGCCATGGCGAGCGCCAGCAATCTGACGCCGCGCATCGAAAGACTGTTGAACGATCGGGGTTTCGAACGATCCTTTGCCAAGGGGCGGCGCCTGCCGTTCATTGCCGGCGGAGTGGTTGCCTTGGCGATGTTCGCATCGACCTCCATGGTTCGCGTGCATGCCGGGCCGACGGAGGTCCCGGCGACGCCGAACTCGCCCGCCATGCCCGACACGCCTGCATTGCCCGTTACACCCCCGCTACCGGCCCCGCTACCGGCGACACCCGCATCGCCGGAAACGATCAGTCCTCCTGCACCACCGGCGGCTGTTGAACACGACGACACCGCTGGGGAGAAAGAGGGTGTGCTGGCGATTCATTCGGGACATTCGAACATGATGTTCGATAGCGGCGATCGCTTGCCGTTCAAGAACGGCGACTACATATATTTTCAACATGACGGCAAGCCGTATCTGATCCAGGACCCTCAGGTCATCGCGAAGGCGCAGGAATTGCTCGCGCCGATCAAGGCGTTGGGGGAGAAGCAGCGGCTGCTTGGAGCCCAGCAAAGGGAGTTGGGGGCGCAGCAACGGCTGCTCCATTCACAGCAGCGCACCATCAAGCTGGTCGAAACCCCGGAATTCAAGCGGCAGATGGCGGAATTGCAAAAGACGATCGACAAGCTCGACCTGGCGCATCTGACGGTGAAGTTCGATGAGCGGTCGCTCGAGGAATTGCAAGCTCACTTGGGCGAAATTCAGGCTCACCTGGGAAATCTGCAGTCGGAGTTCGGAGCGGAGCAAGGGAAATTCGGCGAGCAGATGGGCAGGCTCGGCGAGCAACAAGGAGAGCTAGGCGAGCAACAAGCGCTGCTGGGCGAGCAGCGGCGCAAAATAATAGAAGGCGTGCGACGGCAATTGAAGCCCATCATCGAGCAGGCGATCCGCGAAGGCAAAGGCACGCTGCTGAAGGACTGACGGTCTGCGCCCGCCGGCGAGGACTCTAGTGCTTCTTCACCGGCGGTGCGGCGGAAGCAGGAGTTGCCGCTGCCGTCTTCTTGGCTGCCGCGGCCGCTTCATCGGCGCGGGCGCCGGCGAGCATGTCCGCGAGCGCGTAGTTGCCCTCGTGACAGGCGTATTCGAAGATTCGACCCTTGGAAGGGCCGAACTCATATTCGCCGCTCCATGAACTGTCCCAAACACTCGGATCCTGCACTTTGAATTGGTACAGAATCCGATGCGGCGCAACACGCGTAAATCGTTCGGTGACTTTCAAGTCCTTCCAGGCGCCGTGCAGAGCCGTCGCCTGCGGGAAATTGGTCGTCTCGACCACCAGCGTTGGGCCTTCGTACCAACCTATCGAATCGCCCATCCATGGCCGCAGCCCGTCGGTGCGATGCTTGCCGCCGATGCGAATGATACGCACGTCGTGCACCATTTCGACGTCGATGGCAACCGTGTCCTTGGATTGCGCGATCTCATAGTTATTGTTGTAAAGCAAAGGAAGCATCACCGGACCGGCGCTGTAGCCAAATGATGTCAAGCAGCGTTCGGACAACGCCATGTTCTCGGGATTTTCGCCGCGGTGCGCGTACTGTTCCATTCCGGGAGCTTTGACGCCGCTCTTGTAGGGGGGCAGTCTCCCGTCGGCAGGATCGGTGATGAAAGAGGTGCGTGGTTCGCCGTTGACCCGCATTACCGTCGTTCCCGGATCGATCCACGCGGCGTTGTAGCCGCATCCGGCGCCGCTGAAGCCCAGGCCGCACTCGTGCGGCAAGTCCGTGGTTTTCACCTTCGGATCCCGAGGCGCAGCGTCCGCGGCGAACAATTTCGCGCTGCTGCCTTCGACCTTCGCGACTTCCGCGGCGCTCATGACCTGATGTGTGCCGTATTCTTTGGGCCGTTCAAGCGTCGTCAAGGTTGCGTTGGTCCAGGTGCCCTCGAGATCGGGCTGACCGTACGCATTCATCGGCGCCTGGTAAGGCGCGGATGCGGTCGCGGCTGTCGCGGCAAGCGCCGCCGGCACCATCACGGCCGCCAGTGCTGCGCGCGCCAATAAGGTAACTCTTTGGGTATTGTTCATATCACGGGCCCCCATGATTGTCGCCAAACATTGCTCACTCCCATAGCTCGTCCATGTCTTCCGGATCATCCATTTCGCAGCTGATGGCGGCCTCCGGTTGCAGGGTCGCCCAGTCGGCATGGTGCCAAACGGCGGTGGCGATGCCGGCGGTCGAGATCTCGCGCGGCTCGGGTTTGGGTCCGAAACGGCTGGCGATCGCACTCAGGCCGGGGTTGTGGCCGCAGATCATGATATGAGCCAGCGATGCCGCGCGGTGCGCGAGCAACTGCCAGGTTCTCTCGGGCGTCGCCAAATACAGTTCTCGCGCGCATTGCAGCTGTTTCGCATCGAGTTCGCAGGTCGCCGCGATGATTTCCGCCGTCGCCCAGGCGCGCTCGGCGGGACTCACCAGGATGAGGTCGGGCACGAGATTGCGTTTGACCAGACGCTGAGGCCATCTCCTGCGCCTCGATACAGCCGCGGTGGGTGAGCGGGCGCTCGTAATCCTCCGGATAGGCGTCGGCGGCCTCCGCCCTGCCATGCCGCAGCAGCGTCAGCCTGCGCGTACCCATAGATGACCGCTTTCGATTTTGGTTTCGAACACCCGCACCGGTTCATAGGCGGGCGGCGTCAGTGCTTCGCCCGTCCGCAAGCAGAATCTTGCGCCATGGCGTGGACAGATGATCTCGTTGCCCTCGATTTCTCCGCCGGTCGAACTGGCGCCATCATGGGTACAGATGTCCTCGATCGCGTAGAAGTTCTCGCCGCTGCGCACAACGGCGATCATACGGCGGCCTGCGGGCAATCGACTTGGCGTGACCGTCGGGCAAATCCTGAGCAACACCGGCATCGATCCATGTCACGGCAAAAGCCTCGCATCGCTCACATCATTCCCGTCTGCAGACGAGCCTCGTCGGACATCATGCCGTGATTCCATGGCGGATCGAATACCAGTTCGACGTTGGCGCGCGCCACCGTGGGCACGATCTGCACCTTGTCGCGCACATCCTGCACCAGGATCTCGCCCATGCCGCAGCCGGGAGCGGTCAGCGTCATCTTGATGTCGACGGTGCGGGTGTCGTCGACATTCTTGCTGACATCGCACTCGTAGATCAGACCCAGATCGACGATGTTGACCGGAATCTCGGGGTCATAGCAGGTCTTCAGCTGCTGCCACACGACGTTCTTGATGTCCTCTTCGGAGGCGCCCGGCGGCACCTCCGGCGCTTTCGCCGCGGTCTTGCCGATGGCGTCGGCATCATGCCCCGCGATGCGGAACAGGTTGCCGTCGATGTAGACCGTGAAGCTGCCGCCCAGGGCCTGGGTGATGTAGCCCACCGAGTCCGAGCTTAGATTGACCTCGACGCCGGCGGGGATGGCGACGGCCTTGACTTCGCGCTGCACGACGATGGGTTCGTTTTCGTAGGAGCGCATCGTTCAAGCCGCTCACTCGGTCGACACGGCGGGAGGGGCTCGCCCGCAGGCGAGCTTCAGCGCGGAGGCGAGCGTGTGCCAGCAAAGGCTCGCGCACTTCACCCGCGCCGGGATATTCGCGCACGCCGGACAAGGCGGCCAGCTTGCCGAGATCCTCGGCGCCGGCGCGGCATCGTCGGTCAGCAGCCGGTGCACGCGGTCGAACAGCGCCAGCGCCTCGCCGCGCGGTCTTGCCTTTCACCGCCTCGGTCATCAGCGAGGCCGAGGCGGTCGAAATCGCGCAGCCCTGGCCCTCGAAGCGGATGTCGCGGATCGGTCCCGTCGCTCAGATTCGAGCCGCAGCGTCAAGCGGTCGCCGCACAACGGATTGAATCCCTCGGCGCTGGCGTCGGCCGATCGAGCGGCCCGAAATTCCGCGGCCGGCGGTTATGGTCCAGGATCACGTCGCGGTATAGATCGTTGAGTTCCATGGCGGCAGCCGTCAGGCGAACAGCGTGCGCGCGCGCGCGACGGCCGCGGCGAGCCGGTCGATTTCCTCGAACGTGTTGTAGAAGGCGAAGCGACGCGCGCGCCGTTGCCGGCAGCTTGAAGAACTCCATGACCGGCATGGCGCAGTGATGGCCGGTGCGCACCGCGATGCCGTCCTCGTCCAGGATCGTGCCGAGATCGTGCGGATGCACGCCCTCGACCACGAAGGAGACCAGGCTCGCCTTTGTCGCGGCGCCGTGCCGATGATGCGTAGCCCCGCGAATCGCACCGAGCGTCGCCGTGCGCATGCCGAGCAGCGCCTGCTCGTGCGCATGCGCGGCGTGCCGATCCAGGACTCGCAGGAAATCGACCGCGGCGCCCAGCCCGATCGCGCCGGAGATGTTGGGCGTTCCGGCCTCGAATTTGTAGGGCAGGGCGTTGTAGGTGGTCTTCCCGAAGCTCACCGACAGGATCATGTCGCCGCCGCCCTGCCACGGCGGCATGCGCTCGAGCAGCTGCCTCGCGCCCGTAGAGCACGCCGATGCCGGTCGGGCCGAACATCTTGTGGCCGGAAAAGGCGTAGAAATCGCAGCCCAGTGCCTGCACATCCACCGCCAGGTGCGGCACGGCCTGCGCGCCGTCGATGCAGCGTCACGATGCCGCGCGCCTTGGCGGCGGCGATGAGCCGGCGCACCGGCAGAACCGTGCCCAAGCGCATTCGATACATGAGCGCAGGCAAGAATCTTGGTGCGCGGCGCTCATCAGCGAATCGACGGCCTCCGCATGCACCTCGCCGCGGGTGTCGATCGGCGCAACCACGAGCTTGGCGCCGGTCTGCTCGCACACCATCTGCCAGGGCACGATGTTCGCGTGGTGTTCCAGATGCGTGATCAGCACCTCATCGCCGGCGCGCAGGGTCGGTCTTGCATGGCTTTGCGCCACCAGGTTGATCGCCTCGGTCGTGCCGCGCACGAAGATGATTTCGTTGCGCGAGCGCGCATTGATGAAGCGCTGCACGCGATCGCGCGCCCCTTCGTACAGCGCCGTCGCCTCCTGGCTCAAGGTGTGCACGCCGCGATGGATGTTGGCGTGATGGCGGCGCTCGTAGTCGTCGACCGCTTCGATGACGCATTGCGGCGCGCTGCGCGGAGGCGCCGTTGTCCAAGTAGGCCAGCGGCTTGCCGTGGATCATGCGGGTCAAGATCGGGAATTGGCGCCGCGCGCCCTCGACGTCGAAGATCCGGTCAGTGTGGGCCAGGGCGATGTTGTTCATCGAAACTTCCGCAGTGTTTGCGCGTCCGGCAATTGGCTGATCAGGGCATTCTCGATCGCGGCGCGCGCCGAGCTCACCGACATATCGGTGAGCACATCCGCGAGGAACGCAAAGACCAGCAGGCTCTGCGCGGTATCGCGGTCCAGGCCGCGGGACAGCAGGTAGAACAGCATGTCCGGATCGAGCCGGCCGGTGGTGGCGCCGTGCGCGCACTTCACCTCGTCGGCATGAATCTCGAGCTGCGGCCGTGTGTCGATCTCGGCGTTGGGCGACAACAGCAGGCCGCGGCAGGATTGCTGCGAATCGGAACCATTTGCGCCGCGCGTTGACGATCACCTTGCTGTTGAAAATCACCCGGCTGGCGTCGCTGGCGATGGCACGCGCGGTTTGCCGGCTGCGCGTCCCCGGCGCCGCGTGGGTGACGATGTTCACGCAGTCCACATGCCGTGCCTGGTGGCCGACCAACAGCGAGTAGCTCTCCAAGTTCGCGGCGCGCCCATTCAGGCGCGCTTCCAAAGAAGCGCGCAGCAATCCGCCGCCCAGCGCTATCGTGAATTGCCGGCAGCGGCTGCCCTCGGACTGGTGGAGATCGAGCGAATCCATATGGGTGGCGGTCGGCACCGGTTGCATAGACGCGGTAGTGCTCCAGCCGCGCATCCTTGCCCAGTGCGATGTGCGCGTTGGAATTGCTGAGCGGCAGCGCATCGCCCGCCGATACATGGTGCTCGATGATGGTCGCGCTCGCCCCGGGACCGGCTTCGATGATGATCCGCGGGTGCGCAGCCTGTGCGGCGTCGCCCGCGGAAACATGCCGAATCACAATGGGAGTGTCGACGCGTTCCGGTGATCTTCAAATACAAGCCGTCGACGAACAAGCGCCGTATTGAGCAACACCCAGCGGCGCTGATCGGCATCCGAAGCGGATTCGAAAAAGCGCCGCAGCTTATCCGGATCTACTTCATAAAGATCTCTTATCGTATTGATTTCCAATCCGTTTATTTTAGCAAAATCACCTTTCAGCGGCGGGCAGCCGTTGATCATGGTGAGTGTTGGCGCGTGCTGTCCTGGCTGCACCAACGAGAGCGCCGCATCGGCGGGCGAGCGCGCCCGCGAGCAGTGCAGCCGGCTTCCCCATAGCTCTGCGCGGCAAGCGTGCGCAGGTCCGTATAGCGCCAGGTTTCATCGCGCTGCGAGGGCAGGCCCAGCTGCAAAAACCGCTGCATGGCCTGCTCGCGAATCGGCTGCAGCGCATCGGGGGTGCGCGCACGCCACTGCGTTTCGAAGGAGCGCAGGGCGGCACTCATGCGACTTGTGCTCCCATGACCCAGTCGTAGCCGCGCCGCTCGAGCTCTTGTGCCAGGGACTTGTCGCCGGACTTCACGATGCGGCCGCCGGACAGGACATGCACCCGATCCGGAATGACGTAGTCCAGCAGCCGTTGATAATGCGTCACCAGCACCACCGCGCGCTGCGGGTCCCGCAGGCTGTTCACGCCCTGCGAGACGACCTTGAGCGCGTCGATGTCCAGCCCCGAATCGGTTTCATCGAGAATCGCGAGTTTCGGTTCGAGAACGAGCATCTGCAGGACTTCGTTGCGCTTCTTCTCGCCGCCGGAGAAGCCTTCATTCACGCCGCGCGTCAAGAATGTTTCGCTCATCTGCATGAATTTCATCTTCTGGCGGATCAGCGCCAGGAATTCGTAGGCATCGACTTCGGGCTCGCCGGCGGCCTTGCGTTTGGCATTGAGCGCGGCTTTCAACAGGTACACATTGTTGACCCCGGGAATCTCCACCGGGTATTGGAAGCCGAGGAACAGGCCGGCACGGGCGCGCTCCTCGGCACGCATCGCGAGAAGGTCGCGGCCCTCGAAGCTCACCGAGCCGCGGGTCACTTCGTAGTCCTCGCGCCCGGCGAGCACCTGGGCGAGCGTGCTTTTGCCCGATCCGTTCGGGCCCATGATGGCGTGCACCTCGCCGGCCTTCACCGTGAGATTGACGCCATTCAGAATTTCTTTGCCCGCGACGCGGGCGCTCAAATCGGAGATTTCAAGCAAGATAATTCTCTCTTTCAAACGTAGGCGTCAGCCGACGGCTCCTTCCAAGCTCACGCTGAGCAGATTTTGCGCCTCTACGGCGAATTCCATCGGCAGTTCCTTGAACACGACTTTGCAGAAGCCGCTGACGATCATATTGACCGCGTCCTCGGCGGAGATTCCCCGCTGCAGGCAATAGAACAACTGGTCTTCGCCGATTTTGGAGGTGCTGGCCTCGTGCTCGACGGTCGCGGTCGGATTCTTCACTTCCATGTAGGGGAAGGTGTGCGCCGCGCATTTTGGGCCCATGAGCAAGGAATCGCACTGGGTGAAATTGCGGGCGCCGCTCGCGCTCGGCAGAATTTTCACCAGACCGCGATAGGTATTCTCCGCGTGCCCGGCCGAGATGCCCTTGGAGACGATGGTGCTTTTGCGTGTTGCGGCCGATGTGGATCATCTTCGTGCCGGTGTCGGCCTGCTGATAGTTGTTCGCCACCGCCACCGAATAGAATTCCCCGACGGAGTTCTCGCCCTTGAGCACGCAGCTGGGATATTTCCAGGTGATCGCCGATCCGGTTTCGACCTGCGTCCAGGAGATCTTGGAATTGCGGCCGCGGCACTCGCCGCGCTTGGTGACGAAGTTGTAGATGCCGCCCAAGCCGTTCTCGTCGCCGGGATACCAGTTCTGCACGGTCGAATACTTGATCTGCGCATCGTCGAGCGCGACGAGTTCCACGACCGCGGCATGCAATTGGTTCTCATCGCGCATGGGCGCGGTGCAGCCTTCGAGGTAGCTGACCGACGCGCCCTCGGCGGCGATGATCAGGGTCCGTTCGAACTGCCCGGTCTTGGCCGCGTTGATGCGGAAGTAAGTCGACAATTCCATCGGGCAGCGCACGCCGGGCGGCACATAGACGAACGAGCCGTCGGAGAACACCGCGGAATTCAGGGCCGCGAAAAAATTGTCGCCGGTCGGCACGACCGTGCCGAAGTAGCGCTCCACCAGTTGCGGATGGTTGCGTACCGCATCGGAGAAGGAGCAGAAAATCACGCCCGCTTTGCCCAGCTTCTCCTTGAAGGTGGTCGCCACCGAAACGCTGTCGAACACCGCGTCCACCGCGACGCCCGCAAGCCGGGCGCGCTCGTGCAACGGAATGCCCAGTTTCTCGTAGGTGGCGAGCAGCTTCGGATCCACCTCGTCCAAGCTCTTCGGCGCGTTGGCAGGGGCCCGCGGCGCCGAGTAATAAGAAATATCCTGGTAGTCGATGGGCTTGTAGTGCACATGCGCCCAGGTCGGCTCCTGCATCGTCTGCCAGTGCCGAAATGCCTTCAGCCGCCACTTGAGCAAAAACTCGGGTTCGTGTTTCTTGCGCGAAATCGCGGCCACCACGTCCTCATCGAGTCCGGGCGGCAAGCTGTCGGATTCGATGTCGGTGATGAAACCGTGCCGGTATTTCTGGCCGACCAGGGCTTCGACTTCTTGTGATTTGCTAGACACGATACTCCAGGCGTTGACTCGATACTGGGGCCGGAAATCAGATATTCACGTGCATTTCGGAGGCGAGGTCTGCGATCCGTACGCCGGTGGAATCGAGCCCCGCCAATTGGTGCAGCGTCACATCCTCGAGTGCCCGGCGAATGGCGGCATTGACGCGCTGCCATGCGCCGCCGACCCGGCACAGCCGCTCGATTCCGCAGTGACTGGAGGCGCCGCTGCATTCGGTGATGGCGATCGGCCCTTCGAACACATCGAGAATTTGTGCCGCCGTGATCTGCTCGGGACTGCGGGCCAGCCGATAGCCGCCTTGTGCGCCGCGCGAGGAGATGACCATGCCGGCGCGCTGCAGACCCTTTAAGACCTTGCTGACCGTCGGACGGCTCAAGCGTGTGCGCTCGGCCAATTCAGTCGCGGCCCGATGTGCGGCTGGCTGTTGCGCTAGACTGGCCAATACGACCGTCGCATAGTCCGTCATTTTTCCCATGCGCAGCATAGAAAGCGTCCTCGGGGGCTATCGATTCATGTAGGACTATTTTAGTCCTATTTGACTTACAGTTCCACCCGGAGCGCGCATTGAACCTAGGTTTGTTATTCTTGCCTTAACTTAACCGTCAATATCAGTGAGATACGTAGGACATGAATATTGCAGAGCTGAACGCCATTGCGCGCGCCATGGTTGCGAAAAATCGGGGGATTTTGGCTGCCGATGAGAGCAGCGGCACCATCAAGAAGCGCTTCGACAGCATCAAATTGGAGTCCACCGAGGAGAACCGGCGTACCTACCGCGAGATGCTGTTCACCGCGCCGGGTGCCAAGGACTACATCAGCGGCGTCATCATGTATGACGAAACTCTGCGGCAGAAGACCAAGGATGGGATCCCGTTCCCGACCTATCTGGCCAAGGCGGGAATGGTGCCCGGGATCAAGGTCGATTTGGGAGCCAAAGCATTGCCGGGATATCCGGGCGAGACCATCACCGAAGGCCTCGATGGGTTGCGCGAGCGTTTTGCCGAATACCATAAGTTGGGCGCGCGCTTTGCCAAATGGCGCGCGGTCATCAATATCGATGCGGTCATCCCGTCCCGCTACGCCATCGACGCGAACGCCGAATGCTTGGCGCGATACGCGGCCTTGGCCCAGGAGGCGGGGATCGTTCCCATCGTGGAGCCGGAAGTGCTCATGGACGGCGCGCATCCGCTGGAGCGCTGCGAGGAAGTCACGAATATCGTGCTCGACAGCGTATTCACCCACCTGTTCGCCGCGCGGGTGGTTTTGGAGGGCATGATCCTGAAACCCAACATGGTGATCCCGGGCAAGAAATGCGCGGATCAGGCCAGCCCCGAGCGCATCGCCGAAGCGACGGTGCAGACACTGAAGCGCCAAGTCCCATCCGCGGTTCCCGGCATCGCGTTTCTGTCCGGCGGCCAGAGTCCGAAGGATGCGACCTTGCATTTGAACCTCATGCACGCACTGGGAGCGCTGCCGTGGGCGTTGACCTTCAGCTATGGACGAGCGCTGCAGGACGACGCGCTGCACGCCTGGGCGGGCAAGGAGAGCGGCTTTGCCGGCGGTCAGAAGGCGCTGGCGAAAAGAGCCAAGCTCAATGGATTGGCGGCGGTGGGCCAGTACAGTGCCGCTTTGGAATCAGCCGCGGCCTAAGAGCGCCGCCACCCACGAACCGCGCCTGTGCGGCGCGGCGGCGTAACAATCCATTGAACCAATCCGCCCCAATCGTCGATATCCGCAATCTAGATTACGCGGTGAACGGACGTCCCGTGTTCGCCGGTCTGGATATTCAAATACCGCGCGGCAAGATCACCGCGGTCATGGGACCGAGCGGCACAGGAAAAACCACGCTGCTGCGGCTGATCACCGGACAGGTATCTGCCGATACCGGGACCATCGAGGTCGCGGGCGAAAACCTGCGCGCCATCTCGCGCGGCAATTTGTACGTGTTGCGCCGGCGGATGGGAATGTTGTTCCAGAACGGCGCCATGCTGACGGACTTGAGTGTGTTCGAAAACGTCGCCTTCCCGCTGCGCGAGCACACCGATCTGACCGAGCGGCTCATCCGGCAATTGGTGCTGACAAAACTGCAGGCTGTGGGTTTGCGCGGCGCGGCGGAGTTGATGCCGGCCGAGCTCTCGGGCGGCATGGGACGGCGGGTGGCGCTCGCGCGCGCCATCGTCATGGACCCGGAACTTCTGATCTACGACGAGCCCTTCGTCGGATTGGATCCGATCTCTCTGGGGGTCATTTTGCGGCTGATCCGCCGGCTGAACGATACCCTCGGGATCACCAGCATCGTCGTCTCGCACGACGTGCAGGAAATCTCCACGGTTGCGGACCAGGTGTTTCTGCTGTCGGGGGGCAAGGTGGTCGCGCACGGTACGCCGCAGGAACTCAAGACCAATCCGACGGAGATCGTCAAGCAATTCATCGGCGGCCTGGCCGACGGCCCGGTGCCGTTTCACTTCCCGGCGCCCGACTATTTCGACGAACTGCTTGTCCCGCAAAGAGGTTCTTTGAGCATGTTCAGAGAACTCTGGGAAAGCTTTACCGATGCCCTGGAAGGGCTCGGGTCCGTCGTGTCATTTCCTGTTTCGACTGGTGGTCAATACTCCCGCGGGCGCTGTTGCGATTCAGCTTGATTTCCCAGCAGATATTCAACTCGGGGGCATTTTCGCTCGTCATCATCATGCTGTCGGGTCTTTTCGTCGGCATGGTGCTGGGTTTGCAGGGCTTTCAGCTCCTGCAGCGGTTCGGTTCGGAAGAAGCGCTCGGCACCGCCGCGGCGATCGGCTTGGTGAAGGAACTCGGGCCTGTGGTGA
The DNA here is from genome assembly GCA_963794445.1 of uncultured Gammaproteobacteria bacterium. Classification (GTDB taxonomy): domain Bacteria; phylum Pseudomonadota; class Gammaproteobacteria; order Steroidobacterales; family Steroidobacteraceae; genus Bog-1198. The sequence continues at coordinate 154,505 of CAWCDZ010000001.1, forward strand.
CCGCGCTGCTGTTCGCCGGCCGGGCGGGCACCGCGTTGGCCTCAGAGCTCGGATTGATGCGGGCGACGGACCAGATTTCGGCGATGGAAATGATGGCGGTCGATCCCATCGTGCGGGTGGTGGTGCCGCGATTCTTGGGCGGCGTCATCGCGATGCCGCTGCTGGCCGCGATCTTCAGCGTGATCGGCATCTACGGCGCCCAACTGGTCGGCGTGCAGATCATGGGAGTCGACGCCGGCAGCTTTTGGTCGCAGATGCGCGCCGCCGTCGGCCTGAAGGACGTCACCGAGGGGATCGTCAAGAGCCTGGTGTTCGGCGTTGCCTGCAGTCTCATCGCTGTTTATCAAGGCTATTATGCGACGCCCACGGCGGAGGGCGTCGGCAGAGCCACCACGCGCACGGTCGTTACCTCTGCCGTGGTGATTCTGTTCTTGGACTATTTGATCACCGCGGCGTTTTTGTAGGAGTGTTCTGATGCGCAAGTCACGCACGTTGAATCTGGGGACCGGCTCGTTCGTTTTGCTGGGCTTCGCAGCGCTGTTTTTTCTCACCACCCAGACCACCAGCCGCGGTTTGGCCTGGTTCGGTCCGCCGCACTACGAAGTGACTGCGAAGTTCGACAACATCGGCGATCTCAAGGTCGGCGCGCCGGTATCGATGTCCGGTGTTGAAATCGGGCGCGTCAACAAGATCGAGTTCGATTCCAACGAATACAAGGCGGTCGTGCAGCTGCGTTTGAACGCGCGCTACAACAAGATTCCGACCGACAGCGATGCCAGCATTTATACGCAGGGCCTGCTGGGCGGCAAGTTCATCGGGCTCACGGCGGGCGGCGCCGATACTTATCTTAAGGACCATGATCAAATAGACTTTACGCAGTCCGCGTTCGTGCTGGAAAATCTGATCGGTCAGGTCTTGGCGAATTTCACCAAGTCCAAGGCGGATGCGCAGACGCCCGCACCGGCACCCGCGCCTGCGGACACGAAATCGAAAGCGATGGAGAAAACCAAATGAGTAAACCAGCCCTCACGGCAATACTGCTGGCCGCGGTCGCGCTCGGCGCGCGCGCCGCCGACGCGCCCGCTCCCGTGCCGAATGCGAGCACGCTATCCCCGCAGCAGCTGGTGGAAAATTCAGCCAAACGCATGCTGCAAGAGCTGGATGCGAACCGCGCCATGTACAAAGCCGATCCGGCCAAACTCGATGCGCTGGTGGGAAACGTGCTGCTGCCGGATTTCGACACGCAATACGCGGCCCGTCTGGTTCTGGGTCAAAGCTGGCGCACGGCCACCCCTGAGCAGCGCAAGCGCTTCGTGGACGCCTTTTATCACTCGCTGCTGCGCAATTACGGCGCCGCGCTGGTCGACTTCACCGCCGATCGATTCGTGGTTTTGCCGTACAAGGGCGATCCGGGCGACACCACCGCGACCGTGCGGACCGAGGTCAAAAGAGCCTCGGGCGACAAGGTGCCGGTAAATTTCAGTCTGCACAAGACCCCCGAAGGCTGGAAAGCCTGGGACGTGGTGATCGAAGGCATTTCCTACGTCAAGAGCTTTCGCACCGACTTTGCGGCGGAGATCCAGCAGAAGGGGTTGGATGACGTCATCAATCGACTGGAGAAGGAAGGGCGCGTGGGTCCGAACGGGGCGGCGGTCCCACATTGAACGCCAGCGCGGGCATCGCTGCCGATTTGGAACCGCACGAGGGCGGGCGCTCGCGCGTCAATGGCGTGCTGCATTTCACCACGGTCACCGCGCTGCTGCGGTCGGGGAGTGAAGCCATCGCCGACGGCCGCGCCGCCGTGATCGATCTGTCCGGCGTCAAGGACAGCGATAGTTCGGGCCTGGCATTGCTGATCGAATGGCTGAGCATTGCGCGGGCTGAGGGCAAGAGTCTGCGCTACGAAAACATTCCAGCGCAGCTGCATCAACTGGCGCGCTTGAGCGACGTGGAAGAGTTGCTGACCGCGGGATAGGATGGTTCGCAGCGCTAAGTCGCACACCGCTCAAAGGACACAGGGATGGTCGGCACAACAATAAGTAAACAGCGGTTGTTGAGCGCGCTGCTTGCCGTCGCGATCGCGGGCGCCGCCGGGCCGCAGCCCGCAGCCGCGGCCGACGCGGTTGCGCTCGAGGCGTTCGGCCGGCTGCCAACCCTGGAAGACGTGGCTATCTCGCCGGACGGCACCAAGATCGCTTTCGTCAAGACCAGCGGCGAAAGCCGAAGTCTTATCGTTATTCCGCTGAGCAAACGCGAGATTATCGGCGGGGTCCGCGTGGGTGAGGTCAAATTGCGCGGCGTCAACTGGGTAGACGACGACAATATCATTGCCACCGTGTCGAGTACCAGCCTGCCGCCATTTGGGTTTACTGGGGCGGCTCGAGAGTGGTATCAGCTGGTGAATTTCAATCTCAGCAAGATGAAGCTCAATCCACTGAAATTCGAAGTCGACCACGTCGAAACCTTCAACGTGGTAACCGGCGACATCGCTGTGCGTGAAGTCTCGGATCATTCGCTGCTGTACGCGCGCGGATACTGTGTTCGAGAGGCGACGGTTCCTTGCTTGTTTTCAGTTGAGTATCCCGATCGCCGCACGCGTCTGGTCAATGAGGCGACCGAGCCTGACACGCAATGGTTGTTGGACCAATCCGGAAATATCGCAGCGCAGTTCTCCTACCGCGACGAAAAAAAACATTGGGAAATCAAAACCCACAAGAACGGCCATTGGACTGTGGTTGCCTCCGGAATTGCGCCGATCGACACGCCGGACATGCTCGGATTCAGCGCTGACGGCGGCGGTATCATCGTTCGATTCCTGGTTGACGGCGATCCACAATGGAAAACACTGAATCTCTCTGACAATACCTGGGGTGAGCCGCTCGGCAAAGGTGCCGTGTTCGCAAATGTAATCGAGGACCGCAAGACGGGGCGAATCATCGGCGGGGTCAAGGAAATCGGCAGCAGCAAATACGTATTTTTCGACAACGAATTGCAGGCACATTGGAATGCGGTTTTGCGTGCGTTCCCGGATGCACGCGTGAGCCTCGTGTCCCGGTCGGACGATTTTTCGAGGATGGTCCTGAAGGTGTTCGGCCCCAAGAATGGCTATGTCTACGCGCTTTATGATTGGTATAGCCACCATGCGACGATACTGGGGCGAGTTTATGAGGACGTTCACGAACCGGCCGAATTGAGGGCCATCAGCTATCCCGCGGCGGATGGCCTGACCATCCCCGCCTTTTTGACGCTACCGCAATCCGCTGCTGAAAAGGACCTGCCGTTGATCGTCCTGCCGCACGGGGGGCCCGCCGCCGCCGACACGCAGCATTTCGACTGGTGGTCGCAGGCACTGGCGGCGCAGGGCTACGCGGTGCTGCAGCCGAATTTCCGCGGTTCAACAGTGGATTCAAGATTCATGCGAGCGGGCTTTGGCGAGTGGGGCCGAAAAATGCAATCGGACTTATCCGATGGCGTCCGATATCTTGCACATCAAGGCATCATCGACCCGAAGCGCGTCTGCATTGTTGGGGCAAGCTACGGCGGCTATGCGGCGCTCGCCGGCGTCACCGTCGAATCAGGCGTCTATCGTTGCGCGGTGTCGGTCGCGGGGCTGTCGGACTTACGCCGGTTTCGCAAATGGACCCTGGCGAATCGGATGGGTGTATCTCAGCGCTATTGGGACCGTTTCATGGGGACGGCGGATCAGGACGATCCGGCGCTGATCGCCATTTCCCCTATAGAGCACGTTGCTGCGGTGACGGTTCCGGTGCTGCTGATCCATGGTCGCGATGATACCGTGGTGCCTTACGAGCAAAGCGATGTCATGCTGAGCGCCTTGAAGCGCGCAGGGAAGACGGCGAGTTTGGTGACCATGAAGCACGAAGATCACTGGCTCTCCCGCAGTGAGACGCGCCTGCAGATGTTGCAAGCCACCGTGGAATTTCTCAAAGCCAACAATCCGCCGAATTAGCGCTGGCCCGCACCCGCTCAGGGTTTCTTGGTCGAATCGGGCGGCGTCGGCGGCTGAGGTTTTGGCGCAGCCGTATCCGTGTCGTCGGCATCCGGATCGGACAGCACTTCGTCGGTCACTTTGCCATCGGACACCAAGTAAGCGCGCCGCTGCAAGTAGGCATCGCGAATGAAGGCGTAGGGGTCGAAGACCTTTTGCAGCGTTTCATCGAGCGGCAACAGCGCAGCCCGCGAGTCGACCAAACCGACCCCATAGATGCCGTAAGCAACCCAATTGTTGGCGATGTAATGCGTGGGCCCCGTGAATAGATCGACAACGCGCGCCGGTCCGTCGCGTGTATCGGAAGGGCCCAAGAAAGGCAGCTCCAAAAATGGTCCGGGCGGAACGCGCCAGTGGCCCAAAGTCTGGCCAAAGTCTTCGTCGTTCTTGTCCAAGCCCATCTGCGTCGCCGGGTCCAGCAGGCCGCCGAACCCGACGGTGGTGTTGACGACCAGACGCGCCAAATCGTTGGCGGCCGCGCCGAACTTCCCCTGCAGGGCATCATTGATCATGACGGTCGTGGTGCGCAGGTTCGAAAGAAAATTGCTGACGCCCGTGCGTGCCGGTGCGGGTACGGCGCGTACATAAGCGCGCGCAATGGGTTTGGCCACCGCGCGATCGAGCTTGTCGTTGACCTTGTAAACGCCGCGGTTCCAAGATTCCCACGGATCCTGGGGAGCGGGTTTGCTGTTGGGCGGCAATGCGACACAGCCGGTCAGGGCCGCGGCCAGTATCACGCCAATGGTCGCGCGCGACTGCCTTGCTATGCGCATATCGAGTGTCTCCCTTCTCATGATTGGGTCAAAGATACACTATTGCCGGAATTAGCAAAGACGGGCTAGAAGCGGCCGCTGTTTTCGCCGCGCTCGTCGGCCATGGTATTTTTGTTTTTCTTCGGCATTGCCGCGCGAACCTCCTCGAGGCGCGCGCTGTAGCGGGCCCGCTGCACGGCGTCGAGTCCAGGCAGCGTCAATGCCAGCTGCAATTGGTTCATCGCCATCATGAGGTTGCCAGTCATCAGATAAAACTCAGCCATGTAGCTGTAGGAGTCGGCGTAGTCGCCGGCGGTGCTGGCCGCTTTCGCGATCAGGCGTGTCTGATCCGGCGTCGGCTCGACGTTGTTGAACAAATCCAGCAACACCAGATGGGCGCGCTTATTGTCGCCTGAGTGCATCAAAGACTCGGCCAGCCGAATCGTGATCGGAACATTGCGTGGGAATAAGATCATCGCTCTTTCAAGAACGGCATCCGACTCCTTGAACTGATTATTTGCCAGGTATGCCTGGCCGAGCGCGCCATAGAATTGCGTGACCTTGGGATACTCGCGCACCAACTCCTGCAAATCTGCGATGGCGGGCACCGGATTCTTCGTTGCGATCTGCGCCACATCCATGCCATAGCGCTCTTGAATGGTCTTGCCGCCGCCGTTCTTGAGCAGGTGCGCATAATATTGACGCGCAGCTTGCGGATCCCCGGCAATGGTCCTCAATCGCTCGCGAATGAGCAGATAGCTCAAGGAGTCTTCGTGGTGGATGCGGCCGATCTGGTTGGCGCGGTCTGCCGCCTCCGCGACGCGGTCGGCAAAAAATCGGGTGATCGATGAGGAACTGCACTGCATTGACGCGGCTCGGCTCCGGGCCGGTTCGTCCCATGTAGTCGAAGAAGCTCGCCATTCCCAGCGGATCGTAGCCCGCATTCGCCATGGTGCGTGATGCCGATTCGATCCGCTTCGAACTCGCTGCTGCGGGTGTAATTGATCTGATGCTGAATCATGGCGCTCTGGCCCGCAAGAATGGCCCCTTCCATGGCACCGGGCGAGCCGCGGCCCGCCGTTGCCCCTAGCAGCATCGCGGCGAGCATCCCTGCGGTCGCCATGAGGCCCTCGTGGCTCTGATCGATGAGCTGGCGCACCAGGTGGCGTTGCGTGACGTGCGCGGTTTCGTGCGCCAGCACTCCCGCCAGTTCGTTTTCATTGCGCGTCGCCAATATCAGTCCGCTGTGAATCGCCATAAAGCCGCCCGGAATGGCGAAGGCATTGATGTCCGCTTCGCGGATGACGAAATAATAAAACTGGTGTTGGCCTTCTTCCGCCTGGCTCGAGAGGCTGTGGCCGATTTCCTGTGCATATTGCTGCACTTCGGGATCAGTGAGGATGACGCCTTCCTTGCGTATCTCATTAACGAAACCGAGGCCCGCATGGTATTCATCGTCGATCGAAATGGCGGCGTTCGCCGGACTGCCCAATTCCGGCAAATCCTGATTGGTTCGGTTGGTGGCCTGAGCCAAACCCTGCGCATAACCGACGCTCACGCTCGCGCCGAGCGCGGCGGCGGCCAGAAAAGCGATAGTGGATTTCAGCGCTGACATGGGATCTCTTCAACCTTGGAGTCTAGGCGCATTCCAAAGTTCGCTCAAAACAGAAGCAAAATCAAAGAACTTCGGAAGCGTAGTCCGCCAGACGCGAGCGTTCGCCCCGGACCAGCGTGATATGTCCGGAAAACGCCCAACCGTGAAATCGGTTTACCACGTACGTGAGGCCGGTCGTGGTTTCAGTGAGATAGGGTGTGTCAATTTGCGCAATATTGCCTAAACACACCATCTTGGTGCCGGGCCCCGCCCGGGTGACCAGGGCCTTCATCTGCTTCGGAGTCAGATTTTGCGCCTCATCAATGATGATGAAGCGGTTCAAGAACGTTCGGCCGCGCATGAAGTTCAAGGATCGAATCTTGATGCGGTGCCGTAGTAAATCGTTGGTGGCGCCTCGGCCCCAGGTGCCGCCGGGTTGGCTCTGGGTGAGAACTTCCAGGTTGTCCATCAGCGCGCCCATCCACGGTTCCATCTTCTCTTCTTCGGTTCCGGGCAGGAAACCGATGTCCTCGCCGAGAGGAATGGTGACGCGCGTCATGATGATTTCGCTGAAGCGATTGTGGTCCAGCGTTTGCGCCAGACCCGCCGCGAGCGTCAACAACGTCTTGCCGGTGCCGGCCGGACCCAACACCGTCACGAAGTCGATCTCCGGATCCATCAGCAGGTTCAATGCCAGATTTTGCTCGCGGTTGCGCGCCGTGACGCCCCACACATTGTTGCGTTCGGTTCGATAATCGGTGGTCAGCTCGAGAATGGCCGAATCGCACTCGAGCTTGCGCACGATGGCTTCGACGCCGTTGGCACCGGGGTCATAGACGAATTGATTGCTCCTCCACTCGCGCACCAATGGGCCGCGCACCCGATAGTAGGTTCGGCTCTGCTGCTGCCAGGACTCCATCCCCTTGCCGTGCTTCTCCCAGAAATTCTGCGGCAGCTGCTGAACTCCGCTGACCAACAAGTCCGCGTCTTCGATGGTCTTATCGCTGGAGTAGTCCTCGGCGTGCACGCCGAGGATCGCCGCTTTGATGCGTAAGTTGATGTCCTTCGAGACCAAGGTGACGCGCGCGTTGCGAAATTTCTGCTGCAAAGCCAGCGTATTGGCCAGAATCGCATTGTCCGCACCGTGTCCCGGCAGGCTGTCCGGCAGCACCGATTCGAGCAACTGGGTCTGGAAGAACAGCCGTCCGCCGGGAGGCCGCTTGCCATGATTGATCGGCACGGCGGTCGGCAGGGCAAGGCCGCGGTCGATCTGTTTCTTGGTCGCCCCTTGCATCAGTTCATCCAGAAAGCGGCTGACCTGGCGCACGTTGCGTGCCGGCTCCGAGAGGCCTTTTTTGCCCGCGTCGAGCTCCTCGAGCACGGTCATCGGGATGTAGATATCGTGCTCTTCGAAGCGGAAGATGGCCGTCGGATCGTGCATCAAGACATTGGTGTCGAGCACGAATATGCGGCGCTCTGCCTTGCCTTGACGGCTCTTCAGCACAGCGGCCCCCAAAGGCCGCACGTTGCCGGTCACAGTGCCTTCACCGCCGCCAATACGGCTTCGGCATGACCCTTGACCTTTACCTTGCGCCACTCGTGCCGCAGCACGCCTTTGCCGTCGATGAGGAAGGTGCTGCGCTCCACGCCCATGTACTTGCGGCCGTACATGCTTTTTTCCTTGTACACCCCGTACAGGTTGCAGACCTTCTGGTCCGGATCGCTCAAAAGTTCGAATGGGAACGCCATTTTCTTCTTGAATTTTTCGTGCGAGGCCACGCTGTCCGGCGAGATGCCCAGCACCACCGCCTGCGTTCTGCGGAACTGGGCGTTCAGCGCCGCAAAGTCCAGGCCTTCCTGGGTGCACCCCGAGGTGTTGTCGCGCGGATAAAAGTAAAGGATCACGGCGCTGCCCTTGCCATCCTCGAGCGACCAGGTTCCGCCGGTACCCTCCAGGGTGAACGGCGGCGCCTTCTTGCCGGTTTCAATCTTGCTCATGGCTGTGCTAACTCTTCACAGGTTCGAAAATGGCGTCCAAATTCAGGTGATCGCAGAAGTCCATGAATTCTTCGCGCAATACGCCGATGTGCAGGCGGCTCGGGACATTTACGATCATCTGCACCGAGAACATCGGCGCGCCGGTGTGCGCAGCCGCATACGAACGGGTCGAGAGCTCGGCGATGTCCACGCCGCGCTGCGCGAAGAACCCCGATAGTCCGGCGACGATCCCGGTTTGATCGAGGCACACCACGTCGATCGAGTAGGGCAGCATGTCGTTGCGAGCCGAGCGCTCCTCGGTGCGGCGCAGTTGAATATTCATGCCGGTGGCATCGGCCAGTTTCTTGAATTCCCCCTCGAGCTTGGCGAGAGTGTGCCAATTGCCGTTGACCAGCAGCAGCATCGCGAACTCGTTGCCGAGCGAGGTCATGCGGCTTTCGCTGATGCTTCCGCCGCAGTCGGCGATTGCCTTGGATAGTTCATGGACCATCCCGACGCGGTCGCTGCCCACCGCGGAAATGACGATATGTTGTTTCATCGGGGTAAATTCTACCGGATGGGAGCTTGCCTTAGGTGCTGTCTGGCACTTAAGGTAGCGATATTTCCCGCGGAGCTGTTGATGTTTTCCGGAAGCATGGTAGCAATCGTCACCCCGATGACGGCCGATGGGGCGGTGGATTGGCCCGCATGGGACCGGTTGCTGGATTTTCACGTGCGCGAGGGCAGCGATGGAGTCGTTGTCGCCGGTACCACGGGAGAATCGCCGGTGCTGTCCGCCGCCGAGGTCGAAGAGTTGACACGGCGGGCGGTGGCGCGCTGCCGCGACAAGCTCAAGGTCATCGTCGGCGCCGGTTTCAACTCGACGGAGGCGACCGTGGCACGCACCCGGACATTGTCCGCACTGGGCGTGGATGCGGTGATGCTGGTCACGCCGTACTACAACAAACCGCCGCAGGAAGGCCTTTTCAGGCACTTCACGGCCGCGGCCGACGCCTCCGCCGCGCCCATTATTCTGTATAATGTGCCGAGCCGGACGGCGGTGGATCTGTTGCCGAGCACCATCGCACGTCTGGCAAGACACCCCCGTATTGTGGCGATCAAGGAAGCGACGGGCTCTTTAGACCGAGCGCGCGAGATCGTGAGCGTCTGTCCGGCGGAGTTCGCGCTGTTGTCGGGCGACGATGCGACGGCGGTCGACTTGATGGGTGCCGGCGCGCGCGGGGTGATTTCCGTGACGGCGAACGTCGCGCCGCGCAGGATGCACGAGATCTGCCAGGCCGCCCTTGCGGGCGATCTGGTCACGGCACGGATGATTGACGCAAGTTTGCAGCCTTTACATAAGGATCTGTTTGTCGAGGCGAACCCGATTCCCGTGAAGTGGGCGGTTTCGAGAATGGGGATCATCGGGAACGCAATACGCCTTCCTTTGGTCGAACTGGCACCCGCGCATCATGAGACAGTGATGCGTGCCATGCGCTCCGCCGGAGTTACTCTTGAGGACCAAGCTGCATGAGTCTTGATCGAATTTTACTGTTGGTTGCGGCAAGCGCTTTGATGAGCGGCTGTCATTTGTTCAGCAAACTGAATCCTGACTGCCACTCGCCGCAGGAGTATCAGCACGCGTTGTCCGCTCCGCCCCTGAAAGTGCCCGCCGGCCTCGATTCGCCGAACACGGCCGGGGCATTGGTGATCCCAACCGTAACCGACGCGCCGCCACCGCCGGGTCCTCATGACGCCTGCTACGACGTTCCGCCGCGCTACAAGCCGGCTCCCCCAAACAAGGCCGGCAGCAGCAGCTAGGATCAGGCTGCCGCATTTGATCACCTGAGTCCGCTCCGGTACCCTTGCTGCGCTTTGGAGAGGTGATGCGTTGCGCCCCGGAGGCCGAGGGCCGGCACGGCCCGAGTCAATCCCACCCTCGAAGCGCGTTTGAGTAAATTGTTTATGGAGAGGTGGCCGAGCGGTCGAAGGCGCACGCCTGGAAAGTGTGTAACACCTAACCGTGTTCGTGGGTTCGAATCCCACCCTCTCCGCCACGATGATTGAGATTGCATGTAAGTGGGTGAGGAGGGGGTCGAACCTTTGGGTCCGTCCCTCCGCCGGCTACCGTTTATGGTGGCTCGCGTTTGCATCTTCGCGACGACTGGCCACGAACCCCGTCAGGCCCGGAAGGGAGCAGCGGTAGAGGCATAAAGTCGGGCGCCGAAGTCCTGCTGGCGCGGGCCGCCTCCCTATCCCAAAGGCGGGCGTACAGATAAACTAATCCATGAGCTACGTCGTATTAGCGCGCAAATGGCGCCCCAAGCGTTTTGCCGAAATGGTAGGCCAGGAGCACGTGCTGCGCGCGCTCAGCAATGCGCTCGACAGCGGCAAGGTGCATCATGCGTTCCTGTTCACCGGGACTCGCGGCGTCGGCAAGACCACGGTCGCGCGCATTCTGGCGAAATCGCTGAATTGCGAAACCAAGGCGTAAGTTCGAATCCCTGCGGCGTGTGCGCCGCCTGCCGAGAGATCGACGAGGGGCGATTCGTCGACCTCATCGAGGTCGACGCCGCCTCGCGCACCAAGGTGGACGACACGCGGGAACTGCTCGACAACGTGCAATACGCGCCGACCCGGGGCCGATACAAGGTGTACCTGATCGACGAAGTGCACATGCTTTCCAAGCACTCCTTCAACGCCCTTCTGAAGACGCTGGAGGAGCCGCCGCCGCACGTCAAGTTCCTGCTGGCGACCACCGATCCGCAAAAGTTGCCGGTCACCGTGCTGTCGCGCTGTCTGCAATTCAGCCTCAAACGGCTGTCGGCGAGTCCTGATCGGCGAGCGGCTGAAATTCATCGCGACCGAGGAGAAGCTGACGTTCGAGCCGGCGGCGCTCGCGCTGCTTGTCGCGTGCGGCCGAGGGCAGCATGCGCGATGCCTTGAGCCTGCTCGACCAGCTCATTGCCTTCGGCGGCGGCGCGCTCAGCGAAGCGAATGCCCGAGCGATGCTCGGCACCATCGATCGCGGCCATGTCAGCCAGCTCGTCGAGGCGCTGTCGCGCGGCGATGGCGCCGCGCTGTTGGCGGAGGTGCGGCGAGCTGGACCGCGACGCGCCGGACTACGATCGCGCGCTGGTCGAGCTGGCAGCGCTGCTGCAGCGGATCGCCATCGTGCAGATCGTTCCCGAAGCGGCTGCTCAGGATGAGGAGTTCGACGCGGCGCTGCTGACGCGCCTCGCGCAGGCAATTGCGCCCGAAGATGCCCAGCTTTATTATCAGATTGCGCTCGCGGGCCGCCGCGACTTGAATATGGCGCCGGACCCCGAATCGGCTTCGAAATGACCTGCTGCGCATGCTGGCATTTCGGCCGGATGCCGCCGCCGTCCAGCCCTCGGCTCGAAACCGCGCCGGCAGCGCGGGCCATACGCGCCGGCGCGGGCGGCGCAAGTGCGGCCGCAGGTACGCATGCGGCCGCCGGTGCCGCACACGGGTGCCGGCGCCGGCTCGGCGCCTCGTAGCCGCGGCGCGGCTCACCAGCATAGATGCCGCACAATTGGCCGATTATTGTCGAGGCGGCCGGGATCTGGGCGGCATGGCGCGGCAGCTGGCCTTCAATTGCGTGCCCGCCGGATTCGAACACAACCTGCTGGTTTGAAACTGGACCAAGCGGCGTCCGATCGACGCACGCGTCCGATCGAGGATAAGCTCGTACAGGGCTTGTCGAAGTATCTCGGCCGGGACATCCGCCTGGCGTTCGAGAGTGCGGAAGCGGATTTGAACTACGCCGGCGCGCCAGCGCGATTCAGGCGGAACAGGAGAGAGTTGCCCGCGCGGCGGCGCGTTCGAGCAGATCCCGCTGTGAAGGGATTGCGCGGACGCTTCGGCGCCGAAGTGGACGCCGGCGTCGGTAAAACCATCGAACCAGTAATAGAGAGGCTGCCATGATGAAAGGCGGATTGGGAAATCTGATGCGCCAGGCGCAGCAGATGCAGGAAAGCATGCAGAAAGGCGCAGGCGGAATTGGCGGATATCGAGGTGACGGGCGAATCGGGCGCCGGCATGGTCAAAGTGGCGATGAACGGCAAGCCACGAGGCCAAGAAGGTCGCATAGAACCGAAGCTTGCTGGGCTGAGGATAAGGGCATGCTCGAGGACCTGCTGGCCGCCGCCATGAACGATGCGGCGCGAAAGGTGGACGCGCGCACGCAAGGAAAAGTATGCGGGCCTCATGTCCGGGCATGAACTTGCCGCCCGGGCATGAAGCTGCCGTTTTGAGGCATTGCGCTGGATGAAATACACCCCGGCTCTCGCCCGCCTGATCGATTCGCTGCGCTGCCTGCCCGGCGTCGGTCCGAAGTCCGCGCAGCGCATGGCGTTCTACCTGCTGGAGCGCGATCGCGACGGGGGCAGGACTTTGAGCCAGGCCTGGCCGAAGCGCTCGCAGCAAGTCGGGCATTGCAAGCGCTGCCGCATGCTCACCGAGAGCGAGCTGTGCACCATCTGCGCCTCCCCTCAGCGCGATGCCGCGCAGCTCTGCGTGGTCGAATCGCCGGCCGACGTGGTGGCCATCGAGCAGTCCGGCGGTTTCCGCGGCCGCTACTTCGTGCTGATGGGGCATCTGTCGCCCCTCGACGGCATGGGCCCGGCCGAGCTGGGTCTCGACGAATTCGAGCAGTTGCTGAAGGAGGCGAAGTGCGCGAAGTGATTCTGGCGACCAACCCGACGGTCGAGGGCGAGGCCACCGCGCATTACCTCGGCGAATGGCGCTGCGCGCGGGCGCTCAAGGCGTCGCGCATCGCGCACGGTGTCCCGGTCGGCGGCGAACTGGAATATGTCGACGGCGGTACCCTGGCGCATGCGCTCGCCGGACGCACCAGCGTTTCGTGAACGGCCGGGCTTAAGACGCGAGCTTTTCGTATAGACGAAACAATCGCCGATAGCTCTCGTAACGGCGCGCCGAGATCTGTCTCGATTGATCACGGCGCTGCGCACCGCGCAGCCCGGCTCCTGCATGTGACGGCAATCGTTGAATCGGCAATGCGCGCGGCGCGCGTGTATTTCGACGAAGCCGCGCTCGGCGGCGCGCGCCAAGTCGCGGGCGGGGCAAAGTCGCGCACGCCGGGCGCGTCGATCGATGGCGCAGGCCGGGGCTGAGTTGATAGCGCCGCGCCGTGGTCGTGGTGTGCCGACCCTCGTCATCGCGCGTGAGCTCCGCGGGTCAGCGCCTCCGCTGCGGGCGCAAGCGCGTTGACCAGCGAGGACTTTCCGACTCCGGACTGCCCGACCAGCAGGTGTGACCGCCCGCTCAGGGCCTGCGCGAGCTCATCGGATGCCCTCTGCTGATTGACAGCTCACCTCGATGCAAGGCAGCTTCAAGCGCCGATATTCATCCAGTTCGCCGCGCATGGAATCGGCGGTACCGAGATCCGTTTTGTTGACGATGACCAGCGCCTCCAAATCCTTGAGTGCCGCGCCAGCCCAATAGCGATCCACCAGGAACCAATCCGGCTCAGGCTGCGGGCGCTAGCGACGATGACCAGCCGGTCGACATTGGCCGCCACCGGCTCGGCGCGCCCGCGGGCGTCGATCCGTTCGATCAAGTTGCGGCGCGGCTCGACCGACTCGACCGATGCCGCCATCGGCCGAAGGTGGGTATCCCCACACCACCCGATCGCCGCACACCACGCGCAGTTTGCGGCCCCTGAGGCCGCAACTGTAGCAGACCCTCGCTCGTCTGCAGCAAAACGCTGCGGCCGAAACTCGCGAGCACGATGCCGGCTCCGCCGTGCTACGCATGCCGAATAGATCTTCAGAAGCACCATGAAATCCTCCGACAATCTCATTTGGATCGATTTGGAAATGACCGGGCCTCAAGCCCGACTCGGACCTCATCATCGAAATCGCCACGATCGTAACCGACAAGCACCTCACTGTGCTCGCGGAAGGCCCGGTCATCGCCGTGCATCAGGGCGAAGCGGTGCTGAACGCCATGGACGATTGGAACAGGAGTCAGCATGGGCGCTCGGGCTTGGCCGCCCGCGTGCTTGCGAGCGACATCGATGCCGCAGCCGCCGAGCGCGCACGCTTGGATTTTCTCGCCGCGTGGGTCGAGCCGAAACGCTCGCCGATGTGCGGCAACAGCATCTGCCAGGACCGGCGCTTTCTGGCGCGCCAAATGCCCGCGTTGGAGGCGTTCTTCCATTACCGTAATCTCGATGTGAGCACGCTCAAAGAGCTGGCTCAGCGCTGGGCCCCGAATGTCGCCGAGGGCTTTCGCAAGACCTCGACCCACCTGGCGATCGATGATGTACGCGACTCGATCCGCGAGCTGCAGTATTACCGCGAACGCTTGTTGCGACCGTTCTAGGCAGCCCGGGCTCTACTTCTCGGCGTCCTTTGCCAGAAACATCCAGGTCTCGACCACGGTATCAGGATTCAATGACAGGCTGTCGATGCCTTGATCGACCAGCCAACGCGCGAGTTCCGGATGATCGGAGGGACCCTGGCCGCAAATGCCGACATATTTCCCCTGCGCCTTGCAGGCCTTGATGGCCATCGACATCAGGGCCTTGACCGCCTCGTCGCGCTCGTCGAAGGATTTGGCGACGACGCTGGAGTCGCGGTCCAAACCCAGCGCCAGTTGCGTCATGTCGTTGGAACCGATCGAGAAGCCGTCGAAGTACTCGAGGTAGCTTGTCCGCCAGCAATGCGTTGGTCGGAAGCTCGCACATCATGATGTGTTTCAGGCCGTTGTCGCCGCGCTTGAGGCCATTCTCCGCCAGCAGCTGCGTCACCTCCTTGGCTTCGCTCAAGGTACGCACGAACGGCACCATGACCTGCACGTTGGTGAGCCCCATTTCATCACGCACGCGCTTCAGAGCGCGGCATTCGAGCTCGAAGCACGGCCGAAACACTTTGTCGATGTAGCGTGACGCGCCGCGAAATCCCAACATCGGATTCTCTTCGTGCGGCTCGTAATGCTTGCCACCGATCAAATTCGCGTATTCATTCGACTTGAAATCCGAGAGGCGCACGATCACCGGCTCCGGCGCAAACGCGGCAGCGATCTGGGCGATGCCCTCGCTCAGTTTATCGACGTAGAATTCCACCGGTCCGTCATAGCCTGCGATCTGCTTGGCGATCGTGTCCTTCAGCTCAGCGCTCTGCCTGTCGTATTCCAGCAGCGCGCGCGGATGCACGCCGATCATGCGATTGATGATGAACTCGAGGCGCGCCAGGCCGACTCCCCGGTGCGGGATGCCCGCGAAATCGAAGGCGCGGTCCGGGTTGCCGACATTCATGGTGATCTTGACGGGGATCTCGGGCATCGCGTCCATTTCGATGCTGCGTTCGTCGAATTCCAGCATGCCATCGTAGACGTAGCCGGTATCGCCCTCGGCGCAGGAAACGGTGATCGGTTGATCCTCCTTGATGTCGCTGGTGGCCGTGCCGCAGCCGACCACCGCCGGAATGCCCAGCTCGCGCGCGATGATGGCGGCATGACAGGTGCGCCCGCCGCGGTTCGTGACGATCGCCGAGGCGCGCTTCATGACCGGCTCCCAGTCCGGATCCGTCATGTCGGCGACCAGGACGTCCCCGGCACGGACCCGCGACATTTCCTTCGCATCCTTGATGATGCGCGCGCGGCCCGCGCCAATGCGCTGTCCGATGCTGCGGCCGCTGGTGAGCACCTTGGAGCGCGACTTCAACGTGTAGCGCAATATGGTGCGTCCGGCCCGGCTCTGCACGGTCTCGGGACGCGCCTGCAGGATGTAGATCTTGCCGTTGCCGCCGTCTTTGCCCCACTCGATATCCATGGGCGCGCCGTAGTGCTCCTCGATGGTGAGCGCCTGCTTCGCAAGCTCCGTGATGTCGGCCTCGCTCGAGCGAAAAGCGGTGCCGGTCGGCCGCCGCCACGTCGACGGTGCGCACGCGCGTCTTGGAGCCCGGATCGGCGTAAACCATCTTGATCGATTTGCCGCCGAGATTCTTACGCACAATGGCGCGCCGGCCCGCGCGCAGCGCCGGCTTGTAAACATAGAACTCGTCCGGATTGACGGCGCCTTGAACCACCGTCTCGCCCAAGCCATAAGCGGACGTGATGAAAACCACGTCGCGGAAACCCGAGTCCGTATCGAGCGTGAACATGACGCCGGCTGCGCCCAAGTCGCTGCGCACCATGTGCTGCACGCCGACCGAGAGCGCCACCGCGCTGTGATCGAATTTGTTGTGCACGCGGTAGGATATCGCGCGATCGTTGAACAGCGAGGCGTACACTTCGTGCATGGACTTGAGCAAATGCTCCTCGCCGCGCACGTTGAGGAATGTCTCCTGCTGGCCGGCGAAGGAGGCTTCCGGCAGGTCCTCCGCCGTTGCGGATGAGCGCACCGCGACGGCGAACTCGGCCGCATCGCTCGTGCCTTTCATCTTGCGCCAGGCCTCCAGCGCCTCGGTTTGCAGGCGCTCCGGAAAAGGCGTCGCCAGCACCCAGCCGCGGATTTCCGCACCGACTACCGCCAGCTTTTGCACATCATCCACATCGAGCGCCGCGAGCGCCGCGCGGATGCGTTCATCGAGGCCGCCCTGCGCCAGGAAATCGCGGTAGGCGTGAGCGGTGGTGGCAAAGCCGCCAGGCACCGAAACCCCCAAGTCCGCCAAGCCGGAGATCATTTCTCCCAGGGATGCATTTTTGCCGCCGACCAGTTCGACGTCTTTGTTTTTCAGCTTTTCAAACGCAATGATGTAAGGCTTCATGGTGCACTGCTTGTCCGACGCTGAGTTTAAATGAAACACTTTACGGCGAAAGCGCCGACCAGGGTGAGGTTACCGTGATAAAACGAACCGTCTTTTTCGTTTCCGACCAAACGGGGATTACCGCAGAAACCATGGGTCACAGTCTCATGACGCAGTTCGACGGCATCGAATTTCGCCAGGTGACTGTGCCATTTATCTCCACCGTTGACAAGGCAATTGAGGCCGTCCGCAAGATCGATCTGGTGGCGGCAGCAGGAGGGCATGCGGCCGATTGTTTTCAGCACATTGGTGCAGGAAGACGTGCGCAACGTGGTCCGCGGCAGCACCGGATTTTTTCTGGATTTCTTCGATCCATTCCTAGCACCCTCGACGAGCGAACTCAAGACGCAATCCACCCATGCCACGAGTAGGACGCATCGCATGGCGGACACGCACGCCTATGCCACGCGCATCGATGCGACCAATTTCGCGCTCGCCAACGACGATGGTTCGGTGGTGCGCGATTACGAGCGCGCCGATGTCATCCTGGTCGGAGTGTCGCGTTCCGGCAAGACGCCGACGTGTTTGTATCTGGCCATGCAATACGGCATATTCGCCGCGAATTATCCGCTGACCGAGGATGATCTGGAGTCGCGTAAACTGCCGCGCGCGCTCGACGGCTATCCGCAAAAACTGTTCGGCCTGACCATCAGGCCGGATCGACTGCAACAGATCCGCAACGAGCGCAGGCCGGACAGCCGCTACTCGTCCGCGGCGCAAGTGGCGTTCGAAGTGCGCGCCGCCGAGTCATTGTTCGATCGGCACGGCGTGCCGGTACTCGATGCGACGGAAGTCTCGATCGAAGAAATATCCAGCCAGAATTCTCGATCGCATGGGCATCGAGCGTCGACTGCGGCCCTGAAATCCCGCAAGTGCGTGGTATAGTTTGCGCATGATAGCGGATCAATGGTGTGAGACATCGTGGCGGGCGCGGCCGGGCAGCTTCGTCAGTCTGATGACGCTGTACGAAAGCAATTTCGTGCGTCTGGGCTGGATTGTCGACGAACTTGCGCGATGTCGCGACGCAACGCGTTTCGCGCGGTGACCTCGGACTGTGATCTGTATCTCACCCCGCTGGAACTGATGCCGCTACACCAGTGTGTTCCGTCTCACATATGAGTTCGAATTCGAGGCAGCGCGGCTGCGCGACCCGGATTTGGAGGTGTGCGTCTACCACGATGCCCGCCTGGCCGAAGTGCGCAGCTTTCGCGGCTTTCAGCGCCACCCGCAGCTCGCCAAGCTGCAGTCGGGACTCAAGCGTGAACTGGATCAGCGCTGGACGCGGAACATGATGTTAAATAAATGGCTGGAATATTGCGCCGAGCGGGGCCATCACTTCTAGCCGCGAAGATTGGCCTCGTATCGGGTGACCCGCAGGTTGTCATGGGATCGAGGCGGGACTTTGATCGATAAGCTGAGCTTTCTAAAGGGAGGTGCGGAAGGGGGTGCAGCGAGCGCCGACGAAGAGCGGCTCATGCAGCTCTTCCAGAATCGTGCGGGCCTGAAGAAAGGCCTACGCCGACCTCAAGGACGAATTTCATCTGCTGCGCGACCGGCTCAAGCAGCAGGAAGGCGCGACCATCCGCGTACAGGAACAGCTGGATGCGCTCGGCGATCTGCTCGGCGATCCGAAAACCGGTTTCGGCGCATTGGTGTTCTTTCAGCTGCGCGCGCTGTGGAAGGCATGCCATCAGCAGCTGTCGCAACCTTCTCCACCGATCTGACCCGCCAGCAGGAGGCGCGCGAGACGGCGAAGCACAAGGCGGAATGTCGAGGCGGAGAAGAACGCGCGGCTCGCCGACGTGGACCAGCGGCTGCAGCGCGGCCGGCGCCGAAGCCGACGCGCAGCGCCGGCATCTCGCCGAAGAGCAGCAGGAGATCGGCAGACTGACCGCATTTTGGCACTACTTCAAGCGCCGCCGGCGGCTGAAGGCATTGGAACTGCTGCGCAACCACGTCGTGATGGCGGACGCGGTGGTCGGCGACCTGCATTCGGAGCGCAGCGCGATTGAACAACGAGGCATCGCCGGAGTTTCCCGGGCTGTCGCTGGCCGCGCGGCGCAACATCAACCTCGCCATCATCAGCTACGCGGAATTGCTGTGCGAGAACGTAGATGCCTATGGTCTGGCCGCGCGCGCCAAGGAGGCCGTGGCGCGGCGGGTTCACGAGATGAATTTCGGCGCGCGCGCCGAGTGCGAGAGCTATATGCAGCGCGTACAGAAGGCGCAAGCCGCGGTGGCCAATCAGAAGCAGATCCGGCAGTCTCATCAAGGCTAAATTGGAGCGGCTGCGCGCCAGTTGCGAATACCGCAACACCGCCGACACGGTGCCGACGGCCGACTCGCTCTCGCCGCCCGTGACCGAATTGGATTTCGACAAGCCCAAAGCCGCCTCCGCCAACACCTGGAACGTGCTGGCCGAGGACTACTGGGATCTGTACACGCTACTGCTGCGCTAGCGGCTCGACGGCGCGTAAGGCCGTCGTCCATGTCGTTGCGGCGCGCTTGCGTCGGCGCCGCGCGCTTGGCGGAAACCACGACCATGTCGGCCGCAATTTGCGAGGCCTCGTCCAGCAGGATGCCGGCGGTGGCATCGTCCTTGATCTCTTCCAGCGATTTGGCCGGCTTGACATCATGCGCGGCGCGCCAGGCGTTTTCGCGCTCCAGCCGCGCATCGTCGATGCGCTTGCGCTCGGCTTCGCGCGTCTTGAGATTCAAAGACAGCGTCTTTTGGCTGCGCATCGCGTCGAGCGCCGCAATATCCTCGCGCAGATACTTGAAATCCGCGCTGCCGGCGGTGCGCTCCTCATGCAGTTTTTCCAGCGTTGCCGCCAGCGGCTTCAAGTCGCCTTCGGCTGCGAAAGCGGCCGGTTCGATGTGATCCCAGGGCAGCGCACGATCGCGGGTGCTCTCGCCGACCTCATTCGCATCGATCAGCGAGGGCATGGCGATGTCCGGCGTCACGCCGCGATCCTGGGTGCTTTCGCCGGTGATCCGATAGTACTTGCCGATGGTCACGTTGAGCTGGCCGAGTTCGGGCTTGCGTCCGAAGATCGTGTAGTTGAGCGGATGCGCGTTTTGCACCGTGCCCTTGCCGTAGGTCTGCTGCCCGACGATCAGGCCGCGGCCGTAGTCCTGGATGGCGCCGGCAAAGATCTCCGACGCCGAGGCGCTGAATCGGTCGACCAGCACGAGCATCGGTCCGTTGTAGAAGATGGCGGGGTTCGGGATCATCATCGACCTCGATGCGCCCGGTGGTGTCGCGCAACTGCACCACCGGCCCGCGGTCGATGAACAGGCCGACGAGCGATTCGGCCTCGGGCAGGTAGCCGCCGCCGTTCGCGCGCAAATCCATGATCAGCACATCGGCGCCTTCCTTGCGCAACTCGCCGATCAGCCGCTGCACGTCGCGCGTGGTGCTGCGGTAGTCCTTCGCGCCGGCGCGGCTGGCATCGTAATCCTGATAGAAGCTCGGTACCGTGATGATGCCGACCTTGATCTCGCTTGCCGTTGCGCACCACGGTGCGCATGGCTTTGTGCGAGGCCTGCGCTTCGAGGGAAATGCGGTTGCGGGTGAAGTCGACCACTTTCTGCGGCCGAGCCCGGAGCCGCGCCGGCCGGCAGAGATCTGCAGCCGCACCGTCGTGCCGCCCGGGCCGCGGATCTTCTGCACCACGTCGTCCAGCCGCCAGCCGATCACATCGGTCAGCTCGCCGGTTTTTCCTTCGCCCACCGCGGTGATGCGGTCGTTGGCGGCAAGTTTTCCGCTGACCGCCGCCGGGCCGCCGGCGATCACATCGATCACGGTGACGTAGTCGTCGGTCAAGCTGGAGCGAGGCCCCGATGCCCTCGTAGCTCAAGCTCATTTGAATGTTGTATTCCTCGGAATTGCGCGCCGAGAAATAATTGGAGTGGGGATCGAGCGACAGCACGAAGGCGTTCATGAAAGCTTCGAACACGTCCTCGGGCTTGCTCTGATCCATGCGCTTCTCGACATGCTCGTAGCGCTTGCGCAGCATATCGACCGCTTCGGGCCATTGTTTGCCGGCGGTCACCAGCGACAGCGCATCGTTCTTGACGCGCTTGCGCCACAATTCGTTCATCTCCGCCGCGTTCGCCGGCCACGGTTCCTTTTCGCGGTCGAAGTTGAATGACTCGTCGATATCGAAATCCGGCTTCTTGTTGAGCAGCTCGATGGCGTAGGCCATGCGCTCGCGGCTGCGCTGCTGATAGCGGCGGAAAATCACGAAGGCCGGCTCGACGTCGCCGGTCTTGATGGCATCGTCGAGTTCATAGCGGTACTTCTCGAATTCGGCGATGTCGCTGGCATAGAAATAGCTGCGTGCGCCGTCGATGGCATCGAGATAGCGGTCGAGGATCAAGCTGGAAAGATGATCATCGAGCGGCGCGCGCCGGTAATGTTCGCGGGCGATGATATCGGCGACGCGACGCGCGACGTAGTTTTCCTGTTCAGTGGGGGCGAGGATCGGTGCCGCCGCGGGTCGGCGGGGCGGGCGGCGTCATGGCGGCGCCTAATAGGGCGGCCAGACCGACTGCGCTCGCGCAGACGGCTATGCCGGTAATCCAGCGCGAACGAGTGGCCTTGAGGCCGATTGAGTATCACCGTCGCCATTCTCCTGTAAACTTTGTGTCCCCACTCCCTTTAAGGCTAGAGAAGCTCATGCCTCCTAGCAAGTGTATATGAGCCGAAGGATATGCGTCCGTTCACGGTTTTGATCGGCATAATCCTGGGAAGCGCCGCCTCGTTCACTTTCGGCCTCGGAACCGTCCTTGTCGTGTTCCTGGTGCTGGGGCCCCAACACCCGGAATTGCCGCGCGAATTGCCCCGGGTGGCCGGCAGCCTGGCTGCCTTTGCGATTTTGACCGTCGCCAGTGCGGGGAGTTTCCTTGGAGAAGCGAAGGGCAGGCCGTGGCGCGGCTGGGCGCATCTCGCCACCGCGATTTGCCTCGCTGGCCTGATTTTGCTGTATTGGCCGCGCCGCAGCTGAGCCGTCAGAGTGGGCTCTTATGACCGTTAAGCACCTTTTGCTGGTTTTGACCGTCGCGGGCGTGCTGCCTGGCTGCAGTTACCACCCCAAGGAACCGCCTCCCAGCACCGACATCGACGACACGTCCTATGGCGATCGCGTGCGAGTGTTGGCTTCGGACGATTTTCAGGGCCGCAGGCCGGGAACCCCCGGCGAAGAGAAAACGGTCGGCTATCTGATCGAAAATTTCCGCAGGCTCGGCCTCAAGCCCGGCAACGGCGCGAGCTACGTGCAACAAGTGCCATTGGTGCAGATCACCGCCGGTGCCGATGCGAAGCTGAGCGTCAGCGGCGCAGGCGCCAGCCGCGAGCTTCAGTTCGGCAAGGATATGGTGATCTGGACCCGGCGGGCAGTCCCGGAAATCAACGTCGCGCGCAGCGAAATGGTCTTCGTCGGCTACGGCATCGTTGCGCCGGAATATTCGTGGAACGACTACGCCAACCTCGATGTTCACGGCAAGACCGTGGTGGTGTTGGCGAACGATCCTGGCTTTGCTTCGAAGGACCCTGCGGTGTTCAAGGGCAACGCCATGACCGAATACGGCCGTGAAGACTACAAGGTCGAAGAAGCCGCACGGCAGGGCGCGCAGGGCGTGTTGTTGATCCACGATGCGGCGGCCATGGGCTATGGTTGGAATGCGGTTCAGGCCACATGGGGCGGCGTGCAATTCGAACTGCAGGCGCCGGATACGGAGCCCGGCCGTCCCGCCCTCGAAGGCTGGCTGCAGTATGACGCGGCGCGGGCCCTGTTCAGCGCCGCGGGCATCGATTTCGCGCGAACGGCCGTTGCGGCGGCGCACCCGGGATTCAAAGCCGTGCCGCTCAGGCTGAGCGTCGATGCGACCATTCACAATACGGTCCGCGCCTTCAACTCGCAGAATGTTCTGGGCATCTGGCCCGGACGCAAATCGCATGAATATGTGCTCTATACGGCGCACTGGGATTCAATGGGCGTGGACCCGGCCCGGAGCGGCCACAACATATTCAATGGCGCCGTCGACGATGCCACCGGCGTCGCCGGCTTGCTGGCGTTGGCACAGTCCTTCAAGCGCACCATCGATCCAGTGCCCGAACGGTCCATCGCCTTTCTGGCCACTACGGCCGCGCAACCCAATCTTCTGGGCTCGCAGTACTACGTACAGAATCCGCTACTGCCGCTGCGGGAAATCCTGGCCGTCATCAACATCGACATGCTGATACGACGGCGGACCCACCCGGGATGTCAGCATCCTGGGGTTTGGCAACAGCGACTTGGACGATGCGGTGCGCGCCGAAGCGCTGCTGCAGGGCCGCGTGGCGCGTCCTGAGCCGAACCCGCAATTCGGACTGTTCTTCAATTCGGACAGCTACAGCTTTGCGCATCGCGGCGTGCCGGTGATCTATACACAGGCGGGCATCGACAGCGCGGCGCGCGGCCCCGTGTGGGGCAAGGCGCACATCGAGGATTACTTCGCACACCGTTTTCGCCAGCCCGGCGATCAATATGCCGCCGACTGGAACGTCGAGGGCGCGGTTAGCGATCTGACGCTGGACTATCGGCTGGGCATTCGTATCGCCGCCAGCCGGCATTTTCCGCGTTGGTATCCCGATAGCGAGTTTCGCGCCTCCCACCATGGCGCCAACCCCACGTCCGACGAATAGGACCGGCTGCTAGCGTTTACCGACCCGGGTCCAGTTCTTGGTGCGATCGAAGCTGCCCGAGGTGTTGTAAGGATCCGAGCCTTGATCCTTGTAGGAGGGCCTCTTCGGTGCGGTATCCAGAGCCAAGGCTTGCGCGGCTTTGGCCTTACGCAGCTCGCGCACGGCGAAACTGAAGTCGGAATCGTTGGCCCCCGGTGTTTTGTAATCGCTCGCCATCGTCACGCCTCTTCAAAAAATCCAACCACTTGTCAATCTTCTAGTTCTCAAGACGCCCGCAGAGCGAATGTTCCCAAATTGCGACAGGCACGATGCAGCTGCATCGCGAAACTGTGACGCGGTTCAAGTCGATCCAGACATAAGATCGTCGCGGCAGGACTTAACGGGCTAACCGCTCTTGGCGAGCGGCGCGGCGAGTTGCCGGTCGAACGGTACCGAGCGGTTGCGCCCGCGCAATTTGGCCGTGTAGAGCGCCTGATCGGCCGCCTTGACGAATTCGCCGTAGTTGGGAAATTGCAGTTGCGCGCCGTGAGTCGCGCAGCCGATTGAAACGGTGACCTTGGCGTGGTGCGAACCGACCACGTGGCCGGTGTTGCGAAACGCCATCACGATGCGCTCGCAGATGCTGTGTGCGGTGTCGGCATCAGTGGCCGGCAAAACCACCACGAACTCTTCGCCGCCGTAGCGCGCAATCGTGTCGGTCTCGCGGGTGTTGCCGCGTAGGATGCGCGCGGTGGCCTGCAGGACGCGATCGCCCGCCTGGTGCCCGAAGTTTTCGTTGAGCAGCTTGAAGTTGTCGAGATCCACGAAGGCGACGCTCAAGGGCCATTGTGCCGCGACGAGTTTTCGAATTCGCGCGCCAGAAATTGTTCCAGATAGCCGCGGTTGTACACGCCGGTCAACGCATCGCGGCGCGTCTCCTCCTCGAGCTCGCTCGATTGCGGCGCTGGAGCTTTCGCGCTGGCGCGCAGCGTATTGATTTCACGCAGCGCGTGCAGGCTGCGCAGCATCAGCACCTCGCGCGCCTGTTCGAGGATCAGGTCTGGATGCTGCTTGGCCAGATGATCGGATCTCGAAGATCGCTTCGGTTTCCGGAATCATCGATCCGATGGTTCCGAGGACCTGGCCGAAGGCCACCTTGATCCAGGCCCAAACTGCGTTCGGCGCATAGCGCCGTCTCTGCGAATTGACGCTGCTCGGGATCCAGCAGGAACAGATCCGCCACCGGACCTGAGAGCGCGACGCAGCGGTCGAAGATCTGCGCGGGTTGATCGCTCGAACTCAGCTCCAAATGATGGCTGCGCTCGATGGCTTTGCAGAGCCGGGGCGGCAAGTTCCAGGTCCGCATGAGCCACCCGCCGACGGCGGCATGATCGGCTTGCAGCCGTTTCTTCTCGTGCTCGGCGAGCGCCGCGTGGTCGCGCTGCAGTGCTTCGCCGCCGCGATACAAGATCGGGCACCGCCTGGTCGAGCGCCAGCATGCCGACATCCTGCAGCAATGCCGCCAGGAAGATTTCTTCGGCCAGTCGTCTGGCGCATGGCATCGCCGAGCGCGCGCGCCGCCGTCGCGCGCCAGGAGGGCACGGCGCCAATAGAGTTTGTAGCTCAGACCGTTGGGTTTGCGCGCCGCGCAGCGATTTCACCAGGGAGAAGCTCAAAGCGAGGGTCAAGGTGGCATTCAGCCCGAACACGACCAGCGCCTGGCGCAAGTTTTCGCTTTTGCGGCGCTGCGCGTACAGCGGCGAATTGGCGATGCGCAGTACTTTGCTGGACAGCGCCGAATCCATGCTCAAGGCCTTGGCGACTTTGCCCATCTCGATCTCGGGATCTTGCGCCAACTCAATGATGTGCGTTGCCACTCCCGGCGGCGACGGGAAATTCACTGAGCGGCGAAGGTGGGCTTCGATCTCGGGATTCAAAACGCAACTCCAGGCGCAAAAGCGGATGGACCCGCTTATGGCAAGTTAGCGTCCGCGCCGGAGGAAACTTGAGGGTCTAGGGTTCAGGCGCGCGCTGGCGCGCCACCAGGCCCGCAGAGCCCGAAACACGAGATACAGGCCATAGGGGCCGAGAAAGACGACCCAGGAGGCGATGGATGCCTCTCGCAGGCCCGCGAACAGGCTGGAATAGAGGTGCGCCAAGGCTCGCGCCCTCAAAGCGGCCGAGGGTCGCGACGCCCGCGTAAAAAATCAAGACCGGCATGAGGGCCACGCCCAGCAACAGCCCGGCCGCGGCCACCAGCATTTCCGCCGCCCAAGGGCGCTCTTCGGCGAGCTGCGCGAGACTTAAAGCCATGGCGTAATTGTAAACGAATCCCGCCGGGGCGGCCGCCGCTGTAGAATCAGCCCATGCCGCTCCTGGACGCCGCAGACTCTGTACGACGCTAAAACCCTGGGCCTTCATTGTGCTCGGCGCGGTTTTGGGTGTCGGCGCGATGCTGTGGTCGCTGGCGGCGGGACAATGGACCTTGTGGCGCGGAGTGTTGTGTCTGGCGGGCGTGGCGCTTGCCATCGTGGGCGGCGCGACCCTGCAGATGCGTCAGGAGTACCGCGCCAACAGCAAGTGGCGGCGAGACGCCCCCCCTTGATTCGCACGGCAGTGATCGGCGTCGGCTACCTCGGCCGATTTCACGCGCAAAAATACGCCAACCTGCCGAACTCTCAGCTCGTAGGTATTGCCGATCCGTCGCCAACGGCGCGGGCCGCCGTGGGGGCGGAACTTCGGGTCGCGGCGCACCAGGATTACCGGGATCTTGTGGGCAAGGTCGATGCCGTCAGCGTCGTCACGCCCACGGCCTCGCATTTTGAAGTGGCCAAGGCTTTTCTCGACGCCGGCGCGCACGTGCTGGTCGAGAAGCCCATGACCGTGACCATCGCCGAAGGCGAGGAGCTCATCGGCATCGCGGCGCGCGCGCAGCGTATTTTGCAGGTGGGCCATCTGGAGCGCTTCAATGCCGCGGTTCTCGCAGTGCAGCCCACCTTGAGCGTGCCGCGCTTCATCGAATCGGCACGGCTTGCGCCCTTCAAGCATCGCGGCACGGATGTCGACGTGGTGCTGGATCTCATGATCCACGACATCGACCTGATTTTGAGCATCGTGCGCTCGCCGGTGGTATCGGTCGATGCCATCGGCACCAGCGTTTTTTCCAGCGAGATCGATATCGCCAATGCGCGACTGCGCTTCGCCAACGGCTGCGTCGCGAATGCAACCGCGAGCCGCGTGAGCTTGAAAACCGAGCGCAAGCTGCGCCTGTTCCAGGACGACGCGTATCTGTCGCTCGATCTGCAGCAGAAGATTCTGACGGTGATTCGCAAGGGCGAGGGCGTGGGGCCGGACGGCATGCCGCAGGTCGCGATCGACGAGAAGACTTACGAACAGGGCGATGCGCTCAGAGCCGAGATCGAGGCCTTCTTGGCGGCGATTGCCGGCGGCCAGCCCCCGCAGGTGAGCGGCGAGGACGGATTATTGGCCCTGCGCACCGCGGTGAGCATCGGCCAGCAAGTTTTAAGCTCGATGCAAAAATTTTCCAAACGCGTGTAGCTAGTGCGCGGGCGGTGCGGCCGATGCAGCCCCGGTCGGTGCGGCGGGCGCCGGCGGCGGCGGCGGCGGCGCAGCGGAGGGCAGCGCGGTGGCGCCTGGTTCGTTGTCGGTGAAGGTCACTTTGTCGACAAAATAGCGCGTGTCGGCAAAACAGTTGGTGGGAATGCCGGGATGTTCGGTGTAATGCAGTTGCACTCTGCGGCCCACCGCCTTGGCCAACTGCTCCGCGACAGCCTTGTCGCGTACGCTGAAGTCCCATAACTGCGGGGAGCCGGGACCCAGGTACGGGCCGCCGCCGTAGAACAGCGCAATTTCCCCTTCCTGCGTCTTGCAGATCCAGCCGCGGCGCACGAATTTTTGCAGCACGCCGGCGCGCTCGCCATCGGCATAGGCCCAGGCAAGCGTCAGCCAGGTCCACAGGCCGCCGCCGGCCATGATCAGCAGCAGCAGAATCATGAACCAACGGCCGGCGCGTCCAGAACGGCGCCGTGCGGTGTTGTTGGGAACTTCAATTCTGGTCATAAGTAACCGGCGCGGAGCAAAAAAAATCGCCGAACCCTGGATGCCAGTATGGTAGCCGAAATCCACCGTTGGCAGTTGCCCCCGGAGTTGCCACAGACGGCGTGCGTTGCTCGCGTGGCTTACCGGGCGCTCTGCTACAGCCTGCCCGGCGCTTCATCGCGCACATCGAATACCTGAAAGCCGGCTCGCTGATAGACACCAATGGCGGCGGGGTGATCCCAGGTATCGGTATGCAGCCATATTCGGGTTGGAGCGGAGCGCCAAATGTCGTGAATCGCGACCGCCAGCAGCCAAGGTCCCAGGCCTCTTCCTTGGGATTCGGGGACCAACCCAAAGTTCTTCAGTTCTATTTCCGGGAATGCGCCGAGGTCGAACTCGCAAAAGCCCAATGCATGGCCTTGTAGATTCCTGAGCACGTAGATGCGCAGCAACCGACCCTCAAGCTGTTGCTCGAGCTCCGCTGCGCGCATTTGCAGTCGTTGATCCCAGCGCACCGGCTCACCGACGCGTCGATATAGCGTCAAATATTCATCGAGGGAAGGGCGCTCGAGCGCTATGCACTCGGTGCCGCTGCGCTCAATCGGAGGCGTTGGCGACTCACGAAGCTCCATGTAAGTCACTTGCAAGGTAGCGATATTCGACTCGCTCATCGTCGCTCGCTGTTTACCGCACGCCGGCCGCCAGTGCCGCGTGAGTTGGCGGCTATCATTACCTCGATAGTGAACAATGGTGGAGCCGGGGGGAATCGAACCCCCGTCCATAAGTCCTACGCTGCAAGATCTACGTACGTAGCCACGTCTATTGTTCTCACCGCACGCTACCCAACGGGCAGGGAAAGCGCGCAGCCAGCCCGGTAATTTTTCGTTTAACACACCCCAGGCACGTGTGCTCCACTATCTGATGAGCGCTACACTTAAACATTCGCATCAGCACGAGCTGCTTAAGTTTCAACCGCGATTAGGCGGCTAGAGCGTAGTTGTCTTGATTGGCAACTATAAGTTTGCAAATAGTTTTACGAGGAACCTGCACCTCGGTACGCCCCTGCAGTTTCGCAACCCATGTCGAAACCGGTCGGCCCCATCGAATCCCCAGTTTACGCTTTTTTCACCCACCGCGTCAGTGACCAGGCTAGCGGCGCATCGCCTTCATGATTCGGCCCTTGTCGCGCTGCCAGTCGCGGTCCTTTTCCGTGTGGCGCTTGTCGTGCTGCTTTTTGCCTTTGGCCAGGCCCACGCTCAGCTTGGCGCGCCCCGCCTTCCAATAGAGCTCCAGCGGCACCAGCGTATAGCCGCGCCGTTCCACGGCGCCGACCAAGTGATCCAGCTCGCGGCGGTTCAGCAGCAGCTTGCGCGTGCGTGTCGGATCGGTCTCCACGTGGGTGGAGGCCGAGGTCAGGGGATTCAAGTGGGCGCCGAACAGGAACGCCTCGCCATTCTTGACGTAGACATAGGCCTCGGCGATCTGTGCCTTGCCGGCGCGCATGCTCTTGACCTCCCACCCCATCAGGGAAATGCCGGCCTCCAAGCGCTCTTCGATGAAATAGTCGAAGCGTGCTTTGCGGTTGACTGCGATCGGCGGTAGTTTTTCGGGTGCCTTTGCCACGCGCTGAAGTCTACCGATTGTCCGATGGCGGCGCCCGCGCTTTTGCCGGACAATGCGCCCATGCAGGTAGTCGAGCGCAGCGCCCTAGTCACCTTCACGCCCGCACAAATGTTTGCCCTGGTGAATGATGTGCCTCGCTACCCGGAGTTCCTGCCCTGGTGCGTCGCGGTTCGCGTCGAGGAAGTCTCGGCAACCGAGCGCATCGCGATGCTGAAAATCGCACACGGGGTTTTGAAGACCGAATTCACGACGCGCAATACGCTGGTTCCGGACGCGCGCATCGACATGCGCCTGACGCACGGGCCGTTCCGCGATCTCACCGGTGCGTGGCGCTTCGATGCCATCGGCGAGCGCGGCTGCCGCGTGAACTTCAAAGTGGAATTCGAGTTCAAGAACCGGCTCACCTCCGCGGCTTTCAATGCGGTTTTCGAAACATTGTGCGGCAGCATCGTGGATGCGTTCGTGGTCCGCGCGCAAAAAGTCTACGGTTAGCACAGCTGCCGTGATGCGCGTCGACATCGTTTACGCAGAGCCGCAGCGCAGCCTCATGAAGTCTTTGAGCGTGGCGCAGGGCGCGGTGATCGCTGACGCTTTGAAACTGGCGGCGCTGGAAAAGGATTTTCAGGGCCTCGATTTGGCGAACGCGACGGTCGGCATCTTCGGCAAGGTGGCGCCGCGAGATCAGCCGCTCAAAGACGGCGATCGAATCGAGATTTACCGGCCGCTGCTCGAAGAACCCAAGCTCGCCCGCCGCAAGCGGGTCAGTAAATCCGGCCGTTTTTGATTTTCGCCGCCGACGCGTCTTGGGCCGCGGCTTCCGCATCCGTGGGTTTATCCAAGCGCGCGACTTTGTCGCCGTCGAAATAGACGGTGACACGGCGCGAGTCGACGTGCCGCGTGCGGCCTTTCTTGAGATAGTAGATATAGTCCCAACGTTCCTTGTCGAAGCTGTCGGCCACCATCGGAGTTCCCAACAAGTAGCGCACCTGACTGCGCGTCATGCCGGGCTTCACAGTGTCGACGGCGCTCTGGTTGAGGAAATTACCCTGTTGAATGTTGATGCGGTAAACACAGCCCGAAGCCAGCAATGAGAACGCGGACCCCAAAACAAGGCGCTGAATTATTTTCATGAAAGTGGTGAACAGCCGTCAAATGATTGATAATCAAGCCCTATCATACCGGAAGGCCCAGCATGCCGCAGCGCCTAAAACCTGACTCGACCAGCGAAAGCAATGACCTGCGCAATGCGGGTCTGAAAGTAACGCTGCCGCGCCTGAAAATTTTGGACATTCTCGCGGACGGCTCCGCGCGCCATATGAGCGCGGAGGACATCTACAAGAAACTGCTGGTTTCCAATGAGGACATCGGCCTCGCCACTGTGTATCGAGTGCTTACCCAATTCGAGGCCGCGGGTCTGGTCACGCGTCATCATTTCGAAGGCGGCATGGCCGTATTCGAGCTCAACCAGGGCGCGCATCACGATCACATCGTGTGTGTGGACTGCGGCAAGGTGGAAGAGTTCATGGACGGCGGCATCGAAGAGCGGCAGCACGCCGTGGCCAAACGCCTGGGGTTCGAGATCAGCGATCACGCGCTGATCCTCTACGGGCATTGCCGCAAGGCAAACTGCCCGAATCAAAAGCGCGCCAAGACAGCGTCCTGACCAGGCCAGCGTCCGAAGCGGTGCGCAAAAGCCGCTCCGGGGCCTCAGCGCGGGGTGCTGCGCGACCCTTTTTTCCTGGGAGCCTCGGCGGGCGCGGCCCGCGCCAGCATCTCGCGCGCATGCGCGCGCGCCTGCTCGGTGATATCGATCCCGCCGAGCATGCGGGCAATCTCGTCGGTGCGCTCCGCCGGCCCCAGCGGCTTGACGGCGGTGCGCGTGATCTTGCCGTCGCTGAGCTTGGTCACGCGAAATTGACTGTGCGCTTGGGCTGCGACTTGCGCGAGATGCGTCACGCACAGCACCTGGGCCCGCTCGCCCAGCGCGCGCAGCTGCCGCCCGACGATCTCGGCGACCGCGCCGCCGATGCCGGCGTCGACTTCATCGAACACCATGCAAAGCGGCGAGGAGGCGGCGCGTCCGGCCACTTGGATCGCGAGACTGATGCGCGACAATTCGCCGCCGGAGGCCACCTTGGCCAAGCTCTTGAGCGGCTGCCCGGGATTGGCGCTCACCAGGAATTCCACCTCATCGCTGCCGTAGGCGGAGAATTCCGCTTCGCTGCGGGTTACCTGGACCGCGAAACTGGCCGCCCGCCATACCCAAGGTTTGCATGAGCTCGGTGACCTGAACTCCCAACAATTGCGCGGCCGTGTGCCGCGCCGCGCTGAGGTTTTGCGCTGCACTGCGGTACTCGGCCGTGGCCGCGTCGACCTGCTTCTCGAGAACCGTCAGGCTGAGCCCGACATTGTCGAGCGTGGTCGCCTCCTGCTCGAGGCGCGCCAGCTGGTCGGGCAGTTCGCGGACGGCCACGCGATGCTTTCTCGCCAAGGCTTCGAGCGCCGCCGCGCGCCGTTCGATCTCGTCCTGGCGGCCAGGATCGATGTCCAGGTCTTCGCACGTAGCGCCGCAACGACTCCGCCGCCTCTTGCGTCAGGATCGCCGCTTCTGCCAATAGTTTGCCGACCTCGCCCAATTCAGGGTCGATGTCCGACACGCCGCGCAGCGCAGCCGATCGCCCTGCCGAGCAGATCGTGAGCGCTGTCGCCGTCGGATTCGTAAGCCGCGGTGAGCGCCGTGCGCAGCCGCGACGCTCAGGCGACCGCGGCCGGCGGCGCGTTTTTGGTCGGCGAAGAGTTCTTCGATTTGCGCCGCGCTCGACACTTCCGCCTTGAGTTCGCGCAGTTGGTAGCGCAGCAGGTCCAGGCGCGCATCGCGGTCTTGGCGCCGCGATTTTCAGCGCCTCGAATTCGCGGCGGCCTGCGCTGTAGCGCTCGAAAGCCTCGGCGACAGCGCTCTTCAAGGCCGGCGCGCTCAGGCGCTCATCGAGCAAGTCGCGCTGGGCGGCGCGGCTTATCAGATGCTGGAACTCTTGTTGACCGTGGATTTCGATCAGCAACTCGGCCAGTTCCCGCAGAGACTGCAACGATACCACCTGACCGTTCACGTAGGCGCGCGAGCGGCCATCCGCGCCGATCACCCGCCGCACCACGAGCTCGCCGTCGCAATCGATCGACTGCTCTTCGAGCCAGGCGCGGGCAGCCTGCGGCAAAGCCGAAAAGCTCGCGCTGACTTCGGCACGCTCGGCACCCTGGCGCGCGATATCGCCGGTCCCGCGCCCGCCGGCGATCAGCAGCAGCGCGTCCACGACGATGGATTTACCCGCGCCGGTCTCGCCGGTGAGCGCGGTCAGGCCGCCGCCGAGTTCGAGCTCGGCTTGATCGACGAGAACCAAATCCCGCAATTGAAGATGCGTCAGCACGGCTTAGATGTCGGGGCTTCCGTTGTGGCGCGCCGCGGCCCCAGTGCAGCTTGGAGCGCAGCAGCCGATAGTAGTCATAGCCCGGCGGGTGCAGCAGCGTGATTTGCGCATCGGCGCCCTCGACATACAAATTATCGCCTTGCTCCAAATCGCCGATCGCGGTGCCGTCGCAGGTTACCTGCGCGCGCGATTCGAAACGATCCGACATGCGCAGCGCAATTTTGCTGCCGGCGCGCACCACGATCGGCCGGTCGCTCAAGGTGTGCGGGCGAGATCGGCGCCAACACCCACACATCGAGATCCGGCTCGACGATCGGTCCGCCGCAGGAGAGCGCGTAGGCCGTCGAGCCGGTCGCCGTGGCGATCACCATGCCGTCGCCGCCGTGCGAATTGACGAACCGCCCGTTGATGGAGGTCTCGAAATCCATGGTCCGTCCGGTCTCCCATTTGTTGACCACGACATCGTTCAACGCCAGCGCGCGCGCGACCCGGCCGTCGTGGCTTTCCAGCCGCGCCGCCAGCAGCGAGCGGCGGTCTTCGCTGTAATCGCCGGCGAGCACGGTGTCGACATCTTCGAGCATCGAGGCGGGGCTCACGTCGGTGAGAAATCCCAAACGGCCGCGATTGACGCCGAGCAGGGGCACCGAATGGCCGGCCACCAGTCGCGCGGCGTACAGCAGCGTGCCGTCGCCGCCGATGGCGACGATCAGGTCGGCGCGGGTTGCGAAGGCTTGTTCCGGACACAGCACGACGCTGCCTGCCTTGAAGGCCAGACCCACGCCGGGGTCGACCAGCACCGGCACGCCGCGCGCATGAAAGTGCGCGGCCAGGCCCAGCATGCATTCGGCGACGCGCAAATCTTTGGCGTTGCCCACCAAGGCGATGGACTTGAAATACCTGAGGCATGATCGATTATAGCCCTCCCTCTGGACTTGACTTCGGCCGGATGCGCTAGATAGCTTCAAACATGTTATATGGACCTACTATGACAGAAGGTACCGAGGAAGGACTCAACGAGCGCGCGCAGCTGCTGCTCAAGGCCCTGATCGAGAATTACATTCGCGAAGGCCAGCCGGTGGGATCGCGAACCCTGTCGCGCGATTCCGGACTCAGCCTCTCCTCGGCGACCATTCGCAATGTCATGGCCGACTTGGAAGACCTGGGCTTCGTCGCGTCGCCTCACACCTCCGCCGGCCGCATACCCACCGACAAGGGGTACCGGTTTTTCGTCGACACGCTTCTCAAGCTCAAGCCCCTGCATCACGAGGAAATCGAGGATATCGAGCGGCGCTTGGGCTCGGAAGCGGCCAGCGGCCGTTCCTTGGTGCAGACGGTGTCTCAGATGCTTTCCAGCGTCTCGCACATGGCCGGTTTGGTGACATTGCCGAACCCGCACTACATCGCGCTGACGCAGATCGAATTCGTCTCATTGTCCGAAAATCGTGCCCTCGCCATCATGGTCATGAGCAACCGCGAGGTGCAGAACCGCGTGGTGCAGCTGGATCGCTATCATTCCCCCGAGGAGCTGCGCCGCGCCGCCAACTACCTGAATGAGGCCTTCGCCGGGCGTTCGCTGCCGGATGTACGCGCCCAGCTGCTGGCGCAGCTGCAGGAGACGCGCCAGCACATGGACCAGCTCATGCGCGACGCCATCCAAGTCGCGCAGAAGGTCTTCGACAGCGCCCCCGCGGAGCGGGTGGAGTATGTGATCGCCGGCGAAACCAATCTCATGGGATTCGCCGAGCTATCCAACATCGATCGACTGCGGCGGCTGTTCGAGGCCTTCAACGAAAAGCACGACATCTTGAGGCTCTTGGATAGCTGCCTGCGCGCCGATGGCATTCAGATCTTCATTGGCCAGGAGTCGGGCTACCGGATTCTCGACGACATCAGCGTGGTTACCGCGCCCTACATGGTCGACAACCAGGTGGTCGGGGTCTTGGGGATCATTGGCCCGACCCGCATGGCCTATGAGCGAGTCATTCCCATCGTCGATATCACGGCCAAGCTGTTGGGTTCGGCCTTGAACGCTCGCAAATAGCCCCCAAAATGTACCCTTCGAGCGGCTCCTTAAGCCGCCTGTTTTCGAGGCTGTAAACGCGTGAATGACAACAACCCAGTATCGGCGGCCGATATGGCACGATGCAGGCCCGGCGCCCGAAGGCGGCTGCAGGCACGGCATTGGCGGCGGCGGAGGCCAAGGCAAACGAGAATTGGAACAGCTACCTGCGCGCCGTCGCGGAGCTGGAGAACTACCGCAAACGCATGGACCGGGAGCTGGAAAACGCCCGCAAGTACGCCATCGAGCGCTTCGCGCAGGAGCTGGTCAGCGTCGCGGATTCACTGGAGGCCGGTATCAATGCCGGGGAGGCCGGTATCGATGCCGGTGCGGCGAATTCCGGCTCGGCTCTGCTCGAGGGCTCAACGGCGACCCTGAAGCAGCTGCTGCGGGCTTTCGACAAGGCGGGCATCAAGGTGATCGACCCCAAGGGTCAGCCCTTCG
This sequence comes from uncultured Gammaproteobacteria bacterium, assembly GCA_963794445.1. Taxonomy (GTDB): domain Bacteria; phylum Pseudomonadota; class Gammaproteobacteria; order Steroidobacterales; family Steroidobacteraceae; genus Bog-1198. The sequence goes on from CAWCDZ010000001.1 coordinate 189,906, forward strand.
ACCCGGCCTGGCACGAGGCCATGATCGCTCAAGCGAGCGCCGATGCGCCCGCCAACACCGTGTTGTCGGTGATTCAGAAGGGTTATTCCCTGAATGGGCGGTTGCTGCGCCCGGCACGGGTCGTCGTCAGCAAGGCAGGCCGAATCGGCAATTGAAAAATACGCCGAATGTCCCCAGGTAGGGTCACAACGTTTCGAATTTTTAGAGGGTTTTCACAATGGCTAAAATGATTGGCATCGATCTTGGCACGACGAATTCTTGCGTCGCGATCATGGAGGGCGGCAAGCCCAAAGTCATCGAGAACAGCGAAGGGGATCGCACGACGCCGTCGATCGTCGCCTTCACCAAGGATGGCGAGGTACTGGTCGGACAATCCGCCAAGCGCCAGGCCGTCACCAACCCCGCCAACACCATCGCCGCGGTGAAGCGCCTCATCGGCCGCAAATTCACCGACGAAGTGGTGAAGAAAGACATGAGCATGGTCTCCTACAAGATCGTCAAGGCCGATAACGGCGACGCTTGGGTCGAAGTGCAGGGCAAGAAAATGGCGCCCCCGGAGGTCTCGGCGCGCGTGCTCATGAAGATGAAAAAGACCGCCGAGGATTATCTGGGCGAGACCGTGACCGAAGCGGTCATCACGGTGCCGGCCTACTTCAACGACTCGCAGCGCCAGGCGACCAAGGACGCCGGCCGCATCGCCGGCTTGAACGTCAAGCGCATCATCAACGAGCCCACCGCGGCCGCGCTGGCCTACGGCCTGGACAAGGACGGCGGCGACCGCAAGATCGCCGTGTACGACCTGGGCGGCGGCACTTTCGACGTGTCGGTCATCGAAATCGCCGAAGTGGACGGCGAGCGTCAATTCGAAGTGCTCTCGACCAATGGCGATACCTTCCTGGGCGGCGAGGACTTCGACCTTCGCGTCATCAATTACTTGGCGGACGAGTTCAAGAAGGAAAGCGGCATCGATGTGCGCAAGGATCCGCTTGCCATGCAGCGCCTGAAAGAAGCCGCCGAAAAGGCCAAGATCGAGCTGTCCTCGAGCCAGCAGACCGAAATCAATCTGCCGTACATCACGGCGGATGCCGCGGGCCCCAAGCATCTGAACATGAAGCTGACCCGGGCCAAGCTCGAATCGCTGGTCGAGGATCTGGTGCAGAAGACCATGGAGCCTTGCCGCATTGCGCTGAAGGATGCGGGCCTGTCCATGAAGGACGTGGGCGAAGTCATCCTGGTCGGCGGCCAGACCCGCATGCCCATGGTGCAGCAGGCGGTCAAGGATTTTTCGGCAAGGAGCCGCGCAAGGACGTGAACCCGGATGAAGCGGTGGCCGTGGGTGCCGCGATTCAGGGCGGCGTGCTGTCGGGCGACGTGAAGGACGTGCTGCTGCTCGACGTGACGCCACTGTCCTTGGGCATCGAAACCCTCGGCGGCGTCATGACCAAGGTGATCGAGAAGAACACCACCATTCCGACCAAGGCGTCGCAGACGTTCTCGACCGCGGACGACAATCAGACCGGGCGTGACCATCCACGTGCTGCAGGGCGAGCGCGAGCGCTCGAGCGACAACAAGTCGCTGGGCCGCTTCGACCTCACGGATATTCCGCCTGCGCCGCGCGGCATGCCGCAGATCGAAGTCGCCTTCGACATCGACGCCAACGGCATCTTGAACGTCTCGGCGAAGGACGTGAAAACCGGCAAGGAACAGCGCATCGTCATCAAGGCCTCGAGCGGTTTGTCGGAGGCGGAGATCAAGCGCATGGTGTCGGACGCCGAGGCGCATGCCGAGGAGGACAAGCAGTTCCGCGAACTGGTGGGCGCACGCAACAAGGCCGATGCCACCATTCACACGGTGGAAAAGGCGCTCAAGGATGCCGGCGACAAGGTCTCCGAGGATCGAGAAGAAGGCGGCCAACGATGCGATGGCGGCGTTGAAGAGCGCGATGAGCGGCGATGACCGCGAGGACATCGAGCGCAAGACGACCGGCGCTGGAGCAGGCCTCGAGCGCGCTCATGCAGAAGATGTACGAGCAGTCCGCGGCGGGCGCGGGCGCCTCGGCACCGGCGGCGCCGAGAGCGGATCGGCTGGACAGCATGCACCCAAGGAGGATGTGCTGGACGCGGAGTTCGAGGAAGTGAAGGACAGCGATCGCAAGAAGGCCTAGCGGCGCTGCTGATGCGGTAGATTGTGATGCGTTAGATGCTGAATGAAACCGCCGGTATGCAGAGTGCCGGCGGTTCGTTTTTATGGGACGGGCCTCATAGGGTAGAGTAATGGCGAAGCAGGATTACTACAAACTCCTCGACTTGCCGCGCAACGCGTCGGAAGCCGAGATCAAGAAGGCATACCGCCGCCTCGCGATGAAATATCATCCGGATCGCAATCCCGACGACCCGGAAGCGGAACACAAGCTTCAAGGAAGCCAAGGAGGCGTACGAGGTGCTGTGCGATTCGCACAAGCGCGCCGTCTACGACCAGTTCGGACACGCGGGCCTCGAGGGCGGCCGCGGCGGGGGCTTCAGCGCCGGCGAAGCGTTCGGCGACATTTTCGGGGAAATGTTCGGCGACATCTTTTCCGGCGGCCAGCGCGGCCGAACCCAGGTGTTTCGAGGCGCAGACCTGCGCTACGAACTCGAATTGGATCTCGAGCAGGCGGTGTTCGGCACCGAAACCGAGATTCACGATCCCGTCCATGGCGCGAGTGCAAGACCTGCAAAGGGCACGGGCGCCGCCAAGGGTTCCACGCCCGAAGACCTGCGATACCTGCAATGGCCAGGGTCAGGTCCGGGTGCAGCAGTCGATCTTCACCATCCAACAGCCCTGTCCGCGCTGCAAGGGCCGCGGCAAGATCATCTGCAATCCCTGCGATACCTGCTTCGGCCAGGGTCGGGTCCGGCAGGAAAAGACCCTGCCGGTCAAAGTGCCGGCGGGCGTCGATACGGGTGATCGCATTCGTCTGAACGGGGAGGGTGAAGCGGGGCGCAACGGCGGTCCGGCCGGGGACCTCTATGTCGAGATTCGAGTGCAGCGAGCACGCGATCTTCGAGCGCGAAGGCAGCCATTTGTCCTGCGAAGTGCCCATCAGCTTTGTCACGGCCGCGCTCGGCGGCATCGGTCGAAGTGCCGACTCTCGATGGCGAGGTCATTCTCAAGATTCCCGCCGAAACCCAGTCTGGCCGCGTGTTTCGCATGCGCGAGAAGGGCGTGCGTCCGGTGCGCGGCGGCGCACCCGGCGACTTGTTCTGCCGCGTCGTGGTCGAAACGCCGGTGAGTTTGCGCGGCGAACAGAAGGAAATGCTGCGCAAGTTCGCCGAGTCGTTGGAACAGGGCAGCCACCAGCCGCAAGCGAACAGACCTTTTTCGAGGGCGTAAAGAAGTTCTTTACGCGCGCGGTAGAATAGGTGCCGCCGGGCTCGCTGACCGTCTTCGGCATCACCGGCCGCATGGGACAGTCGCTGATTCGAGCGCTGCGCGAGACTTCAGAGTTCCAGCTGTGCGGCGCGCTCGCCTCGGCGGGCAGTTCGCGGCTTGGATTGGATGCGGCCGCGGACGGGCAGCCGACCGGCGTGAGGATCACGGCGGATCCCGGCGCGGCCCTCGAGGGGGCTTCGGTGGCGCTCGATTTCAGCGTGGGCGGTGCGGTTGCTCTGCATGCGCAAGCGTGCGCCCGCGCCACGGTGCCGCTGCTCGTGGGGGCGACCGGGTTCGACGCGCCTGCGAAGGCGGAACTTACGCGTGCGGCGCAGTCGATTGCCGGTGCTGATCGCGCCCAATACCAGCCTCGCCGTCGCGCGTATTGAATGAGTTGGCCGCTGCGGCGGCCCGGGCCCTGGGCAGCGCCTACGATGTGGAGATTTCGGAGGCGCACCACCGGCAGAAGCGCGATGCGCCCTCCGGCACGGCCTTGAATTTGGGCGAGGCCATCGCCAGGTCGCGCGGCGTGAGCTTCAGTGAAGCCGCGGTTTTCGAGCGCCAGGGTATCAGTGCCCCACGGCGCCCCGGCAGCATCGGTTTCTCGGTGGTGCGGGCCGGCGACATCGTCGGCGAGCACACCGTGACATTCAGTGGAGCGGGGGAGCGGCTGGAAATCACCCATCGGGCCACGGACCGGATCACCTTCGCCCGAGGAGCCTTGCGGGCCGCCGGCTGGCTGATCGGACAGCCCCCGGGGCTTTATGGCATGAAGGATGTGCTCGGACTTTGAGAAGAAGCATAGACAGTGATCGCGGGCATCGTTAATATTCGCGCCCGGAAACTGATCGCGAATCAACCCATGAAGCGGGAGGACGTTCTTAAGAGCGCCTCCCGCTTTGCGCATCTGCGTCAACGCGCCGTAGCGCAAAGCGAGGAACCGGAGTGTCGACCCCTGCAGTGCTAGCTCTCGAAGATGGCACCGTGTTCCGAGGCGTCTCAGTAGGCGCGAAAGGCAACACGACAGGTGAAGTAGTTTTCAATACGGCGATGACCGGGTACCAGGAAATCCTTACCGATCCTTCGTACTGCCGACAGATCGTCACCCTGACCTATCCGCACATCGGCAACACCGGCGCGACGCCGGAAGATCTCGAGTCGGGCGCGGTTTACGCCGCCGGCCTGGTGATTCGCGACCTGCCGCTGCTGCATTCGAACTGGCGCGCCACCGAGTCCTTGCAGAGTTTTTTGCTTCGCTGCAAGGTGGTGGCCATCGCCGACATCGATACCCGCAAACTCACCCGGCTGTTGCGCGAGAAGGGAGCGCAATCGGGGTGCATCATGACGGGCGAGAACATCGATCAAAACGCCGCGGTGCGCGCCGCCAAGAAATTTCCCGGCTTGAAGGGCATGGACCTGGCCAAGGCGGTTTCGACCAAGAAAATCTATCAGTGGAACGACGGACTGATCTGGAAGACCGCCGCCAAACCGCCGCGCCCGCAGAGCCGCCTGCACGTGGTCGCCTATGACTATCGGCATGAAGCGCAGCATCTTGAGGATATCTGGCGGAACACGGCTGCCGCATGACGGTAGTGCCCGCACAAACGCCGGCAGATCAAGTGCTTGCGATGAATCCTGACGGTATCTTCTTAACCAATGGACCGGGGGATCCCGAGCCCTGCGATTACGCCATCGAAGCAATCGCCAAGTTCTTGGAGACCGACATACCGGTGTTCGGGATATGCCTGGGACACCAATTGCTCGGGCTCGCGAGCGGGGCGAAAACCATCAAGATGAAGTTCGGCCATCACGGCGCCAATCACCCGGTGCTGGAAATCGATTCCGGCCGTGTACTGATATCCAGCCAGAACCATGGTTTTGCGGTGGATGAAGCGACGCTGCCGGAGACCTTGCGCCCGACGCATCGCTCGCTGTTCGACGGCTCGCTGCAGGGTGTCGCCCGCACCGATCGGCCGGCTTTCAGCTTCCAGGGACATCCCGAGGCGAGCCCCGGCCCGCACGACCTGCGGCTGCTGTTCGAGCACTTCATGTACTTGATGGTAAAGCGCATGCAGGCCAACTCCCGCGGGCGCACCCCGGTCAAGCAAAAATCGGCGGAAGGCTAGTGCCGAAGCGTACCGACCTCGACAGCATCCTCATCATCGGCGCGGGGCCGATCATCATCGGTCAGGCCTGCGAGTTCGACTATTCTGGAGCTCAAGCGTGTAAGGCCCTGAAAGAAGAGGGATATCGCGTCATTTTGGTGAACTCCAATCCGGCCACGATCATGACCGATCCGGAGACCGCCGACGCCATTTATATCGAGCCGATCAATTGGCGCACCATCGCCCGCATCATCGAGAAGGAACGGCCCACCGCATTGCTGCCGACCATGGGCGGCCAGACGGCCCTGAACACGGCCTTGGATCTGGTGCGCGAAGGGATGCTTGGAGAAATTCAGCGTCGAAATGATCGGCGCCTCGCAGCGCGCCATCGACATGGCGGAGGATCGCGAACTGTTCCGCCGCGCAATGGCGGACATCGGCTTGGAGACGGCGCGCGCGCGCATCGCGCACAGCATGGAAGAGGCGCTTGCCGTGCAGGCGGAAATCGGTTTCCCGACCGTGATCCGACCCTCCTTCACCTTGGGCGGCTCGGGCGGCGGGATCGCCTATAACCGCGAAGAATTCGAAGCCATCGTGGCGCGCGGACTCGACGCCTCGCCCACCAACGAGGTGCTGCTCGAGGAATCGGTGCTCGGTTGGAAAGAGTTCGAAATGGAGGTGGTGCGCGATCACGATGATAACTGCATCATCGTTTGCTCCATCGAGAACATCGACCCGATGGGCGTGCATACCGGCGATTCCATCACCGTGGCCCCGGCGCAAACCCTGACCGACCGCGAGTACCAGCGGCTGCGGGACGCCTCGATTGCGGTGCTGCGGAAAATCGGCGTCGACACCGGCGGCTCCAACGTACAGTTCGCCATCAATCCGGAAGACGGCCGGGTGCTGGTGATCGAAATGAATCCGCGGGTGTCGCGCTCCTCCGCGCTCGCCTCCAAGGCCACCGGTTTTCCGATCGCCAAGATCGCCGCCAAGCTGGCCGTGGGCTACACCTTGAGCGAGCTGAAAAACGAAATCACCGGCGGCGCGACGCCGGCATCCTTCGAGCCAACCATCGATTACGTGGTCACCAAGATTCCGCGCTTCACGTTCGAGAAATTTCCCGGCGCAAACACCCGGCTCACCACCCAGATGAAATCGGTGGGCGAGGCGATGGCCATTGGCCGCACCTTCCAGGAATCGATGCAGAAGGCGCTTCGCAGCCTGGAGACCGGCTACGACGGCTTCGATGAACAGCTGACGCTGCCCTTGACCGAAGAGGCGGCCGAGAGGCTTTCGTACGAGCTGCGCTGGCCGGGGCCCAATCGGATTCTGTACGTGGCCGATGCATTTCGTGCCGGCTGGAGCCTGCAGCAGCTGTTCGATGCCACCAAGATCGACCCCTGGTTCCTGTCGCAGATCGAGGATCTGCTGCGCGAAGAAGCGCAGCTCGCGCGGGAAGGTTTCGAGAGCCTGAACCTTGCGCGCCTGCGCGCTTTGAAGCGCAAGGGTTTCTCGGATGCGCGCATCGCGCAAACTGACGGGCCGCGACGAAACCGATATCCGCCGCGAGCGGCGCAAGCTCTCGCTGCATCCGGTATACAAGCGTGTCGATACCTGCGCCGCCGAGTTCGCCACCTCCACCGCCTACCTCTATTCCACCTATGAAGAAGAATGCGAGGCGGCGCCGACCGATAGGCGCAAGATCATGATCCTGGGGGGCGGCCCGAATCGCATCGGTCAGGGAATCGAGTTCGATTATTGCTGTGTGCATGCCGCGATGGCGCTGCGCGAGGACGGCTTCGAGACCATCATGGTGAATTGCAATCCCGAGACGGTCTCCACCGATTACGACACCTCGGACCGGCTGTACTTCGAGCCGCTCACCTTTGAAGACGTGATGGAAATCATCGAGAAGGAAAAGCCCGAGGGCGTCATCGTGCAGTATGGCGGCCAGACGCCGCTTAAGTTGTCGCGCGCGCTCGCCGCCGCGGGCGCGCCGATCATCGGCACGACACCCGACAGCATCGATGTCGCCGAGGACCGCGAGCGCTTCCAGAAGCTGGTCACCGCTTTGAAGCTCAAGCAGCCGGCGAACGCCTCGGCGCGCACCGAGGAGCAGGCCATCGTCATGGCGCGCGACGTGGGCTTCCCGCTGGTCGTGCGGCCGAGCTACGTTCTCGGCGGCCGCGCCATGGAAGTGGTGTTCAATGAGGACGATCTGCGCCAATACATGACCGATGCCGTGAAGGTGTCGAACGACAGTCCGGTGCTGCTCGATCGATTCCTGGATTTGGCCATCGAGGTGGATGTCGACGCCGTGAGCGACGGCAAGGACGTGCTCATCGGCGGCATCATGGAGCACATCGAGCAGGCGGGCGTGCATTCCGGCGATTCCGGTTGCTCGTTGCCGCCCAACGGCCTCTCGGCGGAGGTCCAGGATGAGCTGCGGGCGCAGACGCGCAAGCTGGCCAAGGCGCTCAACGTGATCGGCTTGATGAATATTCAGTTCGCGATACAAAGCGGCGTGATCTATATCCTCGAGGTCAATCCCCGGGCCTCGCGCACCGTGCCGTTCGTGTCCAAGGCGACCGGCATACCGCTGGCCAAGGTGGCGGCGCGCGTCATGACCGGCAAGTCTCTGAGCCAGCAGGGCCGCACCGTGGAACGCATCCCGCCCTATTTTTCGGTCAAGGAAGCGGTGTTCCCATTCATCAAGTTCCCCGAGGCCGATCCCATCCTGGGGCCGGAAATGAAATCGACGGGCGAGGTCATGGGCACGGGCAACACCTTTGGCGAGGCCTATGCCAAGGCGCAGGCGGCTTCCGGGGTGATTTTGCCGACCCGCGGACTGTGTTTCATCAGCGTGCGCGACCGCGATAAGCCCGGCGCGGTGATTCTGGCGCAAATGTTGATCGCGCGCGGCTTCGAGATCGCGGCCACCGGCGGCACGGCCAAGGTGCTCGAAGAGGCCGGCATCGGCTGCCGGCGGGTCAACAAGGTGCGCGAGGGTCGCCCGCACGTGGTCGATATGATAAAAAACGACGAGGTGGCGTTGATCGTCAACACCACCGAGGGCAAGCAGGCGGTGCGCGAATCGCGTTCCATCCGTCGCGAGGCGGTCGCGAGGCGCGTAACCTATTACACCACCGTGGCCGGCGCACGCGCGACTTGCGACGCGCTGGATCACTTAGGCGACATCGAAGTGAATCGATTGCAGGATTTGCACAAGGAAATGGCGTGACCCGGACTCCCATGACGCTGCGCGGCGCCGAGCGGTTGCGCGAAGAACTGAAGCAGCTGAAGAGCGAGGCGCGGCCGAATGTCATCAAGGCCATCGCCGAGGCGCGCGCGCACGGCGATTTGAGCGAGAACGCCGAGTACCACGCCGCGCGCGAGCAGCAGAGCTTCATCGAAGGGCGCATCAACCAAATCGAGAATCGCCTGTAGCAACGCCGAGGTGATCGACGTCACCAAGCTTACCGCCAACGGACGCGTGGTCTTCGGATCGACGCTCGAGCTGGAGGATCAGGACGGCGGCAACAAGGTGATCTATCAGCTGGTCGGCGATGATGAGGCCAATATCAAGCAAGGGCTGCTGTCGGTGTCCTCGCCGATTGCGCGCGCGCTCATCGGCAAGTCCGAGGGCGATGTCGTCGATGTCACCACGCCGGGCGGAACTCGAAGCTACGAAATCGTGTCCGTCCGTTACGTGTAGGAATCGTGAGGATTTTGGCGCGCACCTGGCGGGTGCTCACCGTGCTGTGGGCGGGCAGCCTGTGGTCGCTGCTGTGGGTCGCGGCGGTGGTGTTTCACCTGCAAGGCGATCGGCATACCGCCGGTCTGATCGCCGGCCGGCTTTTCAGCATCGAGACTTACCTGGGACTCGGCGTCGCGGCGCTGGCGCTGCTGCTGCCGGTTCGCGCGCGATTTTGGCCCGGATTTGTCGCAGCCGGCTTGCTCTCGATCAACGAATGGATCTTGAAGGCGGCCATGATTCGTGCGCAGATGCACGGCGGCAGCGCGTATTTGAGTTTTGGTGCGTGGCACGGCATCTCGGCGGCCCTTTACGTGCTGGCCTGCCTGTGCGTCTTAGCTCTGATCTACCAGGATGAATATCGGCATGCCTGATAGACGCCGGCACCGGCTCAGGCCGCGGATGCGGCCCGGCGAGCCGTGACACTTTGCAAATCTTTTCTCAGGCGTCGGGCAGGAGAATCTTCGGCAACCGTGGGCTGCGGCGGTAGAACAGGCCGACGTTGCCGATGCGTTGCACGATGTCGCTGGAAGTTTGCCGGGCCAAATCCTCGAGCGCCGCGTCGCGGGCGCCCCGATCCCCGACCCGGGCGGACACCTTGACCAATTCGTGATCGGCGAGGGCGCGGTCCAATTCCTTCACCACACCGGTCGGTCAAGCCAGCATTGCCCAGCATGACGAGGGGGTGCAGCGGGTGCCCGAGACGGCGTAAATGTTTCTTTTGTTTCTCAGAGAGTGTCATCGCGCGATTATAGTCGCACGTTAAAATGCCCAAGCGCACTAAAAGCAGTTCCCGCTGGCTGGCCGAGCACGCCAACGATGAGTTCGTCAAGCGCGCGCAGAAAGAAGGCTGGCGTTCGCGCGCGGTGTTCAAGCTGGCGCAAATTCAGGAAAGCGAGCGGCTGCTGCGGCCGGGGATTCGCGTGCGTCGATTTGGGCGCCGCACCGGGCGGCTGGAGCCAGTATGCGGCTCGCATCGTGGGCGGTAAGAGCCGCATCGTGGCCACCGACATACTGCCCATGGACGCCATCCCGGGCGTCGATTTCGTCCAGGGCGACTTTCGGGACGAGGCGGTGCTCGAGCAGGTGCTGGAGCGCGTCGGGGCGGACAAAATCGAGCTTGTATTGTCGGATATGGCCCCCAACATGGCAGGTATCGATGCGGTGGACCAGCCCCGCTCCATGTATTTGGCGGAACTTGCCATGGAGTTCGCAGATCGTGTTTTGGCGCCGGGAGGCGATTTGCTCGTGAAATTATTTCAGGGCGCCGGCTTCGAACAGATCATCCGGGAGGCCCGCACTCGATACGGCCGCGTGGTGACCAAAAAGCCGAAGGCGTCACGAACTCGCAGTCCTGAGATCTATCTGTTGGCGCGGCAGTTTAGGATGGTGTAAGTTGAGGAAATGCCCGTCAAATTTGCTGGTCCTTTGTGTGTGACGGTTGCAGGTGAAACTTGAACGATCTGACGAAACAAATTCTCCTCTGGGTCGCGTTGGCCGTCATTCTGCTCGCGATTTTCAGTCAATTCGGCATGCGCACCGGTCAACCCGCGCCGATCATTTACTCGCAGTTCCTCACCGACGTGAAGAGCGGCAACATCGAATCGGTCACCCTGAAGGGCGATGTCATCGAAGGCAAGAAGCGCTCGGGCGAGAGTTTCGTGGTCTATCAATCCCGAGACCAATAACGGCGCCTTGATCGATCTGTTGCAGCAGGAACACGTCAAGTTTGGCGGCGAACCCCCCAAGCAGCAGTCGGTGTTCCTGCAATTGCTTATCTCGGCCTTTCCGATATTGATTCTCATCGGCTTCTGGGCCTACTTCATGCGCCAGATGCAGGGCGCCTCGGGCGGCCGGGGGGCCATGTCCTTCGGCAAGAGCCGCGCGCGCCTGCTGGGCGAGGATCAGGTCAACATCACTTTCGCCGATGTGGCGGGCGTCGAGGAGGCCAAGCAGGAAGTCGTCGAAATCGTCGATTTCCTGAAAGATCCCGGCAAGTTCCAGAAACTTGGCGGCAAGATCCCGAAAGGCGTGCTCATGGTGGGCTCGCCGGGCACCGGCAAGACCCTGCTGGCCCGGGCCATCGCCGGCGAGGCCAAGGTGCCATTTTTCACCATTTCAGGCTCCGATTTCGTGGAGATGTTCGTGGGCGTGGGCGCCTCGCGCGTGCGCGACATGTTCGAGCAGGCCAAGAAACATGCGCCCTGCATCATTTTCATCGATGAGATCGATGCCGTCGGCCGGCACCGCGGCGCGGGCCTGGGCGGCGGCCATGACGAGCGTGAGCAGACCTGAACCAGTTGCTGGTCGAGATGGATGGCTTCGAGGGCAACGAGGGCATCATCGTCATCGCGGCCACCAACCGTCCCGATGTGCTGGATCCGGCGCTACTGCGGCCGGGCCGTTTCGATCGCCAAGTGGTGGTGCCGCTGCCCGATGTGCGCGGCCGCGAACAAATCCTCAAAGTTCACATGCGCAAGGTGCCGATCGGCGACAACGTCAAGCCTTCGGTCATCGCGCGCGGCACGCCCGGGATTTTCCGGCGCCGATCTGGCCAATCTCGTCAACGAAGCGGCGCTGTTCGCGGCGCGCGGCAACAAGCGCTCGGTGACGATGGAAGAGTTCGAGCACGCCAAGGACAAGATCATGATGGGCGCGGAGCGCCGCTCCATGGTCATGACCGAGGAGGAGAAGCGCAACACCGCTTACCACGAATCGGGCCACGCCATCGTCGGGCTTGAGTGTCCCGGATCACGATCCGGTCTACAAAGTCACCATCATTCCGCGCGGCCGCGCCCTGGGCGTGACCATGTTCCTGCCGGAAGCCGATCGCTACAGCACCAGCAAGCGCCAGCTCGAGAGCCGCATCGCCACGCTGTTCGGCGGCCGCGTTGCCGAGGAATTGGTGTTCGGCGCGGACGCCGTCACCACCGGCGCCTCCAACGACATCGAACGCGCCACCGAACTGGCGCGCAATATGGTCACCCGCTGGGGCCTTTCCGACCGCCTGGGTCCGCAGACCTACAGCGAGGAATCCGGCGAAGTGTTCTTGGGACGCAGCGTCACACAGCACAAGCAGGTCTCGGACGTCACCGCGCACGTGATCGACGAGGAAGTCCGCCGCGTGATCGACAGCAACTATCAGCGCGCCTACAAAATTCTTCAGACCAACATGGACAAGCTGCAGACCATGTCGGAGGCCTTGATCAAGTACGAGACCATCGATGAGGAGATGATCAAGGACATCATGGAAGGCCGTGCCCCACGACCGCCCCGCGACTGGGACGACACACCGACACCGACGCCGCGGCCTCCCTCCGCCGAGAAGCCGACGCCGCCGCTGGTAAATCCCGCCGGACAGCACTGAGGAACAGTTTGCTCGGGCCGGGAAATGCGGCCCGCGCAATCATCCTTTAGCGGCGGTGGCCGGCGATCAGTCGATCGAAGCCGGCCCCGGAGTCACTACAATCACCTCATGCTGTGGCGCTGTCGAGAACGAAACATTGAGTTGAGGCGGCCGGTCGTCATGGGAATCCTCAACGTGACGCCGGATTCGTTTTCCGACGGCGGCCGCTATGCGGCGCTCGATGCGGCGTTGGAGCGGGCGCGGCAGATCGTCGCGGAAGGGGCGGCCGTCATCGATGTCGGTGGTCAGTCGACCCGGCCCGGCGCCCTCGCGGTGGACGCCTCGGTGGAGATCACGAGGGTCATTCCTGTGATCGAGGCCATTGCCGCCAGCTGCGATGTGGCGATTTCCATCGATACATCCAAACCCAGTGTGATGAGTGCGGCGGTGGCGGCCGGCGCCTGCATCATCAACGATGTGTATGCACTGCGTGAGCCCGGCGCGCGCGCGGTGGCGGCAGAGACTCACGCGGGCGTGTGTCTCATGCATATGCAAGGTGAGCCGCGTACGATGCAAGATCGGCCGCACTATAATGACGTGGTGGGAGAAGTGATGGAGTTCTTGTCCGGGGAGCGCCGCGCGTGCATCGAGGCAGGTGTTGCGAGCGAAGCCATTGCACTCGATCCGGGATTTGGATTCGGCAAAAGCTTGGAGCACAACTTGACGCTACTCAGAGAATTACCGCGCTTCGCAGCGCTGCAGGCGCCGCTACTGATCGGCGTATCGCGCAAAAGCGTGATCGGAAAAATATTGGGCAAGAGCGTGAATGAACGGCTGTACGGCGGCTTGGGGTTGGCGGCGCTGGCGGTGGCCAATGGCGCTCGCATCATCCGGACTCACGATGTCGGCCCCACCCTGGATGCGGTGCGCAGCGTAAGCGCGGTGCTGCAAGGATCGGCCCCGTGAGCCACTACTTCGGCACCGACGGTGTACGCGGCCGCGTCGGTTCCGCGCCGATGACCGTGGATTTTGCCTTGCGCCTGGCAAGTTCCGCCGCGCGGGTGCTTAGCCCGAACGGCGGCCGCGTGCTCATCGGCAAAGACACGCGGGTGTCCGGCTACATGTTCGAATCGGCGTTGGAAGCGGGATTTGTCGCCGCCGGTGTGGATGTGATGCTGATCGGGCCTTTGCCCACGCCCGGCATCGCGTACATGACCCAGCGATTGGGCTGTAGTTTCGGCGTTGTCATCAGCGCATCACACAACCCTTACGAGGACAACGGCATCAAATTCTTCGATGCCACCGGCAGCAAGCTGTCGGACCGCGTGGAGCAGCAAATCGAGGCATTGCTGGATCATGCGGTGGTCACCCAAGAATCGCAGCACCTGGGCCGGGCGATGCGCATCGATCGCAGCCGCACGCAGTATCAGGAATTTTGCGCCTCCACCATTCCATCGGGCATGAATTTGAGCGGCTTCAAGATCGTGATCGACTGCGCCAACGGCGCCGGCTATAAAGTGGCGCCGCGGGTGTTGGCGGATCTCGGCGCGGAGATCGTGCCGATCGGCTGCTCACCCAACGGCCGCAACATCAATGACGGATGCGGTTCGACCTCGCCGGAGCTCCTGCAGCTCACGGTCCCTGGCGTGCGCGCCCACGTGGGATTGGCGCTCGACGGTGACGGCGATCGGGTGGTGATGGTGGATGAGCTCGGTCGCTGCGTGGACGGCGACCAATTGCTGTTCATTCTGGCAACGGCGCGCCATGGCGCGGGGGAGTTGAAAGGGCCGGTGGTCGGCACGGTCATGAGCAACCTGGGGTTACAGCACGCGCTCGAATCGCGCCGCATCGAGTTTCTGCGCGCCCAGGTGGGCGACCGCAATGTTCTCGCCATGCTGAATCAAGCTCACGGCACTTTGGGCGGGGAAACTTCCGGCCACATTCTGTGTCTGGATAAGACCACCACGGGCGATGGTCTGGTCAGCGCTTTGCAGGTGCTTGCCATCATGAAGCAGACCGGATCGGGCTTGGCGCAGCTCGCCGCGGCGATGCAAAAATATCCGCAGGTCTTGCTCAACGTGAAAGTCCTGAAGCGCTTCGATCCGCAGGCCGAACCTGCCGTGGTGCGGGTGGTCGAAGAGGTGGAAGGGCGGCTCGAGGGGCGCGGTCGAATTGTGCTGCGCGCCTCCGGCACCGAGCCGGTCATACGGGTCATGGTTGAGGGCTCCGATGCGGCTCTCGTCAAGAAGGGCGCGCAGGATATTGCCGCGGCCGTCGAGGCGGCGTCGAACGCCAATTTCTAACGGGGGCTTGCAGTTACGCGGCTGCGCGGCTAATCTTCGCCGCCTTTCCCGCAGGGCGAAACGCCCGAAGGTTGGCTATGCGTCGTCCGATGGTCGCCGGCAATTGGAAAATGCACGGGTCGCAGGCCCTGAATCGAGCGTTGCTCGGCGAGCTAGAGAGCCTTATCAAGCCGGACTGGCCGATCGACGTCGTGGTATTTCCGCCTTATGTCTATATTGCCGATGCGGTGCGCGCCTTGGAAGACGGCCGCATCATGGTCGGCGCGCAGGACGTGTGTGCCGAATCCGGCGGTGCCTTTACCGGGCAGGTGGGCGCCGCCATGCTCAAGGACGTGGGCTGCAGCTACGTCATCGTCGGTCACTCGGAACGGCGGCGCTGGTATCACGAAGACGACACGTTGGTTGCACGAAAGTTTGCGGCCGGCCTCGCGGGGGGGCTGACGCCGGTGCTGTGCGTCGGGGAAACCCTGGAAGAGCGCGAGGCCAAGCAAACCGAGGCGGTGATCGGACGGCAGGTCGATGCAGTGATTGCCATGCTTGGCGCGGGCGCATTCGCCCAGGCAGTGCTCGCTTATGAGCCGGTCTGGGCCATCGGAACCGGACGGACCGCATCGCCGCAGCAGGCACAGGAGGCACATGCCTTTCTGCGGGGTCGGATGGCGGCCCATGATGTTAAGATGGCGGGCCACTTACGCATTCTGTACGGCGGCAGCGTCAAGGCCGGCAACGCGGCAGAGCTATTCGCGATGCCCGATGTCGATGGTGGATTGATAGGCGGCGCTTCCTTGAGTGCCGATGAGTTTCGACAGATTTGCGCGGCTGCGGCCGCTCGCCACTAAAGAGATTTTTTATGTTGCGTGGTTTGATTTTGGGTGTGCATGTACTCCTTGCACTGATGATCATCGGACTGGTGCTGCTGCAGCGGGGCAAGGGCGCCGAGGCGGGTGCCGGATTCGGCTCCGGCGCATCGGGCACGGTGTTCGGCGCGCGCGGCACGAGCACCTTGTTTTCGAAGTTGACCGCCGTGTTTGCGGGACTGTTCTTTGTCACCAGCTTGACATTGGCGTATCTCGGCACGCATGCGCCCGTGCAGCCCACCTCGGTGCTGGAACGCGCCGCGCAAGCCGCGGCCGCTGCGCCGACGAAGGCGCCGCCGCCGGCGCTCACGCCGACGCCACCGCCCGCCAGTGCGCCGGCACCGCAGCCGTCGCCCGCGCCCGAACAAAAGTGAATATTGCCGACGTGGCGAAATTGGTAGACGCGCTAGTTTGAGGGGCTAGTGGGGCAACCTGTGCCGGTTCGAGTCCGGCCGTCGGCACCATGGTTTTGGATTGTTACGCGCGACGCAGCATAGGCGCGCCTGATACAATTATGGTCAATCCGTGCAGTCAACGGCGTCGATAATGTTGCGACAGTACTTACCGATATTGATCTTTCTGGGTTTGGCCACGGTTTTGGGCCTGGCGCTGTTTACTGTCGGTTGGATCCTGGGGCCGCGCCGTCCGGATTCCGAAAAACTCTCGCCTTATGAGTGCGGCTTCGAGGCCTTCGAAGACTCGCGCATGCGTTTCGACGTCCGCTACTACCTCGTGGCCATCATTTTCATCGTGTTCGACCTGGAAATCGCGTTTTTCTTTCCCTGGGCGGTGTCGCTCAAGATCACCGGCACGTTCGGCCTTTTGGCCATGTTTATCTTCGCCTTGATTCTGGTGGTGGCCCTGGCCTACGACTACAAGAAAGGGGCCCTGGAATGGGATTAGAGGCCGACAACACCGCGCGCGGCTTCGAAGTGACCACCGTCGATAAACTCATCAACTGGGCTCGCACCGGTTCGCTCTGGCCGATGACCTTCGGTTTGGCGTGCTGCGCGGTAGAAATGATGCACGCCGGCGCGGCACGCTATGACCTAGACCGCTTCGGCATCATTTTCAGGCCGAGCCCACGGCAGTCCGACGTCATGATCGTGGCCGGCACCTTGGTGAATAAAATGGCGCCGGCGCTGCGCAAGGTGTACGACCAGATGACCGAGCCGCGGTGGGTGATCTCCATGGGATCCTGCGCCAACGGCGGCGGCTATTATCATTATTCCTATGCGGTGGTTCGCGGCTGCGACCGCATCGTTCCGGTCGATGTCTACGTACCCGGATGCCCGCCGACCGCGGAAGCGTTGCTTTACGGCATCATTCAGCTGCAGAACAAAATTCGCCGCAACAAGGCGATCATCCGATGAGCGCGACTCCGGGCAGCACGGCGGCGGTTGCAACACCGACCCGCCTCGAAGTTCTGGCCCAAGCGATCAGCGCCGCGCTGCCCGGCAAGCTCACGCCGGTCGCCAATCACGCCGGCGAGTTGACCTATGAGGTCGCTGCCCGATGAACTGTTGGCGGCAGCGCAAATCCTGCGCGATGCGCCCGAACTCAAGTTTGAAATGTGCATGGACGTCTGCGGTGTGGATTACTTTTCATACGGCCGCGACGAATGGAATACCGAGACTGCGACCTCATCCGGCTTCAGCCGCGGCGTGGCGCGCGGCGGGCAGCGCACAGACGCGGCGGCGCCGGGACGGCGATTTGCCGTGGTTTATCACCTGCTGTCGATCTCGCTTGAATCAACGGCTGCGATTGCGGGTGTATTGCGCCGACGACGCGGCACCCATGGTCGACTCGGTGACCCCTGTTTGGGCGGCAGCGAATTGGTTTGAGCGCGAGGCCTTCGACCTATTCGGCATCCTGTTCAGGGGCCATCCGGACCTGCGCCGCTTGCTCACCGACTATGGCTTCATTGGCTATCCGTTTCGCAAGGATTTCCCGCTGTCGGGCAACGTCGAAGTCCGTTACGACCCGGAAAAGGGGCGCGTGGTCTATCAGCCGGTAACCATCGATCCCCGCGTGCTCGTGCCCAAGGTGATTCGTCACGACAACCGCTACGATCCCGCGCTCACCAACGCGCCTGTCCACACCACGAGCCTTGCAAAATCCGATGGCTGAGATTCGCAACTACACCATGAATTTCGGCCCGCAGCATCCGGCTGCGCACGGCGTGCTGCGCCTGGTGCTGGAGATGGACGGTGAGGTGATTCAAAAGGCCGATCCGCACATCGGCCTGCTGCACCGTGCGACCGAGAAGCTGGCGGAGAGCAAGCCCTTCAATCAGTCGATCGGCTACATGGACCGTCTGGATTACGTTTCCATGATGTGCAACGAGCACGCCTATGTCATGGCGATCGAGAAGCTCCTGGGCCTCGAGCCGCCGCTGCGCGCGCAGTACATCCGCGTGATGTTCGATGAGATCACGCGCATCTTGAATCACCTGATGTGGCTCGGCGCGCACGCCATCGACATCGGCGCCATGACGGTATTCCTGTATTGCTTCCGCGAGCGCGAAGATCTCATGGATTGCTACGAGGCGGTCTCCGGCACGCGCATGCATGCGACCTATTATCGTCCCGGCGGCGTGTATCGCGATCTGCCTGAATCCATGCCGCAATACCCGTATTCGCAGTGGCGCAGCAAAAAGGAAGTGGACCGTCTGAACGACCGCCGCGCCGGCGGACTGCTCGATTTCATCGCGGATTTCGTCGGGCGCTTTCCCGCCTGCGTCGATGAATACGAGGCGCTGTTGACCGACAACCGCATCTGGAAACAGCGCACCGTCAATATCGGCGTGGTGAGTCCGGAGCGCGCCATGCAGCTGGGCTTCTCGGGACCGATGCTGCGCGGCTCGGGGGTGGAGTGGGATCTGCGCAAGAAGCAGCCATACGATGTGTACGATCGGTTGGATTTCGACATTCCCGTCGGCCTCAACGGCGATTGCTACGACCGCTACCTGGTGCAGGGTCGAGGAGCTGCGCCAGTCGAACCGCATCATCGAGCAATGCGTGGCGTGGCTCAAGGCCAATCCCGGGCCCGTCATGATCGACGATCGCAAGGTGCGGCCGCCGCGGCGCGAAGAAATGAAGGGCGACATGGAATCCTTGATTCATCACTTCAAATTGATGACCGAAGGTTATTGCGTTCCCGCGGGCGAGGTTTATGCCGCGGTCGAGGCGCCCAAGGGCGAACTCGGGCGTGTATCTCGTCTCCGACGGCGCGAACAAGCCGTATCGGCTGAAGGTGCGGGCCGCCGGGTTTCGCGCACCTGGCCTCGCTCGATGAGATGGTGCGCGGCCATATGCTGGCGGACGTAGTGGCGGTGATCGGTACCCAGGACATCGTTTTCGGCGAGATCGACCGATGAGCGCGAGATTGTCGGAGCACGTGCGCGAGGAGATCGATCACTGGGTGGCCAAGTTTCCGCCCGATCGCAAACGCTCCGCGGTGATTTCGGCGCTGCATGCCGTGCAGCACGAAAACCGCGGCTATCTCACCACGGATCTGATGGATGCGGTCGCCGAATATTTGGAGCTGCCGAATATTCAGGTGTACGAGGTCGCCACCTTTTATTCCATGTTCGAGACCAAGCCGGTGGGGCGGCATCACATTTCGGTATGCACCAACATTTCCTGCATGCTGCGCGGCTCGCAGGAAATCGTCGATCACATCGAGAGGAAACTCGGCATCAAGACCGGCGACAGCACGCCCGACGGGCGCATTTACCTGAAGCGCGAAGAGGAGTGCCTTGCGGCGTGCTGCGGGGCGCCGATGATGATGGTCGATCATGTCTATCATGAGAACCTCACGCCGCAGAGCGTCGACAAGATCTTGGACGAATTGACTTAAGAGAGCCGCCGATGCCGTACGAGCAGAATCTGGTGTTATTCGAAGCGCTGAAATACGAGCGCTCGTGGACGCTCGATGTGCTATCGGCAATTCGGCGGCTACCAAGCGTGGGAGAAAATCCTGCGCGAACAGACGCCGCGCGAGAAAATCATCGATGACGTCAAAGCCTCCGGGCTGCGCGGGCGGGGCGGCGCGGCGTTTCCCACCGGTGTGAAGTGGAGTTTCATGCCGCGCAGCTCTCCGGTGCAGAAGTACGTGGTATGCAACTCGGACGAATCCGAGCCCGGCACCTGCCCATGACCGCGAGATCCTGCGCTTCAACCCGCATTCGATCATCGAAGGCATGGCCATTGGCGGTTACGCGATGACCGCGACCGTGGGCTACAACTACATTCGCGGCGAATTTTTGGCTGAGCCGATCCCGCGTTTCGAGGCAGCCTTGGCGGAAGCCTATGCCGCGGGTCTGCTCGGCAAGAATATCCTGGGCTCGGGGGTGGATTTCGACCTGCACACGTTCATCGGCGCCGGCGCCTACATCTGCGGCGAAGAGACCGCGCTGCTCGAGTCCCTCGAGGGCAAGCCCGGCAAGCCGCGTTTCAAGCCGCCGTTCCCGGCGAACTTTGGTTTGTTCGGCAAGCCGACCACCATCAACAACACCCAGAGCTTCGCCTCCATCCCCACCATCATGCGCAAGGGGGCGGCATGGTTTGCCGGATTGGGGCCGGTCGAATTCCGGCGGCACGGTGATTTTTTCGGTCTCGGGCCATGTGGAACGGCCCGGCAATTTCGAGTTGCCCATGGGCATCCCCTTCAAGGATCTGATGGATCTGGTGGGCGGCGTGTGGAAGGGGCGCAAGCTCAAAGCCGTCATTCCGGGCGGCTCCTCCTGCATGGTCTTGCCCGCAGAAATCATGCTGGAATACCAACATGGACTACGACTCGCTGAAGAAGGCCGGCTCCTCCTTCGGCACGGGTGCGGTCATCGTCATGGACGAAACCACCTGCATGGTGCGGGCGCTCGAACGGTTGGCGCGTTTCTATATGTCGGAGTCCTGCGGTCAATGCACGCCCTGCCGGGAGGGCACCGGGTGGCTGGATCGTATGCTGAAACGCATCATCGCCGGTGAAGGCAGAAGCGAGGACATGGGCTTGCTTCTCGACGTGGCGAATCGTATCGAAGGGCACACGATCTGCGCGCTGGGCGATGCGGCGGCGTGGCCGGTGCAAAGTTTCTTGAAGCATTTCCGGCCCGAATTTCAATACATGATCGAGCATCAGGGGTCGTTCGCTCATGGAGAGCCCCACGCACCTGGACGGCCGTCCGGCCGTCGCGGCTTAAAGCCATGAGCGACGATACGGTCAACATCGAAGTCAACGGCGTCGCGCTGAAGGCCCGCAAGGGGCAGATGATCATGCAGGTCACCGACCCTGCCGATATCTATATTCCGCGATTTTGCTATCACGAAAAATTGACCGTGGCGGCGAACTGCCGCATGTGCCTGGTCGAGGTGGAGAAGGCGCCCAAGCCGCTGCCGGCCTGCGCGACGCCGGTGACCGAAGGCATGAAGGTGTTCACCCGATCGCCGAAAGCCGTGGCGGCGCAGCGCGCCACCATGGAATTTCTGCTCATCAATCATCCGCTCGATTGCCCCATTTGCGATCAGGGCGGCGAGTGCGAGCTTCAGGATCTGGCGTTGGGATTCGGACGCGATATCTCGCGCTTCAACGAAGGCAAGCGCGTGGTCAAGGACAAGAACTTGGGTCCCTTGGTCTCCACCGACATGACCCGCTGCATTCATTGCACCCGCTGCGTGCGCTTCGGCGCGGAGATTCAAGGCTATCCGCAAATGGGCGCGACCGGCCGCGGCGAGCACATGGAGATCGGCACCTACATCGAGCACAGCGTCGATCATGAGTTGTCGGCAAACATCATCGATCTGTGTCCGGTCGGTGCGCTCAACAACAAGCCGTTCCGCTATCACGCGCGCGCGTGGGAGATGACGCCAGGCGGCGCTGGTCTCGCCGCACGATGCCTTCGGCACCAATTTGTACGCGCACGTGCTGCGCGGCAAGCTGATGCGCATGGTGCCGCGCGAGAATGAGCAGATCAACGAGACCTGGATCGCCGATCGCGATCGGTTCGGCTTCGAGGGCATGTATTCCGCCGATCGGGTTTCACAACCCATGCTGCGCATCGACGGCACCCTGCAGGGCGTGGATTGGGAGGTGGCGCTCAATGCCGCCGCGGAAGGCTTGCAACAAGCCGCCGCAGTGAGTCAAGCCGCCACCGGATACCTGGCTTCGCCGCTGGCCACGCGTCGAGGAGCTATACCTGTTCGGACAAATTGCCCGCGGCTTGAAGTGCGGCAATATCGATCATCGCTTGCGGCAGCTGGATTTTCGCGCCCAGGAGAATGAGACGGCCTACCCTCATCTGGGACTGAAGCTCGCCGAGGTTGAGAATCTCGAAGGCGTTCTGGTCGTGGGCTCTGAACCTGCGTCATGAAGTGCCGATGCTCGCGCATCGCATTCGCAAAGCGGCGATCAAAGGCGGGGCGCGCAGTGGCTTTCTTGAATCCGCGCCGCTTCGACTACATGTTCCCGGTCGCGGGTTACGTGGCCGAGCCCGACTTGGTTGCGCAGCTCAATGCGCTGCTGCACGCCGCAGCCGGCGCCGCCAAGCAGCCTGTACCGGCGGGCGTGCGGAGCGGCGATCGTGACGGATGCTCACAGAGCGCTGGTTGCCGCCCTCTCTCGTGGGTCGCGACGCGCCGTGATTTTGGGAACGCTGGCCCAGCGCCACCCGGCGTACTCGCAATTGAAGGCCTTGAGCGCCGCGCTGGCTGAACTGTGCGGAGCCAGCGTCGGATACATCACCGAAGGGCCCAACGCCGCCGGCGCGTACCTGGCCGGCGCCGTCCCGCATCGGGAAGCCGGGGGCGCGCCCGTCGGCTCAGCGGGCTTATCGGCGCGACAGATGTTGGATTCACCGCTCAAGGCCTATGTGCTGTTGGGCGCCATCGACCCGGCCAGCGATTTGGCCGTGGATCCTTGGGCGCTGGCGTCGGCGGACTTGGTCGTTGCCGTGACCTCGCATTTGCCGGAATCCTTGCGCAATGTGGTGCATGTGGTGCTGCCCATCGGCACATTCGCCGAAACGTCCGGCACCTTCGTGAATGCGGAGGGGCGCTGGCAGAGCTGGGCGGGCGCCGCGAAATTGCCGGGCGAGGCCGGCCCGGATGGAAGGTGTTGCGCGTGCTCGCGAACCTTTTGAACCTGCATGGCATCGACTACGACAGCTCGGATGAGATTCGCGAAGCCTTGAAAGCCCGCGTGCGGGCGTCGCGGCTCGAGCCGGCGCGCGCCGCTGCGGTCGGGCGCAATGCCCGAACGGCGAGATTCCCAACGGTTCCTGGGTGGAAATCCCGCCTTACCAGACCGATGTGCTGGTGCGCGGCTCCGAACCGCTTGCAAAAAACCAAGGACGGGCGCCTGACCCGCGCCGTGCTCTGACATGTGGGATTGGACGCCGCATCCGCGATTGGATTTCCGGCTACATCACGTCGTACTGGACCACGCCGTTGCTGCTCGCGGTGCAGACTTTGATGGTCATGATCGCGATCATTTTGACCATGGCGTTTTATACGCTGGCGGAGCGCAAAGTCATCGGCTGGATGCAGTACCGCCGCGGTCCGAATCGCGTGAACCTGTTCTGGATACCGGGCCTGGGTCAACCGTTCGCGGACGTGATCAAGCTGATGTTCAAGGAGATCATGATCCCGGCGGATGCGAACGGATTTCTGTTCCGCGTCGCGCCCTTTCTGGCGTTGGTGCCCGCTCTCGCGCTGTGGGCGGTGATTCCGTTGCGACCCGAGCATGCCTTCGCGAATATCGATGCGGGGCTGCTATACGTGCTGGCGCTCACCTCGATGGGCGTCTACGGCATCATCTTCGCCGGTTGGGCGGCGAACTCCAAGTACGCCTTCCTGGGCGCGATGCGCTCCGCGGCGCAGATCGTCGCCTACGAGATCGCCATGGGTTTCGCCATGGTGGGCGTGCTGATGGCCTCCGGCAGCCTCAACATCGGCGAGATCATCCACCGGCAGTCGGGGATGTTCGGCTGGAACTGGACCTGGCTGTTCCCGCTGTTCATCGTGTATTTCATTTCGGGCGTCGCGGAGACCAATCGCGCGCCGTTCGACGTGGCGGAGGGCGAATCGGAAATCGTCGCCGGCTTTCACGTCGACTATTCCGGCATGGCATTCGCGCTGTTCTTCATCGCCGAATACGTCAACATGATTTTGATCTCCACCTTGACCTCGATCTTTTTCTTCGGCGGATGGCTGTCGCCGTTCGACGGCTGGCTGCCGGCGGACTCGATGGCTCGCGCAACCGAGCTTTTTCTGGCTCGCGCTCAAGGTATTCTTCTTCATGTTCGCATTTCTGTGGCTGCGCGCGACCTTCCCACGTTACCGCTACGATCAGATCATGCGATTGGGCTGGAAGGCGCTCATCCCGGTGACGCTCGTTTGGCTCACCGTCGAGGGAGTCATGGCCTACGTCCAGGTCGGTCCGTGGAAGGGGCATCCGTAATGCAAGGCATTCGCAGTTTCATCAAGACCTTTTTGCTCTGGGAGCTGTTGCAGGGCCTATGGGTCACGATGGAAGGCATGTTCGCGACCAAGATCACGCTGAACTATCCGGAAGAGAAGGCCCCGCAGAGCAACCGCTTCCGCGGCCTGCATGCGCTGCGGCGCTATCCGAACGGCGAAGAGCGCTGCATCGCCTGCAAGCTGTGCGAGGCGGTGTGTCCGGCGCTCGCGATCACGATCGAATCGGACGTGGCGAGCGATGGCACGCGCCGCACCACCCGCTACGACATCGACTTGTTCAAGTGCATCTATTGCGGCTTTTGCGAGGAGGCATGTCCGGTGGACGCCATCGTCGAGACGCGGATCCACGAGTACCACATGGAGAAGCGCGGCGAGAACATCATGAGCAAGGACAAGCTGCTCGGCATCGGCGAGCGCTACGAGGCCATGATTGCGGCGGATCGCGCCGCCGATGCGCGGTACCGCTGATGTTCCCGACCATCCTTTTCTTCATCTTCGCCGCCGTGCTGGTCGGCGCGGCCTCGGCGTGATCCTGGCGCGAAATCCGGTGCACTGCGCGCTGCTGCTGGTGCTGTGCTTCTTCAACAGCGCCGTGATCTGGCTGCTGCTCGATGCGGAATTTTTGGGGATCGTGCTGGTGCTGGTGTACGTGGGCGCCGTCATGGTGCTGTTCCTGTTCGTGGTGATGATGCTCGACGTCAATCTGGAGAAGCTCCGCAAGGAGTTCGTCGGCTACTGGCCGCTGGCCGTGGCGGTGGCGGGCTTCGTGGTGTTCGCGATCATCAACGTGATCGTGGTGCAAGCATTTGGGCGGCGCGGCCTTGAGGACCGCGCCGGCGACTGCCGCCGGATTATTCCAATACCCGCGACCTCGGCGCGGCAGCTGTTCACGCGCTATGCCTATCCCGCGCAGATC
Organism: uncultured Gammaproteobacteria bacterium; assembly: GCA_963794445.1. GTDB lineage: Bacteria > Pseudomonadota > Gammaproteobacteria > Steroidobacterales > Steroidobacteraceae > Bog-1198. Next base: position 215,076 of record CAWCDZ010000001.1, read on the forward strand.
GCGGCGCGTGATCCTGTTGGTGGCGAGCGTCGCGGCCATCGTCCTGACGCTTGCGGCAACGCAAGGGCGGCAAGCCGCAGGACATCGCCGCCCAAGTCGCGGTGCGCGCCAAGGACCGGGTGCGGGTCGTCAAAATGGCCTCCGAGAAGAGATCCATGATCTCCTTGACCTACGTGCTGGCGCTGTCGGGCGTCCTGTTCGCCATCGCGGTCGCCGGCGTGTTCTTGAACCGCAAGAACATCATCGTCCTGTTGATGTGCATCGAGCTCATGCTGCTCGCCGTGAATTTCAATTTCGTCGCGTTTTCGCGCTTCCGCGGCGATATCGGCGGGCAGATTTTCGTATTTTTCATTCTGACGGTCGCGGCGGCGGAGGCGGCGATCGGTCTGGCGATCCTGGTGGTGCTGTTCCGCGAACGCAGCAGCATCGAGGTCGAGGATCTGGACACGCTTCAGGGCTAAGAAGAGCACATGCAGTCGATTTATCTGACGATCGTGTTGGCGCCGCTGATCGGCTGCACTCGTCGCCGGCCTGTTCGGCAAGACGCGATCGGCCGGGTAGGCGCGCACAGCGTCACCATTCTGGGCGTGGCGCATTTCCTGCGCGCTGTCCTTCTACGTGCTCTACAAGCAGGTCTTCGAGGGCATGGCTGCCTTCAACGGCGCGGTCTACACATGGCTGGTGAGCGATGGTGTGCAGCATCGATGTGGGATTTCTGATCGACCGGCTGTCCGCGATGATGATGGCGGTGGTGACCTTCGTGTCGCTTGATGGTGCACATCTACACCATCGGCTACATGGCAGACGACGATCCGGCTATCAGCGCTTCTTCAGCTATATCTCGCTGTTCACCTTTTCGATGCTGATGCTGGTGATGGCGAATAACTTCATGCAGTTGTTCTTCGGCTGGGAAGCGGTGGGCGTCGTGTCCTACCTGTTGATCGGATTCTGGTACACGCGGCCCACCGCCATCTTCGCGAGCCTGAAGGCCTTCCTGGTCAACCGGGTCGGGGATTTCGGTTTCGTCCTCGGCATCGCCGCGGTGCTGCGTTACACCGGATCGCTGGATTATGCCACGGTGTTCGCGCATGCCGGCCAGATCGCCGCCGCGCAGGTTCACATCACGAGCACGGTCGCGTGGCCGGCGATCACCTTCACCTGCATTTGCCTGTTCGTCGGCGCCATGGGCAAGTCGGCGCAGGTGCCGCTGCACGTCTGGCTGCCCGATTCGATGGAAGGTCCGACGCCGATCTCGGCGCTGATCCACGCGGCGACCATGGTGACTGCGGGCATTTTCATGGTGGCGCGCATGTCGCCGCTGTTCGAACTGTCGGAGACCGCGCTTGTCGTTCGTGCTGATCATCGGCGCGACCACCGCGTTCTTCATGGGTCTCCTCGGCATCGTCGAACAACGACATCAAGCGCGTGATCGCGTACTCGACGCTGTCGCAGCTGGGCTACATGACCGTCGCGCTGGGCGCCTCGGCCTACGGCGCCGGCATTTTCCATCTCATGACGCATGCCTTCTTCAAGGCGCTGTTGTTCCTCGCGGCGGGCTCGGTGATCATCGCCATGCATCATGAGCAGGACATGCGCAAGATGGGCGGCCTGCGCAAGTACATGCCGATCACCTACTGGACGTGCCTGATCGGCTGCCTGGCATTGATCGGATTTCCCGGGCACCGCGGGGTTCTTCTCCAAGGACTCGCTGATCGAAGCGGTGCATGCCTCGCATCGCGTCGGGTTCCGGATACGCTTACTTCTGCGTGCTCACGGGCGTGTTCATCACGGCCCTGTACACCTTCCGCATGTTCTTCATGACCTTCCTCGGCAAGGAGCGCATGGATCATCACACGCAGGAGCATTTGCACGAGAGCCCCTGGGTGGTGACGTGCCGCTGGTCCTTCTCGCGATTCCTTCGGCGATCATCGGCTGGTTCACCGTCGAGACCGATGCTGTTCGGCAGGTACTTCGAGGGCTCCATTCACGTGCTCCCGCCAACAATGTATTGGCGCACGGTCGGCGAGGAATTCCACGGGCCCGCGTCCTTCGTGCTGTCGGCGTTCCTGCGCCTCCCGTATGGCTGGCCGGCTTGGGCGTATTCGACGGCCTGGCTATTCTTCTTGTGGCGGCCGGCGCTCGCGGACGCGGCGGAAGCGAAGTTCAAATGGCTGCTACACCATACTGATCAATAAATTCGGCTTCGACTGGTTCAATGAGCACGTCATCATGGCCGGTGCCCGCATGCTGGGCGGCAGGCCTGTGGCGCGTCGGCGATCAGCTGGTCATCGATGGCGGCCTGGTCAACGGCAGCGCGCGTACCGTCGGCTGGCTGGGATCGGTCATGCGCTACGCGCAGTCGGGATACCTGTATCACTACGCCTTCGCCATGATCTTGGGATTGGCTGCGCTGCTCCTGTGGCTGATCTGGCGGCATGAGCTTGAGCGACCACTTGCTGTCATGGCTGATCTGGCTGCCCATCGTCGGCGGCTTCGTGGTGCTCGGTCTCGGTAACGACCAGGGTCGAGCGCTCGCGAAATGGCTGTCGCTGGCGGTGAGCGCGCTCGCGACTGCTGCTTCAGCATTCCGCTGTGGAGCCTGGTTCAAGACCGGTACCGCGGAAATGCAGTTCGTCGAGCGCGCGCCGTGGATTTCGACCATCCATTCGCAATACTACATCGGCGTCGACGGCATCTCGATGCCGCTGATCCTGCTGACCACCTTCACCACCGTGCTGATCGTCATCGCCGGCTGGCAGAACGTCGAGAAGCGTGTGGCACAGTACATGGCGTCGTTCCTGATCCTCGAAGGACTGATGATCGGGGTGTTCGCGGCGCTGGACGGCGTGCTGTTCTACGTGTTCTGGGAAGCAATGCTGCTGCCGATGTTCATCATCATCGGCGTCTGGGGCGGCCCGCGCCGCGTGTACGCCACCATCAAGTTCTTTCTCTACACCTTCATCGGCTCGCTGTTGATGCTGGTCGCGCTCATTTACCTGTACTTGAAGTCCGGCAGCTACGAGCTCGCGGTGTTTCAGCACATGCCGCTCACGCTTGCGGGAACAGGCTTTCATTTTTCTCGCCTTCTTCGCCGCCTTCGCGGTCAAGGTGCCCATGTTTCCGGTGCATACCTGGTTGCCGGATGCGCACGTCGAGGCGCCGACCGGCGGATCGGTGGTGCTGGCGGCCATCATGTTGAAAATGGGCGGATACGGCTTCCTGCGCTTCTCGCTGCCGATCGCTCCCGATGCCAGCCGGGAATTGGATTGGCTGATCATCGCGCTGTCGCTGATTGCCGTGGTGTACATCGGCTTCGTGGCGCTGGCGCAGCGCGACATGAAGAAGCTGATTGCATATTCATCGATTGCGCACATGGGCTTCGTCACGTTGGGCATGTTCATTGCCTTTCAAATCGTCGCGCACACCGGCAAAACCAGCGGCATCGAGTTGGGTCTGGACGGCGCCGTGGTGCAAATGCTCTCGCACGGTTTGGTCTCCGGCAGCGATGTTCCTGTGCGTCGGCGTGATGTACGACCGCGTTCATAGCCGCGAGATCGCGAGCTACGGCGGCGTGGTCAACACCATGCCGAAGTTCGCCGCTTTCATGGTGTTGTTCGCGCTCGCCAACTCCGGCTTGCCGGGCACCTCGGGCTTCGTCGGCGAGTTCCTGGTCATTTTGGCGGCGTTCAAGGCCAACGTGTGGTATGCGTTTTTCGCGGCGATGACGCTGGTTCTCGGCGCGGCCTACACGCTGTGGCTGGTGAAGCGAGTGATCTTCGGGGAAGTCGCGAACGACAAGGTGGCGGCGCTCAAGGATCTGAACGGCCGAGAGTTTCTGGTGTTGGGGGCGCTTGCCGTTGCGGTGCTCGTTGTCGGGCTGTGGCCGGCGCCGCTTCTCGATGTGATGCGTGCGACGACGCAGCATTTGGCCGAGCAGCTGCTCATCTCGAAGGTTGCACCGTAAGGTACGTATGATCGCAGGCGCATTCAATCCGAGTTTCTTCAATTCAGGCTTGGTGCTACGCGTGGCCGGAAATATTCCTGTCGTTGGCCGCCTGCGCGATCCTGATGCTGGACTTGCTGCTGAATGATGCGCAGCGGCGCTGGACGGGCTGGTTGGCGATAGTGAGTTTGATCGTTACCGCGGTGCTGGTGGCGGTTCAGCCGCTGCCGACCAAAGTTCTCGCGCTCGGCGGCCTGTTTGAACTGGACCGGATGGCGCAAGTCTTGAAGATCGCCATGATCCTGATCGTGGCGGCCGTGTTCGTGTATTCCACCGATTATCTGCAACGCCGCTTGATATTGAAGGGCGAGTACTTCGTGCTTGGGCTGTTTGCAACCGTCGGCGGCATGGTGCTGATCTCGGCCGCCAGCCTGATTACCCTGTACTTGGGGCTGGAGCTGATGTCGCTTGTGCTTGTACGCCATGGTGGCGTTCGACCGCGACTCCGGTATCGCAGCGGAATCGGCGATCAAGTACTTCGTACTGGGTTCCATGGCATCGGGAACCTTGCTGTACGGCATGTCCATTGTTTATGGCGTCACCGGCAGCTTGGAGCTGGCGGAGATTGCGGCGGCCGTGCGCGACAGCGGCATTGGCGGCAACATCGGTCTGTTGTTCGGCATCGCCTTCTTGATCGTCGGCGTTGGTTTCAAATTTGGCGCGGTGCCGTTTCACATGTGGATACCGGACGTGTACGAGGGGTCGCCCACCTGCGTCACGGTGTTCATCGGCACCGCTTCGAAGCTCGCCGCGTTCGCGCTCGCGATGCGCCTGTTGCCCGAAGCGCTGGGCGCCTCGCAGCCGGACTGGAGCCAGATGTTGGTGGTGCTCGCGGTGTTGTCGATGACCATCGGCAACATCGTCGCCATCGCGCAGACCAACTTGAAGCGCATGCTGGCGTACTCGACGATTTCGCATGTGGGCTATGTACTGCTGGGGATTCTTTCCGGCACGGCCCAGGGCTATCAGGCCTCGATGTTCTACATGATCAGCTATATCCTGGTCGCCGCCGGTGCGTTCGGCATGATTTTGCTGCTGGCGAAGCAGGGATTCGAAGCCGACAAGATTACCGACTTCAAGGGTCTCAACGCGCGAAGTCCGTGGTTCGCGGGCATGATGGCGATCCTCATGTTCAGCCTGGCCGGCGTACCGCCGTTCATCGGCTTTTGGGCAAAGCTCGGCGTCATCCAGGCCGTTCTGGGCGTGCACATGGTTTGGCTCGCGGTGGTGGCGGTTTTATTCTCGGTGGTCGGTGCCTATTTCTATTTGCGCATCGTCAAGCTCATGTATTTCGATGAACCCACCGAGACCTCCAGCATCGGCGGATCGCTGTTGATGCGTACCGTTCTCAGCGCGAATGCGCTGCTGGTGTTTGCGCTCGGGGTGATACCCGGAACACTGCTGCAGATCTGTCAGAAGGCACTACTGTAGGCTGAGGAAGCGCAACCGCAATCACGCATTTGTGACTTTTCTGGAGGGGATATGATCACGCTGTATCACTCGCCGCAGACTCGATCCGCCAGCATCGTCTGGCTGCTCGAGGAACTGGAGGTGCCGTATCAGACCAAACAGGTGGATTTTCGCCGCGCAGACGGCAGCGGCTCGCGCGATCCCGTCAATCCGCATCCTCACGGCAAGGTTCCCGCTCTGGTCGATGGCGAGGATTTCGTGTTCGAAGGCAGCGCCATCGCGCTGTATTTGACGGACAAATACCGCAAGAAAAAGCTCGGCCCCGCAGTGGGAGAACCGAAGCGCGGAGAGTACCTGTCGTGGCTGGCCTATCGGCCCGGCGTGATGGAGCCTGCGCTCATCTCGCGGCGCTTTGACATCAAGCACGTTTTTGGCGCGATGGGCTGGGCACCCGCGGACGAGGTGGAAGAGGTGCTCAATAAGCATCTCGCGTCGCGCCAATATTTTCTCGGCGACGAATTTTCGGCGCTCGACATCATGTTGGGCGGCGGCGTGAACTTCATGTTGATGGCGAAGATGATGAAGGACACGCCGGTGATGAAGGCCTACGCGGCACGCGTCATCGATCGGCCCGCGTTCCGCAAGATGATGGAAACCGACAAGAAGTAGGGCCGACGCCGGTCGCCACCTTGCTTTGGCTGTCTGGACCGGTACAATGGGCGGCTCCCTGGTGCGGGGTGGAGCAGTCTGGCAGCTCGTCGGGCTCATAACCCGAAGGTCGTAGGTTCAAATCCTACCCCCGCTACCAATTCTAACTCCTTGATTTATAAGGAGTTTATAATTCTTAAGCCACCCGACAGATTCGAAGCGTGCCCCTACACGTTCGTCTCGGGGTGAAAACCGTCCCGCGTCCGCCGAGCATTTCCCGGACCATTTCGCGTTCCTCCGTGGAGCGCTCGCTCTTGGTCACGTGCTTGCCTAGATTTTGCACCACTTCAGTGTAGCGTTCCGCCGTTAGAGCAAAGGACTGGACGAGGTTGGCGGGCGACGTCTTCACGGTCGAGGCAGCCCTTCGACGTTTGATTGCCAAGGCGTCCAGCGCGGCCTGCGCGACATCCGGTGATAGAGTCCGATCCCTCAACATTTTTCGAAGCAGGACTTCTTCAGCGAGCAGGGCGTCATCCTTGGCAGTATCCTCGTGTTTTCGTTTCGCCTCCTCAAAAACGGCCGCTTGGTATTCGCGCTTTGCGATCTCTATCGCTTCGGGCGATAGCAGATCCACAGCGAGATAGTTGACGATAGCCGCCTCGGCTCCTTCTCTTGGCACGACGATTTGGTTTGAGCACGCGCTGGGGCCACTGTAGATCCGGGACGCGCACTGATAACTTCGCTGATTCCTGGCGACGAAGCGTGAGCCGCATTCGCCGCAAACAAGCAACCCGGAAAGGAGCGACGATGCGGGTCGCCCCGGCAGTCGACGTCTTTGCGCTTGTTGGCCTACTCGCCTGAGCGGACTGTCGCAGCTTGACTCGCTCCCAGAGCTCGTCGGAGATGATTCGCAGCCGTGGATCTTCCCGTCTCACCATCAAGGCCGGGTCCGCCGCGACGGCAACCCTCTTCTTGCTGTTCGCCGCACCTCGTTTCCATTGGAGCCGGCCCCAATTCATACGTCCAAGATAGCGCTCATTGTTCAAAATACCGTAACCGCGCTTCGGGTCACCTTGGATAGCCGAGCCCACCCACTTGCCGCGGCGCTTGGCATGCTCGCCTGTGTCAGTTCGCCGCCACGCTGCACCCGGGCTCGGGATGTTTTCAGAATTGAGGCGGTCTGCGATGGCGCGCGAGGAAATGCCGCCGGCATACAATTCGAAAATCCGGCGAACAACCGCCGCTTCGGTCTCGATTATTTCGACCTGACCGGACGTTGACTGTGAGGCTGGCCGGTAGCCATATGCTCGGCCGCCTGCGCTCTCACCTTTGATGGCTCTACCCTCCAGTCCCCGACGCGTTCGGTAAGAAGCCTCGCGGCGGGCGTGCTCGGCAACGGCTTGTTTGATTTGAATGACCAAACCCCAGCCGTCGCGACGTGTGTCATCTCCAACCGCAGTTACGCAGTGTACGCCGAAGTCCTCAAACTCTGCGGAGCGGGGACCGAATTCGGCCCGATTGCGCCAGAGCCGCGAGATATCTTCCACCACGATGACGCTGAATTCTCTACGTCGCGTTGCCGACAGTAATGCCTGATATCCAGGCCTATCTGCAGTTCCGCCCGACATGCCCTTGTCCTCGAAGCGCGCGACGACATCAAAGCCGGCGGTTCTGGCGACACGATCACATTCGCGGAACTGATCATCGATAGACGCGTCGCGCTGCTTGTCCGTGCTATACCGAGCGTAGAGAGCTGCTTTAATCATATTTCCCTCTTACTTGTGGCCGACGAGTCTCCCTAAAACGTGGCATGCCCGAGGCAAATTCTCGCTTACTTTATGAAAACCATTGTAAAAAGGGGGGTGCACGGGTTGGGCATGCGAAATTAAAATGAATGTTTCACCGGGTAAATGACGAGCGAGCCGCATACTGCTGCGCGTATTGAATTGCCATAGGCCGAGCGCGGCTGCTGGTACAATCACGTTGTCGGCAACCAAGGAAGGGGTCAGTTATGGCGACGCTTAAAGAGAAAGTTCTGGAGCTTGCAGCGATAGCAAAGGAGTGTCCTGAGACCCTGCAGGCTGTCTGCTTCGAATTGCTGCTGAAGAACTACCTGGATTCTCTGTCGCCCAAACCTCCAAAGACGCCCAAATCTGAGGCGGCTGAAACTCCGGAGACTCCTCCCGCCGATAGGTCGAAGCCTGACGAGAAGAAGCAATCTCTCGAGGAGGTCGTCAAGAGCCAGGACGATCTGGCGGAATCGGACGTTCACATTAAGGTCAGGCACTTTATGAAGAAGTGCGGTGTGACAATGGAGCAGCTGAACAACCTCTTCTATACGGACGGAGGTACGATCGCGGCATTGTACGAGGATTTAAAGACGACGCGTATGGCCGAAGGGCAGATCCGGATTGCACTTCTTCAAGCGCTCCGCGGCGCTATGTCGACGGGCGAGTTCCAGACTCAGGTCGAGGACGTGCGGGCAGAGGCCAACGTACGCAAGTGCTATGACCTTACAAATTTCACGGGGAATTTCAAGAAAAACGCTGAGCTCTTCGACTTTGAGACTTACGATAAGTCGACGAAAATACTGCGGCTATCAGAGGCTGGGCGCAAAGAGCTGGCAGAGGTCATCAAAGAGCTGCAGTAGCAGGCCATGGACGAACGGCTGCAAAAATTCCATGAGGACGTGAAGGCGCTTCGCCGACTGTTGAAAGCCGACTCCGCTGCGCACGTGGCAAAGAAAGCGGTCAGGGCGGAGGCGGAGAGGTTGGGGCGGATGTGGTTTGCGGAAATCACCCCGCACCTTGAGAGAAAGCGCATATTCACGGAGGAACTCCTCAAAAAGTATGGGGCCACTTGCCAACGGCTGATCAAGTTGTCAGCGCCGAACAACCAAAGGTCCAGTTACCTCGAGGTCCTGGACGCGCTGGCGAAGCCTATGCGCGACGAACTGATACTCCCTCTCCAGGCCAACCCCGCGGGCGTGGCGACGCCGACCATGTTCCAGTCTTTCGTGACGGCGTTGAAGGATCCGGAGGTCGGCGCCTATTTCCAAGAGGCGATCGATTGCGCTAAGAACGGCTTCCTTCGGGCGGCAGCGGTGATGGCATGGTGCGCGGCGATTGACCGCGTCCACCGCAAGATAGAACGGGTGGGCTTTTCCACGTTCAATGTCACATCCGCCCAGATGGCGAGTCAACAGAAGGGGCGGTTCAAGCGCTTTAACCAGATCCAGAACGTCGCGAGCGTCAGCGAACTCCGAGAGGTTTTTGACACGACCATCCTATGGGTAGTTGAGGGCATGGCTCTAATCGACTCCAATCAGCACACCCGGCTCCGAAGCTGCTTTGAGATGAGGTGTCACTGCGCACACCCCGGTGACGCGCCGATCACAGAGTACAACCTGATGTCTTTGTTCTCGGATATTCATCAAATCGTCCTTGAGAACCCAAAATTCAGTATTTGATCCTGGCGCGTCATACAAAGAACCCGGCTCCTTGATCTTACGGGCACGCGGCTCCGCGCGAGATAAACTGGACTCCTGGCGGCGGTCCGTGTGCAGCGTTCAGGGGGCTGTCTGTTTTGAGTGGATGAAAGGTGTACCAGCTGTATCTGTGGCGCTGGTCATTGGCGTGATCGCGGCCCTTATTGCGTGACGTCAATACAAAGTGGATCGGGCCCAGCTGAAGCTGCTGGCTAGGTTTCGCGATCGGTGCCAGCGGTAGGGTCCAGGGCCTTTGAAATCTCTTGGCGCAATTCCTCGCGCCAGCGGCGCTCTAGCTCGCCATAAGGGTTTCACCATCAATGTCGTTCCACGGATGGCTGTCCTCCCGGTTCGAGTGCTCGACACTGAACGGATCGTACATCAGATAATCTTGGATGCGCCGCAGCTTTTCGGCGTCCTCGGGCCGTTGTACCCATAGAGCCGCGTCAGCTAGTTTCTTTTTGACGATTAGCGGGAAAAGGATGGACGCGAAAGCCAGATGGGCGGCGCCGCTCCAAACAAAGTGATCCAGCTTGCGGTCGGCACCGTGAGCATTGGCCCCCCGCAGTGCGCTGAATTCCTGGGCCCACGCGCCGAGGATGCTGGGCGCTTGGGGGAATCGGTTTTTCCACTTGCCCAGCAGCGGCCCCTGTAGCTCGGCGTCAATGTTGGGGATGCACGCTTGCAGGGCATTGGAAAACTCCTTGGCATTCGGTCCGATCCGCAGTAGCCGTTCAAAGGCAGACTTCACCAATACGACCTCAATGTGGAGCGGCACGTCCAGGGAATCAGTGTTAGCCGCGTTGAATTCTTCCAGCGCGTCGATGAGAGGGTCATCTGCGTCGGGCGGAAGGTCCAGCAGGACCGCAGCCAGCTTTGGTCCAGTTCGATCCGAGCACGGGAGTCAACGTGTAGTGGGCGATGAAAGGCGAACGCATTCGCATTCCAATAGTTCGACGTGCCGCCGTCCCGGCGCCGGGTGCTATAAGCGAATCGGTCGGCCGCGCCCTGTCTGGTACTGTTGCACAATCATGGTGTATGTGTCATAGCAGCAATAGTGCATATGACCGAACAGTCGCCGATGCGATAGCGCCGAAAAGCCGATGATGATCCGAGCGCGGAACAGGCGCTCCCTGGCGGCAACGTCTGCCTCCATCCCGGTGCTGCCACCCGTCTGCCTCGATTAAGGTGGCCTCGGAAACCCGAGTCTATGGGGCCGTTGCTGTATGCGCGGAGAACATTGTCCAGGTCCGCCTGCTTCGCGTGGTCAATATCACCTGGCTCCTGGCCCTTCATATGTGGCAGCAGCCGGACGGACCGCCCCAGAGCAACGGGCTCCGCAAGAGCAGCCCAAGGGAAGAACGCCACGGAGCTTACGAAAGCCGACTCGGTCACGATGGACGCCGCCTTGGTGCTCGGGTCACGCGAACCTATGCTGGGCAGTTTACTCGCGTGCGCGGTAGGCTTGACCCGCGAGGCCGATAGCCCCGACCCTGCGCGAGTTCCTGCTGCGATGTTGGCGGAATACGGCCTGCAGCCTGGCCGGGCGCTCGCCCGGTCATCAGGCCGCCTGCGCGCTCAGCCGCATGCCGAATGCACCGACAATTTTCGTCACGGTCTCGAAACTCGGATTTCCGTCTGGAGAGAGCGCTTTGTAGAGTCCCGCTCGGGTGATGCCGGTATCTTTCGAGAGCTTCATCATGCCGCGCGCTCGAGCGACAACACCCAGGGTGTGAATCAGCATCTGCCGATCCATGGGCTCTTCGAATACCGCCTCGAGGTAGTTCTTGATATCGGCTTCGGTCTTCAGGTAATCCGCCGAATCGTAGGGCGCCACCTTGATCTTTCGGCGTTTGCTCTTGGCTGCCATGGTCACTCCTTCTTGGCCGGCTTTTTAACCGGTGGATTCAATTCTTTCCACATCGCGTGGGCGTTCTTGATGTCCGCATCCTGGCTGCCCTTGTCGCCGCCACACAGCAGCAGGTAGAGCGCCTTGCCGGCCCGCGCGTAGTACACGCGGTAACCAGGGCCGAAATCGATTCGCATCTCGCTCAGGCCCTCGCCAATCGGTCCCACATCGCCAGGGTTGCCGTTAGCCAACCGGTCGATGCGCGCCTGAATTCTCGTACGGCCTTTGGAATCACGCAGTCCTTTGAGCCACACGTCGAAGGCATCCGTGCGCTTCACCTCGAACATGGAAGCACTGTATACCATAGGAGACACTCTGTAAACTGTAGGATACGCGCTGGACTTCTCAGAGCGGAGCCGCCGCAACAGACCAGGTACCTGATTCTTAAGGTGAAATGTGAAGGAGGTACCGCTCGGCGCATTCGCCTGTCATATCAACAATTGATCGATTGGGCGATATTGGTTTTTGTGCCATTTGTCGAAAAATATCTCGTGGCACAGCGACATCTTGCGTCGCCGCGTTCCGTTAGAATTCCGAATCATGCCCCCGCTACCAATTCCCAGAAAATCGTTTATTTATCAGTCACTTATTGGTGGCGTGATTTGAACTTTCGGCAATCTATATTGCGCGCCGTGATGGTCTTCGGTTGCAGCAGCATGCCGCCGGCGGGCAGGCGAGAACGCTCCGCGGACCCACCGTAGTCATTCGCACAATCCTAATCCGCGATTTGGAAAGGTTCTAAATCCAAATACTCTGACGGGATACCTTGTGCCCTTCAGCCAAACGTCGGGAGCGCGCAGATCAAATTGCACGGGAAGAGCAAGATCAAACGCTAGGTACCCGGTACACGGTTATTTTCTGATCGGGATAATTGTCTCGGCCGCGAACGCTGCCGTCACCCCGAAGCTCAACCGGCAAGTCGCCAAGCTCGGGCTCCAATCCTTGTACGAGAGATTGAGCCATAGGGCTGCTTTGGCTACGGCAATCGTTTTGCCGGAACGTGTTGCGGCGGTAAATTGGCGTGAATCCAGACGCAACGTGTCGCCGTCCAACACGAAGTACACGAGTTCGATGAAAGGTGCGGCGCGGCCTTGCTGATGCATACCCGGATTGACATCGTTCTCGCCCAAGCTTCGACCGTCAATTGAGTAGGACGAACCGTCGATATAGTGCGTGCAGTCGGCCGTGCTCCGCGGGTGCAGCAAATCCAGGTGCCGTTGCATCGCACCCAGCCATCGAGAGCGCGAAGACAAGAAAACTTGACTTGATGACGCGGCTGATAACTCCTCGCGATCTGTTCATGAACATAAAACGTTGCCCCTTGAATCGTTTGGGTATCACGGTGTTTATGCGGTTTACGCATTGTCTTGATTCGCTAGTTCAAGTCCCAAGTCCACTCGACAGGGCGCCAAATTCTACCGACTATCGTCGAGCAGTGGATTGATAAACCCCGACACCGCGGTGGTGAGTTGTTCCAGAGTCGTCCACGCAAGCTCATTCGCTCGTGCCATCTCGCGATAAGGGATCGACCAGTTCGCGGGTGGATCCGGAAGAGACGACGGTATGGAATGAGTCGCGCGAAATTCAAACGTGCGTTCCAACGCTGAGCGCAGTCGCACTGCTTCGAGCGGCCGCGTGGTGGCGAGCAACGCGATGTCGGGAAGATCTTTGATGCGAGTATTGGGGCGCGCACGTGGCATCGTGTATGCATGCAGTTTCTCGGCGATGTGGGTCTCAATCGGATACAGCCGCACCACCGGCGGTGCAATACCCGCGAACTCGAGCACATCGTCGGCGGCGACGGCTTCGGGCTCGCCCAGAATGGATCGCCAAAGGCGACATCAACGCCGAATGCTTGGCCGTATAGCTTGCCGGCCAATCGGCACTCGGCGCGAAATCTCAGGCCTTCGTACTTCATTCCATCGTTTTGGATTTTGGGCTGTTCCGTGTCGCGACTCACTTCGAAGGCCATGAAATCGCCGAGTACCTGCCGTCCAGCTTCCTGAAGATCTGCAAGTACGGTCTCCGGCGACCCGGTCAGCCGCAGGTCGATATCCTTGGTGGTCCGAGCGCGTTCCAGCCGAAGTTCAAGTACGAGCCCGCCTTTCAAGAGCACCGTGTCCCTCAGAACGGAGACGACGCGCGCCAAGAATCGGTCGAACACCAGTAGCTGTCGTCGGCGCGCAAAGTCGACACCGTTTTTGGATGCGGACCTCAGTCGTTGTTCCAGCGCCTCTTTGAAGGCTTGAGGAGAGTTGTACGTTCGTGCTGTCATCCCCTAATTCCCCCAAAGGGCTTGAGAGTCTTTTCAACATCGGCAAGTTCCGCCTTCGTCACCAGCCCGCGGGCGAGGGCTTGCTTCGTAGCCTGGCGGAGCAGATCGGGAGAGAGGCCCGCGAGGGCGCAGTCGTTGAGCGTGCGGCGGGTGGAAGTCACGGGCACTGCGCCGTTCCATGATCGATCTTGTCCCGGTACATCGGCGTAATGGAGCACGAGGCCTTTAGGGACGCGAAGCCGCCGTTGTCGCCATGTCAGCGGTAGGGTCAGATGAATTTGTGCCGGCAGCGTATCGGAAAGGCCTTGTAGCGAGAGCGCTGTTTGATGCGAAAGCACGCCCATTGCGTCGGTCCACAGCCACGCGGAGACTAACTCCTCCTGCTCGCCGGTCGGGAAATGAACCAGGCGATAAATTCCGCGGCGTATTCGCACGATGCGCCCAACCTTTTGATGGTGAGCTAGAAGCGGGTCCGAGTAGCCGGCGGCAGCCGCCTGACGGGTCGTGAATAGACCCTCTTGGGACGCGGCAATGTCGTAAAGCGCTTGCCAGTTGGGTTCGGCGACTGGGACTGAGTTCATACACAAAACTTAAATTATATTGAAGTTTTGTGCAAGTCTCTTGATTGGGATAAAAGTCGGACCTATCTATATTTTATAGCACTATCATACTTACCAGAACATGTGGCTCAGTTAGTAGCCACTAAATCCTATAAAAAAATCTCCTGGCGGTTCCACTGGTTATAATTCCGATCATGCCCCCGCTACCAATTAAAACAATAGGTTACAGAAAAACCTCCAAACTGGATTGACCTGGCGGTGACCAAATTGTGCCCTAAAAAGGCGCGGTTCTGGCTAAATCAAATAACGGCGGCTCATCGCGATTCACCAGATCAATCCTGAATTCGCGAAGTGAATTCACTGGCGCTCATAGTCCCGTCGTCCCGCATTGGTCGCAAATTCAGCACCTTGCGATACGGGTGATGCCCCCTTCTTCAGCGACGTCGCGGCGTGCGTGCGAGCGACTTGTCCATCGCAGTTGGCGAGGCAATCCTCATCGACGACCATCGGGTTCCTGCCCCGTACGCCGATGCGGGGAGCGTCAATTTATGTCGGCGAGTATGTGGGTCCACATCGTAAATTAGTTGTTGATAACTTTCCTCTGAGCACTCTGGCCTGGAATCGACCGGAAATAGCGATGGACCAGCTTCGGCCAGAAAGCGTAAATGGCAGTACTGAGTTGACCGCCACATACCTGACATTCGCTGAGCAATGTAGACTCACTGGCGGTAAGCGAAAGAGTTCCCACGCTGTGATGAACCTGCTGGAGAGAGTGCGATAGTGAGACAAGCAAGGAAGCCAAACTGGGATCGCGTTATTGCAGGCCTGCGGCAAGGCGTAGCCGCGGGAAACGCTCCAGCGATGACTGAGCTGGCGATTACCATTAATGACGGAATCCGTGAGGCAAACGGCCGGATTCTGAAGTAAGGCGCAACGCACCGTATGCGTTTCGTCTATTACGGCGGGCAGTCGAGAGCGGTGATGAAAGCGCTGCGGGTTCCCTGGGTTATGCCTATAACGTAGGAGCAAGGTACTAAGCGGAACGTCGCAGAAGCCATACGTTGGTACCGGCGGGCCGCAAGATCGGGGGACTCCACAGCAACGCCCAATTTGGCGACGGTATATCGCGACGCTGGCAAAGCCGGGCTCGCGTTTCAATGGTGGAAACGAGCCGTCAACTTGCGCGATGGAGACGCTGCCGTCGATGTTGGCTACTGTTATCAATACGGCATTGGCACAAGAAAGAACACCGCGAACGCGAAGCGCTTTTTCAGACACGCAATTGAGTCCAAAGACATTTCCCATATGGCCGCGAAGAGGCGATGTATCACCTTGCCGTTCAGTTCATCGATGAAGGGAAGCGGCAGATTGCGATTCCTCTATTGAAGCGGGCGGCGGCCGACGGCGATTTTTCCGAAGCGGCTTTGGTACTCAAACAACTAAACACGAACTCTGACTACGACCCGTGTCGCTGTAGGCGATTCATAAATAAGCAATTGCGCGGCCACACGAAATGCGCGCAGCATTCAGCGGCAAGGGTTGGAACAGGTCGATCGTTAAGATAAATGGAATGCTGATGAGCGAATCGCGACGCAACGTTTGGAATATTTTGGCCTTTGCATTGCAGGCGTGCGTATATATCTGTTTGAGGGGATTTGGATCTCCTATTGAGAACAATATGTTCGTCGCCACTCGCGCCGGATGCAACGGCGGGTCATGTCATTTCTTACAATTGCCATGGCACCTTGGTTTTTATTTCTCGGACCCAAAATATTTTGCTCTACGGCCTGATCCCCGCGCTGGTTGGTGCAGGAGTTTGTGGAAGGGCTGCCCGCAAAAGGGCGGGGGCCACCAAGGGAACGGTGACAAATTGTCGGAGCATTTGGATTCTCCGTAGCGGTCGGCCCTGATCGTCAGCAGAGGGTCCGATCGCGGAAATTGTGATGTCCACTCGACGAGATGTTAGCGTCATGTCGACTTGCCGGGCCCAATCTGCTACTTCTGAGTCGTATTTATCCTTAAAGTAGGATATAATCCTAAAACGGGGAAATTTGATCCATGCGCCGAAGGTTGGCTCCCGGTGAGAAGCCGCTGTTTTGGATCGGTTCAAGCAAACGCGATTTGCTCGCAATGCCGGATCCCGTGGTTCGTCAGATCGGCGCTGCCTTGAGTGTTGCGCAGTATGGCGGCAAACACCCGGATGCTAAGCCTTGGAAAGGTCTCGGGCCTGGTGTCCTTGAGGTGGTGAGCGATTATAAGACGACACGTTTCGCGCAGGGTATGTGGTGCGATTTGAGCATGCGCTGTACGTCCTGCACTGTTTTCAGAAGAAATCGCCAAGTGGGACGCGCACGGCGAAGACGGATGTTGAAATGATTGAGCGACGCCTAAAGGCGGCGCAAGCAGATTACGAGGCGAGGTATGACCAAGCAAGCCAAAAGCGCGAATAAAGTCGTGGCGGGTTCCGGGAATGTCTTTGCCGATCTCGGTCTTCCAGATGCCGCGGAGCTCGATACGAAGGTACGGCTCGCGGTTGCGGTCAACCGCCTGCTGGAATCACGCCGGCTAACGCAGGCAGCCGCAGCCACTGCGCTATCCATCAATCAGCCCAAAATTTCCGCGCTCAAACACTACAAGCTTGAGGGGTTTTCAGTCGAACGGCTGATGACTTTTCTAACAGCCCTCGGCAGTGATATCGAAATCCGCGTTCATTTGCCGAAACGATCTTCCTCACCCGGGAGAATTTTGGTCAATGCCGCCTGAGTGATTTTCGGCAAAATGCTGCATTGATTTGCTTTGTGCCCAGATCGTGTCCAAGACAAATTGGGTGTGCCCCAATTGTGCCTTGAATAGGCGGGATAATGGGGTGGCAAGCGCTTTAAGCGACGCAAGTGGAATCTCCGGACTTCGAAGCCGGCAGGCCGCCTGCGGATCAGATTGCGAAGCCCGGGCGGGGACTCATCACCCTGAGCTGGTCGGCGCAGCCGCCGAACCACGCATGATGGGCTGTCGTCGAACGCTCGCAACTCGTCGAGGTCCATACGAGCGGCTGACACCGGAGGGCCTCGCGCCGACGAGCGCGCGCTTCGAGGATCGTCAGGTTCTCGCCGGCGCGAGCTACTACTACCGGGTACGCGCCGTGACGCCGAGCGGAGAATTGGGGCCTGTCGGCTGACCCGGTCCGCGCTCAGGCGCTCAGCGCAGCCGCGTTGAGCGCGCCGCGGGACTGGCTGCCGAGGCGGGCATCAGCCAGATCAGCCGTGCGTTGGTCGCCCGTGCCGGGCCTCGCGCTGGCCGGCTACATCATCGAAAGACGGGGCGACGCCTCGACGACGCGATGGGCTCGGTTGAACTCGCGCCTGCTTCCCGAGCCGCGCTATCTCGATGTGGTCGCGTCCGTCGCAGGGCGGCGGCTTCGACTATCGTGTGACGGCCGTCGCGGCCGACGAAGGACAAAGCTGCCCCGAGCGCGGTGCTGCATGTCGCGCTGGTCGATTCGAGTACGCCGTCCGCTCCCATGTATTGTCAGTGTCGGGCGCCGATGGGCGCGTGCAGATTCGCTTCGCGCCGGCCGAGCCCGTCGCCAAGACCATTCAAGTCGCGTTGCTGCGCTCGGAATCGCCGCAGGAGGAGGGCCTGGTCGTCGGCGCGCCGGTCGCGGCTGCCTCGGGAGTCATCGAAGATGATTGGGTGCGTGGTCGGCGAGGTCAATTGGTACCGTCTGGTCGCGTTCGACAAGAGCGGCCATCGCAGTCGACGACCGATGCCTATCAAATCCGTGTGGGCGCCGTAAATCTACCTACACCCAAAGGCGCCTAGCGTGAGTTACGCCGCCGATCCTGCGCCGCGGGTGACGTTGAAGTTCGACGCGCCGCCGTCGCATGTGCGGGTGCTGGTCGAGGTCGAAAGCGAGGACGGCCATTGGAAAAAAGTCGTTGGTCCTTTGGATGGCTCATCGGCGCTCGATTTGAATCCGCCAGGAACTCACGCCATCTATCGAATCGTCTACCTCGGCGAGAGCGGCGGCGCGGGGGTGCCGTCCGCGCCGGCGCGCTGGTGAACGCGGTAATCGGCGTCATTTCGCGATGGCGACATAATACAGGCGATGTCGCTGACATAATTCCACAATCTCTTGCGACGGTGAACCAGCGCTCGGAACGCTGCGGCCTCGCCGCCGGCCGCATCACACATCGACAGTAGGGTTAACCCCTACACTTTTCGCGCCTGCAATGAAGCAGGCGATTGCGGAGTCAATGAATGCTCCTCCTACGTGCAACGCGTTTTGCGCGCGCGTTTTTTGGTGGATGTAAGCCGGTCCTCGCGCTTCCCCTGCTGTGCATCTTGGCAGTGGCCAGCGGATGCCACTCCTCGTCCGGATCTTTCTCGCCGCCTCCCGTGCAACTCTCGTCCATCTCGGTGGGACCGCCGGACAGCAGTGTTGCAATGGGTCAATCGAGTCAGTTCACGGCGACGGGAGTCTATTCAGACGGCTCGAAGCAGGACCTTTCGTCGCAAGTGACGTGGAGTTCCGCGAATTCTGCCGCCGCATGGATCAGCAACAACGGGCTTGTGACTGCAGCCGCCCCCGGTTCCACCATGATCACCGCCAAGATGGGACGAATGTCGGGCTCGACGAGCCTCAACGTGACCCCGGCGAGTTTGGTGGTGATCGATCTCACGCCAACCAATGCCAGTGTGGCAAATGGTCTCGCGGATCGTTTCGTCGCGACCGGCGTCTACACGGACAATTCGGTGCACGACATTACCGCGTCCGTGACGTGGGCTTCCTCTGTCAATGCCGTCGCCTCGATCAGCAATGCGCCGGGCTCCAACGGCATGGCCACCGCCGCCGCGCCGGGCTCGACCATGATCTCCGCGTCTCTGGGCGCCGTGTCCGCATCCACGATGCTCACGGTAACCTCCGCGACCCTCGTGTCGATCGAAGTCACGCCGACGAATTCGAGCGTCGCCAACGGTTTGAGCCAAGCGCTGCACGCCACCGGTATCTATACGGACAATTCGAAGCACGATCTGACCGGTTCAGTGACATGGAATTCCTCGGCCGCCGGCGTGGCCGCCATCAGCAACACGCCAGGTTCGAATGGGCTGGCCGCGGCGATGAGCCCCGGTTCGACCACGATCACGGCAACCCTGGGTGGGATCTCCGGATCGACGAGCCTCACGGTCACTGCCGCCACGCTCGTGTCCCTGGGCGTCACGCCGCCGAATCCGAGCATCGCCAAGGGCCTGAAATCTCAGTTCACCGCGATCGGAACCTACACCGATAGCTCCACGCAAAACCTCACGACGCAAGTCCAGTGGAGCAGTTCCGATCCGACCATCGCCACCGTGAGCAATGCATCAGGCTACGACGGGCTCGGTGTGGGAATCAATCCCGGCTCGGTGACGGTCACCGCCGCGTTGGCCGGCGTATCCGCGTCTACCGTCTTGACCGTCACTCCCGCTACGCTCGTCTCGATCGGCGTGACCCCGGCGAACCCCAGCATTGCCGACGGCCTCACGAGCCAGTTCATGGCGACCGGTGTCTATACCGACAACTCGACGCAGGACCTGACGACATCGGTCGCGTGGACATCTTCCGATGCCACCGTGGCATCGATCAGCAATGCATCCTCATCCCATGGACTTGCTGCGGGCATTAGCCCGGGTTCGGTGACAATTACCGCTGCCAGCGGCGCTGTATCCGGATCGATGACTTTAAGGGTTACCCCTGCGGTACTCGTCTCGATCGCTCTGATACCGGCAACTCCCAGCATCGCCAATGGGACCCAGCAGCAGTTCGCCGCAACCGGCACGTATACGGACGCCTCAACGCACGATGTAACCGGAACTGCTACCTGGAGTTCGTCCGACGCGACCGTTGCCACGATCAGCAATGCCTCCGGATCCAACGGACTCGCTACATCGATCGGTCAGGGATCGGTCACGATCAGCGCAACGCTGGGCACGGTCGCCGGATCCACCGCTTTGACGGTCACGCCCGCGGCACTGGTTTCGATCGCAGTAATACCGGCTAATTCCAGCATCGCGAACGGCACCGGCCAACAGTTCGCCGCGATCGGAACGTATACGGATAATACGACCCAGCCGCTGACGGCCGCCGTGAACTGGAGTAGCTCCGACACCACGGTCGCGACCATCAGCAACGCACCCGGTTCCCAAGGCTTGGCGGGTTCGGCCGGTCAGGGTTCGGCGACGATCACCGCAACGCTGGGGGCGGTGTCGGGTACGACCGGATTGACGGTCACGGCTGCGACGCTGGTATCGATTGCCATCACGCCATTGAGTCCCAGCGTTACCGACGGAACGACGCAGCAGTTCACTGCGACCGGCACCTACACGGATCACTCGACTCAGAACCTGACTGCGTCGGTGACGTGGTCATCCTCCGATACGACCATCGCTTCGGTCAGCAATGCCGCGGGCTCGAACGGGCTGGCCGCCGCTGCCGGCGTCGGGACAACCTCGATCGGCGCGGCGCTGGGGACGGTGACGGCGCCTGTTGCGACCTTGACTGCGACCGCCGCGCCTGAATACGCCTACGCCTCGAACCAATCCGACAACACTGTGTCGGAATACACCATTGGTGCCGGGGGCGTTCTGAGCTTGGTCGGCACCCAAACAACCGGCGCCGAGCCCAATGCCATTGCGGTTGTGCCGTCCGGCCGCTATCTCTACGTAGCGAACTGGACCGACAATACGTTGTCGGAATATACGGTCGGCAGCGACGGCACCCTTACAACAATCGGCACCATCGCCACCGGAGTCAACCCTGCCTCAGTCATAGTCGACCCCACGAGCAGCTACGTGTATGTCGCAAATTTGGGCGGCAACAGCGTCTCTGAATACGCGATTGGTTCGGGCGGCGCGCTCACGAGCCTCGGCACCATAACGGCGGGAAGCGGGCCTGCGTGCATCGCCATCGATCCGACCGGCCACTACGTCTACACCGCGAACCAAAACAGCAACGACGTGTCGGAATTCGCGATCGGCGTCGGCGGCACGCTCAGTTCCATGGGGACCGTGGCGGCGGGCGCGTTGCCCCAATCGGTTGCCGTCGATTCCACGGGCCGGTATGCCTACGTGGCGAACTATAACGATGGCACCGTATCGGAGTACTCCATCGGCGCAGGCGGTACGCTCGGCTCGGTTGGTACCGTCGTTGCGGGGAGTCTGCCCGAGTCGATTGTGATCGATCCCACCGGCCACTATGTGTATGCGGCCAATCATGGCGGCAACACGGTATCCGAATATCAAATCGGCACCGGCGGTGCGCTCGTCGCCATCGGCACGATCGCGGCCGGAGCGGGCCCGTGGTACATCACTGTCGAGCCTTCGGGCCGCTATGTTTATGTCGCGAACTTCAACGACAACACCGTGTCGCAGTACAGTCTCGGCGCCGGCGGGGCGCTCACCTTCATCGGTATCGTCGCGACCGGCAGCGGACCCAACGCCGTTGACACCGGACTCTGAAGGCCGGCCACGCACAGCTGCAGAGGCGATATTTAAGGCGGGGTGACGGCGTCGCCGGCGGCGGTCACAAATTTTACCGGCACCATGGTGTACCGATAAAAGACCGGGTTTCGCCAGTCTCCCGCGACCGCGATGAAAGCGTGCATATCCGCGCCGGCGCGCGACTGAAATTTGGCGAGCACTCTGGGGATATACCATCCCTGTGGATCGTTTCGGATGCTCTTGATCCGCGTCCAGGGACCCCATGGCTTGGGCGACTCGTAAAATACGAATTCCGTGGCTTCAATCCTGCCTGCATGACCGTTGCCAATCGGATAGTACCAGCTGACCAGAACATACCGGCTCAATTCCGGCAAATAGGTAACTCCCGCTTCACCGCACTGTCCCGGAGCATTGATGATGAGCGCTGCATGGTTCATCTCTCGGGTCCAGCTCGTATCCCGCATTCCGTCTCCACCTTTGTAGAAACTCCAGTCACCGGGATCCAAGGCAGCGAGTCTCGATCTCGCGACACGACCCAAAATGAAATTATCGCCGTTGTCCCAGAACCCATTGTTCGATGTCGCGTAAACATAACGGTCGGCCTTGTCTACGGTCGCCGCCGCGTATTCCTTGCCATAGTGAATGAAGAAGGGCGTGGCGAATCTCATGCCCGGAAACATCGGCCGATCCCGGTTTTCCTGCATCGGCCTTGACCAATTGAGGCCGCGATCAGTGGATTTGATGATGCTCGAGTTGATCCGAGTCTGCCTTCCGCCGTAGCTTGGATCGACATAGCGATCCATGCCCACCGACATATACAGCATCCCATCAAGGGCGATGCCTCCGCCGCTTTTCCAATTCCTGCCGTCGCTCGCAACCGGCGCATTGACTGCGCCATAATCATCCATGATGTTGCGCAATTCGCCGGTGAGCGCCAGCGGATTGTCTCCTGATATCCGGTTGAAACCGACATTTCTCATGAGCGTGCCGAAGCCGGCGCCATCGTTTACCGCCGAGTACAGCTCATCATCCTGTGCCCAGGTGGGATCCCATGAATCGCCGCTGGCGTTGTAGTAAGTTGGTGCACCCAGTTGGACATCAACGATGGGGATAGAAGCCCGGGACGGCGGCTTGGGATTTCCGGCAAGTGCGGATAAGGCAAAAAGGCCGGCGAACGCCGGCGCCAAATATTTCGCCAGCGCCTGCGGACAATCATTTCGATGCCGCATGCTGTCACCCCCCGAAATCGTTGCGCCTCGCAATTCGTGAAACCTGCAGCGCTTAACCGGCCGCAGGTTCGAGCCGCAGCACCTGACCGTCGGTTTCGTCCGTGCAGACATAGAGGAAGCCGTCGGCGGGGGCGCGCACATCGCGAATACGCCGGTGTAGGTCGTTCAGCAATTGTTCTTGGTCGACGACCTCGCCGCGCTCATCCAGGTGCACACGGCGCAAATGTTTGAAGGCCAACGCGCCGACGAATAGATCGCCGCGCCAGGCGGGAAACTTATCGCCGTAATACATCGCAAGCCCGGACGGTGCAATCGACGGCGTCCAATAGATCACCGGCTGCTCGAGGCCCGCGCGCTGGGTATAAGGGGAAACATACGCACCCGAATAGTCCATGCCATACGTGATGACCGGCCATCCGTAGTTTCTGCTCGCGACGATGAGGTTGAGTTCATCGCCGCCGCGCGGGCCGTGCTCCGTTTCGTAGAGCCGGCCGCTGTGTGAATCGAAGAACAAACCCTGCTCGTTGCGATGTCCCCAGGTATAGATTTCCGGCCGAACGGAAGCGTGGCCGATGAACGGATTGTCCTGGGGCACGCTGCCGTCTTCATTCAACCGGACGATTTTTCCGAGATCGGAAGACAAGTCCTGCGCTTTTTCGCGATATTCGAAACCTTCGCCGATGGTCAGCGCGAACGTGCCGTCGGCGAGGAAGGCCATGCGTCCACCGTAATGGTTGTCCGTATCTTTCAAAGGCATGGCTTTGAAGATCACATGCAAATCCTGCAGGGCGCTCCCGTCGAATCGGGCACGCGCCACCTGTGTGCCGTTGGCTGCCTTTGTTCCTGCCGCGTAGGTGAGATAAAGGATCTGGTTCTGCGCGAAGTTCGGATGCAGCACGATATCGAACAGTCCCGCCTGGCTGCCGGTGTGCACGGCCGGAACTCCGGCAATGGGCTGAGTCTGCAACGAGCCGTTCTTGATCAGGCGCAAGCGGCCGACTCGCTCCGTCACCAACATCGAACCGTCGGGTAAGAATGCCATCGACCACGGGTGATCCAGTCCCTTCGCGATCTCAGTGACCTTGTAACCGGTCGTGATCACCTTGGCCGGCTGCGGCGGTGGCGGTAGTCCGCGCACCGGCTGGGATGCCATGTCGGCGGTCGCAGCCGAACAAATTGCCGCGGCGATGGTGAGCATTGACACGCCCGCGCCAATCCCCTGAATGGGCCGATGATCCGTTATGATAGACACCCCACTTGCTTTGGATTCGCAATGACACAGTCGTGGACACAACGAATGCTACGCCGGGTTATCGCGTTTGTCGTTGCCGCTTGCGTGATGGTGCTGTTGGGGTCGGCCGCCTCGGCGTATTTGGTGCAACGGGCATGGTCGGGTGCCGCTGGGCTTGCTGCCGGAACGGTGCCGGCAGCCATTCCATTGGCGGATCGCATCAGCTGGGCCGCACATGATCTGGTCGGCATGATTGTGCCGTACAGCTCGGTGACCTCGATTGCATTGTTTGTCGCATTCTTGCTTGCGGGCGCACTGGCTCGGTTCATCGGTTTTCGCATGACCGTGTTCGCCCTCGGCGGCGCGTTGGCGCTTTTCACGCTATTTACGATCTTGAGAAACGTGCTCGGGACCGTGGGCATTTTCGGCGCACGCGGATCGGCCGGTCTGGTGGCGCAAATGGCCGTGGGTGCCATCGCCGGCCTGGTATTCGCCCGGCTCACTGCACCTCGCAACGCCTCCATCTCCTTTGCTCATCGGGAGCCAACGGCTCCGAAGGACTGAAGCATGAAATTTAGCGCGAGTCGGCTGGCAATCCTTCTGGGCGCGGTGACGATCATCGCAGGCTCCTCAATTCAAAGCGCGGTGGCACGCACCGAGAAGCCGGCGCTGCACGCCCAACACTGGATGGCGGTCACCGGCAAACCGCTGGCTGCGACCGCGGGTGCGATGATCTTTCAGAAGGGCGGCAACGCGGTGGATGCCGCATGCGCCATGATTGCGGCGACCTCGACCATGTGGGACACGCTCTCCTGGGGCGGCGAAACCCAGGCGCTGATTTACAATCCGAACACCGGCAAAGTGATCGGCATCAACGCGCTCGGCGTTGCACCCACCGGTGCGACGCCGGAATTTTTTCACAAGAAGGGCATGAACTATCCGCCCGAATTCGGTCCGCTCGCCGCCGTCACCCCGGGGACCCCGGCGGCCTCATGACCATGTTGGCCGAATACGGCACCATGAGCCTCGCCGAGGTCTTGGCCCCCGCCATCCAAATGGCTGACGGCTATCCGATGGAAGCGGAGCTGTCCGATACGATCGAGCACTACAAGGACAAGATTGCGCAATGGCCTTACTCCAAGCACACGATCCTCATCCACCCCGGCGAGGCGCGCGAAGGTCCGCAAGCGGGGGAGATCTTCCATCAACCAGAGCTCGCGGCAACCTTGCGCAAACTGGTGGAAGCGGAGCACAAGGCCCTTGCTGC
The DNA here is from genome assembly GCA_963794445.1 of uncultured Gammaproteobacteria bacterium. Classification (GTDB taxonomy): domain Bacteria; phylum Pseudomonadota; class Gammaproteobacteria; order Steroidobacterales; family Steroidobacteraceae; genus Bog-1198. Next base: position 240,571 of record CAWCDZ010000001.1, read on the forward strand.
CGGCAAGGATCGCAAGGCCGCGATCTATGCCGCGTACGACCGCTTCTACAAAGGCGACATCGCGCAGGAGCTGGTGCGCGGTACCCGCGAGCAGGGCGGGCTATTCACCATGGAGGACCTGGCGAAGTGGAAAGTGCACATCGAGGAGCCGGTGCACACGAACTACAAGGGCATCGAGGTCTACAAGCTCACCACCTGGGTGCAAAGTCCGGTGATGCTCCAAACGTTGAACATTCTCGAGAACTTCGACTTGAAAACCATGGGCTATGACAGCGCCCGCTATATTCACACGCTGTATCAGGCCATGAACTTGGCTTACGCGGATCGGGACTTCTACTATGGCGATCCTTACTTTTCGCCGCACTCGCCGATTCAGGGACTATTGTCCAAGGATTATGCGCGCGAGCGCGCGAAGCTGATCCAATTCGATCACAACGATCCGGATATCCGCCCCGGAGATCCCTATCCCTACCAAGGAGGAAAAAATCCTTTCACGGCTATTTTGGAGAAATGGCACAGCAAAATGCCATCCTCGTCCGCCAAAGCGGAATGGAATCCGACTGCGCTGCTCGAATACGACCGCACCTTCCGGCTGGGTACGACGAGCGTCGAGGCCACGGATGAAAAGGGTTGGGCGGTGTCGGTCACGCCGAGCGGGGGCTGGACTCCCGCGGTGATCGCCGGTCATACCGGCGTGGGCTTGAGCCAGCGCATGCAGAGTTTCGTGCTGGACGCCTCTGAGAATCCCTTCAATGTGCTGGAGCCTGGCAAGCGTCCGCGCGCGACGCTCACGCCGACGCTGGCGCTGAAGGACGGCAAGCCGTTTCTGGTGTTCTCCGTGCAGGGCGGCGACACGCAGGATCAAAACCTGCTGCAATTTTTTCTGAACGTGGTGGAATTCGGCATGACTCCGCAGGAAGCCACCGAGGCTGCCAACATCACCAGCTATCAAATGCGCGACTCATTCGGGGCGCACGAATCCATACCCGGCCGTCTCACCCTGAACAGCGCGACGCCGCCCTGGGTGCGTCAACAACTCATGCGCATGGGCTACCGGCTGGATTTCGTTGAACGCAGCTCGGGTCCGATCAATGCCATCGAACTCGACCGTGCGCATGGAACCATGTGGGGCGGCTCCAGCAATCACGGCGAGGACTATGGCATCGGATGGTGAATACTGCCTCATGGAGATCACCGAAACTGCGCGCGCGCTTGGACGCACTCGCCAAGCAGACCGCTCCGCTCATAGCCTGATCGTCGAAGCCGTCGAACGCCACGCCGCTTACGAAGAACAGATTCGCAGCCTCGTCAAAGAAGCGCTGGCTGCGGATCCGGAAATCGACGAAACCGTTGAGGTCTATCGCGCCGAGGACGTTCACGCCTGGATGGAGCGTCTCGGCCGCGACGGACGAGCGCAACGTCCTCGACCCTTGAGTGGACAGGGGGATGGCGGCTTCGATGTACGAATCACTCGTCGAGAAACTTCCAGGTATCGGCTCCGTCGAGCCGGCGCCGGCGAGCCGCCGCAAGAATTTCCGGCGCCATCAGTCGAGCATTCACGCCCATACGATCCGCAGGCTGAGCAGCCGCAGCCCAGTGCGTCACACAGCCGCAGTTCCGACAACGGTGGAACTCAATGGATTTGCTACCCCAAAGGTAACGATCGGTCGCCGTGTCATTCGCGATGATCTGTACCTGCGCGGGAGAGTAGTAGGCCCACAAAACGCCATAACGTCGACAGATGGAGCAATTGCATTCTGTGACTTCTACCGGCGCGACCTCGATCTCTAATTTCACCGCACCGCAATGGCAGGAGGATTCAATCATGATTCACCGCAAGTATCGCCAAGTTCAACGCAGTTTGGCAACGTCAGCTTTGGCGCAGCCAATTCAGTATGCCGATAATCTTGGCCGTTGATGTCATTCACCGACTGTATAAGACGGCGGGTCGAGACAGCACGACTTGGACTTACTTCCAAAACATGAGGTGTCCTGTTTCACCGTCGAGCAATAGCTCGATCTTGCCAAGCTGAATACTTTGTTTGGGGACGGTACGGCGTAGCCGCAGGTCCACTTGCTGAATCCCGGTTCGGGCACTGGCCGGCAGCACAGTGAGCTTTAAATCCGGGCCGGTGGCGACGAAGCCATCGCCTTGCTTGCGCACGGGCCAGCCGATGAGCTTGAGTTCGGTGGCGAGTTGGGCCGATTCTCCCGGCTTGAGTGCTGTGGTAATTCCAGTAACGTTGTCCAATGGATGATCGGGAAGAAAGTACCATGACAGGGATTGCTCGCGGCCGAAGGGATTGTCGATCTTAGCGCCGGGATGGACGGCGGCTAGATAATGTGGGTCATTTTCCATGATCCAGGTTTCCATTGATTCGGGTGCATCGCTTTTGATCAGGGTCGATTTGAACCACGGTATTGTGCCAAGCGGGGTGGTGCGGGGTGTGGTCGCAATTTCTACCCGCTCGCCGAATGTGGTGCGCCAGCGCGATGCAATCGCAGTTACGCCGCCGGCTTGCTCCACCGTGAGACCCAATCCTGTGTCTTCGACGTGCATCCCTTCGGGAAGGTTTGCCGCGCCGAAGAATTCCATGTAGGTCTGGCGTCCCTGCACGTAGAAGCCGGTCCATTCATCCTTGCCGGCGACGGTGTGTCGTTCGACGACGTGCGCCAGCGCTGCGACTTCGGGCGATTTGCGCAAGGCGTCGAAAGTCGCCTGATCGAGCGCAACATAAAAGTGGCCCATGAATATGGGCGGCAGCGCATCGGCAGCAAGGGTTGCGCTGATGGGAAACAGGGACAGGAGAATCGGGTAGATCAGTTTCATTATTTTTCTATTCGCATGCGACAAGGCGTCAGCCCATTGGGTCATGCGAGTGCAGAAATTTCGGCTTTGGTTCGCCGCGCTGCACAGGTGCTCAGTCAGCGACATCATACGCGCTTCAGGTCCACTCGTTTCGGCATCGCGGGCTCCTAGTCGGTGCACGCGATAGTCGTTCGGCGTGATCGCCTCGTCAAGCAGCGATGCCGGAGCAAGCCTCGAAGTAGGCCCTCCGCACTCCATCGTGAGTGCGGAGGGAACTCGGGTCAGTTGGCGTTCACTCGGAGAAAATTCTCAACGGCATGGCCGTACTGCGGCGTTGCCCATTGCGGCCGACGGGTCTGCCGAGCGAATCGGTGCTCTTGGTTGGCGACGCCATGCTGATACCACATCAGGAATTGGACCTATCGATGAGCGCGGACCCTTCCGTCTATGCGTACGTGAAGTGGGAAACCCATCGGAACATTTATCGCATCCCGCTCCACAATTGAGGGCAACGAGCCTGACGATTGGGGTTGCCGCTCGTCTCATTGGATAGCAGGGTCGAATTGTTGAGCCAGAAGCGGAACTCACTTGAGGGAAAATAAAATGAAAAAATCTCCTGGGGATATCTTATTTTGCGGTGCGCTTATGATCTTCGCGGGAGGCTCCACGCTGGGCGCGGGCATTGCCCGGGCGGAGGCGCCACCCCCACAGATTCCCACATGCGATAAGAAGATCGGTACTCTGGCCGTCACCGAGCCGCAGAACCAGTGGTGGACCGCGCTCAATTTGGAATCGCCCGCGGCGCTTATCAAGGTGTTCGTGTCGCAATCGAAGTGTTTCACCTTGGTCGACCGGGGAAAGGGTCTGCAGGCTGCGCAAGCGGAGCGGCAACTGGCCGCCAGCGGCGAGGAACGCGTCGGCTCGAATATCGGCAAGGGGCAGATGAAGGCGGCCGACTACGTGCTGGTGCCTGACATCGCCAATCAAAACCGCAATTCAGGCGGCACCAATGTGGGCGGCATTCTCGGCGGCCTCTTACCGCACGGCGTCGGCGCCCTTGTCGGCGGCGTGAGCTTGAAGAGCAAGACAGCCGATGTGGTCTTGACGCTGACCGACGTGCGCTCCACCGAACAAGTTGCGCTGGAACAGGGGCATGCGAAGAAAACCGACTTGGGATGGATGGGCGGCGGCGGCGGAGCGTTCTTTGGCGGTTTTGCCGCGGGAGGCGCCAGCGGCTACGCCAATACGGAGATCGGACAAGTCGTCACCATGGCTTATCTCGATGCATATATCAAAATGGTGGGCGAGCTGAAGAACGCGGCTCCGGATACCAAAGCCGACAACGTGCAGCAGGCGGTCAAGATGGCCAAGCCCGGCAAAATGTACGCGGCATCAAGCTTGAAATCTGAAGTGGTGCGAGACCTGGACCCTGGAATGATGCTCTACCCGACCGGCGACAAGATGGGCGTGTGGTGGAAAGTCACCGACGAACTGGGCAACGAAGGCTGGGTGGTGTCGACGAGCTTTCAGCTCGCGCACTAGCGCTCGTTCGTTCGAAGCGCGAGGCGGCGCAGCAGTGCGCCGTCGTTCGCGCGCAGCGAACTCCGGTGACCCACGGCTAGCCGCTGCATTCATTACTCTGCGACTCTGTGATAGCTTCAAGCTATTGTAATACTTAGAGTTTACCCCCGCTGCAAGCGTCCCGCTAAGCGGGTGCAATTCCAGCTCTCAAAGCCCGATGTCTTATATTCGCTATCACAAGAGTGAATATTGACTGTCCCAGCAGTTAATGTAAGTATTCCGGCACGCGCCGCCAGAGCGCCAGCAACGGAAAGAGGGGAGCCATGAAAATCCAAGTATTGTCGTTGAGCATTTTTGCGGCCGCGGCCGGTTGGTGCACTACCGCGGCGGCGCAGGCGGTGACGTCCTCATCGAGCGCCGGTTCTGGAGAGCAAATCTCCGAGGTCGTCGTCACCGCGGAACGGCGGCACACGGACCTTCAGACGACGCCGATCTCGGCGACGGTGTTGAACGGCACCGAACTCGCCAATATGGGTGTCACCGGCGTCGACCAGCTGCAGTTCGCCACGCCCGGGGCGACCATCGACAACTTCGGTCAGGGAATCGATTTCAATATTCGTGGCGTCGGCAAGGCGGAGCACAACTCGCAGACCACGGTCGGCGTTGTCACTTACCGCGATGGCATCGCGACTTTTCCGGGATATTTCCAGGAGGAGCCGTACTACGACGTGGCGAACGTCGAAATATTGCGTGGACCGCAAGGCACCTTCGGCGGCCAGAATGCGACCGGTGGTGCGGTCTTCGTGACGACGGTCGACCCGAAAATCGGCGGCGGCTACGACGGCTACGTACAGGCTCAGGTCGGGAATTACACGGATTTCGCCCTGCAGGGCGCCGTGAATATCCCGATCAGCGACACCTTGGCGGCGCGCTTCGCCTTCGACGGCGAAAGCCGAGACAGCTTTTACAATATCACCGGCCCCAACGGCGGGGCGTACACGGGCAATCCCGGCAATCTTCGGACTGGCAGCATGCGCCTCGGACTGCTGTGGAAACCCAACGACGCCCTCAGCGTGTTGCTCAAGACCGACTACAACTATCTGAATCTGGGCGCCTATCCCGCGGATCCCTATAACAGCACGGAAGATCTGTTCAACATCGGCGTCAATTCTCCGCAACAAGCGTTGGATCGATTCGGCCGCACGGTTTTGAAGATCGACTACGTATTGCCGGACGGCATCACGCTGCGATCGGTCACCGGTTACCAGAAAGGCAACACGCAATATCAAGCCGATCTCGACGGCACGAATGTTTTGAACGACTACTTCGCCGACAACGTCGATGAAACGCTCTGGTCCGAAGAATTCAATGTCATTTCGAAGGACGAAGGTTTTTTGACCTGGATCGTCGGGGCGTATGCCGACGGCGACAAGTACAATTTTGTGCCGAATTACTATTTCCTGATCGGTATCCCGCCGGGAAATCCTTTGAGCGAATACCGCTTGCAGGGGACCAATCCGGAATCCGCTTTCGCCGGATTCGGACAGTTGAGCTTCCAACTTGCGCCTGGCTTCCAACTGCAAATTGGAGGCCGCTACACCGAGGCGAAGACCACCAATCATGTCCAGGTGCTTCAATACGGATTGCCGATCGCCGATGAGCAGACGGCGAAGTTCGTGAATACCTCGGGCAAGATTTCGTTGAACTGGACGGTCAACGCAAACAACTTTCTCTACGCCTTTGCTTCCTCGGGTTTTCGCCCTGGCGGCCTGAACGTTCCGGTGGGCCTGGGCACCCCGGCCGCATTTGATTCCGAGAAGTTGTTGGACTATGAACTGGGCTGGAAAACGAGCGGCTTTGACGGGCATGTGCGAACTCAGATCGACGGCTTTTACGACGTCTATAAGAATTTTCAGGTTACCGTCGGCTATCCGCAAATTCCGATTTTCGGCTTCGAGCTCAACAATCCGAACGCGACTCACCTGTACGGTTTCGAGGCGCAGACACAGGCCGTGTTCGGTGACTTCGCCTTGGACGCCGGCACCACCATCATGCACAGTTCGCTGGGGCGGTTTTTTGCCACCGATCCGAGAATCGCGAGCTTCGCGTCGTGCGATCCGGCGGCGGGTCCTTCGAGCGCCTCATGCGTGGATCTGACCGGTCATTCGCAGACCTATGCACCCAATTTCAGCTTCAATATCGGCACGCAGTACAAAATTGGCCTGACCGCCAAGGATTCTCTCACGCCGCGCCTGAATTTCGGCTACGTCGCTCCGCAGTGGGCGACGCTGTTTGAAAATCCTGCGTTGGGCGATCATCTCTCGGGCCGCGACATTTTGGGAGCGCAACTGGCCTGGGCGCACGAGCGCTTTCTGACGACCTTATACGGCACCAACCTCACCGATCAGCACTATGTCGGGGCGCTGAACTCCGGTCTGCGTTTCGCGGGTCCGCCGCGCCAATTTGGGGTGCGCTTCCTGACGAGTTTCTAGGGCGAACACTCGGCCGCTTGCCGTAAAAGAGCGAGCGGCCGGACCTTTCACCAACGTACTTTGCTGCGCATGCAAGCTTATGCCCTCACCGTCGACAAGTTTCTCGATCACGCCGCCAAATGGCGGGGTGATCGAGAGATCGTCACCGCCGAAGCGGGACATGCGGTGCGGCGCACGTGCTACGCCGACTTAAGGGCGCGCAGCAACTTCCTCTCGGGCGCGCTGGCGGCGCTGCAGCTGCGTTGCGGCGATCGCGTGGCCACGCTCGGCTGGAATACTCAGCATCATCTCGAGATGTATTACGCGCTCATGGGCAGCGGAATCGTCTGCCATACCCTCAATCCGCGCCTTACCGTCGCCCACCTCGCGTCCATGATCAATGAAGCGGAAGATCGAGCTCTGGCCGTCGCCTCGAGTCTTGCACCGCTGCTGACGGAATTGGCGCCGCTGTGTCCTGCCCTCGAACACATCGTTCTGATGGACGGGGAGGTGCCGCACGGCGATTTGCTGCAAGGCCACTCTGCACAACTGTGGAGCCATGAGGGTCTGCTGGCGACGCACGGAGCGAAGAGCGCGTGGGGCGGCTTCGATGAGCAGACGCCGGCCGGGCTTTGCTACACCTCGGGTACCAGCGGTCGTCCGAAGGGCGTCCTGTATACACACCGCTCCAACTATCTGCACACGCTGCGGGCGCTGCAAGCGGATGCGATGGCGCTCACCGGCGACGATACCCTGCTCATTGCCGTACCCATGTTTCACGCCAACGGCTGGGGGCTGCCCTTCGCCGCGCCCGCGGTGGGCGCCAAGCTGGTATTGCCCGGCCGCCACACCGACGGGGCGAGCCTCGCCGCGCTCATGCGCGAGGAGTGCGTAACCTTCGCGGCCGGTGTCCAAACCCTGTGGCTGGGCGTGATCGACCACCTTGACGAAGTCGGCGGCGAACTTCCCGCGCTCAAACGCGTGCTGATCGGCGGCTCGAATTGCCCGGACGCTTTGATTCGCAGGATGGAGCAGCGGCTTGGCGCGCATGTGCAGACCAGTTGGGGAATGACCGAGCTCTCGCCGCTGGGTACCATCGCGTCGCCCGATTCGCTGGCCGCACAGGCGCGTGCCTCCGGCCGGCCCATTATGGGGATCGACCTCAAGCTGACCGACGCGTCCGGCGCCGCCCTGCCCGAGCAACGCGGCAGAGTGGGCCATCTTAAGGTCAAGGGCGCCAGTGTGCTCGAGCGCTACTTCAAGGCAGAGAGCAGCTCCGTGGATGCCGAGGGCTATCTTGACACCGGCGATCTGGCGAGCATCGACGAGACCGGCAATGTGACGATCTGCGGGCGCTCGAAGGATCTGATCAAATCGGGAGGCGAGTGGATCAACCCGGCGGAACTCGAAGACATCGTGGGGACGCACCCCGCGGTGGGTCTCGCCGCGGTGATTGCGCGCACGGATGAGAAGTGGGGCGAGCGCCCCGTGCTGATCGTCGAGTACCGCCGGGGCCAATCGCTGCAGGCGCGAGCCTTGCTCGAGTTTCTCAGCGGCAAGGTCGCCGGCTGGTGGCTGCCCGACGAGATCGTCGAGATTGACGCCATGCCGCTGGCTGCTACGGGGAAGATCGACAAGAACCAATTGCGCGCGGACTACGCAAATGGGAAACTCAGCGTCGACTGAAGTAAAGTTGAGATCTTCGCTGTCGACAAGAAGGGCTAGCCGGGTGCCGCAGGCTCCGAAGCGCCAAAGGCGCAGCAAGGCGCAGCAGCGCGCCGAAAGCTTGGAACAAATCCTAGATGCAGCGGAGTACCTGTTCTCGAAACATGGACTCTATGGCGTGACCCTTCGCGATGTCGCCCATCGCGTCGGGATCCACACCACGTTGCTGCATTACTATTTCGAGGACAAGCGCAATCTATTCGACGCGGTGTTCGCCCGCCGCGCCAGCGTGACCAGCGACCGCCGGATCGCCGCGCTCGAGCAATACGAAAAAGAGACCAAGGATCAGCCCACCGTTGAAGGCGCGCTGCATGCATTTCTGGACACCGACCTGGACCTTTATTACGAGGGCGGCGAGCCCTGGATGAATTATGCGGCCCTGTGCGCGCGCGTCAGCAATACGCCCGAAGGGGCGGAGCTCATGGATTTTCACTTCGATCCGGTGGTGTTGAAGCTGGTCAGCATCCTGAAGCGCGCGCTGCCTGACTACCCGGATGAGGATATCTTCTGGGGTTACCACTTCGTGACCGGGGCACTGATGAACACGCTCGCGCGCACCGGACGCATCGATCGTCTGTCGGGCGGGGTTTGTCACTCCGATGATTTTCCCGCGGTCAAGAAACGTATCGCCAAGTTCATGGCGGCGGGTTTCTTGACGCTCAAAAATCGCTGACGCCGCCCACGTTCCTAGGCGAGCACCTCGAGCACCTGTTTCAACGCGCGCCGCGATTCTTGCGCGGCGCGGCCCCAGCTTTGCCTGCCCGACAGCTCGCTGTGGCCGAATGCAATTCGCCCATGGCGTTCCCTGATGACTTCGAGCGGCGCCGGGCCGGCCGCGGTTCCAAAATAGAATCCCGGTTGAGGCGCGATGTAGGCGTGGCCCCAGCGGTTGATGACGATGCCCGCGATGTCGCGCCTGGCGTCGAACCCGGAATCGCCCAGCATCTGCTGCAGCTGCCTGCGGATCTGCAGCTCGAAATCCGCGTAGCGGGTTGCGAACAATCGGGCGCGGGCGGCGCTGGTCTGGGCATCGATGGGAACCCCGGATTGGGGAAATCCGACATAGAACGTGAGCATTGCCGGCTTGGAGGGATCGAGCGGCACGGGCATCCCCTCGATCTTCATCGGCTGACGAACGTTGACAAAGAACCCGAATCCATCGAACCAATGGGCGGAGGAAATCCCGAGCTTGGCAAACGCCTTCCAATTGCGCACCGCCACGTTGGCGACCAGTATCGATCCGTGATGGAATTGCGCGTACGCGGCGGTATACGCGGGCGGCAAATCGCGCACGATGCGGCGCGCAATCCAGCCGCCGGCGGCGACGATGGCGCTCTTGCCGTGAACGCGCACGAGTTGATCGCCGATCAGGTAGGTCACCTCGACGCCGCCCGCCGTTTCCGGTTTGCCGTCGTGCCGGACCGCCACGACCGTGGCGCCGAGCCGAATGCGCGTATGCTGCGCCCGGTCAAGAGCGCTGAAATCGATCGGCGAATACAACACGTCGGCGAATGATCGGGTACCCGATATGGCGTCCGGCAGCAGCGCCTTGACGATGTGCCGAAGGATGGCGGCATTGCCGCCGGGAAACGAAAACACGTCATCGCCGATGATGTTCTCACCGGTCCCGGGAAGCCCCAGCAGTTTCGCGCCATAGGCGGAGACCGCGTCGGAACTCACGCCGTAATCCCCGGTCGCCACCAACGGATCGGACAAGCGAAACACGTCCTTCGACAGCTTCAGCTCGCGCACGATCAGATCGCCATAAGACATGGAGTCGAGCCAACGATTGGTGGCAGCTTCATCACCACGAGTCAACACGGGCGTGTGCTTCTTCCATTGGAGCCAGCTGCGGCGGGCTTCCGCCGATATGGGCGCCCGGCGCAGATCATCGGACCAGGGGTTGACCACCCAGGCGCGTCGCGACGCGAACGGCTTGTCGAAGAAGTAGCCCAGGGTAGCGGCGTCCTCGTTCCAAAACATCGGATCGTAGTGATCGCGCGCGAACTTCAGCGACGCTGCCGCGCCGGTCGGCGCGGCGAAATCATAAGAGCGCGGCATGCCGATTTCGTCCCAAAGCGCGGCGACATGGGCGTAATTGTTGTCCGGGCGGGGAATGACGGCATCGTTGGAACCTTGCGGGCCGGTGAGCATCACGCCATCCACGAGCATCTGATTCTGCTTGGCCTCGCCGCCGAATACCGGATGATTGTCGAGAACCAGGCAGCGCGCATTGGGGCGGGCCTTGTGAAACTCGTAGGCGGCGATGAGACCGGCGAAACCGCCCCCGACGATGATGAGATCGTAGGTCTCGTCGATCCGCGGCGCCGAATCGATGCGCGCTTCGTAGATGCCGTCGCGAATGCCGTGCGCTGCGTTGACTACCGAGGCGATGTTGCCGTTGGAGCGGCTATAGTCGCCGATACCGGTGTATCCGTTCCAAGAAGCCGGCAGGCCTTGCGAAAAGGCGGGGGCGGGGGCGCCCAACAGGATGGCTCCCGAGCCGATCAGCGTCGCACCGACGAAATCGCGCCGGGTAATCGGCCGATCGAGACCCAGCGATCGAGCCTCGCGATGACGCACAGGCGGAACTTTCTTCGACATTCTCGATCCCCGTTGAAGTTGTTGCCGAGCCGCTATTCGCAGCGGGCGCTTTGCGCGGGCAGCCGCGGCGAGATGACCCCGACGTTCCAGTTCCACGCCAGATCGCCGCTCGAGCGGCGCCGGCAAACGGCCTTTTCGTGCAATGCGTACATCCCCGGGAATAGGTCAACCGATGGATGCGGCGCATCCGTGAAATCCATATAAGCGCCGCGCGAACCGAAGGCGGGCCAATCCGGCTCTTTCGCGGCGCGCGGCGTTGCGCTGCGCACGAAGCTGCTCCAATAGTCGAGCATTGCCGCCGACAGCGCCGCTTCGGCCGCGGTGGCTGGAATCTTGGGCCAATGCGGCGGGGTTTGCGTCAGTGTGCCGAACACGTAAGGCAGCTCGCTCGCATGGAACCCCTTGAGACCCGCGGCATCGGCGCTCGGATAGCCATGGTCAAACAGATAAAGATAGGAAGGCAGACCGAGCGCCGCTTGTTTGATCACCAAGCGCTGCGCGGTCCATCCGTAGAGCGCGTCCCGCGTTGTTGCGAGGATGCTCTCACGCAGGCTGCTGCTCGGGTAGAGACGCAGGAATTCGTCGGCGAGATCGCCGTACCGCTCGCGGATGATCCGTTCGTATTCGGCCGGACTCGCCGGGGTGGGCGGCGCGAGAAAGCTCAACGAGCGAATCTCCCCGCTATTGAATCCCGCCAACAGCGGCACACGCGCTTGTTCGCCGCGATCGAAGACATCCACCAATTGCCTCGGCAATACGTGTCCATCGATGACGCCGAACGGCGCAAAGTAGGCAGCCGCGGCGGCATCGGTCAGCGTTTGCGGATCCATGGCGCGCAACGCCGCGACATCGGGTGCATGCAGTGCCGCCGCGAGATTTGCGCCGGCCTGCTCGGCGGCCGGGGCGCCGAAGCGGCTTTGCTTCAGCTCGGGGGTGGATATCATGTAAGCACTTTGCGCAATTGCCTTGGAAAAAAGGCCGCGCGCATCGGGTGCGGCCATCAAGTACATCACGCTCAAGCCCCCGGCCGATTCGCCGGCGATGGTCACCTTGGAAGGGTCGCCGCCGAAAGCACCGATGTTGCGCCTTATCCAGCGCAGCGCTTCGATCTGATCGAGCAGACCATAATTGCCCGATATGCCGAGCGGCGACTCGGCGCTAAGTTCCGGATGGGCCAAAAAGCCGAGAACACCGAGCCGGTAGTTGATGGAGACGACGAGGATCCCATGGGCAGCCAGTCGCGCGCCATCGTAGAGGGGTTCTTTGCTGGATCCTGACTGCAAGGCGCCGCCATGAATCCAGACGAAGACCGGCGTTCGAAAAGCGTCGGCGGGCGCCCAGATGTTCAGCGTCAGGCAATCCTCGCTCGTCGGCCTAAGGTCATTCGCATAGATGCCGGTATCGCGCGGCGTGGGCTGCGTGCACGCCGGTCCAAAGTCCATGGCCGGTCTGACGCCGGACCACCGCGGCAGACTCGTTGGCGGCCGCCAGCGCGCCTCGGCCACCGGCGGGGAAGCATAGGGGATGCCCTTGAAGACGCGCAGAGCGCCTTCGCGGCGCCCTTCGAGGGCCCCTGCCGGCGTCGTCACGATCGGGCCTTGCGCAGCGCCTGAAGGCGACCGAACCGGGCCGTCGAACTGCGCGCAAGACAAAGGCAACATGGCAAAGCTCGCGAGCAGCGCGCGGCCCAAGTATCCATGAGGAGGCTGTCGCATTGCCGCCGATCATAGCGAAAGCGGCGCGAACGCAATAGCCGCATTTGCGACTCTGTTGGCATTCGCCCGCGGATATTGTCACTTTGGCAGATTTCAGCTTTTTGCCGGTGCTAAGCTATTTCCATGCCTGTTTATCGCGTCCGCATCAGCACCTACATTCGCCAAACCACGGCGCATCTACCGACTTGCCGTTTTGTTCAATATGGGCCTATCGAGGGCAGGCACCCGTCCGGCGATGAGTTGATCGACCGTGAAGCGACCGATCCCAAGGCGGTGCTGCTCGACTTTGAAATGCATCAAACTCAAAGCTTGCCGGAACGTCTGTACAAGGTATGCCGCTGCGCCGGCGGCGGCGCCGATGAGCACTACTGATTCAAGCTGCTGCTGATTCAAGCTGCGGCTAATTCAAGCGAAATAGCCGCGGTGCAAAGTCATTCAGATCGCGGCGCCAAGTCTGCCACTCGTGCGCCGTGCCGCTCGACTCGAAGTATTCCAAGCGCACACCGGATTTGCGCAGTGCCTCGACCGCGCCCTTGATCCCCTGGCGGAACCGAGCCGGCTCGGCGCTGCCCACGCCGAACCAGAGAAGCTTCACGCGCTGATTGAACGCCTGCGGATCCGCGAAGGCGCCGCCGTAGGCCGTCTTGGCATCGAAGGGCTCGGGAAGGCTGTCGGCGTTGAGGTTGCCGACCTTGAGGTCGGGAACTATCGGTCCGCTGAATGAGCCGATAAAGGCAAACTTATCCAAATGCTGCAGGGTGATGAACAGAGTTTGCATCCCGCCCATGGACAATCCGGCCATCGCCCGATGCTCGCGATCGGGAATGGTTCGATAGGAGGCGTCGATCGCCGGTATCAGATCATGAATGACGACGTCTTCAAAAGCGGTGAAAGCGGCGCGCAAGTTCTTAAGCCACGCACTGGATCCCCGGGCCGGCGACGCACTTCCCGCACGCTGAGCATAGCCGCGATCCATGACAACGATCATGGGCTTCGCCTTGCCGGCGGCAATGAGATTATCGAGGATGAATTGGGCTTTGCCCTGGCGCGTCCAGCCGGTTTCGTCCTCACCTGAGCCGTGCTGCAAAATGAGCACGGGATAGCGGATCGCCGGATGCTCGTCATAACCCGGCGGCGTATATACCAAGGCACGGCGCCACTCGCCGGTGGTTTTTGAGAGATACCATTTGGCGCGCACGTCGCCGTGCGGCACATTTTGGATGGCATAGAAATCGGCGCCGGCCTCGGGGACCTCAATACCGGAAGTTTCCTTGCCGTAGCCGAAGAAAGTCTCGCTGGCTGGATCATTGACCGAGACGCCATCGAGGACAAACCAGTAGTAGTGAAATCCCGGCACGCTCGGCGGTGTGGTGACGCTCCAAATCCCGTCCGCCGCTTTCGTCATCGGAAATGGCCCCATTCCCAAGCCATCGCCGCCCGCAACCTGCAGGCTGGCGGCCGCGGGCGCTTTGAGCGAAAAGGTGATGCGCCGATCCGAATGAATGCGCGGGGTCTGCGCGCCCGGCACATTGGAAGTGGCCGGCACGCCGGAATCCGCGGCTCGAGTCGGCGCCGACAACTGAAGGGCGAGCATCCCAATGGCCGTGATCACAATAAGCTGCTTCATGCGCTTGCCCCGCTTTGTCGAAATCAACAGGTCGTGCTCTGCGCCATTGTATCGCGCCATCCAGTGCTTGAGCGGCACGCATGCCGCGCCTGAGACCAAATTTGATACGATGTCACGAGGATTCAGAACACGGATAGGTTATGCGTGCAGCTTTAGGCGTCATCGCCGTTGCGTATTTCGCCGCCGCACCGCTGCTGCATGCGGAGGAAGTCGTCCTGTCGTGTGCGGTGGAAGAGACCGGTCCGAACCACGCCCGCCGAATGTGGGAGTTGAGATTCGACCAAACCAACCAACTCGTTTACATCGCAAAGACGATGTCCACCGCCGCCATCACCGACAGCAAGATCACCTTTCGCGTGGATTTGGGCAATGGCGTACCGTTGAGCTTTGCGATCGACCGCTCCACCGGGGTCATTCGCGTGACCGGGACCTCGGGATCCTTGTACAGCGGACAGTGCAAGATCGTCGATGCCGCGCGCCGTACCTGAGCATCCGGGCCCGCTCAAACCCTCCCGGGTTCACTTAAAGCTTGCGCCCGTCAATCTGCCTATCGCCCCTAACGTGGTTTGCGCCGCATTCAAGCCCAGTCGAAAGTCGGCATCCGAATAGGTGGCATAGACATCCGTCGGTTGATGCCACTGCGGGTCCCAGCCCGCGCCGATTTCAGTTCCGCGCTCGTTTTCGCGCAGGCTGAGCGCCGGCACCAGGTCCATGAAGGGCGTGCTGTCGGTATTGGTCATATGGGGACCCACCGCCGCCGGGTAGTCGGTCGCGTAGGCTTCATTCGCCGCATAAAATACCCACGCCAATTTCTGCGATCCTTCCGCCTCTTTGGAACGTGACTGAAATTCAATATTGACGTCCGCTTCCGGCCGCTGCTGCTTCGAGACGGTGCCATCGGCGCGCGGCATGCCATGATCGAAGAGCATCATGTCGTGCTGAATCATCCCCAGCCACTTGGGTTCCGGGTATCGCCCGGACCCGGGAGGCTCCTCTTTTCCTTGCAGGGCGGCGCGCTGATCGACATAGGCGCGGGCGCCATTGAGACCGGTTTCTTCGTTGTTCCACAAGGCAAAGCGAATGGAGCGTTCAGTCTTGACGTCCGGGGATGAAAATACCCGCGCCAATTCCATGACCAATGCGGTTCCAGAGCCATCATCGTTCGCCGCTTCGCCCCAGCCGTGGCCATCCATGTGCCCACCGACGATGTACATCTCTTCCGGATGCGTCGAGCCGACTTTCGTGCAGTAGACCTCCTCGCGCTCCCCAGGTTCGGCCGGCTGGGAATCCAAGGCGCGCAGTTTCTCGTCAGGCTGCAGCAGGGGATCGGTATTCACACCCGTCGTAGCGCGAAGTCCGCGAAAGCGGCCACCGCCCGATGCGGCGTCGCGCGCAACCGGGGGGCCGCTGGGCCGGCGGGCCTCGGTGGGCGAGTACTGGTATTTGATCCGTGAAATATTCGAGCAACCGTAGCTTCTGAGCTGTGCTTCGATCCAATCGACGGCCGCGCGATTTCGATCGGTTCCTTGGCGCCGATCGCCGAATTTGGTCAAACCCTTGATGGTTGCCTTGTATTTTTCCAGGTCCAATCGTCCCACCAGAAGCTTGATCGGATCCGCCGATGCGGACTCGCTTTGGCCGACAGCGGGCGCCGCGAGCGCCGGGATCGATGCCGCCAGAATAATCGATGCCGCAATGGGCGCTGCCGCTCGAATCATGTGCGATACCCCTCGTTTGGTGCGCCTTAGTTTACATCAGGCGGCACTTGCAGCTCACGCCACAGAGGCGCCGCTAGGTGCTTTGCAGGATCGAGACCACCGCCGCCCGGGCATCCGGCGAATGCAGGGGCAGCGCCAGCACGTCCCCGGGTCGCGCCCAGTCGAGCGCGAAGCGGGCGGCGGCCAGTTCATTCTCGTGCACCGGCAGCGCGGATTCCTTGAGCCCCAGGCGCAGCAGCTCAGCGCGGATAATGCGCGGAATTTCCCCCGGCGCGCGGCCGCGCAAGTGCGCCTCGTCTTCTTTCACGACGATCAAATCCGGTTTGAACTCGGCGGCAACGCGGGCCACCTCGGTGATGTCGGCATCGCGGCGGTTGCCGGCGTGCCCGAGCAGCAGTCCCAAGCGGCCTCGACCGCGCAGCTGCGTCGCCACGGATAAAAATCCCCGCAAGCCATCCGGATTGTGCGCATAGTCGACCAAGACGTGAGCCCCTTTGAATTCGAAGCGCATCATGCGGCCGGGGTTGTCGGCGACTTTTTCGCCAAAGCGCGCGAACACCGCCGCGATGGTGCGCGGCGCGATTCCCAGCGCGGCCGCCAGCAACGCCGCCGCGGCGAGATTGGCGATGTTGTACGCGGCGACGCCGCCGACCGAAAGCGGCATCGCCGTCACCGGGCCCAGATCCTGCTCAAGACCGGCGTCCTGCAGCCATAATCGGCCGCCGCGCACGCCGCAGGTCGATGCGCCTTGCGCGCGATACGAGCGCAGGTAGGATTGGTCCCAATCGCGGGCAAACCACGCCGGCGCCGATGCCAGGCCATGGCGCAGCGCGAGCTCGCGGACCTTCATCCGCAGCAACGCGTCGTCCGCATTGAGTACCAGCCGGCCGTGCGAATTGAGCGCCGCGGCGACGCTCAGCTTGACGTCCGCCAAGCCGGCCAAATCATCGATGCCGTACTCGCCGAAGTGGTCGGAACTGATGTTGGTGACCACGGCCGCGTCGGCACGCGACACCGCCAGGCCGCGCCGCAAAATGCCGCCGCGCGCAACTTCCAAAATGGCGGCCTCGGTGCGCCGGTCGCGCACGACCAAGCGTGCGCCGGCGGGCCCGGAATAGTCTCCCGTCGCCAAGGTTTCATCGCCGATGAACACGCCGTCGGTGCAGTTGTAGCCGGCGCGCCAGCCATGTGCGCGCGCGCAAGCCGCCAGCAAACGCACGGTGGTGGTTTTGCCATTGCTTCCCGTCACAAGTGCGGTCGGAATGTCCGACAGATCGTCCCACGCAACCTCGGCGGGCGAGGGCAGGGCGTTGCGCGCAAAGGTTTGGCTGCCCCGTCCGGCTCCCAAGGTCAATTCGTCGTCGTCCACGAAGTAGGGCAGCGATCTGTCCCTCGCGGCCTCGATCAGCGCACGCATCCTGGGTGCGGCTTCAATGGCGGAGAGCTGCTCGAACCTCGACAGCGCCGCGCCTTCCTCCAAGACCGGCAGCAGCCCGGGAGCGAGTCGAGTCGCCGCATTGGCGCCGTCCGCCGCAGCCGCCAGCAGCGCCTCCTGCAGTCCTGCCGCGATTTTCGGGTCACTTTCCGCCAGCGACGCGCACAGCGCCCACTCATTGACTTCGGTGGCGAGCAGCAACTGGTCGGCCGGCGCGGCAATCGCCAACAGCACGCCGCCGGCGTGGCGGCGTACGACGCAGCGGCGCTCAGGCCAACCCAATTGGCCGGCGGCACGCGCAACCCGCTCGCGCCAGCCGCTGATCTGCGCATCGTCCAATGGAGTGCGAACCACGTCGAGCACCGCGCCGGTCGATGCAAAGAATAAATTACTTCCCAATAAGCGCCTGGAATCCTCGAACGGCAATGGTTGCGGCACGTTCAGTCGTCGTGCTCCGGCGCCAGGCGCACGCCGCGCTCGTCGCGGATCAGGCCATCCATGTTGAATTCCGGACTGGCAGCGGCGATCTCGGCTTGCTCCGCAGTCGCTTGCGCGAGCGGCCGCGGCGGCTGGCCCGCGGCTGCAGCCGCCGCCGTGTTCGCCGATTTGAACTTGGTGATCTGCTTCCACGAGCGCGCCAGCGCATCGGCAAACATCAGCAGCAGATCGCCCGGTTCGCCCATGCGCAGCGCCGCATCGATCGCCTCCTGCTCGTCGGGAATGATCGAGATGGCCTCGTCCGGCACGCCGGCGGCGCGCAGCGCCTCGGCTTGAATGCGCGGCACCTCGTCCGCAGCGCGACTCGCGCAAGTCGTCGTCGCGGCGGCAGATGTAGTGATCGAAGCGGCCGGCGACGGCCTTGGCGATGGCCACGAGATCCTCGTCGCGCCGATCGCCCGGTCCCGCCAGCACCACGATGCGCCGTCCGCTGACGTCGAGCCGCGAGGCCAGATCCGCCATCATCGCCGACGGCGTGCGCGTTGTGCCCGTAGTCGAACAGCACCTTGAACGGGTGCTCGTTGAAGACGTTCATGCGGCCCGGCGCCTGGAAGAACGTGGAGTCGAAGGTGCGCAGGCCCTGGCGGATCGCATCGAGCTTGATGCCCAGCGAGAACGCCATCGCGGCGGCGAACATCGCATTCTGCACGTTGTGCAGTGGCGCGCCCTTCCAAGCGTGGCCGGAATCAGATGCGTCCACAGCAGCGGGATGTGGCCGCCCGCGATCGTACAGGGTGATCATTTGGCCGTTGACGCCCGCCTCGAGCGCGCAGGCGCGGCCGCCGGCGCGAATATGTTCGCGCACCAGCGCGTGATGCGGATTCATGGTCACGTAGCAGATGGTCTTGGCTTCGGTGTGGCTCGCCATCTTGAGCACCAGCGGATCGTCGGCGTTGAGCACGGCGCAGTCGGTGGCGACCTCGACCACGATGCGCTTCACCTCGCCAGCTGCTCCAGCGTGTCGATGCCCTTGAGGCCCAAATGATCGGACTGCACGTTGAGCACCGCGCCGACGTTCACTTCGATGACGCCCATGCCGGCGCGCAGCAGGCCGCCGCGCGCGGTTTCCAGCACGGCGATATCGATCTGCGGATCGGCGAGCACCATGCGCGCCGAGACCGGACCCGGTCATGTCGCCCTCGACGGTGCGCTGGCCGTCGATGTAGACGCCGTCGGTGGTCGTCAGCCCCGGGGTGTAGCCGGCCATCTTGGTGATGTGCGCCAGCATGCGCGCCGTCGTGGTCTTGCCGTTGGTGCCGGTGACCGCGGCGATCGGCACGCGCGACGGGGTGCCGGCGGGAACAGCATGTCGATCACCGGGCCGGCGACATCGCGCGGCGTGCCTTCGCTCGGCGCGACGTGCATGCGGAAACCCGGGCGCCGCGTTGACCTCGCAGATGCCGCCGCCGATGGTTCGGTAGCTCTCGGTGATGTCTTTGGAGAGGAAATCCACGCCGCCGACGTCCAGCCCGATCGCGCGCACCGCGCGCACCGCCATCTCGCGGTTGTCCGGATGGATGACGTCGGTGACGTCGGTGGCGGTGCCGCCGGTGGACAGGTTGGCGGTGGAGCGCAGACAGCACCGCCTCGTCCGGCATGCGGCACCGAATCCGCGCTCGTAGCCGACGCGTTCGAGCATCATATGCGCCTGCGCATCGAGCTCGAGGCGGGTCAGCACCTTTTCGTGGCCGACGCCGCGGCGCGGATCCTGGTTGACGATCTCGACGAGCTGCGCGATGGTGTGCTGCCGTCGCCGACGACGTGGCCGGGCGTGCGCCGCGTCGCGGCGACGAGTTCGCCGTTGACCACCAGCAGGCGATGATCGTCGCCCTCCAGGAATGTCTCGACGATGACCGAGCGCGAATGTTCGCGCGCCACGGCATGAAGCCTTGCGACGACTTCCTCGTCGCTGTCATCAGGCGGATCGAGATGCCGCGGCCGTGATTGCCGTTGTACGGCTTGGTCACGACCGGAAAGCCGATGCGCTGCGCCGCGCGCACCGCTTGCGCTTCGCTCTGCACCAGTTCCTGCTTCGGCACGGGCAGCCCCAGCGTGGCCAGGATCTTGTTGGTCTCCTCCTTGTCGCTCGCCAGTTCGACCGCGATGTGCGGGGTGCTGCTGGTGACGGTGGCCTGAATGCGCTGCTGATACTTGCCGTGGCCCAATTGCACCAAGCGACTGCTCGTTCAGGCGCAGCCAGGGGATGCCGCGCTGCTCGGCTGCGCGCACCAGCGAGGCGGTCGAGGGACCGAGCGCGCGGCGCTGCGCGAAGCGGATGAATTCGTCGCGCGCTTCCTGCCAGTTCCAAGCGGCCGGCACGGACCCTGCGGGCGGATGGCGGCCGGCAGCAGCGAACACAGCAGCCGCAATCCCAGATCGCCGGCGGCAATGCCTTCGTCGCGCTGCGCGTATTCGTACACCACGGTATAGACGCCCGGTGCACCCGCGCTGCGCGTCTTGCCGAAGGTGACCTCCTCGCCGGCGATGTTCTGCAGCTCGATCGCGACATGTTCGAGCACGTGGCCGAGCCAGGTGCCCTCGTCTTCGCGCATGCGCCGGAAGAATCCGCCGGGCTCGCGATAGGAGCAGCCGTGCTCGGCGAGGCCCGGCAGCGCGGCGGCCAGCGCGTCGACGAACTCTCGCCCCAGCCGGCCGGTGGGCCACGCCTCCAGGTCTTCCAGATCGAGCTCCAAGCGGATGACCGGAAAGTGTGCATACAGCGACGGACCGACATAGACGGAACGATCGAGAATGCGCATGAGAGCTTCGCAGTCCTTAAGGTTCTACTCTTTGGCTGGTCCCGAGTCCGCCGGCCGACGCCAGTCGGGTGTGCAAGTTGAAGGTCGCGCCCGCGACCAGGATATGCAGCCGCAGGCCGAGCACGCACACCGGCTGACCCTCGCTGACGTCGCCGATGGAGGAGAAGCTGACTTCGGACCCATCGACAACGGTGACGCCGCCGCTGCCTTCGACTTCAACGGTTTCGTCGGGCCCGATGAATGCCGCGGTGTCCTCGTCGAGGCCGATGCCGACGGCGAAAGGGTTGTAGGCGAGCGCGGTGATGAGCCGGCCCAGGCGGTCGCGCTGGCGGAAATGCTGGTCGATGATGAAGCGGTTGGTCAGACCTAAGCCCGGGCGCGAGCCGCACGCTGCCTGAGATCACCGCGGAACCCTCGTCGCCGAAGGCGATCATGTGCTCGCTCAAGATGCTGGCGCCCGCGCTCGTGCCGCCGACCGTGACGCCATGGGCATTGCGCACGCGGATCAGCTTCGCGACCGGCGTACCGCCGAGCAGGGTCGTGAGGCGCAGCTGGTTGCCGCCGGTGAAGAAAATGCCGCTGGCCTGCTCCAGGCGGCGCAGGCGGCCCGGTTCCTGGCAATCGCGCCGCGTATCGAAGTCCATCACCGCGACTTCCGCGGCGCCGATGGCCTTGAACAACTGCTCGTAGCGCGGTCCGGTCTCGTGCATGCGGCTGGCGGTGGGGATGACCACGATATTGGCGTCCGCGCCGCCGGACACGCGCACGAAGCGCTCGAGAATTTGGCGATCGTTTTCCTTGTTTTCGGCGCCGCCGATCGGAACGATCCACCCGCGTGTCTCGCCGTCGGGAATTTTGCTGGGCATTGTGGGCTGCGATTCCTTGGGTGTGCAGCGTGAATGATGACGGTTTCCGCAGATACCGGGCAAGCTCGTTTTTATATTAACATTAGATATGTGTGATAACTTATTGATAAATATATGCTGTGAGACCAATCGTCAATTCCTGAACCGCCGGGAAGCGGCGCTCGCCGAGCGATTGCGGGGCGATTGGTTCGAGCCGCGGCATCGATGCGCCGCGACCGCAGTTGGCATCACACGCAATCACACTGCACGCCGCCTATTGCTGCGGCTGAAAACAGTTTACCGTCTAGCCTGAGTTCAAAGCGGAGCGGGCGTACACGGCAATGGCGGTGGCGGAGCACATCATTCTCGAGACCCAGAGTCTGGTGAAGGATTTCAACGGCTTCCTCGCCGTCGACGGCGTGTCGGTGCGCGTCAAACAAGGCGAGATCCACGCCCTCATCGGCCCGAACGGCGCCGGCAAGACCACCTTCTTCAATCTGCTGACCAAGTTCCTGCAGCCGACTTCCGGCAGTATTTTCTACCGTGGCAAGGACATCACCCGCGAGAAACCGGCCGACGTCGCGCGGCGCGGCGTGATGCGCTCGTTTCAGATTTCCGCGGTCTTTCCGCATCTCACGGTGCTCGAGAATGTGCGGGTGGCATTGCAGCGCAGTTTGGGCACTTCCTTTCATTTCTGGCGCTCCGAAAGCAGTCTGGTCAATCTCGATCGGCGCGCGCTGGAGTTGCTGGCGGAGGTCGACCTGGAAAGCCACGCGCGCACCTTGGCGGTGGACCTGCCCTATGGCCGCAAGCGGGCACTGGAAATCGCGACGACACTGGCGCTGGAGCCGGAGCTGATGCTGCTGGACGAACCCACCCAGGGCATGGGGCACGAGGACGTTTCACCGCGTCACGCGCTTGATCAAGCAAGTCTCGGCGAACCGCACCGTCCTGATGGTCGAGCACAACATGAGTGTCGTCGCCTCCATCGCCGACACCATCACGGTGCTGCAGCGCGGCCGGGTGATCGCCGAAGGGCCTTATGTCGAGGTCTCCAAAAACCCGCTGGTGATTGAGGCCTACATGGGTTCAGCGAGCGCCGAGTTGCCGGGTGCCGGTACATGAGCCGCGAAATGCTCAGCGTCGCCGGCCTGCAGGCGTGGTACGGCGAATCGCACATCCTGCATGGCGTCGAATTCTGCCGTCCAAGAGGGCGAGGTCGTCACGCTGCTCGGCCGCAACGGCGCGGGCCGCACGACCACGCTGCGCGCGATCATGGGGCTGGTCGGCACGCGCAAGGGCTCGGTGAAGATCCACGGGGATCGAAGCGATCGAGCGCTGGCGCCGCACCAGATCGCCCGGCTGGGCGTCGGCTACTGTCCCGAGGAGCGCGGCATTTTCTCGGCGCTGTCGACCGAGGAGAATCTGCTGCTGCCGCCCCGGCTGAAGGCAGCGGAGGCGGCATGGGGCTCGAGGAGATTTACGAGATGTTTCCCCAATCTTGCGGAGCGCGCCAACAGCCCGGGCACGCGGCTGTCGGGCGGCGAGCAGCAGATGCTGGCGGTGGCGCGCATGCTGCGCACCGGCGCGCGACTGCTGCTGCTGGACGAGATCTCCGAAGGCTTGGCGCCGGTCATCGTGCAGAAGCTCGGCGAGGATGATCCGCACGCTTGCGGGCAAGGGCTACACGATCGTCATGGTCGAGCAGAACTTCCGTTTTGCCGCGCCGTTGGCGGACCGGTTCTACGTCATGGAGCATGGCAGCATCGTGAAGCAGTTCGGGCAGTCCGAACTTGGCTTCGCCAAATGGACATTGCTGCAAGAATTTCTAGGCGTTTGATTCAACCACAAAGGAGAACGAGCATGAACGCGCAAATCGACGATCGCGGCGCTGGGCTGCGCTGCTCTGCCTCTGCGGCGCTTCACCGGCGAATGCCGCGGGCAATCAAGTGGTCATCGGCGATATCGATGACATGTCGGGCGTCTATGCCGACGTCATCGGCCAGGGCGGCTCGAGGCCGTCGAACATGGCCATCAGCCGATTTCGGCGGCACCGTGCTCGGCAAGAAGATCGACGGTGCTGAGCGCCGACCACCAGAACAAGCCCGACATCGGCGCGTCGAAGTTCCGCGAGTGGGCCGACCAGGACGGCCTGAACATGATCCTCGGCGGCTCCAACACCGGCGTGAACATCGCGATGTCCAAGGTGGCCGCGGCGAAGAAGGTGCCGTTCATCGTCGATCGGCGCGGCCGGCGCCTCGCTGACCAACCAGGACTGCACGCCCTACACGGTGCACTACGCCTACGACACGACGGCGCTGGCCAACGGCACCGCCAGCGCCATCGTCAAGCAAGGCGGCAAGACGCTGGTTCTTCCTGACCGCCGACTACGCCTTCGGCACGCAGCTGCAGCGAGGCCGCCACCAAGTGGTCGTGGCCAACGGCGGCAAGGTGCTGGGCGCGGTGCGCGTGCCGCTCGGCACCACCGATTCTCCTCGTTCCTGCTGCAGGCGCAGGCGTCCGGCGCGCAGGTGCTGGGGCTGGCGAACGCCGGCGGCGACTTCGCCAATTCGCTCAAGGCGGCCAACGAATTCGGCATCACCAAGACGATGAAGCCGGCCGCGCTGCTGGCCTTCATCACCGACATCCACGCGTCTCGGCGCTGAAGACGGCGCAGGGCCTGTACCTGACCGACCGGCTGGTACTGGGACCTGAACGACGAGACGCGCGCCTTCGCCAAGCGCTTCTTCGCGCAAGATGAAGCGCAAGCCGACCATGAACCAGGCCGCCTATTACTCGGCGACGCATGCAATATCTGAAGGCGGTCAAGGCGGTCGGCTCGACCGACTCCGACAAGGTGATGGCCGAGATGAAGAAGATGAAGATCAACGACATGTTCACCAAGGGCGGCTACATCCGCGCCGACGGCTTGATGGTGCACACCATGTACGTGATGCAGGTGAAGACGCCGGCGGAATCGAAGTACCCCTGGGACTACTACAAGATCGTCAAGGTCCTGACGGGCGAGGAGGCCTACGGCCCGCAGCCCGGCATGCAGAGCTGCCCAAGTGATCAAGAAGTACGTCGGCAGGCGCATCGCGCGCCCGTCCTGACCCGTGACCGACCGTTTTCGGCTGTCCCGCTGCCCGCGATTCTGGGCCAGCTGATGCTGGGGCTGGTCAACGGCTCCTTCTATGCCATGCTGAGCCTGGGGCTGGCCGTGATCTTCGGTCTCCTCGGCGTCGTCAATTTCGCCCACGGCGCCTTCTATATGCTCGGCGCATTCGCGGCCTACATCGGGCTGGCAATCGTTCGGCATCAACTATTGGTGGCGCGCTGCTTCTCGCACCGCTGGCGGTGGGCGCTGTTGGGCATCGTCATCGAGCGGCTGCTGCTGCGCCACTGTACGGCTCGATCCGCTGTACGGCCTGTTGCTGACGTTCGGCCTGGCGCTGATCGCCGAAGGCGTGATGCGCAGTCAGTTCGGCTCCTCGGGCAAGTCGTATCCGGTGCCCGCCGCGCTGCAGGGCGGTCTCAATCTCGGCTTCATGATGCTGCCGATCTACCGCGCCTGGGTCATCGTCGCCTCGCTGACGGTGTGCTGACGTCACGTGGTTCCTCATCGAGCGCACGCGCCTGGGCTCACGCCTGCGCGCGGCGACCGAGAACGCGCAAGCTGGTGCAGGCCTTCGGCATCAACGTGCCGCTGCATCGTGATGTGCACCTACGGCGCCGGCGTGGCGCTCGCCGCGCTGGCCGGCGTGCTGCGGCGCCGGTGATCCAGGTCAGCCGCTGATGGGCTCATCGCTGGTCATCGTGGTATTCGCCGTCGTCGTCATCGGCGGCATGGGCTCGATCTTCGGCGCCATCGTCAGCGGCCTGGTCCTCGGGCATGATCGAGGGACTGACCAAGGTCATCTATCCCGAAGCGTCGAACGTCGTCGTGTTCGTCATCATGGCGCTGGTGCTGATTTGGCGGCCCGCCGGCCTGTTCGGCAAGGAGTAAGCGATGCGCGCCTCGATGCGCGCGCAGATCATCGTCTATGCATTCTGGCCGCGCTCGCCCTGTCGCGCCATTCCTGGGCATCTATCCCGTTTTCGTGATGAAGCTTTTGTGCTTCGCGATGTTCGCCTGCGCCTTCAATCTGCTGCTGGGCTTCACCGGCATGCTGTCCTTCGGTCATGCCGCCTTCTTCGGCTGCGTCGGCCTATGTCACCGGCTGGTTGGTGACCGCGCACGGCTGGGGCACGGTCGCGGGCGATACTGGCGGACGTCGTGGTCGCGCTGTTGCTCGGGCCTGGTCATCGGCGCGATCGCGATCCGCCGCCAGGGCATCTATTTTGCGATGATCACCCTGGCGCTGGGTCAGCTGGTGTTTTTCGTCTGCCTGCAGGCACCGTTCACCGGCGGCGAGAACGGCCTGCAGGGCGTTCCGCGCGGCAGCCTGTTCGGAATCGTCTCGCTGGGCCACGATCGTGCACATGTATTACTTCGTGCTGGCGATCTTCGTCGCGGTGTATTTGCTCATTCGCCGCATCGTCCATTCGCCCTTCGGCCAGGTCCTCAAGGCGATCCGCGACAACGAGCCGCGCGCCGATCTCGCTGGGCTACAAGGTCGACCGCTACAAGCTGCGTGGCCTTCGTGCTGTCGGCGAGCGCTTGCGGGCCTGGCCGGTTCACTCAAGGCGCTGGTGCTGGGCTTTGTCACGCTCTCGGACGTCAGCCAAGCCACCTCGGGCGAGGTCATCCTGATGACCCTGCTCGGCGGCAGCGGCACTTTCCTCGGACCGGTCGTCGGCGCCGATGTCGTGGTCACGCTGCAGGAATATCTCTCGGACCTCGTCGGCGCTTGGGTTTCGGTCATCATCGGCGCGATCTTCGTCGTTTGCGTATTGGTTTTCCGCCGCGGCATCGTCGGCGAAATCGAGCGCTTCTTCGCCCAGCGCGCGCGCCCCGCGCAGGACCGGGTCTGAAGGCCGCTGCAGTTCAGCAGCCGAGCGCCGCGTGCAGCGAGCCCAGTTGGTGTTCGGCGTGCCGGAGAATCTCCGCGCAGTTTTGCGGCGTCAGCTGCAAGCGGGCGAATGACTTGATTCCGTCCGTGTCGACCGAGCGCGGGCCTGGTTCGCGCAAGACGCGGGCGAGCGCGACGGCGACGACAATGATATCGGTCAGATCAGGGTCGCTCTTGCCGCCGCGGTCGTGATCGTCCTGCTCGCCCAACGCCTCGCACATGTGCTCGTCGAATCCCCAGTTTTCCAGCACCGCCTTGCCGATGGCGGGATGCCAATTTTCGATCATGTCGACGAAGCTCGAATCCTGGTACAACTTGTCCGACTTGCCGACCGATCGAACCATGATGTAGAGGCGGCCGATGCCATGCAGCAAGCCGGTTAGGAATGCCTCCTCCGGGCTCACGCGGGTGCGCCGCGCGATGACCTGACTGATCGCGGCCACCGTGATGCTCTGCTCCCACAAAACATTCAGCGGCTTGGAGATCGCGCGCAGCGAGGGCGCCAAGCGTAGTTGTTTGACGGCGAATGACATCGCGGCGCTTTGCACCGGGCGATGACCGAGGCGCGTAATCGCCGTGCGCAGGTCGGTCAGGTGTTTGCCGGCCGGATTGAATGCGGCCGAGTTCGCGGCTTGCAGCAAGCGTGCGGCCAGGCGTGGCTCCGTGCCCACAATTTTGACGATCTCGTTCACGCCGACGTCGGGTTGCGCGAGCGCCTTGCGAATTCGCATGACCACGTCGGGGAAGCAAGGCAGATTCACCGTGCCCTTCGATACTTCGCTTGCCAAGTTTCCCAGGAACTCGAGTGCCGAAGCGCGTTCATCGGTGCTGGTTGCGGCCGATCTGGATTCGGCGATCGGCTTTTGCACAGCCGGCTTTGGCATCGGGGCCGCAGGTTTTGCAACGGCCGTTGGCGCCGCGGCGGCCTTCGCTTGCGAGGAAGCCTTGATCGGCGTCACCGGCTTTAAGTGCGCGGCTGTCCGGGAGGGCGCTACCGCCGCCGCCGGGTGTGTCCCTGGTTTCGTCTCCGCGGCGCTCTTCGAGCCGGACGCGGCTTTTGCTTGAACCGATTCTTTCGGTTTGCCGGGAGGTGCGGGTGCGACATTCGCCATAGTTGTAACTTTACTGATGAACCGCGCACGCGCATCCGAAGTGCGTCCATGCGCGTCGTCTTCCCTTCAATTTCGGCTCCCTTCGGCAAATCTTGACAAAATATGCGGTTGTCCTGTCGGGGGATTGCCTACGGATCGGCTTTTTTGCGACTCACGCACGGCTTGAGGGATGCCGCGGCGCAGCATTCGCATTGGCGGCCCGGCCGGAGGTTGCGGTTTCATCAAGGGTCGGCCACCATGAATTTGTGGTACCCGAAACCGAATTGCGGCTCGCGCTCGAAAACTCGCACAGCTTCGCCCACCCCGGTCGCGAGCTGCGTATGAGACTGAGTTTGCTGATCGTGGCGTCGTGTTCGGCACTCGCTGCCGGATTTCCGTTCATGCCTGCCGCCGCGTACCAAGTATACGTAACCAATGAAAAATCCGGAGACGTCACGGTCATCGACGGCGGCGACTTCAAGGTCGCGGCCACGATTTCAGTGGGCAAGCGGCCGCGCGGCATTCATCTGAGTCCCGACGGCAAGATCGCGTATGTCGCCTTGAGCGGCACACCGATCGAAGGACCGCCGCAGATCGACGTGAACGGCAATCCGATTTTCGACAAGAAGAAAACCGACGATGATGACGAGAATGCCGACAAGAGCGCCGACGGGATCGGTGTGCTCAACGTCCGCACCCGGAAGTTGACGGGAAAGCTCCATGCTGGCTCGGATCCGGAGGAATTTGCGCTCAGCAAGAATGGCCGCCAGATCTATATCTCCAACGAGGACACCAAAACGGCGAGCGTGATCGACATCGCCTCGGGAAAAGTGCAGCACATCATTCCGGTCGGTCAGGAGCCGGAGGGCGTGACCACCACCCCCGACGGTAAGCAGTTCTACGTCACCTGTGAAGCCGGCGGCGATATTTATGTCATCGATGCACATGCCTTTTCCGAGCTAGCTCACTTCAAGGTGAACGGGCGGCCGCGCAGCGTCGCTTTTCTTTCCGTGGGCGGCGTGGGTTTCATTCCATCCGAATCGGCCGGCGAACTGAACATCATCGATTCGGTCCATGCCAAGGTCTTGAAGACCATCAAGTTGCAGTCGGGTTCGCGGCCGATGCGGGTCAAATTGTCGCCGGACGAAAAGCGGCTGTACGTCAGCAACGGACGCGCCGGCACCATATCGGTATTCGACAGCCGCAGCTACGCGCTGCTCGACACCATCCGGGTCGGCGCACGTCCATGGGGCATCGGCATTTCGCCCGATGGCAAATTCTTGTTTTCTGCGAACGGGCCTTCCAACGATGTCTCGGTTGTCGATTTGAAGACCGACAAAGAGGTCTCGCGCATCAAGGCGGGATCGAGCCCGTGGGGCATCGCCGTCACTTCTCGATGATGAAGACCTGCTGGGCGGTGATGCTGCGCGTGAATCCTGCCTTGAACGCCCGGGTGCGCAAAACCGCAGGTCCGCTCAACTTGATGGGCTTGTCGTACAGCTGATCGCCCGTGCCGGGCACCGTGCCGTCCAAGGTGTAGCGGATCTCGGCACCGGGCTCGCTCGAGGTCAACGTAATCTGCACCGGCCGTGCGTACCTTCCGCCTTGGGGGGAAATGCCCGGCGGTGCCAGCACCGCGGGCCCCGGCATGCTGTTGATCCATTCAGCCAATAGTTGCACGCCTTTTTGATCGATCGTTTCGCGTGCCAAAGGCGGCATCCGAATATCCCCGTTGGTATCGATGCGCATGTAGGCGATCGAACGCCAGATGTCATGCGGAGAAATGACCCGCGGGCGGTCGATGCCTTGATCGATCAAAACCGGTCCATCGATGAGGGCTTGTTTCTCGAGGGGCGTGTCGTAGCGGGCGTCGAAATTGGCGACGGTTCCGCCGGGACGATGGCATTGCGAGCAATTCGCATCGAGATATGAGCGCGCGCGATCCGTCAACGATCGGGTGGTATCGGCGGTGGCGGCGAGCGCGGGAAACTTTCGCACGGCTGCATCCTCGAATGCCGGCGCGAAAAGCCCAAGATGATTCCAGGTGCGCAGTTCGTTGTCGGCGACACCGGAGGGATAGGTGAAGGATCGATTGAGCTGGCGTGTTTTCACGCCGAGCACGCCGCCTGCGCCGGCGGTATGGCAGGTCAGGCAATTCTGCCGGCTGGGGTAATACCAGGTCTGCGCATGGACTTCGCCGCTGGCGGACTTGATGGCAATGCTCTCGGTCGCGCTTGACTGAAGCAGATCCGCATCGCTGCCGTCGGGCCGCCATTTGTAGACCACGCCGTATACGCCACCGCGCGAGTCGCGCACCAAAAGCCGAGTTTCGAGCCGGCGCCGGGTGCCGGGGTTGGCAGCATCCAGGGGCAGGTCAAAGCTTTTTACGAACACGGTGCCGGCCGGGAAGCGCCACTCTCCCGATGGGGAGAAGCGGATTTTTCCTTCCGGAAGAGCGATCCAGCGCAGTTTATCCGCGCCGTCGGACCAAAAGGCCACATTGAGATCGTACGGGATCAACCCCGGGCTCGCGATGCGCTTGGCCGTATCGCTGAACACGCCGGTTTGCGAAAGCAACGGCGGGATCGGGCCGTCGGCCTCGGCGGGCATTCCCAAATAGGGCTTCGGGGTGATTCGGGCGTCGATTCCGTACGGCGACGGGTGCGAACAGCCAACGAGCATGAGCAGCGATGCAAAACCGTTTCGCGGCGCAGCCTTCAGTCCAAGTCTCCTCATTCCGCCCAATATATAGTAAGGAACTCGCCGCCTCACCTTAAGAGACCAGCATGAAACCCACTTTGCCCGTACTTCTCAGCGTGAATGGCGGATATGTCGATGCCGCGGGCTATTTGGCGCTGCACGGATTGTTCACCACGCACGTCACCGGCAACTTTGTCACGCTCGGCGCCGCGCTGGTACTCGGCACCAGCGGTGCGCTTGCCAAGGTATTGGCGCTGCCGGTATTTTGCCTCGTCGTGATGGCGATTCGATTGCTCAGCGTGGCGCTCATGGCAAAAGGAATGCCCGCGCTGCGCACCATTCTCGGCGTCAAAGTGGTGTTGCTGAGCCTGGGGGCGGCGCTGGCGATTGGATTTGGCCCATTTGAGAGCGGCGATGGGTGGGCGGCGCTGTCGACCGGGATGGTCCTGGTCGCGGCGATGGCAATTCAAAATGCCATTCACCGCATTCATATGGGCGCATTGCCGCCGACCACCATCATGACCGGCAACACCATTCAAATAATGATCGATCTCGCGGACCTTTTGCGGGGCGTCCCCACGGCGGCCCGCGAGGCCATCCGTGCACGCTTATCGCGGATGTCGCTGAGCGTGACGGCCTTTGCCGCGGGGTGCGCGGCGGCGGCGTTGATATACGCAAAAAATGGCATCTGGTGCTTCGTGCTGCCGCCGGCCATTGCAGCTTGTACTCTGTGGTTGGGCGAATCGATTCCGGAAAAAATCGAATAACCTCTGTCCCCATCCGTGCCCGGTTTGCGATGTACCTGGTAAGGCTTACCCGGGAGACATCATGGAAAACACACTCAATGGCGGCGCCGGCGCAGCTTTGAGCGGTCAGTCTGCAGTGCGGAACTCGACAAGCGTCGCAACCACGATCAAGCTCGTGCTGCTTTGGCTGGCGGTCGGCATCCCCATGCTGTGGGGCATACTAAATGCGCTGGAGGACGTACAGCCTCTATTCCGCTAAAGCGGCAACCCCCGCCGCACGTTAGACGCGGTTTTTGCTGCGGTTATAATGCCGCGGAGAAAACCGATGGGGGAATTCCATGATCAGAGCGATTCTTGCGATAGCATGCGTTTTGTCGCTGGGGTGGGCCGTCGATTCTGCGTGCGCCGAGGGCGCGGGGGATGCTGCCGCAGCGACCGATTACGCCAATCCCGCCGTCTGGCTGTGCCGGCCCGGCCGGGAGGATGCGTGTACTGCGCCGCAGGATGCGACCATCGTTGCCGTCAATGGCAAGCTGACGCGCGAGGTTTTTCATCCAGCCAAGAATCCGCCGATCGACTGTTTTTATGTATACCCGACGGTCTCCAACGAGCCGGGGGGCAATTCTGACTTGACGATAACGGCCGCCGAAAAATTGGTCGTGGACGCCCAGTTCGCGCGCTTCGCCGCCAAATGCCGCTTGTTCGCGCCCATGTATCGGCAAGTAACGCTCACGGCGTTGCGCGCGATGATCGCAGGCAAGCCCATACCGGTCGATCGGGACTTGGGTTACAGCGATGTGCTCGCGGCTTGGAATTATTATCTCGCGCACGACAACCATGGCCGCGGCGTGGTCTTGGTCGGCCACAGCCAGGGCTCCGGTGTGCTGACGCGCCTCATCAAAGAAGAAATCGACGGCAAGCCGGCTCAAGGCAAACTGATCTCGGCGATTCTGATGGGAACCAGCCTGCCGGTGCCGAAAGGCGCCGATGTCGGCGGCGCCTTCAAGCACATTCCCGTCTGCCGATCCAAGCGTCAAACCGGGTGCGTGATCGCATTTGCGGATTTCCGCGCCGATGTCCCGCCACCGGCCAATTCTCGCTTCGGCAAGGCGCCCGAAGGCATGCAAGCAGTGTGCGCCAATCCCGCCGCATTGAGCGGCGGTTCGGGGATGCTCGATGCCTACCTCTCGGCAGGCCGTATCTCGACCGCGTCGGACGGCCCGCGCGAACCGTTCGACTGGACCACGCCGCCCAAGCCAATCGACACTGCATTCGTCAAGGTGCCGGGACTCTTGAGCGCTGAATGCGTGAGCGATGAGCATGGCTCCTATCTCGCCGTGACGCTTCACCCCACGCCCGGGGGCGCACGCACCAATGACATATCGGGCGATGTCGTTGTCAATGGCCGGGTGTGGCCGGACTGGGGATTGCATCTCATCGATGCCAATTTGACGATGGGAAATCTGGTCGCGATCGTGGGAGATGAAACCAAGGCGTATCTGGCGAAAGCGAAGTGATGAGGCGCCTCCTTCTGGCAGGATTTGCATTGGCGTTGATGGGAGTCAATGCCCCGGTCGAGTATTCCATCGAAGCGATCCGCTATGGCGTATCTCCCGACATCCCGGTTGGCGCGCTGGTGGTCGGCGGCCCCACAGACGAGAAGGTCGATGTCGACTTTGTGGTGTGGCTGATCCGCGGCGGCGGCCGCAACATTCTCTTCGACAGCGGCTTTCACCGCGAGCGCTGGTTCAAGCAGTGGAAGGTCACTGATTACCTGCGCCCCGACGAGGCGGTGCGGCAGGCGGGCGTCAAACCGCAAGAGGTCACGGATGTGGTGATCAGCCACGCGCACTGGGATCACATGGGCGGCATCGATCTGTTTCCCAACGCGACGGTCTGGATTCAGAAGGACGAGTTTCGCTACTACACGGGAGATGCCTGGCAGCCGGGCGGCCACAACGGCGGCATCGATCCGGACGACGTCCAGCAGCTGGTGCGTCTGAACACCGAAGGACGCCTGCGGCTGGTGGATGGCGACGATGTGGAAATCCTACCGGGAATTCGCGTATTCGTGGGAGCCCGGCACACCTTTGCGTCGCAGTACCTGCGCGTCGAGGGCAAATTGCCCTTCGTGCTGGCTTCCGACAACGTGTACTTTTACCGCAATCTAGCGGAGCACAAGCCGAGCGCGACCTTCAGCGATGCCGATCATCCGGCCAACTTAAAGGCGCAGCAACGCATGATCGAGTTGGCGGGCTCGGTGGATCGGGTCGTGCCCGGACACGATGCGCTGCAGTTTCAGAAATTTCCAACCGCAGGACGCGTGGCGAAGATCAAGTGATGATTCGCACCCGGCCCACGAAATCGCGCTTGCCCAGCGGCAAGCCCTTCCAACGCAGGATGTCATACGCCGTCGTGGCGTGAAAATAGAAATTCGGCTGGGAAAAGGACAGAAGAAAGTTCTCGGCGGTGAAGTTCATCTGCCGTTCGCCGAAGGCAAAACGCATATCGCGTCCTATAAAGGCATTGATTTCGGCGGCATCGATCGTTTCGAGGGCCGCTGAGGTCTCGGCGATTTTAGCCTTGAGGGCGGAGAAAGTTTGCGGAGGCGGTGTCATGTCGGGAGAGAACACGCCCTTGCGCACTCCTTCGATGGCGCCCAGCGAATGCGTGGCGGTGGACTTCACTTGATAGGCGAAGGGCAGCATATCCGGGGCGAGCCGTGCCTGAATGATCTCCTCGGCCGCCAGCTGCTGTTCGGCGCAGTACGATTCCGCCTTGACAAGCAAGCCGCCGACCGCGCTCAAAATCTGCCGGTAGGAAGGTATCGTCGCTTCATAGAGGGAAAAAGCCATGGGTCAACCGCCTTTCTTGTGTTCTGCCTGCCATTTTGCCACCGCCGCCAGGGTGTTTTCGACATGCTTGTCCGGATTGAGCGCGGTGTATTCGTAAATGATGGTGCCGTCGGGAGCGATAACGAAGGACGTTCGATTCGAGTAGGAGGTGATGAACAGATTGGCATCGTATGCCGTGGAGATTTTCTTGTCGGGATCGGAAGCGACGGCGAACTTGCTGCGGCATTCGCTCACTGAGAACTTGTTCAGCGTATCGATGGAATCGTGCGAAACGCCGATGACCGTGGCACCCATGGCCTTGAACCGATCAGTTGCCTCGGCGAAGTTGTGCGCTTCGACGGTGCATCCCTTGGTGAACGCCGCGGGGTAGAAATACAGCACGACCGGACCGTTCTTCAAGGCGTCCGTCAAGGAGAATGTGAAGGGCTTTCCCGCGAGCGTCGCCGCGGTCGTAAAGGGCGGCGCGACAGCGCCCGGCTTGAGCGCCGCATAGAGCGGCGAGGCCAGAGCGCAACAGACAAGCACCGAAATGGTCAAACGCCGCATGATCGTTCTCCTGATTACAATCGCGCTCAGCGCACGGTGCCGCATTTCGCGGGCAAAGTCGCTTTGACGGCGGGCTTTGCTTGCGCGCTGCTCAGTGTACCTTCCGCCGCCAGCTGATCAAACGCGACCTGCTCCAAAGCACCAACCTGCGGTCCGGAAAGGCCCAATTCGAAGCCCGAACACTCGAACTCCCCCAGCAGCCGTGGATCTTGGCCGGTGATCGCCCCGAACAGCACGAGGGCTTCTAGGTAGTCTCCATAGGTGCTGGCGTGATAGCGGTCGTAGGTCCACAAATCGAGTTTACCGGCATCGATGCCATCGTAAGGATTCGCATCCGCGACGCCGGCATGCATGGCGCGAACCCAGGCGTCGCCCACTGGAATCACTGCAATGCCCGGCGCGACGCCAGCCGCGCGGTTGTAGCCGTCGCGGACATCGCGGGCCATCGCTTCGATCGGCTTGCCGTACCAGGCCCCTTGGGGCTGGTACGTTTGATCCGCCCGCGGCCAGGTCGCCATGATGCGAACGTAGACCTTGGGGTTTTTCGCGCGCAAGACCGCTGTCATCTGCCGCACGCTGGCAATCAAAACGGCGGGATCGCCGGGCTTCTTGGGATCCAAAGTGCTGTATCCGTGCATCACCACGGCGTCCCACGGCCGCTGCTCGATGACATCGAGCTTATGTTCCAGATGCCAGTCGATGCCCACGCCCGGATGGGTTTCAAGGTAAACCTCGTAGCGCAGGCCGGCCTGAGTTGTGAACGATTTGAACAGCGCCGGTACACCGCCTTGGCCTTCGCCGTTGAGATCGGTCACGCTGTCCGGACGGTAGTACCTGACCGGCGAGCCATAGGCAAAGGTGAAGCTGTTG
This sequence comes from uncultured Gammaproteobacteria bacterium, assembly GCA_963794445.1. Taxonomy (GTDB): domain Bacteria; phylum Pseudomonadota; class Gammaproteobacteria; order Steroidobacterales; family Steroidobacteraceae; genus Bog-1198. Next base: position 276,118 of record CAWCDZ010000001.1, read on the forward strand.
CCGATGAATAAAATGCTGCCCGCCGATGCGGTGCCCGCCGTCAGCAGCGTCAGCAGCGCCCATTGGGCACGCCAAAGCGGGCGATGTAGAATCGGTGCCTCGATTTTGTCAGCCGCCATTGCGTGCATGTTGCCAGTTTAGATTATGCGATACCACTTCACATGAGCCGAGACGACGAGGACCGTATCCTGCACGGTTTGTACTATTACCGCGAGAGCATCGACGAAGATGTGCAGGTCTCCAGTGAGCAGCTATTGTGGCTCGCGATGCACCCGCTGCGCGAGGGCGAGGCGTGGAGCAAGGACGGCAAGTTGCAAAGCCTGGATCCTTCCGCGTTTCCCGAAGAGATTCGCGGCAAGCTGACCACCGCCAAACTCGAATTGCCGCTGCGCTACCTGCAGTATCGGCGCTTGATTACCTACGCGAGACGCAGCGATGGCATGCTGTACGCGTCGGTTACCTTCGCGGGCGCGGACCGCGCCATCCGCCTGCACACGCGGCGCGGCCGCATGGATCTGTGGTATCGCGAGCATCGCGACGGCATCGCCGGCGTGACGGTCACCATCCTGATTTCCTTCCTGACCGCGCTGGTCACGGTTCTCGCGCTCAACCGGATATTACGGTTCTAAAGCGGCCGCGCTCTTGTCGCGCATTTGCATCGTGCGCGGCTCGCGCGAACTGCCGGGCGGCACGCGTCGGCAGCGGTTGCGACTCCTGTATTTACATATCAAGAATCGCGTCGGTTATTGAGACGTGCGCACGGGTGTTATGGTGAGTGTCGCTTTTTTTAGACGGTGCGCATCACCGAGAATGTTGCGTGGACGATCCCCGAAGACAATTGGAAAAACGCAACATGTCGGTAAGGAACGTGCAACGCAATTGGTTGCCGGCGTCGGTCATATTTGGTCTCACGCTGTGTCTGGCGGCGTCGAACTTCAGGTTTGGACAGCCGGGCGTGAATACTCCGGCGGCGCGCGCCGGTGCAATGAAGCGGCCAGCGCAAGATTCGCTCGCGCTGCATTCAACAGCTCCGGCATCCTTTCTCCGTCACCGCTACATCGTTCAGTCCCAAAGCAGCGAGATGGCCCGCAAAGCAGTCCTCGAAACGGGCGGCATTGCGACCGGCGATCTGAGCATCATCCGCGCCGTGGCGGCGGCGCTCGATGAGCGCGAATTGGCGGCGCTGCGTGCCGCACGCGTCCCGCAACTCCAGGTCTTTGACGACTCCGCCGTTGTTGCCAGTTCCCTGGGCACACTGCCGGAGACTTATTATCCGAGCGAGGTCGATGCGGCCAATCTGCAGGCAGGCGGCATGACCGGCCGCGGCGTTACCGTTGCGGTGATCGATTCTGGTCTGTGGAATCGGGAAGGGCCGCTGCAAAGTGCACCGGGCGGCAACAGCCGGGTGCTGGCGCAATATGATGTGATCCTCGCGCGGCAGAATCCGCGGTACTACCTGCCCCCGCTGCTCGAGTCGTACAGCCGGGACATCGACGATCCCTATGGTCACGGCACCCATGTCACGTCCATCATTGCAAGCAGCGGTGTGGCCGCCACGGGCCGATTTCAAGGCGTCGCGCCGGGCGTCAATCTCGTCTCGGTGCGGGCCTTGGACAGCAACGGCCAGGGCCTTTATTCAGACGTCATCAGCGCGGTTCAATGGGTGATCAACGAGCGCTTGCGTTTCGGCATCCGAGTGCTGAATCTCTCTTTGGGCGCGCCGCCCTCAGGTCCTTATTGGCAGGATCCACTGAACCAGGCGGTCATGGCAGCCTGGGCCTCGGGAATCGTGGTCGTCACGGCCGCGGGCAATCGCGGGCCTGGTCCCTTGTCCATCAATGCGCCTGGCAATGTGCCGTATGTCATCACCGTCGGCGCGGTTACGGATAATTACCACCCGCTGCAACCGCCTCAATATCGATTGGCGTCATTCTCCTCCGCCGGTCCTACCTTCGAGGGATTTGTGAAGCCCGATGTGCTGGGAATGGGAGGGCACATCATGGCCTATGCACCCAACAACGGCACCTTGGCGCAGGAATATCCTTCGTGGTTCACAGAACCCTACAGCGACATGACCATGTCCGGTACGTCGCAAGCAGCCGCGGTCGTCAGTGGTGTGGTTGCACTGATGTTGCAGGTCAATCCGCAGCTGAGGCCGGATCAGGTGAAGTGTCATCTCATGTCAGGGGCGCATCCAGCGGTCAATCCGGCGGGAAATCTGGCGTACAGCGTTTTCCAGCAGGGTGCCGGTTTGGTGGATGCACACGATGCCGCTTACAGCAATGCCTCGGGTTGCGCGAATCAAGGCCTCAATGTGTGGCTTGATCTCCTTGGTTTGCAGCATTACGGCGGCCGCGCGAACGAAGACGCTAACGGCAATTTCTATATCATGCAAGCGTCCGCGAGCGCGGCGCCGGTGCAATCCTTGCTGAGCGGCGTCGGCAGGTTGCTATCCAAGGTTCCGGTGGTTGGCAATTTGCTGGAGGACGTGCCATTGCTCGGAGACGGTCTGCTATGGAATGGCGCCTACACCGCAAGCAGCGGCTATGCGTGGAGCGACGGCTACGCCTGGAGCGATGGCTATGCGTGGAGCGATGGCTACGCGTGGAGCGATGGCTACGCGTGGAGCGACGGCTACGCCTGGAGCGACGGCTACACGGGCGTCGACGTTCCCAAGCCTGAATAATTCAAGTACTTTCATGCGATATCGCGGGCGCATATTCAATTTCCTGGCTGCCTGCGTCGCGACGGCGGCCTTTGTTCCGGCCGCGCTCGCCGGCGCACCCGTCCCGGCGATCCGACCCATGTATTTCGAACACCTGACCATGCGCGATGGCCTCTCCATGAGCACCATCAACAGCATATTGCAGGACTCCCGGGGATACATTTGGCTTGCCACGGAAGCGGGCTTGAACCGCTACGACGGCTACGCGGTGCGGCAATTTCGTCGCGATCGCGGCAATCCGCATGGGCTCGCCAGCGACTATGTTTGGTCAATGGCCGAAGATGCACGGGGCGATCTGTGGCTGGCGACCGACGGCGGCGGCGTGGCGCGCTGGGACCGTCGCACCGAAACATTCCAACAATTCAGGCACGACCCGCAGCAACCGCAATCGCTCGCCAGCGACGGCGTGCGAGCGCTTTTAATCGATTCGAAAGGCCGCATCTGGGCGGGCACGAAGGACCACGGTCTTGACATTCTCGATCCGCGGACGGGCATTGCCCGACACTACCGGCATCGCGATTCGGACGTCTATTCCTTGCCCTCGGACGCCATCGGCGCTCTGTACTCGGATCATGAAGGCCGGATTTGGGTCGGCAGCGACGGCGGACTCAGCCGTTACGATGCGATGGCCGACGGATTCGTCACTTACAGCGAGGCGATGAGCGCGGCTCCGATGAGCGATCTGCGCGTGCGCGCCATCCGCGAAGATCACACTGGAGCCTTGTGGGTCGGAACCGTCAGCGGCGGCCTCGCGCGGCTCGATCAGAACGGCAACATGTTGACGGTGTTCCGGCATGAGGCAAGC
>CAWCDZ010000002.1:0-1457488 GCA_963794445.1 uncultured Gammaproteobacteria bacterium
CGGTGTGCCCGCGCGTCCTTCCTAGTCAGGCCAGGTCGGCCACGCACTGCGCCAGCGACATCACTTCAACCTTGGGACGAAGCGCATATCGCACCGAGCCTGGGTACACGACCAACAGCCGATGCAAATCCAGGTCTTCTAGTGCCGAAGCCATCGACGGTGTCATCTTCGGCGCATCTGCCCGCTTGATCTCAATTCCAATACGCCGCCCCTTCAGAAACAACAGCAGATCGAGTTCTGCGCCGGCCTGCGTTCGCCAGTAATAGGCTTTGGCCTTGGGCACATGAGCGAGCAGTTGCTCGATGATGAAACCCTCCCATGATCCGCCGACCACGGGATGCCCATCGAGTTGCCGGCGATCGCCAATTCCGAGCAACGTATGCAGGAGTCCCGAATCCCGAATGTAAACCTTCGGGGATTTTACTAACCGCTTACCGACGTTCTCGAACCAAGGCTCGAGGACACGCACAACAAGCGCGCCGGACAAGGCGTCGAGATGGCGTTTGACGGTCGTATGAGCCTCGCCCAGGGATCGCCCAATCTCCGAGCTGTTCCAGATGCCACCTGAGTAGTGGGCGGTCATGGTCCAGAACCTGCGCATCGTGCCCGACGGGCACCTGCACCCCGAGTTGAGCCAAATCGCGTTCGAGGAAAGTGCGGATAAAATCCTCGCGCCATGCGGTACTCGCCGCTTCCGTGCGCGCCAGGAACGAGCGCGGAAAGCCGCCTCGTAACCATAATCGGTTGAGATCCGGGCGACTGAGCTCTTCCAGCGTGAATCCGGCCATCTCGACAATGGCAATCCGGCCCGCCAGAGTTTCGGAACTCTGGCGTAGTAACTCAGGCGATGCGCTGCCAAGAATGAGAAAACGCGCTCGAATCGGCTTGCGGTCCAACAATACCCTGAGAATCGGGAATAGATCGGGATGACGCTGCACCTCATCAATCACGATCAGCCCGCGCAATGATTCTAGCGCCGTCATGGGCTCGGATAGCCGAGCCAGGTCGACAGGATTTTCCAGATCGAAGTAGGTGCTCTTCGAGGTACCAGCAAGCTGCCGTGCGAGAGTCGTCTTGCCGCACTGACGGGGACCGAGCAGCGCCACCGCAGGACTGGTTCTTAGGCCAGCGCGCAGCCTGGCTAAGAGCTGTGGCCGTTTAAGCATGCCTCGCATAATGAGCGGACTACCGCTCAATATTCAAAGTCTCATTAACTAACGTCACTCCGCGGCCGCGCACGAACAGACTTGAACTGACCCTCTCGGCAGATCATCGATCAACTCGGTGAATGCCGCCCTGCCCTGTCGCGCGCGAAGGGATCGTCGGCGTAAGCGCGAGTCGGGTTTTTGCCAGTTTTGCCCCCATTTACGGGCTTACGTGCGTCACGCATCGCCGTCATGTCAATCGGCGGCTCTGATTCGGCGGGTCCAATCCAATATCGGCTATTGTCCCCGAACGGCTCGTGCACAACGCAGCGTCGACCAAAGTATACAAAGGAGAATCGGTCATCGCTATTTCGCTCCCGTCTGAAATCCCGAAACGCCCTCCACAGATGTCAACACGCGACGCATGAATCCCAACGACCACGGGAAGGCGTTCGAGATCTCGAAATACGCGATGGTTCCGTCATCGCGAACGTGCGGGTACGTTCTCATTGGGCCGCCGGCTCCTCACCGAGACCGTAGACCACTGGCGACGATTCGAGGCAGTGCCGAAGCGTGGTGTACAGATCAGCAACGAGCTCCGCGCTTCGATCCTTTCGCAAGAAGCGATCTACCAGACCGCCTTCAGAAAAGACGAATACCTGCCATTGATCAGCTAACTCACCGCTGGCGCAAACCACGTAAAGCGAATACGGGGGCGACCTAACCGGTACACACCAGCCAAAATCCTCTGGGATGACCCTCCCTGCATGGAGGCCTACTGCGCGGAGCTGTTCGCTGATCCAACTGGCAACCTCCCTACCGTATATACCAGGATTCGTCTCCTCATCCTCCCCAGGCGTGACTGGGAATGCAGACGATTCGAAGCTGAGCAGCGGGCCTCTATTCACGACGAACCCTTGGTGAATACCGTTGGCATTCTACTAGTGCGTTGGGTTCCTCGGTGCACCTGACGGATCTTCACATGAACCCATTCAGAATTTCTCGCTTGGGGGCGATAGAAGGCGATAGGTGCCGATCAACCGGCATCGGCTTCGAGCAACGTGAACTGCGACCTACCAATCAACTTCCTGAAGTCACGATCAAAACTGACAAGGTGCTCACCGAGGTGGATCGTCGCAGCGGCAAGCCAGGCATCCGGCACGGCATTTCCTTTTAACTGTTTCTCGATGCAAAGTTGCCGCAGGCGCGGCCACTCAGGGCCGAGCGTTGCGAGGTGGACACCTTGAGCGGCAAGCAGCGCATCGACAAAGGCCAGGGCGTCGTCGACCGGCGTTGGGTCCTGGAAAATCTTGGGACTGCTTACCAGCCGCACGAAGCTGGCCAGCACCATCGGCATAAGAATTAGCGTGGCGCCCGAAGCGGCAGCTGATGCGGCGTCTTCAAGCCAGCTGCGAGCGATACGATGGTGCGGATGGTCGCTGCGCGAAGCGGCAACTAGGACATTGACGTCAGGCGTCATCGCCCAATGCTGCCAACATTGCCTTGTTGCTCAGCGGATCGACGCCAGCCGCTAATCCGCCGCGTCCTTTAAATATGGGAAGGCGCAGCTTGCCGCGTTGGGGCGCCGCCTGGCTTCGAAGTCGGAGCTGGAGCCCCTCCTCGATCACACGGGTCAGGCTGGTGCGCTGCTGGGCGGCCAGCGCCTTGGCATCGGCAAGCAACTGGTCGTTGATGTCGAGCGTCGTTTTCATGGGTCTACCATACAGAATTCTGTATTGGGATTGCAAATGAGGGCCAAGGAACTGGGGAGACTAGCATTCCCCCACAGCGCGCCGGAGGCGGGTTTTTGCCACTTTTGCCCAGAAACTCCGGGTTCACTTTCTCGGCTGACCGTGCAACATTAGGGAAGCGCCCCTGGTCACTCCCACTCAATTGTCTCCGGCACTTATAAGTACCTGAAATACCGAGATTTCTGCTGAGGTTACGCCAAACTTACCGTCAATGCCGCCAAAAGTTTCCGCTTGGGGGCGATAGATGGCGATAGATGCCGAAAGGGTTGAGCTGCTTTGACAAAGGACAGCATGTCTCATTGATAAAGACAGCCGCGGCGTTCGCAGAAAATCGCGGCGCTCGGGCAGATGGAACGCGTGCTATCCGACTTGCTCTGCACGTGCGAGCACACGGCCAGCGCCGCGCCGTGTCCCATCATCGCTGCCTTGAGCACAAACCAAACAGCTCCCCGCAATTCAGACCAAGAAAGCTAAAAAGGTTGCGGCGAAATCATACAGCGGCGGCTAAAGTAATACCGATGACAGGTGAACTCGTATCTTCCCATAGTCGATGGCCGGCGCTCAGGGGCGGCCTGATTGCGTTTCTGGCCGCAGTGCTATTCGGGATCAGTACGCCATTGGTCCAGCGCCTTGGAGCGGGCGTGGGCAGCTTCTCTACGGCCGCGCTGCTCTACGCGGGCGCCGCCCTCATCGGTGCCATCCTGCGTCAACCGATCTACCGGGAGGCCCGTGTTCAACCTAGCGATGCCTGGCGGCTTCTCTTGATGGCGATATTTGGTGCGGGTATTGGCCCGGTTGCTCTCGCCTGGGGGCTCCAACATACGAGCGGAACCAGTGCGTCGCTCATGCTGACGCTGGAGGCGGTTTTCACTGCCGTCCTGGCACGGCTTTGGTATCACGAGACCCTCGACCGGCGAGTGACTCTGGCCATGTGCATGCTCACGCTCGGCGGTATGGTCTTGGTACTCGATCGCGCCGAAGCGGGTACTAGTCAGGTGGTTGGGCTTATCGCCGTCCTGGCCGCTACGGCTGCATGGGGCGTGGATAACACCCTCTCGCGCGCCCTGTCGGCACGCGATCCGGGTCAGGTCGTCATGCTCAAGGGCGCGATGGGCGCTTCGGCGACAGCGCTGCTTGCTTTCGTCTTTCATGAGCCGGTACCGAGATTGCTGTTCGCGCTCGGTCTTCTGCTGATCGGCGCCACCGGCTACGGCTTAAGTCTGCGCTTCTACCTGTTGGCACAGCGGTCGTTCGGCGCCGCCCGCACGGGCTCGGTCTTCGCATTTGCGCCGTTTGTCGGCGCGCTATTGGCTGTCGGACTGGGTGAGCGCGTCGGTAGTTGGTGGATGCTGGTTGGCGCCGTACTGATGATTGCCGGCATCTTGATCCACCTCGTCGAGCGCCACGGCCACGAACATCAGCACGACGAAATGGAACACGAACACGCCCACAGCCATGATGATGGGCATCACGAACACTTTCATGATCCAGTGCCGGTCGGACCCCACAGTCATTTACATCGGCACCTGCCGCTTCGGCACACGCATTCGCATGTTCCGGACCAGCACCACGCTCATCGCCACTAACCGAGACATAGGGTAAGGCCACCAACGATCTTCAGTCAGGTTATCCGGCAACGCTTTCGATGACATGGATGAGTCAAGCAGCGCGCGCCTGAGCCCGACGATCTCATAGAGCACTATGCCAAGCACTGCCTCCCTCAACCGCATACCGACTGGCATATGGGTATTAGGCTTTGTGAGCATGCTGATGGACATTTCCTCAGAGATGATCCACAGCCTTCTCCCAATGTTCTTGATGGGTGCGCTCGGCGCCAGCGCCTTCGCGGTGGGGATCATTGAAGGCCTCGCCGAATCCACGGCCCTCATCGTGAAGATATTCTCCGGCGTTCTCAGCGATTACATAGGCAAACGCAAGGGGCTCGCCGTTTTTGGATACGCTTTGGGAGCGTGTGCCAAACCGCTGTTTGCCATTGCTTCGAGCACGGGTATCGTGGTCGTCGCACGGCTGATTGATCGCATTGGCAAAGGCATTCGGGGTGCCCCACGTGACGCTTTGGTCGCCGATATCACGCCGCCCGACGTGCGCGGAGCAGCGTTCGGCCTGCGCCAGTCGCTCGATACAGTGGGAGCGCTTGTGGGTCCGCTCGTGGCCGTCGGGCTGATGCTGCTCTGGTCCAATGACTTCCGACGGGTGTTCTGGCTCGCCGTCTTCCCGGGTCTTCTGGCCGTTGCCCTGTTGATCTTTGGAATTCAGGAGCCTGAGCGACTGCAGGACGCAAGGCGCACCAATCCGATCAAGCGGGAGAATCTGCGTCGCCTTGGCCGTCCATATTGGTGGGTCGTTGGCATCGGAGCCATCTTCATGCTAGCTCGGTTCAGTGAAGCCTTTCTGGTGCTTCGGGCGCAGCAATCGGGTGTGGCTATCGCGCTCGTCCCGCTGGTCATGGTGACCATGAACCTCATCTACGCAGGATCCGCCTATCCTTTTGGTTGGCTCTCCGATCGTACGAGCCACGCCACGTTGCTTGCCTGCGGGTTAATTGTGCTGATCGCCGCCGACCTGGTTCTGGCCAGCGGACGCCATTGGTGGACGATCGCGGGAGGCGTCGGGCTCTGGGGCATCCACATGGGCATGACACAAGGCCTGCTCGCGGCTATGGTCGCCAATGCGGCACCGGCCGACCTTCGAGGTACTGCATTCGGCGTTTTCAATTTGCTGAGCGGCGTGGCCATGCTCATTGCAAGTGCAATTGCAGGGTGGTTATGGGATCGCCACGGCGCAGAAGAAACCTTTTACGCAGGTGTGGTCTTCTCATTGATTGCTTTGTTCGGCGTCGCCGCGCGCTGGAGGCAGCTTGCTGTCGACAATCGTCACAATACCGCTTAGATGTAAACGGGCGCCGAACGTTGACCAGCGCGCTCAAAGGAGGGTTTGCACCGGAAGTAAACCGTCAGACGCCTCTTCCGGCCACCTGCCGCGCGTAGTCCTCGGAGTCATACCAACCGCGCGACGCCTTAAACTAAATGACATGCGACCCGGCGCAGCGCACTCCGTCGCAGGTGAGCTTCATACCTGAAACATCGGCGAAAAATCCGGCCGCCATCTCCGCGATACCCGCACGCCCGCGCCACGGTGCACCGCGGTTGATGACGATTTCACCGTTTTCTGCGAAATATGCAGCGACGCTTTCCGGGGAACCAGTATTCCATGCAGACGTGTACGCCGCTGCAAGACCTTCAATGCTCTTGCGCTCGAACGACATTGTGTGATCCTGCTTGTTTGCGGCAACTGAAAGTGATCGCAAGGCCGGTATTCCGATCATAACCATGCCTGTGACCTTGAGCATGTTGCGGCGATCCATACTGAAGCACAGCGCTGCGATGCTCGGGCAAATGCCTTCTGAGGACCTGCAACTGGCGATGACGACTGATCGGCATAGGGCAGACTGCCGTGAGGCCGAGTCAGGCCCCCTCAGTCAGCAGACTTTCATACGGAATCTTCAGCCCGTCATGCAATCGCTTGACCATTTTCAGGCTGAGCGGCCGCTTGCGATTCAGGACCTCGGACACCCTTCCGCTTGCACCGATGAAGGGCTCCAGATCACGAGGCGTCAACCCGTCTTGCTCCATTCGGAATTTGATGGCTTCCACAGGGTCCACGGGCCCGAAGTCGTAGTGCTTGTTCTCGTAGGCCTCGACGAGCGTCACCAGGACATCGCGCTCGTCAGCATGCGCAGTGCCATCGCCTGCCTGGAATATCTTCTCCAGGCGGCGGAATACCCGCTTCAGGTCGTCATCGTTCCGGATCGGCTTAATAGTCATTCACGGTCTCCGCGTCGATGCGGTCGTATTGTGCATGTGTTCCGATAAATTTCACCCAGACAATTCCCGCCTGGTACTGCACTTCGACCACGAGCCTGTACTTGTTGCCGCCCACGTTGAACACGACGCGATTGTTGCCGCAGATGCTCGCGCTGGCGAACTGATCCTTTATGTCCTGCGGCCTGCGCCACTGTGCCTTCAGGGTCTCCTCGTACCAGCTATGCAGCGGGCCTCGCGCATCAGCGTAGGCGCGGCGCTCCCAGAACATTTTCAGGCTGCTCTTGGCGATCACCCTCATCGACAAGCAGTATCTCCCATTTTGGGAGATTTATCAAGAGCCGAAATTCCCCGGGGTTTTTGCCAGTTTTGCCCAGAAACTCAGGGTTCCCTGCCGCGGCCGAACCGTGCGAAAATAGGGAAGCGCCTTGGCTCGGTCACTCCCACTCGATGGTCGCCGGCGGTTTCCCGGAAATGTCGTAGACCACGCGCGAAATTCCCGCCACCTCGTTGATGATGCGGTGCGCGACGCGATCGAGGAACTCGTACGGCAAGCGCGCCCAGCGCGCGGTCATGAAGTCGATGGTTTCCACGGCGCGCAGGGCGATCACATAATCGTAGCGCCGCCCGTCGCCCATCACGCCGACCGACCTCACCGGCAGGAACACGGCGAAGGCTTGGCTCACCTTGTCGTACAGATCGTGGGTTCGCAGCTCTTCGATGAAGATCGCATCCGCTCGGCGCAATAGATCGGCGTGCGATTTATCGATCTCGCCCAGGATGCGCACGCCGAGCCCGGGACCCGGGAATGGATGACGATGCACCATCTCTCGCGGCAAGCCCAATTCGACGCCGAGCTTTCTGACCTCGTCCTTGAACAGCTCGCGCAACGGCTCGAGCAGCTTCAGTTTCATGTGTTGCGGCAGGCCGCCGACGTTGTGGTGGGATTTGATGACGTGCGCCTTGCCGGTCTTGGCGCCCGCCGATTCGATCACGTCCGGATAGATCGTGCCCTGCGCGAGCCACTTGACGTCCTCGAGTTTCGCCGCCTCTTCGTCGAAGACCTCGACGAAGACGCGGCCGATGATCTTGCGTTTCTTTTCGGGATCCGCCTCGCCGGCCAACGCCCGCAAGAATCGCTGTTCGGCATCCACCCGAATCACCTGGACACCCATGTGCTCGGCGAATGTCGCCATGACCTGATCGCCCTCTCCCAGGCGCAGCAAGCCATGATCGACAAAGACACAGGTCAGCTGAGCACCGATGGCTTGATGCAGCAGCGCCGCAAGCACCGACGAATCGACGCCTCCCGACAAGCCCAGCAGTACGCGGTCCTTGCCCACCTGAGCGCGGACGCGGGCCACGCTGTCCTCGATGATGCTGCGGGTGGCCCAGCCGGCGCCGCAGCCGGCGATTTCGCGCACGAAGCGCCTCAGGATTTCGCCGCCCTGCAAGCTGTGGGTGACTTCGGGATGAAATTGCAGCCCGTACAGGCGCCGCGATTCGTCGGCCATGGCGGCGACGGGCGCATTGTCGCTGGCGGCGATGGCCTTGAATCCCGGGGGCATGGCGGTCACGCGATCGCCGTGGCTCATCCAAACATCGAGCAAACGCCGCCCTTGCGCGTCGCGATTGTCCTCGAGTCCGTCGAGCAGCGGCGAGGCATTGGTCGGCCGGACCTGCGCTGCGCCGAATTCGCGGTGCGAGGAACCCTCGACCTGGCCGCCGAGCTGCGCAGCCATGGTTTGCATGCCGTAGCAGATTCCCAGCACCGGGACGCCGAGCGAATACACTTCGCGCGGCGCTTCGAGGCCCTTGGAATCGTAGACGGATTCAGGACCGCCCGACAGCACGATGGCGCGCGGCGCAAATTTCTTGATGTCGGCGATCGGCGCATCGCAGGCGTAGATTTCGGAATAAACGCCGATCTCGCGGATGCGGCGGGCGATCAACTGTGTGTACTGAGCGCCAAAATCGAGAATCAGAACCCGGTCCGCATGAATGTCGGGCATCAACCAATCCGGTAGTTGGGTGCTTCTTTGGTGATGGTCACGTCGTGAACGTGACTCTCGCGCACGCCGGCACTGGTGATGCGGACGAACTGGGGCCGCGTGCGCATCTCCTCGATGCTGCCGCTGCCGGTGTAACCCATGGCCGCACGCAAGCCGCCCGAGAGCTGGTGCAGAATCGCGACGAGGCTGCCCTTGTACGGCACCCGGCCTTCGATGCCTTCGGGCACCAGCTTCTCGAGTTCCGAGGTGGTGTCCTGAAAGTAGCGGTCGCTCGAGCCGTGCGTCTGCGCCATCGCACCCAAGGATCCCATGCCGCGATACGCTTTGTACGAGCCGCCCTGGTAGAGCTCGACCTCGCCCGGAGATTCCTCGGTTCCGGCGAACATGCCGCCGATCATCACGCAGTGTGCGCCGGCGGCGAGCGCCTTGGCGATGTCGCCGGAATAGCGGATTCCGCCGTCGCCGATGACCGGAACGCCGGTTCCCTCGAGCGCCTTTGCCACGCGTGCAATGGCGCTGATTTGCGGTACACCGACGCCGGCGATGACCCGCGTGGTGCAGATGGATCCCGGGCCGATTCCCACCTTGACGGCATCGACGCCGTGCTTGACCAGATCGAGCGCCGCCTCCGCGGTGACGATATTGCCGCCGATCACCTGGATGTCCGGATATTTCGCTTTGATCCTCGATACCGTTTCCAGCACGCCGCGCGAATGACCGTGCGAGGTGTCCACCACCACGACATCGACTCCGGCTTCGCGCAGTGCGCCCACCCGATCCAGCGTATCCGGCGAGGTGCCGACCGCGGCCCCGACCCGCAAACTTCCGACGCTGTCCTTGCAGGCGTTGGGAAATTCCGTCGCTTTCTGGAAATCCTTGACGGTGATCATTCCCTTCAATTCATGATCGCCCGCGACCACCAGCACCTTTTCGATGCGGTGCTTGTGCAGCAGCGCCAAGACCTGATCCTTGGGAGCATTCTCGCGCACGGTGATCAGCCGATCCTTCGGCGTCATGACCGAAGAAACCGGCGCGTCGAGCTTGGTCTCGAATCGAAGATCGCGGTGCGTGACGATGCCGACCACCTTGGTGCCGAGTACCACCGGCACACCCGAGATGTTTTTCGCGCGCGTGAGCTCCAGCACCTGGCGAATGGTCATGTCCGGCGCCACGGTAATCGGGTCGCTGATCACGCCGCTTTCGAACTTTTTCACCCGGTCGACCTGCCGCGCTTGCGCATCGATCGACATGTTCTTGTGAATGATGCCGATGCCGCCCTCTTGGGCAATCGTGATGGCGAGCCGCGCCTCGGTCACAGTGTCCATGGCGGCCGACACCACCGGGAGATTGACCTGGATTTCGCGGGTCAGCTTGCTGGCGAGTGAGACGTCGCGGGGCAGCACCTCGGAATAGGCCGGCACCAGCAACACGTCATCGAATGTGAGTGCCTCTTCAAGAATGCGCATAGTGATTTTGCGGTCTACGTTCGTCTAAGAGGCGGCGCATTGTACCTTGCAGGTGCGGCGCGGTAAACCGCAGTATCATGCCCCCATGGAAATCGCCGCAAATCGCGACATTTACAGCGTTTCGCGCCTCAATCGCGAGGTGCGTGTGCTGCTGGAGCGCGGTTTCGGCAGCCTCTGGCTCGAGGCGGAAATCTCCAACCTCGCCAAGCCCAGCTCCGGGCATTGGTATTTTTCGCTGAAAGACGCCTCTGCGCAGGTGCGCTGCTGCATGTTCCGGCAACGAAATATGTTGTGTGCGTTCGCGGCGAAGGACGGCCAAAAGGTGCTGGTCCGGGCGCGGATCGGACTCTATGAGCCGCGCGGCGAATACCAGCTGGTCATCGATCACATGGAAGACTCCGGGCTCGGAGCCCTGAAACGTCAGTTCGAGGAATTATCGGCAAAACTCGCGGCGGAAGGTCTGTTTGCGCCGGAGCGCAAGCGCGCGTTACCCATGATCCCCAAGCGAATCGGCGTAATCACCTCCCCCACCGGCGCCGCCATTCGCGACATCCTGCATGTGCTGGCGCGGCGCTTTTCGGCCGTTCCGGTGCTGGTTTATCCCGTGGCCGTGCAAGGCGCGGCGGCGGCCGCGGAAATCGCCGCCGCCGTGCGTTTGGCCGGCCGGCGGGGCGAGTGCGACGTGCTCATTCTGGCGCGCGGCGGCGGCTCGCTCGAGGACCTGTGGGCCTTCAACGACGAGGCGCTGGCTCGCGCCATCGTCGCCTCGCCGATACCCATCGTCAGCGGCATCGGCCACGAAATCGACTTCACCATCGCCGATTTCGCCGCCGATGTCCGCGCGCCGACCCCATCCGCGGCGGCCGAAATTGCGGTGCCCGACGGCGAGGAATGGCTTGCCACCCTCGCACGGCTCGCGCAGCGCTTGCAGCGCGGCCTGCGGCGCCGGGTCGAGGCGCAGCGCGAGCGACTACGCTGGCTGATCGGCCGCGCGGCGCTCGTGAGTCCCAGCGCGCGCCTGGCGCAGCGGTCGCAGCGCTTGGACGAGCTGGAGCAGCGCATGTTCAGGGCGCTGCGCCAAATCCTCGCGGACCGGCGTTCGGCGTTGGCCGAACGGCGCGGCCGCCTGTGGCAATTGAGCCCGGCGGCGCGGCTGCGCAGCACGGCGGCCCGGCAAGCCGCGCTCACCGCAAGGCTGCGCGCCGCCGCCCTCGCCCGCCTGCACCTCGCGCGCGAGCGGCTCTCGCCGCTGGTGCGTACCTTGAATGCCGTGAGTCCGCTCGCCACCTTGGATCGTGGCTACGCCATCGTCAGCCGCGCGGGCGGCGCCATCCTGCGCAGCGCCGCGGACGTGACGCCCGGCACGTTGATCGAAGCCCGCCTCGCGGCGGGTAAAATTCGCGCCAAAGTGGAGTAGCCTTGATTCGCCGTAGCTTGATTCGCCGTGCCTTGATTCGCTCCATCGGGTTGCTGCTCGGTGCGGCGCCCCTGCTCGCTTTTTCGTTCTCCCTGCCGCAGGAGAACGCGGTACCCGGCGGCGTCAAAATCCTGAAACTCGATGTGCACGGCAATTCCATGCCCTATGTCGATGTCGATGGTCACCGCGCGCTGGTCGTTCAGGACGATATGACTTGGTTCGCGGTTATCGGCATTCCCTTGTCGGCGCCGCTCGCGCCGCGCACGGTCATCGTGCGCAGCGGCGATGCCCGGCAGGAGATCCAATTCATGGTCGCGGACAAGCGCTACGCGAGCCAGTCGCTCAAGGTGGCTCCGGGCCAGGTCAATCTGTCGAAGTCCGATTTGCAACGGGTGAACCGCGAGAAGGAAATCATCGAGCATGCGATGAGCCGCTGGAGCGAAGCGCCGCCGCAGACCCTGCGCATGCCGCAGCCGGTTCCCGGGGTGCGCAGCAGTTCATTCGGCATGCGCCGAATATTCAACGGCGAGTCGCGCAATCCCCACAGCGGCATGGACATCGCCGCGCCGCTCGGCACGCCGGTACACGCGCCGCTCGCGGGCACGGTGATCGACACCGGCAATTATTTTTTCAACGGCAATACGGTTTTCGTGGACCACGGCCGCGGCATGATCAGCATGTACTGCCACTTGAGCGCAATCGATGTGAAGCCCGGAGAGCACGTGGCCGCAGGAGCCACGCTGGGCAAGGTGGGCATGACGGGCCGGGTGACCGGGCCGCACCTGCACTGGGGCCTGAGCCTCAATCGCGCCTGGGTCGATCCCGAATTGTTCGTCGCGAACTAGCGCGCGGCGCCGTACCGCGCCCTAACCTCTGGGCCCAAAGCCGCTCAGCCCTTCGTCCCGCTCAGCATCTGGTCGACCGCGGCTGCTTCGATCGGCGGCGACAGGGCGGCCTGACGCAGGCGCGCGCTGTGTTCTTGAACCGCCGCACCCGAAGGCTGCATTTCGATTTGTCCTTGGAAGAAGGCGCCCTCGCTGATGCCGACGCGCGGCGCGAAAACGTTGCCTTTGACCTTGGCGGTGGCCCGGATATTCACCGACTCGGTGGCGTAAAGATCGCCTTCCACCTTGCCGTCGATGACGATGACGCGGGCGCGAATATCGCCCTTCATGGTGCCGTCGGTGCCGATGGTGAGGCTCTGGGTATGCGTGATCGACCCCTCGACGCTGCCCTGTACGATCAGGTCCTCCTGCGCCGAGAGCTCGCCGCGAAATCGCAGCGTCGCGCCGAGCACCGAGGCCCGCGAGGCCGTCTCCGCCGGCTTGGGATCGGAGCTTCGCGCCGGCTCGGGAGACCGAGGA
This sequence comes from uncultured Gammaproteobacteria bacterium, assembly GCA_963794445.1. Taxonomy (GTDB): domain Bacteria; phylum Pseudomonadota; class Gammaproteobacteria; order Steroidobacterales; family Steroidobacteraceae; genus Bog-1198. The sequence goes on from CAWCDZ010000002.1 coordinate 12,998, forward strand.
TTCGGCCGCGTGTCGCTGCCGGGTACGCGCGGTTCAGGACGCGTCAAGGAAGGTTCGGCGCCGGGGCGGCTGGAATTGGCATGCATCATTTGATCATCTCCATCGAGAGGTTTTTTGAACCACGACATTGTCAGGCGGCGCCGCCGGCGGATTTCGGACGAACCGGGTCGAATTTCGATTGCTGGCCGGCTTTCTTGCCGTCCATGTCAATGCTGCCGCTGAAATTCGCGCCCTCGGTGATGCTCACCGTCGGCGAGTAGATGTTGCCGCAGACTTTCGCCGTATCCTTCACGAATACGGACTTCTCGGCCTGCAGATCGCCGTCCACCGTCCCTTCGACAATGATGAGTTGCGCCTTGATATTGGCCTTGACGGTGCCTTGGGGACCGACGGTCAAACGCTGGGTATGAGTGATCGAGCCTTCCACGCGGCCCTGGATCAGCAGATCCTCCTCGGCCGTCAGGTCGCCCTTGAAATACAGCGTCGGACCCAGGATCGAAGCTCGCTCGGTGGCGCTGTTATAGGGATTGCTCATGCGGTGTTCTCCGTGGGCTTGGTAGGTCTTACAAGGCACGCAGAGAGTACCTGGCATAATCGCTTCGAAAATGAGACCCCGATCACGAAACGTTTCGCTGCAAACGGGGCGTAACAAAAATTGTCGCAAAAAGCGGACGGCGCCGCGCCGGCGCTTCAGGCGAACTCTTACGAGGAGGGTGCGGCGCTAACTCTTTCCATGATCGTCCGCCGGTTTGACCGGTCTTTGCCCCGACAGATAATCGCCCAAATTGTGCGCCAGAGATACGAAGTCGGAAGGGATCATGATCACCGTGGTGCTGTTGTTCTCCGCGCCCACTTCGGAAATCATCTGCATGCGCCGCAGCTCCAGCGCGGCGGGATTGCCGGCCATCTGCGCCGCCGCGGCCGACAGCTTCACCGACGCCTCGAGCTCGGCTTCGGCCTTGATGATGCGCGCGCGCTTTTCGCGGATGGCTTCGGCCTGCATGGCCATCACCTGCTGCATGGCCTCGGGCAGTTCCACGTCCTTCATTTCGAAGCGCTCGACCTCGAGGCCCCAGGCCGCGGTCGAGCCGGAAATGTTGTCGCGCAGCAAGGTCGTTGATCTTGTTGCGCTCCTGCAGGACCTCATCGAGATCGTGCTGGCCGATGATGTTGCGCAGGCCGGTCAGGGCCAGCTGGTAGACGGCGGCCGGCGCATCGGCCACTGCGATCACGGACTTCGCGGCATCGACGATCCGGTACCAGAGCACGCGCGTTGACCTTGATGGTGACGCTGTCGCGGGTGATGGTTTCCTGCTGCTCCGCCGAAACGGTGCGCGTGCGGATGTCGACGCGTGACCGAGCGCTCGATTCCGAGCGGGATGATCCAATACAGTCCCGGGCCCCGCAGCGCCGATGTAGCGTCCCAGCCGGAATACCACGCCGCGCTGATATTCTTGCGCGACGCGAAATCCGGACAAGACAATCACGACCAGCGCGATCAGCAGGATGTCGAGGGCGGGCATCGGCGCTCCTAAAGGGATGTCGCCGCGAGTTTACGCCGATTACTCGATGCTTTCTCCATGCAACGTAATATCCAGGCCTTCGCGTTCCTGCTCTTCGGTCACGCGCAATCCAATGCTCATGTCGATGACCTTCAAGATGATATAGCTGGCCGCGAAGCCGTAAATGACGGTCACGGCGACTCCCTGCAGCTGAATCAGGAATTGCCGCATGACGCCGTTGTCCACGCCGCTGATTTCCTTGCTGAAGAAGACCCCGGTCAGCAGCGCACCGACGATGCCGCCGATGCCGTGCACGCCGAATGCATCCAGGGAATCGTCGTACCCCAGCTGCATGCTTGAGCGAGGTCGCGGCAGCGAAGCAGATCACGCCCGCCGCCAGGCCGATGATCACCGCCGGCGTCGGGCCGACGAAGCCGGAAGCCGGCGTGATGGCAACCAAGCCCGCCACCGCCCCGGAGGCGATGCCGAGAACGCTCGGTTTACCCTTGCTGGCCCATTCCGCGAACATCCAGCTCAGGGCGGCTGCGGCCGTGGCCATCTGCGTGACCAACATCGCCATGCCGGCGCGCCCGTCGGCGGCGCCTGCGGAACCGGCATTGAAGCCAAACCAGCCCACCCACAGCAGCGATGCGCCGATCAATGTCAGCGTCAAATTGTGCGGCGGCATGCGCTCTCTGCCGTATCCCAAGCGCTTGCCGAGCACCAGGCAGCTGGCCAGTCCCGCCATGCCCGCGTTGATATGCACGACCGTGCCGCCGGCGTAGTCAAGGATCCCGGCGGCATTCAACCATCCGCTCGGCTCCCAAACCATGTGTGCGATCGGCGCGTAGACGAGCAGCGACCAGGCCGCCATGAAAACCAGCATGGCCGAGAACTTCATGCGATCGGCAAAGGCGCCGGCGATCAGCGCGGGCGTGATGATCGCGAAGGTGAGTTGGAACATCGCGTACACGGTTTCGGGAATCGTCAATGCCAAATGCGACACCGACAGCTGATTGACCGGGTCGTGCATGAATGTCATGCCGCCGAACAATGCGCGGCTGAAGCCGCCGAAGAATTTGCTGCCCGGCGTAAATGCCCAGGTGTAGCCAACCAGCCACCACAAAATGGTCACCACGCAGACGATCGCGAAGGTCTGCATCAGCGTGGCCAGGACGTTCTTCTTGCTCACCATGCCGCCATAGAAGAGCGCCAGCCCGGGATCGACATCATCAGCACCAGGGCGGTCGAGGTCAGCATCCAGGCGGTGTCGCCGGAGCTGATCTTGTCGGCGCTGATGAGCAAGGGCGCGGTCGGGGTGCTATCGCCCCACGCGGCCGGCATTGCAAAGGTCAATACGGCGAGAGACGCCCACATCGGCAGTTTTTTCATATATCCCCTGTACTTTTAGATGGCGCTCGAGTCGCGCTCGCCGGTGCGGATGCGCACGACTTGTTCGAGATCAAAAACAAATATTTTCCCGTCCCCAACCTTGCCGGTTTTGGCAGTCCTCATGATCGCTTCGATCACGATTTCCACGAGCGCATCGTCAACCGCGATCTCGATTTTTGTTTTCGGCACGAACTCGACCACATACTCCGCGCCGCGGTAAATCTCGGTGTGGCCCCGCTGCCTCCCAAAACCCCGCACCTCGGTTACGGTCAGTCCGCGAACCCCGGCATCGCTCACCGCCCCTCGAACCTCGTCGAGCTTGAACGGTTTGATGATCGCGGTAATGAGCTTCATTCCAATGGGGATCTCTTGGGCAACCGGCTGCTGCGTGGGCGGAAAGCACCCCTTGTGCCAGCCAAGAAGTATCGAGTGCGATCAGCGACTTAAGGGCCTGGCGGCCCGGAAAGCGGCCCCTTCTTGCACCAATTGAGGGCATCAAACGGGACATCGCGTCTCATTGCGGTGCATCGCACAGCCCGCCGTTCAGCGTAGCGACAATTCCAGTCGAACCCGGCCGTCCTGATTCTTCGCCTTATCGTTGGCCACCAAGAAAACCCGCTCGGGTGCGATTTGCGTCCCCGTCAGCAAGGCCTGCTGCAAACTCATGGCGCGTTGTTGCCCCAGGGCGGTGAGTTCGGAGTCGCTGACCGCGATGTGTTGATGAAGCTCATGCACCAGGAAATCAACGCGCGCCGCCGTCTTGTCCGCTTTGGGTTTGATGGCCTCGATCGCCTCAGGGAACTTCGGCTGCGCGCCGACACTGCCGACGTACACCTTTGTCAGCAATTCCAGCTGCGCCGCGGGATCCAATTGGTCGAAGTCGGTTGCCGCCGCGGCTTTTTTGTGGACGGCCGCGGCGGCCAGCGCGTCCTTGAGCTGCGCCTGATACTTTGCCTCGATGAGACTCGGGCGGTCCAAGTCTCCCACCGCGCCGATCGGTATCTCGATTTTCAGCTGGGGCCGCGCCTCCAATGCCTTGACGAGGTTTTGGGCTTTAGTGACGCCGGCCGGATCCAACCGGGCGTCGCCGGGTTGAAAGTCGACAAACTGCAGATCGGGTCCGCCCCCAAACAAGGATCCGAGCAGCGCGAACGGCGCCGTGACCGCCTTCTCCAGGATATTCACGAAGACCTTCCAGATGATCGGACCGAGCTTGAACTTCGGATCGTCGAGTGAGCCGGTTACCGGAAGATTGAGGTCGATGACGCCGTTGCGGTCTTTGAGCAGCGCCACCGCCAGCTTGACCGGCAGCGACACCGCATCCTTGCTGTCGGTTTTGTCGCCGAACTCCAGTTGCTCGACGATGATGTGGTGCTGGGCGTCGAGCTTGCGGCCGTCGACCTTGTAGTGCAGCTCGGTGGTCAATTTGCCCTTGCTGATGTTGTAGCCGGCGAACTTGCCGGAATAGGGATTGAACGTGCTCAGCTCGATATTGCGAAAACTCATCGACAAATCGGTGTACAGCGCCGCGCTCAACACATTGACCTCGCCGGTGATGCTGACGGGCGCGAACTCATCCACCGACCCATGAAGATCGATCTTGGCGCGGGAATTTTCCTTCGAGGAAAGCCCCAGCACGGTTCCTTCGAGCTTTTGAATGCCGGTGGCGAAATTGGGCATGACCGACAAGTCGGCGAAATCGGCGCGGCTGCCCCGCAGCACGATTTTCTTGATCGACATCGGCATGACTGCGCCGGCCGGCGGCGCGGCGGCCGCGGGCGCGCGCGCGGCGGCGCTTACGGCCGAGCGTTTACGGCCCCGGTGCGGCAAGGGTGGCGCGGGCGCAGGTGCTGCGGTGGCGGCGAGCGGCGGTCTCGCATCGCCGCTCGGAGCCACGACCGTGGCGCCCGGCGCCGCCAAGATGCGCTTCACATTCATCGACTCATCCGGCTCGATGATGACGCGCGCGTACAGCTTGCGCGCGATGATCTGATCGATGTCGAGGCGATCCGGATCATGCTGGAAGGTAAGCCCCTGCAGATCGAGGCGCTCCCAGTTGACGAAATCCTGGTGCAACGCGTTGTCGACCGTGTGCAGATTGGCGACGCTCAAATTTCCGCTGAATTGCAGCGCGGGTTGCTGCGCCCCGTAGCGCACCTTGGCATCGCCTGCCAGCCTGCCGGCGAGCAAAGTCATCGAGGTGTACTGGGCGATGTAGGGCTGAACGGCGGCAAGTTCGATGCCGTCCAGCTTCAGATTCAGATTCGCAGCCACCGGTTGAGGCGTCACTTCTCCTTCGACATTCAAGCTGCCGGTGTCGTTGATTTTGGTATCGAGGGCCACGTGTACCGGTTTGGCGAGGTCGAGACTGGCGCCGTTCACCTTGAGCGACAGCGGCGCAATCAGCACCTTCGCGGCCGGCTTGGTGCGCCGATCCTCCGCGGAAATGCTGGCGTCGCGCAGCGCGAATTCACCGAGCTCGAACCGCCAGGCGGGGCCCGCAGCGTGGGCCGGTGAAACGGCAGCCGTCGACGGCGCGGCGGGCGCGGGAACCGCGGCGGGCAAGCTCGGCGGCGCGGCGCCGGATGCCGGCATCGCAGCGAGTTTCAACAAATTCACCGATCCGTCCGGTTCCAGCCACGCCAATAGCTTCACGCCGGTGATGATCAGAGAATCGCTGTGCGCGCGCCGCGGCTTAAGGTCCAAACTCGTGCCGTTCAAGCTCAGTTCCGGCACTTTGATCCAATCGACGTCCGAATCTTTTGGCCGCACGGCAAGGTCGGTCAAGGAAGCTTTGGAGACCTCGACCTTCAAATCGACATCATCCTTCAGCGAGAACCGATAGTTCGCACTCAGGTCGATTTTTCCGGAATTGACCTGGAAGTTCAGCTGATCCTCCAGGTATTCCCAGATGGTATGCGCCTGCAGTCCGGCGATCTGGAACTCGCCGTCGGATTCGAGCGGCTGCACGGCGAGGTGCCCGTGCCACTCGATGCGCTCGCCGAGCTTTGACATGCCGGTAAAGGTGAAGCGGCCGCCGTCGATTCCGGTGCTGAAGTCCTGCAGCTCAAAATTGATCGGCTGCAAGTGTGTGGCGAAATCTGAAGGCCGCCGCCGGTCGTCGAACGCCAGGAAACCTGCGGTCACCTTGAACGAACCGATGCGCAGCGCCGGGAGGGGTGCATTGCTCTTCGGTTGCGGCGGACCACTCGGCCGAGGACTCAATTGCGCGAGGTTCAAGCGGCCGTCCTTGAAGATCACCGCGTTGGCGAAAGGCGAGTCGATGTCGATATTGCGGAAGGTATAAGCGCGGTGCCAAAGCGACGCAGCTTCGAAGTCGACGAATAGACGTGAAAAGCCGACCAGCTTGGTGCCTTGAGGGCCGGTCAAATAGAAGTCTTTGACCTCCACCTGCAGCAAAAACGGATTGATGTGAATATCGCCGACGCTCGGCGTGACGCCCGGCAGGGTTTTCGGAATATCGGTCAGCAAGGCGCTGCGCGCCAACTTCGGCGCCAACCAGAATCCGCCGGCCGCGTACAGGCCGAGCAGAAGCGCGACGACCGCTGCGATCCGGAAAGTCTTTGTCTTGATGAACCGCAAACCCGTCCCCCGTGGTACCGCAGTCCGATATTAGCGCTTATTGCGTTGAATCAACCGTTTGCGTTTGCGGACCTGCCGGGGCGTCAGGGGGTTGCGTTTTCCGGCGTAGGGATTCTCATCGCCGCGGAAGGCCACCCTCACCGGCGTGCCCATCAAGATCAAACGCCTTGCGATAGACATTGACCAGATATCGCCGGTAGGCGTCCGGAACATGGTCGGTCTGATTGCCATGGATGACGATCACCGGCGGATTGCGGCCGCCCTGATGCGCGTAGCGCAGCTTGATGCGGCGCCCGCTGACCACCGGCGGCTGATGGCTGGCGATCGCCGCCTCCAGCACGCGCGTCAACTCCGGCGTGCTCATGTCGCGCATTGCTGCGGCATAGACCTTCCGCACCGAGGCGAACAATTCGCCGACGCCGCTGCCGTGACGCGCCGAGATGAAATGCAGCGGCGCGAAATCGGCGAACTGCAGACGTTGCTCGAGTTGCTGGCGGATCAGGTCGCGCTGCTCCGACGGGATGTTGTCCCATTTGTTGACGGCAAGAACCAGAGCGCGGCCCTGTTCGATGACCGTGCCCAGCAGGCTCGCGTCCTGCTCCGCGACGGTGTCGTGCGCATCCATGACGACCACCACGACGTGCGCGCTCTCGATCGCCTGCAGGGTTTTGATGACGCTGAATTTTTCGACCGCTTCATCGACGCGCGAGCGGCGCCGCACGCCGGCGGTGTCGATCAAGGTATAGCGCTCACCGTCGCGCTCGAAGGGCACCAGCACGGCATCGCGTGTGGTGCCGGGTTGATCGAAGGCCACCATGCGGTCCTCGCCAAGCAGCCGATTGATCAGCGTGCTCTTGCCCACATTCGGCCGGCCGATCACCGCAACTTTGATGCCCTGCATCTCCGGGCCATCCTGCGGATCCGGCGTCAGCCCGGCGAGCGCCGTTTCCAACAGCGAAATCACGCCCTGGTCATGAGCGGCAGAGATGGGCAGCGGCTCGCCCAGGCCCAGTTGAAAGAAATCGGCGACCGCCATGTCGCTGTCGAAGCCTTCGGTTTTGTTCACCGCCAGGATCAGCGGCTTGCCGCTGCGGCGCGCCAGCTGGGCCACGAACTGGTCCTGGGGCGTGACGCCGGCTCGGCCGTCCACCAGCACGATCAGACGATCCGCTTCGCTGATGGCCCGCTCGGTCTGCGCGACCATCAGACTCTCGATCACGTCGGCCTGCTCCACCAGGCCGCCGGTATCGACCACGATGCAGGGCACCTCGGTACGCCGGGCGAAGCCGTACTGTCGATCGCGCGTCAACCCCGGCAGATCGGCCACCAGCGCATCGCGCGTGCCGGTCATGGCATTGAACAGCGTCGACTTGCCCACATTCGGGCGGCCGATCAATGCGACTACCGGCAACATCGCCTGGGGTCTTTAAGGCGGCGGTACGGCGGAGGGCGGTGTCGCAGCGGGAGTCGGCGTCGCGGGGGGCGGAGTCGGCGTCGCGGCGGGCGGAGTCGGCGTCGCGGGCGGAGTCGGTGTCGCAGCAGCGGGCGTCGCTCCGGCCGGAGGCGGCGTCGCGTCGGCAGCCGGCGAAGGGGATTGCGCCGCCGCGGGCGAGGCGCTCGCGGCTTTTGGAGTCGCCCGATAGGCCGCCAGGGTGCCGGCATCGGTCAAGACGACGACGGTGTCGCCCACACCAACGGGTGGATTGGAAACGCGCTGCTTCTTCGCGATGCGTTCGCGGGCCACGAGCTCGCCGGTAGTCTTGTCCAACCAGTGCAAATAGCCTTGAAAGTCGGCGACGGCGATCGCCGTGCTGGTCACCACGGGCGTGCTCAAGCCGCGGCGCTTGAGTTTCTCGTTGCGCCAGATTTCCGCGCCGTCACGCTGGCGCATCGCCACCACGGTGCCGTCCGATTCGGTCACGTATAAATTGTCCGCATCGACCGACAAGCCTCGGTAGCTCGACATGTCATGCGACCACCACAGCTGGCCCGAGTCGAGCGCGAGCATCGCGGTGCGTCCTTGGAATCCCGCGGCGAACACATTGTCCCCGACCACACGGACGGCGGAGTCGATGTCGACCAGCCGGTCCAGTTCGGTGCGGCCGTGAGGCGATGCGAGGGCCGTATCCCAAATTGTATCCCCGGTGGTCAGCGACACCGCCATCACCTTGCCGTTGTCGAAGCCGCTGATCGCGATCTCCTTGGCCACGGTGGGAATGGCCGTGCCGCGCAAACTCAGACGCGGTACCTGCTGCTCGACCGACCACAACACTTTGCCGCTGTGCGTATCGAGGCCGTTCAGGCGGCCGTCGACCGATCGCATCACGATGACATTCGCGCTGATCGCGGGCGAGGACAGCAGCTCCGAATTGATATGCGAGCGCCACAACTGGCGTCCGGTCGCGCCGTCGAGCGCGATCACCGCGCCCTTGCTGGTACCGGCCACGACGATGCCGAAGGCCGCCGCGGGTCCCGCGGAAATCGGCAGCTTGAGCTTCTTGACCCAGATATCGCGTCCGGTCTCGAGCGATACCGCCAGCAGCTCGCCTTTGTGATTGGCGGCGAATACCACGCCATTGTCGACCGCAGGCCCCAGCCCCAAACGCAGCTTGGTTTGCCGCTTGCCGCCGCCAACGCCATCGTCCCACAGCCTTTTGACCGGCAAAGTCTGGGGAAAATTCACCAGCGTTGCGGGCGGCTCCACGTCTTTGTCCTTGCTGCAACCGGCCGCGATGAGCAAAGCCGCGAAACTCAAGGGAAGCAACAAGCGCATCAGGGTTTGGCCTTTTGGTTCGAGGCAAGATCGGCAAGTTTCAACTGCAACAACGCGGCATCCGCGCCGCCGTCGCTGCTGGCCAGCGCCTGCTTGTACTCGGCAATGGCGCCGGGGATGTCCTTCTTCGCATACAGGGCATCGCCGTGCACTTCGTGATAGCGGCCCGCGAAACTTCCGGGCGTGCCTTGCGCCAGCGTCTTGATGGCTTCGTCAGGCTTGCCTTGATCGATCAAGACACGCGCGAGCCGCAGGCGCGCGATTTGCTTCAATTCCGAATCCTTGGAGTTGTTCATGACTTCGGTCAGCGGGGCGATGGCTTCGGCGGCCTTGCCGCTGTCGACATCGATACGCGCGATCGTCAGCTGCGCCTGGTCGGCATAGGGCGAACTGGGATAATTCTTGATGAGCCCGTTGGCAATCTGCAAGGATTTCTGTCCATCGTTCATTTGCAGTGCCGTGGTCATCTGCGTGAATTGCTCCGCCGCCTGCATTGCCAGCGCATTTTGATGGGAGCGGTAGTACTGGATCCCGAACCAACCGCCCACGCCGATCACGACCCCGCCCAATATCCAGGGGGCATATTCACTGAAGGCGCGCTTCACGGCCTCCAGTTGTTCGTCGTCGGTCAAATACTCTTCAGCCATGGCTACTTCCACTCCCGCCTGTAAGACCCAGTAAGATGCCGATCCGTTCACTGATTCGCTCGAGGGGGCAGTCTTCCTGCGGCAGCTCGCGGCGCAGCGCCTTGACGGCAACGACCCCGCGGGCAAGCTCATCATCCCCCAACACCAGGGCGAACTCTGCGCCGCTCTTGTCCGCCCGCTTGAACTGCGTTTTAAAACTCCCGCCGCCCAAATTGACCTGCACCGCCAAATCGGGCCAGGCATCGCGCAATTGCTCCGCCAGTTTGAATCCAGGGATCTCGGCTTGTTCCCCGGCCAGGACCACATAAATCCGCGGACGCTCTTGGGCGCGGCCCAGGCTCTGCTTCTGCAGGAGCATGACGATGCGCTCCTGCCCCATGGCCCAACCGATCCCCGGCGTATCCGCGCCGCCTAATTGCGCCACCAATCCGTCGTAGCGGCCGCCGGCGCAAACCGTACTTTGCGAGCCCAGCGCGTCGGTGGTCCATTCGAACACCGTGCGGGTGTAATAGTCCAACCCGCGCACCAGGTGCGGCTCGACATGATACTCGATGCCGGCGCTGCGTATCCGCGCGCATAGGGATTCGAAGTGGCGCCGGGACTCCGCGTCGAGCGATTCCAGCAACAGCGGCGCACCCGCTATGATTCGCCGCATCTCCGGATTCTTGCTGTCGAGGATGCGCAGCGGATTGCCGTTCAAGCGGCGGCGGCTGTCCTCGTCCAAGGATCCCGCATGCCCGCTGAAATAGGCCGTGAGCTTGTCGCGATACGCCGCGCGCGATGCGGGCGTCCCCAATGAGTTGACCTGCAGCTTCACGCCGCCCAAACCCAACAGCCGCAGCAGTCGCGCGGACAGGAGAATGATCTCCGCATCGACATCCGGTCCTTCGAATCCGAACGCTTCAGCGTCGATTTGATGGAACTGCCGAAAGCGGCCCGCCTGCGGACGTTCGCGCCGGAACATCGGCCCCATGCACCACACCCGCAGACGGCCTTCGCGCAGCAGCCCGTTGGAGATGACCGCGCGCACGATGCCGGCGGTGGCCTCGGGCCGCAGCGTAATATGATCTTCGCCCTGATCGACGAAGCTGAACATTTCCTTTTCGACGATGTCGGTAAAATCGCCGATCGAGCGCTTGAATAGCTGCGTCTGTTCGATCACCGGGACGCGGAATTCCTCGTAGCCGTAGCCGGCGAAGACCTGGCGCGTGATGCGCTCCAGGTGCTGCCAGGCTGCAATTTGCGCGGGCAATACGTCATGCACACCGCGTAAGGGCTCGATGATCTTGCTCAAGAGTCCTCTCAGCCGGGCGGACGCGGGCTGCGTGGCGGCGCAGCGTGCGATTGATCGGGACGCGAATCGCGCCGCAAGACGCCGTCGGCGCCGGCCTCGAAGCGCGCCACGTCACCGGCAAAAAACTGCGGTCCGATTGCCACCGCGCGATCGTTGATTTCCAGCTGGACGCCGCTGCCGAAACCCAAATACACGCGCAGCGGTGCCACGCCGCTCACGGTCTTTACGCTGTTGGCCAGTCCGTTGCCCGCAAAGGTGCGCTTTCCGTTTGCGTCATGAATATCCACCCAAGAATCCGCCGAAAAGCTCATCCGCAATCGCGCGCGGCCGGCGCCCGGCACAGGCGCCGTAAGCGCATCTGTTGCCGCCGCTGCGCCCGCATTGGCAGGGGCAGCCGCCGCGGATGCCGCAGGCACGGGCGCAAGCGATGCAGCCGTGACGCTCGAGACAATGCCGGCCTCGACAGGCTTCTCGGGCGGCGCCGGCGACGGCGCTGGTGCCGGCGCAGGCACCTGCCGGCCCACTGCAGCAGTCGGCGCCGCGCCCGGCGCCTTGGCGCGCGGATGCCACGGCCGCCACCATAGGACGGCAAGCATCAGCAACACGACAACAACCCCGCCGATCTGAATGAGCGACAGTCGGCCCGATGACTGCGCATCGTCACGCGAATGCAGCAGCATGCTCGGACCGGCCGCCGGCGTGTCGGCCCGCGAGGGCGTGTGCGGCTCGAAGCCGGCCAGGATCTCGGCTGCGGGCAGACCCAACAGGGCCGCGTATTTTTTCAAATGGCCCTTGGCGTAAACGGTCGGGCCGATGCGCTGGTAATCGTCGGCCTCGAGCGCATCGATCACCCATCGATCCAAGTGCATTTCATCGGCGGCCTTTTGGGCGCTCAAACCTCGGCGTTCGCGTTCGGCCTTGAGCTTCGGTCCCGGTGGTGCCGAAGACTGGGTCATCGATCGATGCCGTTGCGCATGTTCTGCGCCTGCACGGAGTCGGGAAATTCAGTCTGCACGCGCCGCGCGAAGACAGCGGCCTCGACCGCATGCCCCAGCTTGCGTTGTGCACGGAAGCCCAGCCACAGCACTTCCGGGGTCGGCGCGTTGACGCCCAGATAGCGCTGCACGATATCCAGCGCCTGCGCCGCATCGCCGCGGTCGAATGCGGTATTTCCCAATTGCAACAACGCCTCTGGCATGTTCGGGCGAATTGCCAGCGCGCGGTTGAAATACTGGTCGGCCAGGGCGACGTTTCCGGCGCTGCGCGCGCACACGCCGGCATTGACCAGCGCCACTTCCGGAGTCTGGTACAAGGGGTTGGTCGCCACTGCGTTGAACATTTTCTCCCCGGCCGCGGTCTTTCCGGTGCGGCAGAGAAATCCGGCGAACGCATTCGAGATGTTCGGATCGTTTTTGCCCAAGCGCACGGCATTTTCATAGGCGTGCTCCGCCTTGCTCATCTCATTGACGCGCTCGTATACCAGGCCGGCCGTTTCCTGCACCGAGGGGTTGCTGGAATCTTCGGTCAACGCCTTTTCAATGCATTCGCGGGCGGTTGCCAGCTTGCCGAGCCGCATGTACTCGAGCGCGAGCTGCATATTCGCCACCGCCGCCTGCGCCGGCTGCTTCTTGTAAGTTCGCACCGGCTGCTGGTAGGCCGGCGGATTGTGGCTGCATGCGGTCAACACCCCGGACGCCGTCAGCACCAGCAGGGGAACGATGCACAGGCTTTTTGGATTCATCATCATCGAATCTCCGCCGGAGCGCGCGCCGCCGCTCCGAGTTTGGTACCGAGGCGCACCAAGGTTCGATCCTTGACCCTGCCCGCCAGCTGCCCGCACGCCGCGTCGATGTCGTCGCCGCGGGTTCTGCGCACCGTCGCAATCACGCCGTGCTCGTTCAAGATGTCGCGGAACTTGAGAATCGCCGCACTGGCCGAACGACGGTAGCGCGTGCCCGGAAATACGTTGAACGGAATCAGATTGAGCTTTGCCGGCCGGCCGTGCAGCAATCGCGCGAGCTGCCGCGCATGTTCAGGCTTGTCATTGACGCCGTCGAGCATCACGTACTCGAAGGTGATGCTGCGCCCGTTTTGTTCATCGATGTAGTGCCAGCAGGCCTCGAGCAATTCGGCGATCTGGTGCTTGCGGTTGATCGGCACCAGTTCATCGCGCAACTCATCGTTCGGCGCGTGCAGGGAGACCGCCAGCGCCACGTTGCATTCCTGCGCGAGCTTGTAAATCTGCGGCACCAGCCCCGAGGTGCTCAAGGTGACCCGGCGGCGCGACAAATCGTAGCCCAGATCGTCCAGGAATATGCGCATGGCGGGCAGCACATTGCGATAATTGGCGAGCGGCTCGCCCATGCCCATGAACACGATGTTGGTGATCTTGCGGTCGCCCGCGCCGACCGCGGTGCCGCTCTCCAGCGCCAGTTCGCGCTGTGCCAGCCAAACCTGGCCGACGATCTCCGCCGCGCTCAAGTTGCGGTTGAAGCCCTGCTGCGCGGTCGCGCAAAACGTGCAGTCCATGGCGCAACCCACCTGGCTCGAGATGCACAGCGTGCCGCGATCGGGTTCCGGGATATAAACCGTCTCGATGCCTTGGACCTGATCCATGCGCAGCATCCACTTGCGGGTGCCGTCCTTGGAGAGTTGCTCGGTCACGATTTGCGGAACGCTGATCTCGGCGATCTGCGCCAGCTGCGCGCGAAAATCCTGCGCCAGATCGGTCATGCTGGAAAAATCCGCCGCGCCGCGCCGATAGATCCATTTCATGAGCTGGCGGGCGCGAAACGGCTTGGCGCCGAGGCGCGCCGCAACGAACGCTTCGAGTTGCGCGCGGGGCAGTCCCAGCAGGTTCACGCGTTCGCTCGGCACTTAAGAACTCCCCTTCCTTGCCCTGGCTACGCTAGCGCGTACGCGGGCAGATCTCAATTTCGCGAAAGAAGTAGCTGATCTCGCGCGCCGCGGTATCCGCCGCATCGGAGCCATGCACGATATTCTCGTCGATGCTGCTGGCAAGATCCGCGCGGATGGTTCCCTTGTCGGCCTTCTTCGGATCGGTGGCGCCCATCACCTCGCGATTTTTTGCGATCGCGTTCTCGCCCTCGAGCACTTGCACCATCACCGGACCTGAGCTCATGAAGCGAACCAGATCCTTGAAGAACGGCCGCTCGCGATGCACGGCGTAGAAACCCTCGGCCTCCGTTTGGGACAGCCGCATCATGCGCGCGGCGATGACTTTCAATCCCGCTTGTTCGAAACGGCGGTAAACCTCGCCGATCAGGTTACGGCCGACGCCGTCCGGCTTGACGATTGAAAGAGTTCGCTCGATGGACATTGACAACCTCGCTGATGGCGAAAAATCAGCCTGACGATGCAGGCTGACAAAGACCGCGAAGTGTACTGGAGAGGGGCCGCCCAAGCAATCGCGATGTGGACCGAAGTCACTGTATTGCTTGGAAAAACCGGCCGCGGGTTGTTGCGCCCGCGCGGCGCCTAAATCACACGTTGAAACTCTCGCCGCAACCGCATTCGCCCTTGGCCTTGGGGTTTTGGAACTTAAACGCCTCATTCAGGCCCTGCTTGACGAAATCGACCAGGGTTCCATCGATCAGGGGCAGACTCTGGGGGTCAACCACCACTTTGACGCCTCGCGCCTCGAAAACGGCATCTTCCGGGTTGATTTGATCGGCGTAATTCACCACGTAGGCGAAACCCGAACATCCTGTTTTCTTGATTCCAACTCGCAAACCGACGCCAATTCCGCGCTGCGCCAAGTGAGTCTTTACCCGATTGGCCGCCGATTCCGTCAGTAGTATCGCCATGCTGCGCTGTACCTCACAAAGTTCAGCTAGGAAGACACCATACATAACACGCCAAGGCGCCGTTCGCACGGAACCAAAGCGCGTTTTTTATTAATCCTCGTTCACGGATGTGGGTCGCTATCGGCCATTGTCAATGCCGCTAGCACCGCGGCATGCCACGCATCTTCGATGATCAGCAGGCGCCCCATTTTCTCAACCGGCAACGCGAAGCGTTCACGCAGCGCCTGCACGTCCTCGGCAGGCAGCGGCCTCGCCGGCCTTCCCGGCGCGTGCTCCGTCAGCCACGCCGACATCGCGATGGTGTGCGGACAGGCAAACGCCAGAAACTTCGCCGCCGCGACCACTCCGGCTTCGACCTGCAGATCGAATTGCACCCAGGTGCCCTGGGCGCGGTTCCCGGCGGCTCCGCGACTTACGCCAGGTCCTTGCAGCTCGCCCGCACCCGCGGCCGACTCGAAATAGCGGCGCGTCAATTCGTTGTAGTTCATGAGACCGGCATGGCGCCGGACACTTTCCGCAGCCGCCCAACCTCCCGCGACAGGGCGGCGACCGCGGTATCGATGTCCCGCTCCGTGGTGGTGCTTCCCAAGCCGAAACGCAGGCTGCTTTCGCTCAAACGATCGCTGCGCCCCAAGGCGCGCAGCACGTACGAGGGCTCCGCCAGGGCCGAGGTGCACGCCGATCCGGTCGACACGGCCACATGCGGGCGAATGGCCGCCAGCAGGCTCTCGCCTTCCACGCCTTCGAACGACACGTTGAGCAAATGCGGCACCGAGCGCTGGGCGCTGCCGTTGCGCATTACGCCGCCGATCGCGGCCAATCCGCGCCATAGGCGTTGCTGCAGCCGCGCGATTCGCGCGGTTTCGACCGAGGTGAGCTTGGCGGCCAATTCGAATGCCAGGCCCATGCCCGCCACTTGGTGGGTCGCCAGGGTCCCCGCCCTCAAGGAGCGCTCCTGACCGCCGCCGAATTGCAGAGCGGTGAGTTGCACACGGCCCCGGCCGCCCAACTCGCCGCGCTGCGAGACCACCAGCGCGCCCACCCCTTTCGGACCGTAGGCCTTGTGCGCCGAGAGCGACATGAGATCCGCGCCGAGGCTCGCAAAATCGCACCGGGCATTTTCCAACGCTTTGCGCCGCATCGACGTGCAGCCAGGCGCCGCCGTGCCGCGCACAGAGCGCGGCGATTGCAGCGATGTTTTGCACCACGCCGATTTCATTGTTGACGTGCATGATCGACACCAGCACCGTGTCCGGCCGCAGCGCGGCGGCGACCTGGCCGGGATCCAACAGGCCTTCTTGATCCGGAATGAGATAGGTAATCTGCCAGCCGCGGCGTTCCAGTTCCCGGCAGGGATCGAGCACCGCCTTGTGCTCGGTCCGCGAGGTGACGATGTGGCGGCCGCGCTCGCGGTAGTACTGAGCGACCCCGAAAATCGCCAGATTATTGGCCTCGGTGGCGCCCGAGGTGAAGATGATTTCGCGCGAGGCGCGCGCCCACCGCCGCGGCCACTTGCGCCCGCGCCGATTCCACCAGCGCGGCGGCGGCATCGCCGTAGTCGTGGCTGGTCGAGGCGGGATTGCCGAATTGAGTCCCGGAACTCAGGATCTCGGCCATGCGCGCCGCGACCTTGGGCTCGACCGGCGTGGTCGCGGCATGATCCAAGTACACCGGCATCGGCGAGGCGCTCATTTGCGCGAGCGCTGCGCGGATTGGCCGCCGCCTGCCTTGGACGGCGCTCAAGATTCCGCGCAGTATGTTGAGCTCGTTGCGGTCGAGTTGTGCGCGGTTGAACAGGCGCCGCAGCCGCTCCATCAGGTGCCCGGTCCGGTCCTCGAAATCGATCTCGTTGAGGACTTCGTGCAGGTGGGCATAAAAGTGCTCAACGTCGCCCGAGGGCGCGAGCGGCAGTTCCAGCTGCGTATGCGAACGCGGCTGTTCGCGCGCCATGAAGATCTCGTACGCCGCCAATTGGACCGACATGGCGAGATTCAGCGAGCAATACTGCGGATTGGCGGGAATGCGCACCAGCACATTGCAGAGGTTCAAATCCTCGGTCGCCAAGACCATAGCGCTCCGAACCGAACAGCAGCGCGGCGCGATTCTCTTGCCCCAGCGCCACGATGCGCCCGGCAACCTCGCGCGGCGTGGTGAACTCCCAATGATACGAGCGCGGCCGCGAGGTGGTGCCGGCGATGAAGGCACAGTCGGCGACGGCTCTGCTCGACGCTCTCGACGACGCGGGCGCCGCTCAGAATATCGTCGGCGCCCGCCGCCAATGCCGTCGATTCCGCATGCGGAAATGAGCGCGGGCGGACCAGCACCAGGTCCGAAAGCGCCATGTTCTTCATGGCGCGCGCCACCGAGCCGATGTTGCCCGGATGGCTGGGGTCGATGAGTACAATGCGAACCAGGGTGGTCATCGATGATATTCTAGCGCCACCGTATGCAGCCCCTCCTCAATATCGCCATGCGCGCCGCGCGGCGTGCCGGCGATCTAATCGTAAGAAGCCTGTCGCGCCTCGATTCGCTGAAGATCGACACCAAGGGCCGCAATGATTTCGTCACCGATATCGACCGCAAAGCCGAAGCGGACATCATCGCGACGATCCGCCGCAGCTACCCGCAGCACGCCGTGCTGGCCGAAGAGTCGGGCCGCAGCGGCGAGAATGAATTCGTGTGGATCATCGATCCGCTCGACGGCACCACCAATTTTTTGCACGGCTTTCCGACCTTCGCGGTCTCGATAGCGCTGCAGCAAAAGGGCCGTCTGCAGCATGCCGTGGTCTATGACCCGATGCGCCAGGAGTTCTTTACGGCCTCGCGCGGCGACGGCGCGCAGCTCGAGGGCAAAAAGATCCGCGTGAGCGCTCAGCGCACCTTGGAAGGCGCGCTCATCGGCACCGGCTTCCCGTTTCGCGCGGGCGCGACCTATGTCGATGAGTATTTGGCGATGCTCAAAGTGGTGATGGCGAGCGCCGCGGGCATTCGCCGCCCCGGTGCGGCGGCCCTGGATCTGGCCTACGTGGCGGCCGGCAGAATCGACGGATTCTGGGAGTTCGGGCTGTCGCCCTGGGATACGGCCGCCGGCACCTTGCTCATCCAGGAAGCGGGCGGACGCGTCGGCACCGCCGCCGGCGGCGATTATTCGCTGGGCGCGAATATTGTCGCCGGCAACCCGAAGGTCTATCAGGCGCTGCTCGAGGTCATCGGACCCCTGGCGCCGCCTTCACTTCGCGTTTAGAGGCTCGACCTTCGGTTCAATCGGTTCGACGTAGTCCGGGTGCAAGGTGCTGCGTTTGCGGCCGTAGGAGGCGTAAAACACCAAACCCAGCGCCGCCCAGCCGAAGAACACCATCTTGGCGAAGAACGACAGCAGCAAGAACAATGCCAGGCAACCGATCATCGCCAGAGGGCCCACGAGCCAGATGGCCGGGGTTCTAAACGGCCGTTTGCGGTCACGCTGAGTGCGCCGCAAGATCATCACGCCCATGGCCACCGAGAAAAATGCGGCCAAGGTGCCGCCGTTGGAGGTATCGGCGAGATTGCCGACCGGAAAAAACGCCGCGGCGCACATCACCACCGTGCCGGTGATCAGCGTGACCACATGAGGCGTGTGGAATCGGGGATGAATTTTCGTCAGCACGTCCGGCAAAAGACGATCGCGCGCCATGCTGAAGAAGACGCGGGTTTGCCCGAACATCATCATGAGAATCACCGACGGCAGGGCGAGGAAGGCCGCCAAACCGATGAGCCGCGCCACTTTGGGCCAGCCGATTTCACGCAGCACGTGCGCCAACGGCTCATCGCTGCAGACCAAAGACGATAGTTTGGCCGGATCCATGCAAGCGTGCAGCATCTCCGGACCGCCCGGACTGATGCCATGTCCGGCCGCATCAATGACCGGCTGCGCGCCGATGGACCCGATCGCGCCGGCCGCGACCAGCAGATAGAAAATCGTGCAAATGACCAGGCTGCCGATCAGGCCGATCGGCATGTTGCGTTGGGGATTTCTCGTCTCTTCCGCGGCGGTCGACACGGCGTCGAAGCCGACGTAGGCAAAGAAGATCGAAGCGGCGGCGCCACCGATGCCGAGCCAACCCAAGGGTGCGAACGGTTCGAAGTTTTCCGACTTGATGACCGGCAGCGACAGCGCGCAGAACAGCACCAAAGCCGCCACCTTGATGCAAACCAATACCGCATTCACGGTCGCGCTCTCGCGCGTTCCGAGCGCCAGCAGCGTGGTGACCAGCGCCGCGATGAACATGGCCGGCACATTGATCAAGCCGCCCGCGAAGTAGCCCTTGGACAAATACAACGGGATATGAATGTCGAAGCTATGCGATATCAATGGCACGAAGTAATTCGACCATCCCACCGAGACGGCGCTGGCCGCGATGGTGTATTCCAGGATCAGCGCCCAGCCGACGATCCAGGCGATCAGTTCGCCCAAGACGGCATAGGAATAGGTGTAAGCGGAACCGGAAACCGGCACCATCGCCGCCAATTCGGCATAACACAGGGCGGTCACAGCGCACACGAAGCCGGCAATGACGAAGGAGGCCATCATTCCAGGTCCGGCCTTTTGGGCCGCCTCGGCCGTCAACACGAAAATGCCGGTGCCGATGATGGCGCCCACCCCCAGCATGGTGAGCTGGAAAGCCCCCAGCGATCGGGTCAGGGATCGTTTCTCGGCACTCGCCAAAATTGCGTCAAGCGGTTTGATGCGCCAATTCATGTCATCTCCCGTTTTGGAATACTGCGGCGGACTTTAGCGGCTTTCCCTCGCCGCAAGCAAACTATTACTTAATGCGCCGGCGCAAGCGGATATTGATCCATTCCACCGCCGCCGCGAAGGCCATCGCGAAATACAGGTACCCCTGCGGAATCTCCAACTGCAACGACTCGGCGATCAGCGCCGCCCCGACCAGCACCAAGAATGCCAGCGCCAACACCTTGATCGTCGGGTAGCGGTCGATGAAGCGGCTCACCGTCGCGGAAACCACCATCATCACCAGCACCGAGATGACGATCGCGGCGACCATGACCTCGATGTGCTTTGCCAGTCCGACCGCCGTGAACACTGAGTCGAGCGAGAACACGATGTCGATGACGCCGATTTGAACGATGATCATCAGAAGCTGTTCATCACCCCGGACTTGCGGCTGCGCACCTTGCCCTTGAGCAGGTCGCGCATCTCCATGACGGCCTTCACGATCAGGAACAGACCGCCGGCGAACAGAATCAGATCGCGGCCCGAAATGCCGCTGCCGAATGCGCGAAACAGCGGATTGCGCAGGGTCGCCAACCAGGTGATGGAGAAAAGCAGCGCGATGCGCGTCAGCATCGCGAACCCGAGGCCGAGGATGCGCGCGCTGCCGCGTTGAACCTTGCGGCAGCCGTTCGACCAGCACCGACAGGAAAATGATGTTGTCGATGCCGAGGACGATCTCGAGCACCACCAGCGTCAGGAACGACAGCCAAACTTGCGGTTCGGCGAGCAGATCCATCAGGCTGAAGGGCCTGTCCTACGGCAGGCCGTCGATTTCTTCCGGTCTTGGTCGCCTTGCGCTCGAGCAGATCGTCCATCCGCAAGCCCAGGTCCAGCGACAAGCGCGGAGGAGATGTAGATCGAGGAATAGGTGCCGGCGATGATGCCGATGACCAAGGCGGCCGAAAATCCCCGCAAGGTCTCGCCGCCGAAAATCAGCAGCGCCACGACCACCAACAAGGTCACCAGCTTGGTCATCAAGGTTCGCGACAGGGTTTGATTGATCGACTCGTCGATGACCTGCGCGATCGAGAGCTTGCGCGAGGTGCGGGCGCGCTCGCGAATTCGATCGAACACGATGACGGTGTCGTTGAGCGAATAGCCGATCACCGCCAGGATCGCGGAAATGGCGGTCAAATCGAAGGTCATCTGGCTCAGCGCGAAAAAGCCCACGACGCAGATCGGATCGTGCAACACGGCGAATATCGCGCCCAACGCGAGCTTCGGCGTGAAGCGAAACAAGACGTAGATCAAGATCAGCACCAAGGTCGCGACCAGCGCCACGCCGCCCTTGACGAACAGTTCCTGGCCGACTTGCGGACCGACGACCTCGGTGCGCTGCAGTTTCACGCCGGCGTCGATTTTGCCGAAAATCTCGAGAATATGCGCGCCGATCTGGTCGCCTTTCGCGTTCGGATCGGGCGGCAGACGCACCAGGATGTCGCGCGAACTGCCGAACGCCTGCACTTGGGCGTCCGCGACTCCGGCCGCGGCAAGCGCCGAGCGCAGCGTTTCGATATTCGGCGCCTGCGGGAAGTTGGTCTCGATCACCACGCCGCCGGTGAAATCGACGCCCAGATTCAAGCCCCGGATCGACACCAGGGCAAGCGAGGCAAGGATCAAAAAGGCCGACAACCCGTACCACACCTTGCGGGTGTGCATGAACGGGAAGCGCGTGACCTTGTGAAAAAATTCCATGGTTGACCTCGGATCGCTCCTTAGATCGACAAGCGTTCGAGCTTGCGCTTGCCGCCGTAAATGATCTGCACCAGGGCGTGGCTGCCCATCACCGCCGTGAACATCGAGGTGAAGATTCCGAGCACCAGCACCACCGCGAAGCCGCGGACCGCGCCGGCGCCGAACAGACCACAGCACCAGCCCGGCGATCAACGCCGTCACGTTCGAGTCGACGATGGCCGACCAGGCGCGCTCGAAGCCGGCGGCGATCGCGGCGCGCGGCGAGACGCCGTTGCGCAACTCTTCGCGGATGCGCTCGTAGATCAGGATATTGGCGTCGACCGCCATGCCCACGGTCAGCACCACCGCGGCGATACCGGGCAGGGTGAGCGCCGCCCCGAACCAGCGACAGCAGACGCGGTCAGCAAAATCACGTTGGCGGCGAGGGTCGCATCGGCGATCAAGCCGAACATCTTGTAATAAACCGCCATGAACACGAACGCGGCCAGCATGCCGAACACCATCGCGCTTGACGCCCTTGTCGATGTTGTCCTGGCCCGAGGCTCGGTCCGATCGCCCGCTCTTCCACCGGCGTGAGCGGCGCCGCCAGTCCGCCGGCGCGCAGCAGCAAGGCGAGCTCGCGCCCTTCGATCGGATTGACGCCGGTAATCTGGAAATTGTTGCTGAACACGCCGCGGATGGTGGCGCGGTTGATGACTTCCTCGGTGGTGCGGTCGACTTCCACGCCCTGCGCATTCTTTTCGCGCGAACGATCGATGAACACCACCGCCATCAAGTGGCCGATATTCTCCTGGGTGTTCTTCAGCATCTTCGCCGCGCCGCGCGCATCCAGGCCGACCGACACCGCCGGGCCGTCCTGGGTATTCGGCTGGAAGGACGCATCGGTGAGCTCATCGCCCGTCACCACGACATCGCGCTTCAGCAGCACCGGCTGCTTGTCGCGCGTGTAGTAGAGTTTCGCGCCCAAGGGAACCCGTCCGGTCGCCGCCGCTTCGAGCGGATTGTCGGTCTCATCGACCATGCGGAATTCCAAGGTCGCCGTTTTGCCGAGGATCTTCTTCACCTCGGCGGAGTTCTGCAGTCCCGGCAGCTGGATGGCGATGCGATCGACGCCCTCCTGGGCGACCTGCGGCTCGGAGACGGCCAGTTCCGGACTGTTGAGGCGATTGCGCAGGATGACGATGTTTTGCTGAACGGCGTAAGTCCTGGCGCTCCTTGATCTCCTGCGGCGTGAGCTGCAATTCCAGCGCCGGCTCGCCGCCGACCGTCACATCGGTGAAGTTCAAGTTGCGGTTGTCGGCGAGAATCGCCGCCTTGCCCTTGGCGAAACTGTCGGCGTCGCGAAACAGCACGCGAACCTTGTTGTCCGGATAGTCCACGACGACGTCTTTGTAGGGCACCTTGGCATTGCGCAACGAGGCGCGAAAGTCCTGCTCGTGCCGGTCGAGCAGCTGCTTCACGGCGCCCTGGATGTCGACCTGATAGACCAGGTACACGCCGCCGCGCAGGTCCAGCCCCAGCTTCACGGGACTCAAGCCCATGGCTGCGCATCCACGCGGGGACGCGCGACGCCTGCGAGAGCGCGATGGTGTATTGATTGGGGCGCGCCTCGGCGATGATGTCGCGCGCCTTCAATTGATCCGTGGTGCTTGCGAAGCGCAGCGTCAATCGCCCCTGCTCCAAAAACTCGCCCGAGGGAGCAACGCCCTTGTCCTTGAGCAATTGCACGATCGCCTTGCTGT
This sequence comes from uncultured Gammaproteobacteria bacterium, assembly GCA_963794445.1. Taxonomy (GTDB): domain Bacteria; phylum Pseudomonadota; class Gammaproteobacteria; order Steroidobacterales; family Steroidobacteraceae; genus Bog-1198. The sequence goes on from CAWCDZ010000002.1 coordinate 36,247, forward strand.
CGGCCTCGGTGACCGCCGCGCGGTCGGCCGCCAGCTGCAGCGCGCTTTGCTCGCCGAACACATTGGGCAGCGCGAGGAAGATCCCGATGATCATCACGATCGCGACCAGCACGATCTTCCAGCGCGGATAGCCGATCATGCGCTCTTGACCGTGCCCTTCGGCAGCACCTTGGCGACCTGAAATTTCTGCAGCTTGATGTTCACGCCCTCGGCGATATCCACGCTCAGGAATTGATCGCCCACCTCGGTGACCTTGCCGAGAATGCCGCCGGCGGTCGCGATTTCGTCGCCCACCGCGACTTTGGAGAGCATTTCCTGCTGCTCCTTGGCGCGCTTGTTCTGCGGACGGATGAGCAGGAAATAGAACACCACCAAGAGCAGCGCCGGCAGCGCCAGCGTGCTGATCAGGCTGGGACTGCCGGGAGCGCCGCCGGCGGCCTGCGCGTATGCTGAATTAATGAGGAAATCCATAGTGTTACACTCTTTTCAAGCGACGGACGCCGCTGCGCAAAGCCGCGTAGTATACAGCAGGCAAGCGCGAAACTTAACCCAAAGGCTTTAGGCGCCTTTTGGCATGGAACTCGCGCCGGTAACTCTCGAAGCTGCCCGCCGCGATCGCGGTTCGAAGCTCTCGCATCAGGCGTTGATAGAAAAACAGGTTGTGGACGGTGTTGAGGTGCGAGCCCAAGATCTCGCCGCACTTGTCCAAATGGCGCAGATAACTGCGGCTGTAATTGAGCAGGTGTAGCAGCCGCATCCCTCCTCGATCGGCGCGGTGTCTTGATTGTAGGCCGCGTTTCGAATGTTGATGACCCCCTGCCGGGTGAACAGATGTGCATTGCGCGCGTGCCGGGTCGGCATCACGCAATCGAACATGTCGATGCCGCGGCCCACCGCTTCGACGATGTCCTCCGGGCGCCCCACCCCCATGAGGTAGCGCGGCTTGAGCAAGGGCATCCGCGGCAGCAGCGCCTCCAGCACATGCTCGCGTTCGGCCTGCGTCTCTCCGACCGCGAGGCCGCCGACGGCGAGTCCGGCGAATCCGATCTCCTCCAGCGCCGCCAAGGATTCGAGCCGCAAGCCGGCATGCACGCCGCCCTGAACGATCCCGAACAAGGTGCCGGGAGGCTCGCTGCCGTAATAGGCGCGAAAGCCGCGCCGTGCCCAGCGCATGGACAGTTCCATGGAGACGCGCGCCTCTGGTTCCGTGGCCGGATACGGCGTGCACTCATCGAAACTCATGGCCACATCGGAGGCCAGGCTGCGCTGAATGCGCATGGACTCTTCCGGGGACAAAAACACCGGCGGCGCCGTCGACCGGCGATCGAAAGTGCGCGCCCTCCTCGGTGATCTTGCGCATCTGCGCCAAGCTCCACACTTGGAAGCCGCCGGAATCGGTGAGGATGGGCCGCTGCCAATGCATGAAGCGGTGCAGCCCATGGTGGGCCTCGATCACGTCGAGGCCCGGCCTCAAGAACAGGTGAAAAGTGTTGCCGAGCACGATTTCCGCGCCGATGGCTTCGAGGTCTTCGGGCGTCATCGCCTTGACCGTTCCATAGGTACCCACCGGCATGAAAGCCGGCGTCTCGACGGTGCCGCGCGCGAAAGTCAGGCGGCCGCGCCGCGCCGCGCCGTCCTGTGCGAGCAAATTGAACTGCATCGAACTCAAGCGGCGGCGCTCGTCGGGCGCGCGGAGGTCAGGAACATCGCATCACCGTAGCTGAAAAACCGGTAACGCGCGCGCACCGCGTGCGCATAGGCGGCCAGCAATGCCTCGCGCCCGACAAAGGCCGAGCACAGCATCAACAGCGTCGACTCCGGCAAGTGGAAATTGGTGATCATGGCGTCGACCGCGCGAAAGCGGTAGCCGGGCTTGATGAATATGCGGGTGTCGCCGCGGAAGGGCGCGATTTTGCGCTCATCCGGCGCCGCGGCCGCGGCGGTCTCCAGGCTTCTGACCACGGTCGTGCCCACCGCGATCACGCGTCCGCCCGCCGCACGCGCAGCATCGATTGCCTGGCAGGTGCCGAGCGGCACCTCCAAGTATTCCGTGTGCATCTGGTGTTGATCCAGGTCTTGGGTGCGCAACGGCGCGAAGGTGCCAGCGCCGACGTGCAGCGTCACAAACGCGTGGCCGACCCCGCGGCTCTTCAGGTCCGCGAATATCGCTGCATCGAAGTGCAGTCCTGCGGTGGGCGCCGCCACGGCGCCGAGCGAACGCGCATAGACGGTCTGGTAGCGCTCACGGTCCGTGCTCTCTGCGTTGCGATCGATATAAGGCGGCAGCGGGATTTGTCCATGCGCCTGGAAAAACTCGAGCACATCGCAGGAGAAGCGCAGCACGAACAACTCGTCCTGCCGCCCGATCATGAGCGCGCTTTGCCCGGCCGCGAGTTTCACGAGGGCGCCCTCTCGCAAGCCCTTGCTGGCTCGAACGTGCACCAGCGCGGTACTCGCCGTGAGCGCGCGCTCCAGCAGCAACTCGACCCTGCCGCCGGTATCCTTCACGCCGAAGGCGCGTGCCGGAATGACTCGGGTATCGTTGAAAACCAGCAGATCCCGGGAGTCGAGCAAGGCCGGAAGATCGCGAAACCACCGGTCCGCGAACGCGCCGCTCACGCCATCGAGGGTCAACAACCGGCTGCCGGAGCGGATCTCGGCGGGCCTTTGCGCAATGAGTTCCTTGGGCAGTTCGAAGTGAAAGTCCGCGCGCAGCATGGTCTTGAGGATTCTACCAAGGGCGGCAATCGCATATACTGCCCGGCCTGGCATGCCCGAATGGCGGAACTGGTAGACGCGCCGGACTCAAAATCCGGTGGTGGTGACACCGTGTGGGTTCGATTCCCTCTTCGGGCACCAGGGTTACAGGGTGATCCAAAAATCCTTTCAATGGCGATACATCTCACCGCGATCGTCGCCCTGACCTCACGGCCGATTTCATCGGCGTGTGCGTCGGCTGCCCCGGCCGCTGATGCGTAGACGCGAGTTCCGCTATACTTTGCCGCTGCAGATCGAAGTGGCAGCGATAAAGCCACTCGCGGGGGACGGATGCCGCCAGAACCTGAAGACCGAATCACCCAGCTGCTGGTCGCGTGGAGTGAGGGCGATTCGGGCGCGCTTCAGGACCTCACCCCGCTCATTTACGAACAGTTGAGGAACATGGCGGCCCGGCACCTGCGCCGGGAGCCGGCTGGGCGCACCATTCAGACCACCGGCCTGGTGCACGAAGCCTTCCTTCGCTTGGTGGATCAACGCTCGCCGCGCTGGCAGAACCGCTCGCACTTTTTTGCGATCGCGTCGAACCTGATGCGGCGCGTTCTGGTGGATCAGGCGCGCGTGCGGATGGCGCAGAAGCGCGGCGGCGGCCAAGTGAACTTGAGTCTCGATGCCGCCGGGGCCACTCTCGAGGGACTCGGAGAGCAGTTATTGTTGGAGGCCCAGGGCGACGCCGGCGAGGACGCAGGCCGGGCGAATCTGATTGGAATCGACGCCGCGCTGACCCGGCTCGACGCGCTCGATCATCGGCAGGCGCAAATCGTGGAGCTGCGGTTCTTCGGCGGCCTGACGGTCGAGGAGACCGCGCAAGTGCTCGATATCTCCAACGCCACCGTAAAGCGCGACTGGGTGATGGCGAAGGCATGGTTGGCCCGGGAACTGGCTGGCATGCAGGCATGAGCGCCGCGGCCCGCTGGCAACGCGTGCGCGAGTTGTTCCACGCCTGCGTTGAACTCGATCCGGCGCAACGCGAGGCGCTCTTGACGCGGGAATGCGCCGCGGATCCCGCGTTGCAGGCCGAGGTGGAATCACTGCTCGCATCGCTCGCCGCATCGGGCACTTTTATGGAGACGCCTGCCGCCGCGGCCTTCTCTGCAAGCGACGAGCCTTCGTGGATCGGACGCATACTCGGCAACTACAAAATCATTTCGCTGCTGGCGGCGGGCGGCATGGGCGAGGTCTACCGCGCAGTTCGCGCCGACGGACTTTATCCTCAGGCCGTCGCCATCAAGCTGATCCGTCGGGAGCTTGCCGGTCAGCTCATGCTGAGCCGTTTCCGTGCCGAGCGCGAAATTCTGGCGGCACTCCAGCATCCGAACATCGCGCGCATATTGGATGCCGGCATTACGGAAGCGGGTCTGCCGTACATCGTCATGGAATTGATCGAAGGGGAGTCCATCGACAGATATTGCGAGCATCATGGACTGTCGGTGCGCCAGCGCCTCGAACTGTTCATCGAGGTCTGCGCTGCGGTTCATTTCGCGCACCAGCACCTGACCGTGCATCGCGACCTGAAGCCGGGAAACATACTGGTCACGAATGACGGTTCGGTGAAACTCTTGGACTTCGGCATTGCCAAGGTCCTGGACGCCGACGCTTCTGCGGCGACGCTGACATTGCTGCACGCCATGACGCCCGAGTATTCGAGCCCGGAGCAAATTCGCGGCGGGCCGATCACCACGGCCACCGATATCTATTCGCTGGGCGTCATTCTCTATCGCCTGCTGACCGGCCGCAGCCCCTATCGCTCGCCGAACACCGACCCGTATGCGCTGGCCCGCGAGGTCTGCGACACCGAGCCCATGAAACCAAGCGCCAACGTCGCGCCTCAGGCGGCATTCAGCGGCAAGCAATTGGCAGGCGATCTCGACAGCATCGTGCTGATGGCGCTGCGCAAGGAGCGCGACAAACGCTATGAGTCGGCGCAGCAGTTCTCGGCCGATGTGCAGCGCTATCTGGACAATCGAACCGTTGCCGCGCGGCCGCGCACTTGGGCCTATTCCGCCAGCCGTTTCATCGCCCGCAACCGGGCAGTATCGCTCGCGAGCGCGTTGCTCGTGATCGTGCTGGTCGCGGGCATCCTGGCGACGCAGCGGCAGGCAAGAATTGCCGCAGCCGAACGCGATCGGGCGCAACGGCATTTCGACAGTGTTCGGCAACTCGCCAACTCTTTCATGTTCGATATCCACGACGAAATCGCGAAGCTTCCCGGCTCCATCAAGGCGCGCCAGCTGCTGGTCAACAAGGCGCTGACGTATCTGGATCTGCTGGCGCACGAACCGGGCGGCGACGCCGCATTGCAGCTGGAGCTCGCCGAAGCCTACATGCGGGTGGGCCGCGTGCAGGGCCAGGTCGGCTACAACAATCTGGGCGATCACACCGCCGCACTCAAGAGTTATCAGCAGGCCATCGCACTGCTGCAACGCGCTCTCGGCAAGGATCCGGCGTCACGGCCGGAGTCCATTCAATTGGCGCGGGCCTACAACCTGGCCAGCGCAAATCTCGAAGCTCTGGGACGGCCGGCAGAGGAACTCGAGTTGATTTCGAAGGAGATCGAGCTCATGCAGCGGCGGCAGGCGCTGCTTCCGGACTCCGTCGATGTGCTTGCGAGGGTGGGACAGGGCTTTTATCGAAGGTCGCAATTTCGAAGCGGCCATGCCGACCCCGCCGGCGGCATCGCCGATGGACAACGAGCAGTCGATATCTACGAGACGATCGTCGCCAAGGCTCCCGAATACAGACACCGCGACAATCTTGCCTTCGCTTATTCGAATCTGGCGGAAAATGAACTCAAGGCCGACGATCCGGCCAGCCGCGCCAAAGGGATCGGGTCCCTGCGCAAGGCGCTCGCAACAATGCGAGAAATAACCGCCAACAACAAACAGACTAATGTCGAAGTCCAGCGGCACCTGGCCGTGGCCGCCAATGAGCTGGGCGCGGCACTGGTCACCGTCGGGCAAGCCCGCGAGGGTCTGCCGTACATCGAACAGAGCGTGCCGATATTCCGCGCCCTGTACGAGGCCGACAAGAGCAATCGCCTGGCGCGCCTGGACCTGGCGCAGAGCGAAGAAAACGCGGGAAATTTGTGGGTGGCGCTCGGCGAACCGGCGAAAGCGGTGAATCACTGCCGCGGCGCCGTGCAGCTGCTCGGCGCGACGCCCAATCCACCCGAGAGAGATATGGAACTGAGCGCTGCCTTGATTGAGGCGCAAATGGATCTGGCGCAGGCCTATGTGTCGGCGGCAGAAGCAGCGGACGCGGCGCCCAAGCGCGCGGGCTTTTGGCGCGAGGCGCAGCTCTCGGCGACCGCCTCACTGCAAATGGCGCAGTCCATCGTCGCGAAGCGGCCTGAAGTTGCGGCGGACTATGCGGCCTTTATCGCCAAGGACAAGGCGCTGTTGGCGAAGCACTGACACACCACGAATTCCTCCGGCATGCGCGGGCTCAATGCTGCAGGCGCGGGCGCGATGAGCCCATTTCTTGGCGTCTTGCGCGTCCTAGAAGTGGGTCTCTGAAGCGAGTTGCCGCCATGTCCGCCGTTTCCGTGAAACGTTTTCGTTGGCTTGTGATCCTCGTATGCATGGCGCTGCCGGCGTGCCACAAAGAAGACGCGAGTCCCGGCGCGAAGCCTGCTGCCCCAGTCACGCCCGCCATGTATTCCGTGAGCGCCACCGTGAGCGGGCTCGATGGAGCCGGGCTCGTGCTCGAGAACAACGGCAGCGGCGATCTCGCGGTCACCGCCAATGGTACCGTGACGTTCGCCTCGCAGGCGTCGGGCACTGCTTACGCCGTCACCGTTCAGGCGCAGCCCAGCAGCCCCGCGCAGACCTGCACGGTGGCCGGGGGATCCGGCACGATTGCCCAGGCGAATGTGACCAATGTGACGGTCACGTGCACCGATAACTTCGTGCCCACGTATGCCCCGGCGCCGAAGGGAGATCCCCAGGGGACGGCCACGACCCAGATGATCGATGCCTCCGGCGGCAGCGTGACCTCGGCCGACGGCCGGATCACCCTCAATATCCCCGCGGGTGCGCTTGGCACGGCGACGACCCTGAGCATCCAGCCCATCACCAATACCACCCCGAATGGCATCGGCTTAGGCTACCGATTGCAGCCCGAGGGCACGAACTTTGGCGTGCCCGTGAACCTGACCTTCCATCTGTCGGCCACGGAGGCGCTGGCGCTGAGCTCAACGTTCGTCGCCACGCAGCATGCGGATGGCATATGGTACTCACAGCTCAACCAGCAGCGGGACAGCACCGCGCAGACGGTGGGCGTGAGCACGAGCCACTTCTCTGACTGGAGCCTTGCGGAAACGGCGCGGCTTGATCCGGCAGAAGTACGGGTCAAGACCGGCTCCGGGACAGATTTTAAAGCCACTATTCTCATCGCGGGCGACCAAGGCGACTTAGCGAACCCCTCCGGCGGCGACGAACTCGCGTTGCCGATGCCGGCGTCGCCCGCGGACACCATCGATGGGGAAAAGATCTGGTCGGTCAACAACATCGAGGGCGGAAACGCCGCCGTCGGACAGATCAAGGATCCCGGCGCATTTACGGCACCTGCCCAGGTGCCGACCCCGAATGCGGTCACGGTCAGCCTGACAATCGCATTGGGCGGAGCGAAAGTCATCGCCGCCGCGCAGGCCGATATCTACGCGCAGGAAATCTGGACGGGTACCACCGACATCACCGAGCTCGATGGCACCCAGGTCCACGCGGACATCACGTTCGAGCAGAAGCCCGATCCCAATCAGTCCCTCACCGTGCTCCACTTTGTCGTGATGTCCGGCGAGGTGCGCGTCCAGGTGCCGCCGATGAACGGCAGCGGCTGCTCGCAATCGATTTCCCCCGATCATCATGCCATCGGGGCCGCCGACGCCAATTTCGAAGGCGGGGACGGCTCGATGATGATGACTTACAGCGCCAGCCCCGAAGATGCCGATGTCACGGGCGGCGGGACAACGGCGTGGCCTGCGACATTAACCACGGTCTGCGATAACGGTACGCTCACGCTGGCCACGACCGCGGTAGCCCCTTGGTGGCCGATCGCGCCGCAGCCGTATGAGGCCCACAACGGCGTGCTGGACGCCAACATCGTCACCCTGACTGCGACAGGCACGCTCCATTTGGTACGCCAATGAATCGGGATTCCGTGAGCCGGAATTCCTGGCTCTCGCGCGTCCTTGAATAGGGCGACGCGTTTCGAACAAGGAGCGGAGGCAACTTCCATGTCCACCAAGTACTGGCTCTGGTCGATCGTCTGGGCGGTGGCGCCCATGTTCAGTCAAGCCGGTGCCGCACCGGTGACCATCGGCATTCCCCAGCCGCACGGCCAAATGCAAGGCGACTTGACGGAATCGATTCGTCAAAACCTCATCAGTCAGCTCAAGGCCCAGTCCATCGATGCCGTTCCCTTGAGCGCGTCAATCGGCAGTCTGGACGCCGAGATGCAAGCCAAACACTGCACCTATGTATTGTATACCCGAGTCGAAAAGAAACACGCCGCCGCCGGCGGTATGTTCAGCAAGCTCTCGCTGCTCACGCACGGGATCTCGCCCGACGCCACCGGCGCGGGGGACGGAACTGTCAAGCGGGGCGAGACGATGATGCTCGAGTACCGGCTCATGGCCGCGGGGGTGGGCGATCCCATCAAAGCCGACACGCTGAGCGCCAAAGCCGATGCGGACGGACAAGATGTCGTGAGTCCTCTGCTCGCGCAAGTGACTGGCGCCGTGGCTGCCGCCGCGCAGGGCAAGCAGCAAGGCACGGGTCTCGCTCAAGCGTCTCAAGCCTCGGCGCCGGGACCCGCGGCCGCCTCTAGCGACGCGCACCCCTCGAGCTTTAGTTCGAGATTCGGCGGATTTTTCGGGCACAGAAGCATTGCGAACGCAAAACCGACGGCAGGCAATATGAGCGGCAGCATGGACTGCGCAAAGCTGGCCAGCATGCCGAACTCACCCATGTCGGTTGAAGCCTGCGAGAAATTGCAGGGCACTCAGCAAGCCTACAACCAAAGCGCCTCAGACCCTTCCGCTCAGCGTCCGGGCGATGAGCAAATGACCTGCGCGCAAATTACCGCCGAACTCAAACAGCAACAGTTCGCGCCGCAAGACAAGACCAAAGTCGCCGAACTCGGCACGACGGTGACGGAACAGCAAAAGATCATGAAGAAGGAAGAAGCAATCTTGGCGAAGCGACAGGCCGAGGCCCAGGCGGCCGTTGCCGCCGCGACTGCGGCGGACACGGCGGCCGAACTCGCCACGGGAGGTTTGGTCAGCGGTCACGCTCTCAATGCGGTCGAAAAGACTCTCGATGCACAGGACAAGGTCGAGAAAGAACGGGTCATGAGAGAGGATCTGCCGACCACGCAGAAGATGATCAGCCAGACGGCCGGCCTGGGCCAGGATTTCGGTCAGCAGCTTCAGGCCAATCCGCGGCTCGCGCGCTTGATGCAGCTGGCGGACGCCAAGCGCTGCAAGGGAGGCGGTTAGATCGCTCGCTAGATCGCCCCAGCGAGAGTTCGGAGCCCGGCGCATTGTCCGCGCCGCGCTTCTCCTGCCGCAGCTCGTCTAGGTGGCGCTCCCTGATGGCCTCTGAGGCAAGTTCGGCCTCGTCGCGTCCTGCGCTGCCAGAACGCTGGCGCGAAGCTTACCGGCCGCCGGGAGGAGGTATTCGCAGGATTCACCGGGTATCTCACGGCTCATCACGGCCTGTGCAATAATCGCGGTTATGTCGGCCGCACCTGGTGCTTGCGCCGGTTAGTGTCCAGATCAGTTCCATACGCTTGAACTAAGGGATTCTTAGCACTTGGAGTCGGCTTGGTACTCCGTCCCTCTTCGGGCACCAGATTTATTTAGAGTGTAAAGATTGAATTTCTGCAGCAATTGCGGCTCACCGGTCGAATCTAAAATCCCCGCCGGGGATCACTTGCCGCGCTTCGTTTGCACCGCTTGCCAGATGGTGCACTACAAGAATCCGCTGCTGGTGCTGGGTTGCGTGCCGGAGTGGCAGGACAAGATTCTGCTGTGCCGGCGGGCAATCGAGCCGCGTCGCGGATTTTGGACCGTGCCGGCCGGATTCATGGAGAACGGCGAAACCATGCAGCAGGCGGCGGCGCGCGAATGCCGCGAGGAAGCGCTCGCCGAGGTCGAGGTGGGCTCGCTGCTGGCGATCGTCAATGTGACGCGCGCCAATCAAGTGCATGTGATGTTTCGCGCCAAACTGCGCGAACCGAAATTCGCGGCGGGGTTGGAGAGCCTGGAGGTCGGACTGTACCAAGAAGCGCACATCCCCTGGAGCGAATTGGCCTTTGCCAGCGGTGAATATGCGTTGCGGCAGTACTTCGCAGACCGCAGCGCGGGCCGCGAAGATCATCATTTCACCGAACTGAAGAGCCGCTCCGCCCCGTAATTCGGGCAGAATAGCATTGGTCATCAACCGCGTAGGAGAAGGGTAAGTCATGGCGTTCGTGGTCACCGAAAGTTGCATCAAGTGCAAGTACATGGACTGTGTCGAGGTTTGTCCCGTCGACTGCTTCCACGAGGGCCCGAACTTTCTGGTCATCGATCCGGACGAGTGCATCGATTGCACGCTGTGCGAGCCCGAGTGTCCGGTCGAGGCCATTTACTCCGAGGAAGAAATCCCGACCGGTCAGGAGAACTTCAAGGAACTGAATGCGGAACTCGCCAAGAAATGGCCGGTGATCAGTGAGAAGAAGGATGCGCCGGCGGACGCGAAGCAGTGGGAAGGCGTGAAGGACAAGGTCAAGCTGCTGGAACGCTGAAGCTCGCGCGCCGCGGCTAGAAGCGGTGGATGGGCGTGATGGCGTGCCAGTGGATGGCGAACCACGAAAAATACGCGCAGGCCAGCGCGACCAGCGTGAATTTGACCTGGCTGATTCTGCTGGTGGCGGGTCGGCGCCAGATGCGCGCCGCCGACCAGACCGCGAACGCGCTCAATATCACCGCGAGCACGAATAGCACATCGCCCACGAGGAATACTTTGTCCCAGGATGAACTGGGCGGCAGCGAATCCTGGTCGAAGCGGCTGAACAACACCGCGAGCGCAATCAGCAGCGCCATCCAATAAACGATCGACGCCGTGAGCGCTACGCTCAAGGCGATGCGCGCCGCCCCCGGCGAGGAGACGGCAAGCGGCTCGGAGCTGCGCAGCAGGTAGCGCCGCGCCAGCCGCAATCCCGCGTTGAACAAAACGCAGATGCCGCACAATAAGCTCAAACCCAGCGCCGAATACACCAAGCGGTCGCGTTCATACCAGGGAACCCGCTGCAGCTGCGCGGCGGCAAACGAGCCGGCGAGGCGGACGACGCGGCCATCCGCGGCGCGAATGGCAAACATTTTCCCCTGATCGCCGATTTGCTGCCACAGGTCCGGGCCGATCGGTTTCCATCCGAAAGGATGACCACGCAGGTCCTTCGACTTGTCCACATGCAGCACACCCTCCTTGTCGAGCTTCGCATGCGCCTGCCCCACGAGTGCGAACAGCTTGAGTATGGTTGAATCCGCGCGGCGCGTGGCCTGATAGGTGCCCTCGATATCCTTCAATCGGCCCGCCGGAATCGCGACGAACGGCTGATGCAGTTCGGCCGGGAAATAGCGGTCGGAAAACGCGTTCAGCAACTCGGGCCGGGTCTTCGCCGCCGATCCGGCGGAGTTGTAGGAAATGAACAAGACCAGCTTCTGCTGCGGTTCGACGAAAAACAAACTGTGAAACGCCACCAGATCGCCCTGATGGCCGATCCACTTGAGATCGTTCCTCCACACTTGGTAGAAACCTAAGCCGATCGGCGGCAACTGATCGTTGGCGCGAAATTGCGGCTTGGACATTTCCGCCAAACTTTCCTGCTTGAGGATGCGCCGCCCGTCGAGTTCGCCGCCATTGAGCAGCATCTGCCCGAAGCGTCCCATGTCGGCTGCGGTCGAAGAGATCCCGCCGGCACCCGCGGGGCTGAAGATTTCGAAGCCGATCACCGGATCACGCGTGCTGCTCGGGTAGCCCTGCGAAGGCAGCGCGCGCAGCGCCTGCGGCGGGGGTTGATAAAAAGTGGAATGCGTCATGCCGAGCGGCGCGAAGATATGCGCCGCCACATAGTCCTCGAAACGCTCGCCGCTCACGCGCTGCACGATGTAGCTGCCGAGTCCGACCGCATAGTTCGAATATTCCGGAACGGTGCCGGGTGCGAACAACCGGTTGGGCTGGTTTTGCACCAGAAATTCGCGCAAGGCCAGGTACTTGGTCGGGTCGGTGACGATGATGTCGCGCACGGTTTCTTCAAAACCGGTGGTGTGCGTCATCAAGTTGCGCAGCGTAATGGGACCGCTGCCGCGCAGGGCGAAATCCAGATAGCGGCCCACATCGGCGTCGAGGTCGAGCTTGCCCTGCTCGACCAGTTGCATCGCCGCCGTCCAGGTGAACAGTTTCGAAATGGAGGCGAGCCGGAACATCGTGGAACCGGGATCGACGGCCTGCTTCGCCTTCAGATCGCTGAAGCCATAGCCTTTCTGCAGCAAGGTCTCGGCGCCGTGCATGACCAGCACGGTTGCTCCCGCGACATCGCTGCGCTCCAGTTGCAGGGGAATGATCCCGTCAAAGAATGCTTCGAGGTCTTCCTTGACCAGAGGATGCGGCGCAGGCGCGGGCTGAACCCCGGGCGCGTCCGCCGCGGCGCGATCCGCCGGGAAAAGCAGACCTAAGAAAACGGCGCACAGCGGCAGCGTTTGGCCGAATCTGGCGGCATGAAGCATTCGCACGTCCTTCTCCCTTCTAGCTTTGCGCATTCAACCGCCTGCGCCATACTGACGTCAATGCGGAGTTCGTTGTGAAATCGCCGATGCTGACGCTCGCCGCCGCGGCACTCTTGATCGGCGGAGCGGCGCTTCGAGCACGGTCCGAGCCGCCCTCCGGGATTCAGACCGCCGACATGGACAAGGCGGTGCGGCCGCAGGACGATCTTTTCCTGTACGCCAACGGCACCTGGCTGAAAGATGTTCCGATCCCGGCGGACCGAGCCTCCTATGGTGTCGATTCCATGATGGCCGAGCGCTCGCTGCTGCAGCAGCGCGATCTGATCGAGGCTGCGCAAATCTCGCAGGATGCCGAAGAACGCAAGGTGAGCGACCTGTACTCGAGCTACATGAACGAAGCCCGGGTCGAGCGGCTTGGAGTCAAACCGCTGGACGCGGAACTGAAGCTCGCCATGGGCCTCAAGCATGTGCGCGACATCGGGCCTCTCATGGGGCACCTTGACCGAATCGGCATCGCCTCGCCTCTGGCCGGATCGGTGCGGCCAGATTCCAAGAATTCCGCGCAATACGCCTTTTGGATCACGCAAAGCGGCTTGGGATTGCCGGACCGAGACTATTATTTGAGCAACGATGCGCGCCTCGCCGGATTTCGCGCCAAGTACCGCGAGCACGTCGAAAAGATGCTGCGCTTATTGGGCGCCGCCGCTCCGGGGAAGGAAGCCGGCGACATCCTCGGCCTCGAGACGGCGTTGGCCAAGCTACAGTGGACACGAGTGGCCAATCGTGACGCGCAAAAAACCTACAACCCAAAAACCACCGCACAGCTTGCAAAAGATGCGCCGGCCATCGACTGGGACGGCTACTTCAACGCGGCCGGACTGACGGGCACCCTGCCGACCCTGGTGGTCCGTCAGCCCGATTACCTGCAAGGATTGTCGGATTTGATTGCCTCCACACCGATGGCAACCTGGAGCGAATACTTTCGCTTCCGCATCCTCTCGGGCCGCGCACCCTATCTGCCGCGCGCCTTTGTCGAGGAAGACTTCGCATTCAACCAGGGGGTACTGCAAGGCACCCAACAAGCTCCAGACCGATGGAAGCGCGGCACGCGCCTGGTCGACCGGTTGATGGGCGAGGCCTCGGGAAAAATGTACGTGGCGAAATACTTTCCTGCGGCGACCAAAGCCCACATCGATGAACTGGTGTGCAATCTGCTCAAAGCCTACGCGGCCAGTATCGATCAGTTGCCGTGGATGAGCGCCGCCTCCAAGGCGGAAGCGCAGGCGAAGCTACGCAAGCTCGACGTGAAAATCGGCCACCCGGATCATTGGCGCGATTACCGCGCGTTGAAAATCCTGCCGGATGACCTGCTCGGCAATGTGCGCCGCGCGCAAGAGTTCGAACGCAACCGCAAGCTGGCCCAATTGAGCGGCCCGGTCGATCGCAGCGAATGGCGCATGACCGCCGCGACCGTCAATGCCTACTACAACCCGTCGCTGAACGAGATCGTCTTTCCGGCGGGCATCCTGCAGCCGCCGGCCTTCGATCCCGCCGCGGACGATGCCTTCAACTATGGCTCGGCCGGCGCCACCATCGGGCACGAAATCAGCCATGGCTTCGACGATCAGGGCAGCCAATACGACAGCGACGGCAATCTACGCGACTGGTGGACGCCCGAGGATCACGCCAGATTCAAGTCGCAGACCCTGCTGCTGATCAAGGAGTACGACGCGTTCGAGCCGGTGCCGGGCTTCCATGTCAACGGGGCACTGACGCTCGGCGAAAACATCGCCGACATCGCCGGCATCGAAATCGCCCACAAGGCTTACCTCGCATCGCTCAACGGACGCACGCCGCCCGTCATCGACGGCATGACGGCGGAGCAGCGCTTCTACATTGGTTACGCGCAAAGCTGGCTGGGCAAGCGCCGCGACGAAGCGACCATTGCGGCTCTGAAATCCGATCCGCACTCTCCCGAGAAATACCGCACCGACGGGGTGGTGGTGCACATGCCGAGTTTCTACAGCGCGTTTTCGGTGCTGCCGGCGGATAAAATGTATCTGGCGCCGGAGCTGCGCGTCACGCTCTGGTAGACCGCTTCAGCGCTTGGCGACCCGCGACTCTTTGAGTTGATCGAGCAATTCGCGCGGCTCCATGTAGCCGGAAATATAGTCGCCGCTTTCCGTGATGATCGCCGGGGTGCCGCGCACCCCGATGCTTTCGCCCAGCTCATATTCGCGCTTCACCGGGGTCGGCGCGCAGATCTTGTTCATATCCAGCGTGGCGCCAGCCTTGGCGCGGGTCAGCGCCTCGTTGCGATCGGCCGAGCACCAGACCACCTCGGCCTTCTTCCAGCTTTCGGTTCCCGGCCCGGTTCGCGGAAAGAACATGTAGCGGACGCGAATCCCCAGGCGATTGAGCTCGGCCATTTGGCTGTGCAGTTTGCGGCAATAGGCGCAATCCACGTCGGTGAAAACCGTGATGGTGTACTTCGGATTCGGCGGCGAAAAAATCAGCATCTCGGATTCGGGAACGGCACCGATCAATGCAAGGCGTGCATGCGTGCGCAGCTCCTCGGTCAGGTTGTCGCGCGTCTTCATGTCGTAGAGATTGCCGTCGATGAAGTACCTGCCGTCCGCGGTCAGATAGCTGACCTCGGCGCCTTGCGTGAATTCGTATATGCCGGCGATCGGCGAAGGCCGCAGATCCTCGAGCTTCGATCCGGCCGGCAGCAGCTTGAGCAAGGCCACGCGCGGATCCGCCGCGGCCGGCTGTTCGACGGGAGCCGCGTGCAGGCTCGCAGCTGCGGCGCAAAACAGCAGGGTTACAACGGCGGCGTATCGCAGCATGCTAAAGCTCCAGGGGACTCAAACCCGTAGGACCCCTCGCGAGCACGGAGGTTCAGGTAAATTCTACCAGACCAAACCCCGGGGATTTCAGAATCAGCCGCGCGGATGATGCTGAGTGTGCAGGTCCTTGAGGCGTTCGCGGGCGACGTGCGTGTAGATCTGGGTCGTCGACAGATCGCTGTGGCCCAGCAGCATCTGCACGACGCGCAGATCCGCGCCGTGATTCAGCAGATGTGTGGCGAAGGCATGGCGCAGCGTGTGCGGCGAGAGTTCTTTCTCGACACCGGCCTTCTTCGAATAGCGTTTGATGATGTGCCAGAACGCCTGGCGCGTCATGCGATCGCCGCGGCGCGTCGGAAACAAATAGTCGGTCTGGCGTTCCAGCAGGATCTCGACCCGCGGGCCCTGCATGAACTGCTGCAGCCATTTCACCGCTTCCTCGCCGAGCGGTATCAGGCGCTCGCGGTTGCCCTTGCCGACAACCCGCATCACACCTTGATTCAAGTTCACTTGATTGTGCTTGAGGCTGACGAGCTCGGAGACCCGCAGACCCGTGGCGTACAGCACCTCGAGCATGGTGCGGTCGCGATGCCCCAGCGGCTCCGATACCGTGGGCGCTTCGAGCAGCGAATCCACCTCGGCCTCGGTCAGGGATTTGGGCAAAGAGCGGCCGATTTTCGGCATCGCAATCTGCGCCGTGGGATCTTGCGAAATCAGTCCCTCGCGCATCATGAAGCGAAAGAAGCGGCGGAAGCTCGACAACTGCCGGGCGGTCGAGCGGGGCCGGGAACCGCCTTCGACCCGGGCGGCAATGAAGCCCAACAATTCAATGCGGGTGGCTTTGAGCAGCGCGCTATCGCGCTCCTCGAGCCATCGCGCCAACGCGGTCAGGTCGGCGCGGTACGCCGCCAAGGTGTTGGCTGAGAGGCCGCGTTCCATCCACACCGCATCGAGGAAGCGTTGCAGGGCGGGATCCGCCGCCTCGCGCACAGCGGGTACCGCTGCGCCCGAGGTGCGTGTATAAACCGTCCGTTTAAGAGCCGTCGCCATAGTTGCTCGCGAAGGTTACGCACGAAATAGTGCTGTCCGCGCTATCAGTCATCAGTATGCGAGGGGTGCTTGGGGGTCGGCGTGACCAGAATCACAGTACGGTTAAGTATTAACATAAGGTGAACCAGATCACAGAAGTGCAGCAATCCAGGGCATCCGCAGTGGTGAACTTGCCCTACCTCGCCTACTCCCTGGTGTCCTTCACGGTCCTGGGGTTGGGCGTCCTCACGATCAATTTGTTTCTGCCGAGTCTGCGCCGCCGCCGCTTGGTGGCCGGCACGCTCGCGCGCGCCTTCCTGCGGCTGACCGGCATTCCCTTTACCGTGGAAGGCTTGGAACGGCTGCCCGGGACGCCCTGCGTGGTCGTGGCGAATCATGCCAGCTACATCGATGCCATCGCCATCGTCGCGGCGTTGCCGCCCGATTTCGCCTTCGTCATCAAGCAGGAGATGGTGCGGGTACCGCTGGCCGGCTTGTTGTTGCGGCGCCTCGGCTCGCAGTTCGTCGAGCGATTCGACCGCCACAAGGGCGCAACCGATGCGCGGCGCGTGTTGAAACTGGCCGCCACCGGCCAATCGCTTGATGTTCTTCCCCGAAGGGACCTTTGATGAGACCCGTCAGATCGGCAAATTCCTCGGCGGCGCATTCACCACCGCTGCGCGCGCCGAGATGCCCGTCGTGGCCGTGGCCATTCACGGCACCCGCGCCGTCATGCCCCCGGGCGGCCTGTCCGTATACCGCCTGCCGATCAAGGTGGAGGTACTTGCCGTGTTGGCCGCCGACGAAGCGCGGGTCAAGAGCCGCGAACTCATCGCCCAGGCCGTCGGCGACCCGTTGGCGCCTTGAAGAAGCCCTACGCGGCTATAATATTGAGTTCACATCCCAACGGAACCCCTACCATGAAATCGGATCCTGTCGTCATTTTGAGCGCCCGGCGCACGCCGGTGGGCGCCTTTCAAGGCGTTTTTGCCTCGGTCAGCGCGCCGCAGCTCGGTGCCGCTGCAATCAAGGCGGCCGTCGCGGACGCGGGCTCGAAGCCGGCGGAAATCGACGAAGTCGTCATGGGCTGCGTTCTGTCGGCCGGCCTTGGCCAGGCCCCTGCCCGCCAGGCGGCGTTGGCGGCCGGATGCCCACCAGCACGCCCTGCACCACGGTCAACAAAATGTGCGGCTCGGCCATGCGCGCCGTCATGCAGGGAGCAGATCAGATCCTGGCCGGGAATGCCCAAGTCATCGTGGCCGGCGGCATCGAATCCATGACCAATGCACCGTATCTGCTTCCCAAAGCGCGCGCAGGCTATCGCATGGGTCACCAAGAGGTGCTCGATCACATGTTCTTCGACGGCTTGCAGAGTCCGTGGGACGGGCAGCTCATGGGCTGCTTCGCGGATGCGACGTCCGAGCAAATATGAATTTACGCGGCAGGCGCAGGATGAGTTCGCGCGCCGAATCGGTGCGCCGGGCGCTCGCCGCCGTCAGCCAGGGCGATTTCAAAGCCGAGATCGCCCCGGTGACCACCAAGACCCGCAAGGGCGAGGTGGTCGTGGACAAGGACGAAACGCCCTTCACGCTCGATGTCGCGAAAATTCCCACGCTCAAGCCCGCCTTCAAGAAGGACGGCACCGTGACGGCGGCGAGCTCCTCATCGATATCCGACGGCGCCGCGGCGGTGGTGTTGGCGCGCGAATCGTACGCCGCGGCCAAGAACCTCAAGCCCTTGGCGCGGATTCTGGGGTACGCCAGTTTCGCGCGCGAGCCGGAATGGTTCACGTTGGCGCCGGTCGGCGCGATTCAAAAACTGCTCAAGCAGTTGAATTGGCAGGCGCAGGACGTCGATTTGTACGAAATCAATGAAGCGTTTGCCGTCGTGGCGATGGCGGCGATGAAAGATCTGTCTCTGGAACATGCCAAGGTGAACGTCAACGGCGGCGCGTGCGCACTCGGTCATCCGATCGGCGCGACCGGAGCCCGCATTCTGACCACGCTGATTCATGCCTTGAAAGCCCGCGGCAAGAAGCGCGGCATCGCCAGCCTGTGCATCGGCGGCGGTGAAGCGACCGCCATCGCCGTTGAGCTCATGTGAACGGCGGCTTGCCGAGCGGCTCGCCGGTCACGGCCGCGGTTTCGGGCGGCGTCGCCTACGTGGCACTCAATCGTCCGGACAAACGCAATGCCCTCGACCGCGCGACGGTCGTCGCGTTGGGGGCGACGCTGGCACAATGCGCCGCCGATAGCAGCGTGCGGATGGTGCAGCTGACCGGTGCCGGGAACGTATTTTGCGCGGGCGCGGACCTCGCCGAGATGCAGGCGCAGGCGCACGCCGGCGAGGCTGAGAATCTGGCGAATGCGAGGAATCTGGCGCAAGTTTTGGGCGCTCTGGATTCATTCCCGAAGCCGACGCTGGCGCGGGTGAACGGCGATGGCTACGGCGGCGCGCTCGGCTTGATCGCCGCGTGCGACATCGTAGTCGCGGCGGACAGCGCTAAATTCGCCTTCACCGAGGTGCGCCTCGGCATCATTCCCGCGGTCGTTTCTCCCTTTGTGCTGGCCAAGATCGGAGAAAGCGCGGCGCTGCGCTATTTCCTGAGCGCGGAAACCATCAGCGCGGCGACCTTGAAGGAGATCGGCTTGGCGCACGAGACGGTCCCGGTCGAGGGGCTCGATGCCGCGTGCGGCGCCATTATCGATGCCGTTTTAAAAGGCGCGCCGGGCGCCCAGGCGGCGGCCAAGACCCTGATCCGCGACGCTAAAGCGGCGGTGGGCCGGCGCAGCGCTGCCGCTCTGGAGATGGCGGGCCGGCTGGCCCATTTGAGAGTGCAAGCGGAAGCGCAGGAAGGCTTTGCGGCGTTCTTTGCCAAACGCAAAGCGAGTTGGCGGCAGGACTAGCCGGCCGTTCAACCAAACGGGGTGGGCGTCCTTGCCCGTGCCATGCCCAAATCCCTTGGCCATCCTGGAAGACGGCGTCCGTGGCCTGTCAACATGGTAGTCCCCACTGAGTAAGGCGACAGCGCCAGGCCAATACCCTCATCGTCTGTCCACCTGATGAACGGTTCGCCGCTTTTGGGGACTTTGTGATCTACTAAGCCGCCGATTTTCAGGCGGTTTTTCCAGTTAGCAATTTCGGGTGTCAGTCGATGAGCGAAAGTCGTGACGTGATGGAATATGAGGTCGCCATCGTGGGGGCGGGACCCGCGGGTCTGGCCTGCGCGATCCGGCTCAAACAGCTCAAGCCCGACCTGAGTGTCTGTGTGCTGGAAAAGGCGGCCAGTCTGGGCGCGCACTCCCTGTCGGGCGCCGTCATGGAACCCGGCCCCCTGGATGAGTTGTTGCCGGGATGGCGTGAAAACCCTCCCGATATCTGCGTTCCGGCGACCCGTGATGAGTTCTTGTTCATGACCCGCCACAAGCGCTATCGCTCGCCGATTACACCGCCGCAGATGAACAATCACGGCAATTTGATCATCTCCCTGGGTCAATTGGTGCCGATTTTGGGGGCCGCAGCCGAGAAGCTGGGCGTCGACGTGTTTCCCGGATTTGCGGGCGCCGAGGCATTGTTCGACGCGGCGGGTGCCGTTTCGGGGGTGCGTATCGGCGACATGGGAATCGAAAAGAACGGCGAGCGCGGTCCGAATTTTGCGTTGGGACCGGAAATCCACGCCAAGATCACGCTGTTCTGCGAGGGCTGCCGCGGCAACATCTCCAAGCAGCTGATCGCTCGATACAAACTGGATGCCGGCAAGTCGCCGCAAACCTATGGTTTGGGAATCAAGGAAATGTGGCAATTGCCGCCCGGCCGGGTGCAGCCCGGCCTCATCCAGCACTCCGCCGGCTGGCCGCTCGACAGCAGTATCTACGGCGGCAGCTTTCTGTATCACCTGAACAAGGATCGGGTGTATGTCGGCTTCGTGGTCGGTCTGGATTATGCGGACCCGCGTTTCAAGCCATTCGAAGCCTTCCAGCAATGGAAGAACCATCCGGATATCAAGCGGCTGCTCAGCGGCGGCGAGATCATCGCCGGCGGTGCGCGCACCGTCATCGAAGGCGGCTATCAATCGATGCCGACGCTCGAAATGCCCGGCGCCATGCTCGTCGGTGACGCCGGCGGTACGCTCAACATGCCGAAGATCAAGGGCATTCACCAAGCGATTCGCTCCGGCATGACGGCCGCGGCGCACTACGTCGAAACCGGCGCGAGCCGCGGCTTCGATCAGCGCTGGCGCACCTCGCCGGGCGGCCGCGAACTGCACAAGGTGCGCAACATCCGGCCCGGCTTTCGGCGCGGCCTGTGGCTCGGCACGGCCAACTTTGCCTTGGAGACAATCACCATGGGGAAGCTGCCGTGGACACTGGCGAATCATGCCGACGACACCTCGCTCAAGCGTCTCGATGAGTACGTTTCGCCCGAGCGAGGCTGGCACGAACGCGAGCTGCCGCCGCGCGATCGGGTTGCGTTCGTATTTTTTGCCGCCACCACGCACGATGAAAATCAACCCGTGCACTTGCACGTGGCCGACACCGCGGTGTGCGCCACACGCTGCATCACGGAGTACGGCAATCCCTGCACCAACTTCTGTCCCGCCAATGTGTATGAAATGATCGCGGACGGCAAAGGCGGCCAAAAGCTGCAGATCAATGCCTCGAATTGCGTGCACTGCAAAGCCTGCGACATCAAAGAGCCCTATCCCGGGCAAATTACCTGGGTCGCGCCGGAAGGCGGCTCCGGCCCGAACTATCAGAGCCTTTAAAAAAGCCCCGATTGTCCAAGGAGCGTCAGTCGATTGCATCGCGCCTGCGGCAAGAGACCGCCGCGCTACGCCTGCAGACCGATCCATCTCAGCAGGCCGCCGCCGCGCGCCTCGATGAATTGAGCGCCCGCCTTCGCCTGGAATCGCGATCCCTGAGCCACAAGCTGCGCACGCAACTGCGGCGCCTGTCGGTGCAGCCGGTCGATGCGCCGCTGCGGGGGTTGTACCTGTGGGGCGGCGTCGGCCGCGGCAAGACCATGCTGATGGACTGGTTCTACGCTTCGCTTCCGCCGCAGCTCGGCGAGCGCACGCACTTCTATCGCTTCATGCGCCAGATCCATGCGGAACTGCGCAAGATCAAAAGCCGCGCCGAGCCGCTCGACACGGTGGCCGAGCGCCTGGCGGCGCGCGTGCGCGTGCTGTGCCTGGATGAATTCTTTGTCGCGGATATTGCCGATGCGATGATCCTGGCGGGACTGTTCGACGGTTTGTTCCGGCGCGGTGTGACGCTGGTTGCAACCTCGAACATCGCGCCGCGCGAGCTGTACCAGGAGGGCCTGCAACGGCAGCGATTTTTGCCGGCCATCGATTTGATCGAGAGCCACGTCGAGGTGCTGCATCTGGCCGGCGCCGTCGATTACCGCTTGCGGCAGCTGGAGCAGGCGCCCACCTACCTCGATTCGCACTCGCCCGGCGCCGCGGCGCAGCTCAAGCAGCGCTTTGCCGCCTTGGCGGGCGGCCCGGTCGGCGGCCCCAGCACGCTGTCGGTGGAGAATCGGCACATCAAAGCCCTGGCGACGGGCCCGGGAATGGTTTGGTTCGATTTCAAGGACATCTGCGAGGGGCCGCGCAGTCAAAATGACTACATCGAGCTGGCGCGGCTCTATCACACCGTATTCATCTCGAATATTCCCGAGTTCGCGCGCGGCAACGACAACGCTGCACGGCGCTTCATCATGTTGGTCGACGAGTTCTATGACCGCAATGTCAATATCGTAGTATCGGCCGCCGCCCCTCCCGGATCGCTGTATCACGGCGAGCGCTTGCAGCTGGAATTTTCGCGCGCCGCGAGCCGGCTCGTCGAAATGCAGACGCAGCGCTATCTTGCGGGCCAACACCGTCCCTGAAAGCGGCGCGGACTGGCATAATTCGCGCCTGCGCGCGGCGCGGCAGCTAAGGATCAGGACATGTACCAGGTTTCCTCGGAACAACATCGCAGCATCATTTCCGCGATTTTGCGCAGTCCGGTGCGTCCGCCCAAATCCATGCGCAGCTTGGACTGGCGCGGGTTTCTGCAGACTTACATCGCCAACGTGGACGCCAAGGACCTCGCCGACCGCGATCCGAAGGACCTGGCCGCCGCGGCCCTCTCGCACTTGATGTTCGCGCGGCGGCGCGGCCGGGCGGCGCTGGTGCGGGTATTCAATCCCACCTTGCGCGAGCATGGCTTCGTCTCGCCGCACACCATCATCGACGTCGTCAACGACGACATGCCGTTCCTGGTCGATTCCATCAACCTCGCGCTGACCGAACGCGCGCTCACGCTGCATTTGCTCGCGCATCCGGTTTTCGCAGTGACACGCAACCGTGCCGGAGATTTGGACGCGCTGCAAAAGCGCACGGAAACCGCCGAGGGCACCGAAGCAGCACCTGGAGTCCTTCCAGCATCTCGAGATCGATCGAATCGTCGATCCGGCGGCGCTGAAATCCCTGGCAAGTCAGATCGAGCGCAGTTTGCGCGATGTGCGCATGGCCTGCGCGGATTGGGGCCGCATGCGCGCGGCGGCCCGCACGGCGGCGCAGGATTTGGGCGCGATGAGCGCGCGCGTCGATGCGACCGAACTCAGCGAGACCTGTGCGCTGCTCGACTGGATGGAGAATCGGCATTTCACCTTTCTCGGCTATCGCGAATACCGGCTGACGGGCGGCAAGGGCCGCGAGCGGCTGCAGGCGGTCGAATCCAGCGGGCTCGGCATCCTGCGGCCCGGGCACAGAAAACCGGACACCACGACCCGGGTGCTGCACAGCGATATCCGCCGACAAAGCCGCTCGCGCAATTTGAGCCTGGTGACGAAGGCCAATTCCTTGTCCACGGTGCACCGCGCCGGCTATCTGGACTATGTCGGCATCAAGCAATTCGACTCCCGCGGGCGCTTGATCGGCGAGCGGCGTTTCCTCGGTCTTTGGACCTCCGCCGCGTACAACGCCAATCCGCGCGAGATTCCCGTGTTGCGCCAGAAAATCGCGCACGTGTCCGAACACTTCGCCTTGGCGCCCGACAGCCACGATGGCAAGGCGCTGCAGCACATTCTGGAGTCCTTTCCCCGCGATGAATTGTTTCAGGCGAGCGTTCCCGAACTCATTCGCATCGTCACCGGCATATTCGGCCTGCAGGAGCGGCCGCGCGTGCGCGTGCTGTTGCGCCGCGATCTGTTCCGCCGCTTCTATTCGTGCCTGGTGTTCGTGCCGCGCGAAAAATACAACACCCAGGTCCGGCAGCGCATCGAACGGGTGATACGGCGACGCGTTTTCCGCATTCAGCATGGAATCCCAGGTGCAGATCGCGGAGTCGAATCTCGCGCGGATCCACATCGTCGCCCGCACCGCGCCGGCCGAAGGGCGCGCACGTCGATGCGGACGCATTGGAGCGGCGCGTCGCCGCGGCGGTGCGCTCCTGGCAGGATTCTTTCAAGGCTGCGCTGCTGGCGCGCTTCGACGAGGCATACGCCCTGCAGCTGTTCGACAAGTACGCGCAGGGCTTCCCGGCGGCTTACACCGAGGACTTCAGCGGCGAGGCCGCGGCACTGGACGTGTCCTTTCTCGAAGCGATGGACAAGGAACCGGCGCGCCTGCACCTGGACATCTACCGCCCGGATCCGAAGCGCAAGGAGAAGTTCTTCCTGAAGATCTTCCGCGGCCAGGATGCGATTCCGATTTCCGACCTGCTGCCCATGCTCGAAAACATGGGCCTCAAGGTCATCGCCGAGCGGCCATATCCGCTGGAATTCTCCGCCGGCCGCCGCGGCTGGATCCAGGATCTGGAGCTCGTCATGCAGGCCGCTCCCGCGATCGCCTTCGAGGCGCTCGACCGCGAGATCAAGAGCGCGTTCATCGCGGTGTGGACCGGCCGCATGGACAACGACAGCTTCAATCAGCTGACCCTGACGGCGGGCATTCCGTGGCGCATGGTGACGGTACTGCGCGCCTATTGCCGCTACCTGCTGCAAACCGGGCTGCCCTTCAGCCAGGGCTACATCGCTCAGGTGCTGGGCAACAATGCGCTCGATTTCGCAAACTGCTCGCCGAGCTGTTCATCGCGCGGCTTCGATCCGCAACTCGCCGGCGGCGGCTCGCACCCGCTCCCTGGCGCGGCTCGGACGGGACATCCGTTCACGCATTGGAAGAAGTCACCCGTTCGGATGAGGATCGAATCCTGCGCGCCCTGTGGAATGCGCTCTCCGCGACGGTGCGCACCAACGCCTACCAGCCCTATCCCGCGGCGGCCAGCTAAAGGAATACCTGTCGTTCAAGATCGAGAGCCAGCAGCTGCGCGAGCTTGCCGCTGCCGAAGCCGCTGTTCGAGATATTCGTGTTCTCGCCGCGCATGGAGGGCGTGCACCTGCGCATGGGATACGTCGCCCGCGGCGGCATCCGCTGGTCGGACCGGCGCGAGGATTTCCGCACCGAAGTACTCGGGCTGATGAAGGCCCAGCAGGTCAAGAACACCGTGATCGTTCCGGTCGGCGCCAAGGGCGGCTTCGTGGTGAAGCGCCTGCCGGCCGAGCGCGAGGCGCAGCAGGCCGAGGTCATCGCCTGCTACCAGACGCTGATCCGCGGCCTGTTGGACGTCACCGACAACATCGTCGATGACAAGATCGTCCCGCCCGCGCATGGTCGGTGCGCCACGACAAGGACGATGCCTACCTGGTGGTGGCGGCCGACAAGGGCACCGCGACCTTTTCCGACATCGCCAACGCCATATCCGCACGAATACGCGTTCTGGCTCGGCGATGCCTTCGCCTCCGGCGGTTCGGCCGGCTATGACCACAAGAAGATGGCGATCACCGCGCGCGGCGCCTGGGAATGCGTCAAGCGCCATTTTCGCGAGATGGGCATCGACATCGCAGAGCGCAGAATTTCACGGTCTGCGGCATCGGCGACATGGCCGGCGACGTATTCGGCAACGGCATGCTGCAATCGCCGCACATCCGGCTGATCGCCGCGTTCAACCACCAGCATATCTTCATCGACCCCGCGACCCGGATGCGGCACGTTCCTTTGCGCGAGCGCGAGCGCCTGTTCAAACTGCCGCGCTCTTCCTGGGACGACTATTCGCGCGAGGCCATCTCCAAGGGCGGCGGCGTGTACTCGAGCGTCCGCCAAGAATCTGATCGCTGTCGCGCGAGGCGCAGACCCTGCTGGAGCTGCCGGCGCAAGTGACGCCCAACGAGGTGATCAAGGCGATCCTGAAGGCGCATGTCGATCTGCTGTGGAACGGCGGCATCGGCACCTACGTCAAGGCGAGCAGCGAGAGCCACAGCGATGTCGGCGACCGCAGCAACGACGCCGTGCGCATCGATGCGCGGGAATTGAACTGCAAGGTCATCGGCGAGGGCGGCAACCTCGGCGTGTCGCAGCTCGGGCCGCATCGAGTATCGCGCGGCGCGGCGGCCGGCTCAACACCGATTTCATCGACAATTCCGCGGGCGTGAATACCTCGGACGTCGAAGTCAATTTGAAGATCCTCCTCAACGGCGCGGTGCGCGCCCGCGAAATCACGCAGGCCGCGCGCAACCGGCTTGCTGGCGCAGATGACCGACGAGGTGGCGGGCGCTGGTGTTGCGCAACAACTACCTGCAGGGCCAGGCGATCAGCACGGGCGAATTCCAGACCAGGCAGCGCTGAGCGGAGAACGCCTACGTGATCCGCGCGCTCGAGCGTTCCGGCGATCTGAACCGCGCGCTGGAATATCTGCCGACCGAGGAAGAGATCGCCGAGCGGCGCAAGGCCGGCGAGGGACTGACGCGTCCGGAACTCGCCATCATCTCTAAGTTACGGAAAAATCTGGTTCTACCGGGCGCTGATCCATTCCGACGTGCCCGAGGATCCGTATTTGTCCGCGCGAGCTCAACCGCTACTTTCCGACGCCCGTTCAGAAGCGCTTCGCGCAGCGCATCGAAGCGGCATCGCCTGCGCCGCGAGATCATCGCCACCGCGATCACCAACAGCCTGATCAATCGCATGGGGCCGGTGTTTCCGGTGCGCGCGCAGGACGACACCGGCGCGGATCCGGCCGCGATGGCGCGCGCCTACAGCATTGCGCGCGAGGTGTTCGCGGTGCGCAACATCTGGGCGCAGATCGAGGCCCTCGACAACAAGATCGCCGGCCTCCGTGCAATACACGGCGATGATTCAAACGACGCGCCTGTTGCGGCACATGAGCTACTGGCTGCTGGAGAACCGGCGCAAGCGATCTGGACATCAAACGCGCGGTGCCGCGCTATGCGGGCAAGGTGAGCGAGCTGTTCCATGAGATTGGCCGAGCGGTCCTCGGCGTTACGCAACAAGCGCGCCTGAGCGCGCTGCGCTCGCAACTGGTCGAACAGCGCGTGCCGGAGCAGCTGGCCGCGCGTATCGCCTCGCTCGAGAGCTGCACAGCGCCTTGGACCTGGTCGAAGTCGCGATGGCCGCGCGAGTACGGATAGGCTATGCGGCGCAAGGCCTATTTCGATCTGGGCGAGCGCATCGGGCTCACCTGGATCAAGGAGCAGATCGAATCGCTGCCCGCCGACGGGCATTGGCAGGCCGTCGCGCGCGGCACGCTGCGCGACGAATCTGTACGCACTGCAGCGCAGGATCACCGCGCGGCGCTGAAGTGCAAGGGCCGTGAACCGGCCGCGCGGGTCGACCAGTGGATCTCGCGCCATTCCGCGCCGGTCGATGCCTTGAAGCGGATGGTGGCCGATCTGCGCACCGGCTCGCCGCCGGACTTCGCGACGTTCTCGGTGGCGCTGCAGGCGGTCAGGCGGCTCGCGCAGGAATGAGCGATGCTCACAGGTCGAGCTGAGTTCGGCAGCGGAGTATCTGCAGGAGCGGATCGAGCGGCGAAATCATCCTGGCCAGGCACATCGGGGATCATCGTGGAAGCGGCCGATGACGACGAGCCTGTCGTGCTGCGCGCCCCGCTCGCCCCCAACGCCAACCACAAGGGCACGGCGTTCGGCGGGAGCCTGTATTCGCTCGCGGTGCTGACCGGTTGGGCCTGGGCTCACGCGCTATCTCGCGACGCGCAGGCTTGATCGCCGAAGCCGTGATCCAGGAATCGAACATGCGCTTCTTGAAGCCGGTGCATGGCGAGATGCGCGCCGTGCCTGCAGATGCCCGCGACGCCGAGCAGTCGACAAGTTCCAAAAGATGCTGGTGCGCGCCGCTCGCGGACGGATCCGCCTGCAGGTGGAGATGCATGAACGGTCCGACGCTGGCGGCTGCTATTCGACGGCTTATTCGCCGCGGCCATGCGCCGCAGGTCGGGGAGTTGGAGAAAGTGCCCGGAAAACTGATCACTGGTCCGTCACGGCCAAAGCACCTGGAATGTCGAGAATCTGTTCACCGGCTGGCATGACGTCGATTTGAGCGATCTGGGCCGCGCGGAGGCGGTACAGGCGGGGCGCGAACTGCTGGCCGAGAAACTCGAGCCGGCACATCGCGTTCACCTCGGTGTTGAAGCGCGCGATCCGCACGCTGTGGATGATCCTCGACACCACCGACCGCATGTGGCTCCCGGTCGAGGGAAGCTGGCGCCTCAACGAGCGCCACTACGGGGCGCTGCAGGGACTCAACAAGGCGCAAACCGTCGAACAGCACGGCGAGGCGCAAGTGAAGATCTGGCGCCGCAGCTACGACGTTCCTCCGCCGCCGCTGGAGCTGGACGATCCGCGGCATCCGCGCTTCGATCCGCGCTACGCCGACGTCGACCCGGCCTGTGCTCCCGGCGGCCGAGTCGCTCAAGGACACCCTGTCGCGCGTGCTGCCGTTACTGGGAATCGCGCATCGTTCCGGAACTGCGTGCCGGATAAGAACGTGCTGATCGTGGCGCACGGCAATTCGCTGCGCGCGCTGGTCAAGATGCTCGACATGATGTCGGAGGCCGACATCGTGGAGTTCAATATCCCGACCGGCATACCGATCCTGTACGAACTCGACGAGCAGATGCAGCCGGTCTCGCCGGCGCTTCCTCGGCGACCCCGCGGCGATCGCCGCGGCGCAGGAGGCGGTGACGCGGCAGGCGAGAAAAAAAGGACCTAGCGGCGCTGCCGCGCGCTGCTTGCTCAGGAATCCGGCGGCGACCGTCAATTTGATGCCCGACAGCGCT
Organism: uncultured Gammaproteobacteria bacterium; assembly: GCA_963794445.1. Taxonomy (GTDB): domain Bacteria; phylum Pseudomonadota; class Gammaproteobacteria; order Steroidobacterales; family Steroidobacteraceae; genus Bog-1198. Next base: position 64,806 of record CAWCDZ010000002.1, read on the forward strand.
TCGGTGAAATCCACTTGGCAGGACAGGCGCGAGGTCGCTTCGCGATAAGTCCGGAAGCTCGTTCAGCAGTTCGAGCTCGTCGCTTTGCGCGCTTCGGCAGCCGAGCCGAACCCATTTTTCGTCGACGTAGACGTGGCAGGTGGCGCAGGAGCACAGGCCGCCGCAAATCGCCGCGACTCCGTAGTCGAGCTCTCGCAGGATCTCCATGATCTTCAGGCCGGGTTTGGCTTCGATTTCGTGTTCTTTGCCATCACGATCCACCACAATCATCCTCGCCATCAAAAAACCTCCGTTGCAACCCTCGCAGGATCTTCAAGCGGCGTAGTGTGCCGGAAGGCGCAGGCGCGCGTCGAGCAATCTCGCGCGCTCCGCGATGCGATTTTCCGCTCCGCCGCGCACGCTCAGGTAAAGCTGGCTCCACAGCAGGCAGACATAGTCGTACAGCGCCAGCAGCAATCTGAAGCGTTGCCACCGGCGGGATCCGGCGCCTGCTCAAGGTAGCGGGCCAGCAGGCTCGCTGCGCCTGCCGCATCGAAATCGTTGTTGGCGCACCAACCCGCCAGATCCCACAGGGGTCGGTGACATGCGCGTACTCCCAGTCGAGCAGGATCAAGCAATGGTCGTGATGATCAGATTCTGCGCGTGCAGATCGCTATGGCACACCACGCCGGCGGCGTGCGGCAGATCAGCGAGGGACCGCCGGGTGCGCCGCGGCCTGCGCTCGCAAGCCAGGATCGCTCGCGCTGCCGGTCCGCCGCGACAACGCCGCATCGTAGATCTCGATCCATCGCAGCGGCGTCACCCGCCGGCCGGCATCGGGACCGCGAGCGCGTGCACCCGGCGCAAGAACCCGGCAATTCTTTCCAGGTTCGTGCGCCGCCGCCGCCTCGTGCGAAACCCACGGCCGACCCTCGGCCCAGCGCACCAGCAGAACCTGCAGCGTCGGGATCGCCGAACACCAGCTGCGGCGCAAGTCCGGCGCCGGCGGCGCGCTCGAGGACCCGCATTTCCCACGCCGGATCGAGCCTTAAGATCGCGGACGCTGCTCCAGCGCAACTTTCAAGGTATAGGCGGCGCCGTCCCGCGCAACGCGATAGGTCTCGCTGATCAGTCCGGCGCCGAGCGCCTGGAGATCGATGTCTCCGGAACCGGGTACCACGACGCGGCACAGGCGTTCGATTTCAAGCAACCGCATGGGCCGGCAACAGCAGACTGCGGCGCCACTCGCGCATGCCGATCACGATCGAGCATCAGATACACCCGAACAGCAGCATGGTGAGGTACAGACTGCCGCGTGAAATACAGGTACAGGCTCGCCGAATCGATCAGCAGCCACCAATGCCAGTTCTCGTAGACTTTGCGCGCGACCAGGAACGTGGCAAATACACTCGCCCAGGTGACCATCGAATCCGCGAACGGCCACGCCGCGGGGGTGTAGCGCCGCAGGAAAAGCAGCTGGTCGCGAGCGACAAGGCGACGATGACGCAGCGCGCCAGCGCGTTGCGCGCGACCGGCCAGCGGCTCACGGCGAGCGCGCCGCCGCCCGTGCCGTGCCCGCCACTGCCAGAATCCATACACCGCCATGGCGGCATAAAACACATTCAGCACCGACTCCATGTACAGGCGCGCGCCGAACAGCACCCAGACGTAGAGACAGGAGCTCACGAACGCCGCCAGCCAGCAGCGCGATCGACTGGCGGATCGCGAGCAGCACATAGGCGACCGCGAGCGCGACCGCCGAGAGTCTCGATCCAGCTCGTCGCGTGCCACGCACCGGCGAGCTGCACCGACAGTGCGTCGATCACGGCCCGGTGGCCAAGCCCGGCAGCACCTTCATGACGAACACCAATTGCGGGCCGATTCGCCGGCGGAGCGCGCGATTTCCTCGGCGAGAATCGCTCATGATTCGATCCAGCGGGCCCCACATCTGGGTGCTCAGCGCGTTGGTCTGCACGATCAGGCCGGGATGGTGTTCAGGCGATCGATAAAGGCCTGGATCGGCGGCCGATACTCGCCGGTCAACGGATACATGCTGATTTCGACGGCGCTGTGCATAGGATTCACCTGCTCCCTACGCCGGTACTAACCGGGTCAGGTTCAACGGGTTCGCAGGACTGCATCGAGGATCCGATATCCCGCATCTCAGGCCCCTTCAAGGGCCACCCCAAGGTTCGAGGGAAGTGTAGCCTGGCGTGCGCGATGCGTGCAAAACTCCGCAATCGCCGCTGCGGAGCAGCGGGAGAATTGCGTGCATTTTCCAGGTAGATGCGTTCACGCAGGACCCGCTTCACGCGGCAATCCGGCGACCGTCGTCCTCGACGCGGACGGCCAGAGCGACGCCGCGCTGTCTGCCATCGCGCGCGAGTTTTCGCACGCCGAGGTGGCATTCGTGCTCGCCGCCGAACGCGCGCGGATCACGACGTCCGGCTGCGTTTCTTCAATGCGCGCAAGGAAGCGCCGTTCGTCGGGCACGCGACCATGGCGGCCCACGCCGTGCTGCTCGCCCTCGGGCAGGCGCGCGCTCGGCGTTTGCCGCGCCAGGCGGAGCGGCATCGTCGAGATCGAGTGCGCAAGTCGAACAGCGCGCAATCCGGCGCGCGACCCGTCATCGAGTTTCGGCAGACGATGCCCGAACTGGATGCAACCCGCTGCCGTTCAAGACCACCTTGCGCGTCGCCGAAGCACTCAAGCTGCCGGCAACTCGCTGCACGAGGTCATGCCGGCGCGCATGGCGCGCAAGGGCAGCAGCCGGCTGCTCGTGCCGATCGCGGATGCGCGCGCGCTGGATGCTCCTGGCGCCGAATTTCGAAACTTTGATGGCGCTCGGCAACGAACTCGGGACCGGAAGGATTTTTCGTGTTCGCGGTGAATCGAGCGTCGGGCCGGATGAGCTACGACCGAATCGCGCATGTTCTGCCCGGCGCTCGGCATCCCCGAGGATCCGGTCAGCGGCAACGCTCACGCCATGCTGGCCGCCTACCTGTTCGAGATGGGCCAGTTCGGCAAGAACATCCACCGCCTTCATCGGCCGCCAGGGCTGGCAGATGAAGCGGCCGGGCCAGGTCAGGGTGCGGCTCGAGATCGACCAGGGCGCCATGGTGGCCGCGCACATCGGCGGCACCGCGATCATCGTCAGCGAGGGCACTTTGGCGCTGTAAGCCCTTAAGACTTGGCGGGCGGCGCGGAAAGATCGAGCTTCAGGCTGGCCGCGAGCGGTCCGACCTTGGACTTCACATCCTGCGCGGTTTTTACCGCCTCCTCGAGGTTGCCGGCGGCAAAGGCCGCTTGCGCCTTGGACCACAGCGACATGGCATCGCCCAGGGCGGATTTCGCGCCGTCCAGATCGATTCCGGCGGCGACCCTTTTACTGGCCTTCTTGCCGAGCAGATCCATGCGGTTCTGGATCGCGGTCAGATCTGCCGGGACCCTGCTCGGCGAGCCCCGTCCATTTGTCGTTGAGCGCCTTCAGCGCATCGTCCTTTTTTTCGGCTGCGGCCGTGGCGAGCGAGCGGGCGGCCGCCAGCACCGCCGGCGCGCCGTTGAGGACCGCCGCATAATCTTGCTTGGCGAGGGACGCCTCGAGTGCGTCCAATTGAGCCTGCACACTCGTCAGTTGCTCCGGAATGTATTTACCGGCCTCCGGGGCGGCGGCCGCGACGCTCGCCTGGATCTCGCCGATCAGTTTCTGCGCCGGCTCCTTTTGCCCGGCGCAAGCCGCGAGGATGAAAGCCATCAGCGACAACGCGCTCAAGACGCCGATGCGATTGCTTCGGTTGCATGGAAGTAGATTCTAGCTCAATTCCCGGCGCGCGCGATCCAGCCATTCGGCTTGCGCCCTGCGGTAATGCGCCGGACCCAATTTGGCGCCGTCCAACAGATCCTTCAAAACCCTCTGCGCGTCCTGCAGCTTGCCGCGCTTCTTGAGCAGCAATCCATAGCGCAGGCGCGCCTCGGCGCCCGGATAGGCCGGCGCAATGCGCGCATATTCGCGCTCAGCCTCTTCGAGCGCATTGCGGGCCTCCAGCGTCCGGGCATACAGCAGCTGGGCGTCGGCGGATTTGAAATCCGGGTTCTGCTGCATGAGAAGTTCCAGCGTCGTGCGCGCGCCCGCAAAATCCTCCTTGCCGAATTGCGCTTTCGCCAAGCCCAACAGCAGCGTCGGATCGTATTCGAAAATGCCCTTCAAACCGGCACGGTAGACCTCGATGGCTGCAGTCGAACTGGTCGCGTTCGAACAGCTCTTCCCCGAGGCGGCGGCGGGCATCGACATTGCCGGAAATCTGCACTTCGGCCGCGGCGCGGCGCAAGTCGCGGTTGGGATCGATCATGCGGCCGATGCCAGTCTTGGCCCGGCGGGCGGCGCGGCCGCGGAACAGGTCCGGTAGAACTTCGGCGACGAGATATGCGAGCGAACCGATTCCCGGCAACAGCCCGATGGCCAGGATCCAGAGGGTATTTCGTCCGGTCCTGATCACATGGATGATGAGGGCGGCTTGAATCAGCAGCGAGAGGATGGAAACAGGACAACAAAGGCGACGAACTCTGGAATAGCAAACGCCGGCAGGCTTGAGCCGACTATTGTAGCGAGAAACCGCCGGGCTGTTAGCGCTGCGCTATGCGGATGCGCCGCTGCACGTCGCCGCAGGTCGAAAATCCGATATTCGACAACGAATAGCCCAGGATGCGCTGCGAGCGCGCATCGACGGTGACTTCCATTTCGCATCCCTGAAACCCGGACGGCGCGCCTTCCTTGGGCTTTTGCGGCAGGAACCACACGTACACCATCTTGGTCGAGGTTTTGTCGACCTTGCGCGGCTCGCCCAAGGCTTCTTGCAATACGCTGACGGGTTTGCCCACCGTATCGGCCGCGATACGCGGCACGGGACGCACCGCGTAACCCGATCCGCCGCAACCGCCGAGTACGAGCGCGCCGCAAATCCAAGCTGCCGTGGTGAGACGCAACATAATCTTTTCCCGTGCCAAGCGATTAGGACACGCAGTCTCGCCGCGTCCGCACCGGTTCGCCTGCGCTCACGTCGCAAAATTATGAATCTTCAGCCAAAGCCTGCCGCTTATGTAAATGCAGTCTGCGCAGCGTGCCGCGCGGCAGGTCTTCGGCATGGTGCACGGCGGCGACGATCGTCACGTGGCGCCGCATCAGCCGTTCGAGCATGCGCTTCATTCCCGCCCGCTGCACCGGATCGAGTCCGGTGAAGGGTTCGTCCAGCAACAGAATGCTTGGATTCGCCGCCATGGCTCGCGCGATGAGCGCGCGGCGCAACTGCCCGTAGGACAGTTCACGCGGCCGGCGCCGCGCCACACTGCGTAATTTGAAAAATGCCAGCCACTCGCGCGCGCTTTTCAAATCCGCGGCGCTCATCGGCGCGGCAAGACCGATGCTCGAATGACGCCCGCTCGCGACCAATTCGGTCAGCTCGACATCCACCGCATACAAGCTTTGCAATTCGGGCGATACGAAGCCGGCGCGGCGCTTCCACGCGAAGATGGAGCTGCCGGCGGGACAGCCCGCACGCTCGATTCTTCCACCCAGCGCAGGGGACAGATCGCCGTACAGCAGTTTCAGAAAGCTGGATTTTCCGGCGCCGTTTGCGCCGAAAATCGCCCAATGTTCGCCTTGCCGCAATTGCCAATTCACCGCGCGCAGCACCGCCCGGTGTCCGACATAAAGATCGACGTCGATCAGCCGCAGCAGCACACGGCCCCGCGCCGCACCCGGATTGGGGGATTTTTGCCGCCGCTGCGTTGCGCGCGGCGCCGATTCGCCCGCGCGGGCGCGCAAACGAGCGTAGTCCGCGGCAGACAGCCGTGTCACCCGCCGGATGCGGCCTGCGGACAGTTCGATCAGCGAGCGCGTCCCCGGCGGCACGTCCATGGCGCGGTGCGCCGTCGCAATCCATGATTGGCCCTGCCCCCGCGCCGCCGCGAGCACCGAGTCGATTCGCCCGCGGTATTGGCGATCCAAGCCGTTGTACACCTCATCGAGCAACAGCCAGTCCGGCCGCTGCACCAATGCCCGCGCCAGCAGCGCCAGGCGTTTCTCCCCGTATGACAAGGTCAGGAAATCCCGGGCCGCCAGCCGCTCGATGCCGCAGACGCGCAGCACGGCGGAAACTTGTGCGGCTTGAGGACGCGTCACGGGCGCGAGCAGCAGATCGGTGCGGTGCAGGCCGGTGGCGATCACGTCGCGAACACGCAGATTCCACCCATAGCGCGCGTACTTGTCCTGACGTTCCCCGCCGAGGTAGGCGATGCGCGGTTTCGCATCGATCAAATCGAGCGGGCGCCGCCCGGCGCGATAACAACGCGGCGCAGCGCTGGCGCGCGTGGGGGTCGGCCAGATGTCGCCGCTCAACAGTTTGAGCAACTGGGTCTTGCCGGCGCCGTTCTCCCCCAGCAATGCCCAGCGTTCGCCGGGTTTGATCTGCCACGTGATGCCGCGCAGTACCCAGCGATCGCCGCGCCGCACGCCGGCGGCGCGCAGCGTTACGGCCAGGCGCGGATTCATGGGCGCGGTCGCCAGATCCCGTTCAGCTCGCTGACGCGACCCTGCTGCGCCAATTTGATCAAATGCGCCTGCAAGGTCAGCCGCGCCCATGAGTGGCGATCCGCCGGCACATCGTCGTAAACCACCGGAATGAGCGCATCGAGGCTCGCCGCTTGCAACTGCTCGAGGTTGCGCAGGATCTTGCCCTCGCGCGCCAGCCGATGCGCGCGCAACGCCTCGAGAACTTTCTTGCCTTGATCCATCAGATCGCCGTGACCGGGGGCAATTTTATCGAATTCGTACCCAAACAACTTATCGATCGAGTTCAGGTAATCGGCCATATTGCCGTCGGGCGGCAAAATCACCGGAGAAACCCCTTCGAGCACGTGATCGCCGGTGATCAAGAGACGCTCGCGCGCCAGAAAGTAACAGACGCAATTCGATGCATGCCCCGGCGTATGGATCGCGGTCAATTCCAACCCGCCCAGTGCCAAACGCTCGCCGTCGGCCGGCCGGTGCTGCGGCACGAAGCTCTCGTCCTGCCGCCCATCGAGGGGCGGCGGCAATCCGATGATGGCGGCGCCGGTGCGCCGGGCGAGCTCCTGCGCCAGCGGCGAATGATCGCGATGGGTATGGGTGGCGATGATCCAGCGGATGGGAGCGCCCGCCGCTTCGATGATGGCCTGAAGATGCGCCGCCTCTTCGGGTCCCGGATCGAGAACGGCGATCTCATCCTCGCCGAGCAAATAGGTATTGGTTCCCGGTCCGGTCATCATGCCGGCATTGCCGGCCACGATGCGGCGAACTCCACGCGCCAGGGAGTGGACTTTACCGGGAGCAAGTTGAGGTCTGGCACGCAATCACGCGCATCATACATCCGCAATCATTAAATTTTCGCCGCGCCTCGCGCGGGGATGGCGAAGCGGAGCCATTTTGCGCAGGTATATGCGAGTCAGTGAAGTTCGTCGCATTTTGAGATAGTTGCGATGGGCAGTGGAGCCGCTACACTGGGAGTCATGTCGAAGTCGCCGAATGCCCGACGAATAGGCGGACCCTCTCCTGGGATCAGCTTTCGCGTCCGGATGCAGAACAGTGCCAGCGGTTTCTGGCCGAATCTCTTTCCTTGCTGCTGGCCGATGTGCTGCGCGCCATGCTCTCCGATGCCAGCCCGTCGTTGCCTGCGGAGGAGTCGGCGGTCGAGCGCTATCGCAATCTGGCCGATTCGCTGGCGGACGGTGAATCGCGGCGCCGCACGGGACTCGGCATGACACGCGCCGGCCTCGCCAAACGCTGCGTGACCTGGCTGAAATTGCTGCTCACTCCCGCGCCAAATGCCCCGATCCACGGCGGCAATGCGCGAATTCGTCGATGCATTGGGGCTGTTTCCGGCGCTCTTCGACAGCGAACCCTCGGCTCGCTCGCGCCGTGCGCGGCTCACTTGGCTGCTAACCCATGATCGGCGGCTGGATGCCAGCACCCGTGAGGCGGCGACCGCCTTGATCGAAGCGTGCGAGCATCTAGGGGTTTTACTGTGGCCGGATGCGGAAACTGCCTAACGCATGTTCGTGCGCGGCGGTATTCTCGGCGTATAATCACAAGTTAATCTTTTCACGTGCAGACGGGACCCCGAGTGCAAACATCTCCGCTTCCTGAATCCGACCAGTCCGCGCCCGACGTACAGTCCGCCGCGCCGCTGCCCCCCGACAAGTCGCGATTCCGCTTTCAGAAACTGCTGCAGCCCTTCGCGCGTGAAGCCCAACGTCGCCACGCCGATCATTTGGTTCTTCCTCGACTGGCTGGTGCTGGGTGTGGCGATCGCCAGTTTGCTGGTGGTCGAGTCTTGGTGGATCAAGGTTTTTGCCTCCTTGGTGGCGGCGCTGTGGATCGCGCGGCTGTTCGTCATCGGTCATGATGCCTGCCACGGCTCCTACACGCCCAACAAGACGCTGAACAAGTGGATCGGCCGGATCGCCTTCCTGCCCTCGCTGACGCCGTTCAGTCTGTGGGAAATCGGCCACAATCTCGCCCACCATGGCTTCACCAATTTGAAGGGTCGCGACTACGTCTGGACCCCCTATTCGCCCGCCGAGTTCGCCAAATCTGTCATGGCATCCGGCGTTGGTTGGAACGCATCTATCGCAGCGGCTTCGGCCAAGGCGTCTACTACATGATCGAAATGTGGTGGAAGAAGCTATTTTTTCCGGGACGCAAGCACGTCGCCACCCGTCGCCTCAGCTACACCTGGGACAGCTTGTTGGTGGCCGGCTTCGGCGCCGCTGTGGGTCGGCGGCTTGGTGCTCTGGGGCGTCTACAGCGGCAAGTCGATCTGGTCGCTGCTGATATTCGGCTTCGTCATCCCGTTCTTCATCTGGAATTGCCTGATGGGGTTCGTGATCTACGTGCAGCACACGCATCCGCGGGTCGCCTGGTACGAACGGCGCGACGAATGGACCGCGAATGCCGGCTACGCGACCACCACCGTGCACATCAAGCTCATGCGCCCGCTCGATGGCTTGATCCACTACATTCTCGAGCACGGCGCGCATCACGTGAACATGGGAATTCCGCTCTATCGTCTCAAGGAAGCGCAGGCGAAGCTTGCGCGCGACCCTGGATGAGCGGCTTGAACTCCGAGGTGTTCACCTGGCGCTACTACTGGAACACGGTGCGCCGCTGCAAACTGTACGACTTCGCGCAGCATGTGTGGATGGATTTCGACGGCCGCATCACCTCCGAACCGCAAGTCCTGGTCCGCTAGACGCCTTGCCCGGCGGCGCCCCGTCAGCGCGCTCTCGAAAGCTGCTCCGCGTGGTGCTGCAAATGATCCGCCATGAAGGTTTGGATGAAGTAGTAGCCGTGATCGTAGCCCGGCTGCATCCGCAACGTTAAGCGCTGTCCGGACTTCTGCGCCGCCGCCGCGAATTTCTCGGGCATGAGTTCCGCGGCCAGATATTGATCCGCGCTTCCTTGATCGATGAGGATGGGGCCGGGATAAGGTCTGTCGTGCCACCAACTCCGTGGCGTCGTGCGCGCGCCAGGCTTCGATGTCCGCGCCCAGATAATTGGCGAAGGCCTTCTTGCCCCACGCTGATTGCATGGGTGCGGCAATCGGAGAAAATGCCGAAACCGACTTGTACAGCGAGGGATTGCGCAACGCCAGCGTCAAGGCGCCGTGGCCTCCCATGGAGTGGCCAAAGATACCCGTTGCGCCCGAGTCCGCAGGCAGGTGGGCCGCGACGATTTCCGGCAATTCCCGCACGACGTAACTATACATGCGATAGTTTTGCGACCAGGGCGCCTGGGTCGCGTCCAGATAAAACCCGGCCGAATAGCCGAAGTCCCAGTGATCGGCGTCGCCCGGAATGCGCGGCTCGCGCGGACTGGTGTCGGGGGAAACGAGCATGAGCCCGAGTTCCGCGGCATACTTTTGTGCATGCGATTTGATGCAGAATGTTTCTTCCGTGCAGGTCAGGCCCGAGAGAAAATACAGCACCGGCACCGGGCCCGATCGCGCCTGCGGCGGCAGATAGGCCGAGAACTTCATGGGCCCGCGGGTTTCGCGCGACTCATGGCGATAGAAGCGCTGCAACCCGCCGTAGCAGGCGTGCTCCGAGATCAGCGACAACGCGCTCACGAGAACAGCACGACGCTGCGGATCGATTCGCCCGAATGCATCAGATCGAATGCCCGGTTGATGTCGTTCAGGGGCATCTTGTGCGTGATGAGATCGTCGATGTTGATCTTGCCGTCCATGTACCAATCGACGATCTTCGGGACATCCGTGCGCCCGCGCGCGCCGCCAAATGCGGTGCCTTTCCACACTCTGCCGGTCACCAGTTGGAAGGGCCGGGTCGAAATCTCCTTGCCCGCCCCGGCGACGCCGATGATGACCGATACGCCCCAGCCGCGATGGCAGCATTCCAGTGCCTGGCGCATCAGATCGACGTTGCCGACGCATTCGAAACTGTAATCCGCGCCGCCGTCGGTGAGCGCGACCAAATGCGCCACGAGATCGCCGCCGAGCTCCTTGGGATTGACGAAATGCGTCAGTCCGAATTTCTCAGCCAGCGTCTTGCGCTCGGGATTCACGTCGACGCCGATGATCTTATTCGCGCCGACCATGCGCGCACCCTGCACCACGTTCAAGCCGATGCCGCCCAAGCCGAACACCACGACGTTGGCGCCCGCCTCCACCTTCGCGGTGTTGATCACCGCGCCGATGCCCGTCGTCACCCCGCAGCCGATGTAGCACACCTTGTCGAAGGGCGCGTCCTCGCGGATCTTCGCGAGCGCGATCTCGGGCAGAACGGTGAAGTTCGAGAAGGTCGAACAGCCCATATAGTGATGCACCAGGTCTTTTCCGATCGAGAACCGGCTGGTCCCGTCCGGCATCAGGCCCTTGCCCTGGGTGGCGCGGATCGCGGTGCACAGATTGGTTTTGCGCGAGGTGCAGGATTTGCACTGCCGGCATTCCGGCGTATAGAGCGGGATCACATGGTCGCCTTTTCGAACCGACGCGACGCCCGGGCCGACATCCACCACGATGCCGGCGCCTTCGTGGCCCAGAATCGCGGGAAATAACCCCTCGGGATCGGCCCCTGAACGGGTAAACTCATCCGTGTGACAGACGCCGCTGGCCTTGATTTCGACCAACACTTCGCCGGCTTTCGGCCCATCCAAGTCCACCGTGATGATTTCAAGAGGCTTGCGGGCGGCGGTCGCAACTGCGGCTTTGGTTTTCATTTGCGGATATCCTGTCGTTCTTTTGGAGGCCAGAGCGCTACGGTAGATCAACCGGCGCCGAGTTGGAAGCTGTCATGAACATCGTATTTACACCGAACGAAGCGCGCGTCATCGGCTGCCTTATCGAGAAGGAAATCACCACTCCCGACCAGTATCCGCTCTCGTTGAATGCACTGACCAATGCCTGCAATCAAAAAACCAATCGCGAGCCGGTGCTCGACTTGAGCGAGTCCGAAGTGCAGCAATCGGTCGACTCGCTCATGAAAAAATACATGGTCAGCGACAAATCCGCGGGCTACGGCGGCCGGGTCACCAAATACAAGCACCGCTTCTGCAATACCGAATTCGGCTCCTTGAAGTTCAACAAGCAGGAACTCGGCATCATTTGCGTCATGCTGCTGCGCGGCCCACAGACGCCCGGCGAGCTGCGCTCGCGCACCAATCGATTATGCGAATTCGCCGATGCCGAAGCGGTGGAAGCCGCCTTGCGGGGCCTGATGTCGCGCGAGGACGGACCCTTCATTGCGCGGCTGCCGCGCGCGCCGGGCGCACGCGAATCGCGCTATGCGCATTTATTCTCGGGCGCAATGGAATCCGCCGCCGAGCCCGAGCCCGAGGCCGTTGTGCCCGCGGCCGCGCAGGGCGATCCGGGCGCGCCCAGCCTAAGTCAGCGGGTCGGCGCGCTGGAGCAAACGGTGGCGGAATTGCGCGCCAGAATCGATGCGCTGACCCGCACCGCATAGGACAGGGGCTTGTTCCGCGGCCGGCAGCTAGTTCGCCGCCGTGGTCTTCGCGATCGTCTCGCGCTCCTGCAGCCATTTGCCGAAAGCATCGATGTCCTCAGCGCGCATGCCGTTCGCCGCCGCGCGGTGGCTCTGCAGCCAGGACTGCATGGCGGCCATCATTTGATCCGCGAGCGGGCGCGCGTGGAAAAAAAGATCCATATAAGCGGCCTTGGCTTCGTCCAAGTGGTCGGTACCCATGTATGCCTCGCCGCGATGCTCGATCGCCTCCTGCAAATCGGGCTTCAGCGCCAGCGCGTGATTGTAGTCATCGACGGATTCGCGGTAGGCGCCGAAGTGCAGATGGATGAAGCCGATCTTGTTCCAGGCATCGAACATGTCGTTCTTGTTGCGCAAGACTTCCGTGAATTGCTCCAACGCATTGCCGTAGGTGTCCTCCAATTTCGATTGGGCCTTGGCTTTCTTGTCCGGGTCGGTGGCCTTGGCAATGGTCTCTTCCAGCTCATGCGCCTTTTGCATGCTCTTCATACCCGCGGCATAGGCTTTGGCCGCCGCCTTGTCCGGCTTGATCTCCGCCGGCGCGGACGGAATCTCCTCCTGCTGCGGCGTTCTGCCGCCGCTGCCGGTGATCGGCGGGATGCCGCCGCCGGGGTAGCCTTGCGCTCGAGCCGGCGTCAAGGGCAGTCCGGCCACGAGCAATACGAAGCAGCACAATAGAATGCGGCGCATTTCGCCCCCCAAGGCAGCCGGTGAGAGTTTTATGCAATACTGGTGCATGAACCGCAATTTTAGATTCTTAATCCCGAGCGTGCTGATAATTTTGTCGCAGCCCGCACTGGCGGCCAAACAGCCGAGTATGCCGGAGGTTTTGGCGGCTTCCAGCCCATCGGACTGGCGGCCGTTGGATCCTGAAAACACCTTGTACGTCGAATTGCCCACCGGGCGGGTGGTCATCGAATTGGCCCCGGCATTCGCGCCGTTGCACGTGGCCAATATCAAGGCCTTGGCCCGCGCCGGCTATTTCAACGGCCTGTCCGTGATTCGCGAGCAGGACAACTACGTCGCTCAATGGGGCGACCCCGAAAACCGCCATCCGATCCCCGCCGGTATCGGCAAGGTGGCCCCGGAGTTCGATTCGGCACTTCCGGCGCACATGCCTTTCACCCGCCTGCCCGACGGCGATGTCTATGCGCCGGAGGTGGGTTTTTCCAATGGCCTGCCCGTGGCGCGCTCCGCCGCATTGCATAAAGTCTGGCTCGCACATTGCTACGGCATGGTGGGCGTGGGACGCGATTTGGACGCGCAAAGCGGCAGCGGCGCGGAAATGTACGTGGTGATCGGGCACGCGCCGCGGCATTTGGACCGAAACGTCGCGCTGGTGGGAAGAGTGGTCAAAGGGGTCGAGTTGCTGTCCGGATTGCCGCGCGGCAGCGCGGAAATGGGCTTTTATACCAAGAGCGAAAAGCCGCTGCCGATCAAGTCGATTCGCGTGGCGGCGGACGTGCCCGCCGCCGAACGCTCGAATCTGGAAGTGATCCGCACCGATACGCCGACCTTTACGGCGCTCATCGAGTCGCGTCGCAACCGTCCCGAAGAGTTTTTCAAAGTGCAGGCCGGCAAAATCGACCTGTGCAATGTGCCGATCCCGGTGCGAGAGCGCGCCGCTCACTAGCCCGCCGGCGGGCATCATTGGCGCTAGCTATTGCGCGAGGCAGCCTCGATGCCGATGCGCAGCGTGGTCGTGGCGATCCGCACTTCGATCAGAAACGAGCTCAATGCCGCCGCGAAAGCCAGCATCGACAAGATGAACATAATGGCGATGAACGCCGACAGTTCCCAATGCGCGAAGGCGTTGACGAACAGCATCACCACCACCAGGGCGATTAACAGCGCCGAAAGCGTGATCAGGGTAATCGCCGCGTTGATGTAGTGCGCGCGGCGCGCCAGCACGCCCAACGCCGCATGCAAGTCGCGACCTCCGGCCTGGTAATCGGGCCGGCACAACTCGGTCTCCATTGCGCGCGCCCGATCGACGATGCGCGCCAGCCGGCTGGTCAGCACGTTGAGCGTAACCCCGATCGCCGAAATCAAAAAAATCGGCGTCAATGCGACTTGAATGAGATGCGCAACATCGCCGGCCTGCGGAAAGAACGTGTTCACCATTTCACCACGCCGAAATACCAGGTGCCGAGGATGACGAATCCAAAGGCGATTCGATACCAGGCGAACACCTTGAAGTTGTGCCTGCTGACATAACGGACCAGGGCACGCACCGCAATCATGGCGCTGATGAAGGAGGCCACCGAGCCGACGCCGATCACCGCCAGGTCATCGACATTCAGCAGGTGACGCGCCTTGTAGAGCTCCAGCACGGTCGCGCCGAATATGGTGGGAATCGCCAGAAAAAACGAGAATTCGGTGGCGGCCGGACGCGACAGGCCGCGCAGCAGCCCCCCCATGATGGTGGCTCCGGAACGGGAAGTGCCGGGAATCATGGAAAAAGTCTGGGCGACGCCGATCCACAGCGCATCCGGCGGCTTGATGCCGTCGACGGTTTCGACGCGCGCGGTGCGTTTGCGGCTCTCGATCAGCAAAATGAGGATGCCGCCGACGATGAACGCGGTGGCGACCGGCACCGGCGCGAACAAATACTTTTTTATCGTGCCGATGAAGATGACGCCGATGATGGCAGCGGGCAAAAATGCCAGCAGCAGGTTCCAGGTGAAAAGCTGCGATCTGCGCTCGCGCGGCAGCGTCGCGATCACGGTCCAGAGGCGCTGACGGTACAACCAGCAAATCGCCAAAATGGCGGCAAATTGAATCACGATCTCGAAAATTTCGCCCTTCTCATCGTTCCAGTTGAGCAGGCTGCCGACGACGATCAGATGCCCGGTGCTCGAAACGGGCAGAAATTCCGTCAATCCCTCCACGACACCCAGTATCAAGGCCTTGATCGCAATTATGAAATCCATGTGCCCGCCATATTTCACCCAAAAAAAAGCCCCGGCCGCCGTGAAGCGGTCGGGGCCTTATAGCAATAATATTACTTGGTTGCCGTGGGAGCAGCGGTCGATTTCTTGTGCTTCTTGCTGCTGGTCTTATGAGACTTGGCCTTCGGCGCAGGCGCGGAGCGGCGGCGGCCGCCGGCGTACCGCTCTTCGGCGCATCGGCCGCCATCGGGCGGCGGCAAGCCCAAAGTCAACAACGCAGTGGTAATCAGAGTCGCAGACTTATTCATGAGATCTCCAAACGTGGTGGGGGTAAAGCGCTGCGAGAATACGACGGAATCGGGCAATTGAACCGAGATGAAGATCATTTCACAATGGCAAGATCCGCGGGATGCCTGGGTTTTACGCACATGCCATACCAAGTATCCGACGACGGCCACATTGGCCACCAGCACCAGAACCTTGCCGATGTCGGCTGGAAGACTAGCTCCCAGACCTCGAACGGAATCAGCGAGGCGGTGATGATGGTCGTCAGCCACTCCGCCCAGCGCAGCTGCATCCACAGGCCGATCCCCTCGACGGCGAAAACCGCGGCATAGACCAGGGTCACGATGCGGAGCAGCGTAAATGCGCGACGAGCTCAGGCCGCTGAACCAGCCCAGCAAGTGGTCGACCGACGCGTGTTCCAACCCATAGGGCGTGCTGGACGCCCAGGACAGCAGCTTCGCGGACAAGCGATGCATCGCGCAGCCGCAGCTCGCCATAGGCGCCAGCAGCAGCAGAATCACCTTCACCAGCTTGTACAGCGCGATGGTGCGCAGCACGCCAAAGCGCTGCCTCGGGCGCCGTCCTCGGCGGCGGATTGTCATGAACGCTAAGCCTTAAGCCTGACCCGCTGGGGGTTGGAAATCCAGCGTGGCATCGAGAAGCGCCGGAATGTCGAAAACCGCGCGCTCATTGTCCATGACCAAGGGGGCGATTCCGGCGGCCGCCACCAACGCGGCGGGCACTTGGATGCGGTCGCGCTCCCGCGCGACCGTCCAAGTCTCCAGGCGCTTGTCTTGAAAAGCGAGGTTGAGCGCGCCCCAGCGCAGCAGCGCGGCGCGCGCCAGGGGGGTGTCGCCGCCCCAATGGCGCTGCGCCAGCGTCATCGCCGAACCCGCCGCGATTTCGCCATGCGGCAAGGTCATCAGATCCTGGATGTATTTCACCATTTCATCCGGTGGAACATGCAGGTGTCAGATAGGGCGCGACCTCGCTCATGATCCTCATTTTACGTCGGATTCTCCAGGCTGAACATGGCATTCTCGTCATCGTAGGCGAAGGCCTCGGCGTAGCGCCCCAGCTGATCATCGCGCGCAGGGTCTGTTCCGCGTCCTCCTCGCTCATGAAGTCCTCGAGTTCATCGATGAAGCGGCTCTTGCGGGCCGAATGCGAGGCGCGCTCATCCAGCACCCGGCGGATATGCGCGGCCAGCGGCACATAGGTCAGCAGGTGGCGCAGGAAGATGCGCTTGCGCTCGTCGAGTGCGGCGTGCGCGAACGCCATGCCGTCTTCGGTGAGCTCAGATCGCCGCCCTCGACCTCGGCGAAGCGCATCATCTGCAGGGTTTCGGCGACCGGAAACAGCTCGTCGATCTCCATCTGCAGATCGGAGGCGATCTTCGGCAGATCGGCCTTGCCGTTGAAAGGCGCGCGCGCCACGGCCTCCATCAGGCCGGCCAGCAGGTTGGAGGACACGTGCGGCAGCACGGTGCCGATGCCCAGCCCCGGGAAGCGCTCGTTGCGCCCGGGTGCCCCGCTCGCCGGGCCGCGCGGTCATGACCACGTAGATGCGCTCCACCAGCTCGCGGAAGCTCGGGTCGAGGCGGTTGCGCGGCTGCGGCAGCGTGACCTGGATTTCGCTCAGGATGCGGCCGGGATTGCTGCCGAACACCAGGATGCGGTCGCACATCAGCACCGCCTCCTCGATGTTGTGCGTCACCAGGATCACGCCCTTGATCGGCATGCGGCCTTCGGCCCACAGATCCAGGAAGTCGGTGCGCAGCGTCTCCGCCGTCAGCACGTCCAGCGCCGAGAACGGCTCGTCCATCAGCAGGATGTTCGGATGCACGACCAGCGCGCGGGCAAAGCCCACGCGCTGGCGCATGCCGCCGGACAGTTCGCGCGGATAGGCGGACTCGAAGCCGTCCAGGCCGATGAGGTCGATGGCCGCCAGGGAGCGCTTGCGGATCTCGGCGCGCGGCATGCGCTGCGCCTCCAGCCCCAGCGCCACGTTCTCGAACACCGTGAGCCAGGGAAACAAGCGCGAAGCTCTGGAACACCATGGCGATGCCCGGGGCGGGACCCGCGATCGGCTCGCCGAGGTATTGCAGATCGCCGGCGCTCGGCTCGGAGAGCCCGGCGATCAGGCGCAGCAGCGTGGATTTGCCCGAGCCCGGAGCGGCCCGAGCAGGCCCGACGATCTGCCCCTCGCGCAGGTCGAGGTTCATGCCCTCGAGCACCAGCAGCTCCTCGCCGTCCGGCTTCGGGAAGGCCTTGCGCACATCGGTGCATTGCAGCAGCGGGCGAGGTTGTTCATGGGCGGACTCCTGTCAGGTAAGTCGATATTTGCGCTCGGCGTAGTAATACAAGGGCCGCCAGAAAAGCCGGTTGATCACGACCACGAACAGGCTCATGGTGCCGATGCCCAGCACGATCGGTGGAAGTCCCCGGCGCTGGTCGCCTCGGCGATATAGGAGCCGAGGCCGCGCGCGCTCGATCTGCGTGTTGCCCCAGCTGGCCAATTCGGCCACGATGGCCGCGTTCCAGGAGCCGCCGGAGGCGGTGATGGCGCCCGGTGACGTAGAACGGCAGCACCGCCGGCAGCGCAACCTTGCGCCACCACAGCCAGCCGCTGACGTCGAAATTCGTCCGCGGCGTAGCGCATCTCCGCCGGGATGGCGGACGCGCCGGCGATCACGTTGAACAGGATGTACCACTGAGTGCCCAGAATCATCAGCGGGCTCAGCCAAATGTCGGGATTCAGCTTCCAGCGCACGATGCCGTAGACCGCGAGCGGGAACAGCAGATTCGCGGGAAATGCCGCCATGAACTGCGCGATCGGCTGCACGATCTGCGGCCGCGCGCGGCCGCATGCCCACCCAGACGCCGATCGGCACCCAGATCAGGCTCGCCAGCGCGATCAGCACGAACACCCGCACCATGGTGATGCAGGCGCCAGGCCGCAGACCTGCAGCGCTTCGCGCAGCGAGGTGTTCGCGATCAGCACCGGCGACGATGTGCCAAAGGCCGAGCACCACCGCCGCGACGATCAGCGACACCCACAGCAGATCGAGCGCAGCGCTTCGGCTTGTTCGCTGCATCGGCGGCGGCGGCTCATCGGCGGCGCTTGCACTGGCACGGCTGGTCCAGCAGCACGGCGGCATGAAAACGCGACGGTGGCGGCCTGAATGCAGCCGCGAGCGGCGCATCATGGTCAGCGCCCAGGAGTCCGGTACCCGCGCTCCGGGCTCCTGCTCGACGCGGAAGCGGTCGACCCAGGCGACCAGCGGCCGGAACAGCAGCTGATCGTAGAGCAGGATCACGATCAGCATGGTGGCGATCGCCCAGCCGATGGCGGTCAGATTTTTCTGCTCGATGGCGAGCGCGATGTAGGAGCCGATGCCCGGCAGCGCGACCGTGGTGTGCCCGACGCTGATCGATTCGGAGGCCACCACGAAGAACCAGCCGCCCGACATGGACATCATCATGTTCCAGATCAGCGCCGGCATGGCGAACGGCACCTCGAGCTGCCAGAAGCGCATCCAGCGGCGAGAGGTGGAAGGACTCGGCCGCCTCGCCCAGTTCGGTCGGGACGGTGCGCAGCGACTGATAGAAGCTGAACGCCATGTTCCAGGCCTGGCTGGTGAAGATGGCGAAGATCGCCGCGAATTCGGCGCCCAGCACCCGCCCGGGCGCCAGCGACATGAAGAACACGACTGTAATGGAAATGAAACCCAGGATCGGCACCGACTGCAGGATGTCCAGGATCGGCACCAGCAGCTTGCCGGCGCGCTCGCTCTTGGCCGCCCAGGTCGCGTAGGTGAGGGTGAACAGCAGCGAGAGCGCGAGGGCCGCGAACATGCGGAAGGTCGTGCGCGCCGCATATTCCGGCAAATGCCGGGGATCGAGCGAAAGCGGCGACACCTCCAGCTGGGTCAGCGGCGCGAACAAGCCCGCGCGAGGTCTCGCCCAGGAACGCGATCAGCCCGATCACGACGATGAATGCCAGCACATCCCAGCGCGAGGCGAGGTCGCGCAGAAAGACGTACGGTTCGAAGCGATTCATGCGCGCATTCTCTCAGGACAGGCGACGAAGTAGCTAGTAGGGTATGCGCCACGGCGTGCAGATAGTTTGCACTTAGGATAAGTTCGAGCATGGCAAAAAGTTTCGCGGTGGATTCCCCCATCGCCGCAGCGGGAGCGACGCGCTTCAATTTGCTCGGAGCGACTGAGCTTCTCGCACTTCCTCAACGACATGATGCAGTCGTTGATCGTCGCGATCTATCCCTTGCTGAAGGGGGAGTTTCACCTGAGTTTCGTGCAGATCGGCGCCATCACCCTCACCTATCAGGCTTGCGCATCGCTGTTGCAGCCGATCGTCGGCATTTATACCGACAAGCATCCGCAGCCGTACTCGCTGAGCGCCGGCATGGGCTTCACGCTGGTCGGGCATCGTCAGCCTTGGGCTTTGCGCCGAATTACGCCAGCGTGCTGGCTGGCCGCGGCGTTGATCGGCGCCGGCTCCGTCGATTTTTCATCCGGAGTCCTCGCGCATCGCGCGCCTGGCCTCGGGCGGACGCCACGGTCTGGCGCAATCGATTTTTCAGGTCGGCGGCAATGCCGGCTCCGCCGCGGGACCCGCTGCTCGCGGCGTGGATCATCCTGCCAACGGGCACAACGCAGCCTCGCCTGGTTCGCGCTCGCCGCGCTGCTCGCCATGGTGGTGCTGGCGCGCGTCGGCGGCTGGTACAAGCGGCAGCACATCGACAGGCCCAAGACCGCGCAGGCGGCGCGCGCGCCGCTCCGGTGTCGCATCGCCAGGGTGCGCTGGTCCATTGCGGTGCTGGTGCTGCTGATCTTCTCCAAATATTTCTACGTTGCCAGCATCCCGAGCTACTACAGTTTCTACCTGATCGAGAAATTTCATACCGTCGGTGCAGCTCGGCGCAAGTCCACTTGTTCGTGTTTCTGCTGGCGATGCGCGCTCGGCACGCTGTCGGGCGGCCCGATGGGCGATCGCATCGGACGCAAACGCGTGATCTGGGTATCGATTCTCGGGAGTCGCACCGTTCAGCCTGATGCTGCCCTACGTCGATTTGATGTGGACCGGCGATCTTGAGCTTCGTCATCGGTTTCATCCTCGTCCTCCGCCTTCTCGGCCATCGTCGTGTTCGCGCAGGAACTGATGCCGGGCAACGTCGGAGCCGTATCGGGGCTGTTCTTCGGATTCGCGTTCGGCATCGGCGGCATCGGCGCCGCCGTGCTCGGGCAGACTGGCGGACCGGCATGGCATCGAGTTCGTGTATCGAATCTGCGCCTTTCTGCCGCTGCTCGGGATGGTGGCGGCATTCTTGCCCAACATCGAACACAAGCGCGCCTAGCGGTCGCTCGGACGCTCTGCTCCCTTCAGGAAAACGCCTGGATCCCCGTCTGCGCCCGGCCGAGGATCAAGGCATGAATGTCGTGGGTGCCCTCATAGGTGTTCACAACTTCCAGGTTCACGACGTGACGGATCACGCCGTATTCGTCGGAGATCCCGTTGCCGCCCAGCATGTCGCGTGCGGTGCGCGCGACATCGAGCGACTTGCCGCAGGAGTTGCGCTTCATGATCGAAGTGATCTCCACCGAGGCGGTACCATCGTCCTTCATGCGGCCCAGGCGCAAGCAGCCTTGCAAACCGAGCGTGATTTCGGTTTGCATGTCCACCAGTTTTTTCTGAATGAGCTGATTCGCGGCAAGCGGCCTGCCGAACTGTTTGCGATCGAGCACGTACTGCCTTGCCGTGTGCCAACAACTCTCCGCGGCGCCGAGCGCGCCCCAGGCAATGCCATAGCGCGCCGAATCCAGGCAGGTGAACGGACCCTTCAGGCCCGCGACGCCGGGGAGCAGGTTTTCCTCGGGGACGAAAACATCCTCCATGAGAATCTGCCCGGTGGTCGACGTGCGCAGGCCGACCTTGCCGTGGAGCATGGGCGTGGTGAGTCCCTTCCATCCTTTCTCGAGAATGAAGCCGCGAATGATCCCATCATCGGTCTTTGCCCAGACCACGAAGACATGCGCGATCGGGCTGTTGGTGATCCACGTCTTGGCGCCCGAGAGCCGATAGCCGCCGGCGGCCTTGCGCGCCCGCGTGATCATGCTGCCGGGGTCGGAGCCGTGATCCGGCTCGGTCAAGCCGAAGCAGCCGATGCTCTCGCCCCGAGCCATGGACGGAAGGTACTTTTGCTTTTGCTCTTCGGTGCCGAACTTGAAAATAGGCAGCATGACCAGCGAGGACTGAACGCTCATCATCGAGCGGAATCCCGAGTCGATTCGCTCCACCTCGCGCGCGATGAGGCCGTAGCTGACGTAATTCATGCCGCCGCCGCCGTAGGCCTCGGGAATCGTGGCGCCCAGCAGGCCGACCGCACCCATTTCCTTGAATATGTCCGGATCGGTGTGTTCGCGCCGAAAGGCCTCGAGCACGCGGGGCGCCAATTGGCCGTGCGCATAATCGCACGCTGCGTCGCGAATCATTTTCTCCTCTTCCGTCAACTGCGCATCTAGCAACAGCGGATCATCCCAATGAAATTGTTCGCGTGACATGTTCTGTGAAATCCCGGTTTTTTTAACCCCGCGAAGGATCGCACACTCTGCGCGGCTCGGCACGCCGAACGCTTGCAAACCACAAATCATGCCGCCCGAATACCGTCCCGGCCGCCCGGCCGGCCTGTCGGCCGCATCCTACATCCGCACGTTCTGGGCCCGCGGGGCTGGGCCGATTTAGGCCTACATTGCCGCTGCGCCGACGGTTCTAGTCTGGTTCGGTGATATCCACTAGGAGTTTTCAAATGTCCAATATGAATCAGGGTTCCGACAAGAACCAAAGCCAGCCCGGCAAGAACCCCGGCCAAAGCGGCCAGCAGCACCAGGGCAGCAAACCCGGCCAGGGCGGTCAACAGAATCAAGGCCAACACGACAACAGCAGCAGCGGCGGCCAGCAAAGCGGAGGCGACAAGTCGAACCCGAACCGCAAAGACATCTAAAGGAATCCAAAAGAGGTTTCTTCAGGCGGGCTGACGCTGGTCAGCCCGCACTGACCGGGGGACCGCTGGAGCACAAAAAGAGCAAGTCTCGGGTCACGTCGCTACGTCTCCTGGTGGCAGGCGCGGTCGGATTGCTGTTGTACTTTGCGCATGTCGCCTTCATTCCGGTCGCCCTGGCGCTGTTGATCTTCCTGGTGCTCTCCGGCCCCGTGGAGGCCTTGCATTGCAGGAACGTGCCTCGCGGCCTCGGCGCCGCGGTGATCATGGCAGCCATCCTCGGCATCATGATCGCTCTGGTCAATTTCATGTCCGAGCCGGCGCAGAAGTGGTTCGCAGCCGCGCCGCACACCTTCCGCTTGATCGAGCGCAAGATCAGACCCTTCGAACAGTTCATGGCGAAAGTCGGCGAACTGCGAAATTCCGCGGGCAATCTCGGGTCGGCGCCCCAGGCCCCCCAAGCAGCGCCCGCTCCCGCGCCTGTTCCGGCGGTGCAAAGCAGCTCGCCGGTGATTCTGCTGGACGGGGCGCGCAGCGTCGTGCTTTCAGGCGTGACCGTCATCATTCTGACGCTCTTCCTGCTCTCGGGCGGCCCCCCCATGTTGGCAAAAATGACTTCCGCATTTGCCAGCGACTTGAATTCCGCGCACATTCTGGCGCTGATCGAAAAGGTGCGCCGCGAGGTGGGCCGATTCTATGCGACCACCGCTCTCATCAATGTCGGCGTCGGCCTGGTCACAGGATTCGTCATGATGTTGTGCGGAATGCCCAACCCGTTCCTGTGGGGCACCATGGCGGCGCTGCTCAACTTCATCCCTTATGCCGGCGCAACCACGACTTTGATCGTATTGACCATCGTCGCTATCATTTCCTTCGACGGCTTGGGTCATGCGGTGGCCGTGGCAGGTTCGTACCTGGTCATTGCCACGATCGAGGGACAATTGGTGCAGCCGCTGCTGGTGGGGCGGCGCCTGCAATTGAATCCGATGCTGGTATTCCTTGCACTATGGCTCGGCGGCTGCTGCTGGGGAGTCGCCGGCATCATTTTGGCGACACCGACGCTTGCGGCGCTCAAAGTGGTCGCCGCCAATGTCGCCCATGGCGCACAGCTGCTGGATTTTTTGAGTCCGCACCACGGCGAGCGCAGCGGGCGGGAACTGATGGAGTCGGACATGTCCCTGAGCGTTGCGCTCCGAGAACGCGGAACGCCGCCGCCTGCCGCCTAGGCTTACTTCGACCTTTGGCGTGAAACTTGCGCCCGCTGTGTCATAGAATGACGCGGTGAACACACCCAGCATCGACGGCTACATGAGCGGCTTCGGCAACGAATTCGCCAGCGAAGCGCTGGCCGGGGCGCTGCCGCGTGGCCGCAACTCCCCGCAGCGCTGTCCCTATGGCTTGTACGCGGAACAATTTTCGGGCACAGCGTTCACGGCGCCGCGCGCAGCCAATCGGCGCTCTTGGCTTTATCGGATACGCCCGGCCGTCATGCACCACGCATTCGAGCGCCTCGATCATGCGCTGTTGGACGAACCGCGTGAGGAGGCGGTCGACGCCGAATCAGCTGCGCTGGGATCCGTGCCGATTCCCGCCGCGCCCACCGATTTCATCGAGGGCCTCGTACCGATCGCGGGCAACGGCTCGCCGGCCGCGCACAGCGGTTGCGGCATTTATCTCTACGCCACCAATCGCTCCATGCAGCGGCGGTTCTTTTACGATGCGGACGGTGAGCTGCTGATGGTGCCGCAGCAAGGGGCGGCTGCTGCTCGACACCGAGCTCGGGCGTTTGGAACTGTGAGCCCCAGGAGATCGCAGTCATTCCGCGCGGTCTGCGCTTTCGCGCCGAGCTGCCGGACGGTGCTGCGCGCGGCTACATGTGCGAGAATTTCGGGTCTGCCGTTCAAGCTGCCCGATCTCGGGCCGATCGGCTCCAACGGACTGGCGAATGCGAACGTGATTTTCAGACGCCGGTCGCCTGCTACGAGGAATCGAGACGGCGAGTGCGAGCTGGTAGGCAAGTTTTTGGCGGCGGCTGTGGGCGCATCGATGGATCATTCGCCATTCGACGTGGTGGCCTGGCAGGGCAACTATGCGCCTTACAAATATGATCTGCGGCGCTTCAATGCCATGGGCTCGGTGTGCTACGATCACCCCGATCCATCGATTTCTCTGGTGCTGCAGCGCCGATCGCGATACCGGGCACCAGGAACATCGACTTCGTCGATTTTCCGCCACGCTGGCTGGCGACGGAGAACACCTTCCGGCCGCCCTGGTTTCATCGCAATGTCGCCAGTGAATTCATGGGCCTCATCTGCGGCGCCTATGACGCAAAGAGCGGCGGGTTCGTGCCGGGCGGCGCATCGTTGCACAATTGCATGAGCGGACATGGTCCCGACGCGCCGACATTCGAACGGCCTGCGCCGCCGACACCAGCAAACCCGTGCATATCAGCGATACGATGGCCTTCATGTTCGAGACCCGCACGTGATCAGGCCCACGCCGCAGGCGCTGGCGGTCGCCGCCGTTGCAAGCGGGATTACTGGAGTGCTGGCAGGGCCTGAAAAAGCAGTTCGATCCCCGGCCCAGACGCGTGCTCAACGGCTCAGCCATGCCGCTGGACAGACGCACGATCCCCAGTCGCGCAGCTGGGTGGCATCCGCCAAACCGGCCGGACAGCGATTTTCCGCTGCAGAATCTGCCCTTCGGCGTGTTTCGCTGGCGCGCAGGCGGTCCGCCGAGACTTTCGCGGCGGCGTCGCGATCGGCGACCAGATCCTCGACCTGCATGCGGCTCGCGGCAGCGGCGCAACTTTTCACGGGCGATCGCCGGTGAAGGCCGTCCGCGCCGGCAGCCTGGTCATTGAATCACGTTAAATGCTGTCTTGGCGCCGGGCGTGCTGCGTGGTCGCGCTGCGCCGCGCGCTGTTGCTCGCCATGCGTGCAAGGATGCGGCGCACGCAGGCGCTGCTGCAGAAGTGCCTCGTGCCGCAGAGCCGAGGCGGATTTGCTGCTGCCCGCGCGCATCGGCGACTACACGGATTTCTATATTTCGATACATCATGCGACGGCGGTCGGCCGGCTGTTGCGCCCGGACAATCCGCTGCATCCGAACTACAAATGGATACCGACCGGCTATCATGGCCGCAGTTCTTCGATCGGCGTGTCGGGCCAGAGCTTTCGGCGGCCGCAAGGCCAACGATCCGCCAGCGGCGCCAACCCCACGGTACGGCGCCAGTCGCGCGCTTGGACTACGAACTCGAGATGGGCGTTTTCATCGGTTCCGGCAATGCGCTGGGTACGCCGATCCAGATGGCCGACGCCGAGAATCATATCTTCGGCCTGTGTCTGCTCAACGACTGGTCGGCGCGGGATGTGCAAGGGCTGGGAAGATCAGCCGCTCGGGGCCATTTCTCGCGAAGAACTTCGCCACCACCATCTCGCCCTGGATCGTGACTCTGGATGCGCTCGCGCCGTTTCGTGTGCCGTTCAATCGCCCGGAGTCGGACCCCCAACCGTTGCCATATTTGGACTCTGCGGCGAACCGGGAAGCGGGTGCCATCGACATACGGCTGCAAGCGCTGCTGCAGACGGCGAAAATGCGCGAGCGCGGCGAGGCGCCGCAGCGGCTCTCCGAGACCAGTTTTCGGTCACGCCTATTGGAGCATTGCGCAACTGGTGGCGCACCATACGGTCAACGGCTGCAATTTGCGCCCGGGTGATCTGTTCGGCAGCGGCACGCAATCCGGTCCGACGCCGGCGGAGGCAGGTTCCTTGGTGGAACTGAGCAAAGGCGGCACCCAGCCGCTGGCCATCGGCAGGGATGAACATCGAAGCTTCTTGGAAGACGGCGACGCCGTGATTTTCCGCGGCTGGTGCGAACGTCCCGGTGCGGTAAGCATCGGATTTGGCGAGCTTTACGGACAAGTATTGCCGGCTGCGGTTTCCTGACAATCCGAATCCCGCGCTGACAGTTTTATCAGCGTTGTTCCTACAGCCCTGAAATACCTCGCATTTTATAATCGCGCATAGAAAAACGGCTCCTCCGGTGAATGCCATGACTATTGCGTTAGATCTGCTGTTGTTGATCTGTTTTTTCTTGATGTTGGCGTGGGGTTTGATCAGCGTCATGCAGAGTCTCAGTGATAAATCCGCGCACGACGAGCCGACATTCCGCGAACCGGGGCCGATTTTTCACGACCACAGCGCCGAGCAGCTGGGTGCTAGATCTCAATTTGCCTGGCAATCT
Organism: uncultured Gammaproteobacteria bacterium; assembly: GCA_963794445.1. Classification (GTDB taxonomy): domain Bacteria; phylum Pseudomonadota; class Gammaproteobacteria; order Steroidobacterales; family Steroidobacteraceae; genus Bog-1198. The sequence continues at coordinate 91,275 of CAWCDZ010000002.1, forward strand.
CGATCGCATTCGAAGGCTCCAGATTGAATCGGTCGACGATCTTGACCGAATTGCGATAGAGAAACGCGAACAGCGCCATTCGCCAGCCGCGCAGGCTTGCCCCTTCGCGTCTGGATACCACCAGATCGCGCGTACCGACGAACATCGCATGGTCGAAATCGATGTCGGCGGGCAGGCCGCGGGTCTTGAGCAGCGCTTGACGCAAATCCGGGATTTCGAGGAATCCGAATCGCGCCACCAGGTGCCATAATCCTTCGCCGACATTCTCGACCACCGTGCAGGTGGGACCGGCGATGCGCGGCGTGCTCTCGAACACAACGCTCAAGGCGATGGCGTTGCGCGGCAAGACGCCGACGAAATGCGCGTGATCCATGATGAGCCGCGAAACCTTTTGCGTGCTGCGCGTCAGGAATATCGTCGTTCCCGCCATGCGCGGAATCGCCCCGCTTCTCAAATCCGCCAGAAACTTCTCCGCCGTCTGCGGCGGCTGCACCAGGGTGTTGCGGATGGCATCGATGCCGCGGCGCCACGTGGTCATGATGACGAACAGAATGGCCGCAAACGTCAGCGGCAGCCAGCCGCCCTCGGCAATCTTCAATAGATTCGCTGTGAAGAAGCCTGTGTCCACGACGATGAAGACGGCGACAATAGGGGCCGCCACGGCCATCGGCCACTTCCACAAATCGCGCATGGCGCGAAACAGCAGGAACGTGGTGAGCAGCATGGTGGTCGATACGGCCGTACCGTAGGCGCCTGCCAGCCGATCGGACGCGCCGAAGGCGATGGTGGTGGCGATGGTGGCCACCATCAGCAGCCAGTTGACCACCGGAATGTAGATCTGACCGTACACCCGATCCGAGGTTTGTCGAATCGCGACACCGGGCAGCCACCCCAACTGCATCGCCTGCCGGGTCATCGAGAACGAGCCGGTGATGATGGCCTGGCTCGCGATGATGGTGGCGGCCGTCGCCAACACCACCAGAGGATAGACGGACCAGGCGGGTGCGATCTGAAAAAATGGATTGCCGGTCACCGTTCCCTTGTCGATCAAAAACGCCGTTTGTCCCGCATAGCTCAGAAGCAGTGCCGGTAAAACCACGCCATACCACGATCGGCGAATCGGGCCCTTGCCGAAATGCCCCATGTCCGCGTAGAGCGCTTCGCCGCCCGTGATGCACAAGAAAACGCCGCCCAGAACCAAAAAACCCACGCGGCCCGAGGAGGACATGAAGCGGATCGCATGGCGCGGGTCCACCGCTGCGACAACCCCGGGGTGCTTGAGGATCGATGCCACGCCGAGCAATGCAATCACGATGAACCACAGCAGCATGATCGGTCCGAACGCCCGGCCGATCTTTTCGGTGCCGAAGCGCTGCGCAGCGAACAGCACCAACAGGATGACGACCGCCATGGGCATCACGTAGGGCTTGAATATTTCCGTGACGACGTTGACTCCTTCGAGCGCGCTCAGCACCGAAATCGCGGGAGTGATCACGCCGTCCCCGTAAATCAGTGCCGCCCCGAGCAACCCCATGCCGGTCAACAGCCGCACGCCCGGCGTAAAGCCGTTGGCGCCGATCAAGGACATCAGGGCCAGGATGCCGCCTTCGCCGCGATTGTCGGCGCGCATGACAAACAGGCAGTACTTGATCGAAATGGTCACGATCAAGGTCCAAAAGACCAACGACAGCACCCCCAGCGCGGTTTGCGCGCTGAATCGACCGCCCATGTCCTGCACCACCGTCTGCAAGGTGTACAACGGGCTGGTGCCCAGGTCGCCGAACACGACACCCAGCGCCCCGAAAGCCGCCCAAGACTTCGCCGGCGCCGGCGCCGCCTCACTGACTCGATTGCTTGCCATGCCTAAATTCGTAGGGTCTCTCCCACACCCATAGTGGAGCGCTGCCGCTGCCTTATTCAGAGTTCGTTGACTAGGATATCTGGAGGTAATTTCCTATGGGTATGAACCCGGAGGGTCTAACATGAGTGGCAAAATCAAGGCGGCATTGATGCTTTCGTTGCCGCTGCTGATGACGGGGACGGCCCTCGCCGGCGAGGGCGTGCAAGTCAGGATTACCAACGACGGAATACAAGACATCAACGTCACAGTGTACGACATGAATGCCAAGCCCCGCGCGGTCTTGCTGCAAAACGCACGGATCAATGGTTTCACGTCGCTGCCGGTATCCGCCACCGCGGACGCCGAGGGCCGGGCAAATCTAGCGTGGACGGCAACCACCGTCGACCCGAATTCGGCGAAGTGCGGACACGCCGACAATTTGGGCTTACGCAATGATTCCGCCGTGCACGTGCACGCCGATTCGAGCTGCAACGCTTAGGTAAACTGGCTGCGCAGCAAGTGCCGCCCTCGCGCCGCGCCGAGCGCGAGCAGACCGAGCAGTGCCGAGAGTCCAAGCGTTCCGCCGCCGCCCGAACTGGTCGCCACGGCGGTCACCGACAACGTTGCCGAAGTTGCCGGCGAATTCCCGGCGGCATTTGCACACACCAGCGTATACGTGGCCGATCCGACCGCGGTCGGATTGACCGTCTGCGTGCCGTTGCTCGCCACCGCACCCGACCAACTGCCCGAAGCGGTGCAACCGGTGGTATTTGCCGATGACCAAGTCAGCGTCGTCGAACTCCCGGTCACAATGGACGCAGCGCCCAGGCTGAGCGTGGGGGCGGCCGGCAAGATGGCCGGAACCATTCGCGCAGCCAAATTCGCCTGAACAAACCCGTAGCCTGCCGCAAAATTATAGGTGCCCGAGGCGGGGTTCGGTGCAACCCCCATCGGCGCGGCAGTCTGTTGCATGAATGAGTAAATCTGTGCGGGCGTCAGCGCAGGGTCCGCCTGCAGCAGCAGCGCGGCGATACTGGCGACATGCGGGGCAGCCGCCGAGGTACCGAAGAAATTCGGAAAGCTGGCATTGTTCGCGCACGCAGCCACCGTGCTGGGATCAGTGATTCCCGTGGATCCCCCTATCGTGAACCCCAGAAACGTATCGTTGCCGCCGTCGGGACCGACGAAATCAGGTTTTTGGCGTACCACGGGTGTTGGGAGGAGCTTGCCAGTCTCATCGAACAGGATCGGATCACCGCCCGCCGAGGAGAAAAGCTCCAGTGTCGGCGTCGTCGCACCGCAGGAAATGGTGTTGGGGAAAAATACAGCGCCGACTGCCGCGGCCCCGGCAGCGCTCGGATGGCCTTGCAGTGTTCCACCGTTGTTGGCGTAGGTCGTGATTTGGCTCCCGGCGCCATCGTCTTCGACTGCGACCTTTATGCGTCCCGGCTTCGTTCCGCTGACTAATCCCACCTCAAGTTTCAAAGTCTCTGGTGAACTGTTGGCGGTCGCATTCGCAGGATTGTCGATGATCATGATCTGCACCGGATCGTGGCCCAGCGTGCTGGCGCCACTGCAGGTCGCGGCCTGGAGATTGCCGTTGTCGATGATGTCATTGCCGCTGGCGCCGGTGATGCACAGGTCGATCGCGCTGGTGGAACCACCGCTGCCCGGCGCGCCCGTGACGTAGGGTTGGTCCCATTCCACGACGATCACGACGAACTCGCCCGGAACCATGGCCGGGATGGTCACCGGCAGCATGGTCGTCGTGGCGGTCGGTGATCCGGACGGGGCGAAGTTCAGCAACTGTTCGTTCAAATTGGGCGCCGAACTCGAAACGAAGGAAAAGTCCGGCGCAGTGTTGTCATATGCCAGCGTGCCGTTGTTGCCAGCCGAGGAGAAATACGCCACACCGCTTGCTTCCACGGTATTGATGGCTTGCGCCACCAATCCATCCTGGAAAAACGGCTCGTTGAAATAGCCGACGTCATCGACGATCACCTTCGCACCGGCGCCTCCGCTGGCAACGGGTGCGGCCAGCTTGGCGATGCCGTTGGCGAAGTCCGCCTCGCTATTCTCTGCGGTGTAGAAGGCCAGACCCGCGCCCGGGGCCACATCATGCACAATTTGCATCATCGCCCGGCCTTCATCGCCGAAGGGCAGCTGAATGGGCGCACCGTAGTTCATGCAGCTGGCTTCTTCGAGCACATTCACCGACGCAGGCAAATCGCCGCTCGCCGAGTCATTCGCCGCGGTGGTGTTGAATCCGTTGTTGGCATAGCCGTTGAGGCCGTTGGCGTTCAGGCCATTGGCGGCATACACCGGGTAGCAGTCATAGCTGTCGGAAAGTACGCCGACGGTAATCCCCGCGCCGTTGAGAGAATTGTCCGAGCGCACGATATCGCTGTTCTGCGCATAGTCGCCCTGCGAGGTGACCGCGCCGCTGCGCGTGCGCATCATCGCCGCGCGCATCGCATGCACCTCGGTCAAGGCGGAGGCGGCGTCCAATTGATCGACCGGCAGCCAACCGCCGACATCGTTGGAATACTGCGCGGCGCGTTGCAGACCCAGCCCCACGAGCGCCGCTTCCAATTTCTGCGGATCGCCCCGGGTGATGGCATCGATAAGCACCAGAGGCGATGAGCTGTCGGCCGGACGGCTGAATCTCGCGGCGGGGTTCAAATTGTGCAAATCCTGAAGCGCCGACGCGGGCCTCAAGCTCCCCACGTGGCGCGCAATTTGCGCCAGCGAGGCATCGAATTTGGAGCCGCTCGCACTGTCGCGTTGCTGCGCACTGCGGCCGCCGGCGACATGCAGCAGCGCGATGCCGGGCGCATTCGGCGGCAAGTGCATGGGTTGCGGAGGACCGACAGCCGAGACTGCCGAGAGGGCCGTGAGCGCGCTCACGGTCACTATTGCAAAGATACGTAAAGACATCCGTGGTCTCCCTAAACTTGCCACGATTATGTGTCGATTCTAAAGACAGGTCCGCCGGTCCAAAGATTGCGCTCAATGGTATCAGCAGAATGAGAATCCGGCTGAAGCGTCGTGTTATCGCGACGCTCGACCCATACCCCGTTACCTTGTTCCTGACCCCGGGTAAGCTGGGGTTGGCCAGCTAGGCCCGGCATGATTGTTGCCCCCAGTCGTCCATGATCCGGGGGGTGTTGTCACCGGGCCTGGCAGGCAACTGGTGATCGCTGATAGGGGCTGGACCCGGATTATTCCGAGGTCGCCTGTAACGTGGATGCCGAGACTAGTTGCCATGGTGTTGCTGGCCCGTTGTTATTAATTTAGGAGCAGCCATGACTGACATTGAGCAGCATGACAGTGTCGCAGTCTTCGTTGGTATCGACGTGGGCAAAGGCACGCATCATGCGGTGGCATTGGATCGCAAAGGCAAACGTCTTCTGGACAGCGCCTTGCCCAATGACGAGACTAAGTTGCGAGGGCTGATCGGGAAGCTCAAAGAGCATGGCCCGATCCTGCTTGTCGTAGATCAACCCGCCACGGTCGGAGCTCTTCCGGTTGCCGTAGCGCAGGCTGAAGGTGCGTGGGTGGCGTATTTGCCAGGGCTCGCGATGCGACGCATTGCCGACTTGCATGCCGGTGAAGCCAAGACAGACGCGCGGGACGCCTACATCATCGCTGAGGCCGCGCGCAGCATGCCGCATACGCTGCGTTCGCTGAAGATAGCTGATAGCCAAGTGGCCGCGCTCACTATGCTTTGCGGCTTTGATGAAGATCTGGCAGGTCAGATCACTCAGACCAGTAATCGCATCCGCGGCTTGCTGACACAGATCCATCCCGCGCTGGAGCGCGTGTTGGGCCCGCATCTGGATCATCCCGCCATACTTGACCTGCTCGAGCGACATCCTTCCCCGGCGCAGCTCGCCTCGCTGAGCCAAAAGCAATTGGCCAACCGGCTCGTCAAGCTTGCTCCGAGGATGGGCAAGACCTGGGCCACCGAGATCCTCAAAGCTCTGTCGGAACAGACGGTTGTGGTGCTGGGAACCGAGGCGGCCGCCATCGTGTTGCCGCGCCTGGCGCAACAGCTCGCGGCGCTGCGTGTACAGCGCGAGGAAATCGCTAAAGAGGTTGAACGCCTTGTGCTTGCGCACCCTCTTCACCCGGTCCTGACCAGTATGCCGGGAGTCGGGGTTAGGACCGCCGCGAGACTCCTCATCGATGTGGCCACTCGCGCTTTTGCTTCTGCAGCGCATCTTGCCGCTTATGCAGGTCTGGCGCCGGTTACTCGTCGCTCTGGAACTTCCATCCGCGGCGAACTGCCTTCCAGACGTGGCAACAAACAGCTTAAGCGGGCGATGTTCCTGTCGGCCTTCGCGGCTCTGCGCGATCCGATCTCCAGGGGCTACTACACCCGCAAGGTCAGTCAAGGTAAGCGCCACAACCAGGCCCTCATTGCGCTCGCACGCCGTCGCTGCGACGTTCTGTTCGCCATGCTGCGTGACGGGACGTTTTATTGTCCGCCACAGCCTCAAATATCATTGACAACAACATAGGGGCACCCCCATTTTTGCACCGCCGGCAGCTCACCTCTGTCTGACAGGAAAAAGCGCTATATTTCCATATCCGCCGAAGCCACGGAGTCAAAACCATGTCTCCACGATCTAAGATTTTCACCGCCGCGAGCGCGTGGGTTTTGAGCACCGCGCCCGCACTCGCGGCCGACGCCAACGCCGGCAAATTCTTATTCAAGGAGCGCTGCAGCGTCTGTCACACGGCCGAGTCCGGCGACAACGGCGGCGCGCAGGGGCCATCATTGGTCGGGATCATGGGACGCGCGGCGGCCAGCGCACCCCAGTTTTCCTACACCACGGCGCTGCGCGATTCGAAGCTGATCTGGGATAGCGCGACTTTGCAGCGCTTTCTCGCAGCTCCGAGCGCCGTGGTGCCGGGTACCTCGATGGTGATCGCCGTGCCGGCTGCATCCGATCGCGACAACCTCATCGCCTATTTCCAAAGCGTTTCCCAGCAACCGGCGCCCGCCGCATCGTCGATCGCCATACCCGAGAGCAGCGTGCAATCTGCCAATTGGCGCTTGGACGCACCGGGCCGGGCGCACCGAATCAGCGCGAACTCGCTACCGCCGCCCTTTGCCACGCCCTCGTCCCGCAACAACTCATCGGTCGTGCCCAAGCCCTCAGGCGCAACCTTGTCGGTGCCGGCGGGTTTTCACGTCGATACCTTCATCTCGACTCTGACCGGCCCCCGTAAAATGCTGGTTGCGCCCAATGGCGACATCCTGGTCACCGAAATGCGGGCCGGGCGGGTCACGGTGCTGCATCCTTCCTCCGACGGCACTCATGTCGCCGCCACCGACGTGTTTTTGCAAGGCCTGAAGCTGCCGTTCGGTCTGGCGTTTTATCCGAATGCGCAGAATCCGCAGTGGCTGTACGTCGCCGAGACCCACCGCGTGATGCGCTATCCCTATCGGGCGGGCGATGTAAAGCCGCGCGGCGCGGCGCAAGTCGTGGTGGCAAAATTGCCCAGCGGCGTCGGCCACTTCACCCGCGATATCGCGTTTTCGCCCGATGGCAAGCAGCTGTTCGTGTCGGTGGGCTCAGGTTCAAATGTCGCCGAGACGATGTCGAAAAAAACTCCTGCAGAAATCAAGGCGTGGGAAGCGGCTCATGGTCTCGGTGCTGCCTGGGATGCGGAGACCGATCGCGCCGCGGTCCTGGAATTCGACGCTGCGGCTCCAGGAACGGCGAGAATCTACGCCGACGGCATACGCAACTGCGTCAGTCTCACGGTGCAACCGGCCAACGGCGCCTTGTGGTGCACGACCAATGAACGCGATGCGCTCGGAGATGATCTGGTACCCGACTATTCGACGCGGGTGAAGCGCGGCAGCTTTTACGGCTGGCCGTGGTACTACATCGGCTCGAACGAGGATCCGCGCTTGAAGGGCGAGCGGCCCGATTTGGCGGGCAAGGTATCGGTTCCGGACGTGCTGTACCAGTCGCACTCGGCGGCGCTCAGCATGACTTTCTACAGCGCCAGCAACGGCAAATCCGCTTTCCCCGAGGCGTTCGTCGGCGATGCCATCGTCGGATTTCATGGCTCTTGGAACCGCAGCTTGCGCACCGGCTACAAACTGGTGCGCGTTCCGATGAAGAATGGCGAGCCGACCGGCGGCTACGAGGACTTTTTAACGGGCTTCGTGGTGGACGCTGCGCATGTCTGGGGCCGCCCGGTCGCAACCGTGGAACTCACCGACGGTTCGCTGTTGATGAGCGAGGACGGCGGCAACACCATCTACCGCATTTCGTATTCGCGTTGAAGCGAATTTGCGCTGCAGCGAATCGATGCCGAAATGAACCGCGCTAGAGAAAGTCCGCGTCGTCGTACAACAATTCCAGTTCGTCGACCTTGAGCGCGGCGCTATGCGCGCCCGCCAGAATATGGCGTGCGACCAGCAAGCTGACCCGCGCGAGGTTGCGCGCCGCGGCGCGGGCGTTCTCTTTGTCTGCGTTCTGCAAGAGATCGGACCCGCGCGACAGCCCGGCGGCCACGGTTGCGGCGAGTTGCGCCAGTTGGTGTTCGTTGTATTGCATGGTGAATGCGCTTGGCTTTTCTTGCGGCAAAGATTATGCGATCGAACGCCCGAGCGCGCTAACATAAAGCAACTTTACGCGCCTTCCCGCTCGTCGCCGCGCGGCTTCTGATCGCTATAATCCAGGTGCAGGTAGTCTGGATTGAAGAAGGAGACCTCTTTCAACGCGTCGAGGTCTTGAATCGTCAGCGTGCCGGCCTCCAGAGTGATCAGCTTCTGACGCCGCAATTCCTGCAGCGTTCGATTGACGTGAACCGAGGACAATCCCAGCGTCTCCGCCAATTCCACTTGCGTCAGCGGCAAAGTGCAGGAGTTGCCTTCATTCAATCCCACCGCCCGGAAGCGGTAAAGTAATTCGCAAAAAAGATGCGCCATCCGTTCCAGCGCATTGCGCTGCCCGACATTGACGATCCATTCGCGCGCGATCGCTTCCTCCACCAGGGTCGACCACCACAGGGCGCGCGTCAATGCCGGATAATTGTGCGTCATTTTCAAGACGTTCTCGGGAGATATGGTCGCAACCTTCGAGGCAACCACCGCGCCGATGGAGTGGTCCATGCGCTTCAAAATGAATACCCGCAAATCGCACAGATCGCCGGGCACGAAATAGGCAACGATCTGGCGCCGTCCGTCCTCCAGCACCTTGTAGCGGCAGGCAAAGCCCTCCAGCAGCAATTTGACGCCGCCGGTGCGATCGCCCTGCGAGATCACATCTTCGCGCGCGGCGAATTCGCGTACGTCGAGGCTGCACGCCTCTACCAGGTTCGATTCTTCTGCGGACAATTCGGTGAAGTTAGCAAGTTTACGCAGCAACGGATTATTCATGTTGAAGCAGCACCTCGCCGATGGGCAACTCCAGTGTGCAAAGCACCCCGTGGCTCAAATATAGCAATTCACCCTCCCCGCGCAACTCGCTCGCGATAACGCGTTTCAGGATGTGGGAACCAAAGCCGGGCTTGCGCAACGCCGCAGGCGGCATCCGAACCCCGCTCTCTTGCCACTCGAGCCGCAGGCGCGAATCACTCGCGCCGGCAAACCACCATGCCACGCGCAGCCGTGTTTGCGGCTGAGACAGGGCGCCGAACTTGACCGAATTGATGACGAGTTCGTGGATCAGCAGCCCCAGGAGCTCCGCCGACTTGGCGTTCAGGCGAACCGCCGGCCCCCCGACGCTGATTCCGGAACGGTGAACGCGATCGACCCGCAATTCATCCAGCACCAGGGATTCGAAGTCGGTGCCTGCGCGAATCGGCGTGAGCGCGGCCCGCCCGATGGCACCCACGCGGCCGGCGAAGTGCAACGCCAACTGCTCGGCATCGCGCTCTTGGATTTGCATTTGCCCCGCGATCGATCGAATCAACGCCAGAAGCCTCAAGATGCGCTGATGTCGCGCCGTATTCTCGGCAGCTTGCTCGACGGTCATGACGGCGCTCTCCAAGATGCCATTCGTTTGCCTGTTTGACTATCCGCGCATTGCATGCCCCCTTCACCAACCTGTGTTAGCGCACCAGTGTGCCGCCCGCGGCTCATTAGGCTACTCTTACAAGCATGCTCAACCGAATATCGCCGGCCCTGCTGCTGATACCCTGTCTGATGGCTCACGCGGCCGCGCCGCTCGACCTCGAGTCCGACAAAGGAATGGTGGTGACTTCCGAGCACCTCGCTTCGGAGATAGGCGCGGCGATCCTGCGTCAGGGAGGCAACGCCGTCGACGCCGCGGTGGCGGTCGGTTATGCGCTCGCGGTCGCGCATCCCTGCTGCGGCAATCTCGGCGGCGGCGGTTTCATGCTCATACATCTCGCCGGCGGCACGGATACCTTCATCAACTTTCGTGAACGCGCCCCGCTGGCCGCACGCGCGGACATGTTTCTCGACGCACACGGCAAGGTTGTCGGCAAACGCAGTCTGAACGGTTATTTGGCGGTGGGCGTTCCCGGAACGGTCATGGGCCTGGAGACGGCTCGGCAGAAATACGGGACCTTGCCGCGGGAGGTCTTGATTGCACCGGCCATCAAGCTGGCGGCCGAAGGGTTCGTTCTGACCCGCGGCGATGTCGATGTGTTGGCCGAAGGAACCCAGGATTTTCGCGATCAGCCGAATGTTGCGGCGATATTCTTGAATCGTGGCGAACCCTTCGCGCCCGGGGACCGACTGACGCAAAAGGACCTCGCGGCCACATTGCACGCAATCAGCAACGGCGGGGCCGAAGCCTTCTATCACGGCGCCGTCCCGGCGGCCATCGCCGCGGCGTCGCGCGCCCACGGCGGCTTGTTGACGGTTGAGGATTTTGCAGCGTACAGCGTGACGGAAACGGTGCCCATCCATTGCTCGTATCGCGGCTACGCGATCGTCTCGGCGCCGCCGCCGAGTTCCGGCGGCATTACCTTGTGCGAGATGCTGCAAGTGCTGGAAGGCTACCCGCTCAAGGCGATGGGTTTTCACTCCAGCAAAGCCGTTCACGTCATGACCGAGGCGATGCGCCATGCCTATCGCGACCGAAATACCTACCTGGGCGACCCGGCGTTCGTCGACAATCCAACCGCGCGCCTGTTGTCGGTGCGCCATGCGCAATCGATCCGTGCGCAGATTCAACCGAACCGCGCCACGCCCTCCTCCGATCTGCAGGGACTCGCAGCCGTCGACGAGCACGCCACCACGACACACTATTCGGTGGCCGATCGCCTCGGCAACGCGGTCGCCGTCACCTACACCATCAACGACTCGTTCGGGGCCAAGGTGATCGCGGGCGATACCGGATTCTTTTTGAACGACGAGATGGACGACTTCACCGCCAAGCCCGGCGTGCCCAATGCGTTCGGACTGGTTCAGGGCAAGGCCAATGCGGTCGCGCCGGGAAAGCGCCCATTGAGTTCCATGACCCCGACCTTGGTGTTCAAGAATGACAAACCGGTGCTTGTGCTCGGAACGCCGGGGGGCTCGCGCATCATCACCACAGTGCTCGAAGTCATCGTCAATGTCATCGATCACGGCATGACGCTGCAGGAAGCCATCGATGCGCCTCGCATCCATCATCAATGGTTGCCGGACACGCTCGCGGCGGAGCCCTTTGCGCTCTCCGCCGACACGGCCGAGGCACTCGGCGCCATGGGCTACAAGATCGTACCGCTGGAGAATTGGGGAGCAGGCAACGCAGTCGAGGCGATCGGTATTGCGCCGGCGGATATCGCTGCCGCTCGGGCGCTGCAGTTTCCTCGCCCCGCGCGCTTTTACGGCGCGAACGACTCGCGCGCGCCGGCAGGCTCCGCCGCGGCACCTTGAAGTAACTTGAAAACAGACGGTGATTCCGATGATCAAACTCTCGATTCTCTATCCCAACAAGCCGGGCTCGCGCTTCGATATCGACTACTATGTGGGGACGCACATGCCTCTGGCGATGCGTCTCTTGCAGAAAAATCTGCGCAAAACCGAAGTGGATGCCGGCCTGCAAGGCACGGCACCCGGCGAAGCGCCGGCCTTCCACGGCGGATGCCAGTTTTATTTCGACAGTATCGCGGCATTTTTGGAGGTCTGGGGACCCGCCGCGTCGCAGCTGCAGGCGGATATTCCGCGCTACACGGACGTGGCGCCGATCATCCAGTTCAACGAAGTCAAATTTTCCGTCCAAGCGCGGTGAGCGTTCACGCCTTATTTCCGACCCTCGTCTATGCGGCCGCCTTGCAGCGCGGCGATTCGGCCGAATTCAACCGTCAGCTGTTGAAAGAATGCCGGCAGCTGCGCCTGGACGATGCGGCCGGCCGGCGCTGGTCCCGGCAAAATTATCCGGGCGGCTACACCTCGTACGGATCGGCACACCGTCTGCACACGGTCTCACCGACCTTCGAGTCGCTGCGCGGGAAACTGCGTCGCCACGTCGCCGCCTTTGCCAGGGCGCTCGAGTGGGACTTGCGCGGTCGCACGCTGGCGATGACCGATTGTTGGGTCAACATCATGCCGCACGGCACGGTGCACACCCTGCATCTGCATCCTCACTCGAGCTTGAGCGGCACCTACTACGTACAAGTGCCGAAAGGATCTCCGGGCATCAAGTTCGAAGATCCGCGCCTGGATCGATTCATGGCGGCGCCGAGGCGCTCAGCCCGCGCGCGGCGCGAGTGCGGCCCTGGGTCACCTATCAAGCGGCTGCGGGACGCGTGCTGTTGTTCGAAAGCTGGCTGCGGCACGAAGTCCCGCCCAACGGCGTCAAGGCCGAGCGAATCAGCATAAGCTTCAATTACAATTGGTTCTGAAAGCAGAGGCTTATTGAAATGTCGGCCAAAGACTCGGATGCCACCATGGCGGTTTTCCTGGATCTCGAGAACATCGCCCTCGGCGCGCGCGACGCCAAATACCCGAGCTTCGACATCGAAAAGGTGCTCGAGCGACTGCTGCTCAAGGGCCACATCGTGGTGAAGAAGGCCTATTGCGATTTCGATCGCTACAAGGACTTCAAGCGCGGCCTGCATGAGGCGGCGTTCGAACTCATCGAAATCCCGCATGTGCGCCAGTCGGGCAAGAATTCCGCCGACATCCGCATGGTCGTCGACGCTCTGGATCTGTGCTACACCAAGGGGCACGTCGATACCTTCGTCATCCTGAGCGGCGATTCGGATTTCTCGCCGCTGGTGAGCAAGCTGCGCGAAAATGCCAAGACGGTCATCGGCGTCGGCGTCAAGAATTCGACCTCCGACCTGTTCCTCAACAATTGCGACGAATTCATTTACTACGATGACCTGGTGCGCAAGGAGCCGCCAAAGCGCGCCGGCGCGGCGCGGCTGCGGCGTCCGGCCGCGGCGCCGCCCGCCGGCAGCGCCGCCGCCCGAGCAGCAAGGGCCGACGCGGCCGTCGGGCAAGGCCCGATCGGGATGCGCTCGATCGGTGGTCGAGACGCTGGAGGCCGTCACCGAGGAACGCGGCGGAAACGAACCGATCTGGGGCTCGATGATCAAACAGGCCATCAAGCGCCGCCATCCCGGGTTCAACGAGCGTTTCTATGGCTTCCGATCCTTCAACGACATGCTGCGCGATGCGGAGAAGCGCGGACTGCTGCACTGCGGCCGGACGAGAAATCCGGCGGCTACACGGTCCGGTCGTGACCGAAACGGGCCCGCCCCCAGGCTCGACGCGACTTGAATGCGCCCGGCAGCTCGCCTCTCTTCGAAGTAGCTACTGGCCGCCCGCATTAGTATTTCAATGAATATTAGCGTCGAAAATCCTGGATGTGGGCGGAGGCCTGTGCGCTGCCTCGAACAGGCCGAGCGCAGGCATCGTCATTTCTATCAACCTGGCCGGAGTCCTTCAAGGCCCGTTTGGGAGCCGCCGGCCGAATATTGTGGCTCAGGGCCGGATCGACGTGAGCGTGTGGCGTTGCCCGGAGCGCGCGTCGAAGACGTGGTCGTGAACATCATGCGCTCGGTCTGTTGATCGAGACCAACGTCTCGCCGCCGCAATTTCGAGTGCCGCGGTGAGATCATGCGGATGGAAATTCCTTATGGCCGGATGCGGCGGCGCATCGAGTTGCCGCCGGGCCGCTACGCCTGACTCGAGCTGCAGTTTGAAGCGCGGCTATCTCACCTGCACCTGACGAGGCAAACTGTGAGTAACGAGAGTCCTTTGCCAAACACGTGATACCGGAAGACGTCTTGATCATTCTGCCCGTGCGCGAGACCGTGCTGTTTCCCGGGCGTCGTGCTGCCGATTGCCATGCCGGCAAGGCTCCCTGGCTGCGGCGCAAGAAGCGGTGCGCACCCAGCGCCGCGTCGGTCTGCTGCAATCGTGCAGCAACGCGAGCGCGGCAACGTCGAGCGACGTCACGCCGCCGAATTGTTGCACCGGGTCGGCACCGCCGCCTCGATCGTCCGCTTCATCACCGCCGCGGACGGCACGCATCATCTGATAGCCCAGGGCGAGCAGCGCTTTACCGTGCTCGATTACGTGAGCCTGAGCCGTTCCTGGTCGCCCGCATCGAGCCGCACAAAGGAACCACCACCTTCGATCAGCGAGATCGAGGCACGCGGCGTCGATCTTGCGCGAGACTGGCGATCGAAGCGGTGCAGCTGCTGCCGCAGGCGCCCGGCGAATTCGATCAACGCCGATTCGCGCCATCGAATCCATTGCCGACCCTGGCCGACATCGATCGCCAGCTTCATGGACTTGAAGTCCGCCGAGAAACAGGAAATTCTCGCGACCTTCGATCTGAAGGCGCGGCTGGATCGGGTGCTGGCGCTGCTCGGCCGGCGCATCGAGGTGTTGAAGGTGTCGCGCCAGATCGACGAGACGCACGCGCGAGGCCTTTGACGAACGGCAGAAGGAGGCCGTGTTGCGCGAGCGGCTGCACCAGATCCAGAAGGAGCTCGGCGAGGCGGCCGGGACGGAGCGGAGGCCGCGGACCTGAAGAAGGCGATCGCCGATGCGAGGATGCCGCCCGAAGTCGGAGGAGCAGGCGCAGCGCGAGCTTGCGCGGCTCGAGCGCATGCCCGAGCGGTGCGGCGGAGTATTCCATGACGCGCAATTATCTCGACTGGCTGATCGCCATGCCCTGGTCGAAGATCGATCCGGAGCAGCTCGATATCGAGCGGGCGCGTGCGATCCTCGACGAGGACCACTATGGCCTGGAGAAGGTCAAGCGCCGCATTCTCGAGTTTCTCGCGGTGCGCAAGCTCAATCCCGAAGGCCGCAGTCCCATTCTGTGTTTCGTGGGGCCGCCGGGCGTGGGCAAGACCTCCCTCGGGCAGAGCATCGCCAAGGCGCTCGGCCTCAGATTCCGCCGCGTGAGCCTGGGCGGCGTGCACGATGAGGCGGAGATCCGCGGCCATCGGCGCACCTACATCGGCGTCGCTGCCCGGCAACATCGTGCAGGCCGTGCGCAAGGCCGGTCGGCGCAATCCCGGTTCTGATGCTCGACGAGGTGGATAAGCTCTCGGCAAGCTATCAGGGCGACCCGTTCTCGGCGCTGCTCGAAGTGCTGGACCCGGAGCAGAACAACACGTTCCGCGACAATTATCTCGGCGTGCCGTTCGATCTGTCGAAGGTGTTGTTCATCGCCACCGCCAACGTGCTCGACTCGATTCCGGCGCCGCTGCGCGATCGCATGGAAATCATCGAGCTCGCCGGCTACACGGAGGAGGAGAAGCTGCAGATCGCGCGCCGCTACCTGCTCGCGCGCCAGCTGACCGCCAACGGATTGAGCGGCGGAGCAGATGCAAGATGTCCGACGAGGCACTGCGGCAGGCTCATCGCCGATTACACGCGCGAGGCCGGTGTCCGCAATCTGGAACGGCAGATCGGCGCGCTTTTGCGCAATGCCGCCGTCGCCATCGCCTCCGGCGGGCCGCGAGCGTGCGCATCGACGCGGCGGAGGTGGCGACGATCCTGGGCGCGCCACGCTTCGAGAACGACGTGGCCCTGCGCACCAGCGTGCCGGGCGTTGCGACGGGGCTCGCCTGGACACCGGCGGGCGGCGATATCCTGTTCATCGAGTCGAGCCGCGTGAAGGGCAGCGGCAAGCTGATCTTGACCGGCCAGCTCGGCGAGGTGATGAAGGAGAGCGCTCAGAGCCGCCGTGACCCTGGTGAAGTCGCAGGCCGACCGGTTGGGATCGATCCGGCCGCGCTCGACAACTGCGATTTGCACATCCACGTGCCCGCGGGCGCGATACCCAAGGATGGCCCGAGCGCCGGAGTCGCCATGGCCACCTCGCTGGCGTCGCTGCTGACGCAGCGCACGGTCGCGCCGGACGTCGCCATGACGGGCGAAATCAGCCTGCGCGGGCGTGGTGATGCCCGGTGGGCGGCATCAAGGAAAAATGCGTGGCAGCGGCGCGCGCCGGAATCCGCACCGTGATCTTGCCGGCGCGCAATCGCCGCGATCTTGAAGACATCCCCGACAGTGTGCGCACGGGTCTCGAGTTCGTTTGGGCGGAGAGGATCGAGGACGTGCTCGCCCGAGCGCTCGAAGGTGCGAGCGCCGAGCGGGCCGCCGCCTAAGACAGAGTCGCGATCACCGCTCCCGGTTCCAACCGGGCCTGCGGCGCCGCGGCGGGGGCGGCTCCCATGGAAAACACGCGGGTCCCCGTTTCAGGCAGCGCGGCGTACGCCGCGTGTTTGCCGAAATGCGCCAGGAGGCACCAAGACCTGCCGTTTGCCAGGAGCCAATTCACACGCAGCACCTCGTCCGCGATCTCGAAGCTCCCCGCGTGCATGCGCTCCGAGAGATGCGGCGCCAAGTAATGCCGCCGCAGCGCCAATAACTCGCGGATGAAATCCAGCCGCTCTCGATGCGGCGCCGCGTGCCGCTCCGCCCAGCGCAGCTTGCTGGCGGCGAAGGAGGATTCCGCATTGGGATCCGGAATACGCTGCACGGCAGCGTCGCTGGCGAAGGCCGCAAAGCGCTTGAACTCTCGACGGCGCCCGTTCGCCACTGCCAGCGCAAGTTCCGGGCCGAAATCGCAGAAATAGAGGAACGGCGTCGAGGCCTCGAACTCCTCTCCCATGAAGAGCATGGGGATCTGCGGCGCGAGCAGCAGGCACGCATAAGCGGCGGGAATCAGCCGCGAATCGCCGAAGGCTGGGATGCGCGTGCCGAAGGCGCGGTTGCCGACCATGTCGTGATTTTGCAAAAAGCCGACGAACGCCGCGGGCGGCAGCCCGCCGCTCGGCTCGCCCCGCGCCCGTTCGCGGAAGATTGAATACTCGCCCTGATAGGCGAAACCTTCCGCCAGCGCGCGTCCCAACATCTTGAGCGGCTCGGCCTTGTAGTCGGCGTAGTAACCATCCGCTTCGCCGCTCACCAGCACGTGCAGTGCATGATGAACATCATCGTCCCACTGCGCGCTCGCGATGCTCGGTTCTCCTTGTGCTCCGCGCTCCAGATAGCGCGCCTGATTGGCGTTGTTCTCCAGAACCAGGTGCACGTGGCGCGAGCGTCCCGGGCCGGCACGTATGGCGGCGGCAATCTCGGCCACGATATGCAGGCTCGATTGATCGCGTATGGCGTGGACGGCGTCGAGCCGCAGGCCGTCGAAGCGATACTCTTCGATCCAATACAGCGCGTTGTGCACGAAGAACTCGCGCACCGTGCGGTTGCCCTCGCCGTCGAAGTTGATCGCGGCACCCCAGGGGGTGCGATGCGCGGAGTTGAAGAACTCGGGGCAATAGGCGTGCAGATAATTTCCTTCCGGGCCGAAATGATTGTAGACGACGTCCAGCAACACCATCATTCCCAGCTCATGCGCGCGATCGATCATGGCCTTGAGGTCCGCGGGCGAGCCGTAGCAGGGCGCCGGCGCGAACGGCAGCACGCCGTCATAGCCCCAATTGCGGGCACCGGGGAAAGCGGCCAGCGGCATGATCTGCAGCCCGGTGACCCCGAGTAATTTCAAATCCGGCAGCTGTTCGCGGGCCGCGCTAAACGTGCCCTCCTGGGTGAAGGTACCGATGTGCAACTCGTACAGCACCGCATCGGGCCACGCACGGCCGCGCCACTCGTGGGATTGCCAAGCGTAGGACTCCGGATCGACGATGATGCTGGCCGCGTGAACGCCGCCCGGGTTGCTGCGCGAGGCGGGATCCGGTACGGCGAGCGCAGCGCTTTCCCGGGTTTGCACCACATATCGATAGCTCGCTCCCGCGCAGGCCCCGGCGAGCTCGATCTCATGCCAGCCGTGAAGTTTTCGCATGGCATGGCGGCTCGGCGCATCGGCATCGGGTCGTGTCAGCTCGAGCGTCGCCGTGGCGCACGAAGGCGCCCACAGGCGGAACTCGAGCGCCGCCTCCGCGCTGCAGCGAGCAGCCGAAGGGCATGGCGTGATGGAACCGGTCGATCAGAGGTCCCGATCCTTGCGCTGCTGCGGCCACCAGCGCTGGAGCAGGGACGCCGCCCAATCCTTGCCGCCCAGCCCGAACGCCAGCGCGATCGCCAGCATGAGACCGGCGAGAATGATGAGAAAAGTCCGCTGCACGATGTCGCCGCCGACTTCAATCTGGCTCAGGGCGATCATCACGACGAACAGCATGATCAGGTAGCGCGCCAGCCGGCCGAGAACATCGGCGTCCGCGATATGGGCATCGAGGCAGTAATTTTGCACCGCGTTGCCCACGACGCTCGCGCAATACGAGCCGAACACCACGACCAGCATGGCGATGAACAGCTTGGGAGCGAACAGCACCACGCGGCCCAGCAGATCCGGCAGGTAGGTCAGTCCCAGGCCGTTGAATGCCATGATCAATGCCGCGATCACCACCAGCCAAAAGACCACCAGCCCAAACAGCGTGGTGGTGTCGCCGTGCATGCCGGCCTGCCTCAAGAAATTGTCGGTGCCCGCCCGTTCGGTCAATACGTTGAAATTGACGGCACGCAGCGCGCGCTCGACGGCAAAGCGCACCACTTTGGCCAACAGCCATCCGATGACGACCACGAGCAGCGCCAGCAGAAGTTTCGGCAGGAACACGGCGGCTTGATGCAGGAACTCTCGGCCTGCATCCACCAACATATCAATGCTTTGCATGAGAGCCCTCCAATATCAGCTGCCCCAGTCCAGAATGCCTTGCAACGGGATGCCGACCCAGGTCGGCCGGTTGCCGAGTTCGTAGCGCAATTCATAACAGGCTTTTTCCAGTTCGAACAAGCCGAGCAAGCCCTGTCCGGGTTGCAGCGTGTCGTATGCGGCGCTCTCGCGCGCAGCCAAATCGTAGGCCGCCAAGAAGGCGCTGCGCGCTTCAAGCTCCCAACTCCTGGCGAGCGGCGTCAGTCGCGCCGCCTCCGCTTCGTTGTGCGCGACGCTGCGCAGGGCGCTTTGTTGCACGTAGCCGAAAGAACGCAGCATGCCGGCGACGTCCCGCAGCGGCGAGTGTTTCGCGCGCCTCAGCTCCAGGCTGTGGCCCGGTTCGCCCTCGAAATCGATGATCACGAAATCATTGCGCGTGACCAGAACCTGGCCCAGATGATAATCGCCGTGGATGCGGATTTTTTTGCCGGATGGCGCGGCCGCCGCGGCGCACTCCTCGATTCGCTGCATGATCTGCTCGCGCAGCGCGAGCGCGGCATGAGCGCGCTCGCGGTCGGCCGCGGGAACCGCATCCTTGGCGGCCAGCAGATCCAGCGCGCCGCGCGCCTCGTCCAAGGCCCGTTGGCGGTAGGCATCGATGTCGGCTTGCTGCAGCGGCTGGGGCGAAAATGCCGCGTCATCGCTCGGCCGGGCGAGCGCGCGGTGCAGCTCCGCGGTTCGCAGCGCCAAGACGCGAATGAGCGCGAGGTAGGCCTCGTGCGCGTTGGGCGGAGGCGGCTCGCTGGCCGGCGTGGTGCGATATTGCTCGAGATGGCGCCGCAAATATTCCAGCGAATAGGTCCAACCGTCGCCCTGATTGGCCACGTAGGCCTGCAGCATCGCCAGCAATCGCGTCTGCCCATCGTTGGCGACATACTCGAGCACGCCGGCCAAGGGCGCGCAATTCGCGAAATGCGCCACCTCGGTGAGGTACAGGCCCATTTCGAGTTCCGGATTCATCCCGATCTGCAGACGGCGGTAGCCTTTGAGCATCAGCCGCTCACCGCATGTCGACGATGGTATTCGAGCTGGATCCGCGCGGCCGCTCGACCGGCAGAGCTTCGAAGTCGGGGCCTGCAATCTGCGCAAACTGCAGCGTGGGCCGGAAGCGCAGCTTGCCGGCGGACATGGGGATTTCGCGGCGCGCCGCCATCGCCGCGACCATCGCGCGGCAGAACAATTCGTCGGCAAAGGCGTCGCCCATCACCCCCACACTGGACTGCTGGCGAATCTTCGCCACGGCGGAGGTCGAGAGATTCTTCACGCGCTCGTCCTCGCGCTCCTCCCAGGCCAACCCCAAGCGGCATGAAGTAATTGGCGCGCGGCTCGGTCCCCTCGAGCTCGACCAACGCCATGAGCCAGGACACCTTGCCCTCCGACCACAGCACTTGTTCGGTAATGCGTGCCCGTTCGATCGGCGTGCCCTTCGCCGCGTACCAGCGCTGGGTTTCGATGTAGCGCGGCAGTGTATCGGTTTCGAATTGCGTGCGGGTCTTCTCCGCCATGCCGATGCGCCAGGGCACCACGCGTTCGCGAAACAGGCTGGTCCATCCGTCGAACAGCACCAGCACCGGCCGCTCGTCGATGGACACGATCTGCTCATGCCAGGAGGGCACCTCCGCGTCGGTGGCCAGCCGGAACCAATAGAATCCGTAGGCTGAGATGGTCAGCAGGTAAGGCAGGTCGCCGATCGGCGGAAATGCGGTTCGGCCGAGCATTTCCACCGGCACGCGGCCCTTGAACGGGGCGAGATTGAGCTCGACCGGCTGCGCGGAGCGCGACAGGTTCGCAACGCACAGAATGGTGTCCTCGCCGAACTCGCGCAGGTACGCCAGTATCTTGCGGTTGCCGGGCCGCAGGAATCGGCGCGATGCCGCGCCCGAAGGCGCGGGTGGTTTTGCGCACCGCCAGCATGCGCTTGGTCCAGCTCAACAAGCGAACTGGGGTCGCGCGACTGCGCCTCGACATTGGTCGACTGGTAGCCGTACACCGCATCCATGATGGGCGGCAGGTACAGCCGCTGCGGATCGGCGCGCGAGAAACCGGCATTGCGGTCCGGGCTCCACTGCATCGGCGTGCGCACGCCGTTGCGGTCGCCGATGAAGAAGTTGTCGCCCATGCCGATCTCGTCGCCGTAGTAGAGGATCGGCGAGCCCGGCATCGACAGCAGCAGGCTGTTCATGAGCTTGATGCGGTCCAGGTCGTTCTCCATCAGGGGCGCGAGCCGCCGGCGGATGCCCAGATTGATGCGCGCCTGCATGATCCGCCGCATAGGTCGTGTACATGTAGTCGCGTTCCTTGCTGGTCACCATCTCCAAGCGTCAGCTCATCGTGATTGCGCAGGAAAATCGCCCACTGGCAGCTGTCCGGGATGTCCGGCGTCTGCTGCATGATTTCCGTGATCGGATAGCGGTCCTCCTGGGCGATCGCCATGTAGATGCGCGGCATCAAGGGAAAGTGATAGGCCATGTGGCACTCGTCGCCGTCGCCGAAGTATTCGCGCACGTCTTCCGGCCATTGATTCGCCTCGGCGAGCAGGAAGCGGTTCTGATACGCGGCGTCGATGGCCGCGCGCAGCTGCTTGATGACCGCGTGGGTTTCGCGCAGATTCTCGTTGTTGGTGCCCTCGCGCTCGACCAGGTAGGGAATCGCATCGAGCCGGAACCCGTCGACGCCCATGTCGAGCCAGAACCGCATGATTTTGAGCACCGCCTGCAGCACCTGCGGATTGTCGAAATTCAGATCCGGCTGATGGCTGAAGAAGCGGTGCCAGTAGTACGCCTTCGCCAGCGGATCCCAGGTCCAGTTCGAAGTCTCGGTGTCGGTGAAGATGATGCGCGTGCCGAGATATTTCTGGTCGGTGTCGCTCCACACGTAGAAATCGCGTTGCGCGGAGCCGGCGCGGCGCGCGCCGCGCCGCCTGAAACCACGGGTGCTGATCGGAGGTGTGGTTGATGATCAGTTCGGTGACCACCTTGAGACCCGAGCCGGTGCGCCTCGCTCGAGCATGGCGCGAAAATCGTCGAGCGTGCCGAACTGCGGATGCACGTTTTGGTAGTCGGCAATGTCGTAGCCGTCGTCCTTGAGCGGCGACGGATAGAAGGGCATCAGCCAGATGGTGTTGACGCCCAGGTCGCGGATGTACTCCAGCTTGGAGGTCAGGCCCTTGAAATCGCCGATGCCGTCGTCATTGGAGTCGAAGAACGACTTGACGTTGAGCTGGTAGATGACCGCATCCTTGTACCAAAGCGCATCGTCGGCGCTGATGCCGGTCGGCGGCGTCGTGTCCAGAAGCGGAACTTGGACGTCGTTCATTTACGGGCCTGTCATCCAGCGCGTCATAAGTAATAGTCGAAATCCTGCTCGCTGCGCACGCGCCGGCGCAGCCTGAAGACATGAGCCGGCGCGCGTTGCGGGTCCAGCAGCACGATAGTTGTACCGGCCCCGCCATATATAGCGCTGATCGCTCAACAGATCATGAACCTGGTAGGGCTGCTCGGGATCGAACTTCAGGGCGCCGACATCCAGGTCGACCCAACCCGACTGCGGATGGTGCGGATCGAGATTGACGACGGTGAGAATCACGTTGGAACTCTGCGCATCCGCCTTCAAATAGGCGATCAGTTGATCGTTGTCGATCTTGCAAAAATGCAGCCCGCTATCGGACTGCAGCGCGGTGTTTTCGCGCCGAATGCGGTTCATGCGCGCGATCAGCGACCAGAGGCTGTCGGGCTGCTGCAAAGTCCAGTGCCGCAGCTGATACTTCTCCGAATCGCGATACTCCTCGCTGCCGGGTTCGCGCGGCGTGCTTTCCATCAGTTCGTATGTCGGTCCATAGATGCCGTAGTTCGCGGACAGCGTCGCGGCAAGGATCAGCCTCGCGGCAAACATCGGGCGCAAGCCCGACTGCAGCGTTTCGGGCAGAATGTCGGGCGTATTCGGCCATACATTGGGCCGGTAGTATTGCCGGCCCGGACCCTGACTGAGATCGGTGAAATAGTCGGTCAGCTCCTGCTTGGTGTTGCGCCACGTGAAGTACGTATACGACTGAGAGAACCCCAACTTGGCCAAGCGGTGCATGACTTTGGGTCGGGTGAAGGCCTCGGCCAGGAAAATGACGTCCGGATGCTCGCGTTTGATCGCGCCGATGAGCCATTCCCAGAACGCAAAAGCCTTGGTGTGCGGGTTGTCGACGCGGAATATCTTGACGCCGCGCCCAATCCAGAAGTCGACGACGCTTTTGAGCTCCGCCCACAAGGCGCGCCAGTCGCCGGTTTCGAAATCGAAGGGATAGATGTCCTGGTATTTCTTCGGCGGATTCTCGGCATATTGCACGCTGCCGTCGGGGCGATGCTTGAACCATTGCGGGTGCTGCGTCACGTAGGGATGATCGGGGGCGCATTGAAACGCAATGTCCATGGCGATCTCGATGCCGAGCGCGCGCGCCACATTCAGCAACCGGTCGAAATCATCGAACGTGCCGAGCTGCGGCAGAATATCCTTATGGCCGCCCTCGGCGGCTCCGATGGCCCAGGGACTGCCCACATCGCCGGGCTTGGCGCGCAGCGCATTGTTCGTGCCCTTGCGGTTGACGCGGCCGATGGGATGAATGGGTGGAAAGTACAGGACGTCGAACCCCATTTCAGCGAGGTACGGCAGGCGCGCCTCGACATCGCTGAATTTTCCGTGCAGCCCGCTCTGCGCCGCGGCCGAGCGCGGGAACAATTCGTACCAGCTGCTGAAGGCCGCGCGCTTGCGATCGACCAGCAGATCCCACGTGGCGCTTGCCGCCAAACTTCGATCCGCATACTTCGCCAGCACTTGCGCTCGCGCCGGATCGAGCGCCAGCGCGCGCAGCGCCGCGACATCGCCCACCGCCTGCTCGAGACCGCCGCGCAACTGCGCGGACCAGTCGGCGAGAATGGCGGCATCGCTGCCGGCGGCTCGCGCCGCGGCCTCGTCGATGAGCAGGGCGCCGGTTTCAACCGCCGCGCGGATATCGGCTGCTTCCTCACGTCGTTCGAAATCGCGGCGCCAGGACTCGAAGTGATCCACCCACGCGATGACGGTGCATTGGTAGAGGCCCGGCTGCGGGGGCGTGAATTTCCGCCGTCCACACATCGTTGCTGAGCGCGGTCATGTTGATTTCGAAATCGGCTTGCGCGGAGTCGCGCAGTTTCCAGCGCAGCACCACCCGCAGCTTGTCGTGACCGTCGGTGAAGCAATGGGCTTCGATCCCGACAACTTCCCCGGCGATGCGTTTGGCGGGAAACCGCCCGCCATCGACGGTGGGCAGCACCGCGTCGATGACGGCGCGCACCCTGCCCTCCGCAACGGACGCGGTGGCATCGCCGGGCGAGGTCGAAGCCTCGCGTTGCCTGGCGGGCGCCTTGCGCCGGGCGCTAGCCACGGCCTTCCCAGCGCAGGATGATGGTCGAGAGCGGCGGCAGCGTGAGATTCAAGGATTCGACACGGCCGTGAGAGTTCACGGGCACGGACTCGACCCCGCCCAAGTTGCCCCAGCCGGCGCCGCCGTAGTCGCGCGCATCGGTATTGATGAGCTCGCGCCAAACACCGCGTTCAGGGACGCCGAGCAGGAAATTGGCGCGCGGCACCGGAGTGAAATTGCACACCACCAGCAGCGGAGCGCCCTCGCCCGCCGCTTTGCGCAGGAAGGCGATGATGCTCATGTCGGCATTGCCGACATCCACCCACTCGAACCCGGCCGGCGAGAAGTCCACCTCGTGCAGCGCCGCTTCGCTGCGGTACACGCGGTTCAAATCGCCGATGAGGCGCTTGACGCCGGCGTGCTCCGGCAGGCCGGACACCCACCACTCGAGTTCACCTTCGTGCGTCCATTCGCGGCGCTGTCCGAACTCTCCGCCCATGAACAGCAGCTTCTTGCCCGGATGTGCCCACATGTAGCCGTACAGGGCGCGCAGATTCGCGAACTTTTGCCAATCGTCGCCCGGCATTTTGCCGATGAGCGAGCCCTTGCCGTACACCACTTCATCGTGCGACAGGGGCAGAACGAAGTTTTCGTGGAACGCGTAGATCAGGGAGAAGGTCAGTTCGCCATGATGATACTTGCGGTAGACCGGATCCTCTTGCATGTAAGCGAGGGTGTCGTGCATCCAGCCCATGTTCCATTTCAGGCCGAAGCCGAGCCCGCCGCATGTGCGTGGGTCTCGACACCATCGGCCAGGCGGTCGACTCCTCCGCAATCATGGTCGCGTCCGGATAGTCCCGATAGACGGCCTGGTTCAGGATGCGCAGGAAATCGATGGCTTGAAGATTCTCACGCCCCCCGAATTGGTTGGGGATCCACTCGCCCTCCTTGCGCGCATAGTCCAAATACAGCATGGAGGCGACGGCATCCACGCGCAGCCCGTCGATGTGGTATTTCTCGAACCAGAACAGCGCGGAGGAAACCAGAAAACTGCGCACTTCGTTGCGGCCGAAATTGAATATCGCCGAGTTCCATTCGGGATGAAATCCCTGGCGCGCATCCGCGTGTTCGTAGAGGTGAGTCCCGTCGAAATACACCAACCCGTGCTGATCGGTCGGAAAATGCGAAGGCACCCAATCGAGAATGACGCCGATGCCGCAGTCATGCAGATGGTCCACGAAGTACATCAAGTCCTGCGGCGTGCCGTAGCGCGCCGTGGGCGCGAAATATCCCGTGGTTTGGTACCCCCAGGAGCCGTAGAAGGGGTGCTCGGTGATCGGCATGAGTTCCACATGCGTAAATCCGGTGTCGCCAAGATATGCGGCCAGCTCATGCGCCAATTCCCGGTAGTTGAGGAACTTGCCGTCCTTGCGGCGCCAGGAACCGGCGTGCAGCTCATAGATCGACATGGGCGCGCCCAAGCCGTTGCGTGCCGCGCGCGACGACATCCAGGCCGCATCGTGCCACGCATAATCCAAATTCCAGACGCGCGATGCGGTCGCCGGCGGCAGCTCGCACAAGGTCGCGAACGGGTCTGCCTTCTCGACGCGGTAGCCGCCCACCTGGGAGGTGATGTGGTACTTGTACGCTTGGCCGTGCCGTACGCCCGGCACGCTGCCTTCCCAGATTCCGGATTGGTCGGTGCGCGGCGCCAGCCGGTCGCTGCCCGCTTTCCAGCCGTTCCAATCGCCGATCACCGAGACTTGCGCCGCGTTGGGGGCCCACACGGCAAAACGCACGCCGCTGCCGTCGGCGTTCGCGTGCGCGCCGAGTTCGGCGTACAGCCGCCCGTGCGTGCCTTCGCGAAACAAATAAATGTCCTGGTCGGTCAGCACGGATGCCGGCTCGCTTGATGCAGCATATTCACCTCAGTGTCGCCACGCTGATCAAGGCGCCGCGCACAGCAGCGTAGGCGCTGCTCTGACGCAATAATGTCGTCGCTCAACCCCTTAAGCGTGTAGGACTTTGCTGGCCCTAGCGTGCGCTAAGGGCGCGGATCTTGCACCAGTCGATAGCCCACGGCCGTTTCGGTCAGAATATACCTGGGCTGCGCCGGATCGTCCTCGAGCTTTTGCCGCAGATGCCCCATGTAGACGCGCACATAATGCCCATCCTCGGCATGCGCGGGTCCCCAGACTTCGCGCAGGATTTGTCGATGCGTGAGCACTTTGCCGGCATTGGCGATGAGCAGGCTGAGCAGTCGAAATTCGATCGGCGTGAGGTGGATGGACGCATCGGCCTTCTGCACGGTACGCAGGTTCAGATCGACCGTGACCTCGCCGAATGAGAACACCCCATTCGCGTCGGTGCCGGCTTCGAGGTGGCGCCGTGAGGTAGCGCGGACCCGGGCAAGCAGCTCCCCGACGCCGAAAGGTTTGGTCAGATAGTCGTCGGCGCCGGCATCCAGCGCCGCGATCTTGTCCTGCTCATCGACCCTCGCCGACAGAACGATGACCGGCACTTTCGACCAGCGGCGAAAGTCGTGCAGAAATTCGACGCCATCTCCATCCGGCAACCCCAGGTCGAGAATGACGAGATCCGGCCTGCGCGTTCGCGCATCGGTCAAACCCTGACGCATCGTTTCCGCCTCATGGACGCTCCAGCCCTCGGCTTCCAACGCGGTGCGCACGAAGCGGCGGATTTGCCGCTCGTCCTCGATGAGAATCGCGACCGGCAGCGGCTCAGCCATCGCTTGCCTGCTTTTCGGACTCGATGGCCGGCGGCGGCTCCCCGAGCGGCAGCGTAAAGGTAAAGGTCGCGCCGCCGCCGGGATGCGACGCGGCGGTGATCTTGCCGTGATGCGACTCGACGATCGCGCGGCAAATGGAGAGCCCCAAGCCCACGCCCGGCGTCGAGGATTCGCGCTCGCCGCGCGTGAATTTTTGGAATACCGCCTCCTCCCGTCCGACGGGCAGTCCCGGACCGTTGTCCGCGACCGACACGCTGAGCTGATCGCCGCTCACCTGCGCCGACACGGTCACGGTGGTACCGGGCGGGGTGTACTTGGAGACATTTTCAAGCAGGTTCACCAGCACGCGTTCAATCGCCACGGCATCGAACTTGACCAGGGGCAAATCGCGCGGCAGTTGCACCAGCACGGTATGCCGCTGCAGCATGGCGCGCGTCGCGACCAACGCCGCGCCCACCACTTCCTCCAACGGCTGCCACTGCAGATTCAACTTCACCTCGCCGCTCTCGATCCGCGCCATGTCGAGCAGATTGCCCACCATGGTGCTCATGCGCCGCGCCTCATCCTGAATCGCGCGCGCGCTCTCCACTTGCTCGCTCGACAGCGGGGGGACGGTGAGCGTCAAGGACTCCGCGAGGCCCACCAGCACGGTCAAAGGCGTGCGCAGATCGTGCGACAGCGCCGCCAGCAGCGAATTGCGCAACCGCTCGGATTCCATCTTGAGCAGCGCGTCCTGCGCAACGCCGACGTAATGGACGCGCTCCAGGGCGATGGCGATCAGTGCGGCGAAGGTGTCGAGCAATTGCCGCTGCTCCGGAATTCGCAGCAAGCGCCGGTTGCGCGCCCTGACTGCCAATACGCCGCGCGCCTTGGTGGGCGCGCGCAGCGGAATGTAGAGCACCTCGCTGCCCGGCAAGGTATCGGTGCCAAAACCCGCCGGCTGGCCGCGATCGAAGGCCCACTGCGCCGTGCCGATTTCGACCGCCAATTCCGCATCGGTGTTCGGCAGGTCCGCAGTCAGTCTGCCGCCGGCATCCGGCAGCAGCAGCGCGGCGTTCGCCCGAAAGGTGCGGCGGATGAACTTGTCGCTGATCTTCAGCACCTGTTCGACCTGCACCGCCCCGGACAATTCGCGCGCGAACTCATAGAGCGAGCCGGCGCGCTCCTCGCGGTACGCGGCCACGCGCGCCTGGAATCGCAGGCCCGCGGTGAGCTGGCCGGTGATGAGACCCACCGTCAGCATGATGAAAAACGTCAGCAGGTACTGCACATCGCTCACCGCGAACGAGAGCCGCGGCGGCACGAAGAAGAAGTCGAAGGCGCACACGCTCAAGACCGCCGCGAAAGCGGCCGGACCCCGCCCGAGGCGCATTCCCACCAGCACCACGGCCAGGATGAATATGGCCACGATATTGGAATTGTCGAAGTGCTCCGCCAGGGGCATCGACAACAACGTCACCGCCACACAGGTGATCGCAGCCCACAAATAGCGCAGACGCTTGAACTGGCGCCGGCGGCTGGAATCCGGATCGGCGGCGGGCGGCAACGGCGCACGCTCGCGCACGCTGTCGCGGGCGGAATTCTCGACGCGGCCGATTTCGATCAAATCGATGTCGGGCGCGAGCAGGGCCAATTTTTGGCCGCTGGATCGCTGCCATGGCCATAAGCGTCTGATGGGGTCGCGTCCGATCACCAGTTTGGACAGATTATTCTTGCGCGCGTAGCCGACGATGCTCTCGGCGATCTGTGCATTCGCGATGACGGCCGTGACCGCACCCAGTTGTTGCGCCAGATTCAAATTGGCGAGGATCTTCTCGCGCTGCGCCGGGGCCAAGCGCTGCAGGCTCGGCGTCTCAACATAGATCGCGTGCCACTCGGCGCTCAGCTGCCCCGCCAAGCGCGCCGCGGCGCGAACCACGCGCTCCGCGTCCGCATCCGGGCCGACGCAGGTCAACAGCGCGGTTCCGGTCTTCCAAACCGATTCGATCGACCGATCAACCCGATAGGCCTGAACGTCGCCCTCGATCCGATCCGCGGTGCGCCGCAGGGCGAGCTCGCGCAAGGCCATCAAATTGCCTTTGCGGAAGAAATTCTGCGCCGCATGCTCGGCTTGCTGCGCGACATACACCTTTCCGGCTTTCAGCCGCGCCAGCAGCTCATCCGCCGGGATATCGACCAGCACGACCTCATCCGCGGCGTCGAATACCTTGTCGGGAACGGTCTCCCAAACGCGCACGTTGGTGATCCCGCCCACCACGTCGTTGAGACTTTCCAGGTGCTGCACGTTCAGCGTGCTGAACACATCGATGCCCGCCGCCAACAATTCGTCGACATCCTGCCAGCGTTTCGGATGACGCGTCCCGGTCACGTTGGAATGCGCCAATTCGTCAACCAGGATCAGTTGCGGGTGGCGTGCGAGCGCCGCGTCCAGGTCGAATTCGAACAGCGTATTGCCGCGATACTCGACGGCCTTGTGCGGCAAAATCTCCAGCCCCTCGAGCAGCGCGGACGTCTCGGCGCGGCCGTGGGTTTCGACCACGCCCACCAGCACCGCACGTCCCTCGCTCGCCGCTTTGCGCGCGGCGACCAGCATGGCGTAGGTTTTGCCCACGCCGGCCGACGAGCCGAAATAAATTCGCAGCTTGCCGCGCCGCGCCGCAAGTTCCTGGCGGTTGACTTTCTCTAGCAGCAGGTCCGGATCGGGGCGTTGGTCGGTCGGTGTTGCCACAGGCGATATTCTGCGCGATCTAGGCTGCGAATGACCGTCCGCCGAGGTTCGCGGCGCTCAAAATTTCACCATGACACCGGCGCCGACCACGATCTCCCGCGTACGCAGATCCGGGAACCAGTCGTTCGCACTGCAGTTGCCCGTGGTGGGATCCGCGCCGCCGCCGACGCAGCTGCCCGGCGTTCCGGTGTTGCCTCCCGGCGGCGTCACCCCGCCGGAGCCCGACCAGTACGGCACGCTCGAGTGCCGAAAGGTCGCTTCAGTCCACCAGGTAATCCAATCCTTGGGCATGTACTGCAAGTTCAGCTGTGTATCCCATTGGTACAGCTTCTGTCCGGGCTGCTGCGTGAAGTAAGGGGACCCGGTGGCGGCCGTCGCTCCGTTGATCGGGGGAGTAAGGGCAAGATAGCGCCCCGGATTGTTCATGAAGCCGCCGCCGATCGTCACGGCGTACAGATCATTGTGCAGCCAGGTCCGGTCATAGAGCATCATGCCGAGAAAATTGTCCTTGTTCGGGCCGTGCGTGCAGTTGATGCCGCCGCCGTACTGGCAGCCGATATCCAAGGTGTAGCTGAACGCCATTTTCGACACGCCGGCGCCGCCGTTGCCACGGGCATCGTAGTATTTCACTTCGACGCTGTCGTCCTCGTGAATGCGCTTTACGCGGGAATAATCGATCGGCGGACCCGCTCCAACCAACGAGCCGGCCGGCGCGTTGGGGCCGCCGCCATTTTGCGGCTGACAAAGCGTGTCGGTGGTTCCGCGGGCGGCATTGCCGTTGGCCTGGCAGTTCAGATTGTCCTGGCCGATGGAATAGCTGTTGAAGACCAGCTTCAACGAGTCGTTGGGAATCCACAATATTTGGCCGCCGAATCCCGGTTTGCTGTTGAACTTGGCATAGGATTGCCAGCCGTTGATGAGCCAGGGCTCGATTTTCAGGTTCTGCGTCGGCCACCACTGCAGGCGCAGACCGTTGAAGAACCACGGCGTGTTGGACGAGACGAAAGAGGGTTGGTAGGTCCAATTGTCATAGTTGTAATAGCTGAACAGCCCGATGTACGAGACGAATACGCCCACATCCACGTTCAGGCCGTGATTCACGTCGAAGTGGTACCCGGCATTCGCCTCAGAGAAATAGCGGTAAGCATTCTGCAGGTCCCATTGACCGACCGCGGAACTCGCATCATTGCGCGGCGTGGTGGTGGCAAACATGCCGAACATCGACAGAAATCGGGCTTTGACGTTATCCCAATGGAAGTCGCCGCCGAAGCTCACTTGTTCGATCTGGAATTCCCCCGAGCGGAACTCCTCGGTGGAGCCCACGATCGTATGGTCCTGTCGGGTGGTTGAGACTCTGCAGGTAGTTCATGTCGAAGCGGATTTCCGGCGTGAAAAACTTGGTATCGAAGATCGGCGCCTTTTCCCGCGGCGTGCCGTTCATCCAGCCGACGTAACCGACCTGCGCCCACGGGGTCTGGGTGTCGACCGCGGGGCCGGGTTCCGGCGCCTGCAGAGCCTCGGGCACGGTCGCCGTGGCAGCGACAGCGGTCGGCGCGCCAGCCACCGGCGCGGCGGGCGGCGGGGCCACCGGCTGCGCAGGCAGTGCCGGGGCGGCATTGAGGGCCGCGGCTGCCGCGCTGGGAATCGACATCACCACGTCGTGGCGCGTGGCCTTGCCCGCGACGACTTGCAAGGAAGGCACCGCGACTTCCGGGTAACCCTCGATCTGCAATGCCAGCGACCACACCCCAGGCGGAAGGTCTGCGAAGGAGTACACGCCGTCGCTGCCCGACAGCGTCGCGCGAATGGCGCGGCCGCCCGCTAAAACGGCGGTGATGGTTGCGCCGCTCACCGGCGCCTTGTCGGAATTTCTGACGATGCCCACGATCGCGCCCGGCGGCGCTTTGAGCGTCGGTGCCGCAGGTTCATCGGCATGGCTTACCACCGCCGTGAGGCCGATGGCCGCGACCGAAATCAAAATCCTCTGCCAAGAGTCTTGAATTTTCATAAAGCTATCCTTGATTTTCTCCGTCAATCCTTGGCGATCCCCTGCATCCGATCGAGCGCAAGATTGAGTTCGAGAATATTGATCCGACGTTCTCCGATGATGCCGAACAGGCGCTCCCGCACGTGCGCCTTGATCAACGCTTCAACCTGAGCGGGTTCGAGATGGCGCACGCGGGCGACGCGCGCGGCTTGGTACTCCGCGGCCGCGGGGCTGACGTCCGGATCAAGGCCGCTGGCCGAAGCCGTCACCAGATCGACCGGGATCGGCCGCCGGTTGTCCGGGTCTGCATCGTGCAGCGCTTTGGCATTCGCTTTCACAGCCTCGATCAGCGCCGGATTGAGCGGTCCCAAGTTCGAGCCCGTCGAGGCCAAGCCGTTATAGGGCTGAGGGGTGGTGGCGGACGGGCGGCCCCAGAAATACTTGGGGTCCGAGAAGCTTTGGCCGATCAACGCCGATCCGATGAGCTTGCCGTCCCGGTATAGCAGACTACCCTCAGCTTGGCGCGGAAACGCGAATCTCGCCGCTCCCGCGATGACCAATGGGTACACGATCCCGAGCAGCAGGGTCATGAGCGCCAACAGGCTGACCGCGGGCCGAATGACTTTTAGGAACATTGGCTCTTCTCCTCAAGCCCAGCCGGCCGCCGCCAAGATCATGTCGATCAGTTTGATGCCGGGGAACGGCACGATGATGCCGCCCAGCCCGTAGACGAGCAGATTTCGCCGCAGCAAAGGACCGGCGCCGAGCGGGCGGTACTTCACGCCCTTGATGGCGAGCGGAATCAGCGCGACGATGATCAGGGCATTGAATATCACCGCCGACAGGATCGCCGAGTTGGGCGTCGCCAGATGCATGACGTTGAGAGCGCCCAGCTCGGGGTACGTCATGGCAAAAGCGGCCGGGATGATGGCGAAGTACTTGGCGACGTCATTGGCGATCGAAAACGTCGTCAATGCGCCGCGCGTCATCAGCATTTGCTTGCCGGTCTCGACGATCTCGATCAGCTTGGTCGGATTCGAGTCCAGGTCGACCATGTTGCCGGCTTCCTTGGCCGCCTGCGTGCCGGTATTCATCGCCACTGCAACATCCGACTGTGCCAGCGCCGGCGCGTCATTCGTGCCGTCGCCGGTCATCGCAACGAGGCGTCCTTGAGCCTGATGCTCGCGAATCAGTTTGAGTTTCGCCTCCGGCGTCGCTTCCGCCAGAAAGTCGTCGACCCCGGCCTCCGCGGCAATCGCCGCGGCGGTGAGGCGATTATCGCCGGTGATCATGATGGTCTTGATGCCCATGTGCCGCAGGTCGGCGAAGCGTTCCTTGATGCCGCCCTTGATGATGTCTTTCAATTCAATGACCCCAAGCACGCGGTCTCCATCGGTGACGACCAGCGGGGTACTGCCCTGGCGCGCGACGCTCTGCACGGTTTCTTCGACTTGAGCGGGGCCTTTTTTGCCGAGCGCCTCGATATATTTAAGGATGGTATTGGGCGCACCCTTGCGGATCTTGCGCTCGCCCAGGTCGACGCCGCTCATGCGGGTATGCGCCGAGAACGGCACGAACGTCGCGCCGAGCTGACCTAAGTCGCGCTCGCGCAGATTGAAGCGCTGCTTGGCGAGCACGACGATGCTGCGCCCTTCCGGCGTTTCGTCGGCGAGCGAGGCCAATTGAGCGGCATCGGCGAGCTCCTGCTCCGTCACGCCGGGCGCCGGCAAAAAAGTCCGACGCCTGCCGATTGCCGAGGGTGATCGTGCCGGTCTTGTCGAGCAGCAGCACGTCGACGTCGCCGGCCGCCTCCACGGCGCGGCCGGAGGTCGCGATCACATTTGCTTGCATCATGCGGCTCATGCCGGCCACACCGATGGCGGACAGAAGGCCGCCGATGGTCGTAGGGATCAGGCACACCAGCAGCGCCACCAGCGCGGTGATGGTGATCGGGCTGCCGACCTTGCTGACTTCGACCGCGAACAGCGAGAACGGCAGGAGCGTGACGATCACGATCAGGAAGACCAGCGTCAGCGCCACCAGCAAAATGGTCAGCGCGATCTCGTTGGGCGTTTTTTGCCGCTTCGCCGCCTCGACCATCGAGATCATGCGATCAAGGAAGGTCTCGCCGGGATTGACGGTCACGCGCACCACGATCCAGTCCGACAGCACCCGGGTGCCGCCGGTGACCGATGCAGAAGTCGCCGCCCGATTCGCGAATGACCGGCGCGGACTCGCCGGTGATGGCGCTCTCGTCGACCGAGGCCGCGCCTTCGATGACCTCGCCGTCCGCCGGAATGGTGTCGTCGCGCCTCGACCAGCACGATGTCGCCTTTCCGCAGATCTTCCGCCTTGACGAGCGCCGTTTCGCGGCCGCCCGGACCATTCTGGTCAACGTGTTGGCCATGACCATCTGGCGCATGCTGCGCAGCGCCGAGGCCTGTGCGCGGCTGCGGCCTTCGGCAAGCGCCTCGGCGAAGTTGGCGAACAGCACGGTGAAGAGCAGCCAGACCGTGATGGCCAAAATGAATCCCGCCGGCGCCTCGCCGTGGCCGGCGAGCGCCTGGCCATAACAGAATGGCTGTGACGATCGTGCCGATGTAGACCACGAACATCACCGGATTTCGCCACTGAATGCGCGGATCGAGCTTCTTGAACGACTCGAGCAGAGCCGGTCCCAAGCAGCTTGCGATCGAGCAGAGCGAGAGTTGTTGGCGCGTCATACGTGAACTCGTTACTTGGCGGCCGCGAGCATGAAATGCTCGACGACCGGCCCGAGCGCGAGCGCCGGGACGTAATTGAGGACCCCGATCAGCAGGATCGTGCCGATCAGCAGTGTCACGAACAGCGGCGCCGTGCGTCGGCATGGTGCCCTCGGTCACCGGCACGCGCTTCTTGGCTGCCAGCGATCCGGCGATGGCGAGCGCCGCCACGATCGGCCAGAAGCGGCCGATCAACATCGCACGATGCCGAGTGGCCACGTTGTAGAACACGCGTGTTCGCGGTAAGATGCCGGCGAAGGCGCTGCCGTTGTTGTTGGCCGCCGAGGAGAACGCGTACAGGATCTCGCTGAATCCGTGCGGCTCCGGGATTAGCGACGCCGGCCCTGCCCGCCATCGGTCATCACCGCGATCGCCGTGCCGATCAGCACCGACCATCGGCGTGGTCAGTATGAAGATGGACGCCATCTTCATCTCCCGCGCTTCGATCTTCTTGCCGAGGTATTCGGGCGTCCGTCCGATCATCAGTCCCGCGATGAACACGCCGAGAATCGCGAAAATCAGCATCGTGTACATACCGGTGCCGACGCCGCCCGGCGCCACTTCGCCGAGCTGGATCAGAAACAACGGCACGAACCCGCCCATCGGCATCATGGAATCGTGCATGCTATTCACCGCGCCGCTCGAGGTGCCTGTGGTGGCGGAGGCGAAGAGGGCGGAGGCCGCAATGCCGAAGCGCGCCTCCTTGCCTTCCATGTTGCCCCCCGCTTGCAGTGGTGCTCGCGGCCTGATCGATGCCCTGAAGCGCCGTCAGGGGGTTGCCATGCTGCTCGCTGATGAAAAGCCAGAGTCACGAGCGGCACGAGCAAAATCAGCATCGCAGCCAGGATGCCCGACCCTGGCGGCGGTCCCCGACCATGACGCCGAACGTATAGGTGAGCGCCGAACGGGAATCACGAAATCGCCGGCATCTCCAGCAAGTTCGTCAACGGCGTCGGGATTCTCGAAGGGATGCGCGGAATTCGCGTTGAAGAAGCCGCCGCCATTGGTGCCGAGCTCCTTGATGGCCTCTTGCGATGCGACCGGCCCCATGGGCAGGGTCTGGGTCTGGGTCGTCACCGACTCGGTGACCGGGTTGCCCGCCGATCCTTGAGCGGATTGCCGCCGCGTCGGTTTTCGGATTCTGATAGGTCAGTTTCTCGATCGAGCGTCGCGTCTCTGTAGCCATCGAAATTCTGGATCACGCCTTGACTGGCCAGGGCCACCGCGAGGAGCATCGCGAGCGGCAAAGGACATAGAGCGATGAGCGCGTCACGTCGACCCAGAAATTGCCGATGGTGGCGAGCGTGTGCCGCGCGAAACCGCGGATCAGGGCGATCGCGACCGCGATGCCGGTCGCGGCCGACAGGAAATTCTGCACGGCAAGGCCCGCCATCTGGGCCAGGTAGCCCATGGTCGACTCGCCGGAGTACCCCTGCCAATTGGTGTTGGTCATGAAGCTCATGGCGGTGTTGAACGACGAATCCGGCGCTCACGGCTGCGAAATTCTGCGGATTGAGCGGCAGGCACAACTGCAGCCGCTGCAGCGCGTAGACGACGATCGCGCCCAGCACATTGAATACCAGCAACGCAATCGCGTACTGCATCCAGGACATCTCCTCGGCAGGATCGATCCCACAGAAGCGATACAGAAAGCCTTCCGCCCGGCCGCCAATGCGAATGGCAAAATTCGGCCGGCCTTGCATGACGGCGGCGATGTAGCCGCCCAGCGGCTTCACGCATAGCACGATGATCGCGAGAAAGGCCGTCAGCATCACGGCGAACATCGTAGTGGCGTCCATCAGAAGCGCTCCGCGCGCAGCAGTGCGTACAACAGGTAGCCGCACAAGAACAGCGCCAGCAGCGCCGCGAGTCCATACATCACTGTCATGGCGTCTTCCCCAGGCGGGCGAACCCGCGCACCAGGGCGTGCGTAACCGCGTATAGAGCGGCGAGAATCAGTAGATAGACGGCATCCATGGTCATACCTCCCCCAAGAATTCCTCCGAAGAATCCCCGCCTTACCCTAAAGTCTGTTCACCCTAAACCCCGCCTAGGTAACAAGCGTTAGGGAAATACACCTAGCAGCGGTGGGGCATCCGCAGCCGCAAATCCCCAAGCGCTTTGGTACGGAAGCGATGCTAGTGGCGGCGGTATAAAGTTCTTGTAGATTTTTGCGATTTTGCCTGCGGCTTGCGCGCCGGCTTGCATCATTCGCGCCGCCGGCGGCCCAGCCCGGCTTTGTACAGCTTATTTACGAGAGGGTAGTTACTCTCCCCGTTCAAGTTGTACGGATCTGTCACGGGTGCAAAAAATGCAAGCCTCGATGCTCCTGGCGCGCCGGCTGAGTCTGACTCTGTTGATCGTCGCGCTCACGGAATACGCCTATATGCACCTCGATGGATCCGGCGCGCGTCCCGGTTCGCTGGGATTGACGCGTCTGGAGCGCGATCTGTCCCGGCGCGCAAATGCCGCGCCTCACTTGGGGATTCGTGCAAAAATATGCTGATCCGCACCGGAGATCCGCATGACGAGCAGCACGCCCAGCGAACCGATTCTGGAACCGGATCTGCCGATCATCGATCCGCACCATCACCTGTGGGACTGGCCGGCGGCGCTGTTGGCCGCCCGACCCGAGCCGGAGCATGGCTTCACCACCGTCGTGCGCCGCGCGAATCCCTATTTGCTGCCCGAACTTCTCGCCGACCTCCATACCGGGCATAACATCCGCGCCACTGTTTTCGTGCAATGCGGCGCCATGTACCGCGCCGACGGGCCCGACGCTTTCAAGCCGCTCGGCGAAACCGAGTTCGTCAACGGCGTGGCGGCCATGTGCGCGAGCGGCACCTATGGCCCGGTTCGAGCCTGTGCCGGAATCGTTGGCCACGCAGATCTTACCGCCGGCGCAATCGTGCGCGAGGTGTTGGAAGCGCACCTGAAGAGCGCGGGCGAGCGCTTTCGCGGCATTCGCCACAGCGCTTCATACGATGCGGACTCTCGGGTGCTTGGGCCGCTGGTGCGCGTCGGACCGGGCTTGTTTGCACAGAAGGAATTCCGCGAAGGCTTCGCGCAGCTGGGAAAATTGAATCTGTCCTTCGATGCGTGGTTGCTGGAACCGCAACTCCCCGATTTGATCGATCTCGCGCGCGCCTTTCCCGGCACGCCGGTGATCCTGGATCACGTGGGTACGCCCTTGGGACTGGCAAGCTATCAAGGCAAGCGCGAGGAGCGCTTCCCGACCTGGCGCGACAACATCACTCAGCTCGCGGCGTTGCCGAATGTGCACGTCAAGCTCGGCGGCCTCGCCATGGCGTTTTGCAATTTCCCGTCTTTCTTGCAGACTCCGGCCGCGCCCTCGGCTCAGCTTGCGGCGGAGTGGCGCCCCTACATCGAAACCTGCATCGAACGATTCGGAGCGCAGCGCTGCATGTTCGAAAGCAACTTCCCGGTGGACATGGGCAGCTGCACCTATCCGGTGCTGTGGAACGCGTTCAAAATCCTGGCCAAGCAATATTCAAAGGATGAGAAAGCCGCGCTGTTCAGCGGCACGGCGCAGCGCGTCTATCGCTTGAAATTCTAGAACCCGCCATGCATGTCATAAAATCGGATCCCACCCTTTCGAAGGCGGACACCTACCGCGAGATCGCAGGACAATTGTCGGGGCTTTTCGCCGGCGAGCGCAATGGCCTGGCGAACTGCGCCAACATGTGCGCTCTGCTGTATCAAATGCTGCCGGATGTGAATTGGGTGGGATTCTATTTTCTGCAGGGCGGCGAGCTGGTGCTGGGGCCATTCCAAGGCAAAGTGGCCTGCGTGCGCATAGCGCTGGGGCGCGGGGTCTGCGGCACCGCTGCCGCACGCAAAGAGATCTTGGTGGTACCGAACGTCGATGAGTTTCCCGGCCACATAGCCTGCGACGGAGCGTCGCGCTCCGAAATCGTCGTGCCCTTGGTCCAGGGTGGGCGGCTGCTCGGCGTGCTCGATCTCGACAGTCCAAACCTATCCCGGTTCGATCACGAGGACCAAGACGGGCTGGCCGTGGCGGCAAATCTGCTATTGCAGTCCTCGCAGCTCGATCAGTTGTCCGACCAGACTATTCCACTATAATCGCGGACCCGCGCTTCACAGCAAGAAGATCGGCGTCCTAATTTCGGGGGTGATCGGCACAATGAACGCAATTTCGCGCGCAGCGCTCGTCTTTTCCACCGCTTTTGCAGTGTCCGGCGCCTTGGCTGCCGAGACCTTCCCATCGACTTATCAAGTGCCGCTCAACCCACCCGTACTGATCCAGGGTGCGACCGTTCTCACCGGCACCGGCGAGCGCCTCGACGGCGTGGACGTATTGATAAGCAACGGAAAAATCCAATCCGTGGGCAAAGGCCTGACGGCTCCCGCGGATGCGCGCATCATCGATGCCCACGGCAAATGGGTCACGCCGGGCATCATCGATATCCATTCGCACCTGGGCGTTTACGCGAGCCCTGCCGTAAAAGGCCTCGACGATGGCAACGAAGCGACCAATCCGGTCACCGCCAATGTTTGGGCCGAACATTCGGTCTGGCCGCAAGATCCTGGATTCGAGACGGCGCTCGAGGGCGGCGTCACCACCCTGCAGATTCTTCCCGGTTCGGCGAACCTCATCGGCGGACGTTCCGTGGTCTTGAAGAATGTGCGGTCCGTGAGCTATCAAGGCATGAAGTTTCCCGGCGCCGCCTACGGCCTTAAAATGGCGTGCGGCGAAAATCCGAAGCGCGTTTACGGCGGAAAGAATCAGGCGCCCTCGACGCGCATGGGCAATGTCGCGGGATACCGCCAGGCCTTTGCCGACGCGCAGGATTATCAAAATCAGTGGGACAAGTATCATCGCGAACTGGCGGCGTACAACAAGAAGAAGGCCGAGCAGGCGGACGGCACCGCCAAGAAATCCAAGGACAAGGACAAGGACGGCGCGGGCGACAAGGAGTCGATGCCGCCAAGCCCGCCGAAGCGCGATCTGAAGCTCGAGACGCTGGCCGAAGTGCTGAAGGGCAACATTCGCGTTCACATGCATTGCTATCGTGCCGACGAAATGGCGACGATGCTCGATGTGGCCGACGAATTTGGCTTCAAGATCACCGCATTCCATCACGCCGTGGAGGCCTACAAGATTGCGGACCTGCTCGCCGAGAAAAACGTCTGTGCCGCCATGTGGGCCGACTGGTGGGGTTTCAAGATGGAGGCCTATGATGGGATTCAGGAGAATCTTCCCATCGTCGATTATCCCGAACACAGTTGCGCCATCGTTCACTCAGATTCCGGCGACGGCATTCAGCGCCTGAATCAGGAGGCAGCCAAGGCGATGGCCCACGGCGCGCGCGTCGGCTTGACCGTTCCGCCGGAACGCGCCATCCGCTGGCTAACCCTGAACCCAGCGAAGTCTCTGGGTCTCGAGGATCGCATCGGCACGCTCGAGGCCGGCAAGGGAGCCGATGTGGTCATCTGGAACCGCAACCCCTTCAGCGACTACGCGCTGGCGGAGCAAGTGTTCATCGACGGCGCGCTCACCTTCGATCGGGCGCATCCCAAACCTTCGCCGCGATCCGATTTCCTTCTGGGCAGGCACATTGCGGAGTCGCCACTATGAAGTCCTTTGAAATGCTTGTTTTAGGCGCATGCCTGGTCGGCGCCCAGGCGGCGTCGGCGCAGGAATTCGTCATTCGAGGTGCGACGGTGCACACCGCATCCGCCAAAGGGACGCTCAAGAACGCCGATGTCCTGGTGCGCGCAGGCGTCATCGCCGCCATCGGTTCGGAAATCGCCGCGCCGAACGCAACCGTCATCGAGGCCAAAGGCCGGGAACTCACGCCGGGTCTGTTCGGCGGCCTGAATGATATCGGTATCGAGGAGATCGGCGGCGAAGCTCAAACCGTCGATGCGACCTTGGACGAAAAATCTCCGGCCTGGGAACAGCAGTGGCGTCCGGAACTCGACGTCACGGTGGCATTCAATCCGCGCTCCTTCGTCGTGCCTGTCACGCGCGTGGAAGGAGTGACCTGGACTGTGTTGGCGCCTAACGCGGGCGACACCATCATCGGCGGCCAGGGTTCGGCGGTCACACTGGATGGGCGGTACGATGCCGCATTGCCGGGCAGCCGTTCGTTGTTCGTGCAAATGGGAAGTGCCGGCGCCCGAATGGCGGGCGGCACGCGCGCCGCGGAGTACATGCTGCTGGAGCAGGCGATTCACGAAGCTCGGGCCGCCGGTCCTGTGGGACAAGGAGCCTTGCTGCACACGGCCGGCCGCGAGGTGCTGAACCGCTACCTCATGGGCGGGCGGGTCGTTTTTCAGGTCGAACGAGCGTCCGACATCCGGGAAGTCGTGTCATTCGCGCAGCGCAATGGCATCAAACCGGTGATTCTCGGCGGCGACGAAGCCTGGTTGGTCGCCAAGGACCTCGCGAAGGCCAACGTTCCGGTGGTTCTCGATCCGCTCGACGACCTGCCGGAAAGCTTCGATCGCCTCGCCTCCTCTCTTGAAAATGCTGCGCGTTTGCAGCGTGCGGGCGTGCGCATCGCCTTTTCCAGCGGCGACACGCCGCAAGCGCGCCTCGTGCGCCAGCTTGCCGGCAACGCCGTTGCTCATGGCTTGCCCTGGGAGTCGGCACTCGAGGCCATCACCTCGACACCCGCCGATATCTTCGGCGTGGGCGCGACCCATGGACGGATCGCCGTCGGCCAAGCCGCCGACCTGGTGCTGTGGAGCGGCGATCCTTTGGAACTGTCGACGCTCGCGGACCAAGTGTGGATCGCCGGCCGCCCGGTCGAAATGAAATCCCGCCAGACCGAGTTGCGGGATCGGTATGTCGAAAAAGTCAAAGCCCATCTGGCGCGTTAGTTTTTCGGATGGCTCGCGCATCCCTTATGGAGTCCCTATGAAACGTCTTCTTGCCGCCGCCGGCGCCCTCGCCGCCTTTTCAGTTTTTGCCGCGCCTCCCCAGGACACGCCTGCCGGCCAACAGCGCTTCCGCGAACTCTATAAGGAGTTGGTTGAGACCAATACCACCTTGTCGGCGGGCAGCTGCACACTCGCCGCGGAACGCATGGCCGCGCGACTCAAGGCGGCGGGTTTCGCGGACAGCGATTTGCACCCGTTCGCAGCGCCCGACCATCCGAAGGAAGGCGGCTTGGTCGCCGTCTTCCCCGGCAAAGATCCGAAACTCAAGGCGATTCTTTTGCTGGCGCACATCGACGTGGTGGAGGCGAAGCGCGAAGACTGGACGCGCGATCCGTTCAAACTCATCGAGGAAAACGCCAAGTTTTATGCGCGCGGCGCGGTCGACGACAAGGCTGAGGCGGCGATTTGGGTGGACACCCTGATCCGATACAAAACCGAGAAATATCAGCCGCGGCGCACGCTGAAGCTCGCGCTCACTTGCGGTGAAGAAACGGCGGGAGCATTCAACGGCGCGGATTGGTTGACGCGCAACCGCCGTGAACTCATCGATGCCGCATTCGCGCTCAACGAGGGAGCCGCCGGCGAACTGGATGCCAACGGCAATCGCGTCGCTCTTGAAGTCGAGGCCGGCGAGAAGTTTCCCCAGAATTATCGGTTGGAGGTGACCAACAAGGGCGGCCATAGTTCGCGGCCGGTGAAGGACAACGCGATCTATCATCTCGCCGCGGCGCTCATGCGGATCAGCGCCTATGAATTCCCGGCGCAGTTCACCGACGGAAATCGCGCCTACTTCACCGGCATGGCCAAGATCCTCGCCGCCAAGGGCGACAGCGAAACGGCCAATGCCATGAACGCCTTCTTGAAGAATCCCGGCGACACACGAGCCCTCGCGCTGGTCTCCGCCAAGGATCCCAGCTGGAACGCGACGCTGCGTACCACCTGCGTTGCCACCATGCTCGATGCCGGGCATGCCACCAACGCACTGCCGCAGCGGGCCCGGGCGAATGTCAATTGCCGCATTTTTCCCGGCGTCACCGCGGAAACCGTGCGCGCCAAGCTCGAGGAATTGGTGGCGGACCCGGCGGTGAAGATCTCCTCGCCCGAGACGCGCGGTCCGACCGCCTCACCGCCGCCATTGACTCCCGCGGTCATGGGCCCGATCGAGAAGCTGACGGCTGAATTCTGGCCCGGCATCCCGGTGCTGCCGGTGCTGCAGGCCGGCGCCACGGACGGCGAATTCACCAACGCGGTCGGCATTCCGACTTTCGGCGTCGAGCCGGTATTCCTGAGCCCGGATCTGGGAAATATCCACGGGCTCAACGAGTACGTGGGCGTCAAGTCGCTGCTCGAGGGCCGGGAGTTTCTGTATCGGTTGGTGAAAATCTACGCCGAACAGAACTAGCCGGTTGACGCCAGGCTGGGGCGGCGCGGCCGGGAAGACATTTCCCGGAGCGCCTATCCCATCGCGGTATGATTGGCCGCCATGAGATCTTTCGGGAAAAAGCCAGAGGGCGCGCGACTCGAACGCATGCAGGCATCGCCCCGTTGGATGGACGAGCGGTTTCGCAACGTGCATCCCATCGCGGCCGGACTGCGCGATCCCAACGCGGCCATGCCTTCGCTGAGCGATTTTCTCTGCGGCGGCGAGCGGCGAGTGCCGCGGGGGCCTCTGCCTTCGATCAACCCGCTCGAAGCTTGGCGAAAGCGGCCCTCGAGCGGCCTTCGCGCCACCTGGTTGGGCCACTCGACCGTGCTGATCGAGATCGATGGCCTGCGCGTCCTGACCGACCCGGTGTGGGGACCCCGCGCATCGCCATCCCGGCTCGCAGGTCCCAAGCGATTCCAGCCCGTCCCCGTGAGCCTGCGTGAACTGCCTCCGATTGATCTGGTGATCGTCTCGCACGATCACTATGACCACCTCGATTATCCGACCATCCGCGAACTTGCCAAGCTCAACGTCCCCTTTGTGACCTCACTTGGAGTCGGCTCGCATTTGGAGGCGTGGGGCGTCGCTCCCGCACGCATCACCGAATTGGACTGGTGGGAGTCTCACCGCGCGGCAAACGGCGGTCTCAGCATCACGGCAGCACCGTCGCAACATTTTTCCGGCCGCGGACTCAAAGACCGCAATGCGACGCTGTGGTCCTCCTTCGTGATCCGCTCCGAGCAACACGCCGTGTTCTTCAGCGGCGACACCGGGCTTACCCCCGAGTACCAACTGATTAAAGACCGGCTTGGACCATTTGATTTGGTGATGTTGGAAGTCGGCGCCTTTCATCCGGCTTGGGGCGACATTCATCTGGGACCGCAAAACGCCCTCAAAGCGCTGGCCCTGCTC
Source organism: uncultured Gammaproteobacteria bacterium (assembly GCA_963794445.1). Taxonomy (GTDB): domain Bacteria; phylum Pseudomonadota; class Gammaproteobacteria; order Steroidobacterales; family Steroidobacteraceae; genus Bog-1198. Next base: position 135,118 of record CAWCDZ010000002.1, read on the forward strand.
GGCGGCGGCGCATTCCTGCCGGTACATTGGGGCACTTTCAGCTTGGCCATGCATGCCTGGGATCAGCCTGCCGAGGAATTGCTCAGGCTTGGCGAGAAGTCCGGCGCGCAACTCATCATGCCGCGACTCGGTGAAGCGGTCGAGCCGACCCATGCCGCCCGCGCCCACGCCTGGTGGCGCGGCGTGGACACGCTGGCGCAGCCGCCGTTGCCGCAAGGCCGGGCAACGCTGCCAAAGGCAATGTCCTGGCCAATCGACTAACATCTTGATCAAGGAGGCGACGTGAGCGCATTTGACCTGTCCCCACCCACTGAATCGCAGCGGCGCGACATCACCGCCGGGCTCGACGCGGATGAACGGCGTGTTCTTCTGCAGCATGGAACCGAGGCGGCCTTTTGCGGCGTGTTCCTCGACAATAAAAAGGACGGTACTTACTGCTGCCGCTTCTGCGGCCTGCCGTTATTTCGCTCGAACACCAAGTTCGACTCGGGCACCGGTTGGCCCAGTTTCTTCAAACCCTACGATGAGGCGCACATCAAGCGCATTCGCGACCATAGTTACGGAATGATCAGAGTGGAAGAAGTCTGCGCCCGCTGCGGCAGCCACCTGGGTCACGTGTTTCCCGATGGGCCGCCGCCGACCGGCGAGCGGCATTGTCTCAACTCGGTATCGCTGTCCTTCACCGAGAACGGCACACCGTTACCCGACATATTGAAGCGCGGCGCTCCCGAAGGGGCAATCGACAGCGCGGGTTAACCGCCGCGCTGCGCCGGCCGAGCGACGCTGCCGGAGGAGTATGAGAGGGCTGCCGCCAGAGGTGATAAAACATAAACCCCCCAGGACCGAATAGCTATATTAGTGTACTCGGCCGGAACAACGGTCAAGCAGCATAATCAGCGCCTTCGTGCCGTTATTAGGAATTGGGGTTGGGTCGCGATGTTACACCCGTGGAGGCTCGCGCTTTGAATCGTCGACGCGTCTTGCAGGGACTGGTAGCGGCCGCGCTGCCCCTGGGCACACTGTCCTGCGAGCGGGGATCGAGCGGACTCGTCAAAGGAGAACCGCTGGTCATCGGAGGCCTGCCGGTGACGTGCAATCTCACGCTTCCGGTGGCATGTATGTCCAAGGCGCGCAGCAACGCGGCCCTCGCCGTGAATCAGCCGCGCTTCGAATACACGTACAGCAAGTACAGCGGCTGGCCGGAGGTCAAGGAATCCCTGATGGCGGGCCGCATTCAGGCCGCCTACATGCTTGCCCCGCTCGTCATGGACCTGGCCGATAAGAAAATCCCTGTAAAAATCGTCTCGCTCGGACATCGCTCGGGCGCCGTCATCATGGTGAGGACCGATTCGCCTTACCAGACTTTCAGGCAGCTCGCGGGGAAGCAGATCGCGATCCCCAGCCGCTTCGCCGTGGACTTTTTGTTTTTGAGAAAAATGCTGGCCCGCGAGAACATGACGCCGGACGATATCCAGATCGTGGAGATGGCACCCCCCGATATGCCGGCGGCGCTGTATGCGCGCGCCGTCGATGCGTACTGCACCGGCGAACCGTTCGGCGCCGCCGCGCAGCAAGCCGGATACGCGCGTCCGCTGCGCATGACCCGCGACGAATGGCGCAACTACATTTGCTGTGTGTTGACGGTTCGCGAAGAGTTGATCCTGGCAAGGCCGGCCATGGTTCAAGACCTCGTCGATCAGATACTCGGCGCGGGAATATGGCTCGATCAACAGCGGGAGAACCGCAACAAGGCCGTGGCGGTTGCCGCTGGCCGGGATTTTTTCAATCAGGACCCAAAAATCCTGCAGTTCGTGATGGAAAATCCGGCGGATCGGGTGACTTATGGCGACTTGCGGATGATCCGCGCCGAGTTCGATGACCTCATGCAGCTGTCGGTCGCCGCGGGCACGATCAAGCATCCCATCGCCTACGAAACCTATGTGGATGAAAGCTTTGCGAAGAATGCCCATGCAGCAGCCATTGCCTTGTAAGCCCTCATGAGCTTCGCCGGGCGTCTGGCAACGCTGTTGGCGTGCATGTTGCCGGTCGCGGCGTCGCACGCGGCGGAACCCGAGACACTCAAAGCCGGCGTCTTCAATCCCGCACGCGAGGCGCCGGATTTTTCCGTGCGCGGTTCCGACGGCACTCCTCTCACCCTCAGCCGATATCGCGGCAAGGTCGTGGTGCTGGGATTTGGCTACACCCATTGTCCCAATGTGTGTCCGGTAACCCTGGCGGTTCTTGCACAGGCGCACCGGAAACTGGGACCCTTGGCAGCGCAGGTGCAAGTGATCTATCTCACGGTCGATCCGGAGCGCGACGACGCCGCGCGGTTGAAGCAATACCTTGCGGCGTTCGACCCCAGTTTCGTCGGTGGCACCGGAACCTCCGCCCAAATGGCCGCGGTGCGCGCCAGCTACGGCGTTACGGCCCAGAAAGCGGGCGACGGCGCCGACTACGGCATTGCGCATTCGTCTTTTGTCTATCTCATCACCCGGGACGGCAGGCTGCGCGCCTTGATGCCGTTCGGGCACAAGGCAGAAGATTACGTCCACGACATATCCATGATGTTGAATTAGTCGCGTGATCGTGCGCTCATGCTTCAAGCGCTGGGGCGTTGTCATGTCCATCGGCATGACCGCGGCCCTGTTGGCTGCGGTTGCCTGGGCGGCATTCACCCCGGTCAGTTTCGGTTCGCGCGAAGAAACCTTCGAGATTCCGCGGGGAACCTGGGCGCGGCGCATGGCGGGCAACAAGGTGGAAATTCTGCCCTCCCGGGTATTCTTGACGCTCGGCATCAGAGACGTGCTGCTGCTGAAAAATATGGATGACGTGCCGCAGATATTCGGGCCGACCTTGATGATGCCGGGCCAAAGTTTCCGCTTGCCGTTCGAAGTGGCCAGCAGTTATCAGTTTGCCTGCACGGCCCATGCGAGCGGCCAAATGACCGTGGTCGTGGACCGGCAGCCGGACACGCCCTGGCGGCGGCTGGTGTGGAGAACCCTTAGAATTTTCAGAAGTTTCGCTTGAATGAACAAAATCAAAGAATCCTTACCCGCGATCGCCGTGATCTCGTGTCTGCTGACGGCATGGTGGGCAATCGTCGCGGCAACCCATAGCGTCATTTTCCCCACGCCGTGGCAGGTGGTTAGCGGCACCGCCGAGCTGATCAAGGATGGCACCTTGTTCATGCACATCGGCGCCTCACTGATGCGCGTCGGCATCGGATTTTCGCTGGCGGTACTCGTCGCGGTACCGCTGGGCCTCTGGCTGGGTTGGGTGAGGGGAGCCTTTGCCACGCTCAATCCGCTATTTCAGATATTGCGGCCGATCTCGCCCATCGCCTGGATTCCGCTCGCCATTTTGTGGTTCGGCGTCGGCAATGCCTCGCCGATCTATCTCATCTTCATATCATCGGTTTTTCCGATGATCGTGCAGACGACCGCGGGAGTCCACGCCATCGAGCGCCGCTATTTGCGTGCGGCGCAGAATTTCGGCGTCGCGCGTTACACCCTGTTTCGGCAAGTGGTGATCCCGGCGGTGTTGCCGCAGATCATCGTCGGCATGCGCATCGGTCTCGGGGTGGCTTGGCTGGTGGTGGTTGCCGCCGAAATGATTGCGCTGCGCTCCGGACTCGGCTATCTCATCATCGATTCGCGCAACGCCGGCAATCGATATGATCTGGTGATCGCCGGAATGATCATCATCGGACTGATCGGATTGATGCTGGACGGCTTGATGCGATTGCTCGAGGGACTGAAATCGGTCCGGTGGCACTATGGGCACTAAGATCGAACTGAACGCCATCCGCAAAGGCTTTGAGTCCAACGGCGCGCAGCTGCGGGTGGTCGAGGACGTCAGCCTCACCGTGGAAGACGGCGAGTTTGTCGCCATCGTCGGACCATCGGGATGCGGAAAGACGACATTGATGAACATGGTGGTCGGCTTCGAGCAGCCGGACTCGGGTTCGATCCTCATCGATGGGCACCCGCGCGCCGAACCCAATGCCAAGGGCATTCTCATTTCACAGCAGGGTTCGATCTTTCCCTGGCTCACCGTGCAGCAGAATTTGATGTTCGGCTTGAACGATCATCCGGAGGCCGACAAGAAGGGAGTAGCCGATCATTACGCCGCCATGGTGGGCTTGAAGGGCTTCGAGGCCAGCTATCCCCACGAACTTTCCGGCGGCATGCTCAAACGGGCCGAGCTCGCGCGGGCGTTCGCGGTGAAGCCGGAAATTCTGTACATGGACGAGCCCTTCTCGGCGCTCGATGCACTGACGAATCTGCGCATGCGCAACGAGTTGCTGCGTATCCTCGAAGAGGAGCGCCACACGGTCATGTTGATCACCCATGATGTGGAGGAAGCCATTCACCTGGCTGACCGAATCATGGTGTTGTCGCCGCGACCCACGCGAATCCAGGCGACCTTCAAAGTGGACCTACCGCATCCGCGCAAACTGACCAGTCCCGAGGTGCAGGAGCTGCGCGTCGCCATCCTGCATGAGCTCGGCGTCGACCGGCATGCGTGATGATGCCCGAGCCGGCCCTCACCTTTTGCCGGGCTGGTAGTCCGCCTCGATGTTTCCGGCGAGCTGGCTCTGGGTGAACAGGACCGGCTTGGTTCTCATGGCCACGAACAGCGGCGTTTGATCGGCGTAATGGCGCGACCGAGAGTCCAATGTGGCCGAACCGAACTGGTTGATGCTTTCCGAAGAGAGAGCGCCCGTTTTATCCCAGGTGACGAACATGATGAAGGTGTCGCCCGCCGACGCGGTCAGCGTGCCATCCGCCTGCGCAACGCCATAGACGGCGCGATAAATGTCCGGGCCGCCGTCGATACCTAAGTCGAGCTTGCCTCGACGGATGCGGTTGATCTCGCCCCACTCCGGATCGATGCGGCCAAAGTGGGTCTTGAGTGTCGAAATGGCATGACGCAGGGCATCGATGGGCGGCACGTCGGGATGGCTGTCCGAGTGAGCGGCTTCGCGGCCCATCAGCACCGCCAACGCCGCCGCCCGGCTGGCGACATTGGTGCGCCGGTCCCAACCCTTCAGTAGCGCCTGCGCGGCTTTCAGATCGGCGTCAGACCCTGGATCGGCGCTGACGGCCGCAGCGATTTTTTTCGCAAAGTCGGATCGCTCGCTGTAAGCGAGATCGAACTTGTAGGCGCGGAATGCGTCAGCGGTTATGGCCGGGTCCGCGCCGAATGTCTCCTGGGCACGATAGGCTCTGTTGGTCATATCGGTCTGGATGCCCATGGTGGGGCTGAAGTCTTCCGGCTTCAGCGCATCCTCGGGTCCCGTGGCCTGGAAAGGCGTGTTGTTGGAGTTGAACACGTAGCCGGAGCGGGGATTCCAGATCTGCGGTACACGGTCGAAGGGCAGATAGCCCTGCCAGATCAGGTCGGACCGATCTCCCGGCTGGATCTTAGTCCAATCCCGCCCTTCGGCGCGGACCGGGAACTGGCCGTTGTAGACATAGCCGATGTTCCCTTTCTCGTCGGCATAGATGTAGTTGATGCTGGGGAGCGCTTGCAAACGCATCGCCGCCAGCCATTCGTCGCGGTTGGCCGCCTTGTTCAAGCGGTAGTACTGCAGCGACTGGCGCACCTCGCCCATGCCGGCGTAGCGCACAGCAAAGGTTCCGTGATCGGTCTTGAGCACCGGGCCGTGCACCGACCACAAAAGCGGCCGGTGCACCGTCCAGATCAACGGCCCCCAGATCCTCACGCGAATGGCCGCATCGCCCTTCTCGAAGTTCTTCCACTGCCCATCCAACCGGTATTGGTCCGGATTGGCGGGGTTCACGTCCAGCCGGTACACAGTCGACACATTGGGCGCGTTGACCGTGTTGGCCCAACCCAAATGCGCGTTATGCCCGTGCAGCATGAAGGGCGAACCTGGGAAGAAGCCGCCCGCCACATGCCAGCCCTCGCCGGAATCGAGCACCGCCTCGTACCACGCCACGAACCCCGTATAGGGCTGGTGGGAATTGACCAGCAGACGCGTGGCACCATCCGCCGACTTCGAAGCCGCCACGGCGATCCCGTTCGAGCCGATGGGAAGGGATTGGGTGAAGGCCATGGCGACCCGACTTGGCTTGGGTGCCGGGGCCATGATCTTCGCGAACACATGATCGAGGCCGTAGAAAAAGGGCGTGCGGAACACGAAACCGGCGGCCACATCCTGTCCTGTCATCGGCAACAGGCCACGCTCGACCTGCTCAGGATGCAATGCCGCGTAATAATTCACCCCATCCGCATAAGCTTTCAGCACCGCGCGAGCATCGGCCGGCAGTGCCGTGTCGTATTGCGATGCCACGGTCTCGCGCACTTTGAGCAGCCGCACCAGGTAGTCCGTCACCGCAGCGCCGGCTCCCTGGACGCTTGCCAGCTGACCCCGCGAAATGAGCGCCGCGTCCTGAATGGTGGCGAAATCGTCCTCGGAATGGGCGAACCCCAACCCAAACGCGACGTCCGGATCAGTTGCTCCGCTGATGTGCGGTACGCCGAAGTGGTCGCGTTGAATGCGGGCATGATAGTGCGCCGCCTCGGCGCTCAGCGCCACGCTGTCGGGCGCAGGCGGCTGGCTCAAACGATCATGAGCGATCACCGCGATCAGGCCGACAAGCACCAATGACACCAGCGCAGCAGCGCCGATCTTTAGATACCGCATGAGACGATTTCTCCCGAAATTCTTGACGATCCCTTGGATTCTTGTTGGGGGGAGTCCGCCGATATATACCTTGAACCGGCTCAAACTTACAGCATGACCGACAGTCCGCCTACTCGGCCGGGAGACCGGTGCCCGTCGGTCTTGCCGCACATTATCGCGTTGCGGCACAATCAGTGCGTCAAAACCGCTCTACGGCACCGCAAATGGGGCTACGATGAAGGATGACGACCGCATACGTATTGATGGGTTTTCTGCTGCTAGGCTTCGCCCTGACCTGTTTTTATATCCTGGCTGAGTGCCTATCCTGGAGGTCGGTGAAGGATGCCGATCACAGGGCCATGCGAGAAATTCGCGAACTATACAAAAAGCTTCACTCAACCTCGAAGCCGTTCACCGTACCCTTCATTCCCCGGTCGAACCGGCGAAAGTAAGACGATCCCACGACGGCTGCGGATCATGAGAGCGGCAATACGACTTTGACCGACGCATCGACGGCGGATTTCTGTATATAGCCCACAGCCTTCGGATTTGCCACTACCGCTTTCTTTACCGCCGTGGAATCGAGCAGCTGCTTGGGCGGGACTCCCCGGCCGGTGAACAAGACCTTCGACCAGATGGCCTTGACCTGCGCAACGTCGTGGCCCGTCGCCTTCCTGTAGAACTCGGCGTAAATCGAAGATCCTGCCGCCTGATCGATCGGCGTCCATTCGCTGTTTCTCGCAAGGTAAATGTCGGCAATCTGCTCCTTGCTGAGCGGCGCAGCGGCCGGATTGACGATGACCACGATATCCTCCGCGCGCGCATACGTTGCGAGGAGAAGCGCCAGAATCACTGCGGCCGGCATGGAGATTTTCATGGGGAATGAGGCCGCATGGAGCTTAGAACAAAAAGTCCAACGCGAGACTGAGGACGTGAGCCTTGTCGCCCGGCCGGGCGCCGGCCTGCAGATTGGAAAACGAAGCCGGATCGTCGAGCGACTCGATGGTCACTTGTTCGAGCTGAAGCTTTAAATCAAAATTCCTGGCGAAGTCCCAGCGTGCTCCGGCGGCCACGGTGTGCTGATTGCCAAGCAATGTTGACGTCGAGGTACCCAGGGTCTGCTGATGCATCGCCGAATAGAAAGCGTATGGCTCGAAATGCCCGACACGCACACCGGCGCTGACGTACCAAGCAAGCAGGTCGCCAAAATATCCATTGTGAGTACGATTGCTGTCCACGCTCACGAACCACGGTCCGGGCTCATAGGCGGCCCCTACTCCCTCCATGCGCAGCCGCCCCGGCGGATTTTGCGAAGGATCCGCTCTGCTGATACACGAGGCGCAAGCTTACGTTACGGTATTGCACGGTGTCGCAGAGCAACGCATATGCGCGCCCTGTTCAGGGTGAACGCAAGACGCCGGCAAGTCCAGCTGTGTCGTTCCCCATTGCACCTGCATGTCCTGAGTAACCGCATCCGTATGCAGGCGGTACAGCACATCGACGCCATCGCTATGCGTTGCAGTGCTCGCGTAGGTAATCTCGACCGGGACCCGCACCCACGGCAGCGAGTAGCCGACGTTGCGAATGTCCGCGTGGTCATAGCTTGGCAATAGGATGCGTCCCGCCCTTATCGAGAGGTCGGACGTGAAGTCGAACTTGAGATTGGCCCATTCCACCGTCGGCCTGAAGTTGCCGTCCGCGGTATCACGAGACAGTACCTGCACCACCCCGCTGAGCTGGTCCGACAGCGTAATGTTCGCCTGACCGCCCAAGTCGCTGTCAGGTGTGAGGCTCCAACTCCGGCTGTAGCCCACCCCGCGCGGTTGGCTCACCGTGGCGATGAAATCCGCTTGCGCGTAATCCGAATGCACCACCCCCAGCGTGCCGAAGCCGCTGAACGTCACGTAGTCGCCCATCGCGGAGTCGGCCGGCGGCGCGAACCCGCAGAGCGCCAGCATGCAGGCGGCGGCTGGAACTGTTCGCGCAGTGCTCATGCGGATCTCGATTCCGATTCCGCGGGCGCTTTGGGCGCGCCGGCAAGCAGCAGGACCGAGAACTCATCCGGCGGCAGCGGGCGGTTGAGATAAAACCCCTGCAGCTCATCGCAAGCGTGCGCGCGCAAGAAATCCGCCTGCGCGCGCGTCTCGACTCCCTGGGCGACCACCGTCAGGCTCAAGTTCTTGCCCATCGCAATGACCGATTCGGCAAATTCCATGTTTTCAGCGCCGGCGCAGATGCCCGCCACGAGGGAGCGATCGATTTTGATGGTGTTGAGGGGGAAGCGCTGCAGAGTCGCAAGCGATGAGTACCCGGTCCCAAAATCGTCGATGGCGATGCCAATGCCCAAACGTTTGAGCCGCGTCAAGACTTGCAGCGTCGCCTCGACGTCGCGGATCAACAGCCTCTCACTGATCTCGAACTCCAGAAGATTCGCATCCATTCCGGTGCTCTCGAGAATCGCGGTGACATCTTCGATCAGGTGCTTCATCGAAGAATTGCCGCCCGGTGAGATTCACCGCGATTTTCAAGCGCGGCGCGCCGGACTTTTGCCATGCCACGTTTTGCGCGCAGGCTGTGCGGAGCACCCACCGGCCGATCGGCAGCATCAAGCTGCTTTCCTCGGCCACCGGAATGAACTGCATTGGCGCCACCAATCCGAGGTCCGGATGCTCCCAGCGCAGCAGTGCTTCCATCCCGGTGATGCGCCCGCTGTGCAGATCGCGCTTCGCCTGATAGCGAAGCCGAAATTCCTGCTGCTCGAGAGCACGCCGCAAACTGGATTCCAGCGTCAAGCGCTCGAGAGAATTGACGTTGAAGGTCTCTCGGAGTAAAACTGAAAGTTGTTCTTGCCCTCGGACTTGGCTTGATACATTGCCACATCGGCATTTTTTGTCAAAGTCTGCTCATCCTGTCCATCGACAGGATAAGCGCTGATGCCGATGCTCGCGGTGACGCGAAATTCGTGACCGATCAGCGTGAACAGCTTCGCGATCGCCGCCAGTATCTTCTCCGCAATCACCCCGGCATGCTTGAGATCGCTCAACTCCGAAGAAGAAAACGACAAACTCGTCCCCTCCCAGGCGTGCAACGGTGTCGCTATCGCGCACGCAACCTGCCGCAGGCGCTTCGCAACGTCCTGGAGCAATTGATCTCCTGCCTCATGTCCGAGCGTGTCGTTGATTTGCTTGAAACGATCGAGATCGAGAAACGCCACGGCGAGTCGGCGGCCATATCGATGCGCCTCGCTCAGGCTTTGGCTCAACAGCTTGCTGAACATGCTGCGGTTGGGCAGGCCTGTGAGTCCATCGTGGTACGCGAGATACTCGACCCGCTGTGCGTGTTCGAGCCTGATGCTCACCCTCGCGTCGACCGGCTTCGCGCCAGCTGCCAACTCATGCGCCCCAACAGCAGGGTCAGTAATGATGACCAACAGGACTTGCTGCTCCGGCGCGCCACCAGTAGCCGCGAGCTTCTCGCTGCGCTCCCGCCAGATTGCTCGTCGACCGAGAGTCCAACGACGACTGCCAGCGGGAATCCGTAGAGCTCATGGGCGCCGGTCCAGCGTCTGATGCCGTCCCAACTGCTGGCCGCAATCGTCGCGTCCGTGTCGATGGCGGCCACTGTTGGTGATGGCGCTGTCATATTTGACCGTGTCCCCCGCGAGACGCCAATTCGCCGCTGCGCCTTACGCGAACGACGCCGTCGGTGCCGACGATTGCGGAGCAGCGCCGTGCTCGCCAAACCTTGCAGTCTCGTAGCCGCTGACAAAATAAACGGCTCCCACCGTGACGATGACTGCGCCGCCGAACGAGCCGTCCGGCGCGTTCAGCCGCCGGCTGAAATGCAGACGTTGTATGCGTCGTGCGGGACCTCGCAAGGGTCGACCGACAAAAAAATGGTCGCTGTCGCGATTTGCGCGCGAAGAAGTCGCACTGCGGCAACGCTGCGCTTGCGGCATGGGCGCGGTGCTGTCGATGATCGCTGCCCTGCAGGATCGGCGGTGCTGACGGTAAAGAGCAGATCCGGTAGCAGCAATCCTTTGTCTTTGAGTTCAGCGAGGGTACGGTGGCCGCCGCCCGGTTGCTTCGTGCCAATACTTGATCAGGTTCAGCGCTTTGATCGATCTCGCGCAGAGCGCGCACCACCTGCGCCTCATAGGTGGCCAACAGCTCGCGATTCGACACCACCGCGGAGCGTTGGGCATCGGCAGTTTTCAGCCTGACGAGTTCCTCGGTGGCGGTCCAGATGACGCCGAGCAGCAGCACGGCGATAGTGGGGAACAGCACGGCCGGGTCGGCGAGGCGGCTAAAAGCGCGGTGAAGAGCTGTTTTTGATGGCACCGCAGTAGGTCAGTTGTATCTGGAGCACACCTAATCGGCGCAATTGGGCCACCGCGGCCGGTGAACGGTAGCCGCGCTTAGCCTTCCATCGGCTCGAGATCCAAGACTTGAGCGAAGCGCCAGAAATGGCGGGGCGCATTTCGACTGCGGCACGAGTTCAACGGTGGGTAGCCGGCGGTAGCGAGCATTGCGCCGCACAAGTCAGGCTGTATACCTTCCCTCTAGCGAGCGCGCCAGGAAGCGTCTGCCTCACTGTCGATGGCTGGCTCCTTGCCGGTAATCGTCGCGGTCTGCAGGTCGAGCCATGCCAGATATCCGCGGCGCGCGCCGATGATTCGCTCGATAATGGTCGATGACGCATGAATCTCATCGGATCTCGCCTCCGCGGTTGCGCTGCCGCCTCCAGGTCGTGCACTGAGTTGCTCGATGACTTTGTGGCCGGAATCCGCGGGACCCTTGGTCGCTGTTGAACTCATCGAGTCACCTCGTTGCCTGTCGGAATGTCACCAGAGTCGGCACAATGGGACCAATTTATATTGTGAATAGCCCTTAGACGTATTCGGAAAACCGCGCCACGTGTCCGGCGAACGTCGCCGACAACGACTAGCGCCGCCAGAGCCGCGAAACAGCCAGCTCCAACAGTCCAGGAATCAATACGATGGCGAGCATTATCGTGACGACGGAGACGGCGCGGTGCTCATTCCAATAGGCGAAGAGCAGGGTCGCGGATCCAAGGATCATGACCGCACAAAAGGTCACGAAGAAAACTAGACACAGCAGGTTGATCGCGATGACGCGCGCCAGCTGGTTACTCAAGGATTGCCGCGAGGCCTCACTCATGGACCATCCGGATCCAAGCTGTATTGGGCCACAGTGAGCGTCTTCATGACCGAACTTTTGCAGGAACCGGGCGCTCTTGAATATACGGACTTGTACTGAGTGGACAGCGGCCGGCACGAGAAACGAGTCGAGTTCAAGCGACCGGCAGTTTTGCCATGCGGCGGTGCCGCGGGTTCAAACCGACGGTGCCGGATCGTCTGCGTCCGGATTGATTGCGCCAAAGCGCGCCGGGATCTGGGCATAGAAGAGCCGGATATTCTCCTTCTCGATCAGCGCGAGAAGCCGTTGTGCTTCATCGTCGGTCACGATGAACTCGACTTCCACCGCCAGCGTGCCGGCCAGCTCGAAAAAGCTCGCTTCGTGCAGAACATGGTGGCGCCCGAAACCTGCCATGGCCTTGAATGCCGAGCCTCCGCGGATACCCAGTTTGTTCGCCTGCTGCATCAGCCATTCCCATACGAGCTGGTGACGATGGCGATGACCCTCGTGCACGTAAAATCTCAAAAATGAACCGTTCATGATGGCCTCATCTTCTCGCACCCGTGCGTAGGCAGCTGGACTATACGAAGCACTCCCAAGAACCACAAGCGACACGCGCCAGGAATCCGCGGCGCAGCCGTTGTCTGTAAATCCCGTCATCTGCTGCGGCATGTACGTAAGGCCGGCGAGCCGATGCAAATGTACGATGGCTCTTGTTTGCACTCCAAGGGATATGCGCAACCTATGATCTCCATGAAGACGGCGACGAGCGATAGCTATAACGACAAGGTCGTACGGCAATTCGCGATCATGACGGTGGTCTGGGGCATTGTCGGCATGCTGGTCGGCGTCATCATCGCCGCGCAGCTCTACTGGCCCGCGCTGAACTTCGACATTCCGTGGCTGACCTATGGCCGCTTGCGGCCCCTGCACACCAATGCCGTAATTTTCGCCTTTGGCGGCTGCGCGCTCATGGGTACGTCCTTCTACGTCGTGCAACGCACCTGCCACGTCCGGCTCTATGGCGACAAATTGGCAGCCTTCGTCTTCTGGGGCTGGCAATTGGTCATCGTGGCAGCCGCCATTTCATTGCCGCTGGGTTTTACCCAGGGCAAGGAATATGCAGAGCTCGAGTGGCCCATCGATATTCTCATCACCTTGGTGTGGGTCGCCTATGCCGTGGTTTTTTTCGGCACCATGGCGCTGCGTCGGGTCAAACATATCTATGTGGCGAATTGGTTCTACGGCGCCTTCATCATCACCATCGCGGTTCTGCATGTCTTCAACAACCTGGCCATCCCCATCAGTGCGACCAAGTCCTATGGGATCTATTCAGGTGTCGTCGATGCCATGATGGAGTGGTGGTATGGCCACAATGCCGTGGGCTTCTTCTTGACCGCCGGTTTCTTGGGCATGATGTACTACTTCGTGCCGAAGCAGGCGCAGCGCCCCATTTACTCCTACCGTCTCTCGGTCGTGCATTTTTGGGCATTGATTTCCGTCTACATGTGGGCCGGCCCGCATCACCTGCACTACACCTCGCTGCCCGATTGGGTGCAGTCGATCGGCATGGCGTTCTCGATTCTGCTGCTGGCGCCTTCATGGGGCGGCATGATCAACGGCATGATGACGCTGTCGGGTGCCTGGCACAAACTGCGCACCGACCCGATCTTGAAGTTCATGATCGTATCGCTGTCGTTCTACGGCATGTCGACCTTTGAAGGTCCCATGATGTCGATCAAGACGGTGAACGCGATGTCGCACTACACCGATTGGGGCATCGCACACGTTCACTCGGGCGCGCTCGGCTGGGTGGCCATGATGACCATCGGCTCGATGTACTACTTGATTCCGCGCCTCTTCAATCGCACCCAAATGTACAGCGTCAGGCTCATCGACGTGCATTTCTGGACCTCGACGATCGGCGTTGTGCTCTACATAGCCGCCATGTGGAGCGCCGGCGTGATGCAGGGGCTGATGTGGCGCGCCATGAACGACGACGGCACGCTGACTTACAGTTTCGTCGAAAGCGTCAAGGCGACCTACCCATTCTATCTGGTGCGTTTGGGCGGAGGTTTGTTGTTTTTCCTAGGGATGCTGATCATGGCCTACAACGTCTGGATGACCGTTCGCGACGAGAAGCCTTTGGCCGTTGCGGTGGCACCCGCTGCGGCGGGGGTCTGACATGAGTCACGAGACGGTCGAAAAGAATGTCGGTCTGCTCACGGTGCTGATCCTCTTGGTCATCAGCGTGGGCGGCCTCATCGAAATCGTGCCGCTGATGTTGAGCGCGGCGAAGAAACAGGGAATCACGCAAGTCGTGCCGCGCACCGCCTTGCAGCAGGAAGGTTTCGATATCTATGTGCGCGAGGGCTGTTATCTGTGCCATTCGCAGCAGATTCGGCCCTTCCGCAGCGAGACCGAGCGATACGGGCCCTACTCGGTGGCTGCCGAATCCCAATACGATCACCCGTTCGAATTCGGCTCCAAGCGCACCGGCCCGGATCTTGCGCGTGTCGGCGGCCGATACAGCGACGACTGGCATCGGGTGCACCTGCACAATCCCAGGGATGTGGTGCCCGAGTCCAATATGCCCGGCTATCCCTGGCTCGCGACCAACAAGATCGACTCGACGCTCACCGTGAGAAAGCTGCGCGTACTGCGTTATCTCGGCACGCCCTATACGGATGCGGATATCGCAGGCGCCGCGGCTGCGGTCAAAGACCAGACGGAATTGGACGCGCTCATCTCGTACCTGCAATCCCTGGGCCTCGCGCGCCCGCGCGGTTCTTGAAGGACATGCCAGTGAACGAATTCATTCTCATGAGTCTGCGAGCGGCGATCACGCTATCGCTGTTTGCGCTGTTTGTCGTGCTGATCTTCTGGGCATGGAGCCCGAAGCGGCACAAACAATTCACCGAGGCGGCCAATCTGGTTTTCGATGAAAACGACCGCATGGCCGCCGAGAACAAGCCGGCTGACGGGGAGAAAGGTTGATGTTGTCGCACACCATCAGCGTCGTGATCGCCATTGTCGCCAGCTTGAACGTGCTGGGCTGCGCCTGGTTGATCTGGTGGACGGCGCGCAGCCGGCCCGACGAAGTCAGCAAGGGCGAAGTCATCGATCATGTCTGGGACGGCGATCTGCAAGAACGCAACAATCCCATGCCGCGCTGGTGGCTGATTCTGTTTTTCCTGTCGATCATATTTTGCTTTCTGTACTTCCTGCTGTACCCCGCGCTCGGCACATTCGGCAACGTGTTGGGCTGGAGCAAGGCTTCCCAGTACGAGCAAGAAATGGCCGCTGCGAAGAAACAATACGCACCAATGTATGCGGCCTTTGCCGGCCGGGAAATCGAGGATCTCGCCAAGGATCCGAAGGCGCTGGCACTCGGCCGCAGCCTCTTTGCCAACAACTGCATCGCATGCCACGGGTC
Organism: uncultured Gammaproteobacteria bacterium; assembly: GCA_963794445.1. Classification (GTDB taxonomy): domain Bacteria; phylum Pseudomonadota; class Gammaproteobacteria; order Steroidobacterales; family Steroidobacteraceae; genus Bog-1198. The sequence continues at coordinate 150,368 of CAWCDZ010000002.1, forward strand.
GGATGCGCGCGGCGCAGCCGGGTTTCCCAATCTCACCGACAATGATTGGCTGCATGGCGGAACGCCGGCGCAGATCATCGAGACCATCACCCACGGCCGCGAAGGCGTGATGCCCGCCCTCGGCACCGCCTTGGGAGATCAGGGCGTCGATGAAGTGGCGGCCTATGTGCTCAGCTTGAGCGGCCGCGCCGAGCCGCCGCAACTGGTCGCGGCCGGCAAGACTCGTTTCGCGCTCTGTGCCGCATGCCACGGCGCCGACGGCAAGGGCAATCAAGCCATCGGCGCGCCCAATTTGACCGACGACATTTGGCTCTACGGCGGCACCGACGCCGCGGTTCACAAATCGATCAAAGACGGACGGCACGGCAAGATGCCCGCTCATGCATGGCTGGGAGACGATAAGGTCAAGCTGCTGTCAGCCTATGTCTACAGTCTCTCGCACGCGCCGTGAGGACCCATGGCAACCTCCGGCCCTGAAGGACACCGCTACGACCAACAGTTTTGGATGGATGTCGGCCTGGTGTTGTGGTCTTCATTCCTTGCGGCCGGTCTGGCGGGGATGCTGTTCTTCGCCGCGGTGGATCCGCTCATGCTGCGCGACGCGGGTCCGCAACGTTTCGAAACCTTGAGTCGCGAAGCCGGCTACGCCCTGGGATTCTTCTTCTTCTGGGCGCTCGCCGCGAGCGCCGCGGCACTCAGTGTCTACATGGTGCGCAGCCTCGGACGGACCGATGACCGCTCGGCCACCGGCACCCAACGCGAGCTGCCCTGATGCAAACCAAGCTCACGGCGGCGCCGCCGCTGCCCGCCGCATCGAGCTTTTACGAAGCGGCGCAGAAGATTTATCCGCGCGAGGCGCATGGCCGATTCGCCACCAAGCGCCGTTTCACCGTGGCTTTGCTGTTGGGCCTCTTCTATGGCGTCGCCTGGATCAGCTGGAACGGCCAGCAGGTACTGCTGTTCGATCTGCCGGCGCGCAAGTTTCACGTGTTTGGCCTGACGCTGTGGCCGCAGGATTTCGTGTACATGGCGCTGCTGCTCATCATTGCCGCGTTGTCGCTGTTCTTCATTACGGCACTGGCGGGACGGGTATTCTGCGGCTACGCGTGTCCGCAAACGGTCTGGACGGAGGTGTTCCTCTGGATCGAGCGCTGGACCGAAGGCAGCCGCTCGCAGCGCCAGAAACTCGATCACGGTCCGTGGACGATTGAAAAAGTGCTGCGCAAGGGGAGCAAACAGCTGCTGTGGCTGTCGCTCGCGGGCTTTACCGGCTTCACGTTCGTCGGCTACTTCATGCCCATTCGCTCGATCGGCGCCGGGCTTGCGGGCTTTTCACTGGGTCCATGGGCCGTATTCTGGATTTTCTTGTACTCACTGGCGACTTACGGCAACGCCGGCTTCCTGCGCGAGCAGGTGTGCAAGTACATGTGCCCCTACGCCCGGTTCCAGAGCGCGATGTTCGACAAGGACACGCTCATCATTTCCTACGATGAGCAGCGTGGCGAGCCGCGCGGCGCACGCCGCCGCGGAGTGGCGCCACCCAAGCCGCAAGGCGACTGCATCGATTGCACGCTGTGCGTGCAGGTCTGTCCCACCGGCATCGATATCCGCAAAGGCCTGCAATATGAGTGCATCGCGTGTGCGGCATGCATCGATGCCTGCGACGATGTCATGGACAAGGTCGGCTCTGCGCGCGGGCTGATCCGTTACACCACGGAACATGCCATGTCCGGCAAAACAACGCACATCGCGCGGCCGCGGCTGTTCGTTTACGGCGCGCTGCTGACGCTCGCCGCTGCCGCCATCGCCTATTCGCTCCTGGTGCGCACACCCCTGATTTTGGACGTCATTCGCGACCGCAACGCCTTGTACCGCGAGGTGCGCGGCGATTGGGTGGAAAACGCCTATAGCATCAAAATCGTCAACGAAGACGACAAGCCTCACCGCTACCGGCTGCAAGCTCAAGGCATCGCGCAGCTGGAATTGGTGGCACCGGCCGGCGACATCGACGTCTCCCCGGGCAGTGTGGCCAATGTCCCGGTTCGCCTGCAGGCTCCGGCAGTCAATGCGCAGGGCGTGCATGCAATTACGCTGCGAATCACCGCGCAGGACGCCCCGGGTATCGCCCGCACCGAAAAAACCCGCTTCATTGGACCGCAGTGATGACCAGCAACCCAGTCGCGTGGTATCGGCAAGTTTGGCCTTGGATCATCATCGGCCTGTTGTCGAGCGCGGTGATCGGCAGCTTCGTCAGCGCCTACTTCGCCGTGCACACGAATGACGTGGTACTCGAGCACAGCGATTCGTCCGACTAGAGCGGCTGGCGACGTGACAGCGCTCGAATCTTGTTTTCACTGCGGCAATAGCGCAGCGAGTTGCGTCCGGCGCCATGGCGCGGACGGGGTGGAACGGCTCTTTTGTTGTTCCGGCTGTGCCGCGGCCACCGAGCTGATTCTCGCGCAGGGCCTCGGTCGCTACTACGCGTTCCGCACCGCGTCCGAGGAAGCGCCCCGCTACGAGCAACGAAATTGGTCGATCTACGATCGCGACCGCGCGTTGCGCAGTTACACGCACCTGCGCGAGAACGGCGAGCGAGAATTGAGCCTACAGATCGAGGGCATGCACTGCGCCGCCTGTGCATGGCTGCTCGACAACAGTCTGCGGCGGCTCGACGGAGTCCGCGACATTCAGGTGAATGCCGGCAGCGCTCGCGCCGAGATGCGCTTCGATCCAACCCGGGTTTCGCTGAGCCGCGTGCTCGAGAGCATCCACGCGCTGGGATACGAACCACGCCCTTTGAGTTTCACGGCCGGCGGTCCCCCGTGGCTGGCTGAGCGGCGTTCCGCATTGAAGCGCCTCGCGGTGGCCGGCTTCGGAATGATGCAGGTCATGACCTATGCCGTGTCTTTGTACGCCGGCGCGATGGACGGAATCGCACCGGATCTGGAGCAGTTGCTGCGATTCGTCAGTCTGTTGGTATCCACTCCCGTGGTGCTGTACGCCGCGCAGCCATTCTTCGTCGCCGCGTGGCGCGGCTTGCGCATGCGCACCTTAGGGATGGACCTGCCGGTGGCGCTTTCCATCGCCGCAGCGTACCTCTGGAGCGTGTGGGCGACGCTGCGCGGACACGGCGCCGTCTATTTCGATTCGGCCGTCATGTTCACATTCTTCCTGCTGTTGGGGCGTTTCATTGAAATGTCGCTGCGCAATGGCTTCGGGCAGCAACAAGACGCGATCGGGCGCCTGCTGCCCGAGAGCGTCTTGCGCATCAGCGCAAGCGGCGAAGAACGCGTCGTTCCCGATGAACTGTGCGCCGGCGATCGAGTACGCATCCTGCCGGGCGAACGTGTCCCGGCGGATGGTGAAATTCTATGCGGCCGGACCGAAGTCGACGAATCCATGCTGACCGGCGAATCGCGGCCGCGCGCGCGCGCAGTGGGAGAAACCCTGATTGCAGGAACGCTCAATTTGTCGAATGCCGTCGACATGCAAGTCACCCGTATCGGTCAGGATTCGACGCTCGCGGCCGTATCGCGTTTGCTGGAGCGCGGGCGGGCGAGCCGGCCGCATGTCGCCGAGGCGGCGGATGCGGTCGCTACCTGGTTCGTCGGCGGCGTACTGATACTCGCCGTCCTCACGGCTCTTTATTGGCTGCACGCCGATGCAGCCCGCGCCTTTCCCGCGGTGCTTGCCGTGCTCGTGGTGACCTGCCCTTGCGCACTGTCGCTGGCCACGCCGGCGGCGCTGGCCGCAGCCACGACTCAATTGGCGAGGATCGGACTCATCGTCACGCGCAGCCGCGCGCTGGAGAAGCTCGCCCGCGCCGACTGCGTGGTTTTCGACAAAACCGGCACTCTCACCTTTGGCCAACCCGTATTGGCCGAACTGCGTCTGCTGCGCGCCAACGCCGGCCGCGCGCAATGTCTCGGCATCGCCGCCGCACTCGAGCGCCGCTCCGGTCACCCCATCGCCCGCGCATTCGCCACGCAAACACCGGCTCCCGGTGTCGGCGAGGTGACATCAAGCGCCGGCCTGGGTATCGAGGGCTGCGTGGGCGAGGAGCGCTATCGGATCGGGCGGCCGGAATTCGTTCTGGCGCTATCGGCCGCAGGCGGCCTTGCGCCGCAGGCAACCGGGACCGGCAGCAGCGTCGTGCTTGGCGACAGCACCGGGCTGCTGGCCGAGTTCGTGCTGTGCGACGCAGTACGCGCCGATGCGCGCGCCACCTTGCAGCAATTGCGCAGTCTGGGGCTCGAGCCGCTGATCGCCAGCGGCGACCGGGCCGCTGCGGTCGCCGCTATCGCGCAGCAATTGGACGAACCGAGAAGTCTGGGAGATTTACAGGCTGCCGATAAGCTGGCTCTCGTGCAAGCGCTACAAAGACAGGGACACCTCGTCGCCATGGTCGGTGACGGCGTCAACGACGCACCGGTCCTCGCCGGCGCCGACGTGTCGGTCGCCATCGGCGGGGGCACCGACCTGGCGAAAGTCAGCGCCGATATCGTCATGCTGGGCGACGGCCTGGCACCGCTCGCGCCGGGCATCAAGACCGCGCGCCGCTGCATGCGCATCATCAGACAAAACATTGCATGGGCGGTGATCTATAACGGCGCCGCGATCCCGCTGGCGGCCAGCGGCTGGCTGCAGCCATGGATGGCGGCCATCGGCATGTCGGCCAGTTCACTGCTGGTAGCGCTCAACGCGCTGCGTCTGTTGCGGCCGGGGAGTTCCCGCGGCGCGGAGGCGCAGCCCTCATATCGTGCGCGAAAGGTTGCAGCGGCATGAATATTTTGTATCTGCTGATCCCGCTGGGACTGATCTTGGTGGCGCTCATGGTGGCGGCGTTCTTTTGGGCCGCGAAGGCCGGACAGTTCGATGATCTGCAAACTCCGGCAGTGCAGATTCTGCTCGACGATGATGCGAAGCCCATGCCGCGCGAACAGGTGCGCGATGCATGAACTGGCGCTCGGCAGCGCATTCGTCGCCGGAGCACTCGGCAGTACGCATTGCGTGGCGATGTGCGGAGGTCTTGCGACCGCGCTGGGAACGCAGCGGCACGGCACAGATCGGGGCCGGCCGCTGCTCTATCAACTCGGTCGCATTTCCAGTTACGGCATGGCCGGCGCCATTGTCGGCTCGCTCGGCGCAGCGGCCGGTTTTGCGTTCGAAGCTTCGCGATGGAGCGAGATACTGCGCTTGGGGACCGCGCTGGTCGTCGTGCTGATCGGCCTCAATATGGCGCTCGGTCCGCGCACCCGCGGACCCTGGCTGCGCGCCCCGGAGCGCTGGGGCGCTCATGTGTGGCGGCGGATCGCGCCGCTGGCGTCAAGGCTGCCGGCACAGCCTGCGCTGCGCGCGCTGACCTTGGGGATGCTATGGGGCTGGTTGCCGTGTGGACTGGTGTACTCGGTGCTTATGGCGGCCGCGTTTGCGGGCGGCGCCGTCGGCGGCGGCGCCACGATGATCGCATTCGGACTCGGCACACTGCCCGCCATGCTGGGCTTGAGCTACGCGAGCGGTCGATTCGCACCGCCCCGCGCCACCTTGGCCCGCTTGCTGGGATCGGTCATCGTCGCCTGCGGCCTGTGGACCGCGTCCATGCCGATCGCCAGCCTCTTCGGTGCTCACCCGCACGTTCACCTGGCGCGAACCTCCGGCACTTCACCGTAATACTAGGTAGACCCCGTAGCGACCGCGTAGAACTCCTAATACCGCGAAATCCGCACGGCCGCTAACTTCTCGCTTCGTGCCAAAAAAGGGAGCAGGACGCGATGAGCCACATAGAACGACCGCTTGGAATCCTGATACTCCTACTCGGAGTATTGCTGGCACCTTGTGCACAGGCGGTGCCGAGCTTTGCCCGGCAAACCGGCATGACTTGCGAAGCCTGCCATACCGTGTATCCGGAATTGAATCACTTCGGCCGGATGTTCAAAGCCAACGGCTACACGCTCGACAATTTGCGTCAGGTTCGCGGCATCACGGCCAAGAAGGAAGAAATGTTGGATTTGAGCGGCCTGCCGCCGATATCCGCGATGGTGCAGGTGTCCGAGACGCAGCTCGCCAAACCGCTGCCCGACGGCACCGACGCGAATTCGCGCTCGCAAAGCGGCACGGCAGGATTCCCGCAACAGCTGAGCCTGTTTTATGCCGGCAAGATCGCCCCGCATATCGGCGCCTTCGTGCAGCTCACCTATTCCAATGATGCGGGCACCATCGGCATCGACAACACCGACTTGCGATTCTCGAACAACACGCTGTTCGGCAACGACAACAGTCTGATCTACGGGCTGACGCTCAACAACAACCCGACCGTGCAGGATCTGTGGAACAGCACGCCGGCATTCGGCTTTCCCTACGCTGGCACCAATGCCGGCGTCTCGCCATTGGCGGGCACGCAGATCGACGGCGCTCTGGGGCAAGATATCGCGGGCATCACGGCCTACGCCATGTTGAACGAAGCGCTGTACGCAGAAGTGGGTATTTACCGTTCAGCCAAGCAGGGAACGACCAATCCCATTACCGGGGCGGCCGGGCCGCTGGATGGCACCGTCTCCAATGTCATCAAGAATACCGCGCCCTACTTTCGCGTGGCCTACGAGCATCAATGGTCCAGGAATTCGATCGAAGCGGGTGTCTACGGCGCTACGTTTCAACTTTTCCCGGGCGGAGGATCGGCGGATGCGCCGGCACCGCTCAATGGTCCGGTCAATCGATTCCGCGACGTGGCTGAAGATTTTCAATATCAATTCATCGGGGACGAGAACCTGATCTCCTTGAGCGGCACGCGCATCCATGAATCCATGCAGCTCGATGCGAGCTTTGCGGCCGGAGCCGCTGCGAATCCGAACAATGACCTGACCACCGTGCGTTTCAACGCCAACTACTACTACCGACGCAAGTACGGCGGGACGTTGAGTCTGTTTTCAACCACCGGCAGCGTCGACAGTCTGCTCTATTCTGCCGGCTCGGCGCCTGGCGTAGTCACGAGTGCGAATGGCAGCCCGAATACCAAAGGCTGGATCGCCGAGTTCAATTACCTGCCCTGGCTCAACACCAAGCTATCGGCGCAGTATACCGGCTATACCAAGTTCAACGGCGGCAGCACCAATTACGACGGCTTCGGACGCAGCGCCTCCGACAATAACACCTTGTATGTCCTGCTTTGGCTCGTGTTCTAACCGGAGAGCGCCATGTATCGTCATTTAACGCTGATTGTTGCCTGCTCGCTGAACATCGCCATCGCACACTCGGAGGGCATCACTGCGAGCGAGGCTCTGGCGGCGAAACGAATCGCCATCGGCACGTGCGCAAACTGCCACGGACCCCACGGGCAAAGCATTTCACCAAAGTTTCCGGTTCTCGCCGGACAGCACGCGAATTATCTGGCAGCGCAAATGCATGCGTTCAAGGACCAGAAGCGCGGCGATCCCGACGCCTTGGGATACATGTGGGGAATGGCGTCGAACCTCGACGATGCCACGATCACGGCGCTCGCCGACTATTACAGCCGCCAACCCCGGCATGCGGGCGCCCGCATCGCCGGCGCCGCGATCGAGCGCGGCAAGGAATTGTATCTGCACGGCAATGCCGCCGAGGGCATCCCGGCCTGCGCGGCATGTCATGGCGCGAACGCCGAAGGGACCGATGCCTTTCCACGCTTGGCGGGACAGCATGTCACCTACCTGATCAAACAATTGAATTCGTTTCAGAGCAATTTGCGCGACGTGGCGGTCATGCACGGTGTCGCGCAAGGGCTCAAATCCGAAGAAATGAACGAAGTCGCCGTCTATTTGCAGTCGCTCGGACCTCCCTAGCCGTCAAGGTGCGATCACCTAGCGAGTCTGCGTTCTTGCAGTGGCGAGTTCATGCTTGCCATTATTGAAAGCTGCCGTGCCGGGCTGCCGGCACGATCGAAGTGGTGGCCGAACGTAAGGCCGTCGTCTTGGTGGGTGTGGTCGCCCTGCCGCTCGCCAAGGCGTTCGCGATAGCCTCGGGAGCACGGCCGGAACAGGGCTTCTACACGGCCATCGTCGCGGGATTGTGCACCAGTGCGCACATCTTTGCGCCTCTGTTTGGAGGCTTCGCAGCCACCGGCGCGATCGCACGCACGGCGACCAATATCCGCAACGGCGCGAGCAGCCCGATCGCCGGCATGGCGCACTGCTGCTGCTGGTGATTCTCTTGCTGGCGCCCTGCGCGGCTCATATACCCCTCACGGCGCTGGCGGCGATTCTGTTCTACGTGGCGTGGAATATGAGCGACGTCCACCGTTTCGCTCACATGCTGAAGACGGCTGCGCCGACGTCGCGATCCTGTTGCTGACATTCGCGCTCACTGTGTTCGGCGACCTGGTGGTGGCGGTCAACGTCGGGGTCGTGCTGGCAAGCCTTTTGTTCATGCGACGCATGTCGATGTCGGTGAGCATCGAAGAGCACTCTGAGGAGCAGGTGGCCGCGGATGCGGGCCTCGCTGCGGACTTTGCGCTCGGCAAGGATATTGTGTACAGCATCGATGGTCCGTTCTTCTTCGGCGCGGCCGAATAAGGTCCGTGGCAATGTGCTCGAAAAGCTCGATCGGGCCGGGATATTGAACCGGGTAGGCCAGGCGGGACTATTTCCGACGCTGTCGGCGTTCGCGGCAAGCGTCGATCAAAGCCTTACACGACGCGCGACAGCGGCCGATCTTGATTTCGAGCGGTAAGGTACTCATCGAAGACCATTGCGACATTTCGCATCAAGAAGCGTCCGGTGGCGGTCAGCTCGACGCGCCCTGGCGCAAAGCCCACCAGGCCGTCCGCCGCCATGCCTTGCAGGCGGCTCAACTCGGCGGCGAAATGCTCGCCGAACGCCAAATTGAAACGATTTTCGATCGCGGCAACATCGATGTATCCGAGACACATGATTTGCTGGATGATCTGCGCACGCACGCGGTCTTCCGCGTTGACGATCACGCCTCGCTGCGTCGGCAGCGCCCCGCGGTCGAGCGCAGCATTGTAGTCTTTCAGCGTCTTGCGGTTCTGCAGGTACAAGTCGCCGATCTGACCGATCGCGCTGACACCGAGCGCCACCAAATCGCGTTTCGCATGGGTGGTATAGCCCTGGAATGAGCGGTGCAGTGTGCCGTTGTGCTTCGCCAGCGACAGCCCGTCGGTGGGCAGAGCGAAGTGATCCATGCCGATATACACGTAGCCGGCGGCGGTGAGCGCCTCGATGGCGAGCTGCAGCAGCGCGATTCGATCCGCAGCCGCCGGCAACTCGCTCGCGAAGATTCTTTTCTGCGCCTTGAACATGCTGGGCATGTGGGCATAGCCGTACACGGCCAGCCGATCGGGCCGCAGCTCGATGACGTGTTTCAAGGTCGCTGCGAACGTCTCCGGTGTTTGCCGCGGCAGACCATAGATCAAATCGAGATTGATCGACTCGAATCCCGCGCGCCGCGCACTCTCATAAACGCCCTTCACCAGGCCAAACGGCTGCACCCGATTGATCGCCTGCTGCACGCCAAGATCGAAATCCTGCACGCCGAAGCTGATGCGGTTGAAGCCTGCCTGCGTCATTGCACCGAGTTTTTCGAGGTCGACTCCGCGCGGGTCCACCTCGATGGAGAAGTCGCGCGCGCCGTCGCGCGACAGGCCGAAGTGAGAGTCAAGAGCGTCGACAATCGCAGCCAGGCTCTTGACGGGCAGATAGGAAGGCGTGCCTCCGCCAAAGTGCATCTGATCGATCGCGCGTGAGCGGCTAAAGTAGCCCGCACGCAGGGCGATCTCCTTCAGCACTCGCTGCACGTACGAGTCGATGCGGTCGCTCTTGTGCGTGATGATCTTATTGCAGGCGCAATACAGACAGGGACTGATGCAGAATGGAATGTGCACGTAGGCCGAAAGCGGCTGATTGCAGACGGCGCCCGCGCTGCTGCGCACGGCGGCTTCATAGGCATCAGGCGCCAGCGCCTCGTGGAACTGCATGGCGGTCGGATAGGAGGTATATCGAGGGCCTTCGCCGCCGTACCGCCTGATCAGCTGCGCATCGAGTTCAACTGCTCCGTTCATCAGGCCAGCTAGTAGCTCACGAGCAGTTGATTATCCACACTACTGACGCCGGGCGCCGCCCATGCGGCCCGCGTTGCGTCGTCTTTTTCGCGCCACGAGGAGACGAATCCCTTCAAGGTCACCTTGCTGTCGTCCAGTCCAACGTCGATGTCCTTGGCGTCCAGGTTGGCCTGCCGTTGCAGCGCGGCTTCGATCTTCTGTTTGATGTCCGCCATTTTGACGGAGGGCTTGATGGTGAGGTCATTGAGTATTCCGGTAACCCCCATCAGATAGCGAACCGCGGCTTCTGCCACGTTGACCTGAAAGCCGTAGGTGACGTACCCGCTGAGACTAATGCAGCCGTCCGATACGACCACTTTGATGTCGCATCCGCCCAGCGACGCATTCCATTTCAGCGCATTCGCCGCGGCGGTCGCAATATCGGTGTCGCTGCGCTTTCCCGGCAGCGGAATATCCACCGCGATGTCGTTGGCGATCGCGCGAACGCCATTCACCCGCTTGGCAATCTTCTCCGCGGAGTATTTTTCCGAGAAATGCGGCACGGCACCGAACAATGTCACGATGCCGTCCTGAACATTCACGCCGATGCCGCGAGCGTCCAAACTGGGGTCCCACTGCAGCTCATTTTGCACGTCATTGCGAATGTCAGTGTCCAAGTTCATGGTGCTCTCCTGTCGCTCAATCATTCGATCATTGCCGAACCTACTGAGCGCCAGCATCGCGCCAAAGCACGCCTGCGGCTATCCGTAGTTCCCACAGGCGCCGCCGACGAGCGTCAGTAGAAACCCCTAGCCGCTTGGCGGTTTTACGCATGGCGGATAGTGCGCGTAATTCGCATGATTCCCGGTGCGGCACGACGATCAAGCGGGCGCGGCAATGAATGCAAATCGCTATCATTCGCGCCAGGAGAAGACTCTTGAAAGCCTCGGATGTCATGACCCGGACTGTAATTACCATCAAGGAGCACGCATCCGTTGCCGAGGCGCTGCGCTTGATGCTCGGCAAGGCCGTCAGCGGTTTGCCGGTGGTGGACGGCAACGATCAACTCGTTGGCATCATCACTGAAGGGGACTTGCTGCGTCGCGCCGAGCTGGCGACGGGGCGGCATATCTCCCGCTGGAAGAATCTTTTTGGATCCTGGTTTGCCGCAAACGAATACGTGCGCACGCACGCCCGATCGGTGGGCTCGGTCATGACCCGGGAGATACTTTGCATTACCGAAGACACGCCGTTACCGACGCTCGTTCAAATCATGGAGGAAGGACACGTCAAGAGATTGCCCGTAACGAAGGACGGTAAGGTCATCGGGATCGTGAGCCGCCGGGACGTACTGCAGCCGCTATCCGCGCTGGTCGGCAAACCGCTCGCCGGCTGCGCAAGCGATGCCGGCATTCTGCAGCAGATCCAACGGGAACTGGCTGCACAGCCGTGGAATCCCAGGCAGAACCTTCGCGTGGAAGTCGCGGATGGAGTGGTCATCCTCAGCGGTACGGTCTCGGGATTCGAGCAGCGTGACGCGCTGCAGGTTCTCATTGAGAACGTTGCCGGCGTGCGCGAAATCCGCGATCAGCTGCTGGTGCTCGATCCGTTTGTGGGCACCGCCATCGTATCGCCGATGGACACCTGAGTACCGGCTTTTCGGATAAGCGCCTAAACTCGACCTTCAACTAACTCGACCTTCAACTGTCAATTCGGAGAATGATATGCACAATGAAAAACTATCGCGACGAGTATTGCTGAGCCACGCGATTGCGACCGCAGCTCTGATTCCTGGGCTGGTTCTGACCCGCCGGGCCCTCGGCGCGGCGGCAACTCCGCTCGATCCAGCGGACCCGACGGCAAAAGCGCTGGCATATACAGAGGCGTCCGCGAAACCCAACCAAAAATGCGCCAACTGCATGCAGTTTCAGGGCAAAGCCGGCGATTCGCGCGGCGGATGTGCCATTTTCGCGGGAAAAACCGTCGCAGCAGCCGGCTGGTGCTCGGTTTGGGCCAAGAAAGCGTGATCTAGCGGGTTAATCGCCGCGTCGGGTGGCCGCTGGGAATGGCATCTCGGATATCGCCAGCGGTGGATCCCGATGATGGTTATGTCCGACAAACCCTGGAACTTGACGCTCACCGAGCTTGAGAACGAGCTCGGGGCGGCGGGTCTGGGATTGACGCTCGAGGAAGCGCGCGAGCGATATCTCAAGTTCGGCCCGAATCAACTGGACGCTGCGCCCGCTCGGTCGTGGATCGTGCGATTCCTGGCGCGCTTCAAAAGTCCCCTGGTGCTATTGTTGTTGGGCGCGAGCACGGTGATGGGAGTCACTGGCGATTTGACCGGCTGCCTCATTATTGCGGCAATCGTCACTCTGAGCGTCACCCTGGATTTCTTCCAGGAAAGCCACGCCGGAAAAGTAGTGGATGCATTGCGAAAGTCCATTGCGGTGCATGCACAAGTAACCCGGGGCGGCAAATCAATCGAGCTCCCAGTGGCTGACCTGGTACCCGGGGACCTCATCCAACTCTGCGCCGGCGATCTCATCCCGGCCGATGGCCGAATCCTCGAAGCGATAGATTTCTTCGTCAATCAGGCGGCACTGACCGGCGAGCCCTATCCGGTGGAGAAGCATCCCGGCGATCTGCCTCAAGGTGCTGATGATTTGAATGATGCAAACAATTCCGTGTTTGCTGGCGGCTCGGTGATCAGCGGCACAGCCAAGGTGCTCGTCTATCAAACGGGGAGTCACACAGAATTTGGCCAGATCGCATCCGCACTCGCCGATCGGCATCCCCCCACCGCTTTTGAGCTCGGCATCAAGCACTTCGGCCTGCTGATCATGCGCTTGACCGGACTACTTGTGCTCGCAGTGTTGCTCATCAACTGGTCGCTGCACCGACCCATTTTGGAATCACTGTTGTTCAGCATTGCACTCGCCGTAGGCCTCACCCCCGAACTGTTGCCGATGATCGTCACAGTCACCCTGTCGCGCGGCGCCCTGCGCATGGCGAGGAAGCAGGTCATCGTGAAGCAGTTGCAGGCGATCCATAACCTCGGAAGCATGGATGTTTTGTGCACGGATAAGACAGGAACCCTGACGCAGGCCACCATTGAACTTACCAGTCACCTTGGCTGCCTGGGTCTTAATAGTCCTCTCGTCTTGAATCTCGCGTTTCTCAACAGTTATTTCGAAACGGGGCTAAAGAGTCCGCTCGATGATGCCATCTTGGCGCAGCCCGGGGTCGACGCATCCGTGTGGCACAAGATCGACGAAGTTCCATTTGATTTCGAACGACGCCGAGTATCGGTTCTGATCGACAACGGCACGACCCGACTGTTGGTGGTGAAAGGTGCGCCCGAGGATGTACTCAAGGTCTCGTCGCAATGGCTCACCGACGAGAGCGCGAAGCCACAAGACCTGGACAGCAGCGCCACGGACCGGTTGAAACACACCCATGACAGCCTGTCGGTCCAAGGCTTGCGGCTGCTCGGGGTGGGCTATCGGGAAGTGCCGAAAACTCAGGAACAAGCGCGGCTGAGCGATGAATCACTGCTGGTTTTTGCCGGATTTGCGGCGTTCCTCGATCCGCCGAAGCTCGATGCCGCGCCATCCCTGCAGGCGCTGATGCAAAGCGGTGTGGGCATTAAGATCGTGACGGGCGACAATGAACTCGTCACCCGCCACGTCTGTGAGGCGGTGGGTCTGCCGGTTATAGGGGTACTGAATGGACGAGACGTTGCAAAGCTCGATGACCTGGCGCTGGGAGCAGCAGCGGAATCCGTCAATGTCTTTTGCCGAGTGACGCCGCAGCAGAAAAACCGGATTATTTGCGCGCTGAAACTGCGCGGTCACACCGTAGGCTACTTAGGAGACGGCATCAACGATGCGCCCGCATTGCACTCCGCAGACATTGGCATTTCGGTGGAGGGAGCAGTGGATGTCGCCAAGAGCGCCGCGCCGATGGTGCTGCTGAAGGCGGACTTAGGCGTGCTGCACGACGCAGTGATCGAAGGGCGGCGCACCTTTGGCAATGTCATGAAGTACATTCTCATGGCCACGAGCTCGAACTTCGGCAACATGTTCAGCATGGCGGCCGCCGCGCTGCTCCTGCCGTTTCTACCCATGCTGCCCATGCAGATTCTTCTTAACAACCTGCTTTACGACGTGTCGGAAATGGCGCTGCCCTTCGATCGCGTCGATGAGCAAGACCTGCGCAGCCCTCAATCATGGAACATGGCCTATATTCGTAAATTCATGTGGGTCATTGGACCGGTAAGCTCAGTTTTTGATTTTCTGACCTTTTACCTGATGCTCGGACTACTTCATGCGAGCGAAACCGCCTTTCATACCGGTTGGTTTATCGAATCCATTGCGACCCAGGTGCTGGTCGTATTCATCATTCGAACACGTGGCAACCCGCTCAAAAGCCGGTGCAGTCCGTGGCTCATCATGAGCTCATTCGGCATCGTGCTGCTGGCAGTGGCAATCCCGTTTAGCCCGATTGCCGGGATGCTGGGGTTTGCCGCCCTGCCGCCGAGGTTTCTGCGCCTGCTGGCGCTGATCGTGCTCGCTTATCTCGTGCTCGTTCAACTGGTCAAGCAACTGCTGAATCGTGTGTCGGACTCACGGCGGCGGCAATCGGACTGAATGCACCGTGCTCATTGACGGCATTCGGCGCCTGGACGAATTGTAACTTCACCTATTTCATTGCGGGATACCCGCGTTTTTGCAGAGCAACCTGCCTCATGGATATTCCCTACTCTATGAGGATATCCGCGAATACCGAGAGACCTTTCTGCAAAGTAACCTGGCGCCATTGGTCGACGGCAAAACGGTGGAGTGGGGAGTGGCGCAAATGATTGATGGTAACCCGGCGGAGTCCATTGCAGAACACGCTGGATATCGGTTCACACCGGCCGGTCTTCTGACACCGGCTGCTTTTGCGCATCCTGTGAGCCGATTCGAGGTTCGTGAAACGCACATTTCATGGGTGATTCTTACCGGCTTGTATGCCTACAAGGTCAAAAAGAGCGTCCAACTGGAATTCCTCGATGCCTCGACCCTGGAGAAAAGGCGTTTTCTGTGCGAGGAGGAGCTGCGGCTCAATCGGCGTTTGGCGCTGGGTCTTTACTTGGATGTGGTGGCGATCACACGGGAAGCCGGCGGCCTGCGCGTCAACGGCCACGGCCCGATCGTGGAATACGCGGTGCGCATGAAACAATTCGATGCCTCGCAAGAATTATCGACTTTGCTCGAAGGCGACTCGTTGGACGAGCAGGAATTCGTCGATCTTGCCCGGCGCTTGGCGCGTTTTCACGAAACCGCTCCCAAGGCGCTCTGCAGCAAGGATTATTCGCACACGACCGACTTGCACGATTCGGTGCTCGGAAATCTGGCAATTCTGCTGTCGCACCTGGACGCGCAGACACCCCTTCCCGAGATGGGCCGTCTCGTCGATTGGACGCACGACTATCTGAATGATTCGCTGGCTCAATTGCGCGAGCGCGAACAGTGCGGCGCGATCCGCGAGTGTCATGGTGATTTGCACGCGCGCAATATCGTTCGTTGGTGCGGACAATTGATACCCTTTGATGGGCTGGAATTCGACGCCAAGCTTCGTTGGATCGATGTCATGAACGATGTCGCGTTCTTGGTGATGGATCTGATGGCGCACCATCGAAAGGACCTGGCCTTTGCGTTTCTCAATGCCTACCTCGAGCGCACCGGCGACTATGAGGGTGTCAGGCACTTGACGTTCTACGCGGTATACCGCTCTCTGGTGCGGGCGATGGTCGACAGTCTCGGGGTCGAAAATGACCTTAAGCATCGAGAGGAGTATCAGAAGCGATTGCGGATGCGCATAGCAACCGCCAACGCGTTCGTCAATCAAGCCGTGCCGACGCTCTTCATCATGCACGGCGTATCGGGCTCGGGTAAATCCTGGATGAGCGAAAGGTTGGTAACGCAGCTGGGAGCGATCCGTATTCGATCCGACATCGAGCGCAAGCGCTTGGGCGGCGCGTGTGGTCCACTGGCGGCAGAGCACTCCGGATTCGAAGAGGGCCTATACACGCCCGCGCTGAGCCATCGCACCTACGCGCGCCTGCTCGAATGCGCGGACAGCTGCCTGAAAGGCGGTTTCGATACCATTGTCGATGCCGCATTCCTGCATGGTGCGGACCGCCGCTTGTTCGCGGATTTGGCCGCGGCAGGAGGATTCCACTTTGTCATTCTGGCCTGCGAGGCTGACCTGGCTGTCCTCACGCAGCGCGTCGAGCAGCGAGTACGGCAGCGGATGGATGCGTCGGATGCGGATTGTGCGGTGCTGGCCGGGCAATTGAGCAGCATCGAGCCGCTCAATACGTCCGAGCGGATACGCACGCTCACATTGGATACGACGACAACTCCACAGGCGCTTCAAAAGGCTTTCATCGCCATCAAAGACCGGCTGGCGTCGCTCAGCCTCGCGCTGCCGGCAGCCTAGCGCAGCAGCAACCAGGGCAGCCATAGCGCCACCATCATTGCCAAGTGACTCGGACAGAGCCGCAACGCAAAGCTCCGGCCGCCCACCACGAAAGCGGCCGCGGCTTTTACCAGGATGTTGACCGTGATCGCCAGCATGGCGGCGAAAGCAGCAGCATCCGCATCGAGCGTACCGGCGGCCGCGAGCCGAGCTGCCGCCGCCGCCGCTGCGTGAGTGTCCACGAAGCCGCCGAGCGCAACGGTGACTTGCGCGCCCGATGGTCCCAGCAGTCTTTGCAACAGCGCGGCAACCAGGGACATGATGGCAAACGCCGTTGCGAACAAAAAGGCGAACTTTGGCTCAAAGGCGCGGCCTGAGTCGGGTTTCGCCGGCGTATGAATCCCCTTCACGGACAGCGCGAACGCCACACCGTAGAGGGTTGCAACCAGACCCGTGGCGACGATACCCGGGGCGAGGCATGGCAATAGTTTGGGGTTGCTGACAAAAATGACGATGATCAATTCGATCGCGGTCGCAATCGAAGAAAAAGATGCTCCGGCGACCGCGCTGCGCAGCAAGGACGGCTCTTCGCGCGCCTGTCTACCGATCGCGGCAATGGTCAGGATGCTGGAAACGAAGCCGCCGCAAAATCCGGCTACCGCCAGCCCCACCTGAGCACCTAGCGTGCGGCGCGCGAGATAGCCTAAGGCGTTGATGCTCAGCATCAGAATGGTCAGGCGCCAGACCACGCGCAAATTGACCACGCCGAGGGAATCAATCGCGCGGTCCGGCAGCAACGGCAGAACGATGAGCGCGGCGCCGGCCAACAGGGTGGCATCATGCAATTCTTGTTCGGAAAGCTGCGAAATCGCAAATCGATGCAGTTTCGATTTAGAGCTGATCAGCAACGTCACGATCACGCCGAGCGCAGCCGCGAGCTCTATTTGTCCAATGGCCATGAACCCGATCGCAAATGTCGCGAGCAGCGCAAATTCCGTCGTGAGACCCGGGTACTGGACTTGATTGGCCCGATAGGCGACGGCACTTAGAATGAGGACGCCCGCGCCTGCGACCGCCAGGAGCACATCTGAATGCAGCAGGGCGGACATCGCCCCAAGCAGGGCGACGAGGGTAAATGTGCGCACGCCCGCTGCATTTGACGAAGAACCCGCACTCTTGTGTTTCTCGCGATCAAGTCCGATCAGCAACCCGACCGCCAAGGCAACCATGAAGCTGGCCGCGCGCGAATCCCAGAGCGTCAACATGCGCGCACTCGAGACAACGGGCTTGAATAAAACCAAGACTTCATGCGGGGCCTAAAGGATTGCTTGGGGCTGGCCTTGCCGGCGGCCCCAAGCACCACATTTTCCGATTGCGCCGGCGACGCGCGTCGATATGAAAGCTCTATGCGGCCGCCATTGATTGAATCAGAGTCACTACCGGTTCCTTTTTGCCTTTCGCAGGGCCGCGCACCAACAGCACCGGCACCGTCGCATCGCGCACCACGTTCTCCGCGTCGCTGCCCAGAGCAACTCGCGCCAGACCGCGGCGGCCGTGTGTGCCCATGACGATCAGATCGGGTTGCCATTTCTTGGCTTGCGCCAGGATGAGATCCGCGGCAACTCCGCCGATTGACTCAACCAGTACGGAATCCACCTTGACGCCTTCCTTCTTGGCTGCCGACACTGCGGTATCCAGCACGGATTTTCCCGCCTTGACCAATGACTCGATCAGATTCTGAGGGAATATTCCACCACTGTAGGTGATGTCGAGAATGTACTCATTGACAACGTGCATCAGAAGCAACTGACTGCCTTGGACCTTCGCAATCTTGATCGCTTCGTCAAGTCCTCGCGTGGAGGTTTCGCTGCCATCGACCGGAACCAAGATCTTGCCGTACATAAACTGCTCCCGTTTGAATTCAACGCAAATGAAACCGCCGTATCGGGCCGCACCGATATCGCTCTCCATGGGGATAGTTTTATCCGACGGCCCGAACTGCGGAAGTCGGAGTTTCCACCGCGGGCTTCGGCTTTTGCGTACGTCCTGGCAGCTGCGGCGGCGCTACGGGAAAGCACCCGTATGCTGCGGGTTGTCCTCATTGTTCGCCGGAAGCTTGTAACGCATTGTTTCGTCGGGTTCAACACGTCGGAATTTGAGGCGCAATGGGCGGAATATTACACATTGCTTACAAGCTGCTGGTCAACGACCGGGCCAAGTTCGCGGCGCTGCTGGTCGGCATCACCTTCGCCGTGTTCCTGATGATCGAGATGACCTCGCTGTTCGCCGGCATCCTGATGCGCGCCTCGGCGACCGTCATCAACATCGGCGCGACGATCTGGGTCATGGACCCGGCGGTGCAGACCGTCGCCAACACCATCCCGATGCCGGATTACGTGCTCGATGCGGTGCGCAGCATTCCCGGCGTCAAGTACGCCGTGCCGCTCTATTCCGGCGGCGCGCTGCTGAAGCTTCGGGATGGCACCTATCAGGCCGTCAACGTCATCGGTCTCGACGACACGAGCCTGTTCGGCAGCCCGACGCTCTGATGGCGGCAACATCGAGGACATCTTCGCCGAGAACGCCTTCATCGTCGTCAAGGACTCCGAGTTCCACAAGCTCGAGAATCCGAAGATCGGCACGGAGTTCGAACTCAACGACCACCGCGGCGTGATCGTCGGCATCGCGCAAGTCGCCATCGAGCGGGCTGTTCGGCGTGCCGACGCTGTACACGACCTACAACCGCGCGCTGCAATATCTTCCCAATACCCGCTTCACGATCTCCTACATCCTGGTCGAGCCGAAGATCCCCGGCAGACGTCGCGGCGATCAAGCAACAGGTGACCGACGGCGGGATATCTCGCGCTCACCAAGGAGGAGTTCATGCAAGAAGATCTCCAACTTCTACAAGTATCAGACCGGCATCGGCACCAACATGCTCTCATGACGGTGATCAGCTTCATCGTCGGCCTGTCCATCTCGGGCCAGACCTTCTACACGTTCATCCTCGAGAACCTCGAGAAGTTCGGCGCGCTCAAGGCGATCGGCGCCAAGGGGCGCGAGCTCGTCTCATGATCCTGTTTCAGGCGAGCTTCGTCGCCTTGACCGGCTACGGCCTCGGCATCGGGCTGTGCGCGCTCGATCATCTGGCTGGCGCGGCTCAATCTGCCCGACTACGCGGCGATCGATCACCTTCTCGCAACCTTGGCCTCGCCTTCATGATGGTGCGTCATCATCGCCGGCGATCTCCAGCTACTTCGGCGTGCGCAAGGTGCTGCGAGATCGAACCATTCGACATCTTCCGAGGCTAGCCATGGCGCAAGCGGCGATCCAGGCGGCGGGCCTCACCAAATGGTTCGGCGAGGGCGAGGCCAGGACTCACGCGGTCAAGGATGTGAGCTTCGAGGCCTATTTCGGCGAGATGCTCTATGTCGTCGGCCCGTCGGGCAGCGGCAAGACCACGCTGCTCAGCATGATCTCCGGGATCCTGCGGCCGAATAGCGGCACGGTGAAGCATCGAGGGCACCGACATCTGGAGTCTCGGCACCGATGCACTCGCGGAGTTCCGGCTGCACAAGATCGGCTTCGTGTTCCAGGACTTACCACCTGTTTCCCGCGCCTGACGACGGTCGAGAACGTCGCGATCCCGCTCATCCTGCAAAGCGCAGACTGGGACGAGGCGCTCGAGGAGGCCGGCAGTGATCTCGAGATCGTCGGGCTTGAAGGATCGCGCGCAATTGCCGCCGGTGAAGCTGAGCGGCGGCGAGCAGCAGCGCGTCGCCATCGCGCGCGCGATCGTCAGCCGGCCCGACATCCTGATCTTCGACGAGCCGACGGCCTCGCTCGACGGCGATACCGGCCGCAAGATCGTGGAATTCGTGCGCGAAAACATCCTCACCGACCAGCGCTGCATCGTCATCGTCACGCACGACAGCCGAATCTACGAGTTCGCCGACCGCATCGTGAAGATGGAGGACGGCCGGATGATAGGCATCGAACAGGGCGAATCGGAGACTTTGAATGCGCAGTAAAGCATCATCTTCATCGTCTCCGGCGTTTGGGCTGCTGCTCGCCGTCTATCAGCGCCTATCATTCCGGTCAGCAGCCGAAGCCCTGCCGCCGGCGTTCAATCCCGCGGCCAATCCCTATTCGCCAACGGGATCTACGCGAACGGCATCATCGAAAGCGACCAGGCGCACGGCGAAAACATCAACATCTATCCGGAGGTCGCCGGCCCGATCACCAGGTCCTGGTCGGCCGAAGGGCCAAGCGTGCACAAGGGCGACGCCGCTGCTCGCGATCGACGACTCCGTGCAGCGCGCGACGGTCGAGCAGCTGAAGTCGCAGGCCGAGGCGGCGCCGAGCGCATGCTGCGAGAGCTGAAGGCCGAGCCGCGGCACGAAAACCTCGACGTCGCGGCCGCTCAGGTCGACGAACGCGCAGGCCACCTCAAGAACGCCCAAGACCAGCTCGACAAACAGCAGCAATCCTACGCCTCGACCCGAAGTCGGTCAGCCGGGACGCGCTCGACAACGCGCGCAACGCCGAGAAGATCGCCGCCACCAACCTCGAGGTCGTCGAAAAGCAGTACGCGCTCACCAAGGCCGGCGCCTGGATCTACGACATTCAGCAACCAGGAGAAGCAATACGAGCGCTCGTCGAAAGCCTACGCGGCCTCGGCGCGCTGCTCGCCAAGTACACGATCCGAGCGCCCAGCGACGGCGTCGTGCTCTCCATCCAGGCCGCCGTCGGCAGCTATGTCTCGCCGCAGGGCGCCTACGATACCTACACCCAGGGCTTCAATCCGCTCATCGTGATGGGCTCGCCCGAGGATCAATCTGCAAGTGCGCTGCTACATCGACGAGATCTTGGTCCACCGGCTGCCGGACCCGTCCAAGATGACCGCCGAGATGTTCATCCGCGGCACCGACACGCAGTGCCGCTGACCTTCGTACGCGTCCAGCCCTACGTCTCGCCAAAGATCGAACTCTCCGATCAGCGGCAGGAGCGGGTCGACGTCCGCGTGCTGCCGGTGATTTTCCGTTTCCAGCACCGAAGACGCTCAACCTCTATCCAGGGCAACTGGTCGATGTCTATATCAGCGCGAAGTGAGCCGGACGGCTGCGGCAACGCCTCGCTCAGCGCGGCGCATACCCCGGTCGGTGCTCGGGGTGTTCTGCATGCTGTGCGATCCTGTGCGGCCTGCGCCGTGGGGCCGAATTTCCATCGACCCGCCTGCACCCGCCGGTGACGCATTATCTAACGGTAAGCGAGTCCAGCGAAGACGGTGTCCGTCAATGGCAACGCGCAACGCTTCAATAATGGGAAAGGATGTCGCTGCGGACTGGTGGCACTTGTTCCAGTCACTCGGCAATCGACGCCGTCATCGCGGAGGCCGATCGCCAACAATCCGAGCCTCGACGCGGCTCGAAGCGAGCCTGCCAGCAAGTCAAAATAATCTGCGCGGCGGTTACGGAATATTCTATCCATCCGCCGACCTTGACGTGGGCGCCAGCGCGAGAGCGATATAGTTCCGCCAACATCGGGCAGAAGTCGCCTCGGGTGCGATATTCAATCTGTTCACACTGTCAGCCAGTGTCAGCTATGCGTTCGATATCTTCGGCGCTCAGCGGCGCCTCATCGAAGGGCTGCACGCGCAGGTCGACGTGGCCCATGCGAATGAACAAGGCGACTTATCTCGCATCTGGCGAGCAACATCGTCAATACGGTGATCGCTGCGGGCGGCCTATCGCGCCGAGATCCGCGCCACCGGACAAGTTGATAGGGCTGCAGAAAGAACAAGTTCGATTGCCAAGGTCCAGTCAGAGGCCGGGACTGTGCCGTATTCAACCGTGCTCAGTTTGCAGCAGTCAGCTCGCCTCCAATGAAGCGACGATTCCGCAGCTCGAACAGAAGGCTTCCCAAAGCGATCATTTATTGGTCGCCCTCACCGGCCATACGCCCACCGCAATGGAACGCGCCCGAGGTGGCCCTGACAGAGCTCACGCTGCCGGCTGACCTCCCCGTGAGCCTTCCGTCTGCGCTCGTACGTCAACGACCCGACATTCTCGCCGCGGAGGCTACGGCGCATGCGGCAAGTGCCAACATCGGCGTGGCCACCGCCGCGTTGCTTCCCAATCTGACGCTGAACGGCGGCCTCGGAGGCGGCCAACAATTCGTCCGGCCTACTATTTCCGGCCAATGGCAAGGCATGGAACCTCGGCGCCGATGTCACGGCGCCGCTGTTTGCGGGCGGAACGCTGTGGTTCAAACGCAAAGCAGCGCTCGAAAACTATCGCGAGGCCATGGCCTTGTATCGTCAGACCGTGCTCGGTGCCTTTGAACAAGTGGCCGACACCTTGCGTGCGCTCGATCACGATGCGCAAATTTTAGTCGCCGAAAATGAAGCGCTGGCGGCGGCAGAAGAAGCGCTGCGCCTGGTTCAGGCCAATTATCAGGCGGGACTGGCCACGTATCTTGACGTTTTGAATGCCGATGCCCAATTCCACCAGGCAACGATCGCCGACATCCAAGCGATTGCCGTCCGTTACCAGGACACGGTGGCGCTATTTGCGGCCCTCGGCGGCGGCTGGTGGAACATCGATCGAGGCGACATCGCCGCTGTGCCGAAAGGCCCATGAGAGACTTAAGAGGGGATGAACATCCACACCGCCGCCGCACCCATGACCGCGGTTGCGATCCAGCCGAGGACGACTGAATCGGCCGGCTCGGCGGTAAGGCGCCCATCACGGACTTCTTCGAGACCAGCAGAATGATGACCACCATCAGGGGCACGGCGACCACGCCGTTGATGACGGCGCTCCAGAACAGCGCCTTCATGGGACTGATCGGCAGGTACTGGATGACCAGCCCGGCGAGCACGCTGACGGCGATGATGCCGTAGAAGCCGCGCGCGTCGATCGGCCTTGCGCTCCAGCCCCGATCTCCAACCCATGGCTTCGGAAGCGCATAGGCGCCGGAGCCCGCGAGCACCGGCACGCCGATCAGGCCGACGCCAAGAATGCCCGCACGCGAAGAGGATGAAGGCGAAGTTACCGGCGAGCGGGCGCAGAGCGCTCGCCGCCTGCGCCGCGGTGTTGATGTCGGTGATTCCCGCCGCATGCAGCGTCACGGCCGTCGCCAGGATGATGAAGTAGGCCGTGAGGTTGGAATAGAACATGCCGCTCCAGGTGTCCCACCGGATGCGGCGCAGCTCCGGTGCTCGCCGCAGCGCGGATCGCGGATCAGCGGCGGCGTGCCCTGGCCGGCCTGCATGTCCTCGACCTCTTCGGATGCCTGCCAGAAGAACAGGTAGGGGCTGATGGTGGTGCCGAAGACGCCGACCATCACGGCGGCGGCGCGCGGCATTGGGCGTAAATTGCGGCCAGACGGTGCGCAGCGCCACCTGCCCCCAGGGGACATGCACGGTGAACAAGACCGCCGCGTAGGCCAGCAGGCAGAGCGTCAGCCACTTCAAGAAGCGACATAGCGGTGATAGGGAATGAATACCTGCAGCAGCAGCGTTCCGACCACGAAAAACGCCGTCATGAGATGGCGATTGAAGCCGGTGACCAGCTCCGCCACTTCGCCCATGGCGGCGACGTCGGCGGCGATATTCAGCGTATTGGCGATCAGCAGCAGGAGCACGACCGCCTTGACGACGATGGGCGGGAATGCGTCCTTGATGTTGGCGGCGAGCCCTCTGCCGGTGACTCGCCCGATCGAGCGCGCACATGGACTGAATCGCGGCCATCAGCGGCAAAGCCAGGGGCATGGTCCACAGCATGTTGAGACCGAATTGCGCGCCCGCCTGCGAGTAGGTGGCGATGCCGCTGGGATCGTCGTCCGCCACTCCGGTGATGAGCCCGGGCCCGACCCGCGCCAGCGGGTGCTCCTTCAGGCGGCGCCACACTGTTCCCAGCGCCGCTCGATGCCGCGACCGATTGAGCTCATCAGAGGAGACGCCCATACGTTATTCTCGATGTTGCGCAGGGTGCATGATCCGCATCGATTGCATTTTGGCGCAAATGCAACCGTGAAAATACCCCCGGAATCAAAATCTCGATGCCCGACAACGCCTTGCACAAATCCATGGCGCTGCTGCGGACGCGCCGATTCGGCGCATTTTGGTTTGCGAGTCTGCTCTCTAACATAGGGACTCGGGCCCAACAGGTTGCGCAACCCTGGCTGTTGTTAAGCCTCGGCGCCTCTTCCTTCCTGGTGGGGCGCGGGCGCGGTCTGCCGGCGGCGCGGCCGCCTTGAGCCTGCTCAGAACGGCAAATCCTGCGCGAAATCCGGCGACTTGACCAGCAGCACGTCGCAAGGCAGCGGTTCGAGCACCTGTTCGGCGGTGCTGCCGATGGCAAGCCGTTGCAAACTGCTGCGCGAAATGGTTCCCATGATCATCACGTCGGCGCGACATTCGCGTGCCGCGCGCGGCAGGCACTCCGAGGCCGTGCCCGCAAGAAGGTGAAGACCGGCGTCCGCGATTGCGAACTCATCGGTGAGCGCCTTGAGCCGTGAATGCTGTAAATCGGCTTGCGCAGCGAGCGACTCGGCGGAAACGCTCAACATCGGCGGCATGCCGCCAATGGCGGCCGCGGCCACGCTCGGAAAATAGGCATGCACGGCGTGAACCCGCCCGTGAAGCGCCTTTCCTAGGCCGACCGCGATGTCCAAAATGCGATGATCGAGAATTGCCGCGGGATCGTTTCGATGACCCGGATCGACCGCGGCCAGCAGCACCGGCACCTGCGGCCACGCTGCCGGTTTGGTCAATAGCAACGGCACCGGGCAGGTCCTTATCAAATGCCAATCCGTATTGGTGGTAAATACGCGCGCGGCGAAAGAATGATGATGGGTGTCTTTGATCACGAGGTCCGCCGGCGAGCTGCGCAGCCAGGAGATGATCGTCTCATGCAGCGGATCGCCGCCGATCACTTCCGTTGAGACCTCAATGCCGGTATCGCGCAGCGGCCTCGCCAATAGATCGAGGAGTGAATCCAGGTTATCGGTCAGCAGGGCGTTGCTGATCGGCGGGAGCTGTCCCTCGGTTTGGACCTCACGCGACGACTTCGTATCGCATATCAGCAACTCGACGCTCGCGCCAAGAGCATTCGCCAATATTGCCGCTTTCGCGATGGCCGGTTGCTCCATGATGAGCGGGTTCACGACAACCAAAATATTGCAAATACGATTCAAGGCAGCATCCCCGGTTCTCCGCCGATTCCATTCAATCAACCACGACGCCGTTGCTGCGCATCTCTTTGTGAACCGCTCCCGGCCCGCGCAGACGCGACAGGTAATCGGCGGTCGCGCTCATTTCCTCATCGTCGAAGCCGCGCAAGAATCGCACCAAATCCTCATCGACGTTATGACGGCGCCACTCGCCCAATTTGTGCATCTGCGCAACCAAATAACCGTAGTGCTGATTGCGCAGCGAGGGAACGAATCCATCGGCGTCGCCGTGCCCGTCGGCGTGATGGCAACTGGCACATTGCTCGCGAAAGATCGCCGCTCCGAGCGTCAAGTAGTTCCCCTCGCCGTGCTGCGCAGGCTGGAGCGCGGGCGTCCTGTTCAGAAACGCGGCGATGTCCACCCAAGCCTGCGGCCCACGCAGATCGATCTGCGACAGGACCGCATGCATCGTATTGCTGTCGCGTTCCAACCCCGCGAAATCAGCCAATTGACGCACCAGGTAATTGAAGCGCTGAGGAGCCAACGCCGGGATGGTCCGGCTTGCATTGCCTTGAGCCCCGGGACCGTGACACTGAGCGCAGTACTGCGAATAGAGTGCGCCGCCGCGGTCCGGGTGCACATCGAGCGCGAGTGCCTTTTGGGTGGCTCGATCCACCGCCTCTTCGGAAGCGTATGCCTCGCTCAATTGCAGGACAAAAAGCGTCATCACGGCTGCGATGACGGCGACCCCGCGTTTGCGGAATTCTATGGTCACACTGAGCCTCCGCGTATCCCGATGGTAATGCTCAGTATCCGTCAGTGCGCGCCGGATGCTATGAGGGAAAACCCCTAGGGATGAGCGCCGCTATGCCTGCATATGCCCTCCGGAGGTCCCATGGCCCGCTCAGTAGCGGCCAAAGGTATATCCCAGGGCGCCTGCGGGAAGGCCGACGCGTAGGCGCGCCCCGCGCGACGCTTGCGGCACCTTGCTGGCGAACTCTGCGGGCTTCACGATGAGAATGTCGCAGCTCAATTCGTCCAATACTCTCTCGGCGGTGTTGCCGATCAGCAATCGTTTGTATCCGGAGCGCGACATGGCGCCCATGACAACGATGGCGCTGCGACTCTTGCGTGCCGCCTCTGCAATCGCCTCGATCGGCTGGCGCGCAATGAGATACTGACGTGCCCGCGCGATTCGCAATGGTCTCAGCGCCCGCCGAAAACGCAGCGTCGCTTGGCGCTCAGCCTCCTCCGCCAGTCCTTGCACGGCTTGCCCTGACATCCCTTCCGAATAGCCGCCCATGGGAAAGCGAGCATAGGCATGCACCGTATGCAGCGTTCCTCGCAGCACCTTCGAAAGCGCTTTGCCGAACTTTAAAATTGTCTGATCCAGTTTCACAGGCTTCGCATGCGCGTGGCCCGGATCGATGGCGGTCAGCACGGCCGGATGCCGGTAGGGATGAGAATTCTTGACCAGCAGCACCGGCACAGGGCTCAAGCGCACCAGTTCCCAATCCGTCAGACGCAGCAGCCAGGGCAGGCGGTGTCGTCCCGGATGCAGCGAAGCCACGATCAGATCGGCCTTAACGGCCCGCGCGCGGCGGATAATCGCTTCGTGGCTGGGGTAATCCCATTCGGCACAGACGGTCACTTTAAGACTGTGGATTCTTAGCCGATCGGCGATCCCTTCCAGGCGGCGAAGCGAGTTTTGCCGCATATCCAACTCGAAGGATCCCAATCCCTGTTCGCGCAACGCGATGCCGTCGGTGTAGAGAGGTGCCGTCAAAGCGTGGAAGAGTTCCAATTGGGCACCGTATGCCCGCGCAAGCTGAGCCGCCTTGAGCACAGCGGGCAAGTGCTTGCCGTCAAAATCCTTGATGGCCACTAATATTCTACGGATGGCGGGCATGGTATTCCCCTTGAGGCGTACATGGAGCGGTACGAGTATTGCCCAGGCATTACGTGCGCGGTATCCGGAATTCTACGGATGCAGACGGTTGCGACTACGGACTCTGCGACTCGGGAGCTGCCGAGTTTGGCTACGCGCATCCCCTTATTTGCGGGCTGATGCAGGGAGGTCACACTTATCAGCGCGACGAGCATCACGGGGTTTTGGCCATCATGGAAACGGATAAGAATCGAATCGGCCACATAATCGTCGTGGTCGACCCCACGGCGGGGGTAGCGCAGGCGGCGGTCGACAAAGCCGCGATCTTGGCACGCCGGTTCGATGCCTCGGTGGAATTGCTCATATGCGATACAGAAACCGCGCACGAGGACGATCTGCTGCGGGCAACCCCGCATCGACGCGTTCTCAACAGCACGGAATTCTTCAATTTGCTCGACCAATTGGCGGCCCCTCTGCGCGCGCTCGGGATCAAGGTCAAAGAGCGGACGATCTATGGCAAGACGTTGCATGAATCTCTCTTGTCCTACCTCTGCAAAGAATCGGTGGATTTGATCGTCAAGGACACTCATCACCACACACTGGCAAAGCGCACGCTGCTGCGAAACACAGATTGGCATTTGGCTCACCGCTGCCCGGCGCCCGTATTGTTCACCAAACCTAAAAGGTGGGCTGCGCAACCGACGATCATGGCGGCGCTTGGCCCCAAGAGCGCGCGCTCATCTTCGGCCGAATTGGATCGGCAGATTTTGCATCGAGCCGCCGCGCTGGCCGGAGGTT
Organism: uncultured Gammaproteobacteria bacterium; assembly: GCA_963794445.1. Classification (GTDB taxonomy): domain Bacteria; phylum Pseudomonadota; class Gammaproteobacteria; order Steroidobacterales; family Steroidobacteraceae; genus Bog-1198. Next base: position 178,729 of record CAWCDZ010000002.1, read on the forward strand.
TGCAAAGCGATTTGCATGTGGTTCACACCTACGTTCCGGTGGCGCTGGCGCGTGCGCGAAATGCAGGCGCCGAATTGGCGACCGAACTCGAAGTCGAGCACGCCTATGAGCGCGGTCAAATTCAAGGTTCGGCAAACGCCTATGGCGTGACGCCGGAGCATCTGCACATTGAAATGGGAACGCCCGAGCGCTGTTTACCCGATTCGGTCACGGAAAATCACGCCGATGTGATCGCCATCGGGGCATCACTGCATGGCCGCTGGCATCGCATGTTCGTTGGCAGTACCGCATCATCGGTGCTGGAATCGCTGCCATGCGACGTTCTGGTCGTTACGCCACCGGATTCGCGCTCCCGAGGGGCGGTGTGAGCGTAACCGCGATTGGTTTCTCCAGAGGCTCAGCGGTGACAAGGTTCCTTGCCTTTATGGTGCTCGGGTTCTGCAGCATGAGCAGTTTCGGCGCGGGAACCCGCGCGGCAACCAAGGATCAACACTCATTGCTTGGCGCGGTGTTGGGTCCCCTGCGCGTTCGAAGCCCCTTGCTGGCTCCGGCCGAAGGCACGGAGGCGGCGTTCCTTCGAGACGTCTACGCTCGGGCGAATTCAACATCACTATGGAGCTTGAAAGGTCAACCGACCCCGCAGGCCCGCGCCGTCATTGGAATCTTGAGTGCTGCCGATACCTTTGGACTCCAGCCGGACGATTACGCGGCGGGACTTCTCGCCGCGTGGATCTCCCCCCCGAACGGCATGCCCTCGCCGACGCAAAGCGCCCAATTCGACCTGTTGCTGACCCGCGCCGCGCTGCGCTTCATCAGCAATGTGCACTACGGCCGCATTGATCCGCGTGCCACGGGCTTCGAACTCGCCGAATCGCGCAATGATCTGGATGTGGCCGCAACGGTCGCCGCGCTCGCCTCGGGCGTCAATCCAGCCGAGCTGGTGGCAGCCGCGGAGCCTCACTTCTACCATTACTCCCTGCTCAAAGAGGCGCTGCGCTTCTATCGGCATCTGGCAATCAGTCCCGGCTTGACGAAGTTGACGCCCGCCGGCAAGCATACCCTTCATCTCGGCGACCCTTACGCCGGCACAGCGGCATTGCGCCATTTGTTGATCGCCGAACGCGACTTGGGCGATAGCGCCGATTCAACCGCCGCCGGTCAAACACTGGATGCCACGCTGGTTGCAGCACTGAAGCATTTCCAGCAACGCCACGGTCTCACCTCCGACGGGACGCTGGGACCCGCGACATATGCCGCGCTCAGCACGCCCCTGACGCAGCGCGTACGTCAAATCGAGCTGACCCTCGAGCGCTGGCGCTGGTTGCCCGAGTTCACGGCGCCTCCCATCATCGTCAATATTCCCGAGTTCAGATTGTTCGCGTTCAATACGACCGCGGATCGGGCGTCGAGCATCCTGCAAATGGACGTGATCGTCGGCCAAAGCTATCCGAGCAAGCGAACCCCGGTCTTTGTCGGCAATTTGAAGACCGTGGTTTTCAGACCGTATTGGGACGTGCCGCGCAGCATCACGCTGCATGAAATTCTGCCGGCGCTGCGCATCCACCCGGATTATTTGCAGCGCAATAACTTCGAAATCGTCCGAGGCGAGGGCGACGATTCCCCCGTCGTCGAGCCATCGCCGGAGGCGTTGGCGGCATTGGCCGCCGGACAGCTGCGCGTGCGCCAGCGACCGGGGGACGATAATGCGTTGGGATTGATCAAGTTCTTGTTCCCGAACTCGCATAACGTGTACATGCATTCAACCCCCGCTCGTCAGCTTTTCTTGGCCTCGAGACGTGCCTTTAGTCACGGCTGCATCCGCGTCAGCGACCCGGTAGCATTGGCGAGCTACGTGCTGCAAAAGGCTCCCGCGCATTGGAACGAAGCGGCGATCTTGGCGGCTATGCACGCCGAGGCCTCCATGCGCGTGGAACTTCGCGAGCCCATTCCGGTCCTCATTCTCTACGGGACGGCAATGGCCACAGAGGACGGTCAAGTGCAATTCTTCGATGATATCTACGGGCACGATCGCAAGCTCGAGGCATTGCTAAGTCTTCGACCAGTTAACGGTCCGGCGGCGTCGCGCTAGCGTATAGTCATACTGTAGTTGGAGCGCCATTATGTCTCAATCCCAAAAGCCGCCCCCGGACGCTAAGCGCGCCAACCGGCGTCAATTCGTGGCCCGCGCCGCTGCCCTATGCGGTGTTTTGGGGTCCGCGACCAGCCTGCCCGTGTTGGCGGCGGCGACTCTTCCATCGGCGCGCAGCTTGAGGTTTGTGCATACGCACACGGGCGAGACCCTCACCGCTCCGTACTTTGATGGCGGCCTCTACAGCAATACCTGCCTGGACCAGGTCAATCATTTGCTGCGAGATTTCCGCACCGGCGAGAGCCATGCAATTGATCCATCGTTGCTCGACATCCTTTATGAGGTGCAAAAGCTCGCCAACTATGACGCGCCTTTCGAGGTCATCTCCGGCTACCGCTCGCCCAAAACCAATGCGATGCTGCACGCGCATTCCCATGGCGTGGCCGAGCACAGCCAACACCTGTTGGGTAAAGCGATCGATGTTCGCTTGAATGGCTATTCGACACGCGCCCTCGGTGAGCACGCCCGTTCTTTGTCTCGCGGCGGCGTAGGCTTTTACGCCAGCTCCGACTTCGTTCACATCGATACGGGCAGCGTGAGATTTTGGTGAGAGCCGGCCGTCCGGTGCGCTAGCCGGCAACGGACAGCTCAGCGCGCGGGTGCCGTCGGCGCACCCAGAGTTGCGCTAGGGCACAGGAGGCAAGACGCGCTGCATCGTCGTCCGCTCGGCTCGTAAGTATGATTGGAATGCGTGCGCCGAGCACAATTCCGGCCGCCTGCGCACCCGCCAGATAAACGAGCTGCTTGACCAACATGTTGCCCGCCTCCAGATCGGGCACCACGAGAATATCGACCTGACCGGCGACCTGACTCGAGATTCCCTTGAGGTGCGCAGCCGCGCTCGAAATGGCGTTGTCGAAAGCCAGCGGGCCGTCGAGCGTCGCGCCGACGATCTGCTGCCTCTCGGCCATCTTGCACAGCGCGGCGGCATCGATCGTCGAGGGAATTCGGCTGCTGACGGTTTCGACCGCCGATAGAATCGCGACTTTCGGGCATTCAATGCCAAGACATTGCACCAGGTCGATGGCATTTTGAACGATGTCTCGCTTGGTATCGAGGTCCGGCGTAATGTTGATCGCCGCATCCGTGATGAACAGTGCCTTCGGATAGTGCGGCACGTCCAGCGCGAATACGTGACTCATGCGGCGCTCCGTGCGCAATCCCCCGGCCTCATCGACCACCGCAGCCATCAATTCATCGGTGTGCAGCGCGCCTTTCATGAGAGCCTCGACCTTGGCCTCACGCGCCAAAGCCACCGCGCGCTCGGCGGCGGCATGACTGTGCGGCACATCGATGATCTCCACATCGTCGATGCCGCGCCCCACTTCGGCCGCCGCCCTGCGAATCTTTGCGAGCGGCCCGATTAGCAGCGGCACGATCAGTCCGGCGTCCTTGGCCTCCATCGCGCTGGCAAGCGACAGGGCGTCGCACGGATGTACGATGGCCGTTCGTATGGGGACCAATTTGCGCGCCGCGTCGAGCAGTTGCTTATATCGAGAGCCGACGGGGAAGTCGGCTGCGGCCGGCTTCAGTTCCCGTGCGCGCCGCAATTTCAGGCCGGGAGCGATGACGCGTGCCTGACCATCCGTCAGAATCTCCCCCGATGACCCGACGCACTCACAGCTGAATGTCACGTGCCTCGTCTCCGGCACCATGTCGCGAACGCGGACGCGAGCCGTTACCGTATCGCCGGGCATGGCGGGGCAGCGAAAATTCAGCGATAGCTCGAGATAGACCGTGCCGGGACCCGGAAGTTGGGTGGACAGCAATTCCTGAATGAGGGCGGCGCTCCAAGGCCCGCATCGTGTGGATCCCGGGCCTGCGCCCGTGCTGCCACCCTCATACGAGGCCGCTTGGACGCCCACCTCTTCCGAGCTCAGCACGCGCGTTATCTGCGCCGCATCTCCGATTTGCAGTTCATCGAAGGTCCTGTTTTCGAAGAACCGCATCGCAGTCTCGCAGTGGGTGTCGTGGGACATCGCAGGCAAATGTTGAGTTTACGAGCCGGGTTGCGGCGCTTGGGCGAGCCGGGCGGGATTCGCGAGAAATGCTGCGAAGGTTTGCAGAAAACGTGCCGCGTCGGCCCCTGCCAAGACGCGATGATCGCAACACAAAGTGAAAGACGTACGTTCGCCGTCCGCGGCCGCGACGCAGAGAATGGCGGCCGCACCCAGCGGCAAAACGGCATCGAAACTGTGCACTACGGAAAACATGCCGAGATTGGAGAGATAGAAGGTCGCGCCCTGATAATCCTGGAGTCTGAGGCGGCGACTGACCGTTTTCTCGTGCAGCTCATGCCAATCATCAGCCAGCTCAGCAAGCGGCCGCCTGGCAACGTCACGAATGACCGGGGCTACAAGTCCGTCGGGCGTATCAATCGCGATTGCGATGTCGACCGGCTCCCGAAATACGAATCCCTCACTCGTATACAGAGCATTGAACCAACGGTGCGTCCCAATGGTGAGCGCGCAGGCACGAGCCAGCAGCAAGGTGAGGGACACCGACATCGTCTTGGACGCCGCCTGCAGCGGCGCCAATGGCAGACGCGCCGTCGCGCGGAATGTGGGGGTGGCTGAGCTCGCGGTGATGTTGCGCGCCAGCGCCTCGCGCACGCGCAATGCCCGCTCCGTGCGAACCGCAGACTCGCCCGGGGAATCCGGCCGAGTCGGCGGCTGCGCAGCGGTCTTGCTGGCGGCCTCGGCAACGCCGCGCTCGGAAATCAGTTGCTTCACATCGATGCCGCGCTGCTGAGCCAGCCGCCGGGCGTATGGCGAGGCTCGTACTCTCTCGCGGACCGGCGTTGCCAAAGGTGACGATGGTGACGCTGCCGCGCCCGCAGGCGCCGCTGATCCACGCGGCTGCGGCTGGCTGGGCCCGCGCGGTGGAGTCGGTGCGGGCGGCACCGCTTTTGCTTCTGGGGCCGGCCGCGCAGTTGCATCGAGGCTGTCGGCAATGTAGCCGATGGTCGTGCCCACCGGCATGTCGCTGCCCTCGGCGGCGAGCGGTCCGGCCAGATAGCCATCGTGAAATGCTTCTAGTTCCATCACCGCTTTGTCCGTCTCGATATCGGCGACCGATTCGCCCTTCTTGACAGGATCGCCGATTCTCTTGACCCACTTCACCAGCCGACCGTTACTCATGGTGTCGGAGAGCGCAGGCATGGTGATGGGCTGATTCATGTCTATGCAGCCTTGGCGCCTTTGTCGGGTCGACACAGGGTGCGCGCCGCCGCGACAATGTCGGCTATCTGCGGGATCGTTGCCGCCTCCAATTTGCCGTTGTATGGCGTCGGGATATCAAGGCCGGCCAGACGTTTGACGGGCGCATCGAGCGAGTAGAAGCAGCGCTCGCCCAGTGTCGATGCAATTTCGGCGCCCGCGCCGGCGAAGCGGCAGTCTTCCTCAACGACCAACAATCGGTGCGTCTGGTCGAGCGAGTTGGCGCAGGTATCCCAATCGATGGGCTTCAGGCTGCGCATATCGATGACCTCCGCCTCGATTCCTTCCTTGGCAAGTTCCGCGGCCGCCTCCAGCGACAGCACCGCATGACGCGAATAGCTCACGATCGTCAGATCGCGTCCCTCGCGGCGTACAATCGCTCGATGCATCGGCGGCGGATCCGCCAGCAGGTCCACGCAGCCCTTGCTGAAGTAGAGCAGCTCGTGCTCCAGGAGAATGATGGGCTCGTCGCTGGCTATGGCCTGGCGAAGCTGCCAATACGCATCCTGCGGCGTTGCGGGCACGGCGATGCGCAAGCCCGGGACATTCATCAAGGTGTGCTCCAGGCGTTGCGCGTGTTGCGCGCCCAACTGACGCGCCACACCGCCGGGCACGCGCACAACCAGCGGCATCTTGAACTGTCCACCCGACATGAACGGGATCTTGGCGGCGCCGTTGATGATCGAGTCCAGCGCCAGAAGCATGAAGTTGATGGTCATGATCTCGACCACCGGCCGCATGCCCAAGAGCGCCGCGCCGACGCCAAGACCGGTGAAGCTGTTCTCGGAGATCGGGGTATCGCGGACGCGCCATTCGCCATATTTGGCGTACAAGCCTTCAGTCACACGGTAGCTGCCGCCGAAGAGTCCGACATCCTCGCCCAAGGTGAAGACCGAATCATCGGCCGCCATTTCGATATCCATCGCCCGGTTAAGTGCCTGCCAATAGAGTATTTCCTGCGACATTGTCGACTCCTAGATCAGCACTTCGTGGCGACGGTTGCAGGCCAGATGAGCCCAGGCCGCATCCATGGTGGGCTGCGGGCTTTGCAACGCGAATTGCACCGCGTCCTCCACGATCGCGCTTACCTCCTTTCTAAGGTCGGCGACCTCCGCGTCGGCGACGTGGCCGGCATCGACCATGCGCGCGGTCAGACGGGCGATATTGTCAGGGCCGGCAGCAGCCAGTTCTGCTTGCGCGGGATAGCGATATTCGACCTCGCGAATCGCGGCCGAAATAGGATCGCAGGCTTCATGAGCCTTGAGCTCGACAGCGGGCCGATAGGTCCCTGGATCCGCCATCGAGTGCCCGCGGAACCGGTATGTCTCGCATTCGATGAACTGTGGACCGCCGCCGCTGTGGATGCGCTCGAGGGCGCGATGCGCCGTTTCATAAACCTTGACCACATCCATACCGTCGATTTTCTCCGCCGGAATGTTGTACGCGGCCGCGCGTTTGTAGACTTCGACCACGGCCGAATGGCGGTGAATTTCCGTGCCGATGGCATAGTGATTGTTCTCGCATATGAACAGCAGCGGCAGGCGCCAGAGCGCCGCCATGTTGAGCGACTCATGGAACGTGCCCTGATTGACCGCACCATCGCCCAAAAAGCAGATGACCGCTTCAGGGCCCCGACGCATGGCCACCGCATAAGCCACGCCGAGTGCGATCGGGCAGCTCTCGCCCACGATTGCATATCCGCCCATGAAACGCCGCTTGGCATCGAACATGTGCATGGAGCCGCCCATGCCGCCGCTCATGCCGTCCGCGCGTCCGAAGAGTTCGGCCATGACATTGCGCGCCGGCGTGCCGCGCACCACCGCGTGTGCATGCTCGCGATAGGTGCTGACGATATAGTCGGCAGGCCCCGCGGCATTGATGACACCCGCTCCGACCGCTTCTTCCCCGGGGTACAAGTGCAAGAAGCCGACGATATTGCCCTTGCTATATTCCTCGGCCGCGCGTTCTTCGAGCACACGCGACAACAGCATGTCCCGCAGCAGCTGACGTAATGTATCGCGTTCCATAAAGGCGCTTTTCCTGAGGGTCGGAGGTCTGGCGCGACGCCGTCGCAATTCAATCTGGAAATTGCTGTTCATGCGCATTCTCATGCCGCGATGCGACCTTCGCGATACGTAATTACCGCAGGCGCGGAGGATTTCCGCTTAGCAGCCGCCCCACCGGCCTGCAAGGCTCGCTCAGACGGGAAGCAAGTCTCGCAGTAGAGCCAGCAGCTCCTCCGCCCGGATGGGTTTGCTGGTTATTCGCAGGTGAGGATCGAGGGGCAAATGCTTGATCGCGGACGAGGTGTCACCGGTGGTCAAAATGGCCGGCAATGACCGGCCAAGCTCTGCCCGCAGGGCTGCGATAACCTGAGTTCCGGTTTCGCCATCGCTCAAGTGATAGTCGCTTACCAGCAAGTCGAGGCGGTCGTCTTCGCGAACCTGTTGCAGAGCTTCGCCCAATGAAGCGACGGAGATGACACGATAGCCCTCCAATTCCAACAGCATACCGGTCGCGCGCCGTACCGCGGCATTGTCCTCCACCAGCAGGACGCGGACATTTCCGGTCTGGCTGACGCCGGACAGCGGCGCGCCGCCGGACCGCTCTTTGGCCGCGAGACCGGCTTTGCCCGCCGGAAGAATGAGCGAAAATGCAGTGCCCTTGCCCACCTCGGAGCGCACATCCAGCTGCAGCGTGAGCAGCTTGACCAAGCGCTGCACGATGGAAAGTCCCAGACCGTATCCGTCGCGCGAACTGTTGGACGCAACGCCGACCTGAAAGAACTCATCGTAGATATATGGCAATTGCGCCGCCGGTATACCGATGCCGCTATCGAGCACTTCAATGCGTACCAGCGCCGCTTCGTGAAGGCAGCGCAGCCGCACCCAGCCCTCGCGCGTGTACTTGACTGCGTTCGACAGCAGATTTCGCAGGATTTGTTCCACCAGCGAAGGATCGCTGTGCACCGCGTCCGTACAGGTTTCAATGTCGAGCCGCAGTCCCTTGTTCGCGGCGATGCTCGCAAACTCCAGGCGCAATTCGTCGAAAATTGCCGCGACGGTGAAGTCCGTCGGCTCGGGTTTGATGGCACCCGATTCGAGCTTGCTGACGTCGAGCAAAGCGTTCAACAGTCTCGACATGGCGTCGATCGCTTGTTCTTGCTGCAACAGGGCGTCGGCGGCATTGGCGAACGTCACAATGCGGCGCAGGGTGCCATTGAGCAACGCCAGGGTTTGCAGAGGCTGCCGTAGATCGTGGCTCGCGGTCGCCAGGAATCGGCTTTTTGCCTGATTGGCCCGATCGGCCAGTTCGCGCATGGCCTCTGAGGCATCGCGCGCCACGATCAGTTCGGCTTCGATGCGCTTGCGGTCGGTCGCATCGCGGATTGCGGCCGCGACGAGGGTTCTGTCTCCATCTTGAATCGGACTCAAACTGATTTCGAGCGGAAATTCCGTGCCGTCGCGCCGTCGTCCAAACAGCTCCAAACCGATGCCCATGGGACGCATGCGCAAGTTGTCGACATAGCGCGCGCGGTGGCCGACATGCTGAGTTCGAAAGCGCTCGGGCAGCAACTTTTCGATGGGCTCACCCACAATCTCCTCGTGCGGATAGCCGAAGAGCAAGGAGACCTGACGGTTCGTAAAACAGATGCTCCCCGATGCATCGATGATGAGCATCGCATCCGGAGCTGCATCGAGGGTGCTGAGGGCCAGCGCGGCGGGGAGCCGGATCATGGTTGCGCCCCGGTGCATCGAAGGGTGCACTCATAGCCTGGGCACAGCGGTCCGACAGTCATTTCGCCGCATTGACCGGAGTTACGAGCTCGATCCTGCTCACACGCAACCCTCCTGGTTTGAACGAACCACTATACGCGTGAGTTCAAGACATTGCCGTTACATGGTCAATTCAATCAAAGGCCCCTTGGCGTGCCCTACCGTACAGACAGACAGCCGCAAGAGCAGCTAGCATTCCGCGTGCAGCACCGGCAGGCAGCGCGGTGTGTGCTGGCGCCTGGCGGCGGTTGAGACGCACTGCGAATATTGCTCCGCACCAAGCCCTCCACACCGAGTCATCTCCATTCACGCGTAGTCCACTCCGCAATTCCACGTATTCCCATACGGTCCTCAGGCTCGCATCATTCCTACGAAATGTATGTTCAGCATGACGGCGGCGGCAAATGAGCGATCTCACACGCGAACGAGCAAGGAGTCCCGGGCTGCGCGTGCCGGTGTGTGTCTCCACTTCGCACGCCCACCTCACACCGAGTGTCATCGAACAATTGTTCTGCGATCATTATCGGCTTCACGAACATTCCCGGGTAGGACTCACCCAGTATGCAGCGATGGAATCGGTCCGTCTGATTGGTCCTAAGGGCCGATCAATCGATGTCCGTATCATCGGTCCGGTTCGAAGCACGAATCAAGTGGAATTATCCGAAGGCGACGCGCTGAAGTTGGGTATCGACGCGCCGGTCCGTGCGCCGGGTGATCTTGCAGGAACGCCGGGTATTCTGCTCAAGGGCCCCAGGACGCAGGTTGCGCTCGGCTTGGGCGTCATCCGCGCGCTACCCCATATTCACATGAGTCCAAAGGATGCAAGTCGACTGAAACTTGTTGATCGAGATCGCGTTGACGTAACAAGCGAAACCGATCCTCGACGAATACTGTTTCGAAACGTTCCGGTATTCGTCTCAGCCGATTACCGCCTCGAACTTCACCTCATTTCGGATGAAGGCAGTTCGGCAGGTCTGGCGCCCGGCGACTACGTCACGCTGCGCAAATCCGCGGCAGCGCGGGCGCGGACGGCTGGGAGACGCCATAAAGTTCAAAGACCGAAAGGATAGGTGTCGGGTAAGCCCTTGAGTTCTTCGCTGCGAAGCGGCGTCACCGCGTTGGTCTCATCGAACCAGACGAATTCGTCGAACTGCCGCGGCAATACTGCCTCGAAATAGTGGCTTTGTAGTTCCGTCTCGGGCCGGTAGATCACGCCGATTGCGCGTTCCAAGCGCGGCTGCAGCAATCCCGCCATGGAAGTCCTTGGGCTCACGCCGCGCAACGGCAGCAAGAAGCGCGGATCGCCGGTTTCATGCCACAAGCGCTCGTAGCTGCCGGCTAAACCGGGTCGAACGGTTTTGACTTCCATTGGCTCGTCCCAATTCGAGGCTGCCGCCACCGTGCCGCTGTTGGTCCCAAAGCCTATCGAGTAGCTGGCATCACCGAATTCTTGCCGGCACAGATGGCCAATGTTGTATTCATCCCGCGCCGACATTTCGGTCGCCGCCGAGTCGCCCACGTGCGAATTGTGCGCCCAAACGATTCCCTTGCTTTGCGGCCCATGAAACGTCAGCAGGTTCTTCAACGTTTCGAACATGTGGCTGTCGCGCAGATTCCACGAGGCGCGCGACCCATAGTACATGGTTCGGTAGTAGCGTTCCGCATTGGCGACCAATCGGGCGTTCTGCACCGCATCCAAGAAACGCTCGCCATCGTGCTCCGCATAAGCTCGGCGCTTTTGCATCAGATCCGTGAGCATGGAGGTTACCTCTCGCTCGCAGGTTTGGTATGCGCCGGAAAGAGTCGCCTGACCGTAGATTGACGGGTCGGATTGCCATGGAGTGAGACATCCATAGCGGCGGCGAGCCACATCGGCGGCCGTCGGATCGACCCGATCGAGATAATCGAGCACCGAACGAATCGAGTTGTAGAGGCTGTAAAGATCGAGTCCGTGGAACGCCACCCGAGCGGCAGGCGTCAGATCGGCGTTATGAGCCCTCAGCCAATCGACGAATGCGAGCACCTCGCGGTTGCGCCACATCCATACGGGAAAGCGCGCGAAAGCGGTCCACTCAGAGGGCTTCACCCTACTGTGTCGTACGAAATGGTCGATGCGCGCGGCATCAGGCCAATCACCCTCGATGGCAATGAAGGAAAACCCCTTCTTCTCGATCAGCTCGCGCGAGATGCGTTCGCGCATGCGGTAGAATTCCGAAGTGCCGTGCGTGGACTCACCGAGCAAAACCACGCGCGCATCGTCGATCCGGCGCAACATCGGCTCTAGGTTCACGCTACCGATCGAGGTAAATTTTTCGCTGGCTTTAGCAATCGCTTGCGCCAACGTGCCATCCTGCGCTTGTACAGCACGCGCTCCTTGCACGCCCCATCCTTCTTCGCCCACCAAGGGCACGAAACCGACGTCAGCAAGCTCGGTCGTTGTGTATTGATGTTCAGCGACGCGCGTTACGCGAAGCAATTCCTGCAGGCGCCGATCGGCTCCCACCGGAATCACCAGCCGACCGCCGATTTTCAGCTGCGCTTTCAAGGATTCTGGCACCTGCGGGCCGCCTGCCGCGACGATGATGGCGTCGTAGGGAGCGTGCTCGGGCCAGCCGCGCGTGCCATCACCGTGCAGTACATGAACATTACTGTAGCCAAGGCGCGCGAGCTTGGCGGCGGATTTTCCAGCCAGCTGACCGATGCGCTCGACTGAGTAAACATCCTGGGCGATTTCCGCGAGTACCGCCGCCGCATAACCAGACCCCGTGCCAATCTCCAGCACCTTCTCGCCACCCTTGAGATCCAACGCCTCGGTCATCATCGCCACGATATACGGCTGAGAAATCGTCTGCCCTTCCGCGATGGGCAGGGGTGTATCCTCGTAAGCAAACTCGCGCAGCTCCTCCGGCAAAAAGCGTTCGCGCGGCACGTTGCGCATGGCCTCAAGCACCAGCGGTGCTCGCACGCCACGATATGCGATATGCCGGTCGATCATCTGCGAACGGCGCTTGGCAAAGTCAATGCTTGTCACTTCCTAGTCCTCGCCCGCTTAACATCGGTATTTCCTTTGTCTTCTGGCGATCAAGCTCCTCCCGCGCCTCGATTTACGCAATTGGGGAAAATCGCCCTGTTCTACGTAGTCGTACTGATTCCGGATCGTCACAGAAGCGAGGGGTGGTGAACATGCAGGCCGATACCGCGGCATGGCAATACCGGACCGCATCGAAGGTGACTACGTATATTCCACTGGTGCGCAAACGGGGACAGCATCAGATGATAACCATCCAGGAGGAGCGATGAGCGGCAAAGGAGAGACGTGGGCCATTGTGCTGGCAGGAGGCGAAGGAAGCCGCTTGCATTGCTTGACGACGACCACGCTGGGCGTTGCCATACCCAAACAGTTTTGCTCACTGCAAGGCGGTCGCTCTCTGCTGCACGATGCGCTCAAACGTGCCGAACCCGTTGCATCACGCGAGCGCATTTGTGCGGCCGTCTCGCAACGGCACCGACAATGGTGGGGCCCTGGACTATCGGCGCTGCCCAACGCCAATATCATTGTTCAGCCGCGGAATTGCGGGACGGCCAATGGAATTCTTCTGCCGCTGCTGTACATCATGACACGCGATCCGGACGCCCGTGTCTTCGTGCTGCCCTCGGACCACCATGTTCGGGATGAGCAGGCATTGGCTGCCTCGCTGCGCAGCGCCGCCGAGGAACTGCTGACGCGGCGCGACCACATTCTCCTCCTTGGGATCCTTCCCGAGGAGGTCGACCCCGAACTCGGCTACATTGTGCCAGGACGTCTAGACGGCGCTGTATCGATGGTCCATCGATTCGTGGAGCAGCCGGACCCCGCGCTGGCGCGCGCTTTGGTCAACGATGGCGCGCTGTGGAACGCCTTCATTGTGGCCGCCCGCGCTCGAGCGTTACTGCGATTGTTTGTTCAGAGGTTTCCTCAGGTTGTCATCGACATGCAGCGGGTCGTGGCTCAGAATCAATTCACTCCCGGCCTCTCGGCTGCAGCGCTGGATCTTTATCGCGGTCTGCCCGACATCGATTTCTCTCGTCAAATCCTGCAAGGCGCCGAACCGATGTTACGCGTGTCACGCGTTCCGCGCTGCGGATGGAGCGATCTGGGGACCCCTAAGCGGCTCGCCGAAACGCTGAGAACTCTCCCGCTCTTGCACGCGCGCTCGGAAGATGCCTCCAATGAGCAGAACGGCTTTTTGAACCTCGCCGCGCAGCACGCGCGGTTTTCGGTCGTAACAAGTGTAGGCGCACCCGGCTAGGCAGAGAGCGAGCAGTGCGAGAGCGCATCGCAGCCTTGGCATCGAAAATACCACCGCAACAACGATCCTCGATGCGAGCTTCGATCGATGATCGTTGGCTCGACGGTTTTCCTCTAGCTCGTCACCGGCCTTGCCCCAATTGCGGCCGGTGCGCGGTTCGCCGGCGGCAACTCGCGGGCCCGCTCCTCCAATACCGCCACCGCCGGGAGCGTCTTGCCCTCCACGCACTCGAGAAACGCGCCGCCACCGGTGGAAACATACGAAATGCGATTCGCGACGCCATATTTCTCGACCGCGGCCACAGTGTCGCCGCCACCCACGAGCGAAAATGCCCGGCCCGCGGCAATGGCATTGGCAATGGCCTCGGTGCCCTCGCCGAATTGATCGATTTCAAACGCACCCACCGGACCGTTCCACAGGATGGTTTTGGCGGTTGCCAGAATCTCGGCATATCGCCGGATGGTGGCGGGTCCAATGTCGAAAATCATCTCGTCCCCGCTTACCTCCGCCGCCCAGCGGCCTTTGACCGCGGCGTTCGCAGCACAACGGTGTGCGACAACGACATCCAACGGCAGCGCGATGTCCGCGCCGCGCGCATGCGCCCGATCGAGCAGCCGGCATGCGGTGGCAATCATGTTCGCCTCGCACAACGAGTTGCCAACTTTATGGCCCACCGCTGCGAGAAATGTGTTGGCAATAGCTCCGCCGAGAAGGAGCTTGTCGACCTTGTCGAGCAACGCCTCGAGTATCGCCAGCTTGGTCGAAACCTTCGAGCCCCCGACGATGGCGACCAGCGGCCGCGCGGGCTTATCAAGCACGCGCCCAAGCGCCTCGAGTTCGGCCGTCAGCAGCGGGCCGGCGCAGGCCACCGGCGCATATTTCGCCACCCCATGGGTGCTGGCCTCGGCACGGTGCGCTGTAGCGAACGCATCCATGACGAAAATGTCGCCTAACGCGGCGATTTGCCGCGCCAGTGCGTCGCTGTCTTCCGTTTCACCCGGGTTGAAACGCACGTTTTCGCACAGCACCACGGCGCCCGCCGAGCATTCGACCCCGCCCAGCCAGTCCTTGCGCAATGGCACCGGCACGCCGAGCAGTTTAGAGAGCCTTGCGGCCACGGGCGCGAGCGACAGTGCGGGATCGAACTTGCCCTCCTCCGGTCGACCCAGATGCGACAGGACGATGACGCGGGCACCTTGCTGCATCGCCAAACGCAGCGTCGGCAATACTGCGCGAATGCGCGCGTCACTGGTGATTTGTCCGCCAGTCAAAGGCACATTCAAATCTTCCCGAATGAGCACTCGCTTACCGGAAAGATCCAGGTCGGACATGTGCAGCAACGTCATCGAAGTCTCCAGTCCGCCCTAGTGCCCGGCACCGGCGTGTATACCCACCGCGATGGTCGCGACCAATAAGAGAAGCGCGGCGATCGCCAGCGCGATCCACAAGTGCCTGACATGCCATTTCATATTCGAACTCCAACCGCCTAGCGATGCGTATGCTGTTCGTTGCTTTGCCCCTTCGCCATGATGCCGAGCAGTCCGTTTGCGTCAGCAACGAAAACCTTGAGCAAATCGTCGAGCGTGATGATTCCCACCACCTCTCCTTCACGCGCCACGACCGGCAGCCGACGCACGCCGTGCGTCTTCATGCGCTCGATCACCTGGGTCGTATCCTCGGACTCGTGAGCGATCACCACCGGCGTGCGCATCAAGCTGGCCACCATTGTCTTCGCCGGATCGAGTCCCTTGCCCAATACTTCGATCACGATATCGCGATCGGTAACGATGCCGAGCGGGATCCCTTCATCCTGCGGATCGTCCACCACAACCAGATCGCCGACATGCCGCTGCCGCATGAGGCTCGCCGCTTGAAGAACCGTGGTCTGCGGGCCGCAACTGGCCACATTGGTCGTGCAAAACTCTTTAAGTAACATCGCAAAATCCTCCAAAATAAATTGGCCACTCCGCGTCACATCGCCAATACGTGCGCAAGCTCGAGAAGGCGCATATCCGCAGGTTTCATCTTGCCGGCCACGTCTGCGAGCGGTGTGCCGGCCGGCTTGCCGTCGCGCATACCAATGAGCATTCCATAGCGGCGCTCGACCGCAGCGTCCACGGCTGCCACTCCCAGCAACGTGCCGAGCATGCGGTCAAACACACCGGGTGCGCCGCCGCGCTGTATATGACCCAGCTTCGTCACTCGCAATTCGAAACCGAGGCGGTCGCGGTGCTCGACGAAATACTGCATCAAAGAATCCGCGTTATACTTGGCTCCCTCGGATATCACCGCGATTGCATGACTCTTGCCGCGGTCATAAGCGGCGCGCAATGCCTGCGCGATTGTTTCAGGCTCGGTATCCACCTCCGGCAGCGCGATCACCTCGGTACCGCCCGCGATTCCGGCCATGAGCGCAAGGTAGCCGCAGTGGCGGCCCATCACTTCGACCAGGAAGGCGCGCTTCATGGAGGCGGCCGTCACCCGCAGAAGATCGATCGCGTGAAGCGCAACGTCGATGGCGGTGGTTGCGCCGATGCTGATGTCCGTACCGCACAAGTCGTTGTCGATAGTCGAAGCAATTCCGATCACCGGTGCGCCGGCCGCGTGCAGCGCGGCCGCGCCCGACTGCGAGCCATTGCCGCCGATGACCAGCAATGCCGCTATTTCATGCTCGCGCAGCGCTTTGATAGCCTGCTCGCGTCCCTGCGGGGTCTTCATCGGTTCATAGCGCATCGTGCCCAGCCTCGTCCCGCCCATTTGAATGATGCCGCCCACATCGCGCCTGCCCATGGGGTGGAAATCCGCGCGCGCCAATCCTTGGTAGCCATCGCGCACGCCCACTACAGCAAAGCCACGTGCGAGGGCGCTGCGGACCACGGCGCGTATGGCGGCATTCATGCCCGGTGCATCGCCTCCGCTGGTCAAAACCGCCAATCGCTGCACGGATTGAAACTCCAGTCCTTACAAGAGGTGAATGCTCCGCGTTCCATGCTCGGTGCGCTATACGTGATCTCACTGATCCTCGGATCGTGGCGGACCGAAGATTCGGACATGGTGCAAGCGGCCCCGAGGACCCACCAGCGAGACCGTTTCCACTGCGGCATATTGCCCGGGTTGCGACAACGGTGCACGAACGTGCAGCAGATAGCCTGGTCCAAACAGCCGTTCGATCGTGCGCTGGGTCAAGTGCACGGTGCCGAACGGAAATCGCCATGGGTATCAGCGCCTCCACCGGCCGAGCCCGCTTCATGCCACGGGATATCTTTTCCTAGTGGACTGCCGCTGCCACGAGGGCCCCGACGGTTATTTGCGGACTTCGCCCAGTCTTTGCTCCGTGGCCGCGACGGTCCGGGTCGCGGCTATGAAGCTATCCGGATTCAGAGAAATGGAATCGATACCGGTCTCGACCAGGAACGCTGCGAAATCCGGATAGTTGCTCGGCGCCTGTCCGCATATGCCGACTTTGGTGCCGGCGCGGTGCGCCCGCTCGATGACATCGACAATCATGCGTTTCACGGCTGCATCCCGCTCATCAAACAGTTCTGCAAGCTCCGCGGAGTCGCGGTCCACACCCAGTATCAGCTGCGTCAGATCATTGCTGCCGATGGAAAAGCCGTCGAAGCGCCGCGCGAATTCTTCGGCGAGGATCACGTTGGAGGGGATCTCGCACATGACATAGACTTGCAGCCCGTCCTCCCCGCGTCGAAGATCGTGCTGCGCCATGACCGCCAGCACGCGATCGGCCTCCTGGGGGGTGCGGCAGAACGGTACCATGACGATCAAATTGCTGAAGCCGATTTCTTCGCGGGCCTTGCGGATCGCCTGGCACTCGAGCGCAAAGCCGTCCTTGTAGCGGTCGCTGTAATAGCGCGATGCGCCGCGCAGACCGAGCATGGGGTTCTCTTCGGATATCTCGAATTGGGCGCCGCCGATCAAATGCGCGTACTCATTGCTCTTGAAGTCGCTCAATCGCACGATGACGGGATTGCGGATAGTGCGGGGCGGCGATCTTGGCAATCCCGCGCGCCAGCGTGTCGACGAAGTACGCCTCCTTGCGTCGCATAGCCCCGGGTCAAAAGCTCGATCTGGCGGCGCGCGCTTTGATCCTTCAACTCATCGAAGTGCACCAGCGCCATCGGATGGATCTTGATGATGTTATTGATGATGAATTCCATGCGCGCGAGGCCGATGCCTTTGGCCGGCAGACGCCACCAGCGGAAGGCGGCCGCCGGACTGGCGATATTCACCATCATGGCGGTGCGGGTCGCGGGCACATCCGCGAGGTCGACCTCGGCGGACTTGAACTTCAGAATGCCGTCGTACACGGTTCCCTGCTCACCCTCCGCACACGATAGCGTGATCGGCTGCTTGTCCTTGATGAGCTCGGTGCCGTGCAAGGTCCCTACGATCGCGGGCAGCCCCAGCTCTCGGCTGACGATGGCCGCATGGCTGGTGGTGCCCCCATGGTTGGTGATGAGGCCTGCGGCCTTTTTCATGATCGGGACCCAGTCCGGATCGGTGGATTCGGTCACCAGGATCGAGCCCTCGCGGAATCGATCAATGTCCTTTGCACTGTGGATCAAGCAGGCATTACCGCTGGCAATAGCCTCGCCGATCGCGGCGCCTGTCACTATCGATTTGCCCTTCTTATCGAGGCTGTAGGATTTGAACGACGTGGCGGACCGGGCGGACTGCACCGTCTCCGGGCGCGCCTGCACCAGGAATAACTCGCTCGCTGTCGCCGTCCTTCGCCCACTCCATATCCATCGGATGGCCATAGTGCTTCTCGACCGCCACCGCCCACCGGCCGAGCTGCAGGATTTCGGCATCGCTCAACACCAGCGATTCGCGCTCGCGGCGTGTCGTGTCGATGTTGCGCGTTCGCGCATTGCCGCCTTCGGCATAGATGAGCTTCTTCTCTTTGCTGCCGAGCGACTTCTCGATGATGGGGGACCAACGCTCATCCGCGAGCAGCTGCTTGAAAATTACGTACTTGTCGGGATTGACGCTTCCTTGGACCACGTTCTCGCCGAGCCCCCACGCCGCATTGATGACCACGACGCCGGGAAAGCCGGTTTCCGTATCGAGCGTAAACATCACGCCGGAGCCGGCGCGATCGGAACGCACCATTTTTTGAATGCCGATCGAGAGGGCGACTTGCAGATGATCGAAACCATTGGTCTCCCGATACACGATGGCGCGGTCGGTGAAGAGCGAGGCGTAGCATTTGCGGCACGCGCGCAGCAATTCCGATTCACCGCGCACATTGAGATATGTTTCTTGCTGACCGGCGAAGCTCGCCTGCGGCAGATCCTCGGCCGTGGCGCTGCTGCGAACGGCCACCGCGAGATCCGCTGTTCCGCAACGTTTGGCCAATTCCCGGTAGGCGGCGCGGATCGCCGCGGCAATCGGCGCCGGAAACTCTGCTTCGACGATGAGGCGGCGAATGGCGGCGCCGGCCGAGGCGAGCGACTCCTTGCCGCGGTGATAGCCGGAAAGATGCTCCCGCAACCTCGGCGCAAGCCCATTGGTCTCGATATAGGTCCGATAGGCGGCGGCGGTGACCGCAAAGCCCGGCGGCACGCGAATTCCGGCGCTCAGCAGCGCGCGAGTGACCTCGGCCAGCCCCGCATTCTTGCCGCCGACTCGGTTTACGTCGGTGGACTCAGCTTGATCGAACCAGAGGATCGACTGAACCTGCGGCGCTGGGGAATCCTCACCCTTTGCGGGTGGGTGATCGAGATGCTTTCTGACATGAAGTGCCATTTTTCCTCTCCCGCGGCCGTGACTGGAGAAGAGTATGTGGCGATTGCGGGACGGAGAAAATCCGGATTTGTACCTAGCGCACAGCGACATTTAGCCTTACGTAGCGGCGCTCAAGCAAAGCGCATGCGAGCCACGCCGGCTCACTGCCGATTCGGCGGCTTGACGATCAATACATCGCACAACAGGCTGTCGAGAACCTGTTCTGCGGTGTTGCCGATGAAAATGCGCTTCAGGCCGGATCGGGAGACGGCACCCATGACGACCAAGCCGGCGCGCACCGCGCGGGCAAGCGCCGGGAGCTCGGTGGCTGGGTCGCCGCAGCGCAGATGCCCGCGGCTCCTGGCGATTCCATATCGGCCGAGCGCCTCATTAAATTGCCTGCGCACAGCGGCCTTGTAAGCCTTCTCTTGTGCGGGAATCGCAGCCACGGACTGTGCGTCGATTTTCATGCCGGCGAGCAGCCTCATCGGCGGCCGGCAAACATGTGCGCCATGCACGCTGCCACCGCTCAATGCGGCGATGTCTTGCGCCGCGGCGGCGACCTCGGCATCCAAAGCGCTCGGCTTGTCATTGGCATGAAAGGGATCCAAGGCAGCCAAGATGCGCGGACGGCGCCAAGCAGCGCGTCCTTTGACGATCAATAGCGGCACCGGACAGCGTCTAATCGAGCTCGAAATCGGTTTGAGTCAGTAGCAATCGGGCGAACATGTTGTGCTTTCGAGCTTCGACGATCAAAAGATCCGCCTTCGTCAGCCGGAGTTGGCGCAAAATCGCCTCATGCGGCGGATAACCGGTCTCGACGTGCGTATTGACGATAATTTCCTCACGCCGCAGGCGATTCGCCGTGCGCTCTAGCAGGCGATGATTCTCCTGCGCCTCGAAGCGAGTAAAGCGCTCCGACTCTGCGTGTGCAATACCCGCAGAGACAACGGCGGGTATCGCGTTGAGCAGTTCAACAATGGCGCCCGTTTTGTGGGCCAAAGCCCCCGCTCGCCTCACGGCCTTGCTCAATGGAGCGGCCGGATCGGCGATGGCAACGAGAATCCGCTGGAATTTATGTCCCGACATAGCCCGTCCTATTGCCCCATGTAAGTGACGTGAACATAAGTCCCCAAGCGCACGTTGTAGGCGAGATACCAACCGACGTGATCCGGATCGTCGTAGAGCACGATGTCATCGTTATCCCACAGCCAGTCTTCGCAAAAAGCATAATCGAAGAGCGCGACCGACAAGAAGAAACCGCCAATGAAGAAGCGGCCGCGATCGCCGCCGTGCAATCTCCAGACGTGCCCCGGGCCGATGGTGCCGGGAAAATGCCCATGCTCCCAGGGATGGTCGAGGAGGTAGTGCGCATCATTGTGACCCGTGTCGTGACCGACCCATCGGTCGCCATCGGGATGCACGTGGGGCGCGCTGGGATGTCCCGCAGGTTCCGCCGCTCCAGCCGGAAATCTTGGGTGCGCGCGCACGGGTGCCGGTCCATGAGCCGGGATATGGCCGCCGCCCACGGCGTGCGCTGCACCACCTGCACCGTGCGGCGCCCCGCCGGATACATGTTGCGCAAGCGCGCCAGCGCAGAACAAGGAAAGCGCCGCAATCAATCCGCTAGATATTTTCATCGGTGTTCCATGCTTATAAAATGAGATTGAACCCGCTGGGCGCGACGCTGCGTGGATTAGCTGAGGTCCAAGGCTACCCAGCCGGTGGGGACTCTACGATCCGTGGATATACGTAGATGCCTTACGTCGAGGGAGGGTGATCGGTCGCCTAGCCCGGCGGCTTGGCGGGCGGCTTGGGCTTGTCGACCGGAGCTTTGGGGGTTTTCGCGGGAAGCTTGAATCCATTGGCAACGAATGCTTCGCCGAACGGCGTCAGTCTGGCATCAACCGTGGGGTATACGTGACATTGCGCACAGGGTACGCCGGTTTGCGCCGCGTATTTCTCCGTGGCATCGACGGATCGAGGAGAAATACAGGCTACGGCCAGCATCAGCGTCATGAATGTGCCAGTCGCGGAACGCGCCTTTGACTTCTGTGTCATCGCAGTGTCCTTCCTCAGTGCGTACTCAAGTTGGCGATCGCCGACCGCACACGGTCGGGCGTCATCGGCAACCGTGAGAGACGGGCGCCGGTCGCATCGTAGATCGCGTTGGCAATAACGGCGCCCATGGTGGTGATAGGCGGTTCTCCCCCGCCCTGCGGCGCCAAAGCGTCATTCTCGACGAACATGACGTCGATCCGGGGTACTTGAGAAAAACGCGGGATTCGGTACGAACCGAAATTCCGGTCAAGCACATCGCCACCGAGGAATTGCAGCTCCTCGGACAAACTATATCCGAGACCCATGATAATGCCCCCTTCGACCTGCATCCTGGCGCCTTCGGGATTGACGACAATCCCCATGTCCTGCGCACATGAAATTCGGATCACCTGAACATGACCGCTCAGCGGATCGACGCGGACCTCGGCCAGCGTCGCGACATAGGTACCGGCATCGACATTGCACGCCATACCGAATCCGCGTCGGCTGGGCGCCGCAGCCGCTTGCCAGCCAAAAGCATCGGCCGCCGCTTGCAACACTCGGCGCATGCGCGGATCGCTCAGGTTGCGCAGGCGAAACTCTAGCGGGTCCTCGCCAACAGCCGCTGCCATGGTGTCGATTTGTGATTCGATGGCAAAGGTGTTCATGTTGGCGCCGGGGGCCCTCCATGGGCCCACCGCAAATGGATGCAGGGAAACCGCCGAATCAGCGGATCCGTACGAAGCGCCGCCGGTCGATCGGAACGACGCGTTCGGGAGTTCGTAACAAGCCACCGCGCCGCGTTCCCCAGCCGAATAGACCGAGTAGTCCCACAGTGAGATTTTCCCGTCCGCCTCGATCCCAGACACGATCTTGACCACGGACGCCGGATCAAAGGTGTCGTTGAAGAATTCCTCTCGACGAGTCCATGCGACTTGCACCGGCTTCCCGGTCAACTGCGCAAGCCGCGCCGCTTCGAGCGCCTGCTGATCGGCACTCTTGCCGCCGAATCCGCCGCCCAAAAACGGCGTGATGACTCGCACCCGCGATGCCTCCACGCCAAGCGCCTTGGCAATTCGATCCCGGGTGGGAAATGGTGTCTGTGTCGAAGCCCAGACGGTTACCTTCCCGTCCTGTACGTGAGCCAGCGCTGCGTGCGGCTCGAGCGCCGCGTGCGCCACATATCCTTTTTGGTACGTGCACTCGAAAATGCGCGTTGCCTTTGCACGTCCCGCCGTCACGTCGCCGCGAAGTGCCAGGGTCTTCAACGGAGCCGCCTGCGATACGAGGTGAGCATGTATGCTATCGGGATCCAGATTTTCCGGGGGCACGTGCCAATTGGCCTTGATCCGCCGCAACCCCTCTTCCGCAGCTTCGGGATCGGCATGCAAGACGGCAATCAAGCCGTCTCGATTGACCACTGAAACGCCTGGCAGCTGCTCGGCCGTGGATGTATCGATCTGCTGCAACGTCGCGCCGTGGCTCGGCGGACGCAGCAATTTCGCATACAACAAACCGGGAGCACGCATATCGGCAGCGTATAGAGCCGCTCCGGTGACTTTTTCGCGCCCATCGAGGCGTCGAACGGAGGTACCCATCACCTCAAATTGAGAGGCGTTGCGAAGAATGGCTTCGCCTTGCAGCGTGCGAACGATGCGGGCGCCCCTGGCAAGTTCGGCGTAGCTCACCCGCCGGTGCGGCTGGCCCGCGACCGAAACCACGCCGTGCACGACCTTCAGACGGTCGCGTCCGACTCGTAACCTTCTGGCAGCAAGCGCCAGTAATTCGACGCGCGCCTGCGCCGCGGCCGCGCGCAGAACCGGACCAAACATCCGTGTGGTCAAGGACCCAAACGTTCCCATGTCGATGGCGCATCGATCGGTGTCGCCCAGAACCATGTCGACTGAAGCCAGTGAGACTTCAAGCTCCTCGGCGACCATTTGCGCCTGTGAAGTCAACACGCCCTGTCCCATCTCGATTTTTCCCGAAAACACCGTGACTCGGCCATCCTTGCCGATGACAAGATAGGTGTTGAAATCTTTGGGATAGAAACCGGCTGGCGCATCGGCAAGGGCAGTTGCGCCGTCAAGGCCTATCAGTACGACAATGCCCCCGCCCACTGCTTGGAGGAACTCGCGCCGATTCATTATCGCGGCATCCTTCACGACGGCACTTTTCGGCGAGAAACGGCTTCGATGGCTGCGACAATTCTTTGATGCGCGCCGCAACGGCACAGGTTGCGATCCATGCGAGAGACTATGGAGTCCCGCGGTGGATTGGGCTGCTCGCGCAGAAGCGCCAGTGCGGACAGCAGCATTCCCGAAGTGCAGTAGCCGCATTGAAACGCGCCGTGATCGATAAACGCCTGCTGCAAAGGATGGAGCTCGCCGGCGCTGGCGAGCCCCTCGATCGTCAGAACCTCTTGGTTCGCCACATCCTTCAGCAGCGTCATGCAAGCGTGCGCAGATTTGCCCTCAACCAGGACCGTGCACGCGCCGCAGAGCCCCTCGCCGCAACCATACTTGGCTCCGGTAAGCGCAAAGTCCGTGCGCAATACCCATAGCAGAGTGCGATCGTCCTCGGTGTTCACCGTCACGCCGCGGCCATTGAGAGTAAAGCTGACCGGGCCCTTCATAACGTTGCACCGTCACGCCGCGAAAGTCGTCACGAGAGCGATCCTTCGATCCCTCTCGCGACGCTTACGTATCGTCAGTATTGCACCTGGATCTTATTCTCGACTTTCGTCACTCCGGGAGCCGCCCATGCAGCAATAGCTGCGTCGTCTTTCTCACGCCACGAATGCACGGTGCCCTGGAGCACCACGGCCGAATCGTCGACATTGACCTTGATGTCCTTGGAATCGAGCGAAGCCTGGCGTTGGAATGCACTTTGAATCTTCTGCTTCACATCCGTGGCTTTGACTTCGGGACGCACTTCGATATTGTTGATAACGCCCTTGACGCCGAGCAAGTAGCGCACCGCGCCTTCGGCGATGACCTTCTGATAGCCGTATAACACATGGCCGGAGAGGGTGATCCAGCCCTGCTTGACGACCGCCTGGATATCGGTCGATTCAAGGGCGAAATGCCACGTGAGCGCATTCACGGCCGCGGCTGCAATATCGGGATCGGGACGCTCGCCCAGACTCGGCACCTTCACTTCGATATCGTTGGCGATCGCCCGAACGCCCGCGACCCTCTTGGTGACCTGCTCCGCGGTCCAACGGTCGGAAAAGTGCGGCACCGATCCCTGTAGGCTCACAACACCGTTTTCCACTTTGATCAGAATGCCTTTTTCATCGAGGCTCGGATCCCAGCGGAGTTCGTTCTCCACATCCGCGCGAATTTTTGCATCAGTATTCATGGCTGCTCCTTGGATTCAATTCAACATGTCACTCAACATTGACTGACCCGTCTCTATCTGCCGGCGCAATTGAGAGGTCCCACCCTCCGAATCAAGCCAGGCCTCTCGAAAGCGCTGCAAAATGCCGTCGTGTCTTGGCCGCTATTTGCCCATCCGTCAGTTTGTCCACGGTTTCCACCGAGGTGATGCGCGCGCCGAGCCCGTGTTTTTCAAGGCGCTTTTTCAGCTCGCCTTTGGCCTCGCCGGGACCGCAGATCAGCAACGAAGCAGCATTGCGAACGGCACCCAATACCACGTCGTAGTAGTCATTGAGTTCGCCAGTCAACACTCTCTGCCGTTTGTCGTCTGCGGGCACCTGGCGCGCCTCGTAGTGTCCCCGCAGAGGCGAATCGCCCGCTCGCTCCGGATGCTTCTCGACCTTTGAGAATATGACCAAGGTATTTTCTTCGCCTGGCGGACCGATGGTTACGATCACTGCTTTACGATGGTCTATCCAAACGCCGGCATTAGTATTCATCGCTTTCTTCTCAATATGACTTTCACCATTCGAGTATGCGCGCCGACCTGAATGCGCGACACAGGGCAGACCGGCACATCGCTGTGGAAACTACGTATCGCGCCAACTTGATCCCGCGCAAACGCGCCAGTGGAGCGCGATGCCTTCAGGAAGCCCGACGGCATTCGGGCACAAATATGGGATTCGGTGACATACTGCGAAAGAGCCGGCCGGTAATGGCTCGTAGAGATACAGGGAGCACTCATGACTGACGCCGTGCGGGACGAGATTACTCATTTGGCCGGGTCAATTCGCGCCCTCGAGCGCCAGCTCGAGCTGGCGCTCGCGAAGCGGCGCGTCGAGCTCAACTATCGGGTGCAGGACGGCGTCGTCCACTTCGAACAGGCCATCGTTGCCAAACATCGCTTGCTGAAAGCGCGCATGCTCAGCTACATATTCGGTGCGCGACCCGCGATGATTCTGAGCGCACCGGTCATTTATTCGCTCATCTTTCCGTTGATGCTGCTGGATCTGTTCGCGGCCCTATATCAGGCGGCCTGCTTCCCCGTGTATGGCATACCGCGTGTGCGCCGCAGCGATTATCTGGCATTCGACCGGGGACAGCTCACCTATCTTAACGCGATTGAGAAATTCAACTGCGAGTACTGCGCCTATGCGAATGGACTGATTGCCTATGTGCGCGAAATTGCTTCACGCACCGAGGAATACTGGTGCCCCATCAAGCACGCAAGACGTGTGCTTGGCTTGCACGCGCGCTACGGCAGTTTCGTGGATTATGGGGATGGCGATGCCTACCGGCACGACCTGGAGCGACTTCGAGCGGAGGCGCGTGCCGCGCAGCCGAATTAAGGATCGCGGACCTGTCGATGCGCACCATGTGCTGCCGCTGCGGGCACCCGAGGCGCAATTGGACTAAGACTGCCGGCCGCCTCCGTCCGGGCTGCGTGCGCGCCTGCGCCAGCCCCGCACGACCAGATTGAGCGCGATCCAGGCCGCCAGTGCACCGAACGGCCAGCCGATTACCGCGGGCCAAATAATCGCCACCACCGCGACCGCCACGAACGCGATCGAGGTCGTCAGCCAAGGAAATCCCGCCTCATCGCCGAGCACTCGACGATTGCCCAGCGCGGCGCTCACACTGTTGGCGATGCGCAATGCCCCCGCAGCCGCCCGCCCGGAACTGCCGCCGGCGCGAGCCATCTTCGTGGCTCGCGGGGTGCCGCTCAAAATCTGCTCGCCGCGACGAAATCGACGCGGGGCCAGCACGATTTCAGTAGCGTTTTGCAGATCAAGCTCATACTGGCGGGCAAGCAGGCCGGCGAAACCGGCATCCTCCACCGCAATGTCCACTTCGCAATTGCCGAGCCAGCTCGAAATGTTGAGATTGGAAGAGCCTACGCGGGCCCATTGGCCATCGGCCACCGCCGTTTTCGCGTGCAACATTGAACCGTTCCATTCAAACACCCGAATGCCGGCCTCGAGAAGCGGTCGATAGCCGCTGCGGGACATTCGGGCAATGGGCGGAATATCGCTGCTGCCGGGGACGAGCAGGCGCACGTCGACGCCGTCGCGCGCGGCCGCGACGAGTGCCTGCACATAGGGTGTTATGCCGACGAAATAGGCATCGGAAAGCCATAGGGTTCTACGCGCCATGGAGGCGATCAGCTGATCGAGTCTATAGACGCTGCCGGTGGCGGGCTGGGTCGCAATCACCCGCAGTGCCACAGTACCTGCGGCTCGGCCGTCACTCTGTGGGAAAGTGTCCAGGGCAGGACCCATGGCATTCCAGCTTTGCAGGAAGGCGCCTTCAAGCTCGGCGACCGCAGGTCCCTGCAGTGCAACGCCGGTGTCGCGCCACGGCGGGATTGCGCGTTCCGGGCTGCCCAACCATTTGCCGCTGATGCACACCCCGGACAAGGATCCGTAGCTGCCGTCTACCACCAGGAGTTTGCGGTGATCGCGGCTCATCCAGCCGAATGGCTCTCCAAGCTTTGGCGGATTGAATACTCGTACCTGACCGCCCGCGGCGCGCAGCGGTTCCCAGAAGGCGCGTCCCGACTGACCGAGGCAGCCGAGCCAATCAACCACGATGAGGACCAGAACTCCGGTCCGGGCGCGATCCGCGAGCGCATCGCGAAACTGGCGTCCAATTTCATCGTCGCGGATGATGTAGTTCTCCAGCAGCACACGCTGTTGGGCGCCGCGGATTGCCTTCAGCCACGACTCGAAATGAGCCGCCGCGTCGATCAGCAGTTCCACGGCATTGCCGGCGAGCAGAGGCGCGCCGGCGGCGCGGCTGAACGCCTGCTCGGCCAGCAGACGCAGCGGTTTCGCATCAGGCGCGGGGGTCGCCGACATCGTGACAGTGTATGACAACCGTCACAAAAAAGGCGGCAGCGCGCCTATGGCTGCCGCCCAGCATCGTCACCAGTCAAGCCGACTGCGCGCTCACTGTACGGTGATTTGCTTTGGCTTTTGCTTGACGGTTTCCGACTTCGGGATGTGCACAGTCAGAATGCCATCCTTGCTCTCGCAGCGGATCGATTCTGCGTTCACATTATCGGGCAGAGAGAAACTGCGCTCGAAGCTGCCGTAGAAGCTCTCCACACGATGAAACTTCTCGTTCTTCTCGTCCCTCTGCTGCTTGCGCTCGCCTTTGATGGTGATGACACCGTCATCGTAAGTGACTTGCACGTCTTCCTTCTTCACGGCCGGCAACTCGGCTCGTATGACGTACTCCTTGTCGGTTTCGCTGATGTCCGCGGACGGTGACCAATCGAGCTTCCTGCCGTTTCCGGCGAGCGCCACACTGGCGAAGCTGGCCGGCATCAATCGATTGAACAAGGTATCGACATCGCCAAATGGCTCCCAACGTATCAAAGTCATGGCTTTCTCCTATGAAGCGGTACATGAATTCCCTACCACAGGAATTCTGAGCGCCGTCAGTCGATTGCACGATCCGTGAATGTACGTATCCCGTGGCGGTCAGCGCACCGCGTACGCCGCTGCTCGAGATCACCTTGAAAGTCCACGGTGATGCACCAAGCCACGCAGTCCGGCGGCCACATACGGCCCCAGCCGCTCCTTGAGGGCAGCGACATCATTCGATCGGCAAAGTCCATCCGAGAGCAAGTCGAGGCGGCCCGTTTCGGCCAGCGAAAGCGTCATGGCGCCGGTGAGAAAATTGTAGCCCCAATAGACATCCTCGGGGGCGGAGCCGGGAAGGGACTCCAGCAGAGTCCGGATGAACTCGCGCACCACGCCGTCGAAGGTCTTGCTCATCAGCTTACTGCCCCATTCGGGAGAGTTATTTACATAAGCGATCAGCGCAAAGTAGTTATGCCAGCCCGGACCGGCGTGCGCCAGGCGCTCCAGGATCGGATCGAGGAACGCGCCGACGACCGCCTCGGTGCTGGGCGCACCGGGAGCGGCACTGCGCCGCACATCGGCCAAGCGCTGCAATCGCTCCTCGTTCAACACCGCGCCGCGCCGTTCGATGACCGCGATGAACAGCTGTTTTTTGCTGCCGAAATGGTAGTTCACCAACGCCAAGTCGACGCCCGCCGCGGTGGTAATGTCGCGCAGCGAGGACCCGTGGAATCCCCTGCGGGCGAACAGCTTTTCCGCAGCGTCCATCAGCTTGCCTTTGGTAGTGCGCTTCGGGCGGCCCATGTAAGCATCGGGTAAAAGACATCATTCTAGCGTGGCGCTCGAATGGCTGCGCGCCGGCGCGCGCACCACCGCATCGGGAGCGCGGATGGGCGTACCCGAGCCGGGCCACAAATCCCAATTGATTTTAAACGTCCGTTGAAATAAACTCCAACGATCGTTCAATACGCTGATTGAACGCGCGATCGATAACTATTTGGATTTCGGGGAGATCGGCCATGAATCGCAACTTCTGCCTTGCGTTGACCCTGTATGGTTTGCTCGCCTGCGGCGCTTCTCGAGCCGCCGATAGCGGTACCGCGGCCGTGCCTCCGGGCCCCGACACCGGCAACATCCAAGAGGTGGTGGTCACCGCGCGACGCTTCAGGGAGGATCTACAGAACGTGCCGATCGCCGTCACCGCAGTGAGCGCCTCCACCATTCAAACTCAGGACGTGACCAACCTTCAGGATTTGAACAGTTTCGTGCCGAATCTGAAGATTGCCGCCGACCGCGCCACCAGCAGCACAATCAACGTCTATATCAGGGGAGTGGGTCAAAGCGACCCCTTGTGGGGATTCGAACCGGGCGTCGGCGTATACATCGACGATGTCTACCTGGCGCGGCCGCAGGCCGCGCTGCTCGACGTGATCGATGTGCAGGACCTCGAAATACTGCGTGGTCCGCAGGGCACTTTGTATGGAAAGAACACCATCGCCGGCGCGATCAAATACGTCACCCGTGAAATCGACGGCCCCGCGACGCTGACCGTGTCGGCCACCGGCGGCAACTACGGCGAGCACGACGAAAAACTCAGTTTCTCCACGCCGCTGATCGAGGATCACGTGTACTTCGGCCTGGCACTCGCGGATTTACAACGCAAGGGCTACGGCGAAGTCGTGGCCCAGACCGGCTTCGCGCCGAGCCCCTACAATTCCATCGGCGAGGCGGTGTCTAACAAGGACGTGCTGTCGGGGCGCGCCAACCTGACGATCAAATGGGGCGAGAGCTCAAAGCTCAAGATCATCGCCGAAGATACGCTCGATAACTCCAATGCGTCGGGCGGCCAGCGCCTCAACAACTACCTGGCACCGCAGCTCGGCAATCCGTTCGACACGCGCACCGACATGCCGGTCAGCAATGACTACTCTCACCGCAGCGGCGAATCGGCAACCTTTACCCAAAGCTTGACCGATCAGCTCACTCTGAAGATCGTCGGCGCATACATGGAAGGGCGAAGCCAGCAATTCATCGACTTCGAAGAACTCGATGAAAATCTGTTTCAAGTTCCGGGTCTGTTCCACGACCAGCAGTCGTCGGGTGAAGCCCAGCTGGCCTTCACCAACGATCGGGTCAAGGCGGTCGGCGGCCTCTTCTACATGGACAGCACCGCTTGCGGCACCTACAACGCCTCGCTCGGCGTGCTGGCGGCGCCGCCGCCGTTCGGCGCCGACCTCTACCTCACGTCCATCGTTCAAGGATGTGTATTGACCAAGAGCTCGGCGGTGTATGGCGATGCCTCCTGGAAGCTGACCGATCAGCTGAATCTCGACACGGGCGTTCGCTGGAACGATGATGACAAGACCGCGCACGTTTACCAGGCGCAGTATGCCAGCATCGCTCCGAATCAATTGCTGCCGAACCAGCAATTCTTCAATGCCGCGGCGCCGCCGCCCGGATTCTTTCTGTTTCCGAGCGCCGCCGCCGGCGTGCTGACGGACTACACCAAGAGCCGGTCGTTCGTGAACGTCTCGCCGCGCATAGGGCTGGACTATCACTTCACTCCGCAACTGATGACCTATGTGAGCTACAGCAAGGGATTCAAGAGCGGCGGCTTCGACATGCGCGGTAACGCGGCGCTGTATCCGCAGACCGAAAACGGCTATGGGTCGGAGACCGCAGACAACTACGAGGCGGGAATCAAGTCGACGTTGCTCGATGACACGCTGCTGCTGAATTTCACCGTGTTCTACGATCCGTACAGCAACGCACAAATCGGCGTCCAACAGTTCGTCGTCGCGGGCGGCGTGCCGCAAAACGTGACCGCGGTGCTGAATGCCGGCAAGCAGATCAACCGGGGCGTCGAGCTCGAGTCGCTGTGGCGGCCGATCAAACCGGCGACCTTTTCGCTCAATATCGGCTATCTGGATTCCTATTACGAGAATTTCCTGATCGGCTGTTTCGCGGGCACGCCAGGATGCACGCCGAGTTCACCGCCCATCAATGTCGCCGATCAAAACCGGCCGATCAACGCGCCGGCGTGGACTATTTCCGGAAACATCACCTACAGCTGGGATCTCGCCGGGGGATCATTGCTGGCGCGCACCGGTTACGACTGGCGCAGTTTCACCAAGGTCGCCAATACCACGCCAAGCGTCACCGACCAGCCGGCCTATGGCCTGCTCAACGCAGGCGTTGCGTATACCACCAACAGCAAGGCCTGGCGTTTTTCCATCGACGCCAAGAATCTGACCGATCGCTTCTACCGAGTGGCCGGCTACGATTTTGGCAATGCGCCAATTTCCGCGGCCAATGCGCTCGGCGGGGTCAGCCAGATCGGCTTCTATGGTCCGCCGCGCACCTATTCCGCAACGGTGAGCTACCACTTCTGAGCCGAGGCTACTCATGCCGTGGTTCCAAGAACCCCGGGCACTGCTGCCGGAACTGATCGCTCAGAATGGCCGGTGGCTCGCCGAGCGGGCCGCGCTCATCGACGGTGATTGCAGTCTGTCGTGGCGGCAGTTCGCGGATGCAACCGCACAAGTCGCCAACGGCCTCGCCAACTTGGGAGTCCGGCCGCGGGACCGAGTTGCAGTGCTGATGGACAGCCGTCAGGAGACGGTACTCGCGCTGTTTGGCATTGTACGAGCGGGCGCGGTAGCCGTGCCGCTCAACATCTCGATCAGCGATGCGGCCGTTGCCGCCATGTGCGCCGATGCGGGCTGTGTGGCTGTGTTCGCCTCCGGACACCACTGCAGCCGGATCGATGCGCTTCGCACATCCGGCACACTCGCGGCAAGTCATTTCATCGGCTGTGATCCTCCCAGTCCAGGCTGGCGGGACTTTCATGCGTTTACGGCCGCGCAGCCGCTGCACGCGCCCGAGGTGCCGATTGCACCGGAGGATGAATGCAACCTGATATACAGCTCGGGGACGACCGCGTTGCCCAAAGGCATCATTCATACGCATGCGTGCCGCATGCATTGGGCTTATGACGCGGCGCTCGCGCTGCGCTATCGAAGTGGCTGCCGCACCCTCCTGTCGCTCGGACTTTTTTCAAACATTACCTGGGTGACGATGCTCGCCACCATGTTGGTGGGCGGCACGTTGATCCTGTTGCGGGCTTTTGGCGCCGAAGAGGCGCTCGCCGTCATCGAGACCGAACGTGTTACTCACGGCGCCTTCGTTCCCGTGCAACTCGAGCGCCTGCTCTCCTCCCCGGCGCGGCACAGGTACCGCACCGGGTGCCTGGAGACCTTGATGTGCTGCGGTTCGGCGCTCAAGGCGGATGTGAAGCTCGGCTTTGCGCGCGAGTTCAATTGCAATCTGATCGAACTGTACGGCCTCACCGAGGGACTGATGACCATCCTGCAACCCGAGGACCTCGAGCGCAAGGTTCTCTCGGTGGGCAAACCCGTGCTGGGTGCCGACATCCGCATCCTCGGCGAGGATGATCGCGAGGTCGAGCGCGGCGAGCCGGGAGAAATCGTAGGCCGAGGGCGCTTGGTCATGGCCGGCTATCATGCGCGCGACGACGCAAACGGCGAGGCGACTTGGATCGACCCGAGCGGCGCCCAATGGTTGCGTACCGGCGATATCGGCCGGATCGATGCGGACGGATTTTTGTATGTGGTCGACCGTAAGAAGGACATGATCCTCTCGGGCGGCCAGAACATTTATCCGATCGACATCGAGCTGACAATGCAGCAGCATCCGGCGCTCGCGGACGTGGCCGTGATTGGTGTCGCCAGCGAGCGCTGGGGCGAAACTCCCCTGGCGGTGGTCGTGCTGCGTCCGGGCCAGGAGTTGCCTGCCGACGAACTGCTCGACTGGACCAATGCCCGTCTTGGCAAGCAGCAGCGCATCAGCGGTGTGGTGTGGCGCGACAGCCTGCCGCGGAACCCCAATGGCAAAGTGCTCAAGCGCGAGCTGCGGCGCGAATATTCCGCGATCTTCCAAGTCTCAAAGCGTTCGTGATTACCGAAATCGAACTCAAGCTCATGGCCGAAGCCGCAATCATCGGCGAGAGCAGCCATCCGGTGAAGGGATACAGGACCCCGGCGGCCAGGGGTACGCAAAGGCCGTTATAAAGAAACGCGAACGCGAGGTTTTGCCTCATGTTCGCGACCGCATCGGTCGAAATGCGGCGCGCTTCAGCAATGCCGCGAAGGTCCCCTTTCACCAGGGTGATCGGCGCACTGTTCATCGCCACATCCGTGCCTGTGCCCATGGCCACGCCGACATCGGCCTTTGCAAGCGCGGGGGCATCGTTGATGCCGTCGCCGGCCATCGCAACGATGTGCCCCTCGCGCTGCAGCCGGTCGACCAGCGCGAGCTTATCCGCCGGGCTGCTTCCTCCATACACGTCGTCGATGCCGAGCCTGACTGCGACTGCCCTGGCAGTTGTGAGTGCATCGCCGCTTGCCATGATGAGGTGCACGCCCGCGGCTCTTAATTCAGCGACCGCTTCAACGGTGTTCGCCTTGATCGGATCGGAAACGACCAGCATGCCGGCAAAGGCGCCGTCTATGCTCAGGTACATGACGCTGGCGCCCTCGGC
Organism: uncultured Gammaproteobacteria bacterium; assembly: GCA_963794445.1. GTDB lineage: Bacteria > Pseudomonadota > Gammaproteobacteria > Steroidobacterales > Steroidobacteraceae > Bog-1198. The sequence goes on from CAWCDZ010000002.1 coordinate 212,254, forward strand.
GCGCAGCGCCTCGGCTTGCGCCTTTGCCTCATCGATCGAGCGGCCACGAGTTTCAGCCATCATTGCCTGACTGCCTAGATTGAGCTGTCGACCTCCGACGGCGCCGCGAACACCCATGCCGGCGACCGACTCGAAGTTGTCGGCCTTCTCGAGCAGAAGCTTGCGCTCTTTAGCCGCCGCTACCAACGCCTCGGCAAGGGGATGCTCGCTGCCCTGATCGAGACTCGCCGCCAATCGCAGCACTTCGCCCTCTGCAACCCCGGGTCTCGCAATGCACCGCTCGAACCGGGGTTTTCCCTCGGTCAGTGTCCCCGTCTTGTCGACGATCAGCGTGTCAACCTTGCGAATATTCTCGATCGCGGCTGCGTCCCGAAATAGCACGCCCTGCGTGGCGGCTTTGCCGCTCGCGACCATGATTGACATGGGCGTGGCAAGTCCCAGCGCGCAGGGGCAGGCGATGATGAGCACGCACACCGCATTAATCAAACCATAGGCCCAGCTTGGCGCGGGCCCTAGAAAGCCCCAGACGAGCAGCGTCAGTATCGCGATGCCGATTACACCCGCCACGAAGTATTTTGCTGCACGGTCCGCCATTCGCTGCATCGGGGCGCGGGATCGTTGGGCCTGGGCAACCATCTGCACAATGCCCGCAAGAACGGTCTGCGAACCTACCCGCTCAGAACGCATCATCAACGCCCCTGTCGTATTGAGCGTCGCGCCGATCAGGTGGTCTCCCACTCTCTTGGTGACGGGCAATGGTTCCCCGGTCAGCATCGATTCATTCACCGCACTCACTCCTTCGAGCACGACGCCGTCGACCGGCACTTTCTCGCCGGGGCGCACTCGAAGCGTATCCCCGACGTGAATGCTTGCGAGCGGGATATCTTCTTCGGTGTTGTCCGGCTTGATGCGCCGCCCGGTTTTCGGCGCCAACCCCAGCAGCGACCGGATGGCGGCCGAGGTCCGAGACCGGGCGTTTAGCTCCATGAGTTGACCGAGCAGCGTCAGGGAAATAATGACAGCGGCGGCCTCAAAATAGACCGGTATCCGCCCCATCACCTGGAAAGAGGCGGGGAACGCTCCGGGAGCGAGGGTTGCGATGACGCTGTAGAGAAAGGCGGCCGATGTGCCGAGCCCGATCAGGGTCCACATGTTGGGACTGGCACGCGTCACCGATTGCAGTGCCCGCACGAAAAATGGCTTTCCTGCCCAGATCACGATAGGCAAACTCAATGCCAGTTCGATCCAATTTTCCATCGCGCCAGGGAGCCGCTGCACGCTGTGCCCCATCATGGCGAGTACCGTGACAATCACCGTTAGCGGCAGAGTCCAAAAGAAACGCCGGCGAAAATCCTTGAGCTCCGGATCCACTCCGGCCTCCAATGCGGGCGTTTCCGGCTCCAACGACATGCCGCACATCGGACAGGATCCGGGACCGCTCTGACGTATCTGCGGATGCATCGGACAGGTGTAAGTCGCACTTCGGTCCAGCGTAGCGGTTGCGCGCGGTGCGGATGGATCTAAAGGGGCAGGACTCGCATAGTCCGCCGGACGGGCGAGATATTTTGCCTTACAGCCCGCGCTGCAAAAATAGTGCGCGATTCCATCCCGGACCGCCAGGTGAGGCGATTGCGCCGAGACCGTCATGCCGCAGACGGGATCTTTCAGTGGACGATTGGTTGCCATCATACTTGCGGCGCCTCCAGCGACAGGCGGCTCAACGATCTGTTCGCGATGGACCATCCCCAAGTGCGCCGGACCAATCATGCTCGAGGGCGCGGATCCGCGCGACAATGGAGATGAAAAAGGCCGTCGACCAACCCAGCAGGATGACGCCGTTGGCGCCCTCGATCGCCCCCAGAACCCGCCAACTCTTCGACAGCGTCATATCGCCGTAGCCTATGGTCGCATAGGTGGCCGTGGAGAAATAAAGCGCATCTTCGAAGGAGCGTATGGCGCCTACCCAGCGATACAACACTGCGTAGCTCCAAATCTCCACGGTGTGCAAAATGAACAAGCCGAAAGAGACGCCGACCAGAACCAGCATCTGCAATGCCAGGTGCCGTTCGGTCTGAAGGCGGGTCGAATGACGGTTGGTGGTGGCAATCAGGACGCTCAGACCCAGAAGGTGCATGACGACGGTCAATCCAGCCATAGCCGTGGCAATGATCAGCTGCGTAGCGAGGCTTTGCGTCATCGTCGACTCCTCTCGAACGTCCGGCTGGCATGCGCACCTGGCCCGACGATTGACAAACGTGTTGGTAATAGTCAACCAAGCAGCGCGCAGCGCCAATACGTAATATCCGCAGCAGCGCACCAAGCGCCGTCGCCGCACCGCTGCCGTCATGCTGGGAAAACGCGTACGGCGAGCGCATTTCCCCGCATGTCTTCCAAGTTTCGCAAGGAATATCGTGCGTATCGATCCGATGATATGCAGGAGAAGACCATGGACATTCGTAAGGTTCACGCGCAACACGCAATCGAGATGCGCGAACGGATTGCGGCAAACGCGGGGCCTCGCAATTTATCGAAGCGCACGCTCTTTCCCGCCGGCTCTGTATGCATGCAATTGTCCAGAGCGCCGCTCAGTTTGGAAGAACGCCATGCACGCATAGCCGAGACGGCGTACTTCATGGCATCACACCGGGGTTTCTTGCCCGGTCATGAGCTGGAGGACTGGTTGACCGCCGAAAAGGAGGTAGACGCGCTGCTGATCGGCGCACCTCGAGAGTATTGAGTGTGGCGCTGCATATTCATCATACCCACCGATCTGGTTGGCTGCGCGCCGGCGTACTCGGTGCGAACGACGGCTTGCTGTCCATCGCCGGGCTCATGCTCGGCGTCGCGGCGATGCGCGCGACGCCATCGGGTATCCTCACGGCGGGCATCGCAGGAATTGTCGCCGGCGCGCTTTCAATGGGCGCCGGCGAGTTCGTATCGGTCAGCTCGCAGGCCGATACCGAACGCGCCGACCTCGATATTGAAAAAAAGGCGATTCAGCATGATTCTGCCGCCGAAGCAGCGGAGCTGCGCGATATCTACATTGGGCGCGGGTTGGATCCCGCGCTCGCCGCGCAGGTGTCGCAGCAGCTGATGGCTCACGATGCGCTGGGCGCGCATGCCCGGGACGATATCGGTATCACGGACGCGCTGACCGCTCGGCCGCTGCAAGCCGCTTCGGCATCGTCGCTCAGCTTCGCGCTGGGCGGCATGATTCCGCTGATATCCGCCATTTTGTTCCCGCGGCAGTTGAGCTTGGTTGTTGCCGTCGTTTCGCTGGTCTTTCTGGCTGCGCTGGGAGCGTTCGCGGCACGGTTGGGCGGTGCCCCGATCATCAGGGGCGCTGCACGGGTTTTGATATGGGGCACACTGGCGATGGGCGTCACCACCGCGGTGGGTGCGCTGTTTGGCGCATGGCCTTAGCGTCGGTGGGGGTTTGGCCGCCTATTTCCACACGCCCGCGGGCCGGTTCGTATCCAGCAGTCCCCCGGCTTGATCCAAACGTGAGATGTAGTCGGCAAGGGCATCCTTTTCCTGAGGCGCCATGCCGCGAAGCGCACTGGTCATTTCCGGAGGTGCAAGCTCTTTGTGCAGAGCCGCGCCCGCCTCGATTTGCCGTTGTAAATAAGGATAGTGCTGTCCGGCGATGCGTGGCACCCGGTTGGCGGCCTCGCCTCCGCCATCGACGCCGTGGCAAGCGGCGCAGATGTGCGTGTAGATCTCCTGTCCGAGTCGTAGGTGCTGTCCCGCTCCTTGGACCGGTTTCGGGTTGACTGGCAGCTTCGATAAATAGTCTGCGACCGCAACGATATTGTGTTGATCCGCAAACTTCGCATGCGCGGCGACGACTTGCATCGCCGTATCCACCCGGACCCCCGACCGGAATACACTTATCTGTCTTTCCAAGTATCGTCTTTGTTGACCCGCAAGGCTTGGGATTGACCCGTCAGACGAGCCCCAAGCGGTGGGTTGATGGCAGACGACGCAAGGCGCGTACAGCCGCTGCCCATCGGAAGGAGGCGATGCCCGAGCGACGGCGCCGCTTCCGGCAATCAGCAACGCCGCCAAGAACTGAATTCGGGTGAGTGGGTACGAGCGCTTCATGCCTGCAGCTTAAATTTGCCCATGAATTTCACATTCAGGGAAACTACTTAAAGACCCAGGGAATAGATTACCTGGCTCGGATCGCCCGGATCTCGCTCAGCGGCCATGCCAAACTCTCGGGCGAAGCTGCGCATGAGCTGATTATCGGCCAGTTCAACGGTGTACAGCCGTCGAATGCCAAATTGCTTGGCGGATGCCACAAGGTGTTGCATCAGCAGCTTCGCCAGTTCCGTGTGCTGCCATGCATCCGCAATCGTGACCGCGATTTCCCTCACATCCGATTTATTGCCGAGAGCATAGCGACAGACCCCGATCTCGACTTCACGATCGCCCTCTCGCACAGTCGCAACAAACGCCATGGTGTGGGCACCATCGATGTTGCAGAGTCGGCTCGCCTCGGCCGGAGACAACTCGCTCAACCCGCAGAAGAAACGGTAATGCTTGGTCCCGGAGGAGAGGTTTCGGACGAAATCCATTTCCATTGCGGAGTCGCTCGAACGAATGGGCCGTATCGTAACCCAGCGATCGTTGATGAGGATGGTCGTTGCTTCTCTGGCCATGGCAGGATTCCTTCTGTTGAGCATATCCTGCACCGGTTTTGTATCAGGCAAAATCGGGAATCTCCGCGCGCGCATCGGGGTAACTACTTACTGCCCGCAGAGGGGTGCCGGTGGCGATGCTACGCAATGATCGCAAGCAGGCTGCGGCTAACCCGGATGGCGATCATGCACGAGAAGCCGCAGCATGCAAATGAGCAACCAGGTTCGGAGAATTCGCATGAGAAGGCCCGACATTGACATCCGCCGCGACGTGGAAGCCGAATTGCAGTGGGACCCGCGCATCGATGACCGCAAGATAAGCGTCAGCGCCACTGACGGCATCGTCACCTTGACGGGCGAGACCGCCCATTTTGCGGGCCGCCACGTCGCCGAGGAAATTGCCAAGCGGGTCAACGGAGTTCGGGCGATCGCCAATGACATCCAAGTCAAGATTCCCCTGTCCGGAGTCCGCTCCGACACAGAGATCGCTGCGGCAGCCGCCAAGGCACTGCGGTGGAACGTCGCCACCGCCAACTCATCCATCACACCGATCGTCAAGGAAGGCCGTGTCACGTTAAGCGGCAGGGTCATGTGGGGTTTTCAAAAGGATGCTGCGGAACGCTGCGTGCGCACTCTGTCGGGGGTGCGCGATGTGAGCAACGACATCATGGTCGCCTCCAGCGTTGTGCTGTCGGAAGTGAAACATCGCATCCAAGAGGCACTGGAAGTGCGCTCGTGAATTGCAAAAGGCGCGCTCGCGATGGAGATTGAAGATGCGATTACCGGCCGGCGCTCGGTGCGTTCATTTACGCAAGCACCCGTCGATCAAGCTCTCATCGAACAGCTGATTCGAGCCGCGGTGCAAGCGCCGAGCGCGATGAACCGACAGCCCTGGGAATTTACCGTGGTCCGCAATCAAGGCGCGTTGCGTCGTTTATCCGACGAGGCCAAGCGACACATGCTCGCCACCGCCGAGGCCGGCAAGGAGAGTGATCAGCTGCACGCCATGCTCAAGGACGCTACCTTCCAAATTTTCTATCACGCGCCGGTGCTGATAGTGATCTCCGCGCGGGAGGCCCTGCCCTGGGCCACCGAGGATTGTGCGCTGGCGGCGCAGAATCTCATGCTCAAAGCGCACGCCCTGGGGCTCGGTACCTGCTGGATCGGGTTCGCGCAAGGCTTTCTCAACACGCCCCAAGGCAAAGACATCGTGCGATTGCCGCGCACTTGCCTCACCGTTGCGCCCATCATCGTAGGCCATCCAAAACTGGCGGCGCATCCGGTGCTGCGTAATGCACCGCAGACTCATTGGGTCGATTGAAATCAAGCGTCGCGACTGCTATGCGGCTCCTGCGTCCCATAAGCGCAGGAGCGCGGATCGCAACTCGCCGAAATCGCGGAGCAGCTCCTCGGATCGAGCGCCGCACCTCTTGCGAATCTCCTGGCGGGCAATGCGGGTCGACGCCTGACGCTTCGAGAGAATTTTCAGTACTGCCAGATCGTGAAGCTGCCCGAGGCAATCCTGCACTCCCTCGAGCAGCGGCAACTCTCGCGCAGTGAGGAGCCCATCATCGAACTGCGCGCACTCTTCCAAGAAATAGCGCAGACGCTTCACCTTGATTCGCAGTCGATGCAGTGCACGTTCGGAGCGTCCGGTCCCGCGAAGGCGGCCCCGCATTCGGCGGCGACCCTTTGCCAGAAGCGGCCGGGCAAGGTCGGCGATTGACAGACTCTCAGGCAGAACGAGCGCCGGCTCGGCGGCGGCCTTCTTGAGCTCACGAACATCGCGCGACCATTTTGAATTGGCCAGTCGAGCCTTCAGCCTGCCTGCGAGCCGCTCGCGACGACGGCGAAAGCCGCGGCTCAAGGATGCCAGTGCTTTGCGGCGCCTACCGTCTGCGGCCCGTTCCAGAACCGCGATGTTTCGCGCTGCGACGTCGGCGTCGCGCAGGCGGGCGAAATCCCGTGTCACGCGCTTGAGCCGGCAACGATAGCGACGAGCCATCGGCGGGTTTAACTGCGCTCGAAAGCCGTGCAGCAGCGCCTGCAAACGACGCGCGGCGGCACGCGCCTGATGCACGGAATCCGGTGTCACCCGGCGCTTCAGCATGGCGAGTTTGAGTTCCAGCCGCCATTGCAGGCCCCGCAAAGCCCCCTTTAAGGCGACACCCTTGGGGCGCGGGACAGATCCGCTTTGGACGGCACCACGGCGCATACATGCTCAGCAGCACAACTCAACCGGACGACAAGTTCGCCAGCTCCGAGCCGTCGCGCAACGGTTTTAGTCTTTCGAGTTGACGCTTGGCATTCTCGTAGGCCGAACGCAGCGGGCCACGAAGGGCTTTCTCAGCGGCATCGCCGCTGCGCGCGCTTTCGGCGTGAATCTGTGCGCCGGGCACGCTCAAGTGAATTTTCACTCGAAACGGCACGCCGCCGACCGTCTTTGGCGTACCTTCGAACACGATGTGGCATGCAGTCATACGATCGTTGAGGCGCTGCAGGCGGCCGCCGACATCGCGCGCCGAGGCTTCCAACGCCCCCGAGCGTGGCAGATGGCGAAAAGTCAAGGTCACTGGCGAATTCATGGGCGCAATCCGATTGAAAAGATATTGCCATTATCGCTTCGGACGTTTGTCGCTCAAATAAGGGAATTCCCCTGCGCCGGGCGGCTCTTTTACGTATCGTCCGACAAGCTCATTTGCAGCTTCACCAGGTGCGCCACGGAGCGAGCGCCCATTTTTTCCATGACCTTGGCGCGGTGAATTTCCACGGTGCGCTCGCTCAATCCCAGATCGATGGCAATGACTTTGTTGGCTGCGCCATCGACCACCAATGCCATGACCTGCTTCTCCCGCGGCGTGAGCGATTCGAAGTGCTGCAACACGTCGGCGCGGCGCGCCAAGGTGTTGCGGTTCTCCTTATCCTGTTGCAGGGCATGGTTGATTCTGTCGAGCAAGTCTTGATCGCGAAACGGCTTTTGCACGAACTCGAACGCACCCTCTTTCATGGCCTGCACCGCCATCGGCACATCGCCGTGCCCGGTGATGAATATCACCGGCAACATCGAGCCCATGCGGTTCAAATGCTGCTGCAATTCCAATCCACTCATGCCCGGCATGCGAATATCGAGCACCAGGCACCCTGCCGTGTCGATCCGGAACTTCTCCAAGAATTCCTTGGGGCTGGCGAAGGCGGCGGTCTTATACCCCACGGTGTTCAACAACAAGCTCAAGGCGCGGCGCATCCCATCATCGTCATCCACGACATAGACGGTGGCGGCGTTTTCAGCGGCTTCGGCTTTTGACATGGTCAATTCCTCAAGACGACTGGATCGGTAGGCGAAACCAGAAACGGCTCCCGGTCGGGTTGACTTTATCAAAACCGATACTGCCTTCGTGGGCCTCGATGCAGGCACGACTTGCAGCCAGCCCCAGCCCCGTGCCGCCGGCCTTGGTGGTGAAAAAAGGGCGAAAGAGCTTGTCGGCCAGATCCGCCGGCACGCCGGCCCCGGAGTCCGTGATGGCGGTTTCGACGGCGTAGCGATCCGCTCGCACTTCGATGAGCACCTGGGCACCGTTGGTGGGACTGGCCTCGATGGCATTTTGCACCAGTGAAAAGAGCACCAACTGAATCTTCAGCCGGTCCACACTGACCTCGGGCAACGGCGATTGAGCCTCGACTTTGAGGGAAACATGCGCCGCTTCCGCCAGCGCCTGCAAGGCGGGCCCCACTTCACCGACCAGTTCGGACATCTGGCAGCGGATGCGCGTTGGCTGCGCGTGATCGAACAGGCGTCGAATCCGGCGAATTCCTTCTCCCGCATTCAACGCTTCCGCCGAGATCTGCTGAAACACCTCGCGTGCGCGAGGCACGAGGGGTTCGGGTCGGTTCAAGAGTCGATCCCCCGCCTGACCGAAAGTGGCGATCGCGCCAAGGGGTTGGTTGAGCTCATGGGCAATGCCGCTCGCCATCTCTGCCAGCGCAGCATAACGCGAGAGCTCCATGAGTCGGTTGAGGATACCCGCCGGCCCCCCCGAATAGCCCTTAAGTTCGTCCAAGAGTATCACCTATTGAGGCGTTCAAGACCGTGCAAGCCGCCCGCTGGGGACCTTGGAGAAGTCTGCCCGAATTCAGCGGCTTATACACTGGCGGGTTCCCGCAAGGATCTGCGCCTTTCCCCTACCGTGCACAAGAGCCGGTCGGCTGCCCTACTCGTGATAGGCTAAAGGCGTGCTCCGTTTGGGATTCCGCCCGCCCCGGATATGGATAAGATCGTCGCTATTTCGCAGCAGTTGCTGCAGTTCTCGCCGGATGCACTCATCGTGGTGGACTCCGAGGGGATCATCCTCTTCGCCAATGCCACCTCGCGCGCCCTGTTCGGCTATTCCCGTGAGCAACTCGTAGGGCAAAACATCGACATGCTCGTGCCGGACCGCTTTCGGTTCCGCCACGGCGCCCACTTGACCGGTTTTCTCCGCAATCCCACGGCCCGGGAGATGGGCGCACGCATCATTGATCTGTTTGCCCGGCGCGCGGATGGCAGTGAATTTCCCGCCGGCATCCGTCTGGCTCCCATTCATGACGGAGACAAGCTGTTTGTCGCCGCTGCAATTCGCGACATGACGGAGCGGCGCGCCATCAACGATGCGCTGGTGGCTGCACGCGAGGAGGCGGACCGCGCCAATATGGCGAAAACTCGCTTTCTCGCCGCCGCGAGCCATGACTTGCGGCAGCCTCTGCAGACGATTCGCCTGCTCAATGCGTCCTTGCTGACCCTCACGTCGGCGACGACCGAGCAACATGAGCTCTTGCGCCGCCAGGAGTCAGCCATCGACAGCGCGAGCCGAATGATCAATTCCTTGCTCGATATCGCCCGACTGGAATCCGGCGCGGTCGAGCCGCACCTCACCCAGGTCAACCTGATGGCGGTGTACAGCGATCTGAAGCGCGAATTTGAGCAGTTGTCGCTGGCGAAGGGCATTCGCCTGGAATTCCCGGAGACTTCGAAGGTCATCGTCAGCGACCGTAATCTCCTTAGCCAGCTGCTGCAGAATCTGATTGGCAACTCGCTCAAGTACACCGAGAAAGGCTTGGTGAAAATCGTGGAGGCTGCGGATGCGGACGGCTTCCAACTTTCGGTGGAGGATTCTGGCAGCGGCATTCCGAGCGATAAGCTCGAGCGGATTTTCGATGAGTACTATCAAGTTGATAAGTCCGGCACGCAGCGCTCCGGTGTCGGCTTAGGTCTCGCCATTGTGCGCGAGGTCTCTCGCCTTTTGGGTTATTCGGTCTCCGTTTCCTCGCAGGTAGGCCATGGCACCCAGGTCCACGTCCGCATACCCCTTGATCAGATCAGCTCCAATGCACCTCCGGTTGAAGAGCCGCGCCCGCTCCTCGCAACACCTCATGCCGCTTCCACCCGCCTGGTTCTCCTTGAGGATAATGACGCGGTTCGTGCCGCCACGGAGCTGTTTCTGACCCTGGAGGGCTACGAGACTCAAAGCGCCGCCAGCTTGGGTGAAGCGGAAGAGCTGCTGGCGAATCTCAAGCCGGGGGATTTGCTCATCTCGGACTACCACCTGAACGGTACGTTGACGGGTTTCGATATCCTGCAGCAGGTGCGCGCGCAACATCAGTGGGATGTTCCGGCGATCCTGCTGAGCGGCGATTTGCAGTCGATGATGCGCGTGGTGAAAACCTCGGTTGCGAATTGTCGGTTCTTGAGCAAACCTGTGGACACTCACGCGCTGCTTGCTGCCATATCCGAACTCAGTGGTGCCGCAAGGGGTTGATGATGCGGGCCTAGTGGTAATCCCCTAGGACTTCGCGTCTTTAGCGTATTTGCGCGGGCTATCGCGGCCTTTATCCTAAAACCATGAATACCGTGATTTCGCCTGTTTCCGTGAGGTATCCATGAAAAGCAATTCACCCCCCCTGCTGAACCTGTCATGGTCCAGTTGGAAAGCGAGCTGGAAGGATGTTCTCGCCACGGCAGCAATTGCGGCCGGTCTTGAAGCCGGTGCATTTTCCTTGTTTATGTTCATGTTCGTGCAGAATCCCCATCGATTGCTGCCGGTGGTGGGCGGGTGTCTTCTCGTGTTCTGGTGTTTTCACGTGTGCATCTCGGCGCTGCATGCGTGGCTGATCAGTCATCCGGCCCTTGCGCACACGGTTGCGCCGATCGCGCCTGCGCCGTGATACGGGCGTTGACGCCCGTCGCGAATGGAGATGCCCATGATTAAAACTATCCTGGTTCCCACCAGCGGCAGCGATACCGACACACGGGTGTTCTCCGCCGCACTGGCACTTGCCCGCCCCTTGGCGGCGCACCTGAAATTCCTGCACGTGAGGCTCTCTGCTTGCGAGGCGGCGATTCGAACGCCTCACGTCGAATATTGCGTAGGACCCGCCATTGACGCGGCGCTCAACTCCCTGGAGCGGCAACAAGCCGACCGCTCCGCTGCTGCGACGGAGCACGCCAGGAAATTTTGCGCCCTCGAGGGAATTCCGTTTTGCGACAATCCTCGCGCAACGGCGGCGGTAACAGCAGAGATAGTCGAGGAGACCGATTCCGCGGAATCGCGCCTTTTGAAGCACGCCCGGCATAGCGACCTACTGGTTCTCGGTCGTCCCTCGCATGAGGACCTCATGCCCTTCGAATTGATCGAAACTCTGCTGCTCGGCAGCGGCCGTCCTATTCTGATTGCGCCCGACTCGCTGGGCGCGCAACGCTCCGGCACGATAGTGATCGGCTGGCAGGAAACCCCGGCTGCCGCGCGCGCCCTGACTGCAGCGCTCCCCTTGCTCAAGTGTGCCGCGCGCGTCGTGCTGGTCAATGTCGGAGAATCGACCGACGGCATCCCTAACGATCTCGGTCAGGTGGCCGCACAACTGAGCTGGCATGGCGTGACCGCCGAGACCCGGCTGCTGCGCGGCACACCGAAAGGCGCCTCAGAGGTGTTGCTGAAGAATGTGTCGGATTTGAATCCCGAGATCTTTGTGGTGGGCGGCTACAGTCATCGACCGTTGCACGAGATGATTTTTGGCGGCGTGACACGGGCACTTCTCGCGCAGTCCAAAACTGCGATCTTCATGATGCATTGACTCAAATCGCTCCTGCCCCCTCGATTGCGACGTGAATGTTTCTGACGAATTCGCAGTCCCGCGGAGCGGTGCGCGCATACACGCAATCGTAGGCCGCAATCACCGCCCGATCGATCGTTGGGTCCTCTCGGACGGGAGCGTGGATGGTGTGAAAATACCGGGCCGGCAGTTGATTCAACGCAATGCAGGCCACATCGGCAATGAGTTCATCATTGGCGGCAATCGAAGGGTATTGTGCTGCGTGATACAGAACCGTGTCGAAAACGGCTGACTCGAGTCCGTTTTGGATGCTGGAGAAATCCGGCGCCATGGTGTCCTCCACAAATGATTGCAACGCCATCACTCTATCGCATTCAGTCCTTGAAATTCCTCGGGGCTACCCCTTATACGAGTCGGGCGGGTGCGTAATTTGGGCGGGCGCACGTCACAGTCTGTGCGGTCTTACCAGCCCTGCCAAGGGGTTCGCAAATACAGGGTATAGTCGGCCATGATCTATCGACTACTGCAAGTGTTCGCCGGGCTGTCCATAGCTTTAGGTCTGCTTTGGGCGTCGCAGGGGGCGGGCATTGTCCACCTCAAGCCGCTCCTCTGCGTGGCCGACTGTACTGAGGTGCAAGGCGCTTCCGCTCAATGGCTGCTGACAGGAATCGTGTCTGTCGCTGTTGGCATAGTGGTTTGGTTTTTGGCGCGCCGAGCCAGGGAGATGCGGACGCCCAAGTAAGCAAGGGCCCCGGGGGCTTTCGCCCCCGAGTAACCTTGTGGCGTTATCGGCTGTGCGAACGGCTGGAGCCGCCGTTGCGGTTATGCCCATTCGCAAAATCCAAGGAGTTCTACTCCCTCGGTCGACCCAACGCACCTGGCGTTTCAAGCCTCGGATCGGAAACAGGTGGAGGCCTTCCACAAAACGGCCGTGAGCGCCGGCGCGAAGGACAACGGCGTCGGCGCGGACTCGGGACCATCGTCAGTCTCGTCCACAGCCCCTTCTTGGTCGTCCTGGTGCGCCAGATCCTCGTCGCGCGACTCCTCGCGCGCCGTCTTCTTTTGCTTGGCATTGGACATGCTCGCTCCTCGGTTGCTTACGCCGGAGCGGCAATCGCTTCGGGTTGTTCTGACAGTCTCGCAGCTTCGCTTTTTTGGACTGAGCCTCGCTCGTAGGTACCGATCAGACATCCGACGGCGATCGCCCTATCAAGGATCGTCTCGATGAACTCCCTCCGGCCGGCTGTCTTTGAAAATGGCGGCCCGTCGCGCAGTGCAAATACCTGGAACACGTATCGATGTTCACCGTGCCCCGGCGGCGGATCGGGCGGCAGCCAGGAATGCCGGAAGAAAGAATTCGAGCCAATTTCGAGCTCCGGCGGCGTTTCATTGGGGGCGCTCATTGCTCCCTCCGCCAGAGCGCGCTCCTCGTTAGCAACGTCGATCGCGATGGCGTGCACCAAAGGGTGGGGAGTCGGCGAATCCGCGTCTTCCACGATAATGGCCACAGACACCGTATCGGCCGGGCAGGCGCTCCAGGCGATCGGGGGTGAGATGCCCTCGCCGTCTGCTGTGTATCTGACGGGCAAGCGGCCGTTGAATGCGAACGTCGGGCTGGTGACCGACAGCCGCGGCACATCGCGTTGCGCATGCAGCTGGTTGTAGACCACCTGCTCCATGCCCGCGCGCTGATCGACCAGCGCATGACCAACGCTTTCCGGGAGTTTCTCTAACATGGCCGCCTCCTGAAACGACGGATCGAATGGAAGGCCACTGAAACTCAAAGATGCAATCGGCCGCCATCCGCCAGCATCGCCGCCCCGTGACAGAATCTACCGACATGGACGCCGCGACCCACTCTTGCCGCGCCGATTCCGCGCATACATGACTTGCCCCGCGATCGCGACCATTAAAATCGCCGCGTTCGATCCCATGAATACCCAGTTGCGAAGCAAAAAACTATAGGTCGTGAACCCTAACGATGCCGCCATCTGTCCCATGAACAGCCACTTCGACACGCCGATTGTCGCGCCGGATTTCCATTGCGTATAAACCTGCCGCACCAAAGTGACCAATAGGACTGCAGTGCTTGCCCAACCAATCGCTCCAACCCAGGGTTTATCCATGTGTGGTCAAAGAGGATTTTCGCAGCCACCGCATCGCCTCCGTTGGCGCCCGAAACCGCCGCAGGCCGAGGGGAAGGCCGGCGTATCGTGCGCCGGCTTTCCAAGCAACTCGAGGACTTGGCTCAGCGATGGTTCTTGTTCGAACCGCGCCCTTTGCCCTCGGAATCTTCGGTATCGTCGTCCTGCATTGAGCCCTGCTGCGACCGGCCGGAACCGGATTGACTGGACTGTCCTGAGCTTCCGCCGTGCGAGTGTTGGCCGCCCTTCTTGCCGGCTTCGCTCGCCCGCTGCGGATCGTCGGCAAAGTTGCCCGAGCCACCCTGTTGCTTCGACTTTTCTGCACCGCTGCCGCCCTGTTTTTCGCTTGCCATAAAAATTACCTCGCTGATGTATGAGCGAGCTGAGTGTGGCAATAGAAAGGCGCCCGGCGTAGCGCACGAAATCCGCATGAGCGCGTCAGTAAACAACACCGTAAATTGTGAGCGCGCTGACAGAAAACGCGCGGGCATTAACATAGGTCAAGATGCAGTCTGCCGACGATTCGCTGTGTAAGCGCATCCGCACAACCGGCTCTCCTGTGCGCTTAGTGTCCGCAGGGGCAAGCCGCGGTAGCGTCCGTTTCATGAGCACCGAATATCCGGGCGACGTGCCTCCGGACGAGATACCGGAAAATGAGAGAACCGGCCACGAGCCAAGACCGTCGGAGAAAACCCATCTGCCTCCTCCGCTCAAAGGTCCTGCACCCGATCGGCTCTAATCTCGCGACTCAAATCGCGCCGAGGGCGCGCAATGGACGCCGCACCGCATGTTCAAGTTGAGCCGGGCGTCGCCGCCCGGACGGCTTTAGCGCTGGATTTTCAGTTTCTTCATCAGGGTGCGCGCGTCGAAAGGCGCGCGCAGCTTAAGATCGGTGTTGTCGAGATAGCAAAACACGTCGCGCGCCTGCTGTGCCGGCCGCTCTTTCGGCAAGATGCGCTCACCTTGCGTCGGAACACCGCCGCGCGCGTACGCGAGGATTGCCCGCGACCAGCGATCGAGCGCTGCGTCGCTGTAGCCGCTGCGGTACAGAACCTTTTGTCCATGCAGTCGGATGTAGACGAAGTCGGCGGTGACATCGCGCCACAAGGGCCAGCGTCCTGCTCCTTCCGCGACGACCAAAGCGATGCCATGCCGCCTGAGCAGGCGCACGAATTGCTCGCACCCAAAGCTGCGGTGCCGCACCTCCACCGCATGGCGCATCGGTCGATTTTTGTCGATTTCCACTATGGCACGCTCTCGCATGAAGGGATCGTGTTTTCTCGCGAGCTGCGCCGCCGCCGCAAGGTCGCGGGGTAAGCGCGCGAAGAAATCTTCGAAGCGCTCGGGGACGAAGCCGAAGCTGGCCGGGAACTGCCACAGGATCGGCCCGAGCTTCTCGCGCAACTCGAAAACGCCGGACGCGAAGAAGTTCGCGAGCGGCCGGTCGATGCCGCGGATCTTCAGCATGTGCGTGAGGTAACGGGGTCCTTTGACGGCGAACTGAAAGTCTCGCGGCACCGATTCATACCAAGTCCGCCAACTTTTCGGCCGTTGCAGAGAATAGAAAGAACCGTTGATTTCGATCGTCGGATAGGCACTTGCCGCATAGGCAAGCTCAGCGTGCTGCGGCAAACCGGGCGGATAGAACACCCCGCGCCAAGGGGCATAGCGCCAGCCCGATATCCCCACCCGAATGGTGCCCCGGCTCACTCGTCAATCTCCGGCGAGTCGTCGCGCGAACCCCAAATCCTCGAGCATGGCGCGCTTGATTTCCGCGGCGCCCGCATCGTCGGCACGCAGAATGGCGGACGGATGGTAACTCGCGACGACGGCCGCGCCGCTTGCATGCGGGAAGGGTTTTCCGCGCCGAGCCGCTATGGACGATGCAGCGCCGCTGAGGGCGCGCAGCGCAGTGGCGCCCAGCGCCACGATCACTCGGGGCTTGTGCGCCAAAATTTCCGCGGTGAGCCAGATGTTGCAGGCTTTGATGTGCCTCAGTTCAGGGCGCTTGTGTAACCTGCGCTTGCCGCGCAGCTGCCAATTGAAGTGTTTCACAGCGTTGGTGACGAACACCGTGGAGCGCGCAATGCCTGCGCATTCCAGCAACTGGTCCAGAAGGCGGCCGGCAGGACCGACGAACGGATGACCTTGGAGGTCCTCCGAGTCGCCGGGTTGCTCGCCCACCAACATGATCGATGCATTTGCGGCACCCTCGCCGGGAACGGCCTGAGTCGCGTGCTCCCAGAGTTCGCAGCGTCGGCAGTTCTCCGGGGACTCGCCCGCCCGGGGTGGGGCTGGGATTTCGCTGCGGCCGGCCATGGGGCATTTCTAGCCGCGCGTGACACACTTATCCATAGGGACTCGGCCGCAGGCACGCGTGGGCTTCACCCTACACTTTCCACCGCCGGCTAGGCTCGCGCACGGCGGAGGCAGACGCGAATGGTTCTCATTAAACCGGCCGAATCTGAATCAAAGATCATGCAATGCGCAACCTCTTTGAACTTTGCGGCGCAAAGTCACTCAATATTTTGCATCCTAATTTGAAGTGATGGCAGCAAATAGTGTAGAACGACATTGAACTTTGCACTGCAAAGTTACTCAATATTCAAAATTCCTACTTCTCTGGGACTGGTATGAGCAAACATTGGCGACCCAATTGCTGGCGAATACTCGCGAGAAACGTCGCTCTGGGGCTGCTTGTTGCGTTATCCATCAGTCCGGCGCTTCAGGCCGAGGAATTGGACTTGAGCGCATATCGCGGCAAGGTGGTGTATGTCGATTTCTGGGCTTCCTGGTGCGGCCCGTGCCGAGAATCGTTTCCCTGGCTGGATGAGCTCGTGCGCCAGTATGGCGCGAAGAATTTAGTCGTGATCGGCGTCAACGTCGACAAGGACCGAGAGCGAGCCGAACGATTCTTAAACGAAACCCCCGCCGAGTTTCCGATCATCTATGACCCGAAAGGCGACCTCGCCTCCGCCTACAAGGTCGGCGGCATGCCGAGCGCCATTCTGGTGGATCGCTCCGGCCACATCCGGTTTCAGCATGCGGGATTTTCAGCTAAACAAAAGGGACTCTATGAACAACAACTGCAAACGCTGCTGGCCGAGCCGATTCACTGAGCCGGTTAGCCATTTGAAAATCGCCGCCTTGTTGTTGATTTCCCTGGGCCTGGCCGGCAGCGGCGGCTGCACTCTGCTCGGCGCAAAACCCTGGGAACACGACCTGCTGGCGGAGCGCGCCATGCAGCCCGGCGCCTATCCGATCGAGGCAGGCATGGATGATCACATTTACTTCAGCAAAGAGGCCTCGAGCGGTGGACGCAGCTTTGCGGGTGGGGGCTGTGGGTGCAATTAAAATCCAAGGTTTCCGCGCCCACGCCCGGCATGCGGCGCGCCCTGGCGGCGGCGGCGGCCGGATTGCTCGCCGGCGGGCACGCCAGGGCTCAGGAGCCTCCTGCAGAGGTGCCCGCGACGACGGTGGATTCGGCGCTGCTCGTCTACCACGAGGTGAACCGCGTCCAGGCCATTGAACCTGAACTCAACGTCACCCACAAATGGGATGAAGACAGCACCTTCAGTTTTGGCATCACCGCCGACTCGCTCACCGGGGCAACCCCCCTGGGTGCTGTCCCCTCGACGCTCGCGCAGACCTATGTTCGGCCGTACAAAATCATCCCGCTCGGCACGCCGGTGACCGTTACAACGGCATCCGGCGGTTCCACCGTCGTGCTCGTGCCGCCGGCGAGCGGAGCAAAATCTCAAACGCTGGCCGCCAGTACCATCGTGCCGCCCAACACCTATCCGCTCGACCACGGATTTTATGATCGGCGCATCGCGGGGCATGCCGGCTGGGAGCAGGCCCTCACGGCGAATTTGAAGCTCGACGGCGGCATCGCCTATTCGACGGAACACGATTATCGCTCCGAGAGCGCCCACCTCGGAATCTCGCAAGATTTTAATGCGCACAACACGACTCTGAGTGCGGCGGTCAATTACGAATCGGACCTCTCCTTTCCCATCGGTGGAACGCCGACGCCCCTCACCCAGATGAACGGCAATTGGAAAGGACCCGACGCTCGGCTGCACGAAGTTGACGCGGTTGTGGGGCTCACCCAAGTGATGAGCCGCCGGTGGCTGGCGACGTTGAGTTACTCCTATAGCGACGAGCACGGCTACCAAACCGATCCGTACAAGATCATATCGATGGTCGACCCGGTCACCGGTCAACCCAGCGAACAGCTCTACGAAAGCCGCCCGGAACTGCGGCGCAAGCAGAGCCTGTTTTTCGACAATAAAGTGCATCTAGCCAGCGACGTGATATCAGCTTCCTTGCGCGCGTTCAAGGATGACTGGGGCATCAAATCGCTGACGGCGGATCTGCGCTATCGCTGGCAGATCAGCCAGAGCTATTACGTGGAACCACACCTGCGTTTCTATACGCAGGGCGCGGCCGATTTCTTTCATTACTACCTGGTGAGCGGCGAAGCGATCCCCCAGTACGCCTCCGCCGATACGAGGCTCGCAAAGTTTCACGCGCAAACCTATGGTGTCAAATTTGGGATTCCTTTCGATGACACCTCGGAAATCAATCTGCGCATCGAGTATTACGATCAGCACGGGAATGGATCGCCTGCCGGCGCCATCGGGCAGTTACAGCAGCAAAACCTCTTCCCGGATTTGAAAGCCTACACAGTACTGCTGGGTTATACATTTGCTTTCTAAAGCGTCGCAGGCATCGAGGGCTGAGCGCATACCAATGGTCACTGGGCATATCGACCAAGCGACACATTTCACGGCGATGGCCAGCCCCTGTGTGGTGCTCGTGGATACCCGCGATGAAACGCTTGGCGCCGAAGTGGGTGAGATCGTCAAGGCTGAGGCGCTGCGGATCGAGGCCAAGTTTTCGCGCTACCGGCCGAGCGTCGTCACTCACATCAATGAGACAGCAGGTCAAGCAGTAGAAGTTGATGATGAGACGGCCGATCTCATTGGCTACTCGATGATTTGCTACACCCTGAGCGAGGGACTCATCGACATTACCTCGGGGGCACTGCGGCGTGCTTGGAAATTCGATGGATCTGCAATGGTTCCGACGCAAAATCAGGTGCGCGACGCATTGCGCTACGTCGGCTGGCAGCGCGTCAGTTGGGAAAAGCCGGTCCTGCGCCTTCAGCCCGGCATGGAAATCGACTTCGGCGGCATTGGCAAAGAGTATGCGGTCGACCGCGCGATCGCGCTTGCGGAAGCGCACACGAGTGCCCCGGTGCTGGTGAATCTCGGCGGCGATCTGCGGGTGTCGGGTCCGCGGCGGGATGGGACCCCTTGGTACGTGGGCATCGAGGATGTGGACCACGCCGGCACCGCCGCGGGTCTTTTGGAGCTTTCGAGCGGTGCGCTCGCTACCAGTGGCGATACCTACCGTTATGTGGCCAAGGCAGGCGTCCGATATGGACATCTGCTCAATCCACATACCGGCTGGCCGATCAGCGGCGCGCCGCGGTCGGTTACCGTGCACGCCGCCACCTGCACCGAGGCCGGTCTTCTGGCCAAGCTCGCGTTGCTGCGAGGCGCTGGGGCCGAAGAATTCTTGAAAACCGAAAAGGTGCGAGCGTGGTGCGTACGTTAGGCAGGCGGCGCGCGGTCGCCGATTATCCGTTGTTCGAACACATGGCCCGGCCGACCGTCGAGTGCGGCCGGAAACTCACCACCGACCGCGCTGAATCTGCAAGCGCAAAGGCCTTCCGCATGAAACGCCTATCTATCTTTTGTCTGCTGTTCTCGGCGCTCTCCTCGAGCGGGGCCTATGCCGGACTGGATCATGAATGGACGCTCGATCAGAGCGGCATCTGGGGGCGCCAGTATCAGACCGGACTTCAGGACGGCGTGATCGCCCTGGAACTGGCCGGCAGTTTGTGGTTTGGAAACGATAACGAGCTGGGTCACACCTTCTGGCAAACCATCGATGCATCGGTGATCTCGGGAATCGGCGCCACCGGATTGAAATACGCCTTCAGTCGAGCCCGCCCCTACCAGGGCAACGATCCGAACGCCTGGTTCCAGGGCAGCGGCCATCAAAGCTTCCCCAGCGGCGAGGTCACCCTGCAGGCCAGCTTCGTGACGCCTTTCATCGCAAACTACGCCCGGCAGTATCCCTGGATCTGGGCCCTCGAAGCGCTGCCGGTGTATGACGCCATTGGGCGGTTGAAAAGCCAGGCGCATTGGCAGACCGATGTGATCGCCGGCTGGGCCTTGGGAACCGGAGTCGGCTATTGGAGCAGCACGCGCGCCATACCCCTGTCGGTGCAGTTCTTGCCCAAAGGACTATCGGTCGGCTTTTCCAAGCGGTTTTAGCGCGCCATCGAACCGAGGATTTTGCACGGGAGACCATGATGATGGCTGCAGACCCATTAGAAGCATCTCAACTGCAACAGGCGGGACATTACCGTCGCGGCGCAATCGCATTTCACTGGGCGATGTTTGGGCTCGTCGTGACGGTTGGTGTATTGGGGCTTTTGCACGATTCCTGGCCAAAGCAAACCCAAGCCTTTTGGATCAACGTTCACGCGCTCATCGGAATTTTATTGTGGTTGGTGCTGGTCGCGCGCTTCGGCTACCGTCTTCGTCATGCACCTCCTCAGCTGCCGCCCGATGTCGGTGCCTTCTCCCGCCGCCTTTCGACCCCGGTGCACTTTGCGCTGTATGCATTGATGTTCGTGACCCCGATCCTGGGTGTCGTGACGTTCATTTTTCACGGCCGCATCTTCCACTTCGGCTTTTTTGACCTTAACGCCGGAGTCAAAAAGAACCCGGCGATATTTGAACCCACTGAAGACATTCACGGATACTTGGCGTACGCGCTTTTCGCGCTGGCCGCCCTGCATGCGCTGGCCGCCCTCTGGCATCGCTTTGTATTGCACGACGGTGTGCTGGCGAGAATGTGGCGCACGACGCGCCAGACCTAGCTGCTACATCCCGAGCCGCAAGTCCAACCGTAAGCGCCGCTGCACGGCGCCGAGGGACGCACATGCTGCGGGCGGCCATGAGGAGCTCAATCAAGCCTTGACGTTGATCCGACCGCCGCTGCCGTCATGATCCCCGTCGCTATCGGCGGCTGCTTTGATCGCGGGAGGCGCAACGGGCTTGCTCGGCTGCGAAGCCGGGCCGGCTTGCGGCTTATTGACGGCGGCGGGGGCTGCTGACGAAGCGACCGATGCAGAAACGCTTGAAATGCTCATGGACGAAGCCTCTTATGTTAAACCTGATTCGCACCAACGACTTTGCAGTACAAAGTAGCGGCTCGAGGCACCATAACTTTAGCGCGAGTCAGCAGTTGCGAGGCAGCGAGCCCACCAGCTCGCGAAAGATCGCGCTGCAAGACTCGCCCTTTCAGACACGTCCTCGAAACTAAACTTGATGCAATGCTGATGCATGATCGGTGACGCATCGATTTCGCAGAGCTCTTTGCAGTACGATAGAGGCGTGAGATTTGAGCCATCAATAAACTAGCAACCCGACTTATTGGCAGTCCAATGCACAGCACCGCGATGAAGCTTGATGATTCGCTCGACCTATTGGGACTCCAACTCAATAGACATAATGCACAATCCTCTCTGCGCGGGCTGATGTGTACGCTGCTCTGCAGCCTAAGTTGCAGCTGTGGGGGAGGCGGCGGCGGTAGCGGGACGCCGCCACCCTCATCAACCACGGATTCACTAATGGCCGTCACGAATGCGACGGCCGGCAGCATCGATCTTTTCAGTATCGACCCGACGACGGGCGTCCCAACGTCGGTCGCCGGAAATCCCATGCCCGAGGGGTCGATGCCTGCAGCCGTTGCGATCGATCCGCTCAAGCGGTTTCTTTATGTGGTCAGCAGCTTGGGAGAAATCCGAGGATATGCGATCACCTCGACCTTTAGGCTGACCGCCGTTGCCGGCAGCCCGTTTTCGACCGGGGCTCAGTCCGTCGGAATTGTCGTCGATCCGAGCGGCCAATTCGTGCTGTCGGCCAACGGCAATGGCAACAGCGTGTCGGTCTTCAGCATCGGCTCGACCGGCGCCCTCACTGAAGTGGCAGGCAGTCCTTTTGCCGCGGGACCGGATCCCACTGCGCTCGCGATAGCCGATCAGCACGTATATGCCGCGAATACGGCCGGCGGCAGCGTGTCCGCGTACACCCTGAACACGACCAGCGGCGCCCTGACCCCCGCGGCGGGCAGTCCATTCGTCACTCCAGGACGACCGAACGGTTTGGTTGTTGACCCAGCCGGCACGCATCTCTACGCCTCCGAATCTCAGCCCAACGAGATGTCTGGGTTCGCCATCGACGCCACGACCGGCGCGCTTAGAACAATTGCAGGCAGTCCCTTTGCGGCCAGCTTCGCCATCCGCACACCCGTGATCGACGCAGCCGGCCAGCGTCTGCACGTCTCCAACGGCACGGCCGTGGACTGTTTTTTGGTTGATGCGAGCACCGCCGCCTTATCGGAAATCGGCGTCTCCTCGACGAACGGACAATCCTCCATTGCGCTGGGGCTCGATGGACCCGATAACTTCCTGTACGTGCTGGACGACCTTGCCAACCAGATCGAGGTGTTCTCCATCGATTCGAGCAATGGCGCGCTGACGCTGATAAAGGGGAGCCCCTTCACCTTGTTTGCCGGCGCCGGCCAACAAAATCTTGGCCCAAACGCCGTAGCCGTTCAGCATTGAAAGCCGAGCTGCTCGGCATCCCTATTAAGCCGGCGCCACTTATGGGATCAAGATGGTCCGCCGCGCCATCCTGACAGCGTCCCCGCTACGGATTAGTCCGATTACATTGCTTCTCGCTTGCCGAGTGGGTCAATAGCGACGCCGATCAAGGGTGCATTTGCCGGTCATCTGATGCGGCATGCCTTGCGCATGAGCAACACGTGTGTTAAAACTGAACTATATGGTTCAGTATGCAAGCGCAAGCTTCGATGCTTCTTTCGCTGCGATTTCAGATGCCACCCGCCGTGGCGTTCTCGAACAGCTCGGGCGCGCGGACGCTTCAATTTCCGATCTTGCCGAGAAGTTCCACATGACTCTCACGGGCATGAAGAAGCATGTCGCCGTGTTGGAACAGGCGGGGTTGGTTGCTACGCAGAAGATCGGGCGCGTGCGGACCTGCAGGCTGGGAGTTCGCCGACTGGAGGACGAGGCCGCATGGATCGAGAGGTACCGCCAGATTTGGGAAGCGCGCTTCGATGAGCTGGATAGAGTTGTTGAAGAATTGAAACGCCAGGAGAAGACCGATGGACGCAAGAACAGAAGGTGACTCGACCCCTATGAGCAGCCGCACAACCGTGGAACGCAAGTCCGAGCGCGAGATCGTCGTTAGGCGAACCTTCAATGGCCCCGCGCGCCTCGTATTCGAGGCGTGGACCAAGCCCGAACTGTTCAGACAGTGGTGGGTGCCAAAGTCGATGGGAATGTCCCTGCTTTCCTGCGAAATGGATGTTCGTGTCGGGGGGAGGTACCGTTTTGAGTTCGCACACGGGGACTCACAGATGGCGTTCTTCGGCATGTACAAGGAAGTAACTCCGCACTCGCGCCTCGTCTGGACGAATGACGAGAGTGACGGTGGTGCCGTGAGCACCGTGACCTTCGAGGAAAGAGGTGGCAAGACGCTGCTGGTCTATCACGAACTCTACCCCTCCAAGGAAGCTCTCGATGCCAACGCCGGGATGGAGAATGCGATGGCCGAGACGTTCGCGCAACTGGACGAGTTGCTCGTCGATCTGCGCTCGAGAGAGCAGGCGTGAAGCCAACGCTCTCGCAATGAGAGCGGCGCTTTGCTTTGCTGGCCATCGGGTCTGCATTCGCATTAGGTTGCCTCAGCCGCCGGTTCGGCGCGATGTGAGACGATATGCTCAGACGCGCGTTCCTGAAAACTGCCGCAGCGACCGCAGTGCTGACTGCGACCCGACCCGTTCACGCCAAGGAGCCCCCCTGCCATGCCGAATGCAAATTTTGCCGACGTCAATGGCCAGCATATCTATTTCAGCGTGCATGGCGCCGGTAAGCCGCTCATTCTTCTTCACGGCGGCATCAACCCAGACAGCTTCGGGAGCAATCTGGCCAAACTGGCTAGGAGCCGGCAGGTGATCGCCGTCCACCTCCAAGCGCATGGGCGCACGCCGGACACCAACAGGCCACTGCGATGTGAAACGCTCGGCGACGACGTTGCCGCTCTAATCGTTCATCTGAACCTCGGCCAGGCGGACGTAATGGGTTACTCGTTGGGCTCCGCCGTCGCGCTACAGACTGCCATCCGTCATCCGGACGTGGTCGACCGGCTTGTGCTCGTATCCGGTACGATGAGGCAGGACGGCTCTTATCCGGAGGTGGTGGCGGCCTTCAATCAGTTGGAGGCCAACGCTGCCATGCTCGGCGGTGGCGTCAAGACATCGCCGTTGGGGCAGGCCTATCCCGATGTCGATTGGACCAAGCTCTTCAGCAAGGTCGGTGACTTGACCAAACGCCCCTTTGACTGGAGCGCCGACGTCGCCAAGATTCAGGCCCGCACACTGCTGGTCTTTGCCGACGCTGACTCCATCCGGCCCGAACACATGGTCGAGTTCTGGAAGGCGTTGGGAGGCGGCCAGCGCGATGCGGGGATCGATGGCTCACTGCGGCCCGCAAACCAGTTCGCAATCGTGCCCAACACCACCCACTACACGTTCGCCCTCGAGCCGATGCTGCCGGAGATCGTTGAGCGCTTCCTCGCAACCAAATAGAAGGCGGTGGGTCGCGGTGAGGCCGCGAAGCCATCGGACGTCCCGCAACTACCTGGCTGCGGCGCAAGACGGCTAGCGACGGAGGCGCTAAGTTACTGGTCTGACAAAATATTGAGAGCGCGCCCGGAGAGATTGCTTCGGGGCCTGCAAACCGCGGGGCCGACCGAAATCCGGCAATGCCCGCACCTCCATTTCCCTGCGTCTGCCGCCGGATACATTGGCCCGGTGGAAGGCCACAGGGCCAGGCTGGCAAACTCGTATGGCCGAGAAGTTAAGGAAGGCAGTCTGAGAGCCCTCACGACTTTGCACTTAATCGGTCGCTTGTCGACCTGAAGGCGACGGTGGTGACCGGCGGCTCCGCCGGAGCCAAAATCGTCGCAAGTGAGCATAATGACACCTCAGTAGCCAAGGATGCCAGCCGATCCTCAGGCGCGGTAATGCCAAGACCTAAACGTACGTTGGTAGCAATGATCAGATATGCGCGATACGGGGTGTCGGCGGGTCTCCTTTTTCCGCTAACTTCATTTCCACAGGCGTTGGAGCCGGTGAACGCGGCAAGCATTTATGCAGCCGATTGCGCGAGCTGCCACGGTACGCAACTGCAGGGCGCGCAGGGACCACCACTTACTGCAGAAAAATATATACATGGTATGGGTGACGATGAAATCGCGCACAGCATCCGCGATGGATATCCCGAAAAGGGAATGCCGGTGTGGCGAGAAGTTCTATCCGATGATGACATTCGAAGCCTGGTCAAATTCATCCACGCAAAGCGCAGTGAGAATACTCTGCAGCACTTTCGGGAGATGGACGAGGCGCAAATACGCGCGATTCCGTCGGGCTTGGTCGCGACAGAACTGGAAAAGCTTCGCATTGAAGTAATTGGCAGGACGGGCATGCCGTGGGGCTTGGCGGCCCTTCCCGACGGCCGTTTGCTGCTGACAGAACAACAAGGTTTGTTGCGCGTCATTGAGCGAGGTCGCCTAGCGGCCGAACCCATAAGTGGGACGCCGTTCGGTAATCCTCAGGACCGATTTCACCGGATCCTACTTGATGTTGCGGTTCATCCTCGTTTCAAGGAAAACGGCTGGATCTACCTCACGTGTGGCGACACCGTCCAAGGTGACGGAAAGCCGCTCACCGTAGTGTCGCTGGTGCGCGGACGGATAAACCACAATAGCTGGATCGATTCGAAGAACTTGGTTCGGGTGCCCACCGATAGTACCGTAACCGGACGCATTGCGTTTGACGGCACAGGTCACGTTTTTTTAACCACGGCCAGCGACGCCGGAGTTAGCCAAGCGACCGGAAAAGAACCGATTCCGCTAGAACAGTTGTTGCGTTCGGCGCCTCAGGATTTACGCGATCCCAATGGCAAGATCTTGCGTTACAACGATGACGGAACCATTCCCTCAGACAATCCTTTCATTTCATCCCCAGGCGCTTTCGCCGCGATTTGGAGTTACGGCCATCGAAATCCAGAGGGCCTGGCTTTCCATCCAAAGACTGGCCAGCTTTGGTCATCGGAACACGGTCCTCGCGGCGGCGATGAGCTTAACCTTATCTACAAAGGGCACAATTACGGCTGGCCTGTGATCAGTTATGGAACGCGCGATGACGGCATTTCAGTGGGCACGGAGGACCAACATGAGGGCATGGATCAGCCAATAATAAATTGGACCCCAGAAGTGGCTGTCTCTGCGATCTCGTTCTATGAGGGGAGGCAATTCACACATTGGCGCGACAATTTATTGATCGGCACGCTTGTACAACGAGATCTGTTCCGCGTTGTCTTGTCAAATGGGCATGCTGTGCTGCAGGAAGTGATCCTGAACAATCTGGGGCGAATTCGAGCCATTGCGATTGGAGCAGATGGAGATATCTACCTGGCTGTTGAACTAAGGTCGCAGGGGTTGATTGTCAGGCTAGTGCGGCCCTGAATTGGCGGAAAAAATCGCCCGCGAACGACCGCAAACGGGCAGTCACGTTCAACTTCTGGGCTTCTGGTTTTGGCCGCCTGCGGACCGACGGTGCCCAGATCATCACTCGCCGGAAGGGAGGGAAGCGGCGGAGCCGTTACTCGGCCTTCGGCCCATTATTCGACGCATGCGTCTTATATGGACGCCTCCCGATGTGCAAGGATATTTTGGTGTGATGGTCGACAGATGAGGCTGCAGGTTTATATCCGGCCTGTTTTGCAGGCCGAAGCCTGCGGGCCCTGATGGAATCCGCTGGCCCGCGCCTCATTTCACCCAAGGGCTCGAAGCTCGGAGTCGCATGCAGGCTTGGCGGGTCACGGTCTAACCTGTTTCCCATCACACTTTGTAGTACCTTGCGCAACCTTTTGGCGTGCCATTCCTTTTTTGACGGTTAATCGTTTGTGTGTGCAACCTTATGCGGGTCGACTCATATATCCAGATTGATAAGCACATTCATGAGCCGTAAGCGCCCAAATCGTGCGTGCCATCTTGTTCGCCATCGCTACGACGGCCACATTCTTCGGCCGGCGCTTCGCTAATTCGGTTACCCATCGGGCGACGCTTTGCTGTGCCTCAAGACAGCGCGAGCGCCATGGATCAGCAGCGTGCGCAGATAGATGTCGCCCCGTTTGCTGATCCCCAGTAGTCGCACTCGACCGCCCGTGCCAGTTTGCCGTGGTACCAACCCGAGCCAGGCCGCAAACTCGCGGCCCGACTTAAAGGCTTTCGCATCGCCCATCGTCGCCACCGCCGCGGTCGCGCTCAGCAGTCCCACGCCGGGGATCGCCGCGATACGCTGGGTCGCTGAGTCTTCACGCTGCCATTGGCGTAGTCGCCGCTCGATCTGGCTAATTTGCTCGTCGAGTTCGCTTAAGCGTGCGTACTGTTCGCGTAACGTGTCGATCACGATCGCAGGTAACCGATCGGATAGCCGCCCCAATGCGCCAGCGATGTCTCGCTTGATACCGGTGCGACGCTGCGGCATCACTTCCCCGTACTCTGTGAGCAATCCTCTCAAACCGTTGATCTGCGCAGTGCGAAACTTCACCAACTGCTGGCGCATCCGATGCAGCGCCAATACCGCTTGTTGCTCCTCACTCTTGACCGCCACCGCCTTGATCCCGGGCTGTTGGACCGCCGTCCAGATCCCGCGCGCGTCCGCCGCATCATTTTTGTTGCCGCTCACGAATGGTTTGACCATCCGCCCCGACAACAGCTTCACGTCATGACCGAGCTTCTGCAGCGATCGCGCCCAATGCTGCGATCCGCCGCACGCTTCCATACCGATCAAACAGTTCGAACGGTTGGCAAAATGCTCCAAAAACTTCTCCCGCTTGAGCTGCAGCGCCACAATCTCGCCGGTCTGCGGCTCCACCCAATGCAGCTGAAACACTCGCTTTGCGATATCTACTCCAACCACGATACGATTCATGTCGGACCCTCCGGTGCCTGTGAAGATTGAACCCTTCCCACTTTGGCACTTTGATGCCGTCGGCCCGGAGGGTCCACTGCCGTCACAAACTCTGCCGCTCACTCACTCTTTAAAGTGGGAGGCGTCCATACCATTTCACCCCTCGCGTTTCCTCGGGGCCGCCCCAAGGGGCGTTCACGCCGTCAGACGGCGTAGTGCGAAGCGAAGAGGTGGCGAACGACTGCACCCGACGGACTAGGAGTCGCCGACCTTTTCCTGCAGCCAGACCTTGATTAAAGACTGGTAGGGCACATCCCTGGCGTTAGCGGCTGTTTTGATGGAGTCCAGCAGGTGCTGCGGCAATCGCAAAGAGATGGTTTGCGTGGACGGCTTTAGATTCGGCAATGCGGTGCGTTCCGCTTTCTTCCAGTCCAAGTACTGCGTCGAGTCGTTGTTTTCCCAGAAACGCCGTTCCGCCGCTTCATTGGCAAATTTCGGGACGATTTTAAGTCGCTTGTTCATAAATCATCCGCTCCTTGCGGTGCATGTCTCTCGCCGATATCACTCGAATGTATTGACCGTTGTTTCGCAAAGTAAACGAGATGTGCAGACGCCGTCCTTCATGGGTCTTGCCCAGGGCGTGGAAGCGCGGTTCGGACTCACTGTGCTTAAGATCAGACAGCACGAGCAGCGGAGAGTTGAAGAAAACCTGCTCTGCCTCTGATGCCGATACATCGTGCTGTTCATTCTTGCGCGCGTTGCCATCGTCCCACTCGAAGCCAATGACTTTCGATAGATCGGCCATCAATGTATATTATAGTAATATACAGGGTACATCAAAGCAAATGAAGTATTCATTAGCGCGAATCCGTTCGCTGAAACGCCACACTAATATCGTGGATCACGCGGTCCCAAGGCGAATCATGAAGTGGCGGCCATTCTATTGGCCTGGCGCTTAAATTGAGCTCGCGAAGCCTTCGCGCCACGAGGAATGCACCGGCTGCCAACCAAAGGCACTTTTGGCTTTCTCGTTGGACCCCGCACGAACCTCGGTCATCATCTTGACCAAATGGTCGCCCGCCAGGAGTCGACCCAGCCACTTCGGCACTCGCAGAGGTGGTTTGGCGCCGACAATGGCGGCGAGGGCTGGCAGCCATTCGCGCACCGGGGCGGGCTCGTCGTCGACAATATTGTAAATTCCACGCGCACCGTGATCCGTCGCGCGTACCGTGGCCGCGGCTGCATCCTCCACGTGCACAAAGGACCACCAGCCATTCCCGTCGCCCATCAAAGGGAATCGACGGTGCCGCAACTGATTAAGAACGCTGCTCTCCAGCATGCCGGTGTGTGGGCCGTAGAACGCACCATAACGCAGGGCGATCCCCTCGATGTCGGGGGCGGCAAGCAACGTGCTTTCCAGATAGCGAATTGCACTTAAACTGGACTTCAACTCCCGCGGCGGATTGGAATCGAGATCATTGTCCTCGGTCTTGACGGCCGCGCCGTTTCGCGCGTACGGCCACCCGCAGTAGCTCTGCGCAATGACGCGTCGCACACCGAGTTCCTTCGCGGCGGTGAGCAGATGATTCAAGCCTTCGGTTCTTAGCCGGTTGGTCAAGGCGAAGGTGCGTTCAAAGTGCTTGAGTTCTCCACCCCCAAGGGCGGTCATCTCGTGGATGATGACATCGGGCCGCGCTGCCGCAACGGCCCGCAGCATGGCTTCGCTGTTCAAGCCGTCAACGACCACACCTTGACCACCCACGGAACAGATCAGTCCTGCCTTGTCCGGGGTGTGCGTGGTGCCCACTACGAAATGCCCCGCGGCGACCAGGAGGCGAACGACTCGGACTCCGACAGCGCCCGTGGCGCCAGCAACAAAAATACGCATGGTGTTAACCCTCCGCGTCACCCAAGGTTTTAGATAACTGTGGATCGGTCCGGGTTCCCCAGCTCGCTGACAATTGCGCGATCGAATGCTGCACGGCAACCGGTATGTCTCGGCGCCTTAACATTTCAGGATGCACCCATACGTCAGCAGGCATGGGACCTAATCTAGCTAGCGTCGCTCGTACCCAGAAAGGAATACCTCTATCGCGCGACGCACGGGACCGCTGAGGCTTTCGGGCTTCACATTGTCAATCACGCCAAGGAGGACACGCTGCAAGAGTTCTGATTCCAGCAAGCTCAGAAGATGAATGGCGGCAATCTTCGGGTCGGCGGTCCGGAGCACTCCGCGCTTCATGACCTTTTTCAAGAATTCAGCGACCCGCTTCTCGATGGGCGCCATCCCCTGCTCGAATGACAGTCTCCCAATGTCGGAGTGCCGTGATTCGGCAATCGCCAGGTGTCTCACGGCGATCGCATCAGCTGAGTAGAGCACGGTCATGAATTTCTGCCCGAAACGCACCAGCTCGCGCCTCAAGTCGTCTGCATCTGCGTCAAGTTCCCCTGTGATCGCTTCCAGCTCAAGTTCCTTAGCCTGGTGCATGACCTCGAAAAACAACTTCTCCTTTGAGGGGAAATAGTTGTAGAGAGTTGCCTTGGAGCCGCCGATTCGCTCGCGGATGTCGGACATGGAAGCGCGCTCGAAACCGACTTCTCGAAAGACTTCGGCGGCGGCTTGGATGATGGCCTGACGTTTGGATTCAGTTTTGGTCTTCATGGGTCTTCAGGGAGCGTGTATTAACAGAACCGATGGGTCCAGTTTAGCGCGACTGCAGACTCGTAGCGGCGCTCGTTCCAGACTTGATCACGCGGGTTTGGGTCAGAGCTCATGCGGGGGGAGCCTTTTCAAATGGCCGTTGGGCCCTGCAGCTATCCTTATCAGTGGAGCGGCTGGCGCGTAGGCCCTGAGAAAGGCAGCTACCGCGCGACGGGCCGCGAGCGCCGCCTCCTCTTCATCTGGCGCCGCGTCTCGCACATTCAGGAGCAACGGTTCGAGGACTTCAGCCTCGAGCAGCGCACCGAGATGATCGGCGGCAAGGTCGGGATCATCCAGGCGTAGCTGTCCCGATGCCATGCACGCGTCTAGGTATGAAGAGATTTGCGCGCGCAACGCGGTGAGCTTGTCAAAGAAGAGCTTCCCAGTGCCGGACCGCGATGCCTCCGCGATCATCAGGCGACGCACCTCCACCTGCTCGGCGGAGCAAATGAAATTGAGGACGCTGGCGCCAAAGTTGCGAAGCGCGGCCTGCGGATCGCTCCGGGAGGCGTCGAGGTGCTTCAGAGTGTCCGACATGTAGTTCTCCAGGGCCGCCATCATGCATTCAACGAACAGATCTTCCTTCGAGGGGAAGTGACTGTAGAGGGTCGCCTTAGAGCCGCCGACCTGAGAGGTGATGTCCGCCATCGAAGTCCCATCGAACCCCTGCGCGCGGAATAGTCGATAGGCGTGTTCGAGAATTGCCTGTCGTTTGCTGTCGTTTTTGCTCATCACTCGAGTCGCTTCCTTCTATAACTGAACCGTCGGGTACATTTTTGTTGACATTGTGTCTAAAGTCAAGGTACTGTACGGTACAGTTCAGTTAAGGAGCTTACCGCGATGCAAACAATCAAGTGTCAATCCCTCGCGGCGCGGCCTCGCCGCCTCACCCTGCTGTTAACCCTAACTCTTGCGCTCGCCAGTGGCTGCGCGCAGATCCCGCGGCTCGAGCCGCCCCCTGTCATGAAGAAAGTCGATGAGCTTGGCAGCTCGAACTCGTTCGCGGCTCCCGTGGGGACCTGGCCTGGCGATCAGTGGTGGCGCGCCTACGGCGACCCGCAGCTCGATGCGCTCATCGAGCAGGCGCTCAACAGCGCACCCGACCTCGACCTTGCCCGGGCACGCCTCAAGGCCGCCGCGGCACAGGTTCAGGGTGCCGGCGCCACGCGCCTACCCGAGGTGACGGGGTCCGCGGTTATGGCCGAGGCCAAGCAGAGTTACGACTTCTTGGTACCGCGGCAAGCGCTGCCAAATGGCTGGAACGGTTATGGCGCCGCCACCCTCAACATGTCCTATGATCTCGACTTCTGGGGCAAGAACCGCGCCGCACTAGCGGCCGCCGTCTCGGAGCAGCACGCCGCCGAGGTCGAGATCGCGCAGACGCGCCTGATCCTCTCGACCTCGGTCGCCTCTGCTTACGCCGGTCTCCTGCATCTCTATACGCTGCATGACAACGCGGCCGACACGCTTGCGCTGCGTACGCAGACGGTCGCGTTGTTTCGCCAGCGCCGTCAGTTCGGCCTTGAGACGCTCGCGAGCGTGCGACAGGTCGAGGCGCGGCAGGCGGCCGCCAAGGGCGATCTCCTGGCAATCGAGGAGCGCATCGGTCTGCAATGCAACGCCATCGCGGCGCTCCTCGGCGCTGGCCCGGATCGAGGACTGCAAATCACCCGTCCGAAAGTCGCCTGGACAGGTTCTCAAGAGTTGCCCACGAACCTGCCCCTCGAGCTTCTCGGCCGACGTCCCGACATCGTCGCAGCGCGCCTCCGCACTGAAGCCGCCGCGCATCGCATCGATCAGCGCAAGGCCGGGTTCTACCCGAGCGTCAACCTGCTCGCATTCGCGGGCTTTCAATCGGTCGGCATCGACAACCTCTTCAAGTCGGCCTCACAATCCGGTGCCGCAGGTCCAGCGATCTCACTGCCGATATTCAATACTGAACGCCTGCAGGGCCAGTTTAAGGGCGCACGCGCAGAGTATGACGCTGCAGTCGCCACGTATAACGGGACGCTCTCGAGGGCGCTGCGCGAAGTGGCAGATGCAACCACGAGTCGCAAATCCCTCGATGAAGAACTCGCCGCCGCCCGGGCAGCCGTCGCCGCCGCCGCGGAAGCACACCAAATCGTCCGCTCACGATACGAGGGAGCGCTCGCCACGTATCTCGACGTCCTGTCGGCGGAAGACTCGCTGATATCGGCGCGACGCTCCGAAGCCGAGCTCGAGACCCGGGCGCTGATTCTCGATGTATCGCTGGTGCGCGCACTGGGCGGCGGCTTCGCGCCGGACCGCTCGAGTACCGCACCCAATAACCCCCAATCGTAAACATCTTATCAAGGAGAACTCTCATGGATATGCAAGCCTCAGTCACCCCCGAATCGATGGCCGAGATCCCGATGGCCAAACCCCGTAAGAAACAGCGCGCGTTGCTGTTCTCGCTTCTCGGCCTCGCCGTGGCAGCTGCCGGCGGCGGCGCCGTCGAGTACTGGAAGCTCATCGGTTCCCGCTACGTGAGCACCGACAATGCATACACCGCGGCCGAGGTCGCGCAAGTCGCCTCCGAAACGGAAGGATCGGTGATGCAGGTGAACGTCGTGGACAGCCAAAATGTTAGACGCGGCGACATTCTCGTCATGATCGACGACACGGACGCAAAGCTGGCTCTGCGTCAGGCCCAAGCGGATCTTGCCCGCGCACAGGCACAAGTGATCGCAGCTATCTCTGACGTCGAGCGCACCGGCATCGACCTGCAACGCCGTGAAGCGCTTGTGGCCTCGGGCTCGGTGTCGGGTGACGAATTGACCAACGCCAAGAACCGCGCAAGCGGCGCGCGCGCGGCACTCGATGCCGCTCGGGCTCAAGTCGCTCTCGCCCGCGCTCGCCTCGACAAGTCGGACGTCGATCTCGGTCGCACGGTGATCCGCGCGCCCATCGATGGCGTCATCGCTCGTCGGCAAGTGCAGCTCGGTCAGCGCGTCCAACCCTCCATGCCGCTCCTGTCCGTGGTGCCGGTCGATAAGTTGTATGTCAACGCGAACTTCAAGGAAGTGCAGCTCACTAAGGTTCACGCCGGGCAGAGCGTCGAACTCAAGTCCGACCTGTATCACGGCAAGGTTGTGTATCACGGTGTCATCGAAGGGTTCGACGGCGGTACCGGTGCGGCTTTTGCGCTGATCCCGGCGCAGAACGCAACCGGCAACTGGATCAAGGTCGTGCAGCGCCTACCGGTGCGCATCCGCTTGAACCCCGAGGAGCTCGCCGCCCATCCGCTGCGCGTCGGGCTGTCGATGGATGCCAAGGTCGACTTGAACAGCAACACCTGATCCCACGCAGCAATCAACGAGGATCCCGCCATGACACACCCTGCCATCGAGTCCAAGGACCCACCCTTTCTTGAGGGAGGGATGCTTTGGACGGCCGGCATCGTACTCGCGCTGTCGAACTTCGTCGCGGTGCTCAACATGACGATCGCCAACGTCACCGTGCCCAACATTGCCGGCGCTCTTGGCGCGGGCTCCAGCCAGGGCACGTGGGTCATCACCTCTTATGCCGTCGCCGAGGCGATCACGGTGCCGCTCACGGGGTGGCTGTCCGGCCGCTTCGGCGCGGTGCGGCTCTTCTGTATCGCCGTCGTGCTGTTCGGGCTCTGCTCGTTCCTCTGCGGCTTGTCGACATCGCTCCCCATGCTGCTCGGCATGCGGGTACTGCAGGGAATGGCGGGCGGTCCCCTCATGGCGCTGTCGCAGACTCTGCTGCTGAAAATCTTTCCCAAACGCCAATCGATGCAGGCGATGGGCTTGTGGGCCATGACGACGCTGCTCGCACCCGTCGTCGGCCCGGTGCTCGGCGGCTGGCTGTGCGACCAGTACTCATGGCCCTGGGTGTTCCTGATCAATGTACCCATGGCGCTGCTCTTCGGCGTCCTCGCGTGGTTCATGCTCAGGCGCTTTCATGAGCCGGCGGTCATCAAGCCTGTCGACAAGGTCGGCATGCTGCTCTTGATCGTCTGGGTGGCGGCGCTGCAGATCATGCTCGATGAGGGCAAGGATCTTGACTGGTTCTCATCGACCGAAATCTGCGTACTCGCGGTCGTTGCCGTGATCGGATTCCTCTCCTTCCTGATCTGGGAGCTGACGCAGGAGTTCCCGATTGTCGAC
This sequence comes from uncultured Gammaproteobacteria bacterium, assembly GCA_963794445.1. GTDB lineage: Bacteria > Pseudomonadota > Gammaproteobacteria > Steroidobacterales > Steroidobacteraceae > Bog-1198. The sequence continues at coordinate 247,127 of CAWCDZ010000002.1, forward strand.
CTGCGCGTCTTCCGGCATCGCGGCTTCTCCTCTTGCATGCTGGTGCTCGGCCTCGCCTTCGGAGCCTTCTTCGGCATCAATGTCCTGACCCCGCAATGGCTGCAGTACAACATGGGCTACACCACTACCTGGGCCGGACTCGTGGTGGCGTGGGGCGGCGTGCTCTCAGTCGTTTTTTCACCCGTAGCTGCCAAGCTCGCGAACCGATTCGACCCGCGCATTCTCATCTTCATCGGCTGCGCTTGGCTCGGCCTCGATACGCTCTGGCGGGCCTACGCCACCTCCGACATGAGCTACTGGGTGATCGTCATTCCGCTCTTCTTCATGGGGGTGGGCATGCCGATGTACTACGTGCCCTTAACCGGGCTCGCCATGGGCTCGGTCAAGGAGGAAGAGACCGCCTCCGCGGCAGGCCTCATGAACTTCGTGCGCACGATCTCCGGCGCCATCGCCACATCGCTGGTCACGACCTCCTGGCAGAACCGAACGATCGTTGCGCACGCCAAGCTCGCAAACGTCGTCGATCCCACCGGCCAGCTAGCCGGCTCGCTCCCCCCGGGCACGACCGGGCAGATGGTCCGTGAGATGTTCAACAACCTCGTGACGAGCCAGAGCCTGATGCTCGCGACCAACGGACTCATGATGGTAATCGCAGTTGTCTTCGTCGCCGCCTCGATAGCCATCGTGCTTGCGCCCAAGGCGGCTCGCACGGTCGATCCGGCCTCGGTCGGGCATTAATTTTGTGCGTTGCGCACGACGGAGTCAAGATATGGTGACAACCGGAAGCAATCTCCACGACTGGCAGGCAAAGGTGCAACGCTGGACGTGCGTCTTGAGTGTCTTGTCGCTGGTCGGTTGCGCCCTCCCGCGTCGGGATGCGCCGCCCACCATATTCAGTGCGGCAAGCCCCGTGGATTTTGCCGCCGGCGTCCGATTTTTAAGCACCGATCGAGCGAGCGTCGAGGCAAAATCGACAGCCGCACTTGAGCGATTGAGAAGCTCATCGAAAGACGGAAAGCTACAGGCGCTGGTCCTCTCCGGCGGCGGCGCTGGCGGCGCGTTTGGCGCCGGAGCGCTAGTCGGACTCAGCCGCCGCCACGAACGTCCGCAATATGATGTGGTCACAGGCGTCAGTACAGGCGCGCTTATCGCACCGTTTGCGTTTCTCGGTTCCGATTGGGACTTACAGCTCACCGAAGCCTTCACGAGCGGCCGAGGCGCTCAAATGAGTGTGCGGGGACTCCTCGCGTTGCCGCTCGGCGCATCACGCCGCAGCGCTGTCCTGACAGAACTCGTGGATCATTACGTTACGCCGGATCTCATTCGCGCTGTCGCGAAAGAAGCAGGCACCGGTCGGCTTCTATGGGTGGCCACGACTGATCTAGACAAGGAAGAAACGGTCATCTGGGACTTAGGCGCCATTGCCATGCGCGGCGGCGAGCCGGCTCGCAAACTATTTCGGGATGTGGTGGTGGCCTCTGCGAGCATTCCTGGTGTCTTCGAGCCCGTGCTCATCCACGTTGAGCAAGGAGGAAGGCTGTACGACGAAATGCACGTCGATGGAAACGCATCTGCCTCGCTCTTCGTCGCTCCTGCAGCAGCTTATTTTGCATTGCTGGATCAGCAAAGCCTCGACGGTGCACAGGTGTACGTGTTGATCAACGGGCAGATTTTCGATTCGCCCGAGACCACCCCTTTCAGGCTGCGACCAATCGTGGCGCGCACATTCTCGGTGGCTCTAAAACACATGTCCAGAGCCCAGGTCATCGCCGTAGATCAGTTCGCTGAGAAGTACCGTATGTCGGTTCGATCGACCTATCTGCCCTTCGACTTTCCTCAATACGGCACGGCTGACTTTCGAGCATCGACGATGCGTCCTCTGTTCGAGTACGGGGCGCGATGCGCACAGAGCGGACGCTTGTGGACCACCCTGGACGAAACTATGGACACAGTCGCGAAAGCCCCACCATACTCGAAGCGAACCCCGCTGGATCGGAAAGTTGAGTGCCCGTTGAGGGATGTTCAGCTCACCGCTGGGGATAGCCAATGAATGAACGTATCGAGCGGCGCGCGGCAGCCGCCGGCATAACTGCCACACAAGCGACCGGATGGCTACGCGATCACAGTAGCCGCGTCACAACCGCGGGAATCATTCTTACGCTCTTATACCTGGGGCGGTCCGTGCTGATACCGCTCGCGCTCGCCATCATGCTGAGCTTCTTGGTGGCGCCGCTGATTCGGGCGCTGCGACGACTGCGAATCGGCAAAGCCTCTTCAGTGCTCGTTGCGGTTGCGGGACTGACCGTGTTAGGAGTGGGTGTTGCCGCCGCGCTGGGCACGCAAATCCTGCACATCGCCGAGAGCCTCCCTCAATATGAATCCAATCTACAGCGCAAGCTAAAGACCTTCGAGGAGGTCACCGTCGGCCCTATTGTGAGGCTCACTAACGAAACGAATCGCCTTGCCGGTATTCACCAATCCGCGGAGCCGCACCCCGTCCGTGACGCTGAGCGCTCACTGCCAGCAGCGGCTGCGGATGGGCCAGTGCACGAGCAACCCGAATTCGGGTCCCACCCGCTGCGGCTTGTATGGAAGCTCCTCACAACCGTTTGGCACCCGGTCCAATTCGCAGGCATCGTGCTTCTGGTCCTTTTCTTCGTGCTACTTGAACATGAATCACTGCGCGACCGCTTTATCCGCATCGCCGGCGCGACCGACATACGCTCGGCCACTCTTGCGCTTAACGATGCCGGCGACCGACTCTCCCGGTATTTTGTTTCGCAGTTCGTGATCAACCTCGCTTTCGGGCTGGCCATCTGGATGAGCTTGAGTGCGCTGCGCCTCCCGCAGGCCCTGCTATGCGGAATTCTTGCAGGTGCAATGCGCTTCGTTCCCTACGTCGGTGTGGCCATGGCCGCCCTCTTTGCCGCCGTCCTTGCCCTGGCCGTCGATCCAGGGTGGTCGCTCGCCGTAAGCACTCTGGGATTGTTCATACTGTTCGATATCGTCGTGGGACAATTGGTGGAGCCACACCTCTACGGTCACGCCACGGGGTTATCGCCGCTCTCGGTAGTCGTGGGAGCAATATTCTGGAGCTGGTTGTGGGGCCCGGCCGGATTGATTTTGTCTACGCCGCTGACGTTGTGTCTGCTGGTCGCGGGACGGCACATGAAGGGGCTCGGTGTCCTGGAGGTGTTGTTGGCTAATGCGCAGCCGTTGACATTACCGCAGCGGCTTTATCAAAGGGCGTTGTCCGGAGATTTCCGCGAGATCATCACCGACGCTCGAAAGCTTCTGAAACATGTTTCGCTGGCGGCGTACTTCGATCGCGTGGTGATTCCGGCGTTGCACTTGGTACGGCTCGACGCAGACGCAGGCGCTACTTCCGGGGATCAGCAACTTAAGATTCGCCGCGTCATCGTCGAAGTCGCCGCGGCACTCAGCGGCAATGGCGCCAAAATCCTGAAACGACAGAGTCGAGGCGCGGTACTCGATGAGATCACTGCCGGACGTTGGCTACGTCAACAGCGCGAGCAACTTACCGGCAAATGGCAGGGGCCCCTCGGGGTGCCCCCGGGGTCCGTCGTCATCTGCATGGCCATGGGCTCCTCGCCCGCCGATGATCTTGCCACCGAAGTTCTCGTGCGATTGTTGCGCGGCAAGAGGATCGATGCTCGGCATTTCTCGCCCGCAGAAATCGTTGCAGGGCTGCCACCGGGTGCAAACTCCAACGGCGTCTCAATTGCTTTCCTGGTCAGCGCTTTCCCCAGCCCCGGACGCGAGAATGCCGACGTGGTGAGCCAGCAGATTCACAATCTTCTTCCGCAAGCGAGCCTGATCAGAGTCTTTTGTCCAGGGATCACAAGCACATCCGAACTGGGCAACGACTCCGGCGATCTCAAGCCAACTGTGGGCTCTCTCGGACAGGCGATCGAAATCTGCTCTTTCTGGCACGAGACGCATAACCAACGAGATTCGGCGCCGGAATACGAACTCGCGAATGTGTCGAAAGTATGTGACGCCGGATGATGCAAACTTGAACACGCATCTAGAAATCGTAGAATCGATTGGCCGATTAAGCGTCGCCTTGACACTCGGCTCAGTGATCGGCTTCGAACGCCAGTGGCATCAAAAGATGGCGGTCCTGCGCACAAACGCCTTGGTTGCACTCGGGTCGTGTGGCTTCGTGGTGTTCTCCGCCATGGTCAGTGAGGGGGATCCCACACGGGTTGCAGCGCAAGTGGTCACCGGTATTGGCTTTCTCGGCGCCGGTATTATTTTGCGCGACGGGACCCACGTGCACGGACTCAACACGGCAGCGACCTTGTGGTGTTCCGCAATGGTGGGAATCTTCGTCGGCGCTGGCTTGTGGGCGCCGGGTCTGGTGGCCGCTGGGTTTGTAGTGGGAACGAACCTCTTGCTGCGTCCCATGGTACGGCTGTTCAGCGCCCAAACTGTCTCGGGCGACGCGAAGACTGCCTATTCCGTCACACTGACATGTAAAAGCGCGGAAGAGCCGCACTTGCGACTGTTTTTGTTGCATGTGCTCTTGCAAGGAGGGCTCGGCCTGCGACGCATTGACAGTTCCGACATTCCAGACACGGCCAAAGTGGCGGTCACCGCGCACGTGGTCGCGGGGAAACGCAATGACGCAGCAGTGGAGCAGATAGTGGGGCGACTCAGTTTGGAATCGCGCATCAGCGCAGTCGCCTGGCAAGCGGATCGGACGATCCAAGAGCACACATCTGGCTCCGACCTGCGGCAACCGGCAAATCTGGAGAAACTTGATCGTGCTCACACCCGCTTTGTTTGAGTTCCGCTGAAAATACCGCGAAACCCAGACACACTGTCTTGCGCATCTCGGGAATAATTCCCATTACGTGGCAACTTGTCCCTGAACGGCCGGAACCACAGGTTCAATTAGGTCGTCGATGGTCGACTATGCTTTCTCAGCCCGCCCGCCTGTAGGGCGAACGCGGTCTCTTGCCGAACCCTCTCCGCTATTACCGCGCTTCATCCGGCTGCGCGACGCCCCATCGTATCTCGGCCTGGACAAAGGAGAAAGTGTGCGATACAGAGTCCCGCAAAAGTCGCGCAACCACCTGGCTTCGGCGCAAGACGGGCTAGCGACGGAGGCGCTAACTCACTAATCGAATGAAAATTTTTAAGCGCGCCCGGAGAGATTGCTACGGGGCCTGCGGCCCCTTGGCCTCGCCGAAGCTCGGCTCGCCCTGCGGGCGACCAAATCGCCTGCGGCGATTTGTCGAACTCGCCTTGTTGTCTGTCGGGAGTTCGAATTAAAATCGCCGAACAATCTTTGGCCGCTCGGCGATACGCAATTCGCAAATCGGTGGCGCGCCCGGAGAGATTCGAACTCCCGACCACCTGGTTCGAAGCCAGGTGCTCTATCCAGCTGAGCTACGGGCGCCCGCGCGCAGTCTAACGTTGCGCGGGCAATTGCGAAACCTCGCTTTGCTCTCTGCCCGCGCCCCCTGGCCGCGTTACCAGCAAGGTTCGGGGTTGCCGTGATTGATTTCAGTATAAGGCTCGTCGCTCCGATTGATAATGCGCGGTTGTGGAGTCTGCTCGGCGAGGTCCGATAGGGAATCGGAGAACGAGAAATCCACTCCTGACCATAAGGAGCTGATTTCTTGCCAAACAGATGCAATGATCGATCGCTGCTGCACAGTGTCGCTTGTCATAAGCAGGCCTCGTATTGTAGCTAGCTCACAGGTTTCCAGAGATAGTGGGGCGATGCTCGCCCCACTACCGGCCCTTCAATGCAGACCGCCGCCGGCGATGATTGATTCTCCGGTCAGCCACGCAGAGTTTTCCGAAGCAAGAAACACCGCCACTGACGCGATATCGGTCGGCTGACCCGTCCTACCCAACGGAGTCTGTGCAACCAGGCCTTTCTCGAAGTCGGAGCCGATGACGCCGGCGCTGTGAGTGCCTTCGGTCTCGACGATGCCGGGGTTGACTGAATTGACCCGAATCCTCTTCGGTCCCAGCTCCTTCGACAAGACACCGGTGATCGCATCGACCGACGCCTTCGTGGCGGTGTAAACGGCGGAATTTGCCGGCGCGATGCGGCTGACGGCGGAGCCGATGTTGATGATGCTTCCGCCCTCGACCATGTGCTTGACCGCCGCCTGGGTGGCAAGCAGCACGCCGAGCACGTTGACGTTGAACATCTTGTGAAAGTTTTCCTCGGTGACTGCCTCCAGCGCGCCGAATTCATAGACCCCCGAGTTATTGACGAGAATGTCGAGTCTTCCAAACGTCTTGATCGCCGCATCGATGATGCCCTGCGCCTCGGCGGGTTTGGATACGTTGCCGCGCACGGCAAGCGCCTGTCCGCCGGCCTTTGCGATGTTTGCGACGACCGCGTCCGCCCCGGCCTTGCTGGAAGCATAGTTCACGATCACCGCGGCGCCGTCCGCCGCCAGCGCTTTGGCGATGGCCGCCCCTATGCCTTTGGATGCGCCGGTAACGACGGCGACTTTACCTGTGAGATTGTTCATTTGCTGTGTCCGTTGATGGTTGAAGGAACCTTGAAAAGCCGAGCAACTAGTTCGTTACTTCGGTAGTTCGTAACTTACGAACTATTGAACTAAGTGTCAAGAGCCAATATAATTGCGCCGTGAGACCGCTATTTCACCCGTCGATCGAGGATGTGACAGTCGAGACCATCCTGCACACGCTGTCGGATCCCGTGCGCGCGGCCATCTACATGAATATCGCCGCTTCCAACTGCCCGCAGGTATGTTCCAGTTTTTTGCGGGTGAGCGAGAAGGACGTCCCGAAATCCACCTTGTCGCAGCATTTCAAGGCGTTGCGCGAGGCCGGTTTGATCCGCGGCGAACGCCGCGGCGTCGAGATGCACAACGTGTCGCGTTGCGATGAGATCAACAAGCGCTTCCCTGGCCTCATTCCCGCGATCATCAATGCCCATAAGGTGCAGGCATCGTCAAAGTCGCGCTCCGGCGCCGTTCGTGTCAGGAAACCGGCGCCCGCGGCGGCGCGGATTCGTTGAGCGCCCGGCCAGTCACGCGGCGGGCTCGCGCAGCTGCTCGTCCAAAAATGCGCGCAAATGGCCCGGCGACACGGCGCCCACCTTGCTTGCGACCACTTCGCCTTCGATGAACAGCAGCAGGGTCGGAATGCTCCGAATCTTGAACTTCGCCGCCGACGCGGGACTTTCGTCGACATTCAACTTCACGAATCGGACCCTTCCTGCATAGTCGCCCGCGGCCTCTTCGAGCACCGGCGCGAGCATCTTGCAGGGCCCGCACCATTCAGCCCAAAAATCCACCAGAACCGGGGTCTTCGACTGCAGCACGTCGGTTTCGAATTCGGCGTCGCGGGTATGAGCGATCATGCGGGCACTCCAGAAATGAAAATTCACCGAACCTGTGCCTATGGGCAATCAGTGGGAATTCAAATTCCAAGCCGGCATATGCATAAGCTGAAAAGGCATGTAGGAAGGTTCTTGAGTGCACAGCCAACGCCCAGCGCAGATTCTAGAAGCCTCGAGGTCGGCTCAGCCCTGCCATGCTTCGATGCCGCCAAATGCTGAAAGGTGCGAAACCGCAAACTTCGCGTTATCCTGCGCATGCTTTATTTCAGCTCCGCGAAATTGGGACGCAGTACTCCAAACGGTGCGCCGGCGCCCAAGCGCATACCAGACTCATGTCGAGCTGCGCGCAATGGCAATGCCGCAGTGGTTCAGGCCTCGCCGAACTCTTATTGCCCGCGACACTCTAACTCAGCGCCAAAACTGACCCGATAGGTTGCCGGAACATGCTGATTCGATGCCTTTTAGTGCTGCTGGCCACGTCAATTTTCTCGGTCGCAACGGCAGGTCCCGCCCCATTCGACCTCGCCGGGCCTGTTCTAGAGGTCAAAGTGACCCGCGGCAGCAACACGCTGCCCGCCTCCGAAGTTCCGAACCTGGCGCCGGGCGACCGCGTGTGGATAAAGGTGGATCTGCCGGAGACGCAGTCTGTCCAATACTTAATGGTGGCGGCGTTTCTGAGCGGATCGACCAACCCACCACCCGAAAAATGGTTTTTTGCCTGTAAGACCTGGACCGGCAAATGCCGCAGTGACGGGCTCACAGTGAGCGTTCCGCAGGGCGCTCAGCAGGTGCTGGTATTTCTCGCGCCGCATACGGGCGGCGATTTGCGGACTTTGATCGGCGCAGTGCGCGGCCGACCGGGGGCCTTCGTTCGCACTTCGCAAGACCTGAATCAAGCGGCGCTCGACCGCTCGCGCCTGGAGCGCTTTCTCGCCGCCGTCCGGGTGCTCAACGAGGGTGATCCAGCCAAATTGAAGGAAGCCGCGCCGCTCCTGGCGCGCAGCCTCGCCATCAAGGTGGACGAAAAGTGTTTGGACCGGATTCCCGAACTACAGGCGCCATGTCTGATGCAGGGCCAAGAATCGCTCATTTTGAACGACGGCCATAGCACATCGATTGTCGAGGCCTTGACGTCGGGGCCCGGCAGCGACTTGGCGATGGAGGCCAGTTATACCCCGCAGTTAAGCTATGGTTACTACAGTCCCTACATTGCGTCCGTGCTGGACATTGCGCGCATCTTTGATTCGTTCCGGACCGCTCAATATCAATACATCCCTGCCCTTGCATCGCCTCAAGGCGACAAGCTATCCCTGACGCTCAATACGGCGCCCTCGTTTCACTCCCCCATGTCAGTGTTGGTGATTGCGCTGCCGGCGGTCGAAGCCGCCCAATTGCCGCCGCTGCATGCCGTCGATCCGAAGGAAATCTTTTGCGTGCGCCGCTCGACTCTCGTGCTGCCGGTCGACGGCGCGCCCCTGGCATTCTCCACCCGCTACGCCCACGATCTCGCGCTCGCGGTAATCGGTCGGGACGGGAAGGCCATTGCCCTGCCGGCGCAGGCTGACCCGGTCCGCGGCGGCTACGTGGTCGACACCGCGGCCTTGGGCAAAGCGGCCTTGGGCGACAGCATTCACGCATCGCTCAAAGGCTATTGGGGCTTTGAACCGTATGAGGGCCCTGTTTTTCACCTGATCAACGTTCACGCGAAAAGCTGGGAACTTGCCGCCGGCGATGAAGCCGCGCTGATTGTCGGACGCCAGGACACTGTGCATCTTCAGGCCGACAGCGTGAGCTGCGTCGACGCCATCATGCTCAAGGACCCGGGGGGCAAGGAGTTGAAGGTGGATTGGAAGACCACCCGGCCCGACGAGGTGGAGATCAAACTGCCGCTTCAAAACTCGGCCCCCGGCGCCATGACCCTGTTCGTCAAGCAGTACGGCGAAACTCCGCCCGACCCGATCTCGATTCATACCTTTGCTGACGCCGGGCGGATGGATGGCTTCTCCATTCATGCCGGCGACATCGTCGGCCTGCTCAAGGGCAATCGCCTCGATGAGGTCGCCAGCCTCGCGTTCAAGAACAACGTGTTTGTGCCCGGCGAACTGACCTCGAATCACGGTGTGGATGAGTTGCCGATGGTCGCGCAAGATCCGATGGCGGTGAGTGCTCTGAAGCCGGAGCGCGGTTCCGTCGCGAAGGTAACACTGAAAGACGGGCGCGTATTTCCGTCGGTCGGCACAGTCGAGGCGCCGCGCCCGGCCGTAACGCTGCTGGGAATGAGCGTGCAGCCCTCGATGTCCAGCCAGGAAAGCAACATCCAGCTGGCACACCCGAGCGAATTGCCGCAAGACGCCATCCTGACATTCTCCGTGCGCTCACAATCGCCGGCCGCCTTTTCGCACGATGAAAACATCGAGGTGACGACCAGCGACGAGTCGTCGAGCGCGACCTTGAATTTCAACAACGGTACGGTGATGTTGGAGAATTCGCAGGTCGCGGTTGCGACCCTCAACCCGGCGAAAGTGTTCGGCGGCGCGGCATTCGGTCCGCTGCAGTTTCGGGTGAATGCCAAGGGCGTCGTCGGCGATTGGCAGCCGCTGGCGAATTTGGTGCGGCTGCCGACGCTCAAGGATTTGAAGTGCCCTGCCACTCCGGAGCTCGCCTGCAAGCTGACCGGTTCGAATCTCTTCTTGATCGACTCGATAGCCGACGACCCGCAGTTCACTCATCCGGTCAAAGTGCCGGACGGATTCTTAGGGAGTGCCCTGCCGGTGCCGCATCCGAAAGGCGGTTCACTGTACGTGAAGTTGCGCGACGATCCCTCCGTGGTGAATCCCACCACCATCACAGCGCAGGAGATTCCGCCCTCGCCCGATGAGGCCGCGAGAACCGCGGTGCGCAGCTCCGCGGTGCCGGTACCCTCTCAAGCGGAAACCGGCAGCCCCTCGCAATTACCCTGAAGCGCCGCGAGCCGCGCGGCGAGAAAGCGCCGCTCGGGTTCGAGCTTTGTGGTGTCCAACGCCGCCCGGTAGGCTTCGCGCGCCTCATGCATGCGGCCAAGTTCCTGCAACAGGCGGCCGCGCGCGGCGTGCAGCAGATGATATTGGGTGACTCGTCCACGCGCGGCGAGCGAGTCGATGAGGTCGAGCGCGCGCGCAGGGCCGTCCACCATCGAGACGGCGACCGCATGATTCAATTCGATGACCGGCGTCGGCTGTAATCGCAGCAGCACTTCGTACAGGCCGACAATCTGCGGCCAATCGGTCGCGCCGCTTTCCTTGGCCCTGACGTGCAATGCCGCGATCGCCGCTTGTACGGCGTAGCCGCTCACCCGTCCGCGAACCGACAGCGACTTATCGACCAGCAACAAACCCTCGGCAATTTCCTCGCGATTCCACTGCGACCGGTCTTGGTTCTCGAGCAATACCACATCTCCGGTGCTCGAGGTGCGCGATGCACGCCGCGCGTCATGCAGCAGCATCAGCGCCAGCAGCCCCATCACGCCGGCATCTTCCGGCAACAGCGCATCGAGCAGCCTGCCCAGCCGAATGGCTTCCTCGCACAATTCGACATCGATCAATCGCGTGCCGACGGTCGCGGCATAGCCTTCGGTGAACACCCCATAGACGACGGCAAGCACGCCTTCGATGCGTTGCTCGAGTACCGTGGGATCCGGCGTCTCGTAGGGTATGCCGGCGTCGCGAATTTTCTTCTTGGCGCGCACCAGCCGCTGCGCCATCGTGTCTTCGCCGGTCAGAAAGGCGCGCGCCACGGCCTGCGTGGACAGCCCGCAAACCTCGCGCAAGGTGAGTGCGATCTGCGCCTCCTCGGCGAGCGCCGGATGACAACAGGTGAATATCAGCCGCAGCCGATCGTCGCCGAACACTTCTTCATCGACCGCATCCAGTGCGGCCACGACCCCGGAATCAGCGGCGCCGATCTCGCCGGAGATTTTGGTTCTGAATACGATTTCCCGGCGAATGCGATCGATGGCCTTGTTGTGCCCGGTACGGATCAGCCAGGCGCGTGGATTCAGGGGGGTGCCGTGCGCCGGCCATTGTTCGAGCGCCGCCGCGAAGGCTTCTTGCTGTGCCTCCTCGGCCAGGTCGAAGTCGCCGAGGAGGCGGATCAGGGTCGCGCGGACCCGACCCGCCTCGCTGCGAAAAATTTCCTCGATGCCGAGACCCCCGGCAGCTTCGCTCATCGCGGCGGCCCGAGGTTCATGTCATCGGCGGCCAGACGGGACGGACTTCGATGCTGCCATAGCGGGCGCCGGGGATGCGCGCCGCGATGGCGGTCGCCTCGTCCAGGTTCTTGGCTTCAATCAAATAATAGCCTCCCAGTTGTTCCCGTGTTTCCGCGAAGGGGCCGTCGGTAATCGTGGCCTTGCCGTTGCGCACCCGCACCGTTGAGGCCGAGGAGACCGGTTTCAGCCGATCTCCCGCCTTGAAGTTTCCCGCCTGCACGATCGCCTTGGTGAAGTCCATGTATTCCCCCGAGACTTTCTGCAGCGCAGTCTCGCCGAGGCCCATGAATTCCGCTTCATTGGTGTAAATCAGCAATAGATAGTTCATGTGTGCTTTCCATCGTTGTTAAGGCGCAATTCGCCGTGCCCTAAGTCGAATCGCGCGGGACGAATTCGACAGTGCCGGTCCAGCTTTTTTTTGGACATAAGCCGGTGCCGCCAGACTTCTTGCCGGCCGTCTGCGCTTACCGCTCAAAGCCGATCTCGTAAGGATATTCGGACAAAGGGCGGTAAATAGTGCAATTTGCGCATCCGTGTTGCCATCGGTATCGATCATTCCAACCCGGCCGGGGAACTCTAAACGGCTCGAGAGCTCAAATACAGCCGCCAAATCAGAAGCTTACGGGTTAAAGTTGCCGCGCTGGCGGCCTTAAGCCCTTGGCCGTAAGATCCTACTGGCTCCGTTTCCCCTGTATCGATAACTAGAGGACTCCCGATGAAGGCTTGGATACCCCTTACGCTTGTTTTCGCATTCGGTGTTGCTGCCCACGCTCAAGCGACGTGCATTTACCCGCAAGCGCCCGCCGCGCCCCCCAACGGCGATACGGCCACCCGTGATGAAATGATCGCCGCCAAGCATGATTTCGATCGCTACAACGGCGAAATGAACGTTTACCTGGACTGCCTCAATCTGGAAATGGATGCCACGCCCAAAGATGCGACAAAAATGACGCCGGACGAGAAGAAAAAGGCGGATCAGGAACAGAAGATCCTTGTGCAAAAGCACAATGCCGCCGTCGACGAACTGCAGGCAGTGGTCGGAAAATTCAACGAGCAATTGAAGATCTTCAAAGCGAAGCACGAAGTAATGACTATCGGCGCGGCGGACCGATCCGCCGCCGACTTTGAAACTATGCAGGCTGGTACGCTCATCACCCCGCGTCTGGCCGAAGAGGCCATCTACTCTCGGCTGACGTGTTTGCCCATCGAATCACTGCCTCTCACGCAGTGTGTCGGTGGAACGCTGCGCGAAAACATCTATGCCGAGCGCGATGCGCCGCCATTCGATCGCGTCTCCATGGACGGCATGGCGGTGGACAGCGACGCGTTGCGGCGCGGCCAGCGCCGTTTTCGCATCCAGGGGGTCCAAGGCGCAGGCTCACCGCAGCTGAAGCTCAAGAGTGCGGGGCACGCCATCGAGGTCATGACCGGCGCCATTCTGCCGCATGGGCTGCGACAACGTCATTCCGATCGAGCAGGTGGATGTCAGCGACGGATTCGCGGTGCTCAATACGACCGTGGTCGATTCGCCCTACCATAATATTCATCGGCGCGGCGCCGACAGCCGCCAAGGTCAACTCCTGCTGGAGTCCGGCACGCTGCTACGCGCGCCGGAAATCGCCGTGGCCGCTTCCGCGGGCATGGCGCGCGTGCGGGTCAGCAGCCAGCCCGCCATCATGGTCGTCTCCACCGGTGATGAGTTGATCGAGCCCGGCGATCCGATCGCTGATTTTCAGGTGCGCCGCTCCAACGCCTATGCGGTGGCCGCCACGTTCCGCAGGCGCGGCTTCGGCCGGGTCGGCAACGATCATGTGATCGATGATGAAAGCCAGCTGCGCGAACGGTTGGCGTTGCATCTGACCACGCATGAAGTGGTGGTGTTGAGCGGCGGTGTATCCATGGGCAAGTTCGATCTGGTGCCGAAGGCGCTGAAGCATCTGGGCGTGCAGGAAGTCTTCCACAATGTCGCTCAGCGGCCGGGCAGGCCCATGTGGTTCGGCATCGGACCCCACGGCCAGGCGGTGTTCGGGCTGCCCGGCAATCCCGTTTCGACCCTGGTGTGCCTGATCCGCTACGTAATTCCCGCGATTGCCGAAGCCATGGGCACCAAGCGCGCCCCCACCGAGCGCCTCGCGCTGGCGGCCCGGTGACCTTCAAGCACGTCGCTTGCGTATTTCCTGCCGGTGGCCATCGAGCACGACGACTGGGGCCGCCCCTGGGCCGCGCCGCGGCCGCCGAACGGATCGGGGGATTTTTTGAGCCTCGCGGGCACCGATGGTTTCGTCGAACTGCCGCCCGGGCCCCAACACCTACGCCAAAGGGTTCGTGACCAGCGTGTACCGCTGGTGATGCGCGGGTCCATGACCAGCTCCATCATTCACGACATTCGCGGTGCGCAGAACCCGCTCGACCGGCTGCGGCCGGCCGCTGCACGACTTGCGCATTTCGGTCATGGACCGCTGCAATTTCCGCTGCCCCTACTGCATGCCCAAGGAGCAGTTCCACGAGCATTATCAGTTCCTGAAATCGCAGGAGCGCTTGTCGTTCGATGAAATCGTGCGTCTGGCGCGAGCTGTTCGCGAGCTTGGGCGTGCGCAAGCTGCGCCTCACCGGCGGCGAACCGCTGCTGCGCGCCAACCTGGCCGACCTGGTCGGCGATCTGACCAGCATTCCCGGGCATCGAGGACATCGCGCTGACCACCAACGGGGTGCTGCTCGGCCAGTCATGCGGTCGAACTGCACGCGAACGGCTTGCGCCGCGTCACGGTCAGCCTGGACACCTTGGACCGGGAAATCTTTGCGCGCATGAGCGGCGGATTCGGCGCACTCGATCAGGTGCTTGCAGCGGCATCGACGCCGCGATCGCCGCGGGCCTCACGCCGGTCAAGGTCAACGCCGTCATCGAGCGCGGCGTGAACGATCACACCGCGCTCGATCTGGTGGAGCATTTTCGCGGCACGCCCGTGATCGTGCGCTTCATCGAATTCATGGACGTGGGCAACCGCAATCACTGGCGGCCCGGACATGGTGGTGCCTTCGCGCGAACTCGCGGCGCGCATCAATGAGCGCTGGCCCATGCACCCCGTGTCGGAGAACTACCGCGGCGAAGTGGCCACAGCGCTGGCGCTTCGACGACGGCGGCGGCGAGGTCGGCTTCATCTCTTCGGTGTCGCAGCCTTTTTGCGGCGCCTGCAGCCGCGCGCGGCTGTCCTCCGAGGGCAAGTTCTACACCTGTCTGTTCGCGACGCCAGGGACTCGATCTGCGTGCCCCGCTGCGCGCGGCGCGCGGACGATGCGGAAATGCTGCAGCTGATCCGCGGGCGGCTTGGGTCGGCCGCGCCGATCGCTACAGCGAGCTGCGCGAGGAGCTGCGCACACGCCGAGCCTGACAGACAAGAAGATCGAGATGTACTACATCGGCGGCTGAAACCCATGACTTTTACTCATTTGGATGCCGATCAGCGCCCGACCATGGTCGATGTCAGCGGCAAAACCGCGACCGAGCGCACCGCGACGGCCGAGGCGCGTGTGCGGTTCCCGGCGGCCGTGGCCGCGCGCGCTTCGCGAAACGGCCTGCGCTCGGCCAAGGGCCCGGTATTCGACACCGCGATCGTCGCCGGCGTCATGGGCGCGAAACGCACCCACGAGCTGATTCCGTTCTGTCACCCGCTGGGGCTCGAGAACTGCAGCATCGTCATCGACCTGGAGGGCGACGCGGCGCTGATTCGTTGCACCGTCAGCGTGCACCACAAGACCGGGCGTCGAGATGGAAGCGCTCACCGGCGCCAGCATCGCCGCACTCACCGTCTACGACATGTGCAAGGCGCTGTCGCACGACATCGTCATCGGCGGATCTGCGGCTGATCGCCAAGGACGGCGGCAAGAGCACGCTACTCGCGCGAGCTGCACCGTGAGCAGCGCGGATGCGCCCGTGCACGGCCTCATTCTCGCCGGCGGCGCGAGCGAGCGCATGCAGCGCGACAAGGCCGCGCTTCTCTATCAGGGAAGAACGCAGTTGGACGCGCCGTGGAGCTGCGGCCCGGCGCCGTCTGGCCAGGTTTTCGTCTCGGTGCGCGCCGATCAAGCCGCGCGATCCCGCCCGTGCGCCGCTACCCGTTGATCGTGGATTCGGTCCCGGGCGGCGGCCCCATCGTCGGAATACGCTCCGCGTTCGCCGCCGCACCCCGGCGCCGCCTGGTTCGTGCTGGCGTGCGACTTGCCCTTCCTTAGCGACCAGCGCATTGAGCGCAACTGCTGCGGCGGGCGCGATCCGGGCGCATTGCGCCACCGCCTACATCAGCGCGCACGACGGGCTGCCCGAGCCCCTGTGCGCGATCTGGGAGCCGACGGCGGCCGCGCGGCATCGACGCGTTCGGGCCGCAGGCGGGCGACTGCCCGCGAAAATTCCTGATCCGAATCACGCCGCGCGCCTGCTCGATCCTCAGGATCGGCGCGCGCTCGACAACGTCAACACGCCCGAGGAATACTCGCAGGCTCTGAGCTGCCAGCTGGAAGACTGCAGCTCGCCATGCAACTCAAAATTCAGTACTTCGCTCTGATGCGCGAACAAGCCGGGCGCTCCGAAGAGACGCTGCGAAACCTCGGCGGCGACGCCGGCGGATCTGTACGCCGAACTCGCCGCGCTCCACGGCTTCACGCTGTCGCGCGAGCAATTGAAGGTGGCGGTCAACAGCGAGTTCAGCGCCTTGGTCGCGCCAGCTCGCCGCCGGCGATGCCGTGGTCTTCATCCCTCCGGTGGCGGGCGGCTGATGCGCTTCCGCTTCACCCGACGGCGATCGACACCGCGGCGGCGCGGCGCGAGCTGCTCGATCTCGGCTGCGGGCGGCTACGCGAGTTTCGAGGGCTGGGTGCGCGATTTCAACGAGGGCCAGGAGGTCAGCCGGCTCGGAATACGAGGCATTTCAGGAATTCGCGGTAAAGGAAGGCGAGCGCATCGTTGCCGAGGCGCTGCGCCGCTTTCCGATCAAGCATGCCTTGTGCATCCATCGCGTCGGTTCGCCTGGGCTTGGGCGACATGGCGGTCTGGGTGGGCGTAAGTTCCGCACACCGCGGCGAGGCCTTCGACGCCTGCCGATTCATCATCGACGAGAGTCAAGCATCGCGTGCCCATCTGGAAGAAGGAGCATTATCGCAGCGGCGATTCCGGCTGGGTCAATTGCGAGCGCTGCGCCGCCGAACCGCGCCATGCCCACGCCGACCACCCTCACCGCCTCGATTCCAAGGAGACTGTCTGAGCAGTTCCGGCGGCATGCAGCCTGACTATTCTCGGCAGATACTGCTCAAGGAGATCGGTCCTGAGGGCCAGGCGAAGCTTGAGGCCGCACGGGTGCTCGTCGTCGGCCTGGGAGGCCTTGGCAGTCCCGTCATGCAGTACTTCGCGGGTGCCGGTGTCGGCTTCCTTGGATGATCGATGCCGATGTGCTCGATGCCAGTAATTTGCATCGCCAGCCGATTTACCGCCTCGCCGATGTCGGCCAAGCCAAAGGCGGATTTGGCCGCGTGCGGCGATCGCGGCCATCAATCCCGCCGTGCAGGTCGAAACGCACGCCGTCCGCTTCAACGCGGACAATGCGCTCGCATTGGTCCGCGCGTCACGACATCGTCGTCGACTGCAGCGATAATTTTCGCACCAAGTACTTGATCAACGATGCCGCCGTGCTCGCACGAAGGCCCGCGGTGTTCGCCAGCGTCTACCAATACGAGGGGCAGCTGCAGGTCTACAAGCCGCGGCCACGGTCATGCCTGCCTGCGTTGCCTGTGGCCGGATGCGACTCGCCGATGGCGTGGTCGGCAATTGTGCGCGAAGCCGGCGTGCTCGGGACCCGTGCCGGGTGCCTTCGGCACGCTGCAGGCACTGCTCACGCTTGAAGATCCTGCTGCAGCATTGCCGGGCAGCTCGATGGCGAGCTGTTGCTGTTGGACTTCATGAATTTCTCCAGCTTGAAAATCAAGGCCCCGCGACGCGCCGAGTGCCGGGCGCCGGCATGCGCGCATATTCGAGATCTGGGGCGCGAGGAGGGCGACATCGAGATCAGCGCGGATTCGCTGGCCGCCGCCGCCGCGGCGCAGGGTTCGAGATCATCGATATTCGAACCGGCGAGGAAGTGGCGGCGCGCCCGGCCGCGCTGATCGCCGACACCGCCGTTCGGCACATTCCCATGCACGATCTCCTGGCGGATCCGGGCCTGCTGTCGGCCGGCCGCCCCGCGTTGCTGGTATGCGCCAGCGGCAAACGCAGCCTGGCCGCGGCGCGGGTGCTGCGCCAACGGGGCCTTGCGGTGCGCTCTCTCGCCGGCGGCCTGCAAAACCTGGAGCGATGAGGTGCGATTCACCAGCAAGTTGCCCGAGGTCGGCACCACGATATTCACGGTGATGTCGCGCCGTGCCGCCGAGGAAGGCGCGCTCAACATCGGCCAGGGATTTCCCGACTACGCCATCGACCCGCGCCTGTCCGCGGCGCTGATCGAGGTGGTTGGCGAGGGCCGTAATCAATATGCGCCGATGGAAGGCACGATGGAGCTGCGCGAGCAGATCGCGAAGAAACTCGAGCTTTGTTATGAGCGCCGTTTCGATGCGCAATCCGAGATCACGGTCACCTGCGGCGGCACCGAAGCGCTGTATGACGCCATCCAATCGGTGGTGGGGCCGGGCGATGAGGCCATCATTTTCGACCCGGCCTACGATTCGTACGAGCCGGCGGTGCGTCTCGCCGGCGGCCGCTGCGTGCGTATCGCGCTTGCGCCGCCGGCATTCCGTTTCGATTGGGACGAGGTGCGCCGCGCTCTGAACGAGCGCACCCGGCTCATCATCATCAACAGTCCGCAAAATCCGAGCTGTACGGTCGCATCGCGCGAGGACCTCGACGCGCTGGCCGCATGCATCCGCGATCGGCCGATCACCGTGATTGCCGACGAGGTGTACGAGCATGTGCTGTTCGATGGGCGCCGTCATCAATCCGTATTGATGCATGCGGAGCTGCGCGAGCACAGCTACGCGGTGTTTTCTTTCGGCAAGACCTTGCATGCCACCGGCTGGAGGATCGGCTATTGCGTGGCGCCGCCGGAACTGACCCGCGAGCTGCGCAAAGTCCATCAGTTCAACACCTTCAGCATTGTTTCGCCGCTGCAGTACGCCATTGCCCGCTATCTCGGCGCCCACCCCGACGCGTGGCGGGGCCTCGCGGCATTTTTCCAGGCCAAGCGCGATCTGTTGGCGGGTCTGCTGCGCGGCTCGGGACTCGAGCCGCTGCCCGCCGCGGGCACCTATTTTCAGCTGGTCGACTACGGCGCAATCAGCCGGGACGATGACATGCGAGTTCGCGGATCGGCTGATCAGGGAGGCGAAAGTCGCGGTGATTCCGCTGTCGCCATTCTATGCGCGGCCGCCGCGCATGACCTTGGTGCGTCTGTGCATCGCCAAGCGCGATGAGACGCTGCGCACGGCGGCGGAGCGGCTGCGCGCGTTCGCTAAAAGTGCCGGCGCTTTGGACGCGCCGCGCTGAAACATCGGCTAGCGGCCGAAGCTACCGAAGCGCCGCGCCATCGAGGGCAAACTCTGCCGCTGACGAATGCGCGCCGCGTCCATCAGCATGCGGCCCGCCCAGCGATAAACGTTGTTCTCCTTGACCGTGCGGCGCATCAGGCTCATGCGGTTGCGCCGCTCGTCGCGGCCCATGTGCATCGCGACCTCCATGGCGTTCGCCGTCTCGGTGACATCGAATGGATTGATCAGCACCGCCTCGGCTGAAGCTCGCGCGATGCGCCGGCAAAAGTGCTGAGGATCAGCACGCCGTCCTCATCGTCGCGCGCCGCCACGAATTCCTTGGCGACGAGGTTCATGCCGTCATGCAGACTGTTGACCAGGCAGAAGTCCGCGGCCCGGTACAGTTCGTAAACCCGCAACGGCGGTTGCTGCTCATCGATGAGCACGATGGGCCGCCAATCGCCCTGCGCGAACTTCGAGTTGATGCGCTCGACCTCTTCGTAGGTGTGCTGCTGCAGCGCCTGGTAGGCAGGCAGCTGGCCGCGGGACGGCGCCGCGATCTGCAGCAGACTGATGTGGCCGCGGTGCCGGGGATTGTTCTCGAGCAGCGTCTCGAGCGCATGAAAGCGCTCGATGATGCCCTTGGTGAAATCCCAGCGCTCCACCCCCAAGCCGATGATCACGTCGCCGCCGATCTGATAGCGCTCGCGCACCGCCGCACGGCAGGTCGCGACATCCGGCAGCTGCGCCAGCCAGCGCGGCGGCCACTCGATCGAGATCGGATAGGGTGCGACCCGGCAAACCCGGCCTCTGCAAGGTCACCGTCATGTGTTCGCGATCGATTTGACACTCGACAAAGCGATCCACCGTATCGAGAAAATTCTGGCAGTGATAGCGGGTGTGAAACCCCAGGATGTCCGCCGACAACATATGCGTCAGCATCTCCCGCTTCCAGGGACAGACGCCGAAGGTCTCGGCATTGGGCCACGGGATGTGCCAGAACAGCGCGATGGTCGCGCCGGGAATCTTTTTGCGAATGAGCAGCGGCAGCAGCGCAAAATGGAAATCCTGAATGAGAATCACCGGCGCTTCGGTGCTCGCTTCGGCGGCGACGACTTCGGCGAACTTGGCATTGACCTCCTCGTAAGCGCGCCAGTCGCTGGCGCGAAACGCCGGCCGCACGTAGGCCAGATGGCAGAGCGGCCACAAGCCCTCGTTGGAGAAGCCGTAGTAATACCCCTGCTCTTGATCGTCGCTCAGCCAGACCCGGCGCAGTGTGTAGCTCGGATCGTCGGGCGGCACCCGGATCTGATCGTTGCGATCCACGGTCGCGCGATCGGCGCTGCCGGCGCCGTGCGCCACCCACACGCCGGAGCACGCGCGCATGATGGGCTCGAGCGCGGTCACCATGCCGCTCGCCGGAACCTGCACAGACCGCCTGGTGATTGGCGTCGAAATTGTGAATGTAGGGCTCGCGATTCGAGACGATGATCACCTGCGCGGAATGCAGCTGGTCGCGCACCACCTGCTGCAGCGCCTGCGGCGTCCAGTTTTCACGGTAGTCGATTTCGAGCCGTTGCTGCTCCTCGGCCTCGGCCAGTACCTGGCGCACCTGCGAGAGGATCGGCAGTGAATGCCGCGGCGAGTGCGCGTTGTCCAAAAAGCGCTTTCCGCGGATATCGCCGAGCAACACCTGCACCCAGCGGCGCAGCTGCAGCCACGCCACCAGCACGATCAGCAGCGCGAGCAGTAAAATCGATATGCCGACGAATGCCAGCACGAAATCGCGCGCCGTTCTCTGGCGGCGGTCCACGAAGCTCAGGTCATGCAGCATGAGCACCCGAAACGGCTTCGGCTGCGCGGCGTCGAAGTCGAATCGCGATATCTGCACCGAACCGGACGGCAGCTGCCTGATCTGCGAGTGTGCGGGACTTGCGCCGGCGGCATCCGATTCGCAGGAAATGGCCGGCGGCGTGCGCTCGGACTTGAAAATGGTCGAACCGTTCGGCCGGCACACCAGAATCGCCAGCAGCCGTTCATCGGCGGCGATTTTGGCCAGATACACGCGCAGCCGGCCCTCGCTGCCGTTTTCGACCAGGTCCGTGATCGGCTCCTCCATCGAATGCATGACCAGCTGCGCGCGCAATTCAACGTCCGCGCGAAACCACTCCGCCAGCAGCCGTTGAATATAGGGCAAGCCAAAATACGCAACCACGCATGACGCAAGTGCGACCGGCAGCACGAATCGCAGCATGATCGAGCGAAACATCGCGGCTCCGAATATTCAAAATTTTAGCGCGCAGCGCTTGCACAAAATACCGAACTTTGAGCGCACAGTGTTGGCTTTTAATCAATCGATTTCGTGTAAAACTTACATAACAAATATATGTCCGCAAAGCATTGGCAGCGCACAGCGCGTCAGCTATGTTTTTGCCGCATGAAACGCTCGCCGCCGCCCGCACTCGACTGGTGTCTTTTTTTGGATGTCGACGGAACGCTGGTCGAACTCACCGATACGCCGTCGCAAACCGCGGCCGATGCGGAGATAAAATCATTGCTGCGCGAAGTCGCCGAGCGTCTCGGGGGCGCAGTCGCGCTGGTGAGCGGACGCCGGATCAGCACGCTCGATGAACTGTTTGCGCCGCTGAAATTTCCGGCGGCGGGACTGCACGGCGTGGAGCGCCGCAAAGCCGACGGCACCATCCAGGGCGCCAATTTCGTCGATTCGCAGCTCGATCGCGCGCGCGCGGCCATCAAGGCTTTGGTCGAATCGCATCCCGGAATGCTGTTCGAGGACAAGGATCGCTCGGTGGCGGTGCATTTCCGCATGGCGCCCCAGCATGAACAGATCGCGCGCGAAACGGTGGCCGGCATCGCAAAATCGTTGGGCGGCAACTATCACGTGCAGGCCGGTAAAATGCTGTTCGAGATCAAGCCGCGGGGATTCAGCAAGGCCACCGCCATTCAGGCATTCATGAAAGAGTCGCCCTTCAGCGGGCGCAAGCCGGCCTTCGTCGGCGATGATCTTACCGATCAAGACGGATTTGCGATGGCCGAAGCGCACGGCGGCATTTCCGTCGGCGTTGGGGACCGCGTGCAAGGTCAATTCTACCTTGCGGACGTGGCGGCGGTTAGAATGTGGCTGCGGCAGATCGCCGCTTTGCACGACACGCATCGCGCATGAGCAGATTTATCCTGGTCAGACACGGCGAGAGTTTGGGAAATCGCGATCGCGTATACGCCCTGTCGCCGCACGATCTGCCGCTCACCGAGTTGGGGTACCGGCAAGCGCAACAGGCTGCACAGCGCATCGCGGAACTGTTCCGTCCGCAACTCGTGGTGACCAGTGCCTATCGGCGCGCGAGTGAGACCGCGCGCATCATCGCCGGCGCGTTGGGCCAGCCGCTCGAATTCGAGCCCCATCTGCATGAGCGGGAATTCGGCGTGCATCGGGGCAGGTCCTATGATTCCTTCCTGACCGAGCCCGATTACGATCCGCAGCGCCCCTGGGCGTGGAAGCCCCAAGGCGGCGAGAGCTATGAAGAGGTTCAAGCGCGCGTCGGTCCCATTTTGGATCGGCTTGCCGCCGCGCATCCGGCCAAGGACGTCGTCGTGGTGAGTCACGGCGGCGTGATGGCGTGCCTCTGGGCCTATGTGACCGGAAGTTGGGACGATGCGCACCTGCCGCCGAACTGCGGCATCGTCTTGGTCGAACACTCGCCGCAAGGCTATGCCCAGCCGCGCGTGATCGACGGGGCGCAGACTGAAGGTCAGGCCGGCGGCTAGGCCATTCCTGCGCGCAAGCTATCCGGCGGCTTGCTCTTCGCAGGCGCCCTCGCCCGGATCATTGAGCCAGCGATTCAGCGCGTTCTGCAGCTGCTCTC
This sequence comes from uncultured Gammaproteobacteria bacterium, assembly GCA_963794445.1. Classification (GTDB taxonomy): domain Bacteria; phylum Pseudomonadota; class Gammaproteobacteria; order Steroidobacterales; family Steroidobacteraceae; genus Bog-1198. Next base: position 270,120 of record CAWCDZ010000002.1, read on the forward strand.
GGTCGATGGGCTTGGACAGGTAATCATCCATGCCGGCGGCGCGGCACTCATTGTCCGCACCCTTCATGGCATGCGCGGTAAGCGCGATGATGGGAACGTGCCTGCCGTCAGTTTCATGCTGGCGGATTTTGCGCGTCGTCTCGTAGCCATCCATGACCGGCATCTGGCAGTCCATGAGAATCAAGTGGTAACGGCCGCTCTGCCAGGCCTCGAATGCTGCTTGCCCATCGCCCGCAACATCGACGCGATAGCCTAATTTCTCCAGAATACGGCAGGCTACCTTTTGGTTCACGACATTGTCTTCGGCCAACAAAATGTGGTGTGACTCGCGATGGCGTTGCGAGCGCAGGGCATGGCGCGTCACGATCGGCTGCGTCGCCGTGCGCCAGTTCTCCGCCTGGGTGCCGAGCACCATCATGAGGCAATCGGTCAGGTCGCGATGCGTCACCGGCTTCAATAGATAGCCGGCAAAACCCAGTTCCGAAAACATGCGCCCGTCGCCGCGCTGCCCCGAGGAGGTCAGCAGGATCAGGCGCGCGCCTTGCAGCGCCGGCTCCGCCAATATGGTCTTGCCGAGCGTGGCGCCATCGCAGCCCGGCATCTGGTGGTCGAGCAGCGCCACTTCGAATGGCCGCCCGGCGCTGGCGGCGTGGCGCATCAAGCTCAACGCCTCATCCGCGGAACTGGCGCACACCGCGTCCATCCCGCACAACGCCAGCTGGCCCATCAATACCTTGCGATTCGTCATGTTGTCATCGACGATCATGATGCGCTGGCCGCGCAGCTCGGCCGGCGGCGCGGGCCGCGACTTGGCGGCGTCCTGCGCCACGCCCAAACGCGCGGTGAACCAAAATGTCGAGCCCACGCCCTCCTCGCTCGATACCCCGACTTCCCCGCCCATCAGTTCTACCAAACGCTTGACGATGGACAAACCCAAACCCGTGCCGCCGAAGCGGCGGGTGGTGGAGGAATCGACTTGCGTAAAGGCCGTGAACAGGGCATCGACGCGGCTCGCGGGGATCCCCATGCCGGTATCGCGGATCTCGCAGCGGATCAGCGTGCCCCGATCGTCCTTTTGCGCCACCTTGCACTCGATGCGATACTTCGCCCTTTTGGGTGAACTTGACGGCGTTGCCGCCGAGGTTGAGCAGGACCTGGCGCAGCCGGCCGGCATCGCCGCGCACCAGATCAGGAAGGCTGGGGTCGATCAAAGCGATGACCTCGAGCCCCTTGGCGTGCGCCTGGATCGCCAGCAAGCGGGCGACATCCTCCACGGTGTCGCGCATGTCCATGTCGAGGACCTCCAGGTCGAGCTTGCCGGCTTCGACCTTGGAGAAATCCAAGATGTCGTTGATGACCGTCAGCAGCGCGGCAGCGCTGTCGCGCACGGTTTGCGCGTAGTCGAGCTGCATCGGATTGAGCGGGGTTTCCAGCAACAGTTCGATCATGCCGATCACGCCGTTCATCGGCGTGCGGATCTCGTGGCTCATGTTGGCGAGGAACTGGCTCTTCGCCTTGTTTGCCGCCGCGGCCACCTCGGTCGCCTCGAGCAGCGCCAGGGCATATTGCTGCCGCTGCGTGATGTCGCGCTGCGAGCCCGATACCGTCAGGGGAGTGCCGTCCGCACCGCGCTCCAGCGCGCCGCGCACGCGGTACCAGCGCGCCTCGCCGGCGCGGGTCTTGGCGCGCACTTCGACGTCCACCAGAACGCCGTCGCGGATGGTGCGCTCGATCGCCTCGCGCAGGCGCACGGCGTCGTCGGCATGCAGAATTTCGAAGAACTTTTGCCGCGTGCCGAGGAATTCCTGTTGTTCGTAACCGAACATCTCGGCGAAATGCTCCGAGACCCACATCTCGCGTCTCGGCACATCGAGCTCCCACAGCCCGTCGTTGGCGCCGCGGGTCGCGCGCTTCAGCCGCGCATCGGCGGCATGCAATTGCTCCTCGGCGAACTTGCGCTCCGATTCGCGCCTGAAGTTGTCGAGCGCCGACACCACGTTGCGCCCCATGTGCATCAGCAACTGCACGACTTCGTCGTCGAAAGCGTTCTTTTCCGCGGAGTGCAGCAGCAAAATGGCCATGGTACGGCCGTGCTGAACCAGCGGCAGCGCAGCCCCCGATGCGATCCCGGCCTGACGCGCCGCATCGTGCCAATGCGCGGTGCGCGAATCGTTTTGGAAGTCATTGCTGATGCAGGGTGCCTGCGTGCGGAATGCGGTGCCCACCAGCCCCCGGCCGACCGCCGTCGCGCTGTCGATCGAGATCTGCACATCGCGCACGGTATCGGCGTCCTCGCCGGCAACCGCCACGATCTTGGCGTCCCCGGAAGTTTCGCGCGGCACACAAATGCTCGCGGCCTTGAGCCGGCCGCCGTGCACCGCCGCTTCACAGACGCGTTGATACAAATCCTCGGACGATGAGACCCGCATGATGGCCTCGTTGGTGTCGCTCAACGCGGCGAACATGCGCGCCAAGCGTTGCGCGGCCAGTTCCGCGCGTTTCCGCTCGGTCACGTCGCGGGAAATCGTGACAATGATCCAGCGCCCGTCGATCTGCACAGCCTGGCGATTCAACTCCACGAACGTCTCGCGGCCGTCCTTGAGCCGGCTGGTGGATTCCATGCGGATGCCCTGCGGACCCGCGGCGATTGCCGCATCGTAGCTGCTGATCAATTCTTCGCGGCTCACCGTCAGCAGGTCGAGCGGTCCCATCCGCATCAGTTCTTCGTGCGAATAGCCGGTGCGGCTTGAGGCCGTTGCGGTGGCGTCCACGAACTTCAGGGTTTCGCGGTCCACCATGTAGATCGAGTCGACGCAGCCATCCACGACCTCGCGAAATCGCCGCAGCGCGGCAACGTCGTGCTTGGACAGTTCCGGGTGGCCCGCGCCGCCGCGTGCGCTTCGCGCGCGCGCACCCAGGGCGGCAAGTGCAGCACCACCGGCGGCGGCCAACAAGTAAGGCAACAACTCCAGCATTCTTAGGTCCTAAAGACGCGCCCGGCACCCGCTCGCGGGGTACCCCGAATGCATTCCACCAGCGCCAATCCTTGAAATCTGTGCGGTGCCCGACACATTTACATAAGCGGGTGTTAGGGGCCGCCCGCACGTCTTAGGAGTGCGAAGGGGTACGCAGGAACCCCTAGGGGCCGGGGCCCGGCCGGAGGGCTAATCCCTGATCTGGCCGGCCCCGCGCACCAGGTACTTGTAGCTGGTCAATTGCTCGACGCCCACCGGGCCGCGGGCGTGAAACTTGTCGGTGCTGATGCCGATCTCCGCGCCCATCCCGAACTCGGCCCCGTCCGCGAATTGCGTGGACGCATTGTGCAGCACGATCGCACTGTCGACCTCGGCCAGAAACCGCTCGGCCGCCGCGGCATCCTCGGTGATGATGCAGTCGGTATGCTGCGAGCCATATTTCCCGATGTGCGCCATGGCGGCATCGAGGTCATCGACCACGCGCACGGCGATGATGGCGTCGAGATATTCCTTGTACCAATCCTGCTCGACGGCCGGTTTGACCCGGGCGTCGGTGCGAGCGCACACCTCATCGCCGCGCACCTCGCAGCCGGCGGCGAGCAGCGTTTGCAGCAACGGCGGCAGATGGGTCGGCGCGCAGGCGCGATCGACCAACAGCGTCTCGGCCGAACCGCATATGCCCGTGCGGCGCATTTTCGCGTTCAGCACAATGCGTTTCGACATCGCAAGATCGGCGTCGCGGTGCACGTACACGTGACAAACGCCTTCGAGGTGCCCGATCACCGGCACCCGCGCTTCCTTCTGCACACGCGAAATCAAACTCTTTCCGCCGCGCGGCACGATGACATCGATGCTGTCGGTCATGTCGCTGAGCATATGGCCCACGGCCGCGCGCTCGGCAGTGGGCACCAGCTGGATGCCGGTGGGCGGCAGCTGTGCCGCGATGAGCCCTTGCCGCAGGCAATCGTGGATGGCCGCGCTCGAGCGTGAGCTTTCCGAACCGCCGCGCAAGATCACGGCATTGCCGGACTTCAGGCACAGCGCGCCGGCATCGGCGGTGACATTGGGCCGGCTCTCATAGATGATGCCGATGACGCCCAAGGGTACGCAGACTCGCTGAATGCGCATGCCATTCGGCCGGCACCACTCCGCCAGGCACGCGCCGATGGGATCGCGCGCCGCCGCGATCTCCGTGAGGCCGCGCGCCATCCGCTCGATGCGCGAATCGTCCAGGCGCAGGCGATCGAGCAGTGCCGCGGAAAGTCCGGGCCCCGCTTCGCGGATATCCCCGTCATTGGCGGCCAGGATGGCGGCGCGAGAGCGGCGCAGCGCCGATGCAGCGGCGATCAAGGCACGGTTCTTTTGGTCGCTCGAGGCGAACGCCAGCTGCTTGGCGGCAAGCCGGGCGGCCACGCCGATGCCTTGCATCAATTCGGCGACGCTGGTCACAGGATTCTGAGCAGCACCAGATCATCACGGTGCACGATCTCATCGCGGCCGCGAAATCCCAGCACCTTCTCGATATCGGCGGACTTGCGGCCGATGATGCGCGCGGCGTCGCGTGTCCGAATAGGCGCAGATTCCTCTGCCGATCTCGGTGCCGTCCGGGCCGATGATGCTGACGGTGTCGCCGCGATCGAATCGGCCGAGAGCGCGGGTGACGCCGGCGGGCAGCAGGCTCTTCCCGCCCATCAACGCACGCACCGCGCCATCGTCGACGGCGATCGCGCCAGCGGGCTTCAATGTGCCCGCGATCCATTGCTTGCGGGTGGCAACCGGGCGTCGAGGTCGGCACGAACCAGGTGCAGCGGGCTCCCTCCTCGATGTGCCGCAGCGGATGCTCCGCCGATCCCAAGGCAATGCACAGATGGCATCCGGCGCCTACCGCAATCTTCGCGGCGGCGATCTTGGTATGCATGCCGCCCGAACCCATGTCGCTGCCCGAACCGCTGGCCATGGCCTCGATCGCGGGAGTGATCTCGAGCACCCGTGCAATGAAATCGCGCATCGGGATCCTCGTTCGGGTTCGCGGTGTACAGCCCATCGATGTCCGACAGCAGCACCAGGCAGTCGCGCTCCGATCATTTGCGCCACCCGGGCCGCCAGCCGGTCATTGTCGCCATAACGGATTTCGGCCGTCGCCACCGTGTCGTTCTCGTTGATCACCGGCACGGCGCCCAGGGCCAGCAGGGTGTTGAGCGTCCCGCGGGCATTCGAGATAACGCCGCCGCTGCTCCGTGTCGCCCAACGTCAGGAGAATCTGCGCCACCGTGATTTCGTGCGCATCCAGGATCTCCTTGTAGGCATGCGCGAGGCGGATCTGTCCTACAGCCGCCGCAGCCTGGCTTTCCTCCAGTTTGAGCTTTCCCGCGACCCAAGTCCCAGGTGCCGCCTTCCCAAGGCGATGGCGCCGGAGGAGACCAGGATGATCTCCTGGCCGCGCTTGCGAAAGGCTGCGACGTCGGCCGCAAAGCTCTCCAGCCAGGTGCGATTGAGGCGGCCCTTGTCGCGCGTCCACCAACAGGGCCGAGCCGACTTTGACCACGACGCGGCGCGCATCGGTCAAGCGACGAGCGGTAACTTTGCGGTCTGCGACGGTCATAAGATCACGATATTGCCATTTACTTAGCCGAGGGGCCTCACCTAATATTCGTAGCTCTTAAAGCGAGCCAGTCTCCGGATAAGCAAGTTTCCAAATAAGGATGAACCGTGGGTAGAGAATACGAACCGACCGTCGGGCAGTGGTACGACGACTTGGAAAACGATGAAACCTTCCAGGTTCTCAAAGTGGACGAGGACCAGGAAACCATTCGACATCCAACACCTCGACGGCGATACCGAAGATCTGGATGTCGACGACTGGGCGGAGCTCGATCTGGAACTGACCGAGGAGCCCGAAGGGTGGTCAGGCTCCAAGGCCGAGAAGGACGACGATGACGACGAAGAAGACGAGGACTGGGACGAAGACGAGGATGACGAGGACGACGACGACCTAGACGATGAGGACGAGGAGGATCGCGAAGAGTACTGAGCGAGCGCTCCGCGTTCCAGCCAACCGTGAACGTCCGGTCAGTTCACCCCGCTGGATCGCGACCAGCTTGGCGCGCAACGCCTTGGTGACCTCGCCGACATGGCCTGTCCCGACCCGATGCTCCATGCCGGCGTAAATCAAGCGTGCCCACGCCTGCCAGCACGGCGGCGGTGCCCGCAAGCGCCGCCTCGCCGGTGCTCACCCAATCGAGCATCTCCAGGACGTCGAATTTATTTTCGGTCACGGTGTAGCCTAGGTCGCGGCCCATCGTCAGCAAGGAGTCGCGCGTGACCCCGTGCAGAAAGGTGGTGTCCAGGCTGCGGGTCATGAGTTCGCCGTCGCGGATCAACAGGAAATTGGCGGCGCCGGTCTCCTGCACCTGGCCGTCGGGGCAAAACAGCACCTGGTCGGCCTGATACTGCGCCCGTGCGTGCATGGTCGGCGCCAATGCCGCGGCATAGTTGCCGCCGGTCTTGACCATGCCCATGTGCTGCGCGGAGCGCGTGTTCTGATCGTCGACCAGGATGCGCAGCGGCTTCATCGCCGCCCGCAAAGTAGTCCCAAACCGGACTGGCGAGCACCAACAGCATCGCCTCGGTGGTCGGCGTCGTGGCCGCGCCGATATTCGCCGTGGTGCCAAAAATGATGGGCCGTAAGTACAGCGCGCCGGGAGCTTCCGGCACGGCATCGCGGCAGCGATTGATCACTGCGCGCACCATGTCGGCGACCTGCGCCAGATCCGGCTCCGGCAACACCAGCTGAGCGGGTGCTTTGCAGCAGGCGTTGCATATGCCGATCCATGCGAAACACGTGCACGGAGCCATCGGCATGGCGGAATGCCTTGAAGCCTTCGAAGCAGGTGCTCGCATAGTGCAGCACGTGCGCAGCAGGACTGATTTCGAGCGCACCGACCGGTTTGATCTCGCTCGGGCTCCATTTGCCATCGCGATAGTGGGTCACCGCCATGTGCGAGGTGAGCAGAGTGCCGAATGCGGGACGCTTGGGTTGGGGGGTCATGGGCTTTTCACCGTAGGAATGAATATCGTCGCGGGATGTTCGAGGCAGTTCTTTCAATGCTTGAATCATCGCCGCGGCATCATAGCCGTCCACGAAGCGATGATCGAACGAGGACGACAAATTCATGATTCGCCGCACGGCAATCGTGCCCTGATGGACGACGGGCCGCTCAACGGCCTTGTTGAGCCCGATGATGGCCACTTCCGGCGCATTGATGATGGGCGTGGAAGCGATGCCGCCGAGCTTGCCCAGGCTGGTGACGGTGATGGTGGATCCGACCAATTCCTCGCGGCTCGCCTTGTTCGCGCGCGCCCGCTCGGCAAGCCGGCGAATTTCCGCCGCGACTTCCCACAGGCCGAGCGCCTGCGCGTTGCGCACCACCGGAACCTTCAACCCATCGGGCGTCTGCGTCGCGATGCCGACATGCACGGCACGGTGCCTGATCAGCACGCCGCGCGCCGCGTCGTAAAGCACATTGCATTGCGGAAAGGATTCGATCACGCGCGTCAGTGCCATCACCACCAGCGGCAGGTAGCTCAAGGAACCTGAGTTTTCGGGGCGCGTCAGGTTCAAATGCGTGCGCAACGATTCGAGCTCGGTGACATCAACTTCTTCGACATAGGCAAAGTGCGGAATGTTGCGTTTGGCCTCGCCCATGCGCTCGGCGATCAGACGGCGCACGCCGATGACTTTGATTTCCGTCGTGTCGGCCGCATCGGGCTTGAGCGGTTGTGGCGCGGCCGTCGTCAAGTCAGTGCGCAGGATGCGCCCGCCGGGACCCGAACCCGCCACGGTGGTCAGGTCGATGCCCGCCTCGCTCGCTCGCCGCCGGTTCGCGGGCGAGGTCATGACGCGGCCGTGGCGTGCGGCAGGCGGCGGCGCCGCAGCGGGTTTGACGGCGGGCACAGCGGGCGGCCTCGGTGCGGGGGGCGACGCTGCCGTTGCGGGGGGCGCCGCGGCAAGCGTTTCAGCCGATTTCGCGCCGTCGCTCAACTCGAATACGATGAGCGGCGATCCGACGGCCACCTTGTCGCCGGGCGCTCCGGTGACGGAGACGACGCGGCCGCTGACCGGCGCCGGAACTTCAACCGCAGCCTTGTCGGTCATCACCTCGACGATGAGTTGATCTTCGCTCACCGTATCGCCGGGCTTGGTGTGCCAGGCGACGATTTCAGCATCGACCGTGCCCTCGCCCAAGTCCGGCATCTTGAACGTGAATTGACTCATGCAGGTTCCATGACGGCCTTGAGCGCAGCCTTGAAGCGCGCCTGGCCTGGAAAGTACTCCCACTCGAACGCGTGCGGATAGGGAGTATCCCAGCCCGCGACCCTTTGAATCGGCGCTTCCAACGACCAGAAGCACTCTTCTTGTACGATCGACAGCAATTCCGCGCCGAAGCCGGAGAAGCGGGTCGCTTCATGCGCCACGATGCAGCGGCCGGTTTTCTTCACGGAAGCAACGATTGTCTCCACATCCAGCGGCACGAGCGAACGAAGGTCGATGATCTCGGCATCGACGTTCAGCGCCGCGGCCGCGGCCACCGCAACGTGCACCATGGTGCCGTAGGTGATGATGCTGACGTCCGCGCCGGCGCGCACGATGTCCGCCTTGCCCAGCGGTACCTTGTAGTACCCCTCGTCCACCTGGCCCTTCGGGTGCGTACTCCAGGGAATGGCCGGCTTGTTCGGATCGCCATCGAATGGGCCGTTGTACAGGCGTTTCGGCTCGAAGAACACCACCGGGTCATCATCCTCGATGCTGGTGATCAGCAAACCTTTGGCATCGTAGGGGTTGGAGGGCATCACGACCTTGATGCCGCTGACGTGGGTGAAAATCGCTTCGGGGCTTTGCGAGTGAGTCTGACCGCCGCGGATTCCCCCGCCGCAGGGCGTTCGAATGGTGACGGGCGCGAAGAAATCGCCGGCGCTGCGGTAGCGGATGCGCGCCAGCTCGCTGACGATCTGATCGAATCCCGGATAGATGTAGTCGGCGAATTGAATCTCGGCGACCGGCCGCAGGCCATTGACGCTCATGCCGATCGCCGTGGCCACGATGCCGCCCTCGGCAATCGGCGAATCGATGACGCGGTGCTCGCCGTACTTGCGCTGCAAGCCTTCGGTCGCGCGAAACACACCGCCGAAATAACCGATGTCCTCGCCCATGAGGACCACCGCGGGGTTCCTGCCCAGCATGATGTCCATGGCGGAATTGAGCGCCTGGATCATGTTCATGTTGGCCATGCTTCAGCCCAGTTCCTTGCGCAGCAAGGCTTGCTGGCGCTGCAGGTTCTGCGGCATGTCCTTGAACACGTCCTCGAACATCGAGTCCGGATTCAAGCGCGGGCCTTCGCTCATGGTTCCGAATGGGTCGCCTCCTTCCAGCTCGAGGCCACCAGTGCTTCGAGCTCGGCGCTCATCGCTGCGTGCCGCTCTTCCGACCATTCGCCGATCTTGATCAAGTGCGCCTTCAGGCGCTTGATGGGATCGCCCAGCGGCCAATGTTCCGCATCGTCCTTGGCGCGGTAGCGCGCCGGATCATCGCTGGTCGAGTGCGCGGCGCCGCGGTACGTCACCAGCTCTATCAATGTCGGTCCCGCGCCGGTACGCGCGCGCTCCGCCGCCCATTGAGTCACGGCAAACACCGCGAGGAAGTCGTTGCCGTCGACGCGAATTCCCGGCATGCCGTACCCGGGACCGCGCGCCGCAAAGGATCGCTGTTCGCCGCCGGCATACCCCTGGAAGGTGGAGATGGCCCACTGATTGTTGACGACGTTGAGTATCACCGGCGCCTGGTACACGGAGGCAAACAACAGCGCATAGTGAAAGTCCGCCTCCGCGCTGCTGCCCTCGCCGATCCAGCTGGCCGCCAGATTGTCTTCGCCCTTGATGGCGGCGGCCATGGCCCAGCCCACCGCCTGCGGAAACTGCGTCGCCAGATTGCCGGAGATCGAGAAAATATTGTTCGCACGGGAGTGATACATGACGGGCAGCTGGCGGCCCTTGCACATGTCGCGGGTGTTGGACAGGAGCTGCGACATGAGATCGACCAGCGAGATGCCGCGCACGATTTGCGCGCCCTGCTTGCGATACGCGGGAAACAGCATGTCGGAGGGACGCAGCGCCATGGCCTGAGCGACGCCGACCGCTTCCTCGCCGAGCGAGCGGATGTAGAAGGAGATCTTGCCGGCGCGCTGCATGCGCTGCATGCGATCATCGTAGAGGCGCGTGAGCAGCATGTGGCGCAGACCGACTTGCAAGTCGCTCGCTTCCAGATGCGGATTCCAGGGACCGACCGCTTCGCCGCCGTCATCGAGCACGCGCACCAGTTCGACGCTCAAGGAAATCATGTCGCGGGCACGGGCGTTGACTTGCGGCCGGGGTACTTCGCCTGCGGGTGAAAGTTGAACGTAACTGAAGTCGGGAGTTTCGCCGGGGCGCGCGGGGACGCGGGGCAGGTGCAGGCGCGATTTCTTGTTCATCCCCATAATTTACGTCTCCGCACTCCTAAATGTTGCATTCATTAGGAAGTGAGCTGATAATTCGGTATATTCATTCCGATATTAGGCATTTTGTGGAACAAAATAACCGAGTAGCGATCGACCGGCTGGATTTGCGTCTGCTCGACATTCTACAGCGACAGGGGGCGCTGTCGGTGGCCGAGGTGGCCGCGCAAACGAAATTATCGACCACCACCTGCTGGCGGCGGATTCAACAGCTCGAACAAAACGGCGTGATCAAGGCGCGCGTCGCGCTGCTCGATCGAAACGCTCTCGGCCTCGACGTCACCATCTTCGCGCACATCAAGCTGGCCACCACCGGCCGCGACGCGCTGGCCGAATTCGAAGCGGCGATTCGCGATCGCGCCGAAGTGCTCGAGTGCTACACGCTCACCGGCGAATGGGACTTCCTGCTGAAGATCGTGACCAAGAACATCAAGGCTTTCGAGGCCTTCTATCTCGATTATTTATCGCGCATTCCCTGCGTGCGTTCGGTCAATTCATCGGTGGCGGTCACCGTCATCAAGGAGTCGACCGCGCTGCCCTTGGGAATTTGAGCGCCCTGCCCGGACCGCCGTCATGGCAGCAGGACGGTGGACCCCGTGGTTTTGCGCGACTCGAGGCTGCGGTGCGCCTCGGCCGCCTCGCGCAGCGGCAGCCGCTTTCCGATCGCGGGCGTCACCGCGCCGGATGCGACCTTTGCGAATAGATCGGCCGCCCGCATCGTAAGGTCCGCGCGGGTTTTGATGTAGTCGAACAGCGTGGGCCGCGTCGCATAGAGCGAGCCGCCGCCGGCAAGATCGGAAATCTTGAAGTCGGTGATCGGCCCGGAAGACTGACCAAAGCAAACGAACAGGCCGCGCGCATGCAGGCATTTCAGCGAACCGCGCCAGGTGTCGTTGGCTACGGAATCGTAAACCACGTCGCAACCCCGGCCGCCGGTGATCTCCTTGACGCGCGCCGCGAAATCCTCGGCGCGATAGTCGATGACGTGCGTATAGCCGCTCGCCTTGGCGATGGCCGCTTTCTCTGCCGACCCTGCCGTGCCGATGGCGGTGGCGCCGATGGATTTCAGCCATTGACCCATCAACAGCCCCACCCCGCCCGCGGCCGCGTGCACCAGCACGGTGTCGCTCGCCTTCACCGCATAACAGGAGGTCAGTAGAAATTGCGTCGTCAGTCCTTTCAGCATCATCGAGGCCGCCACCTCGAAGTCGATTTCGTCGGGCAATTTCACCAACCGCTCCGCCGGCACCGTCCGCCGCGTCCGGTACGCGCCGATGGGCAGGATATAAGCCACGCGATCGCCGCATCTGAAGTCGGTCACGCCCTCCCCGACCGCCTCGATGATTCCTGCCGCTTCGCCGCCGGGGATCAGGGGCGACACCGGCCAGGGATACGCGCCCTTGCGAAAATACGTATCGATGAAGTTGACGCCCACGGCGCGTTGCGCAATGAGAACCTCGCCGCGCGCCGGCGGCGCGGTCTCAACTTCGGTCCATTCGAGCATTTCCGGTCCGCCCGGGTTACGCACGACGATTGCAAAGTCCGCTGATTTCGTCACAAACACCCCGCCTTAAGCGCTCGCCATCAAAGTTCCGACATAGCGCCCGATGCGCACGATCGCCTCGCGCAGCGTCGCCTCATCGGTCGCGAAGCACAGACGCACGAAGCCGCGAGTCGCCGCGCCGAACGCTGCGCCGTCGAGCACCGACACGCGCTCGGAGGCGAACAGGCCGCTCATGAAATCGTAGCCCGAAAGGCCCGTGCCCTGCACATCGATCAGCGTGAACATGCCGGCGTCGGGCACCGCGCAGCGAATTCCGCGCACCCGCCCAAGGCCCTCGATCAGCATAGCGCGCCTCGCGCAACAGAGCTCGCGTATCCGCACCTCCGGCGCGTCCGATCCTTTGAGCGCGGTGAGCGCCGCCTCCTGAATGAAGCCGGGCAGGCCGAACAACATGCACATGGAAAGCGTCTCCGCATGCTTGGCCAGCTCCTTCGGTCCCACCAGCCAGCCGGCGCGCAGCCCCGGCAGCGAATGCGACTTCGACAAGCTGCTGATCGTCACGACTTGCTCCGGCAGGCGCGCCGCGAGATTCGGAACGCACCCTCCCGGGGCGAGTCCCGCATACACTTCGTCCGCCACGATCCACAAGGAATGACGGCGCGCGAGCTCGCCGATGACATTAAGATCGGCCTCGCTCAGGATCACGCCGCTCGGATTGTTGGGCGAGGCGAAAAACACGGCGCGCGTGCGCGGCGTAATGGCTGCCGCGAGGGCGCCCAGGTCGGGGCGAAAGCCGCCGGATGGCGACGCCGCAACGCGCACCAGCTGCGCGCCCGACGCTCTGATGGTTCCCGGATAACTCGGGTACAACGGCTCGAGTGCGAGCACCTCATCGCCCGGCCCGGCAACACATAATGAGGCGGCGAACAGCGCGTTCTGCGCGCCGGAAAGAAAGACGACATTGTCCGCATCGACCGCTTGACCCGTGCGGCGCCGATGCGACTGCGCAATCGCCTCGCGCAGCGCCAGTCGCCCCGCCGCGGGTGTGTAGCGAACATCGCCGGCGCGCAGCGTGTCGATCGCGCGCTCGAGCACCGGCGCCGGCATTTCCAATTCCGGATCGCCGATGCTGAGCACGATCACATCCTCGCCGCGCAGCTGCGCTTCGCGCGCCAGGCCGTGGATGGTCCACGCCTCTGCGCTGTCGCCCGCGATTCGATCCACCAGCGGAGAAAATTTCATGACATACTTTACTATGCCGTTCACACCCGAACACTCCGTTCGCTGCCGCAAAGATTTCCCGGCGCTCGCGCGCACGCCGCTGGGATTGAAACTTGCGTATCTCGACGGACCCGGCGGCAGCCAAGTGCCGCAGAGGGTGATCGACAGGCTCGGCGATTTCTACGCCGCCTGCAACGTCAACACGCTCGGTAATTTCTGGCCCTCCCAGGAAGTCGACCGGCGCATGGCGGCGGCGCGCGAAACGCTGGCCGCCTTTCTCGGCGCGGAGCGCGCGAGCTGCATTTCATTCGGTCAAAACATGACCACGCTCAACTACGCGCTGAGCGCGGCAATCGGCGGCACGCTGAAACCCGGCGACGAAGTGCTCATCACGCAGCTCGACCACGAGGCCAATCGCGGGCCGTGGCTGCGGCTGCAAGAGCGCGGCGTGATCGTGCAAGAGGTCCGGCTGCTGCCGGCCGGCTTACTGGACCTCGACGACATGGCCGCCAAGATCACGGCGCGCACCAAGGTGTTTGCGCTCGGCGCCTCGTCCAATGCCCTGGGCACGGTCAACGACTTGAGGCTGGCGCGCCGCCTGACCGATGAGGTTGGCGCACTGCTGGTGGTCGATGCGGTTCACTATGCGCCGCATTTCTCCTTGGACGTCAAAAGTCTCGGCATGGATTTTCTCTTATGCTCGGGCTACAAGTTCTACGGGCCGCATGTCGGGGTGCTGTATTCGCGCCCGGGGGCGCTCGATCGGCTGCCCACCGAGCGCCTGAGCGTGCAGGATCCTGCCGCCCCCTACCGCATCGAGACCGGGACCTTGAACCACGCCGCCATCGATGCGCTGGGCGCGGCGGTCGAATACCTTGCGTCCTGGGGCGAAGGCGCGAATCTGCGGGAGCGCTTGGTCGATGCCATGACCGGCATCGCCGCATACGAGCACGGACTCGCCAAGTTCTATCACGACGCGGTGCGCGAGCTGCGCGGGGTGCAGGTGTGGGGTCCGGACTTCAGCCAGCGCTCGCGCGCGCCTACCGTTTCGATCACCTTGGAGCAGGCGAGCGCGGCGCAAGCGAGCAGCAGCCTGGGGAAGGAAGGCATTTGCGTTTGGGACGGTCATTTCTATGCCGCTCGTGCCGTGCAAGTGTTGGGCTTGAAGGATCGCGGCGGTTTGCTGCGAACCGGCGTCTCGATGTACAGCTCGCGCGAAGACATTGAGCGGCTGCTGGCAGGCATCGCCAAGCTTGTCTAGCTGCTCGACGCGAGGTGCGCCGCGAGTTGCTCCGCGTGCCGGGTCAACTCCGCCGCCGCGGTCGCATCCAGATGATCGGCCCGCAACATCGGCCCGATATAAAAAAGGCGCTCGCTCGCCCGGCCATGCAAATCCACGCAGGCGCCATAACGCGCGGTGCGCAATCCGAAGCGCAACGGGTCCGGCGACACCAATCCCGAGGAGCGCAAAGAAACCATGAGCGGATCCGTGGAGCGTTCGATGTTGTAGTTCGGGCCCGTGGCGTTCACCAGCAGGTCCACGCTGAGCTGCGCCGTCGCGCCGCTGCCGCGGGGCCGCCACGCGACGGCCAAGCGGCGGGAATCGATGGCTGCCACGTCCTGAATGCGGCCAGCCCGCACCTGCAGTTTGCCGCTGCGCCGAAGATTTTCCAAACGCGCGCTCAGTAGCGGCGGCAGCCGGTGGCGGTAGGTTTCCCAATGCACCTGCACATGCCGCACAAAGCGCCGCCGCTCGGCATCGGGCATGCGCTGCCACAGGGCGGGAGCCCGAGCGCGGATGAAGGTGACGGCTTCGCGCCAATCGCCCCCCAGTTGCTCGACCTCGCGTGCCAGGTTGCGGCAGGCGCGCAGCAGCGCCCTTAACGAGTGCGCCGCCGACAACAGCGTCTCGCCGCTGCCGCGCATGGCGGCGGTCTGGAAGGCCGTTTGGGTTTTGGGTGTGAGGCCGCGGCGCGAAATCGTATGCAGCGTCGGCACCCGCTCGGGGTGGCGGCTCAACACGGAGGCCGCATCCGCCATCGTCAACCCGTTGCCGACGATCAGAACCGAGTGCTCGGAGCCCAAGGTCGCGGGCAAATTCCGCGGGTCTTGACGGTAAGCCGCGTGGCCGTTCAGCTTCTGCGCCCAGGGAGGGACCGGCGCCGACGGACTTCCCATGGCCAAAATCAGCGCATCTCCCGGAATCGGGGCGCGGTCCGCAAATTCGGCCGTCACAACGGCACCCGTGCGCGTAATGCCGGTGACTTCGCCGAACACGCGGTTCAGGCGCGCGTGCGGCGCGGCCTCGCGCTCGGCGCGCAGCAGCGAGTCCTCGAGGTAGTCGCCGTACAGAGCGCGCGGCAGGAAATCCTCGGCGTCGACCTTGGCCAAGCGGCCTTGCGCGAAGCGTAGAAATTGCAGCGGATCGGCCGAATCCGCCGACAAGCGGCTCGCGGGCACGTTCAAAAGATAAGGAAATTCGTGCGCGGCGTATGCCAGGCCGCGGCCCATGACGCTGCCGCGCTCGATGAGCACGACGTCGGCACCCCCCGCCGGCGGCCGCCGCAGCAGGTTGACGGCAAGCACCGTGCCAGAGAATCCGGCGCCTACGATTACCCAGGTTTTACGCATACTTGGAAATTCTACCAAGCGAAAACGGCCACAAGGCCGTGCGGCCGGGGTATTCTTCGGCTAACATTTACCCGGATTCGTGGTCAAATAGCATAATTCATAAGAGCGAGGTGCAACGATGCAACTCAGCAAATTCAGCTATTACTCCGATTTCGTGGTTTACCCGATCACGGTGGTGGCGCTCACTGCCGCCAATTTTCGGCAGTTTACCTGGCATGGCAGCCGGGAATGGCTCGCTGCGTGCACGGCGGGCCTGGTTCTCTGGACATTCCTGGAATACGTGCTGCACCGGATCGCTTTGCATCGCATGCCGGTGTTCTCGCCCATGCACAGCCTGCATCACAGCGAACCGCTCGCCTTCATCGGCACGCCGTCGTGGGTCAGTGTGACGGTCTGGCTCGGCGCGATTCTGCTGCCCTTCTGGTGGTGGGTCGGTTTCAACATCGCGAACGGTCTGACGGTCGGCGTGATGACCGGGTATTGGTGGTACGGTTATGTTCATCATGTGATTCACCACCACGCCCGCAAGTCCTCGTCGGCCTACTTCGGCGCACTGCGAGCCTGGCACATGCGCCACCATCATTCACCCAAGCGCGGCAATTTCGGCGTCACCACGCACATCTGGGACCGCGTGTTCGGCACCGCCATCTCCTCTCCAAGCAAGATCATCATCACGCCGTGAACGCCGAACTCAGTGCCACGAACCCCATGCGCACCGACGGATTCGAATTCGTCGAATACGCCGCGCCCGATCCTGAACTGTTGCGCCGCCTGTTCGAGGGCATGGGCTTGCCCGCGGTCGCGCGCCACCGTTCCAAGAACGTGACGCTGCACAATCAGGGCGACATCAATTTCATCATCAACGCGGAGCACGACAGCTTCGCGCAGAGATTCGCGCGTGCACACGGACCTTGCGCCTGCGCGATGGCCTTTCGCGTCGCCGACGCGCGCCTGGCATTCGCGCGCGCGCTGGACCTGGGCGCCAAGCCCGGACCGGTTACCGCGGGGCCCATGGAACTCAATATCCCGTCGATCGAGGGAATCGGCGGCAGCCTGATCTACCTGGTCGACCGATACGGCGAGCGCACGATTTACGATGTGGATTTCATTCCCGTCATCGATACCGAGCCGCACTTTACCGCCGGGTTGCTGCGCATCGATCATCTTACGCACAACGTCAGGCGCGGCAACATGAACGTCTGGGCCGGCTTCTATGAGAAGCTGTTCAACTTCCGGGAAATCCGCTACTTCAGCATCGAGGGCAAGGAAACCGGTTTGTTCTCGCGCGCGCTCACCTCGCCCTGCGGCAAGATCCGCATCCCGATCAACGAGAGCCAGGACGACAAGAGTCAGATCGAGGAATATTTGAACGAGTACAAGGGCGAAGGCATTCAGCACATTGCGCTCGGGACCGATGACATCTACAAAACCGTGGATGCGCTGCGCGCGCGCGGCGTCGAATTCCAGGAGACGCCGGCGACCTATTACGAGGGGGTCGATGCCCGGGTCATCGGCCATCGTGAATCCGTGCCCGAACTCAAGCGCCGCGGGATACTCATCGACGGCAGCGACAAGAGCGGCATACTGTTGCAGATCTTCACCAAGAACGCGATCGGCCCCATCTTCTTTGAAATCATTCAGCGCAAGGGCAACGAGGGTTTTGGCGAAGGTAATTTCCAGGCGCTGTTCGAGTCCATCGAACTCGATCAAAAGCGCCGCGGCGTCCTGTAGGCGCCCCGCCGGGCGCAGTTTGCGGCAGACGGAGGCGTTGAACTTCACCGGAGCGCCCATATCTAACTTCCCAGGGTCGATTGGACCCGCTGGGGGCTTGCCATGCGGAAATTAATTCTCGCCGCTGCTGCGCTGGGCTTGGGTGCGACCTTCGCGCTAGGGTCGCCGGGTTTTGCGCAAGCTGCTGATCCGACAGTGAATCAAATCTATCAGGCCGCCGCCTCCGGTCATCTGGACCAGGCGCAGCAAATGATGACTCAAGTGCTCGCCGATCATCCTACGAGCGCCAAAGCACACTATGTGCAAGCCGAGCTGTACGCCAAAGAGGGCAAAACTGCGCTCGCCCGCTCCGAGTTGGGCACGGCAGAGCGCTTAAATCCGGGCCTGACCTCTTTCAGCCCTCGTTCCGTTCAAGAATTGAAATCCGAGCTGGGATTGGCGCCGCGCTCGACGGGCCCGCAAATCATCTCGCTCCCCGCGCGCTCCGCGCCGCATTTCCCCTGGGGAGGGTTGATTCTGGGTCTCATCGTGGTCGGCGTTTTGATGATGCTGTTTCGGCGCCGCACCCCCTATAACCCCTATCCCGTCGCGGGCGGCCCCGGCATGGGCGGCGCACCGAGCGGCTACGGGCCCGGTTATGGCCCGGCGCCCATGGGCGGCGGCATCGGTTCCGGCATCGCCGGAGGCTTGGCTTCCGGCCTGGCCGTGGGTGCGGGCGTGGTCGCCGGCGAAGAACTCGCGCATCACTTTTTAGACGGCGGCCACTCAGGCGGTGTCATTCCATCGGCGGACGCCGCGGAACCGGGCTTCAGCAATAGCGACATGGGCGGCAATGACTTCGGCGCCAACGATCCCGGTTCCTGGGACGACGGCGGCGGGGGCGGCGACTTCGGCGGGGGCGGCGGAGACGGCTGGACCTAGCCGCGCCGAGCTCTCGGAGATTCCCCCATTCGGGCGCCCCATGAGGCGCCCTTTTTATTGGTGCCGCGTCACCGCGGCGGCGACTGCGTCGTGCAATGCCTTCATGCCGAAGGAAATATCTTGAACCGCGCCGTTGAGAAAGAAAGCGGGCGTGGCCCGAATATGGCTCAAACGGCCGCTCGCGATGTCCTCGCGGACCTTTTGCAGGTAAATGTGGTCGTCCATCTCCGCCTTGTAGCGCGCCATGTCGAGGTTCAATTCTCTCGCATAGTTCAAGAGATCCGCCGCCTTCAAATGCGCCTGACTGCGAAACAGCAGATCGTGCATCGGCCAAAATTTGCCCTGACCGGCGGCGGCCTCGGCGGCTTCGGCGGCGAGCAGCGCATGCGGGTGCGCCTCCTCCAAGGGGAAATTCCGGAATATGAACCGCACTCGGTTCGGAAAGCGCTCCATCAGCAGCGTGGGCGTGGCGGCCGCGACCTTGCAGCTGGGACATTCGAAGTCCCCGTACTCGACCACCACCACCCGCGCGTGCTCCGGCCCCTGGGCGTGATCGGTGGGTTCAGGGGGAACCGCCAAAGTGACCGGATGCGTTGGATTCATTGCCGCTCTTCCTCTGCTGTATTACTTGGCGCCGGTTCGGTGCAACGGCATCTCGATCGGCCGTATCGTCGTTTTGATCACGCTCGACCTGCGCAATAACTGCAGTTCGCACTCCCGGCCGATCAGACTTGCGTCGAGGGTTCGCTGCAGACCGTCGATTCCATTGATGCGCACGCCGTCGAGCGCAACCATGCGATCTCCGGTTTGTACACCGGCGAGCGCAGCCGGGCTGCCCGCCACAATGTCGGCCACATGCACCGCGGTGTTTCCCGGCAGGCTGAAATGGCGCACGACCCGCGTCGCAATCGGCACGGTGGCGCCCGAGACCCCGATATAGGCACGACGCACCCTACCATGCGCAAACATCTGGCCGATGACCCACTTTGCCGTGTTGATCCCGGTGGCAAAACAAATCGCCTGAGCTTGCGGGATCATCGCGGTATTGACGCCGATCACCCGCCCCCTCGAATCGACCAACGGACCGCCGGAGTTGCCCGGATTGAGCGCAGCGTCGGTCTGAATGACATCGTGCATGAGCCTGCCGGATTTCGCGCGCAGGGTGCGGCCCAGCGCCGATACGACACCGGTCGTGACCGTCTTCGAATAGCCGAGCGGATTGCCGATGGCGATGGCGACCTGACCCACTTTCAGGCGCGAGGAATCGCCGAATTCCGCGTAAGGCAGCGCGCTTGGGTGACCGATGCGCAGCACCGCCAAATCCGAGTCCGGGTCGTTGCCCACGAGATCGGCATGAAACCGCGTATCGTCATTGAGACGCACCGCGATCTCTTCGGATCCGTCCACGACATGACTGTTGGTGAGCAGGTAGCCGTCGGGAGTGAAGAGAAAACCCGAGCCGCTGGCCCGCTCCGCGCGCCGGCCGCGCGCCCCGGCGCGTACGCCACCCACCGCCTCGATGAACGTCACCGCGGGCGCGACGCGCTCGAGTGCGCCGATCACCGCGCCGGAGTAGGCGTCGAGCAGCGGCGCATCATCGACATCGGCTGTGCCGCCCCCGGTTGCCATGGCACCGTCGTTTGCAGCCCATTGCGGTGTCAGCATGCTCAGCTCAAAATGATCTTGGGCTGCGCGGCAAGCCCTTCCACGATGAGCTTGTTCACGCGCCGCACGAAGCTCGCCGGATCGTCCAGCTCGCCGCCCTCGGCGAGCATCGCCTGGTCATAGAGCACGTGCGCCAGGTCCGCGAAAGGCGCCTCCTCCTGCGTGTCTTTCAGCCGCTCAACCAGCGGGTGCTTGGGATTCAATTCCAGGATCGGCAGCGTCGCGAACGGATTGCTTTGTCCCGCCTGCTTCAAGATCCGCCCCATTCGCAAGCTCATGCCGAACTCGCCGGCGACCAATACCGCAGGTGAATCGGTGAGCCGCGCGGATACCTGCGCCTTGGCGATTTTGCCGGTCAACGCCTTGGCGAGCCGGTCCAGGGTGTCCTTGAAGGCGCATTCCGCCGCAGCTTTTTCCGGCGTCTCGATGGCCGAGGCCACGTCGGCGGCGGCGCTCGCCACATTGGCGAGCGTCTTGCCCTCGAACTCGTGTAGGTGACCCGCCACCCACTCATCGATGCGGTCGGTGAGCAGCAGCACTTCCATGCCCTTGGCGCGGAAACCCTCCAGATGCGGGCTGTTGCGCGCTGCGGCCAGGGTGTCGGCGGTCAGATAGTAGATCGCCTTCTGATCCGGCTTCATGCGCGACACGTAGGCATCGAGCGTGACCGCCGGCGCATCGCCGCTCTCGGCGGTCGAATGAAAGCGCAGCAGCTTCGCGATGCGAATCTTGTTGGCCGGATCATCGATGATGCCCTCCTTCAAGCACCGCGCCGAACGTCTTCCAGAATTCCGCGTATTCCTCAGGCTTGTGCGCCGCGAGATCCTCGAGCAGATCCAGCGTGCGTTTGACCAGAGCCGCCTTGATCTTCTCGACGGTGCGATTGTTCTGCAACAGCTCGCGCGACACGTTCAGCGGCAGATCGGCCGAATCCACCAAACCGCGCATGAATCGCAGGTACGGCGGCAACAGCTCCGCCGCCTTGTCCATGATGAAGACGCGCTTGACGTAGAGCTGGATGCCGCCTTTCTGCTCGCGGTCGAACAGATCGAACGGCGCACGCTTCGGCAGGTACAGCAGCGAGGTGTACTCGAGATTGCCCTCGACCTTGTTGTGCGCCCAGACGCGCGCGGCCTCCGAATCGTGGGTCGAGGTGCTTGTAGAACGCCTGGTAGTCCTCGTCCTTGAGTTCGGACTTGGGCCGCGTCCAGAACGCCTTGGCCTGGTTCAGCGTCTCTTCGCGTCTCGCCGCGTCTTCAGGACGATCGGGCATGCTCAAATGATCGGAATACTTGCGCACCAGCTGGCGCAGGCGCGCCGGCTTCCAGAAATTCCTTGTCCTCCTCGCGCAGGTGCAAGATCACTTCGGTGCCGCGATCGGCCTTGTCGGCGGCTTGAATCTCGTACTGGCCCTCGCCGTCGGACTCCCAGCGCACCGCCGGCGAATCGGCTGCGCTTGGTGAGCACGGTGACCTTGTCGGCGACGATGAACGCCGAATAGAAGCCCACGCCGAATTGGCCGATCAGCTGCGCATCCTTGGCCGAATCGCCGCTCAAGGTCTCCAGGAATTTCTTGGTGCCCGAGCGCGCGATGGTGCCGAGATTGTCGATCACCTCCGCCTCGCTCATGCCGATGCCGTTGTCCTTGATGCGTCAGGGTGCCCGCGGCGCGTGTCCGGAATCAGCGTGACCGACAGCGTATCGCGCGCCCAAGAGCTCCGGCTTGGCGAGCGCCTCGAAGCGCAGCTTCTCGCAGGCATCCGAGGCGTTGGAGATCAGCTCGCGCAGGAAGATTTCCTTGTGCGAATACAGCGAATGGATCACCAGGCGCAGCACTTGCTTGGTTTCGGCCTGGAACTCTTTGATTTGTGCCTTCGGTGCGGACGCGGGCTGGGTCTCTGTGGTCATGGCCTTAGCTTTTCAGGGTTGGTAGGGCACAAGGTGGGGCCGCCGGCCGTTTCTTCAAGCTAGAATCGGCCATGGGAAAAAACGCCACCCTCAAGGCGGTTTGGGCCGCCCTTGCCGGCAATCTGCTCGTGGCAACCGCCAAGTTCATTGCCGCGGCGCTGACCGGGTCGGCGGCCATGCTGAGCGAGGCGGTGCATTCGCTGGTCGACACCATCAACGAACTCCTGCTGCTGTACGGCATCGCCCGCTCCAGCCGCCCGGCGGACCGGCAACACCCGTTGGGCTATGCCCGGGAGCTGTATTTTTGGAGCTTTGTGGTGGCATTGTTGATCTTCTCGGTGGGCGCCGGCGTTTCAGCCTACCAGGGTATCCAGCGCCTGCTGCAGCCGCAAGCCATCACCCGGCCGCTGGTAATTTACCTGGTGCTGGCGGCGTCCTTGCTGTTCGAAGGCGGCTCCTGGCTCGTTGGCGCGAGAGCGTTCAGACAATCCAAGCGCAACTTGGGTTGGTGGCAGGCGTTCCGCCAATCCAAGGACCCGCCGGCATTCATCGTGGTCTTCGAGGATTCGGCCGCATTGCTGGGGATTCTGGTCGCGGGGGCCGGCACCACGGCGGCGATCCTGACGGCCGATAGCCGTTGGGATGGCATTGCATCGCTGTTGATCGCCGCGATCTTGGTCGGTGTCGCGGCGCTATTGGCTCAAGAATCAAAGGCGCTGCTCATCGGCGAGCGCGCCGACCCGGTGCTGAGCGACGCGGTCATCCGCATTGCCGCGCACATGCCCGGCGTATGCAACGCCAACAGCATCGCCACCGTGCATCTTGCCCCGAACAGCATCGTGGTCTACTTGAGTCTGGATTTTTTCGACTACATGCGGGCGCCGGATATCGAGCGCGCCGTGGTCGATTTGGAAAAACAGATCCGCGAGACTCACCCGGAAGTGTCCGCCGTTTTCGTGAAGCCGCAAAGCTCGCAATTTGCGCAGGATGGCCAAAGCTCGACGATCATGTCGCCCGACTTCGTACTGCGCGAGGACGTGCTGACCGGCGGCTAGCCAAACAGTCGCGGATCGATCGGCAGACTGCGAATCCTCACGCCGGATCGCCGCGAACAACGCATTGCACAGGGCCGGCAAAACCGGCGGCAATGCCGGCTCGCCCAATCCGGTGGGTGGATGGTCGGTCTCGAGAAAATGCACCTCGACCGGCGGTGCTTGATCCATGCGCAGCAGTAAAAAATCGTTGAAGTTGCTTTGCACCACCCGGCCGTTCTCGAACGTGATGAGCTGGCCCAATGCCGCGCCGATGCCGTCCAGCACGGCGCCCTGCACTTGGTTTTCGGCGCCGGTCGGATTGATGATCGGGCTGCCGACATCGCTCGCCACCCAGACCTTGTCGATCATGATCTTGCCGCCCGCGCCCACCGTCGCGTGCACCACTTCGGCGAAGTACCCCAGATGACTGTAGTAGAAGGCCACGCCCATCCCCGAGCCCTGGGCGGGCTTGCGCCGCGTCCAGCCGGACTTGTCGCGGACCAGCGTCAGCACATCGATCATGCGGCCGGAATCGAACCGCCCCGGACTTGGCGGGCGCTCGCCCAGCAGGTCGATGCGGTATTGCAGTGGATCCTGGCCCGCAGCATGCGCGAGTTCATCGATGAAGGATTGAAAGGCAAATGCCAGCCCGTTGCTGCCCGGCGCACGCAAGGGCCCCGTGGGAATCGCCAGCGGCATGAAAGAAATCCCCAGGTTCGCGTTGAGCCACGAACTTCGCGGGAAATTCGCCGGCACCCATGCCCGCGCCCGACGCCGCCTTGCCATTCTCGCCGAAGGAAACGAAATGATCGCTGAAGGCCTGCAGTTTGCCGGCGGCATCGAGGCCGGCCTTGAAGTAATGAAACCCCGCGGGGCGGTAGAAATCATGCTGCATATCATCTTGCCGATTCCACAGGAGCTTGACCGGCGCGCCGGCCTGCTTCGAAATCCAAGCCGCCTCGACCATGTAATCGTTCATCAGCCGCCGCCCGAATCCGCCGCCGCAGCGAGTCATGTGGATGATGATGTCCGCATCCGCCAAGCCCAGCGTCTTCGCCACGATTTTCGCCCCGCATCCGGATTCTGGGTCGGCGCCCAAATTTCCAGCTTGCCGTCCGTGAAAGTGCGCCGTGCAGTTCTGCGGCTCCAGCGTTGCGTGCGAAAGGAATGGATAGCTGTACGCCGCCTGCAGTCTCTGCGCCGAGGCGCCGAGCGCTTGCGTCACATCGCCGTCGCTCAACAATTGCAAGCCCGGCTCCTGCGCGGAAAGTTCCGCGGCCTGCCGGGCAAATCCCGCGCTGCTCTGCGCCGCGGCGGCTCCGTCCTCCCAAACCACCTGGAGCTTCTCGCGCGCCTCATTGACCTGCCACCAGTTCGTGCCGACGATGGCAACACCGCTGGCGAGGCCGTTGAAAGCCGGGCCGCCGCTCACGATGAAGGCATCCCGTACACCCGCTTGCGCCTTGACCGCATCGAGATTGGCGCTGACCACCGTGCCGCCGAACACCGGCGACTTGACGAAAACGGCGTACAGCATGCCCGGCACCGTGACGTCGATGCCGAACAACGGCTTGCCCGTCACCACCCAGGGACTGTCGACCCCCGGCCGGGATTTGCCGATGATCTTGAAGTCCTTCGGGTCTTTGAGCGCCACGTGCGCTGGATCCGGCGCCGGCAGCATGGCCGCTGCGGATGCCAATTGCCCATAGCTCAAGCGTCGCTGGGTGGGCTTATGAATGACTTTGCCGGACGCAGTGGCGCATTCGGCACTGGGCACGGCCCAGCGTTGCGCGGCGGCACTCATGAGCATCTGGCGCGCGGCCGCGCCCACCTGCCGCAGCGGCTCCCAATTCAAAGGCGTCGCGCGGCTGCCGCCGGCAAATTGCAAACCGTACCGCGCCGGGTCGCTGAGCGCCTGCTCAATGCGGACATTGGCCCATTCCACATCCAGTTCTTCCGCGATCAACATGGGCAGCATGGTCTTGATGCCCTGCCCGATTTCAGGGTTCTTGGACACGATGGTGACGACGCCGTCGTTGGATATTTGCACGAAGGCGTTGAGCGTGCCCGCTGCGTGCGGAGAATCGGCGCGAGCGTGCAGCATTCCCGGCAGCGAAAAATCCAGCAGCAGGCCGCCGCCGACCGCGACGCTGGCGCGTAGAAAGGCACGGCGCGATTCGCCGCTCACGTGAGCTGTGCGTTGGGCCGGCATCATGCGAGCGTGTCCCGGCTGTCGGCGGTCGCCATGCCGGCCGCCTGTTTGATCGCGGCGCGAATGCGCGCATACGTGGCACAGCGGCAAAGGTTGCCGGACATCGCCTTGTCGATATCCCTGTCGCTGGGTTGCGGATTCTTCGCCAACAAGGCGCTGGCGGACATGATTTGGCCCGCCTGACAATAGCCGCATTGCACGACGTCGACCGCGAGCCAGGCATTCTGCACCTTCCTGCCCAGCGTGGTTTCGGCCATCCCTTCGATGGTGGTGATGGCGGCAGAGCCTATCGAGGAAA
Source organism: uncultured Gammaproteobacteria bacterium (assembly GCA_963794445.1). GTDB lineage: Bacteria > Pseudomonadota > Gammaproteobacteria > Steroidobacterales > Steroidobacteraceae > Bog-1198. The sequence goes on from CAWCDZ010000002.1 coordinate 295,770, forward strand.
CGGGTGTAACGCAGGAGCGGATGGGAACTCCGTCGGAATGCACGGTACAGGCTCCGCAAAAGCTTTTGCCGCAGCCAAACTTGGTGCCTTTCAGGTCGAGCAAATCGCGCAGCACCCACAGCAGAGGCATCTTGGGATCGGCCTCGACGGAGCGAGCTTTTCCGTTGATCCGAAGCGTGTATTTCAAGGCACCGCCCTCGAGTGAATCGAAGCTCGAGTTTACCCTTTGGAAGCCGGCCGGTGCACCGTGGCGCACGAGCGCCGCCGGCGCGAAGACCGCCTCAAGGCCAATCGGCGCGCGGATCGAATTTGAAGTCGCGTTTCATACGCTCATACGCCGCCCTCTCGCTGGCGCTGCGGGCGCTCGGCGTCACCAATCGGATGGTGACGATTTGGTCCCCCGCCGGGCTGCCGGGAAGTCCTCGGGCCCGCAGTCTGAGCTTCTGGCCGGACTGGGCTCCCGCAGGCACGGTCAGCTCCACGGTCCCTCCCAGCGTGGGCACTGCGACCTTCGCTCCCAATGCCGCCTCCCACGGCGCCAACGGCAATTCGATCTGGATGTCCTTGCCGGCCACCTCATAGAGGGGGTGCGCGCGCACGACGAATTCGAAGAATCAGCGATCCGCGGCCGCCGATTCCCGGGATGCGCAGCGGTTGACCCTCGGTCACCCCGGGGGGAATTTGCACATCGACCTGGCGCTGGCGACCGTGCTCGGTGAGCGCAACGCGCCGCTTGGTGCCTGCATATGCCTCTTCGACCGTGACCTCCAAGTGACCCGCTTCGGCATCGCTTGGCGCGGCGTTGCCGCTCCCGGCTCCCGCGCCGCCGAACAGGCTGGAGAAGAAGTCGCTGAAACCATTGAGATCCGAGAAGCGCTGGCCTCCGGAGGCGCCGAAACGCTGCGACCAGTCGGGCGGCGGGCGAAACTGCTGTCCGCTGCGGAAATCACGGCCAAGCTGGTCGTACGCGGCACGCTTATCGCTGTCGCGCAGCACCTCGTAGGCCTCCTGCACCTGTTTGAATTTCTCCTCGGCGTTCTTCTCCTTGCTGACATCCGGGTGGAACTTGCGTGCCAGCTTGCGGTACGCCCGTTTCACTTCATCGGCGTCGGCGTCTCGAGCAACGCCCAGAATTTCGTAGTAGTCCCGATATTGCATGCCCTAACTCTGGAAAATATAATCTTCTATTTTACAGCAACTTACCCAATAACTGTCCGCGTGGCGGTCAATTGCGAATCCGCAACCAAGGTCCGTCCGAACACTCTAGCTTGAAATTGACTCGCAACGTCCCGACCATAACTTAAAGCCGCGTTACCATATTGCGGCTCCTTTTCCCGAAGCAAAGCCCCATGAAGCGCATTTTTCTGTTCGTCCTGACCAACCTTGCCGTGCTCGCGCTGCTCAGCGTGGTGCTGTTCATCGTCGAAAACGTCTTCGGCGTGCATTTGATGCAGGGCGGCACGGGCGGTTTGCTGGTCTTTGCGGCTATTTTCGGCTTCGGCGGATCCCTCATTTCACTGGCCCTTTCCAAGTGGACCGCCAAGCGCATGATGGGGGTGCGCATCATCGAAACGCCCCAGTCCGAACTGGAGCGTTGGCTGGTCGGAGCCGTCAAGCGGCTGGCCGATCAGGTCCATCTGAGCATGCCGGAGGTGGGCATTTTCGATGCCGAGGAAATGAACGCCTTCGCGACCGGCGCGCGCCGCAATGCGGCGCTCGTGGCGGTGAGCAGCGGCCTGCTGCGCAACATGTCGCGCGCGCAGGTCGAGGCGGTACTGGGTCACGAAATCTCTCACGTGGCAAACGGTGATATGGTTACCCTCGCCCTTTTGCAAGGTGTGCTAAATACATTCGTGATTTTTCTCGCGCGCATCATCGGCGGCATCGTCGATCGAGCGATTCTGCGCAGCGACCGGCAGGAGTCGGGTATCGGTTTTTTCCTGACCACGATGTTGGCGCAGTTCGTGCTGGGCATTCTCGCGAGCGTGATCGTTTGCTGGTATTCGCGGCGGCGCGAATTCCGCGCGGATCGAGGCGGCGCGGATTTGACGGGCACCGGCAACATGATCGACGCGTTGCAAATGCTCAAGCGCAGTCAGGGAGAGCCGATGCCGCGGCAATTGCAGGCTTTCGGCATCAATACGGGCCGCTCGGATGGAATCATGCGGCTATTTATGAGCCACCCGCCGTTGGACGAGCGGATCGCGGCACTGAAGACTTAAGGTTATCCATGACGCCGCAGAAAATGAAATCGTGATCGAATCCCCGGCCGCGGTTCGCGTGGGGCATGAGCTGACGCGCTGGTTCGGCAACAGCGACTTCGCCACCCGTGCGCGCGAACCGGCGCTCAAGGAAGCCGGCAGGCGCATCGATTGGGCCCGGGTATTGCCCTTTCTGCTCATGCATGCCGCCTGCCTGGCGGTGATTTGGGTCGGCTTCAGCTGGGTTGCCTTGGCGGTGACGGCCGCGCTGTACGTGGTGCGCATGTTCGCGATCACCGGCTTCTATCATCGTTATTTTTCGCACCGTACCTTCAAGACTTCGCGCGTTGGACAATTCATTTTCGGCATGTTGGGCGCCTCGGCGGTACAGCGCGGCCCGATCTGGTGGGCGGCACACCATCGGCATCATCACGTCTACTCCGACAAGCCTGAAGATGTGCACTCGCCGGTGCAGCACGGCTTTTTCTGGAGCCACATGGGCTGGTTCATGTCCCACAAGCACTTCGCCGCGGATCTGTCGCGGGTGAAGGATTTGCTCAAGTATCCGGAACTGCGCTTCCTGGACCGCTTCGATGTATTGGTGCCGACGGCGCTGGCAATCGGCGTTTTTCTGCTCGGCGTGCTGTTGAAGCATGTGGCGCCGGGATTGCACACCACCGGATGGCAGATGCTGGTGTGGGGCTTCTTCATCTCCACGGTGCTGGTCTACCACGGTACCTACACCATTAACTCGCTGTCGCATGTGTTCGGCCGCCAGCGCTACAAGACCGGCGATGCCAGCCGCAACAATCCCTGGCTGGCGATCATTACCTTGGGCGAAGGCTGGCACAACAATCATCATCATTATCCCGCCTCGGTCCGCCAGGGATTTTATTGGTGGGAGTTCGACGTCACTTTCTATCTGCTGAAAATCATGGCGTTTTTCGGGGTGATCTGGGATTTGAAACCGGTGCCGGCGGCGATCCGCGACGGCGGCCGCAAGCGGATCTGACAACAACAATCGCTCGGGATGGGCGCATCGATGTACGAATGCTGACCAAGCCTTCGCGACGCACCGCCGGCAGCGCCGTTCATGCCGCGCCCGCCTAGTCCCGCAACGCTTGCGGAACTGAAGGGCGTAGTGGGTGCCGGCAACGCCCTGGACGCGCACGGCGATCTTGCCCCCTACCTCACCGACTTCCGGCGCCTCTATCGGGGCGCTACGCCTTTGGTGCTGCGCCCGGGCAGCGTCGATGAGGTGGCCCGAATCCTGGCAATATGCAATCGCGAGGAAGTCGCGGTGGTCCCTCACGGCGGCAATACCAGCTACTGCGGCGGCGCGACCCCGGATGAAAGCGGCTCGCAGATCGTCGTCTCGTTGCAGCGCTTGAACCGCGTGCGCCAGGTCGATGCCGCCAACTATTCCATGATCGTGGAAGTGGGCTGCACGCTGGCCGGCGCGCAATCGGCGGCGCGCGAAGCGAATCGTCTTTTTCCCTTGAGCCTCGGATCGGAAGGCAGCGCACAAATCGGCGGCAACCTCTCCACCAATGCCGGCGGGACCGCGGTGTTGCGTTACGGCATGATGCGCGACCTGGTGCTCGGACTCGAGGTGGTGCTGGCCGACGGCCGCGTGCTCTCGGCCTGAAGAGTCTGCGCAAGGACAACACCGGCTACGACGTCAAGTCCCTGTTTATCGGCGCCGAAGGAACGCTCGGCATCATCACGGCGGCCTCGCTCAAACTGTTCCCGGTGCCCGCCGATACGGCCACGGCGCTTGGTCGGCATCGACACGCCGCGGCATGCGCTCGATCTGCTGGCGAGGCTGCGCGGCGCCGCGGGCGATCAGGTGACCTCGTTCGAATTGCTGCCGCGCATTGCCGTGGAAATGACCGTGAAGCTGCGTCGCGGGCGTCGCGAATCCCTTGAGCTTCGAATGCCCTTGGTACCTGCTGATCGAACTGACGTTCACCGAACCCAGCGGCAAGATCTGTCGGCACTTTTGACCGCGGAATTGCAAGATGCGGCGGCCGGCGGCGCCGTCAAGGATGCGATGCTCGCCACATCGCTGGCGCAGGCGCAGGCCATGTGGAAATTGCGCGAATCGGTGCCGGAGGCGCAGCGGCGTCACGGCGCCAGCATCAAGCATGACGTCTCGGTGCCGCTCTCGCGCCATTCCAGAACTCATCGAGAAGGGCAGCGCGCTCGCGCGCGAACTGGTTCCGGAAGGCGACGTGGTCTCCTACGGACACGCCGGCGACGGCAACTTGCATTTCAATGTGAGCCAGAAGGCCGGCGCCGACACCGCGCAGCTTTTCTGGGCAGGGCGCACAGCCTCGAGATCGGCGATGTTCGATCTGGTCGAGAGCCTCGGCGGCAGCATCAGCGCCGAACATGGCATCGGACGCCTGAAGGCCGCGGAGTTCGCGCGCCGCGCCGACCCGGTCGAGCTTGCGGTCATGCACGCGCTCAAAAAAGCGCTCGATCCGAAGGGCATCTTGAATCCGGGAAAGGTTTTGTGCGCAAGCTGACGCTGCCGGTGCGCACGGCACGTTTGAATCTGCGCGACTTCGTGGCAATGGACTTCGCCGCGGTGCATGCCTACTCGTCGGATCCGCGCGTGACCCGCTATCTTTTTTTCGGTCCCCGCGACGAGGAGAGCACCGCGGAATACCTTGAAGAGCTGTTGGCATCGCAGCGCGAGCGTCCGCGCACGCGCTTCGAGCTGGCGGTGGAGGAGATCGCTTCGGGCAACCTGATCGGCGCGTGCGACCTGTCCTTGATCGAGACGCCACGTCGTAGACTTGGGCTATATGCTCGCCGCCGCGCAGTGGGGCAAAGGCTATGCGACCGAAATTGCCCTGGCGCTCATCGACGCGGCGTTTTTCGATCTGCAGCGCGCAACGGGTGATTTCCACGGTGGATGTGAACAATGCGCGCCTCGATCCGCGTGCTGGAGAAAATCGGCATGCGCTGGGAGGCGGTGTTCCGCAAGCATCGGCGCGCCAAGAACCGCTGGTGGGATTGCCATCTGTTCATCTTGCCGCGCGAAGTGTGGCAGACCTCGCCCGGCTTCGGCGCGAACCACCCGGAACCCCTCTGAGAGCCGCTCGCGGCGGCTAACGCTCCGCTTCGTCCTTGGCCGCCTGCCGGCGCGCGCGCTCCGCGGCGCGCTTCAGCACCTCCTCGCTCGGCATTCCGGTATTGCGGGTGCTGCGCAGCGCCAGCATTCCGCCGATCAACACCGCGGCAACGACTATGATGACAATGACGGTTTTGAACACGTACGGCGCTCCTAGGACATCACCCTGATCAAGCCTTCCTGCGCGACGCTGGCCACCAAGCGCCCGTCGCGCGCAAATATGCTGCCGCGAGTGAAGCCGCGGGCGCCCGAGGCGCTCGGACTGTCCATGGCGTACAGCAGCCAGTCGTCGACCCGCAAGCTGCGGTGAAACCACATTGCGTGATCGATGCTGGCGATCACCAACTGATCGCGGGCCATGGAAAGCGCATGCGGCTTGAGCGCGGTATCGAGCAGCTGAAAGTCGGACGCATAGGCCAGCAGGCAGCGATGCAGCGCCTCATCGTCGGGAAGCGTGTCGACGGCGCGAATCCAGACGTACTTGAACGGCGGCCGCTTTTCCGGACGCGTGAAATTGGGCAATTTCCGTGGGTTTGAATTCGAAGGGCCGCTTCTGGTCCAATATTTGTCGCAAGGTCGGCGGGCAGTCCTTGCAGCGAAGCACGATACTGCGCGAAATCCGGCAGGCTTTCCGGTGTCGGCACATCCGGCATCGGAAACTGATGATCCAGCCCGGCTTCCGGAATCTGAAACGAGGCAGACATGTTGAATATCTGCTGCCCGTGCTGAATGGCGACGACGCGCCGCGTGGCGAAATGCTTGCCGTCCCGCGCGCGGTCGACCTCATAAACAATGGGCAGAGTTGAAATCCCCGCGGCGCAGGAAATAGGCGTGCAGCGAATGCACGCTGCCGATTTTCCACGGTCGCGGTCGCGGCCACCAGCGCCTGGCCCAGCACCTGTCCGCCGAACACTTGCGGGCTGCCGATGTCGCGGCTCTCGTCCGCGAAACAGGTTGATCTCGAGGCGTTCGAGCGTCATGACCTTGATCAGATCTTCCAGCAGCTGATTCATCGATTCACCTGATGCCTAATCGGCGCCGGCCACGCCCAGTCGCTTCTGCATGATCGGGCTGGTGGTGGTGTACTGCAGAAACTGGCGCTTCTCGGGAAACAGGTGGTGCTGGATGGCGAACGCCGCGAGCGCAGCCTCGTGAAAGCCGCTCAAGATGAGTTTTTTCTTGCCCGGATAGGAATTGATGTCGCCGATGGCGAAGATTCCCGGAACGCTGGTCTGAAACTTTTCCGTGTCGACCTTGAGCGCCCGCTTTTCCATCTCCAGGCCCCATTCGGCGATGGGCCCGAGCTTCGGATGCAATCCAAAGAATGCGAGCACATGATCCGCGGGAATCGTGCAGCATCTGGCCATCCGCGGTTTGCACCTCGACGCCGGTCAATTTTTCTCCGTCTTGCCGCAGCGCCACGGCGTTGCCCTGCAGAAATTGCATCTTGCCTGCCGCCACCAGGTCGCGCATGCGCGCAACCGTGGCCGGAGCGGCGCGAAAGTCCGCGCGTCGATGCACCAGGGTCAAGGAGCGCGCCTTTTCGCAGAACGCCACCGTCCAGTCCAAGGCGGAATCGCCGCCGCCGCAAATCACCAGGTCCTGGTTGAAAAAATCAGCCGCCGATCGCACCCGGTAGTGGACCGTCTTGCCTTCGAATTGCTCGACACCCGGAACACCCAAGCGCCGGGGCTGGAAAGAGCCGACTCCGCCGGCGATGACCACCGCGCCGGCGGTGAGGCGGGTACCGGTGGAGGTCGCAACATGAAATTTACCGTTGCCCAGCACCCGCAACTCGGTCACTTCCTGGCCCAGGTGAAAGGTGGCCTTGAAAGGTTTGGCCTGCTCCAGCAATCGATCGATCAGTTCCTGCGCCCCGCAGACCGGCAGAGCGGGAATGTCGTAAATCGGCTTATCGGGATAGAGCTCGGTGCATTGGCCGCCGGGCTGGCCCAGGGAATCGATGATGTGCGTGCTGATCCCCAGCAGTCCGAGTTCGAAGATTTGGAAAAGACCAACGGGCCCGGCGCCAATGATGACCGTTTCTACGTATTGTTCCGACATGTCAGTCCCAGATCCATGAGTCCAAAAGCCAAATCGGCGCGGATTGTAACTGAATAGGCGCTCGGCGGTGGGGCGCCGGCTGCGGCGTCGACGGGCCGCCACATTGCGCAAATCTTCACGGCGTTCTCAGGCAACCGGATTCGGTCATGACGGTACTCATGTTCGAAACGCTCGGCGCATGGCGTTGGCACCGCGCGATGCGAGGGTGCCCCGGGCAACGATGTAGGTGATTGTTTTTCAAGCAGAAATGCTCCTAAGCAGCGGGGATATTGGGATGATGCACGCACCACTTGGACCACATACCACGAAGCGCTCCGCGGCGCCCGCGGAGATGGCTGGCGAATCAACCCGTCCGATCCGCGCTCTGAACCGCGGACTCGAGGTGTTGACCGAACTCAACCGCCTCGAGCGGGCGGCCATCAATACCCTCGCCGCTGCCGCAGGCCTGCCACGCACCACGACCTATCGCATCTTGGAAACGCTGCGCCTCGCCGGCTATGTCGATCGCGATGCTCACGATGACTGCTACCGTCCGACCATCAGGGTGCGCGCCCTGTCGGAAGGCTTCGACGATGAGGCGTTGGTCGCGCACATCGCCAAACCGCTGCTCGCGCACCTGGGCGCTCAGCTTGTTTGGCCGGTGGCGATAGCGACGCCCTCGGGCGCGACCATGATGATCCGCGAGGCGACGGACCGTCAGAGTCCGCTCGCGCTGGAGCAGCACGGCGCCGGCGTGCGCGTGCCCATGCTGTCCTCGGCCGCCGGCCGCGCGTATTTGGCGTTCTGCTCGGCGCAGCAGCGCGAAGCAATGTTGGAGCTGCTGGCGCGCTCCACGTTGCCGGAGGACCGCATGGCGCGCAGCCGCATCGAGGTGGAGAAGCTTTTGAACGAAACGCGCACTCAAGGTTTCGGCATGGCGCATCGAGCGCGGCGCGTCTCGGAGGAAACCAGCCTGGCCATCCCGGTGCGGGCCAAGGACCGCATCCTGGCGAGCGTCACGGTCCGCTACTCCGCCACCGCGTTGCCGCTGCGGGCGGCAGTGGAGCAATTCCTGCCGAAGATGCGCGAGGTCGCGCAGAAGATCGAGGCGCAGTTCGGTTGACGCGGCGTTTCACTTGCGCAATACGTTGCGCACGCCGCCGGAGATCAATGCGGTGACATCGAGCAGCGCGCCGGCCAGAGCAAGTCCATCCGGCGCCGCCAAATAACGCGGCCGCCACACGGGATTGAATTTCTCCTTGAACTTGCGCAAGCCGCCAAAATTATAGAAGGTCTCGCCGTAGCGCTGCACCATGCGCCCGAGCTTGTGCCAGGTCGGAGCCAACGCGTGTTCCTCGAGACCGGAGAGCGGCGCCATGCCGAGATTGAACCAGCGGAATCCCTGCGCCCTGCCCCACAGCATGCACTCGATCAGCATGTAATCCATCACGCCTTTTGGCGCCGCATCGTTATAGCGCATCAGATCGACCGACAGCTCGGTCGAGCCGCCGCGCCACAAGTTGGCGAAGGCAACCACCGCGGCCTCGTGCCGGACCACGGCGATGTCGAAATGCGAGAGATATTGCTCATCGAAGAATCCGAGCGAAAATCGTTTCTCCACGGCGTTCTTGGACGCAAGCCAGGCGTCCGATACCGCGCGCAATTGCGGCAATATTGCCGGCACCTCGCCGCGCCGGACGATCTCAAACGTCGCGCCGTCGCGGTTGGCGCGGCGCTGCGCCTGGCGCAGGTCGGAGCGCGCGGCGCCCTCGAGGGAAAAGGATTCGAGCGGCACCCGGGCTTCCTCGCCCAGCTTGCTCAACGTAAGCCCAAGATCCACGTACAGCGGCAAGCGTTCCGGCGTCACTTGATAGAACACCGGCGAGACGGCCATGCCGTCGCACTCTTCCAGAAATTCCCAGGCCAGCTCTTCGCCGAGTTGTGCGGGCCCGATGGGATTGCCCATGGCCACCCAGCTGCTGCCCGACGACTGAAACATGATGCATGCGGTGCGGTCTTTATTGAACAGCAGATTTTTGTCGCCCAGCAGCGCAAGATTGTCCGTCGTGGTGTCGCCCTTTTCGATCAGGGCGGCCACGCGTTCCAGGTCCTCGGTCTTCGGCGCCGAAAATCGCGGCGGCGCCGGCCGCAACACGCGCCACAAACCGTATGCGGCGCCGATCATCACCGCCAGCAGCGATGCACGCAGGCTGCGCGGCGCGGACGCGTGGAAGGCAAATTGCCACCACAATTCGTTTTCATATGGCAGATGCCGGTAAGCGAACAGCACCAGCCATCCCGCCATCAGCAACACCAGGAAAAAGGCGGCGATCCAGGCGGCCGAGTAATGCTGCTCGATCAACGATGCCGACGCCTGAAGCGCGAGCGCGCCGAAGCCAGCATGATCGCCACCAAGGCCAGAATGGAGGCTTCCTCGTAATCGAAACCCTTGAGCAGCGACAGCAGGATGCCGGCACATAGCAGCCAGATCGTAATCCACCACGCGGTATCGAGCGGCGATACAGTCCATGCGCGATGATCAGCAAGCCCACGCCCACCACGCTGCCGAGCAGATGCGACAGCTCCAGCACGGAGAGGGGCACGAAGTTGCGCAGCAGCGTCAAGCGATTGCCCAAGCCCGGCGTCGCGCCCGAAAACAGCAGCACGGCGCCGGCAAGAAACACGGCGATGGCGATCGCTTGCGGCGTCACGACGGCCAGGAATGCCCGCACGACGCGCCCAAGACGCACGACCGGCGCGCGATGTATCCAGACCTCGTGCGCCCCCAGCAACACCAGCGCGATGGCGAATGGCGCGAAATAATAAATGGCGCGATAGGCGATCAGCGCGCCGAGCAGCCGGTCCGTCGGCACTTCCGGCATCAGCAGCAGCAACACGAACTCGAACACGCCGATGCCGCCCGGAACGTTGCTGACCGCGCCGGCGGCCAGGGCAAGCAGGTAGACGCCGGCGAACGCGAAAAAGCCGATCGCGGCTTCGCGCGGCAGCAACACATAGAGGACGCTGGTGGCGCACAGCATATCCAGGCAACTGATGCCGATCTGCGCGAACGCGACGCGCACCTTGGGCATCGGAATCACGATTTTGCGAAACTGCAGCGGCGCATGGCGGGTGCATACCAGCCACAGATACGCGCCACGGCCGCCAACAGCAAAGCGCCCGCGGCCCGCGCCAACCAGGCGTGAACATGCAGCACGGACCCGGACATTCCGGCATTCGACAACAGCGATACGCCGAGCAGCAGGCTCGCACCCAGAAAGAAGGTCAGCGTGCCGAAGGCAATGATGGTGGCGATTTGCCCGGCGCTGAGGCCGAGCGCGGTATACGCCCGGTAGCGCACCGCCCCGCCGCTGATTGTATTGAAGCCGACGTTGTGGCCGATGGCATAGCCCATGAAGGATATGAGCGCGACGCGCGGATATGGCACGCGCGCACCGGCAAAGCGCACGGCCAGCGCGTCGTACAGCGTGAGGCAGCCGTACCCGGCGCAGGTGAAGAAAGCCGCGCGCAGCAGCTTGGTATCCGAAATCGCCCGGACGCGCGCCAGGATGTCGCTGCCAACGGTACTGGCCGAGCAAGTGATGCAGCCAGAAAGCCACTCCCACCAACAGGGCGACGCCCAACAGAGTGCTCCAAACGGAGAGCTTCGGTGTTGTGCTCGGGTGTGCCAAGCCCGGTATCGTATCAGGCCTCCATGGCAACGCAGAAAACTGCTACCGTTGCATCTTTCGAATCGATTCCAAGGGGTAATCACACGATGAGTTCCGCGAACGAAGGCCGACAGGCAACCATGGACGCGACGCAGGTCTATCGCGAGGAAATATTTACCGATCGCAAGGTCGGCACCATTCGCAAAATGACGCCCGTCACGGCGGACGGCGCGGCGGACCCCTCGCGGCCGGTGCTGTTTGTAGGACAGGCGCAGGTCATGACGCCCATGGGCGCGGTCCCCATCAGTTTCGAATTGGATGCCCTCAGCCTGGAAGCCGCGGTCGAGAAATTCGGCGCCGCCGCGGAGCAGGCGGTCCAGCAGACCATGCGCGAACTGCAGGAGTTGCGCCGTGAACAAGCCTCTTCCTTGGTCATTCCCGACGCCGCCGGCGCGGGCCTGCCCAATCCCAACGATCTGCTGCGCGGCGGTCGGCCGCGCCGTTAGGCGCGGTACCGCTTAAACACCGCTCGCACCGCCCGCCCGGTCGAGCGTTTCCCAACGCGCATAGGCGCTGTCGAGTTCTTCGGCGAGCACTTGCAGGCGCTGCAGTGCCTGAGTGCCCTGATCCTGGTTGTGCTGGAATACCTTCGGATCGCTGATCAGCGTCGTGAGCTGCACCTGCTCGGCTTCCAGGTCCTGAATCTTGCCGGGCAGCTGCGCCAATTCTCGTTGCTCGTTGTACGAGAGCCGCCGTGCCTTGAGAGCGGGTGATGGGTTCGCGGTGGCGGCCGCCGCGCTGGGCGCCGCGGCTTGCGCGGCAGCGAAGGCCGCGGACGCGTCGGCGGCGGCGGATTTTCGCTGGCGCAGCCAGTCGCTGTAGCCACCCACATACTCGTTGATCTGACCGGCGCCTTCGAATACCAGGGTGCTGGTGACGACATTGTCGAGAAACTCCCGGTCGTGACTCACCAACAGCAGCGTGCCGGCGTAATCGGCCACCAGCTCCTCGAGCAGCTCCAGCGTTTCCGCATCAAGATCATTGGTCGGTTCATCCATGATCAAAAGGTTGCTCGGTTTGGCGAACAGGCGTGCCAGCAGCAGCCGATTGCGCTCGCCGCCCGACAACATGCTCACCGGCGCGTTCAGCCGTTCCGGCGGAAACAGGAAATCGCGAAGATAGCCCGACACATGCCGCGGTTGGCCGTCGATGATCACGGTATCGCCGCCGCCGGTCACGTTGTCGGCAACCGAGGCGGCCGGGTCGAGCTGCTCGCGCTGTTGATCGAAATAGGCCGGCAACAACTTGGTGCCGCGCCGGACGGTCCCCGCGCCCGGTTCCAGCTCGCCCACGAGCAGCTTGATCAGCGTGGTCTTGCCGCAGCCGTTGGGTCCAATGATGCCGATGCGATCCTTGCGCAGAATCCGCGCCGAAAAATTCTCGATGAGCGGTGCGCCGCCGAAGCTCTGCGTGACGTGTTGCGCCTCGAACACCAGCTTGCCGGAGGGCGCCGCCTCTTGCGGACGCAGCTCGACGCTGCCGATCCTCTCGCGCCGCTCACGGCGCTCGATCCGCAATTGCTTCAGGGCGCGCACCCTGCCCTCGTTGCGTGTGCGGCGCGCTTCCACGCCCTGCCGGATCCACGCTTCCTCCTGGGCCAGCTTCTTGTCGAACAGCGCCGCGTGTTTGGCTTCGACCTCGAGCGCGGCACGCTTTTGCAGAACATAGTCGTCGTAGCCGCCGGGCCAGATGCGCAACTGTCCGCGATCGAGTTCGACGATCTTGGTGGCCAGACGGCGTACGAACGCGCGGTCATGGCTGACGAAGAACAGGGCGCCGGCAAAGTCCATCATCATGTTTTCGAGCCAGGTTATCGCCTCGACGTCCAAATGATTCGTCGGCTCATCCAACAGCAGCACGTCGGGCGCGGCGATGAGCGCGCGGCCCAGCATGACGCGCCGGCGCCAGCCGCCGGAGAGCGCGCTCATGCGGGCATCGCCGTCGAGCTGCAAACGCGAGATCACTTGGTCGGCTTGCAGTTCGGCCTGCCACTGCTCATCCGGCGTCATGCGCGCGGCGCCCGCCAAGACCACCTCGCGGACGGTCGTATCGCTCCCGCTCGACACTTCCTGGGCGAGGCTTGCGATCCGAGCCCCCGGGCGAACCCAAACCTCGCCGCTGTCGGGGATGCGATCGGCGCAAATGAGCTGCAATAGCGACGACTTTCCCTCGCCATTGCGCCCCAGCAGACAGACGCGCTCGCCTCTGCGCAACTGCAGATTGACCTCATCCAGCAGCGGTTTCAAACCGAAGCTGAGCGAAACCTTGTCGAGCCGGACGATGGGCATGGGCTAAGTGTATGCGATGTGAAATCCCGGCTGCGCCGCGCCCGCGCCGGCCGGGCCGCTCGGCCCGGCGTTTTCTGACCTGTAATCCTTACATTCGCCGCATTGCGCCGCTTGCGGGCCAATTTCATAATAAGTCGCCGCGCGCCGCATAACTCGCGGTGCAAATTGACAATTTTTTGCGGTTAGCCGCTCTTGCAGGGCGCACGCAATTGTGCCGCAATACTTGGCACGCGCGTTGCAAACCGTCATGCGCGGCGCTTGAAACTTGCGGCTTGGACTGAATGTTATTGTTACCACAATGAATCGTACGAATTTCTTGAGCGATGCCTTGGATGGCTTGGGACGCTGGTACGTCGCCGTGCCGCCGTTTCTCATCATCAGTTTCCTCGCCGCGCTGTTCTTCGTCACCGGAGAGGGCCAGTCGCGCCTGCAGGAAGCCGGCGAGCGCCTGCAAAAATCCGCGGCCCGCGAGCACAGCATCGATCAGCTGCAAAACTCCATCTCCAGATCCGTCGCCGCGCAGCGCACCTACCTGCTCACCGGCGATCCGCGCTATATCGCGACCTACAACCGCGTGGTGGCGGAAATCGAGCCGCGGCTGGAGCACCTCAGTCAGGAATACGCCGACTCGGACATCAATCTTGCCAGCGTGCGTGACTTGCAGGTTCTGATCGGCAAGCGGCTCGCGGATCTTTCGATGATACTGACGATCCAAAAAACCCAAGGCGTGGCAGCGGCAATCGCGCTCGTCAAAACCAAAGTGGGCACCGATACCGGCGCGGTCATCTCGGACAATCTGGATCGACTGCGCGATCGGGAAGGCGTTGAACATCGCGAGGCCACCGCGCACTGGGAAAGCTCCTTGTCATTGAGCCGCTGGATCACCCTGTTGGGGACTCTGATCAACATGCTGCTGGTCGGCGTTGCCACGCGGCTGGTTTATCTCGATATGCGGCGCCGCGCCGCGCTCAATGCGGAACTGCTCGAGCAGAAGCTCAAGCTCGAACAAGAAGTCGAAGAGCGCACCCGCGATCTGGTCGAACTGTCGACGCATTTGCAGAATGTGTCTGAACGCGAAAAGGCGAGCCTCGCGCGCGAGTTGCACGACGAGCTGGGCGGATTGCTGGTCGGCGCGCGCATGGATATTTCCTGGGCTGAACAACATCTGACGAACAACGATCCCGACCTGAAACTGCGCCTGAACCGGGTTCAGCAAAACCTGGCCGCGGGAGTGGACTTGAAACGCCGCATCATCGAGGAACTGCGTCCCACGCTTCTGGACAACGTAGGCCTGTTCGCGGCGCTGCGTTGGCAGATGAAAGAAACCTGCGCGGCCGCCGGCCTGAAGTGCAGCGAGTCCTATCCCGATGAGGAACCCCGCTTCAGGTCCGAGGCCTCCATTGCGTTGTTTCGCATCGCGCAGGAAGCCTTCAGCAACATTCTGAAGCATTCGCACGCGAAATCCGCCGACATCAGCCTGGACATGGACGATGAAACGCTGCTGATGCGCATTGCCGATGACGGCATCGGCATGCCGACCGACCGTTTCATGGCGATCGGCTCTCACGGACTGGCTTCCATGCGCCATCGAGTGCGTGCTTTGGGAGGCCGCTTGGACGTGAGAAAGCCTGCATCGGGCGGCGCCATGCTGGTCGTGCAAATTCCGCTGGCGAACGCGGTTGCGCACGTCGGCGAGTCCGCGCCGACTTGAAAGGCGGCTAAATTCTGATCGTGCCGTCCAAGATCGCGGCATGCAGCGCGGCATCCAGCGGCACGTAGCGCTGCGATCGCGCATCATCGAAATACAGCGGATCGCTCACGCGGCTCGGGTCGAAGCCGGCCTGCACGAGTTCCTGCTTGCGCGGCTTGAAGGTGCCGGTGGCCTCGAGCGTCGGGAGTATTCTGAGGAACACCGGCCGTGCATAGGGCGGCAGGCGCGCGGCGACTTCGGCGCGAAACGCGGCGAGATCGAAATCCGCATTGACCACCAGAGCGGCGGTTCCGGCGCGGCCGTCGGCGCCCGGCACGCTCGACTCCATACACCGCGCCCTCAACGACGCCGCGGCTTGCGGTCAGCGCCGTCAACACTTCCGCGGTGGAGACGTTTTCGCCCTTCCATCGATAGGTCTCCCCCACCCGGTCGACGAAGTAGTAAAACCCGCGCTCATCGCGGCGCATCAGATCGCCGGTGCGGTACCAGGCATCTCCCGCTTGGAAAACGTTGCGCAAAACTTTGCGATTCGATGCTTCTTGATCCGCGTAGCCTTCGAAGCGGCCGGCGCGCTCGCCGCCTGCGGCGGGCATCAGGCCGACGGCCTCGCCGACTTCATTCGTGGCGCAGCGCTCGCAGAAGCCCGCGGCGTTGCGCCACGGTTCCCGATCTTTCAACGTCGAAGCGCAGCAGCGCGACCGGCAGGCGATTGGCGAGAAAGGCCGGTATGCGGCCGATCGCGCCGGGCTGCCCCTCGCAGTTGTAGAGCGAAAAATTTCCTTCGGTGGAAGCGTAGTACTCGAGGATTCTGGGAATATTGAAGCGCGTTTGGAAAGGCACCCAGACTTCGGGCCGCAGCCCATTGCCGCACGCCATTCTCAAGCGAGTGTGCCGTTTCGCCCGGCTGCTGCGGGCTGTTCACCAGGTAGCGGCACAGTTCGCCGATGTATTGAAACAGGGTGCAGCGCTCGGCGCGTACGTCGCGCCAAAAATCCGAGGCAGAAAAACGCGGGCGAATCACCACGGCCCCGCCGTTGACCAGTGTCGCAAACGTCGCCACCACGCCGCCGACGCTGTGATACAGCGGCAGGCAATTGAACATCCGGTCCGCCGCCGTGGTGTCCATCATGCCGGCAAACCAATGGCTCCACTGCATGAGCCGGTAGTGGCTGACCTTGGCGGCTTTCGGCAGACCGGTCGTGCCGGACGTATAGATATAGAGCGCGGTGGCATCGATCGGCGGTGCCTCGCGCTCGCCAGGCGTCAGCGGCTCGCCGGACACTGCGGCGAGTTCCGGCTCCAGCGGCGTGAAATCTTGGCTCGTTCCCGTTACACGGCACTCCATCGCCGCCGGCAGGCGCGGCCGGATCGCCGCCGCGCGCGGCGCAAGATCGGCGCCGACGATCAAGTACCTGGGGCCGGCGATCTCAATTGAATGCGCGAGCACCTCGCCGGCGAGCTGTGAATTGACCAGTGCAACGACCACGCCGATACGGCTCAAACCGAGCCAGACGGCCAGATACTCGGCGCAGTTGGACATAAGCAGCGCAACGGCGTCGCCGCTTTTCAAGCCGCGGCCGATACCCCAACGCGAATATTGATTGCAGCGAATGCCCAATTGACCATAGCTCATCGATGCTTCGGTGCTGACCAGCGCCGGCGCGGCTGCGAATTGTGCCGCCAAGCGCTCGATCAGCTCCGGCAGCGTGGTGCCGCGCTCGCCGATTTTCGCGGTCTTGGCCAGCGCGCGAAGCCACGCGTCACGGGCGAATTTTGCATCGAGCTCGGCGGGCTGCGTCGAAATGCTCATTTAACGGTCATCTTGGGAATTGCGAACCTTACCACGACTACCCGCATCGTTCGAGATACACTGGGACATCAGCAACTTCGATAGTCAAGCATGAAGCGGGAAACCATTGCGATTCACGGAGGCTTCGACTCCGACCCCACCACCAAGGCCGTGGCGGTTCCGATTTATCAAACGGCTGCCTACGCCTTCGACAGCGCCGAGCATGGCGCCGCCTTGTTCAACCTGGAAGTTCCGGGATATCGGTATACGCGCATCAGCAATCCGACCACGGACGTTCTCGAACAACGCGTGGCGGAGCTGGAGGGCGGCGTCGGCGCGCTGAGCGTGGCCTCCGGACAGACGGCATTGTTCTATGCCTCGATCAATGCATTGGAAGCCGGCCGCAACATGATCACGGTGCCGCAGCTCTACGGCACGACCTATACCTTGTTCGCGCACGTTCTGCCCAAAATGGGGATCGGGGTGCGCTTCGCGAAGTCCGATCGCGCCGCCGACTTGGAAGCGCTCATCGACGACGACACCCGCGCGATATTTTGCGAGACCGTGGGTAATCCGGCGGGAAATGTCTGCGATCTCGAGGCGCTGGCAACGCTCGCGCATCGCCACCGCATGCCGCTGATCGTGGACAACACGGTGGCGACGCCGATGCTGGTGCGGCCGGTCGATTACGGCGCGGACATCGTGATCCACTCCTTGACGAAATTCATGGGCGGCCACGGGACGAGCCTGGGCGGCATCGTGGTCGATTGCGGGCGGTTTCCCTGGACGACTCACGCGGCCCGCTATCCCATGTTCACGCAGCCGGACGAGTCCTACCACGGCTTGGTCTACACCGAGCATTACGGAGCCGCGGCATTCATTGGCCGCTGCCGCAGCGTATGCCAGCGCACCATGGGTGCGGTGCTCTCGCCGATGAACGCGTTCCTGCTGTTGCAGGGCATCGAGACGGTGGCATTGCGCGTGGAGCGTCACGTCGAGAATGCCCGCAAGGTCGCCGAGCATCTGCGCGCCGACGCGCGCGTGGAATCGGTGAACTATGCCGGATTTGCCGACAATCCCTACCACGCCCTCGTTCAAAAATATCTGGGCGGCAAGGCTTGTTCGCTGATGACATTTGAAATACGCGGCGGCCTCGAGGCGGGCATGCGCTTCTACAACGCGCTGAAGCTGTTCAAACGCCTGGTCAATTTGGGCGATGCGAAATCTCTCGCCTGCCATCCGGCATCGACGACGCACCGGCAGATGTCGGCCGAAGAACAATTGGCCGCGGGAGTCGGACCCGGCAGTATTCGCTTGAGCATCGGGATCGAGCACATCGACGATATTCTCGCCGACCTCGATCAAGCCCTGGGCGCCGCCGTTTGAGTCCGCAGGCCCTGCCGGACGCGGTCCCGGCGTTATTCCCGAGTCCCGCGGAGCGCGAGCGGATCGAGAACTGGCTGACGCTCGAGTTGGCGGCCGCGCATCGGCGCGTTCAAGCCGGCCCGGTGACACCGACCATCGACATGCAGAAATTCCGCGCCGAGCTGGCCGGCTTCGACTTCGAACGAGCGCAGCCGCTCGAAGAGGCGCTGCGATGGGCCATCGAGCGCCTGGAACATGGCATCGTGCAAATGTCGAACCCGCGCTATTTCGGACTGTTCAATCCGGGCGCCAATTTCCCGGCGCAATGCGCCGACCGGCTCGCCGCTTGCTTCAATCCGCAGCTCGCGAGCTCGGCGTCTTCTCCCGTGCCGGTGGCATTGGAAAGCCATGTGATCCGCGCTCTGGCCCAGCGTGCCGGACTCGGCCAGGATGCGACCGGACACTTTGCGACCGGCGGATCGGAAGCGAACTATACGGCGCTGATCTGCGCCCTGACGGCCGCTCATCCCGGCTATTCCACCGAGGGTGTGCGCGCCTTCGCCGGCCCGGTAAAATTCTACACGTCGCAAGACTGCCATATCGCGTGGCTGAAAATCGCGCATCAAGCCGGCGTCGGGCGCAACGCTTTGCGGTTGGTGGCAACCGACGGGCGCGGGCGCATGAATCCCCAGGCGCTGAACAAGGCCATTGCAGAAGATCGCGCGGCCGGGTCGGTTCCGGTCATGATCGTGGCAACCGCGGGAACCACCGGCGCGGGGATGATCGACCCGCTGCCTGCATGCGCCGACATCGCGAAACGCGAGGCGCTGTGGTTGCACGTCGACGCCGCGTGGGGCGGGGCGGCCCTGGCCTCGAATCGCCTGCGCCCGGTGCTCGCCGGGATCGAGCGCGCCGACTCGATCACCATCGATGCGCACAAATGGCTCGCGACCACCATGGGATGCGCCATTTTCATCTCGCGGCGCGCCGACCTTTTGTCCGAGGCCTTCCATGCCTCCACGAGTTTCATGCCTTCCAGCCTTTCGGCCGTGGACCCCTATCTGAACAGCGTGCAATGGTCGCGGCGCTTTTTGGGCCTGCGCCTGTTTCTGGCGCTGGCCGCGGCCGGTTGGGAGGGACTGGGCGCCCACGTCGAACGCGGGGCCGACGTGATCGAACGGATCAAAGAACGGTTGCTGGCCTTGGGCTGGCGCATCGCCAACGATTCGCCGCTGGCGGTGCTCGACGCCATTCCGCCGGCAGCGTTGGGCGACGTGCGCGCCTTGGTGCGTAAAGTGGTGGCATCCGGACGGGCCTGGGTCGCGCCCACCACGTTCGAAGGGCAGGATGTGGTGCGAATCTGCGCGACCAATGGGGAAACCAGCTTGGCCGACGTGGACACGCTGATCAGCGTCCTCAACGAGTGCCCTTAGGCGCGCTGCGCCAAGGTCCGCTCGACCAGAGCTTCGATCGAGCCGAGCGAGTGGAAATTCTCCGGTGTGATATCGGCCTGGGCGATGGCGATGTCGAACTCCACCTCGACGGCAAGCATGAGGTTCACCATTTTCAAGGAGCTGATTCCCAGATCGCTGAGCTGGGCGTCCAACGGAAACGGGTTGGGCATGACGCTGCCCGCCCCCAATACCGCCCTTACGAGCGAAATCAGCCGCTCGCTCACGTCCTCATTCACCTGCGGATCCAATTTGGATATCTCCCGAAAAACCAGGGCCGATAATACCGTGTAGCGCAGGATACGGAATACGATGGGGGTTTTACATATGTTTTTAAAATGAGTCGAGCATCACTAAGTAACCATATATTTTCGTCCCGGTCATTGTCGGGGTGCAGCCGTCCCCTCATAATCCGCCGATTACAGGGTCCTTAAGGCTGATCAAATGGCAATCGAGACACACCGCATACCCGGCACCCGGACCCCCAGCGCGCGCCAGAACGACCTGACCGCCCGTGCCCGAGCGGCGGCCGATGTGGCCCGCGCGAACGCGGCCGCCGTAGATGCCGAAGCACGCTTTCCCAGCGAGGCGTTCGCGGAGCTGCGCAAGCAGCGGCTGCTCGGCATCCTGGTGCCCCAGTCTTTGGACGGGGAAGGCGCCACGATCGCCGAAATTGCCGACGTGTGCTACATCTTGGGCCAGGCGTGTTCTTCCACCGGCCTAATTTATGCGATGCACCAGATCAAGATGGCCTGCATCGTGCGCCACTTCAAAAACAATGCCGCCCTGGAGCGGATTCTGCGCCGCATCGCCGCTGAACAATTGCTCATGGCCTCATCCACGACGGAAGGCCAGGCGGGCGGAAACGTCCGTTCCAGCGAAGCCGCTGTCGAGCACGACGGCGCGCAGGTCACCCTCGAGCGCAAGGCAACGGTCATTTCCTATGCGGTGGAAGCGGACGGCATCGTGACCACCGCGCGCCGCGCCGCCGATGCGGCAGGCAACGATCAGGTGCTTCTGGTCCTGTTGAAGTCGGACTACACCCTCGAAAGATTGCAGGTATGGGATACCTTGGGAATGCGCGGCACGCACAGCGAGGGCTTCACGCTGCGCGCACGCGCGCAGGCCGCGCAAATCCTGCCCGAACCCTACGAGAGAATTCACGCCCAGACCATGGTGCCGTTTGCGCACATCCTGTGGGGCTCGGTGTGGGCGGGCATCGCGGCCGCCGCGGCCTCCAAGGCGCAAGCTTTCGTGCGGCACGTCATGCGCCAATCGAACGGCCAAACCCCGCCCGGCGCCGCGCATTTCACCCAGGCGGCATCCACCCTGCGCACGCTGCGCGGCGTCCTCGCCACCAGCCTGCGCAGCTACGAAGCGATCATGTCCGATGAAAAGGCGATCTTATCCCTGGAATTTCAAGCCATGATCACCCTGACCAAAGTGCAGGTGTCGGAGCTGGCGGTCACCACCGTGCTCACGTCGCTGCGCGCTTGCGGGTTGTCCGGATATCGCAATGACACGGAATTCACCATCGGCCGTTTGCTGCGCGATGTATTATCCGCGCCCATCATGATCAGCAACGACCGCATCCTGTCGAATCTCGCGACGACCTCGTTGATGACGCCGCTGCCGGCCTCGATCAGCGGCTGATGCCCATGCCGCCAGATAGCGCCTCCTCCTACCCCTTGGCACACCTTGCCGATCAGCTCTTCAAGCCGATGGGCGTCGACGGCGTCTATGCACGCACCGCGCTGTATGTGGATCTGGTAGAGCGGCTCGAACACTACATCACCCGGCAGCGCGACCCTCAGGCGGAGATCATGCGCTTCCCGCCGGTGATGAGCCGTACGCAGCTGGAGAAATCCGGCTATCTGAAGAGCTTTCCCAATCTGCTCGGTTGCGTTTGCGCGCTGCACGGTTCTGAAAGCTCGATTCGATCGGCCGTGGAGCGCTACGACAACGGCGGCGACTGGACCACCTCGCTCAGCTCGTCGGATTTGGTGCTGTCACCCGCGGCTTGCTATCCGGTGTACCCGATCGCCGCGGCGCGCGGCAAACTGCCGCGCGGCGGGTTGCAATTCGACATCGAGGCGGATGTGTTCCGCCACGAGCCCTCGCTCAGTCTCGATCGCCTGCAATCCTTCCGCATGCGCGAATTCGTGAGAATCGGCGCGCCGGACGAGATCGTCGAGTTTCGCGAAAAATGGATGGCCAAGGCGCCAGTGCTGGCCGCCGAATTGGGGCTGCCGCACAGCATCGACGTCGCGAACGATCCATTCTTCGGCCGGGTGGGCCAAGTGATGGCGGTCAGTCAGCGTCAACAGGCGCTCAAGTTCGAACTCTTGATTCCGTATTACCCGAACGCCTCGCCCACCGCCTGCATGAGTTTCAACTATCACCGCGAGCACTTTGGCCAGGTGTGGGGCATTCGTGACGACAATGGCGAATTGGCTCACACCAGCTGCGTCGCGTTCGGCATCGATCGCTTGGCCGTGGCGTTGTTCGCCAACCACGGCCTGGACTTCAAGAAATGGCCGGCGGCGACCCGGCAGGCGTTGGCTCTGTAAGAGCCGCGCGCTCGCGTCAATTCACGCGCGGATGCCTCTCGACCCACGCGTCAAACGTTTTTTGAATCTCCTCGCCGCGGGCAACCCGCCCGATGCGCGCAGCGCCACGGTCGAAGAACGCCGCCAGGGGCTCGTCTCCTTGATGCAATTCGCCGGACCCGCCATTGCGCTGGAAGCGCTCGAGGATCGGACGCTGCCGGGCGCGAACGGCGCACTGCGCGTCAGACTTTATTCGCCCTCGACAGCGCGGATTCTACCCGGACTCATCTATTTTCACGGCGGTGGCCTGGTCGCCGGCAGCGTGGAAACTCACGACGGCATCGCCCGCGCCCTGTGCCGATGCGGCGGCGTTCGAGTGGTGTCGGTGGAGTATCGTTTGGCTCCCGAGCACCGTTTTCCCGCCGCCCTGGAGGATGCGCAAGCGGCGCTGCGCCATATCGGCGGTCACGCGGCGGATTTCGGAATCGACGCGGCGCGCCTCGGCATATGCGGCGATTCCGCCGGCGCGACACTGGCCGCGGCCACCTGCCAGGCGGCGCTCAAAGGCGGCGGCCCATCGCTCAAGCTGCAGGTGCTGATTTGTCCGATACTCGACTACAGCCGGGTCACGGACTCGAAGCGCGAGTTCTCGAGCGGCTATCTCGATCGAACAGGGCACCCTGGACCACGACCTCGAATATTACCTCCCGGCCGGCACCGAGCCCGGCGATCCACGTGTCTCGCCGCTGCTGGCCGCGGACCTCGCCGGCATGCCGCGGACGTTGATTCATACCGCGGAATTCGATCCGCTGCGCGATGAGGGGCGAAATTATTTTGAGCGTCTGACCCAAGCCGGCAATGAAGTGTCCTACACTTGCCATCCAGGTATGATTCATCTTTTCTATGGTTTGGGAGCGGTCATACCCTATGCGCGCACGGCTTTCGAACAGATCGGCGCCGAAATCCGCGCAGCGCTGGCCTAACAATTCGGGAGAAACCACGTGTCCGAGCGCATCGTCGCGGAACGAATAATTCAGCAGCTCCACGCGGCGCGCGTCGGGGGCGATCTTGCCGGCATGTGCCGCGTTTTTGCCGATTCCGGCCGATACGAAATCCTGGGCGCGAGCGCCGACAAGCCGATCGCCATTCGCGCGCAGAGTCTGCCGGAATTTCGGCCCTGGCTCTCCATGATGGTCAAGGTGTTCCGGCTCAACAATTATCAGCTGTTGAGCCTGACGGTCGAAATGCCGCGCGCGGTCGCGCACTGGCGCGCCGATATCTTTTCCAAAGTGACGGGCGCGACGGTACCCACCGAACTGGTCGATGTGGTCGAGATCAAAGCCGAGCGAATCGCGACGTACACCGAATTCTTCGCGCCGCGGTGACGCAGGAACCGCAGTGGCTGAGCATCGCACGCGAGGTGCGGGCCATTGCGCAGACCGGATTGGCCTTCAGCGCCGACGGCTTCGACCTGCAGCGCTACGAGCGGCTGCGCGAGTTGGCAGCCTTGCTGATGGCGCAGGGTTCGGCCGCCGAGCATGAGCCCCTGCTCGAACTGCTGCGCCAGGAAAAAGGTTACGCGACGCCCAAGGTGGACGTGCGCGGCGCGGCCTTCGTCGAGGGCCGCGTGCTCATGGTGCGCGAGATCAGCGACGGCAAGTGGACGCTGCCCGGCGGCTGGGCCGACGTCAATCAATCGGCGGGCGAGTGCGTGGTGCGGGAAATTGCCGAAGAGTCGGGATTCAAGGCGCGCGCGCTGAAGCTCGCGGCCGTTTACGACTACCAGAAAAGGAACCCGCCCCGGCATATCGACTCGATCTACAAGATGTTCTTCATCTGCGAGATCGTGGGAGGCGCGGCGCGCGCCAGCGACGAAACCAGCGAAGTGGCGTTTTTCCCGCGCAACGAGCTGCCGCCGCTGTCACTGGGCCGAACCACCGCCGCCCAGATCGACAGAATGTTCGAACATTGCGCGCATCCTGAGCTGGCGACCGAGTTCGACTGACCGAAAAGCCGGCACGGCTCACGCGTAGGTGGTCAGCGGGTCGGGATGCGTGTCCACATGCGGCAACCCGTTGAAGCTGATCAAGCTGTGCCGCCGCGGGGTCGTGGCGAACTCGGTGAGCGCGCTGTTGCGGATTCTCATGTTCAGTTCAACGGCGGTCGCCGGCGGCGCGTTCAGCGCGGCCGCGACGATGGCGGCAATGGGGCCGCCTGAACTGACGATGAGCACGTGGCCGTCGGGAAAACGCTGCCGCGCTTCAACCATCGCCGCAACGGCGCTGTCCTGAAATGCCTGCCAGACAGGCATGCCCTCGGGACGCGTGCGGTCCTCGGCCCACGCCAACAGCGCTTCGCGCAGGACACGAAAGTGCTCGCGTACCACGAGCGGGTCGCGCCGCGCCGCAGCCAGCGCGGGCGCCGGGAAGGTGCCGTTCAGGGCCATCATGATGGCCTCGGGCTTGTACTCATCCAGCCCGGGAAATGTTTCCTGCACGGGCTGCGCACCGGGCTCATGACCCTCCAGGATGCCCTGTGCGGTCTCGGTCTGACGCCGCAGCGTGCCGGTGAACACGGCATCGAACCGAATCTGGCGGCGCGCGAAGTAGGCGCCCAGCAGGCGCGCCTGCTCGCCCCCTAAGTCGGTGAGCCGGTCGTAATGCTCCGTACCGAAGGCGGCTTGCCCGTGCCGTACGAGATGGATGGTTCCCATGAATGGGGGCTTAGCGGGCCAGCGAGGCGATCGGCGTCATCCGGCGACTGTAGCATCCAGCCTATCGGCACTCCACGGGAGTTCCAGTGCAACGATCAGTCCGCCGCCCTCGCGATTGGCCAGTTGCACGCGGCCGCCGTGCGCCTCGGCGATTTCGCGGGCGAGGGCCAAACCCAAGCCGGTGCCGCTGCGCTTGGTTGAATAGAAAGGCAGCAGCGCCTGAGCCAGCACCGTTTGGCTCATTCCGGATCCGCGATCGCGCACTTCGATGCGTTGAACCCCGCCGGCACAGACGATGGACAGTTCCACCTCGGCTTCGGTGCCGCCGGCTTCGTGCGCGTTCTTGAGCATGTTGATCAGCGCCTGTTCTACCTGCACGCGATCGAACCAGCCCGGCAGCTCAGGCAGCGGCTCGACGCAGGCAAAGGTCTGCTGGCCACGAAGATCCGCGACGAACTGCTGCCACGGTACGGACGCCGGCCGGGGCGCCGGCAGCTTGGCGAATGCGGCATAACCGCTGACGAATTGGTGCAGGTGTGCGGCGCGTTCGGCAATCGCCGAGAAAACGCCCGGCAGCGCCGCGTAGTCTCCGCGCCGGGCGATTTCGGCACCGGAATGCGCCAGCGAGGATAAAGGACCCAAGGTATTGTTGAGCTCGTGGCTCAAGACGCGGATCAGCTTCTTCCAGGTCGAGACTTCCTGGCGCGAGAGTTCGCGGGTCAGGCGCTTGAGCAAATACAGCCGGAAGTTGCGTCCCTGCAGGATGAAGGCGCGCTGCGAGAGGTGAAATGTCTCTTCCACGCCGTCGATCTCGGTGGAAAAAAGATTGTCGCCCTGCTCTGCCGCGGCCCCCTGCACGGCGGCGGGCGCCTCGAGCAGCGCGTCTTTGAATCGCAATCCCTGCAGGCTGCGCCCGCCGCTCAACAGGTGGCGCGACGCGATATTGGCATACGCGATGCGATCGTTGGCGTCTACCAGCACCAAGGCGACCGGCGAGTTTTGCATCACCGTGTCGAGCAGCAATTCCCGCTGCACGAGGTGCGCGCGCTGTTCGCGCAGAGCCGCCGCCAGTTCATTGTGCGCCGTCATCAGCTCGCCCAGCTCGTCGTCGCGATCCGCGACCAACGACAGGCTGAAATCTCCTTCCCGGTAGCTTGCCACCGTGCCCGACAGCGCGCGCAACATCTGTTGGATCGGACGGATCACGCGCGATGACAGCCACAGCACCGGCAGCAAGGATGCCGCGAGAATCAACAACCAGCCGTACATGGGATTGCCGAACCAGCGCGCCGCCCAGGCGCTGAGCGCCGCCGTGATCGCGACAATGACGATCAGCAGCAGGGCAAGCTTGGTCCTGAGGCTCAACGGCAGCCGCTCAGCCGCCGCTTGGCGGACGCAGATTGAAGCGTTCCAGACGCCGGTATAAGGCTTGACGCGACAGTCCCAGACTCTGCGCCGCCCGGCTGATGTTGCCGCCCGCTTCCCGCAGGGAAGCCTCCAAGACCTCCTTGCTCAGATTCTCACTCTCGCGCGCCGGGGCGCGGGTGGCCGCGGGCAGATTCAGATCGGCGGCCGCCACGACGCTCTCGCGCGCCAACAGCTTGGCGCGTTCGATGGAATTGCGCAGTTCGCGCACATTGCCGGGCCAATCGTGAGACTGCAGCGCAGCCGCGGCATCCTCGCTGAGGTGCATTCCGTCGCCGAGAAAATGCCGCGCCAGCGGCAATATATCCGCCGGACGGTCCGCCAACGACGGAACCGCAATGTCGATCACGTTCAGGCGGTAATAAAGGTCCTCGCGAAAACGACCCTCGCGGATCAGGGCCGGCAAATCCGCATTCGTGGCGCTCACGACGCGCACCTGCGCCGTGCGCGTCTTGCTCGAGCCCAGCATTTCGAACTGACCGGTCTCCAGCACGCGCAGCAGTTTGACCTGTCCGGCGAGCGGCAGATCGCCGATCTCGTCCAGGAACAAGGTCCCGCCGTTGGCCGCCTCGAAGCGCCCGGTGCGCGCGCGCGTGGCTCCGGTGTAGGCGCCCGCCTCGGCGCCGAACAATTCCGCCTCGATCAATTCGGCGGGGATGGCGCCGCAATTGACCGCCACGAAGGGGCCTGCGCGCAGTGCCGAGTTGGCGTGCACGATCTGCGCGATGCGCTCCTTGCCCGCGCCGTTCGGGCCGCTGATGAGCACGCGCACATCGGCGCGCGCCACGCGGCAGGCGAGCTCCACCACGCGTTCCATCGCATCCGAGGCGAAGACGATGTCGCAAAGATCGTATTGCTCCGCCAGGCGTTCGCGCCGGCGGCGCTGCTCTTCCTGCAAGCGCCGGCGCTCGCGCGTGCTCTCGGCCAGCTCCAGCAAGTTCTCGACCGTGGCCAGCAGCTTGTCGTTGTCCCAGGGCTTGCCGATGTAATCGGCCGCCCCCGCCTTGACCAGTTGCACCGCGGATTCCAGGTGGGTCCACGCCGTGAGCAATACCACCGGCAGGTCGGGCTGCTGCGCTCGGAGTGCGCGGAACAGGGCCGCTCCTTCTTCTCCCGACGTGGTATCGGCGCTGAAGTTCATGTCGGCGATCACCAGATCGACCCGCTCCTGGGCCAGTGCCGCGAGACCTTTCTGCGGCGCGAAAGCGCTCAGCGTGCGGATGTCGTGCAGTCCGAACAGCAGGGTGAGCGCCTGCGCGACCGCCGGATTGTCATCGATGACGAGTACCGTACGCATGCAGACATGTTAGCGGGTGCGGCGCGGAATCACACCTGACCGGTCATCCCCCGCGCGTCGCCAGGGCGGGGGGAATGGACGCCGCGCGCAGCGCCGGCCTCAAGAGGCGCGCGTTGCCAATGCCGGCGGAATCGATGCGGCCTTCAAAGCCGGCCACAGTACGGCGGCCTGCCCCAGCAACATCACCACCACCGCGCCCATCAGGGCATATGCGGTGTTCAAACGCTGCATGGCAAAAGCGCTCACCATCCACAAGTTCAGCGACACCGCCAACGCCACGCCGATCGCAGCGCCTGCGCCGGCAATCAAGAGATTCTCGGTCTGGAAGTATTGAATGATGGCATTGCGCGTCGCGCCGAGGGCGCGGCGGATACCGATTTGACGCCGGCGTTGCGCCACCCAATAGCTGGTCAACCCCACGATTCCAAACGCAGTGACGGCCAATAACGCCGCGCACACCACCCCCAGGATCACCACCAGGCCTCTGTCGTCCTTGTAGATTTCCTTGCGCAGCGCCGTCATGGGCCGGATCTTGCCGATCACCCGCGCACGGCTGATCTCAAAAAGCTTCTTCGGGGCCGCCTTAATCACCGCCGCCGCCTGCCCCGGCTGGGTATGCAAGACGTAGAGAACCGGATACGGAATCACGATGTGAAACGGCACAATGAAAGAATTGTCGTTGAACGTGCTGCCCCATCCGCCCGCCGACACCCACGGCACTTGCAAGCGCTCGACCACCCCGATGATGGGCACCTGGCCCTTCGAAAAATCGTCGTAGATGCTCTGACCCACGGCATTCGCGTTGGGAAACAGCTTGTCGGCCAGCCCCTTGGTGATAATGATCGCGGCCGGCGGTTTGAGGTCGGTATAGCCAACCTTTTCCGTGACTTCATCCGGATGGAAGTTGCGGCCGGCGATCAATTTCAATCCCAAACTGGCGATGGCGTGCTCGTCGCCGAAGTACAAGGCGGCCCGCGCCGAGGCGGTCTTCTGATCCGGATGCAGGGCGAGGCCCTCGGTCGAACCGCTGTCGGTCAAAGGAACGGTATTGGTGGCAAACGCATCCTGAACGCCCGGCAAGGCTCGCAGCGCCGCCAGGTCTCCCTGCTGCCGCGCCGCCTGATCCGGCGGATTTCCCACCCACTGATTGTCGAGCACCACCACATTGGCTTCGTCGTCGATACCCGTCGGCCGCTCACTCAGTGCAATGCGCTGTTGGATGATGAAGAGGGCATTGCACAGGATTGCCAGCGTGATGGCCATTTGCACCGCGATCAGAATGGCGCCGACCTTGTTGCGGCGCATGGCTGAAATGATCGGACGAAATTGCATGGTGCCTCCTATTGCGCCTTGAGTTGCCACGCCGGTTGCACCTGCGCGGCGCGCCACGTGGGATAGAGGCCGGCCAGCGTGGTGGCCAGCACGGCGAGAACGACTGCGATGGTGATGTCCGCGGGACTGAAGTGGGTAAGTCGACTGACTTCTTCAGACAGGAGCGATCGCAGACCTAAGAGGCCCAGCGCCGTAAGCGCCAGCCCCAGCAGACCCCCCGCCAGTCCGACAACGCCGGCTTCGATCAGGCATTGGGCGAAAATCGCCCTGCGGCTTGCACCCAGTGCGCGGCGTACGCCGATATCGCCGGCGCGGCCCATGATTTTCGCCAGCATGAGGCCCATGGCGTTGAGCAAGCACACCAACAGAAAACTGAAGCTGACCAGAACGAGGATTTGGACCTCCTTGGTGACTGCCTTCTGATAGACCAGCCACTCGCGCACATCGCGAATCTTCGTGTGCGCCGGCCAGTGAAAGCGCCCGGAGCGTTGTTGGTCCGACGCATAGTTGTTCAAGAAGGCACGATAGGCTGCGACGTCCGCCGCGGTGGGCAGCTCCGCCCAAAACTGGATCCAGACGCACTCTGAATGCAGACGTCCTTCCCAGCCGGGCTGCCCCGGATCGCCGCTGCAGTTATTGTTGCCCCAACTCGGCATCTGGCCATCGATGGCGCGCGTGAAAGGGATGTAAACTTGAGCGCCCTCGCCATACTGATCATTATTGAGATCGTAAAACGTCGGCGTTGGCTCCCAATGTGCCAGGACACCGACAACCCGGAATTCGTGACCGTCGAGATTGATGCTCTTACCGACGGAATTGCCGCCGCCGAATACCTTGTCATTGAGCTTTTGCGTAATCACGGCAACGTCGGCGTGATTCTTGTCGTCATCCGCGCTCCAGGGGCCGCCTGCCATGAAAGGCGTCAGGAACATGGAGAAGAAATCCGTATAGGTCGCACGGATCTGCACCTGAAAGGGCAGCACGTCGGGATTCGCGGGCGTCAGGGCGGCGCCGGTTTTGTACATCGCCGCCTGGCGATGCGCCGCCTTGGCATTCATCAACCCGACCGCATCGATATAGCTGATCTGTTCTTGAAGGTGCTCCTTGTCGCCGGGCACGATGCTCTTGCTATCGGGACCCCAATTGTCGATCTGCACCGCGAACAACTGACGCGACTTTTCCGGAATGGGATCGTTGTCCATGGCGCGAAATACGGTGAGCGTCGTCATGGAAGCGCCGATGCCCACTCCCACCGCCGCAATCATCAGGGTGGTGAGCACAATGTTGCGCTTGAGGCTGCGCAGTGCGAGACCGAGATAGTAGTTGAACACGATGGCCTCCTAGGTATTGGCGTTCGCCGCGGCGACCAAGCGCGGTTGCGCCGCCAGATCCACCACTTGGCCGTCCACGATGTGCACCTCGCGTTGCGCGCGCACGGCCAGTTCCGGATCGTGGGTCACCATGACGATGGTGGCGCCGTCGCGATGCAGTTCCTCGAGCAGCTCCAAAACGCCGCGCGCCATCTGCGTATCGAGATTGCCGGTCGGCTCATCCGCCAGCAGCAGCCGCGGGGATCCCGCCAAGGCGCGCGCGATGGCCACGCGCTGTTGCTGGCCGCCGGACAATTCCGCCGGATAGTGCCGTGAACGCGCCGACAGGCCGACACGTCCCAAAGCTTCCTGGATGCGGCGGCGTCTTTCGGCGCCGTTGAAGCCGCGATAGCGCAGCGGCACATCGATGTTGTCCTGCACATTGAGATCGGCGATCAGATTGAAGGCTTGAAAGATGAAGCCGATCTTCTCGTTGCGCAGCCGCGAGCGCTGGTTGTCGTTCAGGCCGCGCACATTGGCGCCGTCCAGCTGGTACTCGCCGCCGTTGAACTCCTCGAGCAGTCCCGCGATGGTCAGGAAGGTGGTCTTGCCCGAGCCGGACGGCCCGGTGACCGCGACGAACTCGCCCTCGCGCACATGGATCGAGAAGTCGCGCAGCGCGTACGTCTCGACGACTTCGGTGCGATACGCCTTGGACAGGTGAGTCATTTTAAGCATGGTATGGCCTCATGGGGCTGGTTGATTCAGTGAGTTAGGATGACGCGCTTGGCGCCGTTGAATGCATCGGTGCCGGAGACGACGACCTGATCGCCGACGGAAAGACCGTCCAGGATCTCGACCTTGGCGATGCTGGCGGCGCCCAAGCGCACCGGCGTGCCGCTCGGCAATGTCGCCGTGAACCACGTAGGCGAACCCGCCGCCCTCCTGATCCACGAAGGTGCCGCGATCGACCATCAGCACGTTGTCGCGCCGGTCGATGAGAATGCGCACCGACAGGCGCTGGCTTTGCCGCAGGCCGGCCGGCTTCTGCGCG
The DNA here is from genome assembly GCA_963794445.1 of uncultured Gammaproteobacteria bacterium. GTDB lineage: Bacteria > Pseudomonadota > Gammaproteobacteria > Steroidobacterales > Steroidobacteraceae > Bog-1198. The sequence continues at coordinate 327,171 of CAWCDZ010000002.1, forward strand.
ACGAAACGCAGCCGCGCGGTGACCTGGCCGGCGACGACCTCGGGCGATACGCCGCTGACCACGCCCTGCCAGTGCTGGCCGCCGCCCTCCAGGTCGGCGGTCATGCCGGGCCGCAAGTCGCGCGCCAGACTCTCGGTCACCTTGATTTCGACTTCCAGCGCGGACAGATCGACTACCGTCAGCAGAGGCGCGTCCTTGGCGACACTGGCGCGATCGGCGACTTGCACCTGGCCCACGTGGCCATCGACCGGTGACTTGACGTTCAAGCCGTCGACCTGACGCTGCAGGTCGCTCACCATGAATTGCTGCCGGTCGAACAGCGCCTTTTTGCTGTCGATGTCGAAGCGATTTTGCTTCGGCTGCGCCTCGTAAGTGCTCTTGGCCTGCTGGAAGGCGAACTGCGGCTTTCTCCAGGGCGTCCGCGGCCTTCAGCGCCTGCAATTCCGAGTAGGAACCGAGTTCGTAGGCCTTGCGGCTGCGATCGCGTTCGCGCTGCGCGGTCTTCTGGTCGACCTCGGCCTGATCATAGGCATCTTTCAGCTGCGAGAGCTTGTGCTCGGCATCGAGGATCGCCGCGCTGCCAATCGAGGCGCAGGCTGTCCAACGTCGCCTGCTCCTGCGAGAGCTTCGCGGTCAAGTCCGGGCTGTCGACCACCGCCAGCACCTGGCCTTTGGTGACCGCGTCGCCGGCATGCACCTTGAGCGAGACGGTGCCCAGCGCATTGGCGTAGAGAGTCGGACTGGCGGCGGCCACGACCTGGCCATCGGCGGAAATGTCGCGCATGAAATGCCCCGCTCCACGGTGGCGATCGACACCCGCGAGCGGTCAACGGAAACTCCGGCGCCGGAATACCGCATCAAGACCACGATCAAGCCGATCAGCAGCACCGCGGCGATCGCGCCGGCCACGATGAGTTTGCGATGGCGCTTGAACGGATTTTTCGGTTCGATCACGCGATCCTGCGCGGATGTATCGCGAAGCATGATGGGTTCCTTGGGGAGTAATCGCATGCTCATGCGGTTTTCTCGATGAGCAGGTTGTCGATGGCAACGAGGTCCTGTTCGGTCAACCGACCGGCTTGTTGCTTGAGGGTGAGCACATTGGTCAGGTAATCGTAGCGTGCCTGGGCGAAGGCGCGCCGCGCAGCATAGTAATTGTTCTGCGCGTTCAACAGTTCGAATTCCGTGCCGGTGCCGAATTCGACATTGCGCCGCATCGCTTCGACCGCGCGCTCGCCCGACTCCACCGCGCGGCGTGCCGCGCCGATGCGCTGAATCCCGGTGACGATGCCGCGAAAGGCGGCACGCGTTTGCGTCTCGGTGGTGCGCTTGGCGGCCTCATAGTTGGCCTCGGCCTGGTGAAATTGCGCGCGGGATTGGCGCACGGCCGACGCGATGGCGCCGCCCGAGAACAGCGGCCAGTTGAACGACACGCCGATGGTATCCAGCGTTTGGTTGCCGCCGAGCACCTCGTCCTGCGTGATCTTGGATCCGGAGCCGGTGAGGTAGATCGTCGGCAAGCCGCGCCCGCGCTGCACCGAGATATCGCGCGATGCCGCTTCCATATTGAGCTGTGCGGTGCGCACATCGAAGTTATCCGTCCGCGCGCTGGCCACCCACTCATCCGCCGTGGCCGGATCCGGCGAGAGCAGTGGAATGTCCTCGCGCAGCGGCGCCACGGTGTCGACGTGTTGGCCGATGATTTGGGTCAGCGCAAGATTGGCGTCGTCCAGCGCATTGCGCGCATCGATGACCGGCTGCTCCGTCGCATCGTAAAACGCCTGCGCCTGGTCCACGTCGCTGCGCGGGCCGACGCCGGTCTGCTCGCGCGACTTCGCTTGATTGAGCAGGGTGCTGAAGGCATCGCGCTCGGCCACATTGGTGGCGAGCTGATCGGCGGCGGACAGAATGCCGAAATAGGCCTGCGCCACCCGCAGCAAGAGACTTTGCTGAGCGCCCTGGAAATTGGCCTCGGCCGCGGCGACCTGGAAATTCGCTTCCTTGAGAAGGCTGAAGGACTGGAAGCTCCACAGCGTTTGCGACAGGTTCAATCCCAAGCTGTGAACCGTGCCGTAACAGTGCTGCATGGTCGCGCTCGAGCTGATGGCGCAGTCGGCCGCCTGCGTTCCGAGCGCAGGACCGGAATTGAAGCCGGCCTTTTCCCGCGTCGCGGAGGCGTTCGCCGATATTTGCGGCAGCCACTGCGCGATGGCCTGGGGCCGTGTTTCCACCAACGCGTCGCGCTGGAAGTGCGCGGCTTGCAGTGTGGTGTCGCGGTTCAGCGCAAGTTCATAGAACTGCTTCAGATCATTGGCAGCCGCGACCTGAGTCGACAGGAGCAATGCGAAAAACGCGAATGAACGGCCATACATGCCTCAAGACAAAGCAAGGCTCATGCCAGCCGCGTTTGCCGCATAACCCATTGTTTATGATGACTATGTTATTTTGGCCAGCGCGTACGGTGTCCGCGGACAGTGTCCGCGGACGGCGCCGGACAGTGCCCGTTGCAGGCTACCGATTCACGTCGACGACCATCCGGCCGCGAACCTTGCCTTGTATAACCGCGCCCGCGCGCTCCAGCGCCTGCGCCAGGGAGACTTCTTCGGTGAGCAGTTCCAGTTTGTGGACCTCGAGATCCCGGCTCAATCGCCGCCAGGCCTCGACGCGGTCGGCGCGCGGACGCATGACGCTGTCGATGCCCGCCAAGGTGATGCCGCGCAATATGAAGGGTGCGACCGTCGCGGGGAAATCCATCCCGCCGGCCAAGCCGCAGGCAGCCACCACACCGCCGTAACGCAGCGACGCGCAGACGTTGGCCAACGTATGGCTGCCCACCACGTCGATCGCGGCAGCCCAGCGCTCCTTGGCCAGGGGCTTTCCGGCAGCACCGTAGGCTGCGCGATCCAAAATCTCGGCAGCCCCTAAGTGCTTTAAATAATCCGCTTCCGCCGGGCGGCCGGTCATCGCGGCGACCCTGAACCCCAGTTTGGACAGCAACGCGACCGCAATGCTGCCCACCCCGCCGGCCGCCCCCGTCACCAGGATCTCGCCGTCGCCCGGCGTGATGCCATGGCGCTCCAGCGTCATGACGCTCAACATGGCGGTGTATCCGGCGGTGCCCACGGCCATCGCTTGGCGCGCGCTGAGCGCTCCCGGCAGCGGGATCAGCCAGTCCGCCTTGACGCGCGCGCGCTGTGCGAGTCCGCCCCAATGGGTCTCCCCCACTCCCCACCCGTTCAGCAGGACTCTGTCGCCGCTTTTATAAGACGAATTGCCGGACTCCTCCACCGTGCCGGCGAAGTCGATTCCGGGGACCATGGGAAAGCGGCGCACTACCGGACCTAAGCCGGTGATGGCGAGCGCGTCCTTGTAGTTCACGGTCGAATACTCGACGCGCACGCTGACATCGCCGGGCGGCAATTGCGCCTCGTCGAGTTTTTTTAAGCTCGCACGGTATGGCCCAGGGTCGCGCTCGACTAATATTGCGGCGAACATGCCGGCATGTAACAAGACTCACGCTTCGACGTCAATCCAACGGACCAACCACGGTCCAAAATAAAACAGGGAGTTTCAAGACTATGAGCATAAAAGACCGATACACCAGCGGCACCCAGGACAATCCACGTTGGGGCGCGATCTTGCGCGACGGCATCATCTTGCTGGCGGTTTTGATCTTTCTGGTGAAAATGTGGCCCTTCTACTCGGTGCCCACCGGCAGCCGCGGCGTGGTAACCCAATTCGGCAAAATTGTCGGCATCGAACAGGAGGGTCTCGCCGTATTGCCGCCGTGGCAGAATCTCACGCTCTTTTCGATTCGCGCCGAAGAGGCGAACATCGACAACGCCTCGGGCGCAACCTCCGACACACAGCCGGTTAGCGTCAGCCTCACCGTACGGTACAGCATCAGCCCGGACAAGGTATCCGAGGTGTACGAGAAGTACAGCCACAATGGCGATTTGTCGAGCTATGTGCAGACCGCCACGCATGAAATCTTCAAGGCGGTAACGGCCAAGTACTCGGCGCCGGATCTCATTGCCGAGCGCGCCAAGGTGTCCACCGACATTTACGCTGCGCTGGGCAGCAAACTGGCGGTTTACGGCGCGCAGGTCATCAATATCGACATGCGCAATTTTTCGTTTCAAGAATCCTACATGCGGGCGATCAACAGCAAGGTCGAACAAGAGCAGCTGCGTCTGGCGGCCGAGAACAAGCTGCGCACGGTTGAGGCCGAGCAGAAACAGAAGGTTGCAATCGCCCAGGCCGAGGCGGATGCCGTCAAGGCAACCGCCGACGGCAATGCCTATGCCAATCTGAAGATTGCCACGGCCCAGGCCGAGGCGCTGCGCGTGCAAAACAGCGCCCTGGCGCAAAGCAAGGAAGTGCTCGAACTGCGGCGCATCGAGGTCGAACAAACCAAGGCGGACCGATGGAACGGACAGTTGCCGCAGAATGTCTATGCAGGGGCCCCGATTCCGTTCCTAAATGTGAGCAAACCATGAACCTTGGACGTTTCCCCAGAATTCGCTTCGCGCATTTGCCGACCCCGCTGGAGCACCTGCCGAATTTGAGCAAAGCGCTCAACGGCCCGGAGATTTGGATCAAGCGCGACGATTGCACCGGGATGTCCACCGGCGGCAACAAGACGCGCAAGCTCGAGTTTCTGCTCGCCGACGCGCGGCAGCAAGGCGCCGACATCGTGCTGACGCAAGGGGCGACGCAATCGAATCACGCGCGTCAAACGGCCGCATGCGCCGCCAAAATGCGCATCGACTGCCATCTCCTGCTCGAGGATCGAACCGGCAAGACCGACCACGACTACAACGACAGCGGCAATGTGCTGCTGGATCATTTGCACGGCGCCGGCGTCGAGCGTTGCGCGGCGAATCCGGACATGAACGGCGAACTGGCCAAAGTGGCCGCAAGGTTCAAGAGCGAAGGACGCAAGCCTTACCTCATCCCGGGCGGAGGATCGAACAGCATCGGCGCGCTCGGCTATGTGAATGCCGCCATGGAACTGATCGGGCAGGCCAACGACTTGGGGCTGCGCATCGATCACGTGGTGCACGCGACGGGCAGCGCAGGAACCCAGGCGGGTTTGATTGCCGGACTCGCCGGCATCCGCTCCGGCGTGCCCTTGCTGGGCATCGGAGTGCGCGCGCCTCGCGACCGCCAAGAGGAAAATGTGTTCCAGCTCGCGTGCGCGACCGCCGATCTGTGCGGGGCGTCGGGCGCGGTGCGGCGCGAGGATGTGGTGGCAAACTGCGACTACGTCGGCAAAGGCTACGGATTCTCCACACCGGGCTCGCTCGATGCCATCCAAATGCTGGCGCGGCTGGAAGGCATCTTGCTCGATCCGGTTTACACCGGCAAAGGGATGGCCGGCTTTTTGGACCTGATCCGGCGGGGACAATTCAAGAAGGGACAAAACGTCGTGTTTCTCCATACGGGCGGCAGCGCGGGGCTGTTCGGATACGTGGATGATTTTGGCTTTGCCGGCACGCGCCGGTCCCAAGCAGCCTGAGTCGGCCGCAATGCACCGCGTCGTGGGAATCATTGGCGGGATGGGGCCAGAAGCGACCTTGGATCTCATGCGCCGCGTGCTGGCCAAGACACCGGCGCGCCAGGATCAGGATCACATTCACCTCATCGTGGAGAGCAATCCGAAAATCCCCTCGCGCATTGCGCATTTGATCGAGGGCACCGGCGCCGACCCCACCCCCGAATTGATCCGCATAGCGCAAAACCTCGAGCGCGCCGGCGCCGAGGCGCTGGCGATTCCCTGCAACACCGCGCACGCCTACGCGCATTCGATCCGGCGTGCGGTCAGCATCCCGCTGCTCGACATGGTGCAGCTGACCGTCGATCAAATCGCCGCAACGCGCCGCGTCGCGCGCGTGGGATTGTTGGCATCCTCGGCTGTGCTTGCGACCGAGCTTTATACCAAAGCATTTGGCCGGCATGGCATCGGCGTGCTCCATCCGGGGCGGCAGGACGAGGTCATGTCGCTGATCAACGCGGTGAAAGGCGGCGATACGGGACAGCAAGTCCAAGCGGCGCTCGCGGCAATCGCGCTCGAGCTCGCCGCTCAAGCCGATGTACTGCTGATCGGCTGCAGCGAGCTCTCGGTCATCGCCGCGGGTATCAGTGTGCCCTTCGTCGATTCCTTGGATGTGCAGGCGCAGGCGATCGTGAGTTTCGCGACGTCGTGCGCCGGATGAAATGCGACCAGGTGCAGGGGCGCTTGCACCTGTACAGCCGCTTCTTCGCGGAAGCACCGACCGTAATCGCTCGACTAGAGCGTGCACAGTTCACAACAATTCACGCATTTCCCAATCCCGCCGATTCGACCCGGTAGACTTTCGTTTTGGAGTGAAGACGCTAAACTTGCAGCGTTGGATGGGACGGGATATGCATTTTCGATTAAAGCTTTTTTCGCTGCACTTGCTATCCAGTGCAACCTTGCTCACGCTCATTCTCGGTTGTCTGTATTTGGGTTGGTACCGATGGCCGGGCTGGTATTTGACCGACGTGAAAACGGTGGTGCTGGTCATGGTGTGCGTCGACGTCGTGCTCGGGCCCACGCTCACGTTGATTATCGCCAATCAGAAAAAGTCCCGCAGGGAGCTGACGCGCGACATCGGCATCATCGTTGCCGTGCAGCTTTGCGCGCTCACTTATGGAACCGTGTCGCTTTGGAACGGGAGGCCTTTGTATTACGCCTTTTCGGAAAATGTATTGCAGCTGGTGCAGGCTTACGATATCGATGCGAAGGAAGCCCAGCTAGGACGCGAGCAGAATCCTGCACTAGCGCCGCATTGGTACAGTCTGCCGCGCTGGGTTTGGGCGCCGCTGCCGCAAGATCCTAAGGAGCGACAAAGAATTTTCGCTTCGGCAGTAAGCGGCGGCGACGACGTTATATCTATGCCGAGATATTTCAGACCCTGGGAAAATGGCTTACCTTCACTTCGCAATCAGCTCAGGAAAGCGGACGACGTTCCATATTTTTCGCCAGGAGAGAAAAAGAAGTTAAAAGGTGAAATGAAAGCGGCTGGAATGGCAGATGATCAACTCGATACGATGACGCTCACGGGCAGAGGCCACCCTCTTCTCGCTGTAATCGACCCTACAAGGCTGAGAATTACCGCAGAATTCAGATCCAAATAGCACGTCGAAACTTTGTAGGCGAGATTGGAGATTCAGCCTGCGATGATTTGTCGAACTCGCCGTTTCGACTATCGCGGAGTTCTAATTCAATACGCTCGACAGATGGTATTTGCGATTTCTCAAATCGCAAGCGCGCCCGGAGAGATTTGAACTCCAGACCTCCTGGTTCGTAGTCGCAAAGATGATTTTGTAGGTTCTTATTTTTCAACCACTTAGCAGGCCCGCCCTCACTCGAAACAGGCACCGTAGCGCACGAAACTGGCATCAAACGCTACGTTTTCGCTACGGTGCCGGGGGTCCGCAATCGCATAATATTCGGAACACAGCTCGCTGCAAAACGGGATGAGTCTATGACGATCGGCATCAAACAGCGTGCACATGCATTGATCAATGCGTTGCCGGACAATGGACAATGCGACTTGGCAGGATCTGTTGTATGCGTTAGAACTCCGCGCCGACGTCAAAGCAGGGCTCGTGGACGCAAAGGCGGGGCGGTTGACTGAAGTTGAGGAATTACGCCGGGAGTACGGTCTGCGCTGATGCCAAACTCGACAAGTCCAGCCAAATCACTATCATCTGAGCCGATATGAACACACAGAACCGTATTGTCATCGATCCTGCCATCTGTGAGGGCAAACCTGTCATTCGGGGCACCCGCTTGCCGGTAACAGTGGTTGTGGGCAGCCTGGCCGGCGGCATGACGTTCGAGGACGTACAACGTGAATACGATGTCACCGCCGACGATATCCGGGCTGCGCTCCGATACGTGGGTGAACTGGCTGAGCAGGAGTCGTTTCACCCGTTGCCAGCAGCCTAACTCGGCATGCGTTTTCTGATCGACGCTAACCTGCCTCGCGCAGCAATACTCGTGTGCCAACAATTCGGGCATCAGGTGGAGTTCGCGCGCGATATTGGGTTGGCAGCGGCTTCGGATGCACAAATTGCCGAGCGTGCCCGCGAGAGTGGAGCGGCGCTTCTCACTCGGGACTTGGATTTCGCTGATGTGCGGCGATATCCGCCAGATCAATACTCTGGCATCGTAGTTCTGCGTCTGCCGGACTCGCGCGAGATGTCCCAGTCGCGCAGGCCGGAAGAGAACCATTCGTTGAGCTAGGCCCGTCGAGGAGGCGCCGTGCGTGAAAAACGTAGCAAAAAACGCTACGTTTTCGCTACGGTCGGTACATTGAGCGCGCGTAAGTTTTTGATAAAAAGCGCGCCCGGAGAGATTCGAACTCCCGACCTCCTGGTTCGTAGCCAGGCGCTCTATCCAACTGAGCTACGGGCGCAAGGGCGCGAATATTACCACATCAATTGGGGATCACCCTCAGCGCTCAGCAAACATATCCTGGCGGAGAGGGAGGGATTCGAACCCTCGAAGGGCTTTTGACCCATACGCCCTTAGCAGGGGCGCGCCTTCGACCACTCGGCCACCTCTCCGGATTAGCGGCTGAGCGGCCCATTCGCGGAGCGCGGGATGATACCCGCCCGGAGCAGTCCAGGTAAAGCTAAGGCAGCAACGCGCCTGCTTTTCAGGCGTCGTCGATCGATCTTGGCGGCATGCCGCGCCCACGTTGCCGTCATGATCCTCCTCGCGCTTGATGCGCTCATAGATCTCTTCGCGGTGGACGGCCACGTCCTTCGGGCGCATTGACGCCAATACGGACTTGGTTGCCCTTCACGCCCAGTACCGTGACCGTAACCTCGTTGCCGATCATCACGGTCTCGCCAACTCGCCTGGTCAATATCAACATAATCCAGCTCCTTGCAAACTTGGCACTCGCAGCGGCGATGTTGTACCGCATGCTGCACACCGCTTCGCGTCAGCGTTCGTTCGTAGATCGAACGGCCGTTGCTATCCCCACAAGAATTTTTCAGTCGATTGGACAAGAATACAAGAATACCCAACGCATTTGTTGCATCTTCTTGTCAGAATAAAACAATCGTTCAATTAGACAGCCGGCTCCGTACCAGCGACTCGACCCCGGCAAGCGCGGCGGCCAAGATTCTCGGGCTGGGTCCCGCCTGCCTGAGCGAAATCCGCGCGACCGCCGCCCCGGCCGCCGATCTTGCGCCGCTACCGGCCCCGACAATCTCGCCCGCCTTGATCCGCAGCCACCAAATCCGCGGAAACTCCCGCGACCAATTGGACCACTTTGCCCTCTTGCGCACTCGCAAGCACGATCACCGAAGATCCGAGCTTGCCCTTGAGCGGTCCAGGGCATCCCGCAAAGACCTTAGCATCGGCGCCATCGATCTGAGCAGCCAAAACCTTAATGCCATCGACATCCTTCGCGCCCGCCGACAAATCGCCGCCGTGCCCGCTCGCCAATTTTGATTTTAAGCTGCTGCACTTCCTTTTCCAGCCTGCGGGAGCGCTCGACGAGCTCGCGCACCTTTTCATCCACGTCCTCTCGGCTGCCTCGAAGCATGCGCAGCAATGTCGCGCAGCACCCGATCGATGTGCACGACCCACTCGTAGGCTCCCGGCCGGTCAGCGCTTCGACTCGGCGAATCCCGGCGGCAACGCCCGATTCGCCGATGATCTTGAACAGGCCGATGTCGCCGGCACGTTCGACGTGCGTCCCGCCGCAGAGTTCCATTGAAAAATCTCCGATCGAAAGAACGCGCACATCGCTGTCGTATTTCTCGCCGAACAACGACATCGCGCCAGCGGCTTTCGCTTCGTCCAGCGCCATGACACGCGTCTCGACCGGCGCGTTTTCGCGGATTTCGGAATTGACCAGCTCTTCGACCCGGCGCAGTTCCTCCGGCGACAGCGCCTGAGTGTGCGAAAAGTCGAAACGCAATCGATCGGCGGCCACCAGCGAACCTTTCTGCTCGACATGCGTGCCAAGAATCTTGCGAAGCGCCGCATGCAGCAGGTGCGTCGCGGAGTGATTGAGCGCGATGGCCTTGCGGCGCTCTGCATCGACCTGTGCATCCACGGCATCGCCGATGCGCAGCTCGCCCATCTCGAGCACGCCGACGTGAGCGAACGAGAGCGCCGATTTTTTGCGTGTCGCGCACGCGTAAAGTGCGCGTTGGCACTCGACAAGCATGCCGGTATCGCCGATTTGTCCGCCGCTTTCGGCATAGAAAGGCGTGTGATCGAGCACAACCTGGCCTTCCTGGCCAGGCCGCAACGACATCGACCAGCGCCCCGTCGAATATCAGCGACGGTGACCCGTGCCGACATCCGCCAACTCGGTCGTATCCGGAAAAATCAGTCTTGCCGGAAAGCTTGACCGTGTCGCGCAGGTCCGCGCCGAACTTGCTGGCCGCCCGCGCGCGGCCGCGCTGCGCTTCCATCGCAACATCGAAGCCCGCCTGGTCAATGCTGAGGCCGCGCTCGCGCGCCATATCGGCGGTCAGATCCAGCCGGAAATCCATAGGTATCGTAAAGTCGGAACACCGTTTCGCCCGGGATGACCGACGATTTCAATTTCGCGGTTTCCGCGTCGAGCAACGCCATGCCGGTCGCCAGCGTTTCGGCGAAGCGGATCTTCTTCTTGCGCAAGCACCTGCGCGGCACGGGCTTCGCCGCCCGCCAGCTCGGTGTAATAGGAGCCCATTTCCCGCACCAACGGCAGGCGACGAGCTTGTGGAAGAACGGCTGAGTCTGGCCGAGCTTGTAGCCGTGGCGAATCGCGCGGCGGATGATGCGCCGCAAGACATAGCCGCGCCCTTCGTTCGAGGGCACAACGCCGTCGATGATCAGAAAAGTGCAGGCCCGGATATGGTCCGCGATGACCCGCAGGCTCGCCGATTGCAAATCCGACGTTCCCGTGACATCCGCGGCCGAGCGAATCAATGACTTGAATAAATCGATGTCGTAGTTGCTATGCACGCCCTGCATCACCGCCGCGACGCGCTCTAACCCAGGCCGGTATCGACCGAGGGTTTGGGCAGAGGCACCAGCACCCCGTCCGAAGACGGTCGTACTGCATGAACACGAGATTCCAGATCTCGACGAAGCGATCGCCATCTTCCTCCGCCGTGCCCGGGGGGCCGCCGGCGATCTCCGCGCCATGATCGTAGAAAATTTCCGAGCATGGGCCGCACGGACCCGTGTCGCCCATCGACCAGAAATTCGACTTCTCGCCCATGCCGCGTGCAGCGCGCGGGATCGATGCCGATTTCCTCGACCCAAATGCGCTCAGCCTCATCGTCTTCCGTGTATACCGTCACCCATAACCGGTCCTTGGGAATGTCCAGCGTTCCGGTGACGAAATTCCACGCGAAGTGAATCGCCTCGCGCTTGAAGTAGTCGCCAAAGCTGAAATTGCCCAGCATCTCGAAGAACGTATGGTGGCGCGCGGTATAGCCGACATTCTCCAAATCATTGTGCTTGCCGCCGGCGCGAACGCAGCGCTGTGCGGTCGCCGCACGCGAGTAATCGCGAACTTCCTTGCCGAGAAATACATCCTTGAATTGGACCATGCCCGGCATTGGTGAACAGCAGGGTCGGGTCGTTGCTGCGGCACGAGCGAACTCGACGGCAGCACCTTATGGCCGTTTTTGCGGAAGAACTCCAGGAAGCTGGCCCGGATCTCCGAAGCTCGTCATCGATTTTAATTTTGCGTCGCGTTTCATGGGTCTTCAATGTCTGAATCAATCTCAACGTCAAAGCCTAAGGCCATTCGGATCTGAGCGCTCGTGAAACCTCGGTAACCCAGGAATCTTGCCTGGCAGCTGCCTGTCAGCGTAATTCTGCGCCGGCTTCGCGCCAAACTTCTTTTGCCGCGCTTTCTTCAGAGCTGCGCGATCCAATCAGGGTAGGCGTCGAGGTATGCCTCAACCTGCGATCCCTGCAAACCGTGCCGACGCAGATCGACACGGATCCGCAGCGGTCCTTGGCCCCTCGCAGCGTGATAGGCCACGAAGTTCTCCAGGTAGCGCGCATCATCGAGCAGTCTTTCGCCGCGCAACGCATCGAGCAAGGGCAGCGACGACACATGCATCGTAACCCTTCTCGAGCAGTTTACGGCGTAAATCCTCGCAGGAATGGTCGCGGCGGCGCCAATGCATCGAGTGCCGCGACCCGGGCTGCGCGCGCGTCGAAGGGTTCGACAGGCCCGGCCGGCCGGGTCATTACGCCTCTTTGACGTCGCCGCCCCGATTCATGGTCGCTTTTTCGGGAATCAGCTTGGCGCGAATCTGCGCCTCGATATCCTTGGCAATCTCCGGATGTTGCTGCAGAAACATGCGCGCATTGTCCTTGCCCTGCCCTATCCGTTCTCCCTTGTAGCTGTACCAAGAACCGGATTTCTCCACCATATTATGCAGGACGCCCAGCTCAATGAGTTCGCCCTCCTTGGAAATCCCGGTGCCGTACATGATCTCGAATTCGGTCTCCCGGAATGGCGGTGCGACCTTGTTCTTGACGACTTTGACCCGGGTCATGGATCCCACGACCTCCTCGCCATTCTTGATCGCGCCGATGCGCCGAATATCCATGCGTACGGACGAATAGAACTTCAGCGCGTTGCCGCCCGTGGTGGTCTCGGGGTTGCCGAACATGACGCCGATCTTCATGCGGATTTGATTGATGAAAATGACGATGGTGTTGGAGCGCTTGATGTTGCCGGTCAATTTGCGCAGCGCTTGCGACATGAGCCGCGCCTGCAACCCCATGTGCTGATCGCCCATCTCGCCTTCGATTTCGGCCTTCGGGGTGAGCGCGGCGACCGAATCGACGACGACCACATCGACGGCGCCGGATCGCACCAGCATGTCGGTGATCTCGAGCGCCTGTTCGCCGGTGTCGGGCTGCGAGACCAACAAGTCGTTGACCTTCACGCCCAGCTTTTCCGCGTACACCGGATCGAGCGCGTGCTCGGCGTCCACGAACGCGGCCGTGCCGCCATTGGCTTGCGCTGAGGCGATGATGGCCAGCGTTAGCGTGGTCTTGCCCGAGGACTCCGGACCGAATATCTCGATCACGCGGCCGCGCGGGATGCCGCCGACGCCGAGAGCGATATCAAGACCTAGCGAGCCGGTGGGAATCGAGTCAACCTCGTAGGTGGCGCCCGCATCGCCCAAGCGCATGACAGAGCCTTTGCCAAATTGTTTCTCGATCTGGCTCAGCGCAGCTGCGAGAGCTTTCTTGCGATTCTCTTCCATGGATAGTCCTCAACAAAGTGTGGCGCTATTATTTCATATTCAGCGCGCGGCGCTCATCCGATATGCGACGAATTCGCAGAGATTTCTCAACGATTCTCTGTTTCATCCAGTAGTGGCCAGGTGTCGAGTACTGTATATGCGGACTCCGTGCCGCCGGTGTCAGAACGAATTAAGCTGAAATTCGTTGCCTGCCATAAGAGCCGCGACATTGCTTGCGGCACAGTGGCTTGCGTGACCTTCCTCGCGAGCGTTACATGCGCGCGCAGCCGCTCCTGCGGCAATCCAATCGCAGCGTGCAACTGGCTCCAAAGTTCAAGTAGTCCCGGGGACGCTGCGCCGGCTGCTGCCACCACTACCCGCGATTCTCGCCAAAACTCGATTGAATCGCAGGTAAAGCTGAATCGCGGCGCACGCAAGGATCGGCCGATCTGTTGCAGCACCGCGAGCTGCGGCGCGGGTACCTCGCCGACGAAAGCGAGGGTCAAGTGGTAGTTCCTAGGATCGACCCAGCGGCTGTATCCCTCAACCTTTAGCTGACGAGCCATTAGAATGAGGCGCTGCCTGACACCGGCATCCGGCCAGAGTGCAAAAAATAGTCGCAATGCAATGCTCGACACTCGCCTTGCCGCTCAGTGGCTCAGCAAGCCTTGCAGCGCGGCGAACACGGTCTTGCGTCGCACCGTCTCGCGGTCGCCTCGAAAGTGCCTCAATGCCGTGTGGATGCGAATCGCGCCACCTCGGCGCGTGGCCCAGCCGAGCCAAATGGTACCGACGGGCTTGCCTGGAACACCACCTCCCGGCCCGGCGATGCCGGTCACTGCTACGGCGACCTGTGCCTGGCTGTGTCGTAGCGCGCCCGCCGCCATGGCCCGAACCGTCGCTTCGCTGACCGCACCGTGCCGCTGCAAAACCGCGCGTGGCACGCCAAGTCGCCGAACCTTGGAATCATTGCTATAGGTCACAAACCCTTCAGTGAACCAGTCCGAGCTGCCGGCAATATCGGTCAGGGCCTTGGCAATCCAGCCGCCGGTGCAAGACTCCGCCGTTGCAGCGCCGCGACGCGCTTTGAGCAAGTGTCGGCCAACTCGCTCCGCAAGACGTTTCATATCCACGTCGCTGTCCATCATAGGAAGAGTCTACTGGGTTCGGATTCCCTGTGGCCAGCGCAGCCATAGGACCGGCACCCCCGCTCGAAATCAGTGTCCCGGCGCCGATGGCTGGGGCGCAGGTCAAAACGCGAAAACGCGTCAGCGGGAGCGCGAATGCTTGATGATGCAGCCGTACGCGTGGCTCGTACGCATCGGCGGCGCAACCTTGATCAATTAACCTGACTAGACTAGACTAAGCAGGAAACAGGAGATATCCAATGACCGTCGTCAACATTTACGATGCGAAGACGCGGCTTTCCAAGCTCATCGAGGAGGCAGCAGCCGGTAATGACGTGGTAATTGCGCGCGGCGGCAAACCCGTAGCGCGACTGACGCGGCTGGGCTTGCCTAAGCGCAAGCTAAAATTTGGCGTCCTCAAAGGCAAGGTCAAGGTCTCGGCAGATTTCGATGCGCCGCTGCCAAGCGAAGTCTTAAGGCAATTTGAGGGGGCATGATGCGGCTGCTCCTCGATACCCACGTTTTCCTTTGGGCTGTTACCGCCAATCGACGCCTGAAGCCGAGCATGCGCGAATTTCTCTCGCGGGCTGACGCTGTGTATGTGTCCGCTGCTTCCATCTGGGAAATCGCCATCAAGGCTCGACTCGGCAAGATCGAGGCCGACGCGGCCTTTCTCGTTGACGCGATCGACAGGAGCGGTTTTCAAGAGCTGCCGGTGAGCGCCCATCATGCGGCGGCAGTGGCCAAACTGCCGCCGCATCACAGCGATCCGTTCGACCGCCTCTTGTTGGCTCAATCCTTTTTGGAACCCTTACGCTTCGTGACCGCCGATTCAGCGCTCGCAGCATATGGTGGCGCGATAGAACTCGTGTAGCGCAAATAAGCCGATTCGATCGGCATGCGACTGAGCACCCCCGGCGCCGCCGCGAAGTTAGGAAATGATTCAAAACCCCAGCAACGATCCGGAGAATATGCCCGACCACACGCCGATGATGCAGCAGTACCTGCGCATCAAGGCGCAGCATCCGGACGTGCTGTTGTTTTATCGCATGGGCGATTTCTACGAGATGTTCTATGACGATGCGCGCCGCGCCGCGGAACTCCTGGACATCGCACTGACGCAACGCGGCGCCTCCGCCGGCGCTCCGATTCCCATGGCCGGCGTACCGGTGGTGACCCTGGATGGCTATCTGGCCAAATTGGTGCGCAAGGGCCAGTCGGTCGCGATTTGCGAGCAGCGCGGCGAGCCGGGAAAGACCAAAGGCCCGATGGATCGCGAGGTGGTCCGCATCGTCACGCCCGGCACGGTGACCGACGAGGCACTCTTGGAGGAGCGTCGGGATACGGTCATCGCCGCGGTCTGCGGCCAGGAGGGTCGCTATGGACTGGCGTGGCTCGATCTCTCGGCCGGGCGATTTAGCGTGATGCAACTCGACAATCTCGCCGCGCTCGAGGCCGAAGTCGAGCGCCTGCGTCCCGCGGAGATATTGGCGCCGGATGGCGCGCAGCCGCCGTTGGCGCGCTTGTCCGCGGAGGAACGACCCTGGCGGTCCCGGGCCCCCTGGCACTTCGAAATCGACTCGGCCACCCGGGCGCTGACTGAACAGTTTCGCACCCGCGACCTGGCCGGCTACGGCTGCGCCGACAAACCGCTGGCCATCGCGGCCGCGGGCGCGCTGCTGGCCTACGTGCGCGAGACTCAAAAAACCGCCTTGCCGCATCTGCTGTCGATCACGACCGAGGAACGGGACGCGGCGCTCATCATGGATCCGGCGACGCGCCGCAACCTCGAACTCGATGAAAGTATTACCGGCGACTCCGAATTCACGCTCGCCGGCGTTTTCGATCGCACCACGACCGCCATGGGCGGCCGGCTGCTGCGCCGGTGGTTGCATCGACCGCTGCGGGATCGCGACACCTTGCGCGCCCGCTATCACGCGGTCGCGACCTTGATCGAGCAGGCTCGACACGCAGACATGGCCGAAGAATTGGCCGCGATCGGCGATCTGGAAAGGATATTGGCGAGAATCGCGCTGCGCTCCGCGCGGCCGCGGGATCTGGTGCAGTTGCGCGCGGCACTCGGCGCAGTGCCCTCGTTGCGTCGCATGCTCGCCGCCGCGCAGTCGCCGCTGCTGCAACGGCTCACCGCCGGCATCCACGATCATCAGGAAGAGCACGCCTTGCTTCGGCGCGCCATCGACGCAGCGCCGCCTCACTACCTGCGCGAAGGAGGAGTGATCGCGCCGGGGTTTGACGCCGAACTCGATGAACTGCGCGCGCTCGGCAGCAACACCGAGCAATTCCTGATCGAGCTCGAAGCACGAGAACGCGAACGCAGCGGTCTGTCGAGCTTGAAGCTTGGCTTCAACCGCATACAGGGATTCTTCATCGAGGTGAACCGCAGCCAAGCCGACAAGGTGCCGCCCGAGTACTTACGCCGGCAAACCGTCAAATCCGCGGAACGCTTCATCACGCCCGAGTTGAAGTCCTTCGAGGACAAGGTATTGGGTGCGCGCGAGCGCGCGCAGGCGCGAGAAAGGCTGTTGTACGACTCATTGCTGGATCAACTGTGCGCAAATCTACCCGCTCTGCAGACAAGCGCCGCGGCGATCGCCGAAGTCGACGTCTTGCGCTGTTTCGCCGAACGTGCGACGACGCTTCAGTGCACGCAGCCGGAACTGGTCGAGGAACCCCTGTTGCGGATTGATGGCGGACGCCATCCGGTGGTCGAGCGCGCCAGTCGCGAACCCTTCATTCCCAACGATCTGCGCTTTGACGATGCGCGCCGCATGCTGATCATTACCGGCCCCAATATGGGCGGCAAGAGCACGTACATGCGTCAGACGGCGCTGATCGTGATTCTTGCGCACATCGGCTGCTTCGTGCCCGCGCAGCGCGCGATCCTGGGCCCCATGGACCGGATATTCACGCGCATCGGCGCCTCCGATGACCTGGCGGGCGGCCGTTCGACCTTCATGCTGGAAATGACCGAGACGGCGAATATCTTGAACAATGCCACCGAGAAGAGCCTGGTGCTCATGGACGAGGTCGGCCGCGGCACCAGTACCTTCGATGGCCTATCGCTCGCCTGGGCTTGTGCGGCCTTCATTGCCACGAAAATCCGCGCCTTCACCTTGTTTGCCACGCACTATTTCGAACTGACCAGCCTCGCCAGCGAAGCGCCCGCCGTGGCCAATGTTCACGTCGAAGCGGTGGAGCACGGTGATCGGTTGGTATTTTTGCATAGCGTCAAGGAAGGACCCGCGAACCAAAGTTACGGGCTGCAAGTCGCCGCATTGGCCGGCATTCCGAAGGCGGTGACCGTGCAGGCACGCCGATATTTAACCGAACTGGAGCGCGAACGCGATGCGCTGCGAACCTACAACTCGCCGCAGGGGGAATTGCCGCTATTCGCGCCCGCACCCTCGGCCGCCAGGGAATCGGCGGCGCTCCTGGCTTTGCGCGCCGCGGACCCGAACGCCTTGAGTCCCAAGGACGCGCTCGATCTGCTATTCAAGATGAAGGATCTCGACCGCGGCGATTCGCGCTAGTCGATGAAGCTGCCCGAGCGCAGGAAAGCGCCGGCCTGGCGCGCCACGGATGTCGAGAAAAGCAGGCCGGTGTGACTGACCGGCAGAACCAAGTGCCGCGAAATGCCGGGAAGGCGCGTCTCATCGACAAAAATAGTGCCGTCATTGGGCGCGCCGCGCGCGCCCACAAGCTTTCCCAACCCGACGCCCATGCTCCCCGCGATCACGCCGAGGTCGCGTTGCCCTCGCCAGCAACGCTCATGGGAACGCAGCAACTCCTCGTCTACCCCCCGTCCCAGGAGCATTTTCCCCAGCGGCAGGCGCGCAAGATTGCGTGCGGCGCGGCTGCCGTTGAGCGGCGACCCCAACAGCACAATGCGTCCCGGCGGCAAACGTTCGGCGGCACTCTGTTCAAACACTTTCAGAACCAGCAGGCCACCCAGGCTGTGTCCCACCAAGTGCAAGGTGTCGGCGCGAATGTCACTCAGGAATTTCCTCAGTGCCTCGGCGTTGACGCGGATGCCGGATTTGACGGATGCGTAGTTGAAAGCATGCGTGTCGGCCTCCAGCTGCCGCGCCAAGCGGCGGCGCAGCAGGCCGCCCTCCAGCCCTGAGAGCCAAAGGCCATGCACATACACGACGACCGTTCGCATCGCCTCACCCTACAGGCGCAACTCGGCGATCACGTTGCGGTTGGTGCTCGATGAGACCGCATCGAGCGCATCCAGCGCCGGGACCCAGCGATATTGCACGTGCTCGCTTGCGCTCAGGGTCACGGGCACGCGCTGCGGCAATCGCAGCGAAAACGCATGCTCTAAATTTCGCGTGATCCCGGGCGCATACACTTTGCCGAACGAAGGCATGATTTCGTATACCTGCGTCCATTGCAGATTGACCAGCACGCCCTGGGTGATGCCGGTTTCCTCGACCACTTCGCGTCTGGCGGCGGCATCGGCCAGTTCACCCCATTCGAGGCTGCCCGTGACGGATTGCCAAAACCCCGGCGGCCGGCGCCGCTCGAGCAGCAGAAATTCGCCGCCCTCGGTATAAATTACGATCAAGACGGATTCGGGCCGGCGAAAATGCTGCAAGCGTCACTCGATCTTGGGCGGCGTGCGCACACGAATGTGCAGTTCCCGGAGCTGCGATTCGCTGACTTCGGTGGGCGCATCCATCAAGAGATCCGCCGCGGTTTGCGTCTTGGGGAAGGCGATCACGTCGCGGATGCTGTCGGCGCCGGCCATCAACATCGCCAGCCGGTCGAGACCGAACGCAATGCCGCCGTGCGGAGGGGCACCCAACTTGAGCGCATCGAGCAAGAACCCAAATTTCAAGCGAGCCTCTTCGGCCGATATGCCCAACAGGTCGAAGACGGCGGACTGCAATTCCTGATTGTGGATTCTCACCGAACCCCCGCCAATCTCAGAGCCGTTCAAAACCATGTCGTAGGCCTTGGCGATGGCCTCTCCGGGGTTTGCCGTCAAGCGCCGCGCTAGTCGAGATTCGCGGGGCTGGTAAAAGGATGATGCATGGCCTGCCAACGCTTGGCTTCCGCGTCCCATTCGAACATCGGAAAATCCACCACCCATAAGCGGGCGCCAGCCCGGCGCGACCAACTTCAAATCCTGTCCCACTTTCAGGCGCAGCGCGCCGAGCGCATCGCTCACGATCTTGGCGGTGTCGGCGCCGAAGAAAACCAAATCGCCATCCTTGGCCGCGACCCGCTGCATGATTGCGCCGATGGCCGAATCGCTCAAGAACTTCAAGATCGGCGACTGCAGGCCATCGCGTCCTTTGGCAAGATCGTTGACTTTGATGTACGCCAGACCTTTCGCGCCGTAGCGCGCCACATAGGCGGTGTAGTCGTCGATCTCTTTGCGCGACAGCTTGCCGCCCTGCGGCACGCAGCAGCGCCGTGACCCGACCGCGAGGATCGGCGGCGGGACCGGCGAACACCTTGAAGTCGCAGCCCCTGACCAGGTCGGCGACATCGACCAGCTCGAGCGGCACGCGCAGATCCGGCTTGTCGGACCCAAAGCGGCGCATCGCCTCGGCGTAGCTCATGCCGCGGCAGCGGGCTTCGGCAGCTCCACGCCCAGCACCTGCTTGAACAGATGGCGGACCAAGCCTTCCATCAGGCGCTGAATCTCGCGCCTGGTCCAAGAAGCGAGGTCTCGATATCGAGCTGCGTGAATTCCGGCTGACGATCGGCGCGCAGATCCTCGTCGCGAAAGCAGCGCACGATCTGATAGTAGCGGTCGAAACCGGAAATCATCAGCAACTGCTTGTAGATCTGCGGCGACTGCGGCAGCGCGAAGAACTTGCCGGCATGCGTGCGGCTCGGCACCAGATAGTCGCGCGCGCCCTCCGGCGTGGCCTTGGACAGCATCGGCGTCTCGATGTCGACGAAGCCCGCATCGTCCAGATAGTGGCGCATCGCGCGCGTGATGCGGTGGCGCAGCAGCAAGCGCTCGCGCATCTCCTCGCGGCGCAGATCGAGATACCGGAAGCGCAGGCGCACTTCCTCGCTGACGTGCTCGTCCAGCTGGAACGGCAGCGGCTCGGAGCGATTCAGGATCTCCAGCTCCTGGCACAGGACTTCGACCTGGCCCGACTTCAGATTGGGATTCGCGGTGCCGGGGGCCGCGCCCGTACCAGCCCGGTCACTTCGAGCACGAACTCGTTGCGCACGCGCTCCGCCGTGGCGAAACACCGCGGCCTTGTCCGGATCGAACACGATCTGCAGCAGCCCCTCGCGATCGCGCAAATCGACGAAAATGACGCCGCCGTGATCGCGGCGGCGATGGGCCCAGCCGGCCACGGTGACGAGCTTGGCCGATCGATGATCTCACCGACCTGGCCGCAATAATGAGTGCGCATAGCGATTGTAACCAGCTATGGGAAGCGCGCGATGCTAAGGCTTAGGGCGGGCGCGGGCAAGCCCGAAGGCGGCCCGCAGCCGCCGGTCAGCGCGGCGCGCCGGCTTGGCGCCTTGCTGGCTTCACCGCCGCGACGCGCCGGCGCTTGACCTTGCGGGTTTGCGCTTGGAACGCACCGCGCGCCGCGCCCCGCCCTTGGCCGAGCCGGCCTTGTCGGCGCTGCCCCGCGAGGGCTGTCGGCGTCCTTGTCGGCAGGCTTCTCAGCCTTGGCCGACTCCTTGGCGGAGGACGCCTCCGGCTTCGCCTCGGCCGCCTTCGCATCCTTGCCCTTCTCATCCTTGGCCTTGGTGTCGGTCTCCTTTGCGTCCTTGGGCGCATCCTCGGGCCTCTCCGCCAGGTTGCGTTGCTTGTCCTTATCGGCCTTGAAGTCGGTCTCATACCAACCGCCGCCTTTGAGTCTGAAGACGGGTGCGGACATCAACCGCGTCAACTGCGACTTACCGCAATGCGGGCATTTCTTCAGCGGCGCATCGCTGACTTTCTGCATGGCCTCCAGCTCGTGGCCGCAGCTCTTGCACTGATACTCGTAAAAAGGCATGGAATTCCTCTTCAGGGGACTGAGCGCCGCAAAAGTATAGCGAAATAAATCGCCGACCCGCGGCGCGAAACTTCAGTGCAAGCGCTCCTTCTCGAACACCAGCGCGTCGCGCTTGAGTTTCGCGACGACGCGGTCGCCCGCGATGAAATCACCCTTGAGAATGCGCTGCGCCAAGCGGATTTTCGATCTGCGACTGGATGGCGCGCTTCAGCGGCCGCGCGCCGTACACCGTATCGAAACCCGCCTCGCCGATCTTGTCGCGCGCATCATCGTCAAGCCGCAGCGTGATGTCGCGCTCCGCCAGTCGCTGCCGCAGTCGGCCCAATTGAATATCGACGATGGATCGGATCTGCTCGCGGCCCAGCGAATGGAACACGACGATTTCATCGACGCGATTGATGAATTCCGGCCGGAAATGCTGCGTCACCACCTGCATCACGGCCTCTTTCATCTTGGCGTAATTGGCCTCGCCGGAGAGCTCCTGGATGACCTGCGATGCCCAAGTTCGAGGTCATGATCACGACGCAATTGCGAAAGTCCACGGTGCGGCCTTGGCCATCGGTCAGGCGACCATCGTCCAGCACCTGCAACAGAACGTTGAACACATCCGGATGCGCCTTCTCGATCTCGTCCAGCAGAATGACGCAGTAGGGCCGGCGGCGAACCGCTTCGGTCAAATACCCGCCCTCTTCGTAACCCACATAGCCCGGGGGTGCGCCGATCAAGCGCGCGACCGAGTGCTTTTCCATGAATTCAGACATATCGATGCGGATCAACGCGTCTTCGGTATCGAACATGAACTCGGCCAACGCCTTGCAGAGCTCGGTCTTGCCGACGCCCGTGGGGCCCAGGAACATGAACGAGCCGCTGGGTCGATTCGGATCCGACAATCCCGCGCGCGTGCGCCGAATCGCATCCGCCACCGCCTTGACGGCTTCCTCCTGGCCCACGACGCGCTTGCCGAGCACTTCTTCCATGCGCAGCAGCTTGTCGCGCTCGCCCTCGAGCATCCGCGACACCGGGATCCCGGTCCATTTCGAGACGATTTCGGCGACTTCGGTCTCGGTGACCGAATTTCGCAGCAACTGATTGGGCTTCTGTTCGACCTCCAGCGCCTTGGCCAATTTCTGCTCGAGGGCGGGAATGCGGCCGTACTGCAATTCGGACATGCGCGCCAAATCTTGCGCGCGGCGCGCGGTGTCGAGATCTTGGCGGGCGCGCTCCAACTCCTCCTTGATATGGGCGGCGCCCTGCACCGTGGCCTTCTCCGCCTTCCAGATCTCCTCTAGGTCCGAATATTCCTTTTCCAAGCCGGCCAGGGTGTCATTCAGCGTGCTCAAGCGCTTGCGCGAGGCCTCGTCGTTTTCTTTCTTGAGCGCCTCGCGCTCGATCTTCAGCTGAATGATGCGCCGATCCAATTTGTCGAGCGCCTCGGGCTTGGAGTCGATTTCCATGCGGATCAAGCGAACCCGCTTCGTCGATCAGATCGATAGCCTTGTCGGGCAGCTGGCGGTCTGCAATATAGCGATGCGACAAGGTTGCCGCAGCCACGATGGCGGGGTCCGTGATTTCCACGCCATGATGCACCTCGTAGCGCTCTTTGAGACCGCGCAAGATGGCGATGGTGTCTTCGACCGAGGGCTCATCGACCAACACCTTCTGGAAGCGGCGTTCGAGCGCCGCGTCTTTTTCGATGTATTTGCGGTATTCATCGAGGGTGGTGGCGCCCACGCAGTGCAACTCGCCGCGCGCCAGCGCGGGCTTCAGCATGTTGCCCGCATCCATGGCGCCTTCCGCCTTGCCGGCGCCCACCATGGTGTGCAATTCGTCGATGAACAGGATCACCTGGCCTTCTTGTTTCGCCAGATCGTTGAGAACCGCTTTCAGGCGCTCCTCGAACTCGCCGCGAAATTTCGCACCGGCAATCAGCGCGCCCATGTCGAGCGCGAGAATGCGCTTATTTCGCAGGCCTTCGGGCACCTCGTCGTTGACGATGCGCTGGGCCAAGCCCTCGACGATGGCGGTCTTGCCCACGCCCGGCTCGCCGATCAGCACGGGGTTGTTCTTGGTGCGCCGTTGCAGAACTTGAATCGTGCGGCGAATTTCATCGTCGCGCCCAATGACCGGATCGAGCTTGCCCTGGGTTGCGCGCTCGGTCAGATCGATGCTGTATTTTTCCAGCGCCTGGCGATTCTCTTCGGCGCCCGCATCGTCCACCTTGGCGCCGCCGCGGACCTCCTCGATGGCCTTTTCCAGATTGGCGCCGCGACGCCCCGTTGGCCTTGAGCAGGCGCCCCAGCTCGCCCCGGTCCTCGCAGGCCGCCAGCACGAACAGCTCGCTGGAAATGAACTGATCGCCGCGCTTCTGCGCCAACTTGTCGGTGACGTTCAGCAGCTTGTTCAAATCATTGCCGAGCAGCACTTCGCCCCCCGCCCCATCGACCTGGGCGATCCGGTCGAGCGCCGCCGCGAGATCCGAGCGCAGCTTGGGCACCTTAACGCCGGCTTTTTCCAGCAGCGGGCCGCGCCGTGCCGCCCTCTTGGTCGAGCAGCGCCACCATGAGGTGCACCGGCTCGATATATTGATTGTCGCGACCGACGGCCAAGGACTGGGCATCCGCCAGTGCTTGCTGAAATTTAGTGGTCAGCTTGTCCATTCGCATCAGGTATCCCTCAAGAAATCGCTTGGAATGCCCAGGAAATGGGGTAGAAAGCCGCTAATTCAACCGGTTTTTTCATGCTTCGCGCCAAATAAGCGTGGCCTGCCGCCCGGTGACGCCGTCGCGCCGGTGCGAGTAATAGCGATCCGCTTGAGCAAAGGTGCATTCGCCGCCGCCATAGATGCGGTTCACCCCAAGCCGGCGCAAGCGGCGCCGAGCAAGCGCCCCGAGGTCCGCCATGAATCGGCCCCGGGCGTTCGGCAGGAAAGCATCGCCGGCCTCGAGATCTTCCCTCAAAAAAGCATCCCGCACTTCCGCGCCGACCTCGAAATGCTCAGGGCCAATGGCGGGCCCCAACCAGGCCAGCAACCTCGCTGGGGGCACGTCCATGGCCGTTACCGCGGCCTCGAGCACCCCGGCCGCCAACCCACGCCATCCGGCATGCGCCGCGGCCACGATATCGCCCGAGTCGCTCGCAAACACCACCGGCAGGCAGTCTGCGCGTCAGGATTGCGCACACCTTGCCGGCAGTGCGGGTAATCGCGGCATCTGCGGGACCCGGCGTGGCGGCCGAGTCCAAATCCGCGACCCCCGTTCCGTGCACCTGAGCCAACCAGGCAGGCTCGCTCGGCAACCGAGCTGCCGCCCTCAGCCGGCGACGATTCTCGGCAACCGCGTCCGGATCGTCGCCGACGTGATCGCCCAAATTGAAATACCCATAAGGCGCCCGGCTGGCACCACTGTGGGGATCGCCCCGCTGGGTCGAGAAGACGCGCACACCGCGAGGCGCGGGCCAATCCGCCTCAAACCCGGGGACTGTCATCGTGCACCCTCGAGTTCGGCTGCCGGCGCGCGCATCCTCCCGCATGAGCCGCCAGCAGATAGTGGAAGTCCTGCGGGCACGGGACTATGGAATCCCACCCGCTTGCCCGTCCGAGGATGATCAAATCCGAGCGTCGCCGCGTGCAAGCGCCTGGCGTTTGAAGGCGCGCAAGGTGGCGAGCAGGCCTTCAGATGCGCCGCGCGGCTGCGCCAATCGGCCGCCGTAGACCGGGTCGCCCACAATCGGGTATCTCAAGTGCGACAAATGCAGACGGATCTGATGCGTCCGACCGGTCTCGAGCTGCACCGAGAGATAGGTATGCGCTCGAAAGCGCTCGATGACCCGGTAGTGGGTCACGGCGGGCCGCCCGCTCTCGCGCACCGCCATCTTTAAGCCGATCGCTGCGATTGCGGCCGATGGGGGCATCGATCGTCCCGCCGCCCGTCATTACGCCAACGCTCACCGCCACGTAATTTCGCGATATCGTGCGCGCCATGAGCTGCCTCGAGAGCGAAGTCTGCGCTTCGGCGGTGCGCGCCACGACGAGCAGGCCGCTGGTGTCCTTATCCAGCCGATGGATGAGGCCGGCGCGGGGCAATTTCCCCAGCGCGGCATCGAGTCCCAACAGCGCGTTTTGCAGGGTATGGTTGGGATTGCCCGCCCCTGGGTGCACGACCAAACCGGCCGGCTTGTCGATCACCAGCAGGTCGGCGTCTTCGTAGGCAAGTCGCAGCGCGATCGTCTCCGCCTGCACCGCGGATTGCGGTTTCTCAGCCCTCACCTGGACCTGTACGCGGCTGCCGGCTGCAACGAGATCGCGGGGCTTCAGACGCCGTCGGCCGACCAGAACCGCGCCCGCCTCGATCCAGCCTTTGATTCGCGTGCGCGAATGCTGAGGCAACAGGCGCGCCAGGGCGCTGTCCAGCCGATGGCCTGCCAACTCCGGCGGTATTACAAGATCGATCACTTGGAACTCTGCACTCATAGGGGACTCGAAGCTACCGGCGGGGCATCGGGTATACTGCCGCGCTTTCGGGCCCAGCCAACCGGGCGCTTATTGTAAGGAATCGCTTGTGAGACTGCGTGATCTTGTCCAACCGGGCCGTATTTTGGTTCTGGCCCTAGGCGTTGCCTTGCTGGGCACCGGCTGCCGCAGCCACCGCGCCGCCGACGCCAAGTCCGGTCCCGAGCAGATCTACGCCAAAGCGCAAAAAGCCATTAGCAATTCCAGCTATGCGGAAGCCGATCAAGCAGCTCGAGGCCCTGCAGTCGCGCTTCCCCTTCAGCGAACCGGCCCGGCAAGCGCAGCTGGATTTGATTTATGCCTATTACAAAAATCACGAAGTCGATCCAGCGATCGATGCCGCCGACACGTTCATTCGCGAAAATCCGACCAATCCGCGCGTCGATTACGCCTACTACATGAAAGGCCTGGTCTACTTTGAGCGCCAGTCGAATTGGCTGGAACGGCGCTTTCACGTCGACCTGTCGCAGCGTCCCCCGGTCAACGCAAAGAAATCCTTCGATGCCTTGCAGCAGCTCATCGAGAAGTTCCCGCACAGCCAGTATGTCGGCGATGCCCAGCAGCGCATGGTCTTTCTGCGCAACCGCCTGGCCGACTTTGAATTACACGTGGCTTTGTATTACATGCGCCGCGGCGCCTATGTCGGCGCGCTCAACCGCGCCAAGTATTGCTTGGAAAATTACGATGGGGCGCCGGCGGTCAAAGGTTCGTTGCGCGTCATCATCGACGCTTACTACGATCTCCATATGGTGGATCTGGCAAAAAACGCCGAACGCGTGTACGCGGATAACTACCCCGGTCCCTTAAAGGATCTCGAGCGCAAGAAGCACTGGTACCAGCGCATTTTCTAGCGTTAGAGCCGCTGCTCAATGCGATTTGTAGCCGCTGGTAATCGGATAGCGCCAATCGCGCCCAAAGGCCCGGCCGCTCACGCGCACGCCCGGCGGCGCCTGGCGGCGCTTGTACTCATTGCGCTTCACCAGATCCAATATGCGTCCGACGGTGGCTCGATCGAAGCCGCGCGCGGCAATTTGATCGACCGATAAGTCCTCTTCGATGAAGGCTTCCAGTATCGGATCGAGAATCTCATACGGCGGCAGGCTGTCGGTATCCTTCTGGTCGAAACGCAGCTCGGCCGACGGCGGCCGGTCGATGACGCGGGCGGGAATGACCTCGGACTGAGCATTTCGCCAGCGGCACAGCCGATAAACCAATTGCTTGCTGCAGTCCTTGATGGGTGCGAATCCTCCCGCCATATCACCGTAAAGGGTGGCGTAGCCGACCGCCATTTCGCTTTTATTGCCGGTGGTGAGCAGCATCTTCCCGGTCTTGTTGGAAATGCCCATGAGCAAAACGCCGCGGCAGCGCGACTGAATGTTTTCTTCCGCGGTATCCGGCGCGCGTCCGGCGAACTCATGTTCCAAAGCGGCCAAGGTTGCTTCGAACATGCCCTCGATTGAAATCTCGCTGTGTTTGACGCGCAAATTCTTCGCCTGCAACGCGGCGTCGTCCTTGCTCATTTGCGAGGTATAGCGCGAAGGCATGGCGACCGAATGAACGCGCTCGGCGCCCAATGCATCGACCGCAATCACCAGGGTGAGCGCGGAATCGATGCCGCCCGACAATCCCATCACCACGCCCGGAAAGCGGTGCTTGGTGACATAGTCACGGGTGCCTTGCACCAGCGCGCCGTAGACGCTCTCCTCCTGGCCTTGCAGAGGTGCCAGGTCGGATGGAACGGGGCGTACGGTACCGGATGCGTCGAGTCCCAAGTCAACGACGTACATGCCCTCGGTGAAGGCCGGCGCGCGTTGCGTCACCGTGCCCTGGGCGTCCATGACGAAAGAATTGCCGTCGAACACCAACTCATCCTGGCCGCCGATCAAGTTGCAGAACACCACCGGTATGCGGGTTTCTTCGACCCGTTGCCGCACGACTTGTTGCTCGCGCATGCTCTGTTTATCGACTTCATAGGGAGAGGCATTGATGATCAGCAGCACCTGGGCTCCGGCGCCCCGCGCCTGACGTGCCGGCGCCGAGTCCCAGGCATCCTCGCATACCAAGACTCCCGCTCTCATGCCGTTGAGCTCGATGATCGTCGGCTCCGTGCCCGGCGTGAAATAGCGCTTCTCATCGAATACCCGGTAGTTCGGCAGACACGCCTTGCGATGATTGGCGAGCACCGCACCGTCGCGAATCACGATGGCTGAATTGAAGATCTTGGCTTCCGAGTATTCGGGATACCCCGCGATCAGCGTAATGCCGCGCACTTCTTGCCTGAGCCGCTCGAGCGAGCGGGCGACTTGCAAGCGCATGCCGGAGTGGAAAAGCAGATCCTCGGGCGGATATCCCGACACCGCGAGTTCCGGGACCATCACCAAATCCGCTCGAAAGCGATCCCGTGCCTCGTTGGCGGCGGCGATGATACGGGAGGTGTTGCCGTCAACATCGCCGACCACCAAATTCAGTTGGGCCATCACACAGCGGACTTGTCGCGGCATATTCAAGACCATAGTCACATACGAGTAGTGGCAAGCCATCGCCAGCGACGACATCCTTAGGTTGTTCTAGGACCTTCGGAGGACTCTGACGATGACTTGCAAGACTGATGCTACCCCGCCCCGCACTTGGGTGGCGATTGATATCGCCAAAGGTGTGAACGTTGCCGTAATTGAACACCAAGACGGCAGACAGCAGCGATTTCGCTTTGTACATCAACGAGATGACTACGACCGCTTGGTAGAGTTATTGAGGAGTTGCTTGAGCCGCATCCGGCATAGCATTGAACCCACGGCCGACTATCACCGAACGATCGCGTTTCGGCTGGTTTCAGAGGGTTTTGATCTCGTGCTTGTTCATCTGTGGCCGGCGCGAGGCTACGGGAGGTGGTTTACAACTCCTGGGATAAGAACGATCCAAAGGACGCTCAAATTATTTTGCGCCTTCTCAAGCAGGGAATGACCCAACGTTACTGCGACCCGCTCATCATGCACACACATGATTTGCAGGAGCTCTCGAAGACCTACCTGCATATTTCCCGAGCAAGAACGCGGCTGCAGCATGTCCTTATCACGCATTACCTGACCCTGTATTTCCCTGAGATTGAGCGCTTCTGGGACTACACAGCGCAATGAGTGGTTCATTCGCCTGCTCATTCAGTTTCCGACGCCGGCATCGATTACGGCGCTCTCGCTCAAAGAGTTCAGAGACGCGATCTGGACATCTATGGGCCGTCGAGTACACAAAGAAGCCAAGATCGCAGAGATTTATGCCTTGGCAGAACGCACCATTGCCCTGCCCATCGCAGTGCACTCCGCGGCAGTAGGCACTCAGCATGCAGCTGCACAGATACTTGCAGCTTTGCGCTGCGCGCGACGCATGGAGCTTCAGGCCGATGAGATCCTAGCAGGGCGATCAGGATTTCCAGCTCTTGAAAGGCGTGCCGGGCATTGGATCGATCATTGCGTTGGTGGTTCTTGCGGAGGCGGGCGATCTTCGCCGATTCCCTCACCACCGACAGTTCCTGAAGTTCTGTGGCCTGGACCTCCCAAAAGCCAGTCGGGCGCCTCTCGTTCTCGAGAGGAGCTCTCCAAGCGCGGCAACGCCAGGCTGCGTGGGGCGCTTTGGATGGCCGCGATGAGTGCGGCGCGCATGAGAGAGAACGCCTTCCGTGAAAAATATCAGCGGTACATCGCTCGATCACCGAGGACGGCGATCTTAAGCGAAAGGCGCGTACCGCAGTGACCGCCAAGATGGCTCGGGTTGTTTATGCACTGATCAAACAGGGAAAGCCATATCGTCGACTCTTTGATGCCGATTTACCCAGCGGATCGATCCCTCTCAATGGAGCGTAGGGGCCACTAGGACCTCGTAGATAATGCTTGGACCTTCCGCTGGGACCTTATGCTGTTTTAGGTGCGGTGAAAGAGTGTCGGCCGTCGACGGATCTTGTGTTCATTATGGTCAGCAGGGATTTCTGTAATTAGCGGAAGACCATTGGGTAAGACGGGCGTCCGAGGTGACAAAGGTACGGCGCAATGTATCAGCAACGCGCCACAGGATGCTTTTGACTGTCGATAGTTCTTGCTTCCGCTCTTAGTACGTTGTCTCATTTGAGCCCCATCCGGCAAGCCCCGAGACTCTGGCTAGCGGCCAAGAGCCGCCTACGTCGAGTGGGCTACCCGACCTTTAGGAACAAGGATGCCGGACTGGGCGAACCACCGTTTCGATTGATACTCGTGCAAATTCATGAATTGTCCCTAAATGCCGATCCGGTCGCGTAAGGCGCGCTATTCTGAATTAAGCTTGGGGGCAGCGCAAAGCAGCGGGATAGACGGGAATTGAATCGCCAGTTCGATAGACGCATGGACCATATCGCCGGGCGTGACCCCGGCATTGTGTGGCGTGTGCTCGCCGTCCTTAATTTGTACCGGGTTTTGGTGCCTCTGGTTCTGCTCGGCCTGTACTTTTTGGGCGGCGCCGCGGCTTCGCTGTTTACTCCCGTCAATTATTCTTCGGCGCCGCCGTATTTTATTTTGCTTTCGGTCTGGTAAGCGTGGTCTTCGTACGCCAGCGCCTGGCAAGCGCGCGGGTGCAAACTATCCTGCAAGCGGCAGTCGATATGTTTGTGCTGATTTTGTTGCTGCATACCTGCGGTGGCGTCGCTAGTGGACTCGGAGTTTTGTTCTTGGTGCCGATCGGTGCGTTGGCATTTTTGCTGCCGCCGCGCAGCGCGCTGTTCCTGGCTGCCATCGCCGTCATAGCAATTCTGGTCGATACCATCGTGCAGCAACTCGGCGGCAATACCGACATCAATTCCTATGCCACCGCCGGCTTGCTTCGGGGCGGTTCTCTTCATGACTGCCGGCGCCGCCTCGTACGCGGCGGGACACATGCGCGAAAGCGAAGCCTTGGTTCGTCAAAAGGACGTCGACCTCGCGAATCTGGCCGAGCTTTCCCAATACATCGTGCAGCATTTGCGTGAAAGCCTTTTGGTGGTCGATGCTGCCGACAAAATTCGCCTCATCAACGAATCCGCGGCGGAAATTCTGGGCGACGATCACGCCGTCCCCGGCGCCCTGGTGGGCGAAGTATCGCCGCGGCTGCTGTATTCCTTGTCGACATGGCGACAGCGCGAACCGGGGCGAGGACTCACCATCTAGTTTTGTCGCCGCCGACGGCGCACGGGTCATCCAGCCGCATTTCGCGCCGCTCGGGGCAGAGCCCGGGCCCACGCTGATTTTCCTCGAAGACACCAGTCTGATGGCCGAGCGCGTGCAGCAGAGCAAGCTTGCCGCGCTCGGCAGGCTCTCAGCCAGCATCGCCCACGAAATCAGAAATCCGGTCGGCGCCATGAGCCATGCCGGCCAGCTTCTAGCCGAAAGCCCGCGGATCGGCGCCGACGAGCGCCGATTGACCGACATCATTCAAGGCAACTCCGAGCGCGTCAGCACCATCATCAACAATGTCCTGCAATTATCTCGGCGCGAGGCCACCAAACCGACCCGCCTGTTGCTTGGTGACTGGCTCGAAGAGTTCCTGGAAGAATTCTGTGAGACCATGCAGGTCCGCGAAGCCAGGTCGGCGTCCAGGAAGCGGCGGACGACCTGGAAGTGCGATTCGACCCCAGCCATCTGCATCAAGTGGTTTGGAACTTGTGCGACAACGCCATCAAGTACGGCGAAGGCACGCGACGGAATCAGCGTCGAGATCAACCTCGGCCGCCTGAATCCCAGCAACCGGCCTTTTCTCGAAGTCGCGGATCGCGGACCGGGAATTGAGCCGCAAGCGGTGGATCGTATATTCGAGCCATTTTTTACCGGCCGAAAAGGCGGAACCGGGCTCGGGTTATTCATTGCGCGGGAATTGTGCCAGCTCAACCGCGCTATTTTGTTGTACGAACCTCGCGGCGGCGATGGCAGCACTTTCAGAATCGTGTTCAGCGATCCGCAGCGATGGGAGGAAAAGGGTAGAACTCACTGCGGAACTGAGATCAAGAAGTGCCGTTCCCCTCCGCCCCGGAATCGGATGCCGCCGATCTTCGGATCCCAAATACCATTGATCGGCCGCCGGTTCCCGGCAATTTTCACGGCACCGGGCCAATTCTGCTCGAATAAGTGCGCATCCAACTCCGCGCCGTGACTCACCAACAACAAGTCAGGTCCCGCAGCAACGGATCAAACTGAACCATGTCCGCCACGTAAAACCCCCCCAACGGATGAATAAAATAGACGTTGTTACCCGGCCTTTCTGGCGGCGCGAGCTGCGCCAAGTGCTGAAGATGAATTGCTCGATTTGAGACATTTGGAAAGGCAGCAAGATCAGCAGGCTCAAGATCGCCGCGGCGCCGGCAAAAGAGACCAGCCGGTCTGGCCTGCTGTCTATCCGCCATCGCGCATCCCGCCAATATCGGAACCACTCCCCACGCGGAGTGGAAATAGCGATATCCCCAGCCATGGCCCTGATCGAATCTCACAAAGAGATAGCCGATGAAAGTCAGGACTGCCGAGGAAAAGTAACGCACATCGCGAGTCTGCGCGGCGCAGGACGCACCCGATAGCGCAATGCAAATATCGACGGCATCGCCCATATCCACATCTTAACCAGTGCGGCTGCGCGCATATTAGCAGGGTTGCGTCCGGCCACGCAAAGATACCGTCTGCGATGCCATCGATCGCCGCCAAGCCGGCGCCATCCGATCCGATATCAGCACGAAAAAGCAGCCAACCCAAGCCCATCCGCGTCCCAGGCAGATAGCCTGAGAATAAGTGCATCAGATATCGGTGCTGATTCGGCTTTATCGCCATGGCGACGATCCATGGAAAGGCAAACAGCGCATGAGGAACCGGATTGTGCAAAATCAGGGCGAGTGAACCCATAAGTCCGGCAGCCAATGCCCGGTACTTGGTAGGTCCTAAAAGCAATGCAACGAAGGCAAATTGGCAGCCAGATGCGCCTGCATCGAGTAGTACGAGATGCCGTCCGCGACGAATGCGCCCGAAGCGAGCGAGAACAGCAGAGCCCAGCCCGCCGCCCTGCTGTCGCCCGTGATTTCTCGGTGATTCGGTAGATAAGAAGCAGCGAAAGCCCTGAAAGCGACGCGTTGCAAAACCATGGGACCATGAGAAATTGAAATGGCGCCAACAGCAGGGCGAATCCCGGCCAGTATGCTTCAATGACCATGCCGCTCTTCGCCGATGCAATCAGGAAGGTGCCATTGAAGCCGCGGACCACCAGCCAATCGACAAGGTCAGGCGGCACTCGTGCTGCCACTCTACCGGAGGCAAAGACTTTGGACTGAAAGACGCCCGCGTATTCGTCCATCGATAGCGGATAGTCGTGATAAACCACTAAAGTGCCGATCGCCAGCACCGCGGCGGTTACCAAGGCAACGCCAACCGGATGCCGCGCTATGAAATCCACCACCTGCAGGATGGGCGCGGGTCGCCGCCATAAGATAGCCGCGAGGCAAATTGCGAGCGCCAGCCACGCTGCTGGCTGGTCATACCTGATCAGCAAACTACGAAAAATGGGTGAAAACTGAGCGCTCGAAAACACGAAGTGATCGAGCGCGAAGAAGTAGACCACGCATGCAGCGCACAGCGCAAATCCGGTTGCGCGAACGTTGCGCTCGATAAAGCCGCTCAACATTTCCCTCTCGACCCTCCCAAGAACTGAGCGCAGGCACGTGCCGCGATGCTGCGTCGTGCATAATGCGATGTTTACACAACGACTCTAGCAATGCACTGGTCGAGCCACGGGTTTCAATCGAAGATCTCCGGCACCGTCTTCCTATCGACGGCGGTTGCGGCTTGGCTGCTGCTGCGCGGTTATCACGGACTTATCGGAGACGCACAACTCTACGCGTTTCAGGCACTGGCTCGAATTCATCCGCCGCTGGCTCTTGACTTATATCTCCAAAATACATCACAGGACCAATTCACGATTTTCTCGCCCGTCTACGCATGGTGCATCCAATTACTCGGTCTCGAGCCGGCGGCCAGATTGCTCACGCTGCTCTTTACCAGTTGGTTTCTCGCGGCGGTATGGCTTGCAGCTCGAGCCTTCACGAGTCGCGACGGCGCCTGGCTCACCGTCATCTTCCTGCTCATTATCGATGGAAGTTATGGCGGCTCAGGAGTTTTCAGACTTGCCGATCAGTTTCTGACCGCGCGGCTGCCAGCCGAAGCGCTCATTGCAACTTCTCTAGCCTGCTTTCTCCGCGGCGCCAGGAAGCTCGCCGCACTAACCGCGGCGGCGGCTTTGCTTGTCCATCCGCTAATCGCACTCCCAGGCCTGCTGTTGCTGATTTGCCTTGAGCTTTCCATCCGCGCAAGCCTCGTGAGCGCACTCTGCGGTGCAATCGCATGCCTGCTCCTGACATTTTCCGCCGTGAAATTGGCATGGACTCAGCGATGGTTGCCAATCATGGACCCGACCTGGTTGAGCATTGTCGAAGAGCGTTCGCAATTCTTGTTCTTACGACTCTGGTCATTTCGAGACTGGGAAATCAATATCCGGCCATTCTTTTATTTGGCATTCATTGGATATGCGACTCGAGACCATCGCGTTCGCAAAATGTGCGTGGCGGCTGCCATCATAGGGGCCTCAGGACTGGTCGTCGCCTTCATCGCGGACGCAATTGGCCCCGTCGCCATTGTAGTGCAGGGCCAGGCCTGGCGCTGGGTCTGGATTACCGTTTTTGTCGGAGTCTTGATGTTGCCGGCCACCTTACTGCAAATCTGGTCGGACAAAATGTGCGGGCCGCTGTGCGCAGTGTTAATGCTTTTAGGTTTGATTATGCCCGCACTTAACGGAACAGCATGCGTTTCGTTGGCCCTGATTTTATGGCTTATGAGACCGCACCTTCCAATTCGAGCAGTCAAAGTCGTCCGCGGGACCTTCTTGGCTATCGTTCTCTCGGTCGCCGCCTGGGTATGTCTGCATGCCTGGGAAATTGTGTGGCCCGCATTTCAAAAATCGGGAGCGACACTCGCCGCGCAACTGCGAGACTTCTTCGGACTGAGGATACCGGCAGTGCTGGGAATCGCACTTATTTGGTGGAAATTGCAAAAGCGCTACAGCGTTCGGAGTTCGGCGCTAATCTGTGTCGGCTTACTGGCCCTATCAATTGTTGTTTTGCCTGCTGCATTCAAGCAATCCCGCTCGCTGGCCTCGGCGCCTGACGGCACCGAGTTCTCGGACTGGGCCAGCGTTATTCCTCCGACAAGCACGGTGCTGGTCACACCCGCTCGCGACGTCGGGACATTCGTTTGGTTTACGCTCGAGCGGCCGAATTATCTATCTGTCGACCAGTCTGCAGGGGTGGTTTTCTCTCGCGCGACTGCGCTGGAGGTCGAGCGCCGTTCAGAGGTTCTGCTGCCGGTGATGAATCCAAATTGGAAGATACGATCAGAACTCCGAGCCGCCGCAGCTTCAGGGACGCATCACATCGAAGCCCAGAGCCAGCCTCTAACCGCAGCGAACTTACGTGAAATTTGCGCGGATACACAACTCGGCTTCGTCATTTCATCGGAGCACACCGGCTTTGAGGCCCTGACCCACAAGAGTCCGGGCCCATGGAACGGCTGGAATTTGTACGACTGCCGCATGGTGCGGACGTTGGCCATTGCGAAATGAGAGTCTTTATTTTGGAAACGCTGCGCTACGCCGTCATGTCAATTCTTTTGCTGGGCGTCGACATCGCGCTGTTGTGGATTCTGGTGCAATTCTTTTCTTGGCCTTACCTTCTAGCTGCCGCAACATCCTTCTCAGCGGGCACCATAATCGGCTACATCTTGGCAGTGACCGCCGTGTTCAAGCATCGAAGGGTTAAGAATCAACCGATGGAGTTCGCGAGCTTTACCGCAATCGGGATCGTCGGCCTGGCGATCAACGCCGCAGCCATGTCGTTCGGCGTCGGCTACTTAGGAGTGCATTATCTAGTGTCAAAATGCGGTGCCGCATGTCTTACCTTCGTTTGGAATTTTACTGCGCGCAGGCAAATGCTCTTCCTGCCCCGCAGCGGCCTCACAGACCCCCGCCTATGAGTGCGAGCGGAGGCGAAAAGAAAATTGCCGTCATTGCAGGCGCGGGACCTGCGGGCCTGACGGCCGCCCTTGAACTGCTGCGGCAATCCGACATCATGCCGATTGTGTTCGAAGCCGAGAATCAAGTCGGTGGAATTTCGAAAACAATCAATCACCGCGGCAATCGTATGGACCTCGGAGGTCATCGTTTCTTTTCAAAATCGGATTGGGTGATGCGCTGGTGGCAGGAAATTCTGCCGGTCGCGCCCGAAGACACAGACGAATCAAGCTCCCTCCGAATCAGCTATCGGGGGAAATCACGAGACCTGGTGCCTGAAAAATATTCTTCCGTAAGTCCCGATGCCGTCATGCTGATGCGACGTCGCTTGTCTCGCATTTTCTATCGGCGTCGATTTTTCGAATACCCGCTTGCCCTGAATCCGAACACTCTTCGGAATCTCGGTATCGCGGAGGCAATCAAGATTGGGGTAAGTTACGGAAAGGCGCAAGTGAGACGTCGATCGCCGGAGTCTTCATTGGAAGACTTCCTGATCAACCGCTTCGGCGTGCGTCTGTATCAAACGTTTTTCAAGAGCTACACAGAGAAGGTGTGGGGGGTTCCGTGCAAGGAAATCTCTGCCGAATGGGGCGCGCAGCGAATCAAGGGACTATCGGTCGCAAAAGCGCTAAAGCACTCGCTCGGCAGGGTTTTCAAATCCGACGGTCCAATGCATAAGCACACGGAGACCAGTTTGATCGAGCGATTTCTCTACCCAAAGTATGGACCGGGTCAGATGTGGGAGGAAGTTGCACGTCGTGTCACAGACCGGGGAGGACATATTTATCTTCGGCATCGAATTACGGGAACTGAACAGCGTGCGGGAAGGATTACGGCGGTCGACGTCCTTGACACAGATACCCAGCTGATTAGACGAGTTGCGTGCAGTCATTTCATCTCCACGTTACCGGTTTCCGAGCTGGTTACATTTTTGCAGCCGCAGGAAATACATGTTCAGCGAATCGCAAGTAGTCTTCCTTATCGCGACTTCATGACGGTGGGATTGTTGCTGACTCGAATGAAGTCTGCAGGGGGCGCACGGCAAGAGCCCCGGTCAAACGGAATGCCTCCCGATAATTGGATCTATGTTCAGGAAACCGACGTAAAAATCGGGCGCATCCAGGTGTTCAACAACTGGAGTCCCGCCATGGTTGCAGACCCGAATACGATCTGGCTGGGCTTGGAGTATTTTTGCAGCAAGGGTGATGATCTATGGTCAATGGATGACGGCAGATTCGTTGATTTTGCGGCCGCGGAGCTTGAGAAAATCGGATTGATTGACCGTAAAGATGTGATCGATGCTAATTTGGTACGGGTTCCTAAAGCCTATCCGGCGTACTTCGGCGCGTATCGAGAGTTCGATCGAGTGAAGGCTTACCTCGATCGGATCGACAACCTTTACCCCATCGGCAGGAACGGAATGCATAAATACAATAACCAAGATCACTCGATGCTCGCGGCGAAAAGCGCGGTAATTTCAATCGTCAATCATGGCAGAGGTAAAGACGACATATGGCGCGTCAACGCCGACGATGAGTACCATGAGCAGCTTGGCACGACTTCTTAATCAACAAGCGAACCCGCCGTGGAACTGACAATTCTCATGCCCTGTCTCAACGAGGTCGAGACCGTCTCGATCTGCGTGCGCAAGGCCGGCAGTTTTCTTGTGCGCTCGGGTATCGAAGGTGAAGTCATCGTCGCCGATAACGGCTCGACGGATGGATCGGCGGACCTTGCGCTTGCGTCCGGCGCACGCGTGGTGAGTATTGCCAACAAAGGCTACGGCAATGCCTTGATGGGCGGAATTGGGGCCGCCCAAGGTCGTTTTGTGATCATGGCTGATGCGGATGACAGTTATGATTTCTCGGATTTGGGCTCATTTGTAGAATCCTTGCGCAACGGCAATATGATGGTGATCGGCAACCGCTTTCGCGGCGGCATTCGGTCAGGTGCG
Organism: uncultured Gammaproteobacteria bacterium; assembly: GCA_963794445.1. Lineage (GTDB taxonomy): Bacteria > Pseudomonadota > Gammaproteobacteria > Steroidobacterales > Steroidobacteraceae > Bog-1198. Next base: position 365,118 of record CAWCDZ010000002.1, read on the forward strand.
ATGCCATTTCTGCATCGTTTTATTGGCAATCCACTACTCAGCCTGATGGGCAGGATGTTCTTTTCATCATCTATCGGAGATTTTCACTGCGGTCTTCGCGGCATTGACAGGGCGGGTGTGCTGAAATTGGGGCTACAAGCGCCGGGAATGGAATTCGCGAGCGAAATGATCGTCAAAGCGACGCTCGCGGGTTGGCGCATCGCCGAGGTGCCGACCATCCTGTCTCCAACGGGCCGCTCGCGTCGGCCGCATCTTCGGAGCTGGCGCGATGGATGGCGCCATCTGCGCTTTCTTCTCATGATGAGTCCCCGATGGCTCATGCTCTACCCTGGCGCCTTTTTGATCGCCGTCGGCGTGGCCGTGCAGCTTGCAATCGCTCGTGGTCCGATAGTCATTTCCGGGATCGGATTTGACATTCATACCATGCTTTACGCGGGAGGTGCGGTAATACTTGGGGTGCAATTGGTGTTGTTCTCCGTTCTGGCGCGTGCGGTCGGCGTGCTTAAGAACGTATTGCCGATGCGGTCAACGTTTTTTCGATTTCTAAAAGTGTTCACGTTAGAGCGCGGTATCGTTCTCGGTTCTCTGCTTTGTGCCGGCGGCCTAGGGCTTGCCGTATATTCCGTCACCACTTGGGCGGAGGTTCATCTTGCCGCACTTGAACCAACGGTTGTAATGCGCCTGGCAATTCCTTCTGTGACGTTGATCCTGGCTGGCGTCGAAATTATTTTTTCCTCATTTCTGCTGGAATTCATCGACGTCCGAGCACGCACGATAGATTCATGAACACATGGCTTTAGGACCAATAACAAGACGATTCTTGGGACCTCGCCTCGCACGCCTCGTTGGCGAATATTACAGGGCGATCTTTGTCGATTTGGCGCTAGTGGCGAAAGAATTGGCCGGCGTGATTCCTCGCGGTGCACACTTGCTCGACGTCGGCGGTGGTGATGGTCTGCCTCTCAATCACCTGTTATCTTTGCGCCCCGACATTAGTATTACGACATTGGATCCCGCGCCCATAGTCGGCCAGTGGATCAATCCTTGCTACGAGGCTCAGGTGAGTCGCTTGACGTGTACCAGTCTCGCGGAGTTTGTAGCGTCGTCACGAGCGCATCCCGACATCCTATTAATTGCGGATGTGATGCACCACATCCCCGAATCCGGACGTCACGATTTTCTCGATTCTGTGCGGGTCCTTCTCGATCGCGTGCCAGGCCTACGCATTATTGTGAAAGACGTGGAGCCCGGGTATTGGCGAGCGCGGCTTGGTTTTTGGTGTGACCGGTACATCACAGGAGATTGGAATGTGAGCCTGATTTCCAGAGACGACGTGACGCGCTTATTCGAAGAGGTCGTGGGACCGCTGCATCGGGAGGATACCGGTCTATTCAAACAGGATGGCCCGAACTACGCTATCGTTTATTGTCGGCAATCCAGCGAATGACCGCGAAATTTCTATTTGTCGCCTTCACGGTAAACTCGGTAATCAGCCAACTGGTGCTGCGGCGCGGACTACAAGACCTGGTAATCCCCGTCAGCTTCACGAATCTACCGCGTTTCATTGGCAGTGCCGCGCTCTCACCTTGGATCTACGCATCCATCACGCTGCAGATACTGAGCTACGTGATGTGGATGATCATTGTCTCACGTGAAAAACTCGGCGTCGCCACGGCGACCGTCGGCGCGGGCTTTTACACCTTAATGGCCCTGTCCGCATGGCTTGTTTATGGCGAGACCCTCTCGCTCGTGCAATGGGCCGGCATCGCCTTCGTGACACTCGGAGTGGTCTGTATCAGTTTGGGAGCCTAGGCGCTAAATGCGATTCGCCCGATATCCCAACCTATAGGCTGCTGCCAGTGCAGCGGCAACGGGCCGCGGCCACAGGGCATCGAAAAGCACCCGATCCTCGCGCTCTCTCGTACGATTGGCGATAGTAGCCGTGGTCGCACTGTCAGCATGGACACCCTTGGATATCAAGCGATCGCGCACATAAACAAATCCGCCTGGGCCGTGGGCTAGGCTAAGCCATGCCATCCAGTCCAAATTGGTGTGAAAGCCACTTGGAAATCGAAAATTGGGGATTTTCTGACCGATCCAGCATGACACTGGGGCAACAGATCGGGTTGCCCAACGATAAAAGGCGCACTTTGTCGCGCGTCGCGGAAATGCATTCTCGGGCGCCGAAGACTCTTCGTGCAAAGGGCGCGCTTTATTCGCAGATTGAGATTTCGCTGGCGCCGTCCCATGGGGCGAGTGCTCGGAATAATCGCAAAAGGCCATGATTGCCCCGGGGTTCGCAGAAAGCGCGGCGCGTAGCCTCGTCACATACGAGCATTCGAAAAGATCATCCTGATGAGCAAGCGTCACAAATCTCGTGTTGGCTGTGGCCAGGGCAAAATTCCAGTCAGCAGATATATCCATCCGTCTCGGGTTGATGTGCAACGTTATCCCGCGAGTTTTCGCGATTCGACGAGTTCTGCTGACGGGGTGGAGCTCGAAAGGAGGATTTCACTGCGGCCTCATCTTGCGCGCGCAACGAATCGATTAAGGCAGCGAGACCTGGATGCGGCCCAATAGACCGGAATAACAAACGAATGGTCCATAATCTTATCGGTGAGGAGTTTTCGGCGGCTTGCGCTCTTTCTCAGGACTCCGACTGCCGGCCCCGCGCCTATTATAACGCGCACGGTGCCAAGCGGCAGCGCGGAAACGCTACAATAGGCCATGCCAAAACCCGTAGTATTGGTCATCGATGATGAGCCGGACCTTTGCGAGCTGTTGTCTATCACGCTGCAGCGCATGGACCTCAATCCGCGATCGGCAAACTCAATCTCCGCTGGCCGACGGTTGCTCAAAGCCGAGCGCTTTGATTTGTGTCTAACTGACATGCAATTGCCGGACGGTAACGGCATCGAGCTGGTTGAGTGGATGCAACAACATACGCCCACCGTGCCGGTCGCCGTCATTACCGCCCACGGCAACATGGAGTCGGCCGTGCGCGCGCTAAAAGTTGGCGCATTCGACTTTGTTTCCAAGCCATTGGATCTGGCTGGATTACGAAAATTGGTCGCCACAGCCATCAAACTGTCCAATCCAAACGACAGCGATACAAGCGTTTTTGGTCCGCGCCTGCTCGGCTCCTCCGCCGCCATGCACAACATGCGCGAGATGATCGCTCGGGTCGCCCGGAGTCAGGCGCCCGTGCATATCTCCGGAGAATCCGGAACCGGCAAGGAACTGGTGGCAAAACTGATCCACGAGTCGGGGCCCCGTCGCGATGGCCCATTCGTTCCTGTTAATTGCGGCGCCATTCCAACCGAACTCATGGAGAGCGAATTCTTTGGACACAAGCGCGGAAGCTTTACCGGCGCGGTAAATGACAAGAACGGACTCATTCAATCCGCCGAGGGCGGCACATTGTTTCTTGACGAGATCGCAGATTTGCCATTGCACATGCAGGTTAAACTCTTGCGCGTCATTCAAGAAAAGGCAGTACGCGCGATCGGCGAACAAGTAGAGGTTGGCATAGACGTTCGAATTCTCTCGGCTACTCATAAAAATCTCGCCAAGTTGGTCTCCGAAGGAAAATTTCGCGAAGATCTATTTTACCGTGTCAACGTGATCGAGTTGCGCGTTCCATCCTTGCGAGAGCGACCGGAGGATGTACAGGAATTCGCCGAAGCCGTGTTACGTAGACTAGGACGTCGAATGAAAATCATGCCGCCAATGCTGGGAAAGGATGCGCTGGCAGCTCTCGAGGCTTATGTTTTCCCCGGAAACGTGCGGGAACTTGAGAACATACTCGAACGCGCTATCACATTAAGAACCGAGGGCGAAATCCGGGCACCCGACATACAGCTTAGACCTGCTCCTGGCGGGGGACTCGCGCCTTCGAGTTCTTCTGGGACGCACGCACTCGGCGATCATTTAGAAGACATTGAGCGCGATGCAATCATAAAAGCCTTGGAACAGACGCGGTTCAACAAGACGGCCGCGGCAAAGGTGCTGGGAATGTCCTTTCGTGCTCTGCGCTATCGCATTAAAAAACTTGGAATCGAGTAGCGAACCGATATCATCGGGCAAAACCGTGATTGCTCTCACTAAATCGGAGCGTCGCTTATGTTTAGTTCCCCTACTCGGTGATGTAGACTTGAACATTCTGAATAGGAAAGCGCTACACAATGCTCGATTGGTTCAATTCGCGCAAAGCTGCTCAAATGGAGCTGCACTTGCCGACGAATTTGCGACTCCGGTGTCGTCCGGGAGCACACAGCGTTCGTCTAGCGACACCGGTTCGGTCGAACAACTAATGATGCGCGCGGATAGCGAGGTCCGTCCCTGCACCTCAATTTCTACAAAAAGCGAAGATTGCGAACTCGTTCAAATGGCGCCTGATTGAGATGGCGTACGCTCGAATTCGCCGACGAAGTCACTCAATCTTAATGGTTGCATCTGTCCCAAGTTAGCCGGAGTCGCCGAACGATTGAAGGCTAAGCGCGGTCGCCGGCGCGAGCTGACGCGTCGACCGTAACCGAATAACAGCTCGCTCATCCAAGGAAACTTCAAGCTCGAAGGGCGATTACAAGGAGGCCGATCAATATATCGGACTTATTGGCCAGGACCCGCTCAACGCCGATGCTGCTCAACAACTTCGGCGTCGCTTAATCGAGGTCTGGCTCGCTATCAGGAGGCCGAACAATGTTATCGGCAGGCACTCGAGATAGACCGGAACTGGCCGTTGCACATTGTAACCTAGCGGATCTGCTGCAAGGCGATCCAAAAGAAGCTGAAGAGTCGTTGCGCCGCGCCCTCAAATTCAACCCGAAAAACGTTCAGGCGCGCGAATTCAAACTTGGCGTGAGCCTGTGTCGTCTGGGCGCGAACACGAAGGAAGCCAGGCTTTAAAAAAGCTCTGAAAGTCGCGCCAAACTGTCGTGAAGCGGTAGTGGCGTCTTATGGGTCAAATCGCACGAGTGGAGGGTCGCTTCGGTGAGGCGGAAGCAATTATCGGCCGGGCGCTGAATCAAGCCCAAGATGCCGATCGCGTTGGCGGCGGTACAAAGCACACGAAAAATGACACATGGCTGATGCCGATTGGCTAACCGAAGCGAAGAGGTCGCGGATAGCGGAGTCACCATTATGGGAAGAGTCGGACCTGAGGTTCGCGATTGGCAAGTACATCGATGACGTCGGAAATTATCGAATATGGCTTTTCACAGTTATCGACGCGGGAATGAGCTGCTAAGTCGGTCGCTCGAAAATACGATCGAAGGAGCGATCGCACATTCGCCGACGAAATGATCCGGAGACACGGTCAAAGGCCCTAGCGGGTGTTGGCGATCGGCTCGGCTTCTCAAAAGCCGATCTTTATAGTGGGAATGCTGCGTTCGGGTACGTCGCTAGCGGAGCAAATCATCGCTACGCATCCGGCGGCAAAAGGCGCCGGGTGAACCGAGTTCTTGACGACAATGCTGCAGAGAAAACAAGCCGAACTGCGCAAAGGAAACTCTCAATCGAGACCAGAAAAGCATTAGCGGAGGAATACTTCGCTTTTGGCGCGTCGGTGTCCAGGCAATGCTTCGAGGGTAGTCGACAAGACTCCGGTCAACGCAGATCATTTGGGTGCGATCCACTCCACACTCCCAAACGCCCGCATAATTTGGATGCGGCGTGATCCAATCGATACTGCTCTCTCGATTATTTTCAACGCTTCTCGACTGCCGTGGATTTCCGATGGATCTATCCGGATTGCCGATTACTACAGAGTGCACCAGCGCCTGATGACGCATTGGCGCGCCGCGCTGCCTCCGGGAACGATTCTCGAAGTACCCTACGAGGAACTGGTGGCCGATCAAGAAGGCTGGACTCGCAAGATCTTGAATTTCCTGGACCTTGAGTGGGATCCGCGATGTTTGGACATTTTACAAGACCCAGCGTCAGTAGTACGGCAAGCGCGTGGCAGGTTACGCCAGAAGATATACACGCGATCCGTACAGCGCTGGCGCAACTACGAAAGGTTCATCGGACCCCTGCAAGGGCTTGAAGGATGACCCTCTAGTCGGTGACAAAAATTGTCACTGACTGACGCCGATCGGCTCCAAGCGGCGCCAGCCGACGACGATTCTATGTCAAAAGAGTGTAAAATATGATTGAAAAATTATCAGTATATTTATGACTGTTAGTCCATTTCGAACCATGTTGGCACAGCATTTGCTTTTCTTCCATGTCACCGGCGCAGGCCGTTGTTCGAAATCTCGATTCTTGTGTTTCATCAGGAGTCAAAATGCTTAAGAAAGTGCAACAGGGTTTTACGCTCATCGAATTGATGATCGTGGTTGCCATCATCGGTATCTTGGCCGCGATCGCAATCCCTGCGTATCAGGACTACACGATTCGCGCGAAGGTCACGGAAGGCTTGAACCTTGCGGACTCGGCGAAAACAGCGGTCGCTGAAGCGTTCCAGTCAGGCGGCACCCGGCGAATTACGGCTGCTGCTCGGCTGGAACACCGGCTTTCACCCCGACCAAGTATGTGGCGTCGATTACGGTTATTGCAGCTGCTGGTGCGATCGATCATCACCGTCACGTACAACGGCACGGCGATCCCGCAGTTGACCGGCGCGAACCTGATTGAGTCTGCCGTCCATAACATTCAGCGGCGCTGAGATCGCTCTGAGTGCGGCCGGCTTGTCGGGCAATATCGACTGGGCTTGCGCGTCGGCGACGGCAATGGCACCGCGAATGCCGCAGTCGATGGGCGCGCTGCCGGCGGCAGCGTCCTGGCCAAGTACGTGCCGACGCAGTGCAAGTAACGAGCTAGCTGCTTCTAATCTGAGCTGCAGGAAGCCCCTCTCCGGAGGGGCTTCTTCTTTTGACCCGCGCTCCGAATCGGACGCCGACCGAGGCTCATTTTGCGATCAGTATCACGAGCGCAGGCGCCCAATATGCGAGTATCACGCGATGATTTGACAATTGCTCGACCGGCTACCGATAGTAGCCTGAGTATCGGCATGGGGTTTAGCGTAAGTCCATGAATGAGAACGCAATTGCGTCGGTGAGAACACCAGTCGCGTAGCATTGGGTGGCCTCGCGCAGCGACTGGTGCAGGACGGCCTGCTGGACGAGCAGGCCATGCAGGACGCCATCGCCAAGGCCAAGGAAAAGCGGGTCAATCTGGTGACTCATCTGGTTAGCGCCAATCTGGCAGCGCCCGCGACATCGCCATATCTGCCTCCAACGAGTTTGGAGTGCCCTTACTGGATTTGGATGCGGTCGCCGTCGATCGGAGGCGGTCCGCGCGGTGAGCGACAAGCTGCTGCAGAAGCACCGCGTGCTGCCCTTAATGAAGCGCGGCAAGCGGTTGTTCCTGGCGGTCGCCGATCCGACCAATCTGCACGCCCTCGACGAGATCCGCTTTCAGACCTCCATGAGCATCGAGTTCGTCGTTGTCGAGGACGACAAGCTGCAGACGGCGGTCAACAAGGCCATCGATCAGGCCGAAGCGGTCATGCCGAGCCTGACCGACGATGACTTCGATCTCGAGAATCTCGAGGTCACCGGCGGCGATGACGACGCCAACGCCGAGTGCGCTCGGCCGCGACGATGTCGAAGACGCACCCATCGTCCGCTTCGTCAACAAGATTTTGCTGGACGCCATCAAGAAAGGCGCCTCGGATATTCACTTCGAGCCCTACGAAAAGTCTGTTCCGCATCCGCACCCGCATCGACGGCGTGCTCAAAGAAGTGGCGCTGCCGCCCGTGCAGTTGGCAGTCAAGATCGTCGCTCGCCTCAAGGTCATGGCGCGACTCGACATCGCCGAGCGACGCGTGCCGCAGGACGGCCGCATCAAGATGCGGCTGTCAAAGAATCGAGCCATCGACTTTCGCGTCAGCACCTGCCCGACACTATTCGGCGAAAAGGTGGTCACTCGTATTCTCGATCCTTCCAGCGCGATGCTGGGCATCGATGCGCTGGGATACGAGCCAGTGCAGCGCGAGACTATACCTGCAGATATCTGGCCAAGCCGCAAGGCATGATATTGGTGACCGGTCCTACCGGTAGCGGCAAGACCGTGTCGCTTGTACACCGGGCTCAATATTCTGAATACCGAGGATACGCAATATTTCGACCGCGGAGGATCCGGCGGAAATCAATTTGCCCGGCATCAATCAGGTGAACGTCAACAACAAAGTCGGGCTCACCTTTGCCGTCGGCGCTTGCGCGCCTTTTTGCGCCAAGATCCCGACGTGATCATGGTCGGCGAAATCCGAGACTTGGAAACTGCCGAAATTGCCATCAAGGCGGCGCAAACCGGCCACTTGGTGCTCTCGACGCTGCATACGAACGACGCCCCGCAGACGCTGACTCGCTTGGTCGACATGGGCGTCAAGCCCTATGCAATCGCCACCTCGGTGAGCCTCATCATCGCGCAGCGACTGGCGCGAAAGCTCTGCAGCAACTGCAAACAGCCCATCGACATTCCGGCCGAAGCTGCCACGAAAAGAGGGCTTCGAACCGACGCGGACATCGCCAGCGGCATTCGCGTTTACAAGGCGGTCGGATGCGGTCAATGCACGGACGGCTACAAGGGCCGGGTGGGCATCTATCAGGTGATGCCGGTCACCGAAACGATCGGGCGCATCATCATGGAAGGCGGCGGCGCGATTAATATCAGCGATCAGGCCGTCAAGGACGGCATCTGGAATCTGCGCCGCTCGGGGTTGCAAAAAGTTAAGGCCGGCGTGACCAGCTTGGAAGAAGTGAACAGCGTCACCATCGAATAGTCGTAACGCAAGGATCGATTTATGGCGATATCTGCAACGGCGACCAAGAAAGAAACCCAGTTTCTCTGGGAGGGCAAGGACAAGCGCGGCAATAAGGTGCGCGGCAAGGCCCTTGCGGCCAACGAACAGGCGCTGCGTGCCGATCTGCGGCGCCAGGGTGTCGCGCCCACTCGCGTCAAAACCCAGAGGCAAAGCTGTTCGGCGGCGGAAAGGTTCAGCCGCAAGACATCGCCGTTTTCAGCCGTCAGCTCGCGACCATGATGTCGGCGGGCATTCCCATGGTGCAGGCGTTCGAAATCATCGGCAACGGTCACGAGAAGCCGGCCATGCAAAAGCTGGTGCTCGACATCAAGGCGAACATCGAAGGCGGCAGCACGCTGCACGAATCGCTCGCCAAGCATCCGCTTCATTTCGACAATCTTTTCGTCAATCTGGTGGAAGCCGGCGAACAGGCGGGCGCGCTCGAAACGTTGCTGGACAAGATCGCGACTTACAAGGAAAAGACCGAGGCGCTGAAGAAAAAGATCAAGAAGGCGTTGTTTTATCCGATCGCCGTGCTGGCCGTCGCGATTATCTGTCACGTCATCCTGCTGATCTTCGTGATTCCGCAGTTCGAGTCGCTGTTCAAGGGATTCGGCGCCGATTTGCCGGCCTTCACGCAAATGGTCGTGAACCTGTCCCGATTCGTGCAGCATCAAGGCTGGTGGTTGCGATCCTGTGATCGGCGGCGCGGTCTACGCGTTCTTTTACTTTCATAAGCGCTCGCGGAAGATGCAGCTGCAGATGGATCGCATCATGCTGAAATTCCCGATCATCGGCCCGATCCTGGTCAAATCCGCCATCGCCCGATTCGCGCGAACGCTTTCCACCATGTTCGCCGCCGGCGTGCCGTTGGTCGAGGCGATGGGATCCGTGGCGGGCGCCACCGGCAACATCGTCTACGAAGAGGCGGTGTTGCGCATGAAGGACGAAGTGGCCACCGGTCAGCGGCTGCAGCGCGCGATGGAGAACACCGGCCTGTTTCCCAACATGGTCGTCCAGATGATCGCCGTCGGCGAGGAATCCGGCGCCCTCGACACCATGTCCGGCAAGGTTGCGGAGTTCTACGAGGCCGAGGTCGACAACGCGGTCGACAGCATGTCGAGCCTCATGGAGCCAATGATCATGGCAGTCCTCGGCGTGCTGGTCGGCGGCATGGTCATCGCCATGTACCTGCCGATCTTCAAGCTCGGCTCAAGCGGTTTCGGCTAGATGCGACAGCCCTCGCGGCGCGCTATCGTTGTTTAGCCCATGCTTCAACGACGTCGCCGACGCTATACGCGGCGAGCCCCGCGCTGTTCGCGGGGTCGGTTTTCTTGCTCGGTCTGGTGGTCGGCAGCTTCCTGAACGTCGTCATCTACCGCCTGCCGATCATGCTGGAGCGCGAGTGGCGAGCCCAGGCTGCAGAGGTTCTTAAGCGCCGCCTGCGGGCCCACACGCCGGCACCCGCAACCTCCCAGCCGGCCCCGCCCGAGCGCTTCACCTTGAGCACTCCCCGCTCCGCCTGCCCGAAGTGCAAGGCGCCGATCACGGCCTGGCAGAACATCCCGGTCATCAGCTGGCTGGTGCTGCGCGGCCGCTGCGCCTCCTGCAAGAGCCCAGATTTCCGCCCGCTATCCCCTGGTCGAGCTGGCCACCGGCCTTCTTTCCGCCTGGGTGGCGTGGCATTTCGGCTTCGGGGCCTCAGCGGCCTGCGCGCTGCTGGTCACGTGGGCGCTCATTGCGCTGACCGGCATCGACATCGATCATCAGTTGCTGCCCGACAACATCACCCTGCCGCTGCTATGGGCGGGCCTGGTCGCCGCCGTCGTCGTCGGCCCAGTGGCAGGTGCGGCCCTGCCCGTCTCGCCGCAGAGACGCCCTCCTCGGGCGCCGCGGCCGGATATCTGAGCCTCTGGCTGGTATTCCACGCATTCCGCTCTGATGACCGGCAAGGAAGGCATGGGATATGGAGACTTCAAGCTGTTTGCGGCGCTGGGCGCCTGGATGGGCTGGAAGGTGCTGCCCTTGGTCATCGTGCTGTCCGCGGCAACCGGCGCGGTTCTGGGGATTTTGATGATCGTGCTGCAGGGCCGCGATCGCGCGTGCCCCCATGCCCTTTGGACCTTATTTGGCGGCCGCCGGCTGGCTCGCCATGATGTACGGCGACTGGCTGATCAACGGCTATCTGCGCGTTTTCCGGCCTTAAGCACTAGCCCATGACGCGCCCGTTGCGAATCGGCCTCACCGGCGGGATCGCAAGCGGTAAGAGCACGGTGACTCAGCGCTTCGCCGAACTCGGCGTTCCGGTGATCGATGCGGATGTGGCCGCGCGCGCAGTCGTCGAGCCCGGCACGCCAGGACTCGCCGCAGTGGTGCAGCGCTTCGGGCCAGGGGTACTGGATGCGGCGGGCCGCCTCGACCGGCATGCGCTGCGAAACTTGATCTTCAACGACTCATCCTCGCGGCAAGCTCTGAATGCCATTCTCCATCCCTTGATCCGGGCCGAGATGGAGCGCGAGGCCGCGCAAGCGCAGGGCCCGTATGTGGTGATGGCCATCCCCTTGCTCATAGAGGGCGGCAGCTCGGACCAGCGGGTGGATCGCGTGTTGGTGGTCGATGCGGACGAAACACTGCAAATACAGCGGTTGCAATCACGCGATGGCAGTTCGCTCGAGCAGGCGCGTGCAATCCTCGCTTCACAGGCAAGCCGCGCCGCACGCCTGGCCGCGGCGGACGACGTGCTTTTGAACTCAGGAAGCGTCGCGGAATTGCGTCAGGCGGTCGATCGACTGCATGAGAAATATTTACAGCTTGGGCAAACTTCGTCTTCCTCGCGAAATTTAACCTAAATCCAAGGTTTACCCTGGGCCTCGGGTTGGCTCACAATAGGGCGATGAACTCTTACCCTGACATTTCCTCCCAGGTAGAGCCTGAGGTGGCACCGGTCGTCTACGAGCAGCCGCTCAACGAGCGCATGCGCACATTTCTGCGGCTCGAATTTCTCTACACCCAAGCCTCCTATCACAGCGAGTCCCCCAGTCCCTGGAGTTCGCGCGCCGCGGTCTCGAGTTTGCTCGAGATCCTGGCGATCACGGCGCGCGGCGACTCGCGCAGCGATGTGCTCAAGGAACTCGAACGCCAGGTCAACGTGCTGAAGGAGTATCAGAGCAAGACCGGTGTCGATCCGGCGCGTCTCAAGTCGCTCATGTCCAATCTGGTCAAGCTGCGCAGCGATCTGGCGTCGATCGGCGGAAACTTCATGGCGCCGCTGCGCGACTCGGAATTCTTGAGCGCGGTGAAACATCGCAGCGCCATCCCGGGGGGCACCTGCGATTTCGACCTGCCGGATTATTCTTATTGGCTCAATCGTCCGGCCGAGATCCGCGCCGCGGAATTCAACAGCTGGCTGTCGTTGATCCGGCCGTTGTGCGACAGCATCGCCGAGCTGCTCTGGCTCACGCGCCAGAACGCCAAGCGCAAATCCGAAGTGGCGGTGGGCGGCATCTTCCAACTGCAGTTCGACCGCGAGAACCCGTGTCAACTGGTGCGCGTCACGCTGCCGTCCGACACCGACCTGTTCCCCGAAATCAGCGGCAACCAGCATCGCTGCACCATCCGCTTCTTGAACTGGCTGGACGCCACCGCGCGCCCGGCGCACATCGAAGTGGACGTGCCGTTTCTGCTTGACCTGCTGCGCCTGAATTTTGATCGATCGCTTCGATGGCCACGATTGTGAAATGTCCAACCTGCAAGCGCGATGTGCAATGGTCGCCGGCCTCGGAGTTCAGGCCGTTCTGCAGCGATCGCTGCCGGCTCATCGACCTGGGCGCATGGCTCACCGAACAACACAAGATTCCCGACGCAGCGGGCAGCGCGGAGGATCCATTGCATCCCGGATCCGCCGAGGAATCTTGACGCGTGCAGCCTGATTTCTGGCTGAACCGCTGGCGCACGGCGCAGATCGGCTTTCATCAAGCAGCGGTGGATCGGCACCTCCAAGCCTACTGGCCGCTGCTGAAATTGCCGCCGAACAGCCCGGTGTTCGTGCCGCTCTGCGGCAAAAGCCTCGATTTGCTGTGGTTGCGAGACGTGGGCCATTCCGTCGTGGGCGTCGAGCTTTCGCCCCTGGCGCTGGAAGCTTTTGTCACGGAGCATGCCATCCCGGCGAGGCGCCGCGTGCTCGACAGGTTCGATGTGTTCGAGGCCGACGGCTTCAGGCTGTTTTGCGGCGATTTCTTCGAGCTGACCCCGACGCTGCTCGGGAGCGTATCCGCGGTGTACGATCGCGCGGCGCTGATTTCTTGGACCCCTGAGGCGCGCGAATCCTACGTCAAGCATCTCACCTCCCTGACCAGCCGCGGCACGCAAATGTTGTTGACCGCGGTCGAGTACCCGCCGGAGCAGATGCAGGGTCCGCCCTTCCCCTTAAGCCGCGACACCATCGAAAACCTCTACGCCGGCCGGTTTTCAGTCGAAGAACTCGGCCGCCACGAGATTTTGGAGCTCGAGCCCCGGCTCAAGGCGCGCGGGTTGAGCGAATTGCGCGAGGTTTGTTACCGGATGGTCCGGCTGTAATACACTTTCGCGTCGCGACAATCGACAACCAAAAAAACCAGCATACGAACAGGGCCTAAACTCCATGACGGACTCTCGCAACTCGGGCAAATACTTGGCTCCGGCATTGGTCGCTTGTGCCGTCGCCACCGGAGCCAGCGCGGCTGAACTCACCATCGATCGGTTGTTCGACGCGCCGCCGCTTGGCGGGGCCGACCATTGTCGGCTTGAAGATTTCGCCCGACGGCTCGCGTGTGACGTACTTGAAGGGCAAGGCGGATGACAAGGACCGTCTCGATCTGTGGGAATACAACATTCACGATGCCCAGGCGCGGCTTCTGGTGGATTCCAAAGCCCTCGCGCCCAAACCGGTGAAACTCTCGGACGAGGAAATCGGGCGGCGCGAGCGGCAAAGGACCGCTGCCCTGTCGGGCATCTTGGAGTACACCTTTGCACCCGCCGGGGATGCCGTGCTTTTTCCCTTGAACGGCAAGCTGTACTACTGCGAACTGCCGACCAAAAAGCACAAAGCGGTGGTGGAGTACATCGACACCCATGGCTTCGCGACCGATGCGACGGTCTCGCCGGCCGGCGGCACCATCGCCTACGTGCGCGACCAGAATCTCTACGCGTATGACATCGCGTCGAAAACCGAGAAGGCTCTGACCAGCGACGGCGGCGGCGCCATCAAGAACGGCATGGCTGAGTTCGTGGCTCAAGAAGAGATGGACCGCAGCACCGGTTATTGGTGGGCGCCCGACGGCCGGCACATCGCCTTCGCACGAGTCGATGAAAGTCCGATCAAGGTAACCGAACGATTCGAGATCGCCGCCGACAATGTCGCCACCTTCGCGCAGCGCTATCCCACCACCGGGGGACCGAATGTGCTGATCAAGCTGGGCGTGATCGACCTCAAGAGCGGCGCGGTCACTTGGATCGACCTGGGCGCCGACTCGGACATTTATCTTGCCCGCGTGAAATGGCTGCCCGACGGCAAGACGCTGTCGGTTCAGCGCGAGAGCCGCAATCAGAGGAAACTGGACCTGCTCTTTTCCGACATCGAGACCGGCAAGACCCGCACCGTGCTCACGGAAACCAGCGCTACGTGGATCGACTTGAACGACGAACTGACCTTCCTGAAGAAGTCGCACGAGTTCATTTGGGCGTCCGCTCGCGATGGCTACACGCATCTCTATCTGTACGACACCGACGGCCGCCTGATCCGCCAACTCACCGCCGGCAACTGGGTCGTCGATGACTTTCGCAAACGCGCGGTGATGGGCGTGGACGAAAAAACCCGTACGGTGTATTTCTCGGCCACCGAAAAGAGTCCGACCGAGCGGCATCTGTATCGGACTTCGCTCGATACTTCGGATCCACACCAGGTGCAGCGCATCACTCAAGTTGCGGGGGTGCACGCCATCTCCATGTCGCCCGATACGCGGTTCTATATCGATAACTTCACGAGCGTCAGCCAACCGCCGCAAGTCAGCTTGCATGCCGCCGATGGAACTCTCAAAGCGTGGCTGCTGGAAAATCGACTGGACGCCAGTCACCCGGATGCGCCGTATCTTGCCGACAACTCCATTGCCGAGGTCGGGACCCTGACGGCAGCCGATGGGCAGACCCTCTACTATCAAGTATTCAAGCCGGCGCACTTCGATCCCACCAAGCGTTATCCCGCCATCGTCGATGTCTACGGCGGCCCGGGCGTGCAACGCGTCATCAACGCCTGGCAGGGCAATCTATTCACGCAGATTCTGACGCGCGCCGGCTACGTGGTGTTTACGCTCGACAATCGCGGCAGCGCTTATCGCGGCACTGCGTTCCAGAATCCCATCCACGACCGGATGGGCAATGTCGAAGTCGCCGACCAAGTGCAGGGCGCGCGCTGGCTGGGCTCGCAGAGCTTTGTGGATCCCTCGCGCATCGGCGTGTGGGGCTGGAGCTATGGCGGCTACATGACGCTCAACTTGATGTTCAAGGCCCCCGACGTTTATCGCGCCGGCGTGGCCGGCGCGCCGGTCACCGACTTCGCCCTCTACGACACGCATTACACGGAACGCTACTTGGATCGTCCTCAGGACAATCCGGCCGGCTACGCTGCAAGCTCGGTACTGCCTTATGCGAAAGACTTGAAAGGCCCGCTTCTGGTGATGCACGGCATGGCCGATGACAACGTGTTGTTTCTCAATAGCACCAAGCTATTTCGCCGGCTGCAGGACCTGGAAAAGCCCTTTGACGTCATGGTGTATCCGGGCGCCAAGCATGGCCTCATGCGCCAGAACGACGGGCGGCACGGCTACAAAATGATCAAGCGGTTTTTTGACGAAAACTTGAGGCCGTGATGCCGTCGATGTCGCACGTGAGCCTCTGCATGCTCACATGGCGACTATCATGATCGAACGGGAAGTCGCTTGAACGAATTTGCGGTAACGGCCCGCAAGCGGGTGGTTCGGGGCGACATCGAAGGGCTGCGCGCATTGGCGGTCATATCGGTTCTCGTCAATCATGCATTTCCGAACGTACTCCCCGGTGGATTCGTGGGAGTCGATGTATTTTTTGTGATTTCCGGATATTTGATCGGTAGGCACCTCCTTCAGGACATCCAAGCGAATCGCTTCAGTATCTTGGGATTCTATGCAAAGCGGGCGAGACGCATTTTCCCCGCATTGGCATTGGTTCTGATTTCTGTATGGGGTGTGGGCTGGCTAGTTTTGTCAGCCCCCGAATTTTCTGACCTAGGCCGGCAGATTGTCGCCTCCGCTTTTTTTTCCAATAACGTCCTCCTTTGGTCCGAAAGCGGATACTTCGACGTCGCAGCCCTGGATAAACCCCTGCTACATCTTTGGTCGCTTGGAATCGAAGAGCAATTCTATTTACTCGTCCCTGCCATGCTTTGGATGAGCAGCGTGGGCTCCGCGGCCTCCGTGCGTTGGGTAGCGCGGCTCGGGGCGCTGTCTTTATTCGCGACCATAATTCTTAGCAATTTCGACTACGATGCATCGTTTTACCTTTTGCATACGCGCTTTTGGGAGCTCGCTGCCGGAGTGGTGCTGGCGCAAGCAGAGTTGCGAATGCGTGCCGGGCATTTGACTTCAGATTTTCGTCACAACTTCGCGAATATTATTTGGGAATTTCATTGTTTCGCTGCCGCGGCACTATTTCTCTGCATCGTTGTGCTAGGTACAAGCGAGCAACGATGGTCGCCGGATGTCGTTTTTCGCGATATCGGACTCATCTTGGCCTCGCTTGTTGCAATACTCTGCATGTGGCAGGACCTTCAACAGAAGCTTTTTGCAGGTGTCCGACGCGTCGCTGCAGCGGGTTCCGTGTTGGGCATCGTTCTGATTTGCACTTCAGCGGCTGCTTTTGGTTCCACCGATTGGCCTGGCGCTCAAACACTGCTCCCGGTGCTCGGCACTGCAATGGTGATAGCAGCTACGCCGGCCGCAACGATTAATAAGGCGCTCTGCCGCAAGCCGCTGGTCTTTGTCGGCGGAATTAGCTACCCGTCTGTATCTATGGCATTGGCCCGTGATTGTGATGTGGCGACTCCTAAATCCCGAGGCAGGCGCAATTGAAACGGCGGTTCCTTTGGTTGTTGCGGTGGTGCTCGCGTGGCTTACCAGGGCCCTCCTCGAAGATCCTGTCCGGTTCGGCAAGCTGGGAAGAGCTTCGTTCCCGAGGCCGCATCTACCTGTAGTGGCGGCAGGACTCGCAATGGCAGCTTCTCTGGGCGCATTCGCGTTTGCAAGTCAGGGGCTGCCCTCACGAATTGCGCCACAACTGCAGGCGATCGGCACATGGGCCGAAATAGATCCGGCTGCAAATTGGCGACCCGGTCGTTGTTACTACCCTCCGGAATCGTCCACAGAATCCTATAGCGAATGCACGCCTCTCAAGCGGTCCGGCGTACCACTCGTCCTTCTGTGGGGCGACTCGCACGCAGCAGACCTCTACCCTGGTCTGGTCTCTCTCAAATCAAGGCATGAACTTGACATCATTCAGTGGACCGCGGCGGGGTGTCCGCCTACCGCTAGGCGCTACAGCCAAGAAAGTACAACATGTTCTGCAAGGCGTGCGACAGCGTTGAAAAGCTGACGCAGCTAAACCCTGACACCATACTGCTTGCAGGCGCATGGGAACTGTACCTGAAGAAAGGTGAATCTCAGGCGGGTATTATTCGATCCCTAGAGGAGACCGTTCGCCAACTCCAGGCGGATGGCGACAAGGACATTGTTATCTTCGGACCGGGACCCACCTGGAACAATTCACTTGCGATCGATCTGTTCAGATTTATGGTTGCAAAGGGAATAACTGAAATTCCGGAGCGTTACGGGCACGCATTCGGACCCGCTTGGCATCTCGACGCCGCCATGGCGGACGAAGCGCGTGCTCTCGGGGTCCACTACGTGTCGGTGCTCAATTATTTTTGCAATAAATCCGGATGCCGAACCGTCGGAGATAGAACTAAAGCACGGCCGGACCTTTTATTTAGCGACAGTAACCATCTTTCAGTCGCCGGATCCAAAGACCTGATCACGAATTCGAATCTGTATATTTTCTAAGCTCGCGCCGCTGATCCCGCAAGAACCGCCGATCGATCTGCTCCGCGTACAGATCGATGTCGCCGCTGGTGACGCCGCAACCCGCGAAGTGCTGCTTCCATCCGTCGATGGCCCGCGCAACGGCTTGCGCCGCTTCAACCGCCTCATCCTTTGTGAGCCCGTACAGCTGGCACAGTGAAAGCGCGTTGGCGATGGTCGAGTCGGCTTCCTGATCGCCCACTCGCATTTGCTGAAAGCCGAGCGCCTGACCCGAAGGCAGGATGTCGAAGGCCGGCGAAAGCTCGTATTGCTGCGCATCGGTGACGAGCAGTGCGTGATTTTTCTCGTGATCGTCGGTGTTGTCGATCAGAATATTGAATACCATCCTGCGAAATAGCTCGCTCATTTGCGCGACATACGTATCGCCGGCGGTCACGCCCCGACGGCGCAGAAGCTGCGCCAGCTCCGGGTATCCGAACTGCTCCCCCGCGGCTCGCAGCGCCACACCGGCGGACAGGCTGTGCCGCCGCAGTCCGCCCTGACGATCGAAGCGCTTGATGGCAACGGCATGCCCGTGCGTCAGACGCACGGGCATCGTCTCTGCGGTCCGGATGCCGGCCTTTTGCGCCAATGTCATGGTTGCATGCTCGATTAGCGGGGTGTCCGTGGGATCGCCGTCGGAAAATTTAATGACCCACTGATGGCCGGCAATGTCGATCAGCGCTTTAGGGCGAGCGCCGCCCATGGTTGCCCCCGGCGAGATCAATCGCCTCTGTGCCGGCGGCACCGGCTCGTTATTCTGCACTTTGCGGATCAGTTCGTGCAGTTCATCGGCATCGTTGAGCGTCGGCAGTGGACCCAAGCGCCGCGGCAAGTACTCCTTCGCCGAAGTCGATACGCCCAGGGCGCCGAAGCGGTCGTCTCCGGCAAAATAGAGATATTCGAGCAGCGACAGCCGCGCAGGTTTATCGATGAAGCGGATGACTCGTTCACCCCAGCGGTCCGGCCGCGCGTCGTCCACCGCGCCGGCCGCGGCGCCTTTTTGCGCGGGCAAAAATTCCTCATCCATCAGCGGCAGGTCTTCGCTGAGCGGAAAGCCGCGCTGCAACCAGGCCTCGAGGTAGCGCAGCGAAACGCCCTGGTTCGAGCGAACCAGATTTAACTCGCCGATGGGCTCCGGCTGCTGCGGCCGGGTCAGCAACCACAGATGCAGCTGATTCGAAGGCTCGTAGTGCGCGGCGCTCATGTCAAGTTTGATTGGCGCGGTTTTCGTGCCAGCCGCGCCTGCGCTGAAGCTGCGGATCGGACCGCACGCCGGGCGATGGCTGCGCGGACATCGCTTTCGAGCGCGCCATGATCGGACCCAGGCGCAGCGAGCTCAGCCAGCGCACTCGACCTCCCAATCAACCATAGGGCAGTGGCATAGATACCGGCGCCCACCCCTGGGTCGCCTCGCTCCATGCGGATCAGAGTGGGTATCGAGACGCCGAGCCGTTTTGCCCAGGCGCGCTGGGATTCGCGCCGCCGCGTCCTCGCGATACTTAAGTTTTCGCCCAGGACCTTGAGCGCTTGTGCCGCGGCCGGCGGCATGGTCAACAACGCCTGAGGGCTCTTTGGCATAACATAGAGTTTATCGAATTTAATTAAATAGTCAATTCTATGATCTATTATGAGCTCCGATCCCCGCTAGCGGCGGCTTCCGCTCGTTGTCACCTGCTGCAACGCCAGGGATTGACCTGGTTCAACCCCGATACGGCCAAGTCACTTTTCCTGCGCCTGAGGATCTCAGCGCGTTGCAGCGCGCGCCGGAATGGACAAAGTCCATTCTTGAGGCCGCGCTGCGCGGCGGACCGGCGCGCAGAACGCAGATGCCGCTCTCACGAGATTAGTTCGAATCGCCGCCGCTGCAGCGTCCCTCGCGGTTCGACGCCGATTCAAGTTTTTCAACGTCTGCGAGATCTTGAGTTCGTCCGGTGGCGCGCTTGTTCGCGATCAGATCGGCTAACGAGATAACAGGAATTTCCAACCCTTCCAGGAAGACGTTCTTCCTATTGGCGTAGGCCTGCTCGAATTCGATGCCGCTGATGTTGGTTAGGATATCTATCCGACGTGGGCTATTGCCAATTTGAAAGACGATACCGGGGGTTGAAAAATCCGACTCCGATATACCGTCGAGAGGAGCGCCGAAACGAGCGAGTGCCCCGACCAGATTGGCAGCATTTTCCGGGGTCGCCCAAACAAAAAAATCGATGTCTTTAGTCGCACGAGGGAAGCCGTGGACGGCAAGCGCGTAAGCACCTACTAGAAGAAATCTAACGTTCTCTTCTAATAAGCACTGCAACATGTCTCTGTAATCTTTGTTCAGCATGCGCGCCTTGAAGGACAGACCATGCCTCTTGAGTAAGATCCCATACGTGCGAGAGGCGTTCTTCTGGACTTCCGGGCATATAGCCGCCGTCATCTGCCTCAGTGTGAGACCGATATATGCGCACCTGCTTTCTGTCCAGAGTAGACATCGGATTCAGTATAGCAGGAGTACACCCGCGAGTGTCTCCAACCTGCTGATTCTCCTGGGATTCTGCGAAATCGGCGCGCCTATGATCCAGCGATCTTCACCACACCCGTGGCCCCCAACTCCCAAGCCTCCTCAACCCCAAGCCCACTCACATACACCGGAACAGGTACCAACTCGCAAATCGACCTGAATTGCGCCGGCGCGAGCTCATCTTGCAGCACCAAAAAATCCGCGCCCGCATCGTTTGCCGCCATCGCATCCGCCGCACTTGAGCACCAGACGCCGCGCAGCCGTCCGGCGGCATCCGCGGCCGCGGTCGCGGAGCGCCCTATCACATAGTCTGGCGTAGAAACCTGCGACAGCCTTTCCGGCAGACGCAGCGCGGCGACTATCGGTGCATCGGCCGGCAACATGTCCACCGACTCGAGTTCATCCCGGCTGCACCAGCGCAACGCCTGGCCGTCGAGACCCGCGCGGCTCGCCGGCGTAGCGCCGCACCACCCACATATCGATCAGCACCTCGCCGGAGTCGTAACGATGGCGCACCCGAATCAATGGGCGGGGTGGGCCGATGAGGATGATCCCGAGCTCCTCGCGCAGCTCGCGCGCCAGACCGGCGCGGCGCTCCTCGCCGCGCTCGAGCTTGCCGCCGGGAAATTCCCAGCCTCCCGCAAGATGCTTGCCGGGCGGGCGCTGCGCAATGAGCACGCGGCCTACCGGGTCGATCAGCGCGGCGGCGACGACATGGGTCGCAGCTTTAAGCTCGCGGCTCAACCGCTCGCTTGCTGCAGCGTGCCATGGCAGTGCTTGTACTTGCGCCCGGAGCCGCAGGGACAGGGCTCGTTGCGTCCGACCTTGGGCACCGCCCTGACGAAGGGCATGGGCGCCGGGGCGGCGGCGCGCGGCTCGAGTTCCATGACATTGCCGCCGGCCGCCGGCGGCGGCCCGGAAACATCCAGCCCCCCGGGCGCTTGGATCGGCGATACCGCATCGGCATGCTGCGCTTGCAGGGCGCGCGCGAGGCGCTGCTGCCGCTCGAGCTCTTCGCGCTCGATCTCCTCCTGGCTGCGCACCTGAATCTTGGAGATGGTGGTCACGGTGTCGAATTTGATGCGATCGAGCATGCCTGAAAACAGTTCGAACGCCTCGCGCTTGTATTCCTGCTTGGGGTTTTTCTGCGCATAGCTGCGCAGGTAAATGCCCTGGCGCATGTAGTCCATCGCGGCCAGATGTTCGCGCCAGTGCTGATCGAGCGTGCGCAAGCATGATTTCCTTCTCGATGTAACGCATCACCTGCGCGCCGACATTGGCTTCTTTCTGGTCGTAGGCCTCTTCGAGCGCCCGCACGATCTTGCCGCGCAGCACCGAGCCGTCGCCGGCTTCTTCTTCCTTGACCCAGTCGCTCACCGGCAGCACAGGTCCGAAATCCTTTTCGAGCGCCTTGGCCAGCCCGGGCGCATCCCATTGCTCCTCGGGCGCCCCGGCCGGAACGTATTGATCCACCAGTTGCGCGACCACGTCCTCGCGAATGCCCTTGATCGCCTCGGCGACGTCCTCGGCGCCCATGAGGTCGGTGCGCTGCTGATAAATCACGCGGCGCTGATCGTTCGCCACATCATCGTATTCCAGCAATTGTTTGCGGGCGTCGAAGTTATGCTGCTCCACGCGCCGTTGCGCGCGTTCGATCTGGCGCGTGAGCATGCCGCTCTCGATCGCCTCTCCGGCCTTCATGCCCACCCGGGTCATGAGCGCCTTCATGCGCGTCGGATCGCCGAAGATGCGCATCAAATTGTCTTCCAGCGACAGGTAGAACCGGCTCGATCCCGGATCGCCTTGGCGCCCGGATCGGCCGCGCAATTGGTTGTCGATGCGCCGCGACTCGTGCCGCTCGGTGCCGACGATATGCAGGCCGCCGGCGGCGATCACCTGCTCGTGGCGCTTCTGCCAGTCGGCCTGGATGCCTTTGAGGTCCGCTTCGTTCGGGTTTGCGATGGCATCGATCTGCGTCTGGGTGCTGCCGCCCAAGCACGATGTCGGTGCCGCGGCCGGCCATGTTGGTGGCGATGGTGATCGCACCAGGCCGTCCCGCCTCTGCCACGATGTGCGCCTCGCGCTCGTGCTGCTTGGCGTTCAGCACTTCGTGCGGAATTTTCTCGCCCTGCAAGAGCTTCGCGATGCGCTCGGAAGCTTCGATCGAGGTGGTACCCACCAGCACCGGCTGCCCGCGCTTCACGCAGTCCTGAATATCCTCGAGGATGGCGTGGAACTTGTCATGCTCGGAAAGGAACACCAGATCCGACTTGTCGTTGCGGATCATCGGCTTGTGGGTCGGGATCACCACCACTTCCAGGCCGTAGATCTGCTGGAATTCGAACGCCTCGGTGTCCGCCGTGCCGGTCATGCCGGAAAGCTTGGAATACAGCCTGAAATAGTTCTGGAAGGTGATCGACGCGACGGTCTGATTTTCCTCGCGCACTTTCACGCCTTCTTTGGCCTCCACCGCCTGGTGCAGGCCGTCGGACCAGCGCCGCCCCTGCATGGTGCGGCCGGTGAACTCATCGACGATGATGACCTCGCCCTGGCGCACGATGTATTCCACATCGCGCTTGTACAGGGCGTGCGCGCGCAGCGCCGCGTTCAGGTGATGCATCAGGCGGATGTTGGTCGGGTCGTACAGACTCTCGCCCGTCGCGCAGCAAACCGGAGGTCGCAAGCAAGCCCTCGACGCTCTCGTGGCCCGCCTCGGTCAGCGTGGCCTGTTTCTGTTTCTCGTCGACCCAGAAATCGCCGTCGACGGCCAGCTCATAGCGCTTCTCGGCGGACAGATGCCGCGCCGAAATGCCGGCGACATCGAACAATTTGCCGGTGCTTTGCGGGTCCGTACCCATCGCCGGCGGCGCATCCGGGTCGGCGGCCGCGATCTCGACGGTGACGGTCTTGGCGCTGCGATTGCGCCACAGCTCCAGCTTCAGCTTGATGGGCGGCTTCAGCCCCTTGATCTGCGCGAGAATCTCATCGCCGCTGCGCACGTCGCTGCCGTTGACGCTCAAGATGACATCGCCGGCCTGCAGATCGCCTTTCACCTTCGAGCTGTTGATCTGGGTGACCAGCGCGCCGCGGTCCACGATCTCCTCGCTGGGTGCGCGCGTGAGGCTGGGGATCAGCGCGTTGATCTTCAAGTAGAGCTCGGTGCTCTCCTCCGCGGGTCCGGAAATGATCAGCGGCGTGCGCGCCTCGTCGATCAAGATCGAATCGACCTCATCGACGATGGCGAAGGACAGTTTGCGCTGCACGCGGTCCTCGAGGCGGAACGCCAGGTTGTCGCGCAGGTAATCGAATCCGAATTCGTTGTTGGTGCCGTAGGTGATGTCGCAGGCGTAGGCCGCGCGCTTCTCATCCGGCGTCTGGGCGTTCTTGATGACGCCGACCTCCATGCCGAGGAAGCGGTACACCGGACCCATCCATTCCGAGTCGCGCTGCGCCAGGTATTCATTCACCGTGACGACGTGCACGCCCTCGCCGGTGAGTGCGTTCAAGTACGCGGGCAGCGTCGCCATCAGCGTCTTGCCCTCGCCGGTGCGCATCTCGGCGATCTTGCCGGCGTTCAGGGTGATGCCGCCGATCAGCTGCACGTCGAAATGACGCAGCCCAAGTTTACGGCGCGACGCCTCGCGCACCAGGGCAAAGGCCTCCGGGATCAGATCCTCCAGCGGCGTACCGGCGGCGAAGCGCGCCTTCAGCTCACGGGTCTTTTCCGGAAATTGCTCATCCTTTAAGGCGCTGACGCTGGCCTCGAAGCCATTGACCGCCGCGACCGTACGGTTCATCTGTTTGATGAGTCGCTGATTACGGCTGCCAAATACTTGCGTCAGAAGCTTCCACACGCGCGGGGAGTCCTTGTAGGAAAACTGGGTATTGTACGGATAGACCAGAAGACCAGGAAATCGTTTCGACATCGGCCTTTTCAAGGGCCTAGCGTCCTTATGGCGGACTAACGATCTTCTCCGATGAAGCGCAGGGGGTCGACCTGCGTGCCATTTTTCAAGACTTCAAAGTGCAGGTGCGGACCGGTGGATCGGCCGGTCGAACCCATCAGTGCCACATCCTCGCCCTTGCGCACCATTTCGCCCTGCTTCACCAGCAGTTTTTCGTTATGGCAGTAGCGGGTGGCCAACCCGTTGCCGTGGTTGATTTCCACCATTTGCCCGTAACCGGCGCGATCGCCCGCATAGGTGACAATCCCGGCCGCGACGGAGGTCACGCGCGTGCCCTCCTGCCCGGCAAAATCCAATCCCTTGTGCACTGCGGAATAACCGGTGAACGGGTCGGCGCGGCGCCCAAAGTACGAGGATATCCAGCCCTCCTGCACCGGGCGCCCCTCCGGATACACCTGCTTATTGAGTTCGCGCGTCAAAATGAGGTTCTCGAGCACCCCCAATTGCTGCTCGCGGCTGGAGAGCTGGGACTGCAGGTCGTCCACCATGGCGGTCAGGTTGGGGATCTGCGCGGGCTGGCCGTCCGCACCGCTGTCAGCGCCTCCCAGGGGCGGAGGATGGCCGAAATCGAACTCCCCGTCGTCCAGATTTCGCCATGCGGGTCAAGCGCTTACCGAGCGCGTCCAAGCGGATGACATTGGCGTTCATTTGGCCCACCCGCATCGCCAGGGCGTTGACCTTCTCCTGCAGAACGCGCTTGGTGTCCTCGATCTGTGCCTTCTGACGCAGCAGCTCGGCCGACCAATTCCCCAATTGATCGATGGGATTGGCGCCGCCGTGCCGGGCGCCCAAATCTCAGGCCGATGGAGAACGCGGTACCGACAATGGCAAGCACCAACAGCGCCGCAGCCGACATAATCAGCGGATGTCGCAGGTCAAATTGTTTCACCCGGCCCGACTTGCGGCCGACAAAAATGACATTCATACGGATTTATTCTTCCAGAGCCGATGCGATGCTGAAAAATGGCTTATGTCGTCCGGGACTTCGAGATTATGCCCCGGGCACTACGGGTAGACTATGCAGATAATTGTCTCAAAACAAGGATTTCCGCACGGTTTGTCACTTCGGCGGCGCACACCTGATTATTGTTGAATGCAAAACTCCAAGAGTCTCAGCGAGTTACTGGCGAGAGGTGGCAAGCGGCTTTCACTTCTCAAAACGCAGGCCGCGGCCCGTGCACAGATCCTGGATTATGTCCGCGCGGCACTGCCGGGCCGCCTCGCCCAATCGGTCGCCAGCGCCGGACTCGAGCAGGGCCGCCTGACCATCGGCGTCGTCGGCGCGGCTTGGGCCTCGAGGTTGCGCTATTCCACGGACGCGCTGCGCAAGCGGGTGGGGCAAGCGGCCGGCCAGGAGATATTGAGCGTGCGTATCCGCGTGGTACCGCCCGCCCCTTGACCCATGGGCCGTCGGAACGAGCCGGGGAGCGGCTTTAAGCGCGCGCCGCGGCGGCCGCGACGTAGGAAATCGGCGCGTCGGCCAGACTCTCGAAGGTCACTTCCTGCCAGGCGCTTTGCGTGCTCGATCAGGGCGCGCAACAGCTTGTTGTTCAGCGCATGCCCCGACTTGTAGCCGCTGAATTCGCCGATCAGGCTGTGCCCCAGCAAGTACAGATCGCCGATGGCGTCGAGGATCTTGTGCTTGACGAATTCATCTTCGTAGCGCAAACCGTCTTCATTCAGCACCCGGTAGTCGTCGAGCACGATGGCATTGTCCATGTTGCCGCCGAGCGCCAGATTGCGCGCCCGCAGGCTCTCCAGCTCGCGCATGAACCCGAAGGTGCGCGCCCGGCTCACTTCGCGCAGAAACGACGTGGTCGAAAAATCCATCGAAGCCACTTGTGAATGCTTCTTGAACGTCGGGTGATCGAATTCGATCTCGAAATTCACCTTGAAGCCGTCGTAAGGGTCGAAGCGCGCCCACTTGTCGCCGTCGGCGACCTTCAGGCTCTCGAGAATGCGGATGAATCGCTTGGGCGCTTTTTGTTCTTCGATGCCCGCCGATTGCAGCAGGAACACAAACGGTCCGGCGCTGCCGTCCATGATCGGCACCTCGCCGGCGCTCACTTCCACCAGCGCGTTGTCGATCCCCAAGCCCCGCCAGGGCGGAAAGCAGATGCTCGACGGTGGAGACGTTGACCTCGCCCCGATGCAGGGTGGTGCCCATCGATGGTGTCGCCCACGTTCTCGGCGTGCGCCTTGATGTCGACGGGCTGATCGAAATCGGTGCGGCGAAACACAATGCCGGTATCGGGCGCGGCAGGCCGCAAAGTCATGAGAACTTTCTTGCCCGTGTGCAACCCGACGCCGGTGGCGCGTATCGAATTCTTCAGTGTTCTTTGATTCAACATTAAGTGAAACCGGACTATGTTAATCTGCACAAAGGTACCACAGGCGGCGCCCTACCCTGAACTCCAAAGTCCCTTTTTGCGTTGACAGGACGGGCGCGTTCGCCGACTTGAGTCTCTCTTTACACTTCTCCACAAGACCGGCGCCCCTCGGAGCATCTCCTACCGGGCGCCAAACTTGGAATGTCTGAACGAATTGGACCTTAGTCTGCTTGCCGCCGCAAAAACGCCGGTATATCCAGCAAATCCTCCGACTCGACTTCAGCGCGCAAGCCATCGCCCACCGCGCGTTGCCGCTGCACGGTCGGCTTGTCGAGCATGGCGTAGTCGGTCGGCGCCATCGGCGATCGCTGCCGGATCACCCGCATGGTGAGCGGCGGCGCATGAGCCGCGACTTGCGCCGTCTGCGGCGCAGGACGCGCCACGGCCACCGGCTTGCCCAACCCGGTCGCCACGACCGTCACGCGGATCTGGCTGGTCATCTCAGGATCGATGACCGTGCCGACCACCACGGTGGCATCGTCGGAAGCGAACTGCTTGATGACGTTGCCGACTTCCTGGAACTCGCCGATCGAGAGATCCATGCCCGGCGGTGACGTTGACCAGGATGCCCTGTGCGCCCGGCCAGATTGATGTCCTCGAGCAACGGGCTGGAAATGGCCGCCTCGGCCGCTTCGCGCGCGCGATCATCGCCCGACGCCGTGCCCGATCCCATCATGGCCATGCCGGTCTCGGACATGACGGTGCGCACGTCGGCGAAGTCGACGTTGATCAGGCCCGGACGCGTGATGAGCTCCGCGATGCCCTGCACCGCGCCTTGCAGCACGGTGTTCGCCGCCTTGAAGGCATCGAGCAACGTGGTGGTGCTGCCGAGCACCGACAGCAGTTTCTGGTTCGGAATGGTGATCAGCGAATCGACATACTTGGACAGCTCCAGCATGCCCTGATCGGCGACCCGCGAGCGCTTGTTGCCTTCCATCTCGAACGGACGCGGTGACCACGGCCACCGTCAGAATGCCGAGTTCCTTCGCCACCTGCGCCACCACCGGCGCCGCGCCGGTGCCGGTGCCCCCGCCCATGCCGGCGGTGATGAACAGCATGTCGCAGCCCTCGATCAGCTCGATGATGCGGTCGCGATCCTCCATCGCCGCCTGGCGGCCCGACTTCCGGGTCGGCGCCGGCGCCCAGGCCCTTGGTGATGTTGCAGCCGATCTGCAGCGCGGTGCGCACCTTGGAGTGCTTCAGCGCCTGCGCATCGGTGTTGATGCAGATGAAATCCACGCCCTCGAGGCCGGCCTGGACCATGTGCGAGACAGCGTTGCCGCCGCCGCCGCCCACGCCCAGCACCTTGATGACGGCGCTTTGGCTATAAGAATCCATCAGTTCGAACATTCCAGTTCTCCTCGTTAGTTGAATCATTAACCTCGATCAAAAATTGCCCTGAAACCAAGCCTTCATTCGTTCCAACATCGACTTTTCACGCCGCCCGCGAGCAGCGGCGCATCCGTGCGCTGCGCCTCCATGGCTGCTTTTGCGCGTACAGCAACAGACCCACGCCGGTGGCGTGGATCGGATTGCTCACCACGTCCGACCAGACCGGTGACGTACTGCGGCACGCCCAGGCGCACCGGCATGTGGAACACCTCTTCGGCGAGCTCGATCGCGCCCTCCATCTTGGCGCTGCCGCCGGTGAGCACGATGCCCGTCGCCACCGCCTCCTCGAGACCGGCGCGGCGCAGCTCGTCGCGGATCAGCCCGAACAGTTCCTCGTAGCGCGGCTCGACGATCTCGGCGAGCGTCTGGCGCGCCAGGCGCCGCGGCGGACGGTCGCCCACGCTCGGCACTTCGATGGTCTCGTCGGGATTCGCGAGCTGCGACAGGGCGCAGGCGTACTTGATCTTGATGTCCTCGGCGTACTGCGTCGGCGTGCGCATGGACACCGCGATGTCGTTGGTGACCTGATCGCCGGCGATCGGGATCACCGCGGTGTGGCGGATCGCGCCGCCGCCGAACACGGCGATGTCGGTGGTGCCGCCGCCGATGTCCACCACGCATACGCCGAGATCCTTCTCATCCTCGGTGAGCACCGCGTAGCTCGAGGCGAGCTGCTCCAGCACGATGTCGTCGACCGCCAGGCCGCAGCGCTGCACGCACTTGACGATGTTCTGCGCGGCGCTGTCGGCGCCGGTGACGATGTGCACCTTGGCCTCCAGGCGCACGCCGGACATGCCGATCGGATCGCGGATGCCTTCCTGCGCGTCGATGATGTATTCCTGCGGCAGCACATGCAGGATCTTCTGATCCGCCGGGATGGCGACCGCCTTGGCGGCGTCGATCACGCGCTCCACATCGCCCTGCACCACTTCCTTGTCCTTGATGGCCACGATGCCGTGCGAATTGAGGCTGCGCACGTGGCTGCCGGCGATGCCGGCGTACACCGAATGGATCTCGCAACCCGCCATGAGCTCGGCCTCTTCCACGGCGCGCTGGATGGACTGCACGGTGGACTCGATGTTCACCACCACGCCCTTCTTCAGGCCCGCGCGACGGATGCGTGCCGATGCCGATGATCTCGAGCGCACCGTCGGCTTTGAGTCTCGCCGACGATGGCGACCACCTTGCTCGTGCCGATGTCCAGGCCTACCAATCAAATTGCGATCAGAGCGCTTTGCCATGTCTTTGAAAGTTTCCTAAGGAGCCTATGCGTCCGCATCGTCGGGATGTTTGGCCGGCGCCGACGCCGGCGTGCCCTGGTTGCGCCAGCCGATGGCAAAGCCATTGGAGTAGCGCATGTCGACGTAACTGATTTCGTTCAGGCGGTGCGCGATGACTTGCGAGGCGGTGTGGATGAAGCGGTCGATGCGCTCATCGACATCGCGCCTGCCCAGGCGCACCGTCACGCCGCTGTCCAGATCCATCTCCCAGGCGCCGCGTTCATCGAGGCGCAGTGCCGCGATGCGCATGCCGGCTTCGAGCATCCGGCCCTGGACCGCGAGATAGCGCTGCGCCACCTGCGATTCGCTGCCTTCCGGGCCGCTCAGGCGCGGCAGTTCCGCGGGCACATGCGCCGCGGCGCGCACGAACAGTTCGCCGCGCGTATTGAGCAGCCCCGATTCGCCCCAGCGCGCCGCCGCGGTCTGCTCGATCACCGTGACCTGCAGGCTGTTCGGCCAGCGCCGCTGCGATGCGCGCGTGATCCACCCACGGCAGCGCTTCGACCGCACGCTGGATGTCGTCGAGGTCCGCCGACATGAATCCCGCGTTGGCGAAGGGGGCCACCGCCTTTTCGATTTGGCCGGGGCGAGACGCGCTGGAAGCTGCCGTCGATGGAAATCACCCGCACCGGGCGATCGAGCGCCCAGCTCAGAGCGCCCAGCGCGCCGACCAGGGCCAGCACCAGCGCCGCCGCGCCGCGCGTAGCGGCGCCAGTCGCGACAGCACCGCCGGCCACTGCCAGCGCCGCTTCTGCGGCTTGGCTTCGACTCTTGAAGCGATTGCGGCGCAGCACCCGGCCCATCATTTGCGCGTCCTCGAGAAGCTGGTTTCCAGCACGCGCCACACCAACTCCTCGAAGTCGATGCCCGCCTGGCGCGCGGCCATCGGCACCAGGCTGTGGTCGGTCATGCCCGGGCGTGGTGTTGATCTCGATGAAAAAGAACTTGCCCGCTGGCGCGCTCGCGCATGAAGTCGACCCGTCCCCAGCCCGAGCAATCGGTGACCTTGAATGCGGCGAGCGCCGCCGCCTGCAATTCGGACTCCTCGGCTGCGCGCGTCAAGACCGCTCGGGCAGTGATACTGCGTGTCGTCGCGGAAATACTTGGCCTCATAGTCGTAGAACTCGGTGGCCGGCAGGATGCGGATCGAGGGCAGCGCCACGCCCTGCAAGCACGGCAACGGTGTATTCGTCGCCGCTCGACGAAAGCTCTCGGCGAATACCACCGGGTCGATCGCGCTGCGCCTCCGCATAGGCGGCCTCGAGCTGCGCCGCCGCTTTGACCTTGGTCATGCCGACGCTCGATCCCTGCGCTCGCGGGCTTCACCATCATCGGCAGGCCGATGCGCTGCGAGGGCCGCGCGCAGGTCCGCGGCGCTCGACAGGACCGCATACTCGGGCGCCGCGTAGCCGGCGCCGACCACCACGCGCTTGGTCTTGAGCTTGTCCATGGTCAGCGCCGAGGCGAGCACGCCGCTGCCGGTGTACGGCACGCCGATCCACTCGAGCGCGCCCTGCATGATGCCGTCCTCGCCGCCGGGGCCGTGCAGCGCGATCCAGGCGCGCTCGAAGCCCTCGCTGCGCAGCGCCTGAACCGGCCGATCCAAGGGATCGAACGCATGCGCATCGACGCCGCGGCGCTTCAAGGCGCCCGAGCACCGCATTGCCGCTCAGGAGCGAGATCTCGCGCTCGCTGGAGTCCCCGCCCAAAAGCACGGCGGTCTTGCCGAATTCCTGCGGCCGAGCGCCGCGCGACGCGTTGCGCTTTCCTTGAGCAGGCTCATGCCGCTTCTCCGACGATGCGCACTTCCGTGTGCAGCGCGATGCCGTACTGCGCGGCGACCGTCTTCTGCACGTGCAGGATCAGCGCCTCGATGTCGGCCGCGCGGGCGGTCCCATGATTGATGATGAAATTGGCGTGCTTCTCCGACACCGACGCATCGCCGATGCGAAACCCCTTGAGGCCGGCGGCCTCGATCAAGCGCGCCGCGTGATCGCCCGGCGGATTGATGAACACCGAGCCGCAGCTCCATTCGCCGATCGGTTGCGTCTCGCGCTGCGCTTGTCGAGCAGCTCGCGGATGGCATCCGAGTTGACCCCGGTTTGCGCTCGAACTCGAGGCGCGCGCCGATGAACCATTCGTTGCCGGGTCCTTTCACCTGCCGATAGCCGATCTCGTACTCGGCCGGCGTGCGGGTGTGCCGCACCCCGCTTGCCGGTCGAGCACCTCCACCTCGACCACGTGCCGCCAGGTCTCCTCGCCCCAGGCCCCGGCATTCATCGCCAGCGCGCCGCCGAGCGTGCCCGGAATCCCGGCAAAAAACTCCGCCGGACCTAGGCCCCATTTGACGCATTGCCGCGCGATGCGCGCGCAGGGTACGCCCGCTTCCGCGCGGATGCGCGTGGCGCTCAGAGCGCTCGAGCGCGCCCAGCGCGCCGTGCGTCGCGACCACGGCGCCGCGCACCCCGCCGTCGCGCACCAGAAGATTGCTGCCGAGGCCGAGCCACAGCAACGGCACTTCCGGCGGCAGCTGGCGCACGAAAGAGGCCAGAGGTCCATGATGTCGCGCGGGGTGAAAAACAAATCCGCGGCGCCGCCGGCGTGCCAGGAGGTGTGCTTCGCCATCGACACGTCGCGCAGCACCGCGGGAGCTGAATTCCGGCGCCAGATTCCACGCAGGTCGCTGCGCGCTCATGCGCGCTGCGCTCCCGCCGCGAAGCGGCTCTTCAAATCCGAGCGCGACGGCGCCGATGTTGCCGGCGCCCATCGTCAGCACCACGATCGCCGTCATGCAGCACCGCGCGCAAGGATTCGGCCAAGCTCATCGACGCTCTCGACGAAGATCGGCTCCACCACGCCGCGGCTGCGCACCGCGCGGCAAATCGCGCGGCCGTCGGCGCCCGCGATCGGCGCTTCGCCCGGCGGCATAGACCTCGGTGACCAGCAGCACGTCGCATTCGCTCAAGCGTGCGGCCGAAGTCATCCAACAGATCGCGGGTGCGGGTGTAGCGATGCGGCTGAAACACCAGCACCAGCCGCCGCTCCGGCCAGCGCCTGGCGCACCGCCTCCAGCGTCGCCGCCACCTCGGTCGGATGATGGCCGTAGTCGTCGACGATCAGCGCGCGTGCCGCCCGGCCACTGGAATCTCGCCGAGCTGCTGCAGGCGCCGGTCGATGCCCTGGAAATTCGCGAGCGCCCGTTGAATCGCCGCGTCGGCGAATGTCCGAGCTCGCTGGCCACCGCCACCGCGGCCAGCGAATTCAAGACATTGTGGCGGCCGGGCAAATTGATGGTCACGCTCAAGGGGCGCGTCGCCCGTCGCGCAGCGCCTGGTAGCGCGATTGCAATCCCAAGCGCTCCACCTGGACCGCGCGCACATCGGCGCCGGCGCTGAACCCGTAGGTGACGAACGGCCGTCCGACCGCTTCCAGGATGCTGCGCACCTGCGCATCGTCCGCGCACAGCACCGCGAGGCCGTAGAACGGCAGGTTGTGCAGGAAATCGACGAAGCTCTGCTTGAGCCGCGCGAAGTCGCCCTCGTGCGTGCCGAGATGATCGTTGTCGATGTTGGTGACGATGGCGATCATCGGCTGCAGGTGCATGAAGGACGCATCGCTCTCGTCGGCTTCGGCCACCAGATAGCGGCCCGCACCCAAGCCGAGCATTGCTGTCGGCGCTCTTCAAGCGGCCGCCGATGACGAACGTGGGATCGAGACCCGCCTTCGGCGAGCACGCTCGCCACCAGGCTCGTGGTGGTGGTCTTGCCGTGCGTGCCCGCCACCGCGATCGAGTAGCGGAAGCGCATCAGCTCGCCGAGCATTTCCGCGCGCGGCACCACCGGAATGCGCTTGGCGAGCGCGGCGGCCACTTCCGGGTTGGCGCGGTTGACGGCGCTCGACACCACCACCACGTCCGCCTCGCCAGATTTTCGGCGGCGTGGCCGATGAAAATCTTCGCGCCCGAGGCGCGCGAGCCGCTGCGGTCACGGCGTTGCGTCTTCAGGTCCGAGCCCTGCACTTCGTAGCCCAGGTTGAGCAGCACTTCGGCGATGCCGCCCATGCCCGCTGCCGCCGATGCCGACCAAGTGGATGCGATGGATGCGGCGCATGCGGTCTTCATGGCGCGTGCGCATGGTCATGCGGCGCTCCGGCGGCGATGCACAGGTCCGCGAGGCGCGCCGCGGCGTCGATGATGCGCGCGGCGCGCGCGGCCTCGCGCCATCTTGAGCAGGCGCGGCTCGATCCGCGGTGAGCTCGGCGATGAGCCGGCGCTCAAGCTTCCGGGCGTCAGATCGCGCTCTTGAAGGATGCGGCGCCGCGCCGACACCGCACCATGACCTCGGCGTTCTTGGTTTGGTGATCGTCGGTCGCGATGGCGAGCGGCACCAAGATCGCGCCGAGGCCGGCGGCCTGCAGTTCCGCGACCGTCATGGCGCCCGCGCGGCACACCGCCAGGTCCGCCCAGGCATAGCTGCTCGCCATGTCGTCGATGAAGGGCAGCACTTGCGCCTCCACCTTCGCGTCGAGATAAGCCGCGCGCGTCGGCTCCAGATCCGCGCTCGCCGGCCTGATGGCGGACCTCGGGACGATTCGAGCGGATCGAGCCGCGGCGATCGCCTGCGGCAGCACGGCGTTGAGCCGCTGCGCGCCCTGGCTGCCGCCGAACACCAGCAGGCGCGCGCGCGACTCCGCGGCCGGCGAAGCGCTGCGCCGGCGGCGGCAGATCGCCGCAATATCCGCGCGCACCGGATTGCCGATGGTGCGGGCGTGGACGCCGCGGCCGGAAGCTGCCGGGAAACGCCTCCAAGCACCTGCGTCGCGAGGCGCGCCAGCCAGCGGTTGGTCATGCCCGCGATCGCGTTCTGCTCGTGAATCAGCAGCGGAATGCGCATCAGCCACGCCGCGATGCCGCCCGGGCCGCTGACGTAGCCGCCCGCGCCGAGCACCGCGCGCGGCTTCACGCGCTCGCAGGACGCGCGATGCCTGCGCCACGGCGCCGGCGATGCGCAGCGGCGCCACAGCCCAGGTCGACGCGCCCTTGCCGCGGATGCCGGCGCACGCGCACCCACTCGATCGGAAATCCGTTGCGCCGGCACCAGCCGCGATTCCATGCTGCCGGGCACGCCGAGCCACACCACGGCGACGCCGCGCTCGCGCAGCACCTTGGCGACCGCGAGCGCCGGGAAACACATGGCCGCCGGTGCCGCCCGCCATGATCAGCACCGGACCGCCGCTCATCGC
Organism: uncultured Gammaproteobacteria bacterium; assembly: GCA_963794445.1. GTDB lineage: Bacteria > Pseudomonadota > Gammaproteobacteria > Steroidobacterales > Steroidobacteraceae > Bog-1198. The sequence continues at coordinate 399,842 of CAWCDZ010000002.1, forward strand.
GCTGCCTCCCGGGCACGCGCATCACGGCCGAGCGCGAGCGTGCATTTGACCTCGTGATAGATCCGCAGCAGCACGCCGAGCCACGCCAGGCTCACCAGCAGGCTGCTGCGGCCGTAGCTCAAGAGCGGCAGCGTCAGCCCCTTGGTCGGGCAGCACGCCCATGTTGACGCCGATGTTGACGCTGCGCCTGCAGACCCAGCCAGACGCCGAACGCCGAGCGCGAGGTAGGCTTGAAATCGCAGGCCCGCCTGCGCCGCCAGGCGCGAGATATGAAAGGCGCGCCATACCAGCGCGACGAACAGGCGCGATGACGCCCGATCACGCCCACCAGCCCCAGCTCCTCGGCGAGCACCGCGAATACGAAATCGGTGTGCGCCTCGGGCAGATAGAACAGCTTCTGCACGCTCGCTGCCGAGGCCGACGCCGAACAAGGAGCCGCGGCCGATCGCGATCAGCGACTGGGTCAACTGGAAGCCGCCGTTGAACGGATCGTCCCAGGGATGCAGGAACGCCAGTCAGGCGCTTCAAGCGGTAAGGCGAGGTCAGTGCGAGCAGCGCGAAGGCCAGCGACCGCGGTCGATACCAGCAGCGATCACGTAGCGCAGCCGCGCGCCGGCGACGAACAACACCGCGAATCCGGTCGCGAACAGCACCGTCGCCGCGCCGAAGTCCGGCTCGATCAGCAGCAGCACCGCCGCGACCGACGAACAGCCCGACGGGCTTTGCCAGGCCCGGGAGCGTGTGCCTCGAGCTCGTCGCGCTTGCGCACGCAGTAGCTGCACACCCAGGTCAGCACCAGCACCTTGGCGAGCTCGGAGACCTGGAAATTCAGCGGGCCGATCCGCAGCCAGCGGCGCGCGCCGTTGACGCGTCGCGCCCAGGCCCGGAATCAGCACCGAGCCAGCAACAAGAGGCCGCAGCAGCAGCAGCGCCAGGCCGTACTTGTCCCAGAGCGCGGTCGGAACGCGCGTGACCAGCCATCCCAGGCGAGAGACCCGCCGCGGCTGAAAATGAATTGCCGCTCGAGAAAGTAGAACGGATCGCCGAGGTCGCGCGCCGCGATCGACATGGACGCCGAGGTGACCATGATGAGGCCCGACCAGCAGCAGCGCGGCCACCAGCCCCAAGGTGACCGAGTCCCAGGCGAAGGGCATGCGCTCGCGCGCGCGCACCCCGTACGACATGGTGGCGGCATTCATGCAGCCGCCCCCGGCAGCGCCGCGCACCGCGGCGGCGAACACCTCGCCGCGATGCCCATAGTCGCGAAACATGTCGAGGCTCGCGCAGGCCGGCGACAGCAGCACGGTATCGCCCGGCGTGCGCGGCGCGCTGCGCCTCGGCGACCGCCGCCTCCATCGAGCGCCGCCGAGCGCAGCTCGCACGCGCCCTCGAGCGCGGCCGCGATGGCCGGCGCATCCTTGCCGATCAGCACGGCGCGTGCGCACCTTGCCGCGGAACGCCGCAGCCAGGGGCGTGAAATCCTGACCCTTGCCCTCGCCGCCCGCGATCACCACCAGGGGGCCGGGCGTGCCGGCAACGGCCGCGATCGTGGCGCCCACATTGGTGCCCTTCGAGTCGTCGACGAAGCGGACGCCGCCGACCTCGGCCACCCACGCTGAACGATGCGACAGTCCGGGAAAGGCTTCCAGCGCCTGGAGCATGGCCGGCATCGGCAGACCCACCGCTTCGCCCAAGCACAACGCGGCCAGCGCGTTGGCGGCATTGTGCATGCCGGAGATTTTCATGCGGGCCGCGTCGAGCAGCTTCTCGCCGCGCCGCGCCAGGAAAATCTGCGCGCCGGCGCGGATCAGGGTGAAATCGGCATCGGAGCGCTCAATCGAAAAAGTCAGGGTGCGCGCGCCCGGGCTGCGATAGCGGGTATCGCGCATCGCCATGACCCAGCGGATCGTCGGCGTTCAACACCACCGTGGACGCGTGGGCGAAGATTCTGCGCTTGGCCTGCGAATAGGCCTCGACCGAAGGGTAGCGGTCCAGGTGATCGGCGCTGACGTTCAGCACCACGGCGGCCTGCAATACCAGCGAGGCGGTGGTTTCCAGCTGAAAGCTCGACAATTCGAGCACGTACAGATCCGGCTCCGGTCTCTCGAGCAGGTCGAGCGCCGGCTCGCCGAGATTGCCGCCGGCGAGCACGCTTTCGTCCCGCGGCCGCCGCCATGCGCGCCACCAAGCTGGTGACGGTGCTCTTGCCGTTGGTGCCGGTGATGCCGATCACCGGCGCACGCACCGCGCGGGCGAACAGTTCCACGTCTCCCAGCACCTCGATGCCGCGCGCGCGCGCCGCGCGCGCGATGGGCTCCTCCAGGGAGACGCCCGGGCGACATCAGCACCTGCGAGGCGCCCTCGAGCAGCGACTGGTCGAAACCGCCCAGCCGCAAATCGACGGCGGCCGCCAGCTCGCCGAGCTCTGCGAGACCCGGCGGTGCGCGGCGCGAATCGGTGGCGCTGACGTGGTCGCCGCGTTTGAGCGAGATAGCGCACGCACGAGGCGCCGGTTTTGCCCAAGCCGACCACGACGCTGTTCATCAGCGGATCTTCAAGGTTGCAAGACCCGCCAACACCAGCACGAAGCTGATGATCCAGAAGCGCACGATGACTTTCGGTTCGGCCCATCCTTTGAGTTCAAAATGATGATGAATCGGGGCCATGCGGAATATCCGCTTGCCCGTGAGCTTGAACGAGGCGACCTGCAGCATCACCGAAACGGTTTCGAGCACGAACACGCCGCCCATCACGAACAGCACCATCTCCTGGCGCACGATGACGGCCATGGTGCCGAGCGATGCGCCGATCGCGAGGGCGCCGACGTCGCCCATGAACACTTGCGCCGGATAGGAGTTGAACCACAGGAAACCCAAACCCGCCCCGACCAGCGTCGCGCTGAAAATGAGCACCTCGCCCACGCCGTTGATGAAGGGGATCTGCAGGTAGTGCGCGAAGTTGATGTTGCCGGTGGCATAGGCGAAAACACCGAGGGCCGCCGCGACCATGACGGCCGGCATGATGGCAAGCCCGTCGAGGCCGTCGGTCAGATTCACCGCATTGCTGCTGCCGACGATCACGCAGTAGGCGAACACGACGAATGCCAGCGTCGACATCGGCAGCGCCACGGTCTTGAAGAACGGCACGTACAGGGAGGTCTCGGCGGCCGATTGATGCATGCCATGCAGCGCGAAGGCGATGGCGAGGCGCGGCGATCGACTGCGTCAAATACTTGTAGCGCGGCGCCAAGCCCTTCGAGTTGCCCACCACGATCTTCAAATAGTCGTCGTAGAAACCGATCAGGCCGAACGCCAGCGTGGTGCCGAGCAGCACCCAGACGAAGCGGCTGGACAGGTCGGCCCACAACAACGTGCCGATGCCCATGGCGACCAGAATCAGGCCGCCGCCCATGGTGGGCGTGCCTTTCTTTTGCAGATGTGACTGGGGCCCGTCGTTGCGCACCACCTGGCCGATTTGATAGTGGCTGAGCAGCGAAATCATGCGCGGTCCGATGAGGAGCGCCATCAGCAGCGTGGTCACGGCGGCGAGGATTCCGCGCAGCGTCAGGTATTGAAAGACGTGAAATCCGCTGTAGAACTTCGCCAGGTATTCGGTGAGAAGCAGCAGCACGGCCTAGCTCGCTCTCATCATTGGATTGGGTCCCGCGCCGCCGCCGGTGAGCGCCTGCACGACGCGCTCCAGACGATTGATGCGCGAGCCCTTGATCAACACCGTTACGCCGGGCGCGAGTTCGGCCTGCAAACGGCGCGATCAGCGAGTCGGCGTCCGCGAACCATTCGCCGCCCGGGCCGAAGGTCTCCACGGCGCGGGAACTCAACGGCCCCATGGCAAAGAGCCGCTTGATGCCGCAATCGCGCGCGTAAGAGCCGATGTGCGCGTGGCTGTCTTGACTGACTTCGCCGAGTTCGGCCATGTCGCCGAGGACCAGCCAGGTCGTGCCGGGGAGCGTCGCGCAACAGCTCCAGTGCCGCGCGCACCGAGCTGGGATTGGCATTGTAGGAATCGTCGATGATCCAGCTGCCGCGCGCGCCCGCCTTGAGTTGCAGCCTGCCGGAAACCGCGCGGAAATCGGCCAGGCCCAACGCGATGTCATCGAGCGATGCGCCGGCGGCGCTTGCGGCCGCGGCGGCGGCCAGCGCATTGCCGATGTTGTGCGCGCCGCCCGCCTTCAACATGACGGCGCGCTCGCCCAAGGGCGAGATCAGGCGTGAAGCGGGTCGCGAACTCGCCGCGCTCGATTCCTTGAAAAATCTCCTTCGCGGTGAAGTCCGCGGCGTGGTGCACGCCGAATGTCACGATGCGCTTCGCGCCGGATATGCCGCGCCAATAGCCGGCATAGGCGTCATCCCCATTGATGATGGCGGTGCCCTCCGCGCCGAGGCAGGCCACGGTTTCGCCCTCGCCCTGGGCCACGCCGTCCAAATTGCCGAACCCTTGCAGATGCTCGGCGCCGGCGTTGGTGATCAAACCGACGGTCGGACGCGCGATGCGCATGAGGGCGGCGACATCGCCGATCGCGTTGGCGCCCATCTCGATCACGGCGCTGCGATGCGCGGCCTCCAAACGCATGAGCGTCACGGGCACGCCGATGTGGTTGTTGAGGTTGCCGTGCGTCGCCATGCAAAGGCCCATGCGCGACAGAATCGCCGCGGTCATCTCCTTCGCCGTGGTCTTGCCGTTGCTGCCCGCCACCGCGACCACCGGCAGGGTGAAATCGTCGCGCCAGCTCCTCGCCAGCGCTTGCAGCGCATGCAGGGTGCTGGGCACCAGCACCTGCGGCAACGGAACCGGCGCTGCGCGTTCGACCAGGGCGCCGATGGCCCCCTGCGCCGCCGCGGCCTGCACAAACGCCCCGCCGTCGAAGTTCGGGCCGCGCAATGCGACGAACAGCGCGCCCGGCTTCAAGGTGCGGCTGTCGGTGCACACACAGCCGTACGGACGGTCCTCGCCGATCAGTTCGCCGCCAACGACTCTTGCAGCGTCGCGCAGGGTGCGCTTCATGCGGCGGCCTCCAAAACCCGCAGCGCCGCGCTGCGGTCGCTGAAGGCGCGGCGCGTTTCGCCGTAGATTTGATAGTCCTCGTGACCTTTGCCCGCGATCAAGACCAAGTCGACCGCCTGCGCCTCCTGCAACGCCGCAGCGATGGCTGCGCCGCGATCGTGTATGACCCGCGCCTCGCGGGTTTTGATCCCGCGCAGAATGTCCCGGGTTATCGCCTCCGGATCCTCGGAACGCGGATTGTCGTCGGTGACGATGATCTCATCCGCCAATTCATCGGCGATCCCGCCCATGACCGGCCGTTTGCCCGTGTCGCGGTCGCCGCCGCAGCCGAACACACACCACAGCGAGCCGTCGCAATGTTCGCGGGCCGCGCTCAAGGCCTTCGCCAGCGCATCGGGCGTGTGCGCATAATCGACCACCACGGTGGGCTTGTTCGGCGCATCGGACTTGACGACTTCCATGCGCCCCGGGGCGGGCTTGCACTCGCCCAATGCTTTCACCGCTTCGCCCAAGGAAAAACCGAGCGCCAGCAGGCAGCCCAAGACCACCAGGGAATTCTCGGCGTTGAAACGCCCCATGAGTTGGGTGTCGAGGGTCAACTGGCCGAAGCTGCCGTCCAAATCGAGCGAAATCCCGCGCGCTTCCATGCGCACCCGCGTCGCGAACAGCGTGCGCTCGGCGAGCCAGCCGAAATCTCCCGAGCCCACCCGGACCGCGATCACCGATGCCCCGGCGGCGTGCTCGCGCGCCAATGCACGCCCGAACTCATCGCCGACGTTGAGCACGACGTGCTTGAGGTCGTCCGCTTGAAACAGCTTGGCTTTTGCGGCGCCGTAGCGCTGCATGCTGCCGTGGTAGTCGAGGTGATCGCGGCTCAGGTTGGTGAAGGCCGCAACGTGAAAGCGCACGCCATCCACACGGCTTTGATCCAGAGCATGCGAGGACACCTCCATGGCGACTTCGCGCACGCCGGAACCGCGCAGCTGCGCGAGCGTGCGGTGCAGAGTGACCGCGTCGGGTGTCGTGTGGGTGGGTTCCTCGAGGGCCGCCGGACGTCCCCAGCCGATGGTGCCCATGTAGGCAGCCTCCAGGCCCAGGCGTTCGAGGCATTGCGCCAGCAGATAAGCGCAGGTGGTCTTGCCGTTGGTGCCGGTGATGCCGGTGATGCGCAGTTGCGAGGACGGCCAACTGAAGAAGCGGTCCGCGATACGCCCGACCAGGCTTTTCAAGTTCGGTATCGCGGCGGCGAAAACGCCGGGCGGCAGCACCGGCGGCACCACGCCGGCGTGCGGTTCCCACAGGACCGCGCTTGCGCCACGGGCGGCGGCATCGGCCGCGAAGTTCAAGCCGTGCCCTTTGAGTCCGGGCAATGCGAAAAACAAGCTGCCGGGGCGCACTTCGCCGGCTGTCGAGCGTCAACTCCGCGACGCGCGCCTCGGTCGCGGGAATTTTCGCAATGCCATCGAGCAGCCACATGAGTGCCGTGCTCATGGCACGTCGTTCGCCTGTACCAGCGTGGTCGCCGGCACGTTCTGCAGATCATCCGGCGGAATATCCAGCAAGCGCAGCGTTCCGGACATGATGCTGGCGAACACCGGCGCCGCCACCGTGCCGCCCTGGGCGAGCGTGCCCACTTCCTGCACATCGCGGCTCGGCTCGTCGATCACCACCACCGTGGCCAGCTTGGGGTGCGAGGCGGGCACCAAGCCGGCGAAAACCGCCATGATCCGGTCGGTGGAATAGCCGCCTGGGATGGATTTGAACGCGGTGCCGGTCTTGCCCGAGACCCGATAACCGATGAGCGAGGCGCGCGTCGCCGTGCCGCCCTTCTCGACCACCTGCTGCATCAGCTGCACCAGCTCGCGCGCGACTTTGGGATCCATGACGCGCTCTCCGGCCACCGGCGCGGTGACTTTTTCAAAGGTCACGGGACGTTCGATGCCGCCCGCGCCGATGGTGGCGTAGGCATGCGCCAGCTGCAGCGGCGTCACCGACAGGCCGTAGCCATGCGACATGGTGGCGATGCCGATCGGCCGCCAGTGCGCGTAGTTGCTCAGCATGCCGGCCGACTCGCCGGGATAGTTGCTTCCCGTCACCTGGCCCAGTCCCAAACCGGTGAAGGTGCTCCAGATCTGTTCCGGCTGCAGCGAGAGGGCGATCTTGGCGATGCCGACGTTGCTGGACTTGGCGAGGATGGTCGCCAGATCGATCACGCCGAAATTGTGTTCGTCCTCTTCGACCTTGTTGCCGACCTTGAAAAAGCCGGGCGAGGTGTCCACCACGCTGTCCGGGCGGTACTGCCCGGAAGCCAGTGCGGCGGCGACGATGAAGGGCTTGACGCTCGAGCCGGGCTCGAAAATATCGGTCGCGGCGCGGTTGCGATACAAGCCGGGCTTCAATTGCTCGCGGTCGTTGGGGTTGTACGAGGGCTGGTTCACCATGGCCAGCACCTCGCCCGTGTCGACGTCGATCACGATCGCAGAGCCGGCGCGTGCGCGGTATTCCTGCATCGCCGCCTTCAGTTCGCGGTACGCCAGGTACTGGATGCGCAAATCGATGCTGGTGACCAGATCGCGGCCGGGGCGCGGCGCGCGGATGCTTTCGACGTTCTCGACATAGCGGCCGAGAGAATCTTGAATGACGCGTTTCGCGCCATCCTCGCCGTTCAGCAATTGGTCGTAGCCAAGCTCGAGTCCTTCCTGGCCCCGGTCATCCACCGTGGTGAATCCGACCACGTGTGCCGACACTTCGCCGGCCGGATAGTAGCGGCGGTATTCGCGCAGCAGGTACACGCCCGGAATGTTCAAGTGCCTTGATGCGCGCCGCCTGCTCCGGCGGCATATGGCGCACCAGATACAGAAACTCGCGGTCGAGGTTGCTGGTGATCCGACGTGCCAGAGTCTGCTGGTCTTCCTTGAGCGCCTTGCTGAGCTTGGGCAACTGATCGATGTTCTCGTCGAGTTCCTGGGGATTGACCCAGATGCTGTCCACCGGCGTGCTCACCGCCAGCGGCTCGCCGTTGCGATCGGTGATGGCGCCGCGGTGCGCCGCGATTTTGACCACCCGCATCGAGCGATCGTCGCCTTGCTTGGCGAGAAAGCCGTGATCGAGCAGCTGCAGTTCGACCGCGCGCGCCAGCAAGCCGACGGCGCCGAGCACGACCAGGCCTAGATACCGCCGCGGAGCGCCAGCGATACGACTTCGCCGAGCGCTGATTTTCGCCGGGACTCAATTTCACGGCCGGACGATCCTCACATCGCGCGTCTGCGGGATGTTCATCTGCAGCTTGGCGTTGGCGACACGCTCGACGAAGGCATGCGAAGACCAGTAGCTTTGCTCGAGCTGCAGGCGTCCCCACTCCATGTCGAGCGAGTCGCGCTCAGCGTTGAGCTTCTCCAGCCGTACGAACAGGTCGCGCGCCTTGTGGCGCTCGTAAATGACCTGCACGGCCGAGCCCAATACCGCGAACCACAGCAACGGCAGAATGAGCGGCAGCCAGCGACGATGTTTCATGCGGCGATTCCTTCGAGACGTTCGGCGACGCGCAGGCGCGCGCTGCGCGCCCGCGGATTGAGGGCGATTTCGTTTTCATCGGCTTCTTGGGCCTTGCCGACCAGGCGCAGCTTGGGCCGCGCGTGCACCGGGATATCCGGCAGGCCGGCGTACATGGGATCGGCCAGCGAGTGACGGCGCATGAATTGCTTCACCATGCGATCTTCGAGCGAGTGAAAACTGATCACCGCGAGTCTGCCGCGCGGCGCCAGGCGCGCGAGTGCCGCGTCGAGCGCCGTCTCGAGCTCCTTGAGCTCGCCATTGACGTAGATGCGCAGCGCCTGGAAAACGCGCGTCGCCGGATGCTTGTGCCGCTCGCTGCTGCGCGCGACGCGCGCGATCATCTCGGCGAGCTGCAGCGTGCGCTCGAAAGGCCGCGTCGTGCGATCGGCGACGATGGCGCGCGCGATGCGCGGCGCGAGGCGTTCTTCGCCGAATTCACGAAAAATGCGGATGAGTTCCTGCAGCGGCGCGCCGTTCACCACATCCGCGGCGCTCATCCCCTCGCCCGGCGTCATGCGCATGTCGAGAGGGCCGTCCTGCATGAAGCTGAAGCCGCGCGCCGCATCGTCGATCTGCGGCGAGGAAACACCCAGGTCGAACAGGATGCCGTCGAGCTTCAGTCCCGGCCGAATCCGCTCGGCTACCGCCGCGAGCGAAGAGAAATTGCCTAGGAAAATCGAGAAACGCGGATCGGTGGAGAAGCGGACTCGGGCCGCCGCGACGGCGTCAGGATCACGATCGAGACAGATCAGTCGGCCGTTCGCGATGAGCTTCTCCAAAATCGCCCCTGCATGTCCGCCTCGGCCAAAAGTGGCATCCATGTAGGTGCCACTCGCCTGAATGTTCAACGCCGTCAGTACCTGGGGTAACAGGACCGCCGTGTGAACCCCCGCAATCTCTTCCACCGCGTCAGGCCGCTAGAACGACAACGTGTCGAGTTCGGCCGGCAAGTCGGTGGTGCTCTCCGGACTCGCCAACCATTCGTCGCGTCGCTCGTTCCAGCGCGCCTCATCCCACAATTCGAATCGCATCCCCTGCCCGATCAACATGGCATCGCGCGTCAAGCCGGCGAATTCGCGCAAATTGGCCGGCAACAGCAAACGTCCGTGTGAATCGAGTTCCAAGTCCGTGGCGTGGCCGATCATCAGGCGCTGTAAGCGCCTCACCTGAGGGTTCAAGGTGGGCAATTTGTTGAGCTTGCGCTCGATGTCTTCCCAGTCGGGTAAGGGGTAGAGCAGCAGGCACTGGTCCTTGTCGACCGTAATGACCAAATTCCCACCGCAACGTTCCTGCAGGCGCTCGCGATAGCGGGTGGGCATCACCAGCCGGCCTTTCACATCGAGCGTTAGTTTGTTGGCACCCCGGAACATGATTTGATGGGTCTGAAAACCCATTTTCTCCCACAATTTCCCACCGGCCACCACTATAGGGATCGAAGGAGAGGACTGTCAACGCCTTATGGTAAAAAAAACCCGTGCCGACAGTGACTTAGGTCACATTTTGTACAGTCGTGGCGCGCTGCGATTCGAGGGGTGAGGCGAATCAATCTGTTAGGAGATTTTTGTATAAAGCACAGCAACTTCTAAATGTCGCGATCTTCTGTGAATTTCGGCGATCCTGCTCCTAACGTGCAATTTTTGCCGATCGGGTCACTTGCACGCCCGAAAATGTGGCGCGCAAGCGCCCTTCTTGGTTCTTTTGGCCGCGCTTTCTGGCGGGGCCGCCTCGGCCCCGGGAATAGTTGGCGCGCAAGCGCCCTTCTTGGTTCTTTTTGGCCGCGCTTCTGGCGGGGCCGCCTCGGCCCGGAATAGTGGCGCGCAGCGCCTTCGGCTCTACCAAATTTCTGGCGGGGCCGCCTCGGCCCCGGGAATAGTTGGCGCGCAAGCGCCTAAAAAAGAGTCGGCCGATAAGCCGGGTTCTGTCGTGGACAGTCATTCATCTGGGATATGCGTCGCCGCGCACCTCAAGCGACCTACCCGGAAGCCCATGCGGGCCACATGTAGCGGCGATTAAGCCGCTCGCTTCCCTATTTGGTCTTGCTCCGGGTGGGGTTTTCCCTGCCGTTGGTGTTGCCAGCCGCGCGGTGCGCTCTTACCGCACCATTTCACCCTTACCGCGCCGCTTGCGCGGCACTTAGGCGGTATATTTTCTGTGGCACTTTCCGTAGGCTCGCGCCTCCCAGGCGTTACCTGGCACTTTGCCCTGTGGAGCCCGGACTTTCCTCCATCCTTGCCGGGCAAGGACAGCGACTGTCTGGCCGACTCGGTGTGCACCATACGCAGGTCGGGGCATTAATGCGAGGCGGATTGCGCTTTGAGAAACAGCGCGCGCTTATAAGCCTCGTTGTCGCGCGCGCCGGTGATGCGCGCAGCGAGCCGCGCGGCTTGTTTCAACGGCAATTCGGCCAACAGCGCCGTCAGCACTTCATCCAGGTGCGCACTCGCCCGGTCTTGCTCGCCGGCCGATCCCACCGGCTCTGCACCCGCGACCAGCAGCACGATTTCGCCGCGCGAAAAGTCCGCATCGACGCTCGATTGGTCGAGCAGTTGGCGCAGCGTGCCCCGGTAGGTGGTCTCGTGCAGCTTGGTCGCTTCGCGCACCACCGTGGCTGCGCGCGTCTCACCGAAGACCGCCATACAATCTTCGAGCGTCTCGCGCACACGGTGCGGGGATTCGTAGATGACCAGCGTGCGCGACTCCGATTCGAGCGATTTCAGCCGCCGCTTGCGCGCCGTGCCGCGCGCCGGCAAAAATCCTTCGAAGCAAAACCGATCCGTCGGCAATGCGCCGATCGACAGCGCCGCGATCGCGGCGCATGGCCCGGGAACAGCGACGATGTTCATGCCCGCCGCCGCCACTGCGCGCACCAATTCAAACCCCGGATCGCTGATGGCCGGGGTTCCCGCATCGCTCACCAGGGCGACGGATTTACCCTCGCGCAATACCGCGATGATTTTGGCGGCGCGCGCGGTCTCGTTGTGCTCATGCAGCGACAGCTGCGGCGTGCCGATCTGAAAATGCTTGAGCAGCACTCCGGTGTGGCGCGTGTCCTCCGCGGCGATCAGATCGCAATCCTTCAGGGTCGAAGTTGCGCGGGGGCTCAAATCGCTCAAATTGCCGATCGGCGTCGCGACTACGAAGAGCGTCCCCGCCGCCGGCAGCTTTGTCACTATAATCCCGCCTGGATTCGAAGATTCAGGAGCGGAAGGGTATGGCAGTGATCTCTCGGCGTCCACGGCTGGCGCAAATCGCGATACTTGCGCTGGCGGCGCTGGCGGCGGCTTGCAGCCTCGTCAAGCCCACGGAAACCACGCTGGACAAGCAAGAACATGCCGCCCGGCTGGTGCATGACGGCAAGCATGCGGATGCGGCGCGGGTCTATGCCGATTTGGCGCAGCAACTGCCGGACGAGAGCGACAACTATGAACTATTGAGCGCCGAGCAGTGGGTAGCGGCGGGAAATGTCGCCGCGGCCAAGCAGGCACTCGCGCAGGTTTCGCCGCAAGCCCGCACCAAATTCGCGACTCCGCGCGCGCTCGTTGCCGCCGAAATTGCCTATGCGGAAAATGACCCGGCGCGCGCAATTCGCGAGCTCGACCAGATTCCGGTACCGACCGCGCCGGAACAAGCGCAGAACTACTACTGGATCCGCGGCCGCAGCGCATTTCTCACCGGCCATCCGCTCGAGGGTACGCGCGCACTGGTGGAGCGCGAGCGCTATATCAACGATCCGGCGCTGCTGCGCGCGAATCGGGACGAATTGTTGAGCCGCGTCCGCGCAGCCGCCGAGCGCGGCTTACCGATGAAGCCGCCGCCGAAGACCGATCCCATCGTCGCGGGTTGGCTCGACTTGGGGCCGATCGCGGTGGAAGTCGAACGCAATCCCGCGCGCGCGGCCGCGGCGCTCGATGCCTGGAAGCGGCAGTTTCCGCAGCATCCCGCCAACACCAGCGTGCTCTCCGCGGCGCAGACGCAGATTGCCGTGGCCACCGAATATCCCAGCCAGATTGCGCTGCTGCTGCCCCTGTCCGGGCGCGCCGAAGCATTCGGCGTGGCGGTACGCGACGGGTTCATCGCGGCCTACCTACAACAAGCCGCCGCCAACCGGCCGCACCTGATGATTTACGATGTGGCCGCCGCAACCGCTGGCAAGCGCCTACAATCGCGCCATCGCCGACGGCGCCGGCTTCGTCGTGGGCCCGCTGTACAAGGACGAGGTGGCGGCGGAAGCACCGCTGGCCGGCGGCCGCATCCCGGTGCTTGCCTTGAATTTCCTGCCCGAGACGGTGGCCGCGCCCAAGAATTTCTATCAATTTGCGCTCTTGCCGGAAGACGAGGCGCGCATGGTGGCGCGCCGCGTGATCGCCGATGGCCGCCCCAACGGTGTGGCGATCTTCCCCTCGGGCGAATGGGGCACGCGCGTAGCCGCAGCGTTCGCCGATGAATTGAAAAGTCTCGGCGGCAACCTGCTCGACAGCGGGCGCTATGACCCGGCGCAAGTGGATTTCTCCGATGTCATCAAGACGGTGATGCAATTGAAGCCCACCAAGGTCGAAAAGGGAGAAAAGCCCGAACCCCCGACCCATCGCAGCGATGCGGCGTTCATCTTCGTGGCCGCGAGCACCGCCGGCACCGCACGGCTCATCCTGCCGCAGCTGAAATACAATTATTCCGGCGACGTGCCGGCCTATTCCACCTCGGACAGCTTCGAACCGGATCCGAGTGCCAACTCCGACATCGACGGCATGTACTTCCCCGACATGCCGTGGATGATTTCCAACGACCCCGCCACCGCTCAAATCCGCGACAGCGTGCATGCTGCGTGGCCGGCCCGCACCGCGCGGCACGACCGCCTGTATGCCTTCGGATTCGATGCGTATCGGCTGGTACCGGGCCTGCGGTCGAGCAATCCGGCCGCGTCGAGCGAAATTTCCGGGGTGACCGGAAAATTGCATCTCGATCAGCAGAACAAGATTCGCCGCGATCTTGATTGGGCGCAGATCAGAAGCGGAGCACCCTTTGTTCTATAAATTGCGAGCCGCTGTGTTGAGCGCGGCGGCGCTGCTGTTGGGCGCCGGGCCCGGGGGCGTACCGGCAATCGCGGCCGCAGCGCAAGCGCCCGCTGCCGATCTCATCATCCGCAATGCGCGGGTCTGGACCGTGAATCCCAAGCAGCCCGAGGCCGATGCGCTCGCGGTGCTGAACGGCCGCTTTGTCGCGGTCGGCACCGAGGCGCAGGTCATGCCTTGGCAAGGACCCCATACCCGCGTGATCGACGCTCAGGGCAAGCGGCTGCTGCCGGGTTTCAACGACGCCCACGTGCATTTCTCGGACGGCGGCGCCGCCTTGAGCGCGGTGCAGCTGGTGAACGTCACCAGCCTCGCCGAATTCGTGCGGCGAATCGCCGACTTTGCCGCGCATGCACCGAAGGGTGAATGGATACGAAACGGCGAATGGGACGAGACCAAGTGGTCGCCCGCCCGCTTGCCCACCCGCCAAGATATCGACGCGGTCACTCCCGACAATCCGGTCGCCATCGACCGCTACGACGGCCACATGTTGCTCGCCAATTCCAAGGCGCTGGCGCTGGCCGGCATCACCGCCAAAACTGCGGACCCACCCGGCGGCCTCATCGTCCGCAATGCGGCCGGCCAACCGACCGGTGCGCTGAAGGATGCGGCCACCGAACTGGTGCAGAAAGCCGAGCCGCCGCCGAATTTTGCACAACGCCGCCGGGCCATCGAGTCCGCGCTGCGCGAGGCTGCGATGCGCGGCGTCACCAGCGTGCAGGACATGTCGTTGGACTACGGCGATCTGGCTGTGTACTCGCAGCTCAACAACGAAGGCAAGCTCACGGTGCGCGTGTATGGCGCACCGCTCATTGCGAATGTCGAAGATCAGGCGAAGCTTGGACTGGCGCATGCGTTCGGAAGCGCTTCGTTGAGAATCGGCGCGCTCAAAATGTTCGCCGACGGCTCCTTGGGATCGCGCACCGCCTACTTCGCTCAACCCTACACCGATGAGCCGGGGAATCGCGGTTTGCTGTTCTCCGATATGCTGCCCTTGAGCAAGGCGCGCGCGAGATTGATGCGCGCCGATGCGAGCAACCTGCAGGTCTGCACTCATGCCATCGGCGATGCCGGCATCACGGCCACGCTCGACCTTTATCAAGCCGTGGAAGAAAAAGACGGCCCCAAGGATCGGCGCTGGCGCGTCGAGCATGCCCAACACATGGCTGCGTCCGACTTCGACCGCGATGGCGCAACTGCACGTCATCGCCTCGGTGCAGCCTTATCAGGCCATCGACGATGGTCGGTGGGCCGAAGCGCGCATCGGGCATGATCGCGGCGGCAGGACGTATGCATTCAGAACCTTCATCCAGCACGGCGTGCGGCTTGCCTTTGGCACGGATTGGCCGGTGGCCCCGCTCGATCCCATCCTGACCCTGTATGCCGCCGTGACCCGCGCGACCCTGGATGGGAAGTACCCCCAGGGATGGTTTCCCGAACAAAAGCTGTCGATCCAGGAAGCGATCGCGGCCTACAGCATGGGCTCCGCCTACGCCGAATTCCAGGAACGTGACAAAGGCTCGATTGAAGCCGGCAAGCTGGCCGACATGGTGCTTTTGAGCCAGGACGTGCTGAACATCGCGCCCGCAGCCATTCGCGACACGCACGTGCTGAAAACCTTTCTGGGCGGCGTCGAAATCTACGCTTCCAAAACAGCCGAGCCTTAATTTGAGCGAATGCGCCCGTTATGGCTGCTTCACGTGAGGCGGCGCGGCGCGATAATGCCGCATGAGCCTTGTGCGTGCGCAGCGCGGCGCGGCAGCCGAAGAGCTGGCGGCGCAATACCTAAAGGTGCGCGGCCTGAAAATTCTTGCGCGCAATCTTCGCTGCAAGGCCGGCGAGCTCGATTTGGTGTGTCTCGAGGATGGCGTGCTCGCCATCGTCGAGGTGCGCCAACGCGCCGGCAAAGCGTTCGGCGGCGCTTTGACTTCGGTCACCCGCACCAAGCAACGCAAAATCCTGCGCGCCGCCCAATTCTTTCTGCTGCGCGAAAAGGACTGGAGGAATCTGTCGATGCGCTTCGACGTGCTGGCGATAGAAGGGCTGCCGGACGGCGCGAAGCGCATCGAGTGGGTCAAAGACGCCTTTCGCGCCGTTTAGCTTGAGACGGCGGTCGCCCCGGTTCGCTTCTATTTGACTACCTGCAATTTCGGCCGCTTGGCCGCCGCCTTGGTCGGCTTCCCGCCCCCCGGAGCCGCCGGCGGGCTGTCGGTGGGATCGGGATCCGCATCGCCCTCGGGAAATATCATGCCCTGCCCGGTCTCGCGCGCATAGATGCCCAGAATCGCGCGCACCGGAACCTGCACCGCAAACCCGACCCCGCCAAAACGAGCCTCGAAGCTCACGAAATCATTGCCGAGCTTGAGCATCTGGGTCGCGGAGAAGCTGACGTTGAGCACGATCTTGCCGTCTTTCACGTACTGGCGCGGCACCGTGACGCCCTCGGCGGCCGCATCCACGACGATGTGCGGCGTTTCACCGCTGTCGGATATCCACTCGTGCAACGCGCGCAGCAGGTAGGGTCGCCGCGGTTTCAATGGCGCATTTCCCGTTCCGCCGTCGGTCAGGCACGCGCGGAAGGTGGAACGGGCGAAATATGGATTCATGTACTTGATGATCGGCTGCGCCTGTGCCGGCAACTCGATGCCGTAGATGCGCAGACGCCACAAGAATCGGCGCAATGCTCGCGTCGACCAGCGAGAATTCATCGCTCAGGAAAAACGGCTTCGCTTTGAACACCTCCGCGCTGGCGCAAATCGCCTCGCCCAACACTTTGCGGCTGTGCTCCGCGGTCTTGCCGGCGGGGTCCGGCTCGATGTCGCGCGCCAGCGCGTACCAGTCGCGCTCGACCCGGTACAGACGCCACGCGAAATTGCGCGCGCGTCACCGGATCGATCGGCATCAGGGGCGGATGCGGAAAGCGTTCGTCCAGATACTCGATGATGACGCGCGAGTCGTACAGCACCAGGTCGCGGTCCACCAGCGTGGGCACGCTGTGATAGGGATTCAGGTCGAGCAGATCCTCCGGCAGAGCTCGTGCAGATCGACATTGACCAGTTCGATGCGCGATGCCTTTCTCGGCGAGAACCAACCGCGTCCGATGGCTCCACGGGTCAGTCGGTGCAGAGAAGAGGGTCATCACCGAGCGACGTGCCACTAACGCGATCTCCTCGCGAATTCAAGGGGACGGCGCCCGCTCAAAGTCAGTGGACGTCCTTCCAATATTCTTTCTTCAGCAAGTAGGCGAATACAAAGAACGACCAGCAAGAACAGCATGACGAAGATGCCCAGTCGACTGGCGCTTCGCCTTGACCGGTTCGGCGGCATAGTCCAGGAAGTTGGCGATGTCCCGAACGTATTGATCATACTCCTCCGGCTTCATGGAACGCCTTGGGATCATTGCTCGACGCCCGGCCAGAACCATTTTGGCGTTGCCTTGCGCGTCTTTTTCGTTCTTGTAGGCCGGCTTTTGCAGGCCCTGGCGGTAGTATAGCACGTCCGGCATGGCCGTGCCGGGCAGGTACAGATTGTTCACCCCCCATGGCCGTGTCTTGTCCACGTAGAAGCCTTGCAGGAAGGAATAGATATAGTCTGGTGCCGCGCTCCCGCGCCATCAAGGACAAGATCGGGCGGCTGCTTGCCGAACCAGTCCGCGGAATCCGCCGGCATCGCGGTCGCGATTTCCTCGAACGGCTTGGCTGCGACGTGAAGATCAGATTGGCGCAAGATCCGCTTCCGGGAATCTTGAGGTCCGTCGCCATGCGGTTATAGCGCAGATACTTGAGCGAATGGCAGCCCGAGCAATAATTCATGAAGTTCCGTGCACCGCGCTGCAGGGACTCGATGTTGTTGATATCCGTGCCCGCCGCCATGCAGCGGAATTTCCCCCTCTTCGGCAAGCGCCGTGCCCGGCGCACAGGAGTCCAAAGGCGATCAAAACACTGGCTTTCAAGCATGTCCCGTAACCCTTTCCGGCACCGGCTTCACGCGGTCGAACTTCGTGTACCAGGGCATCAGCAAGAAGAATGCGAAATAAATTGCGGTGCAGATCTGCGCCAGAATCGGATAGATACCCGACGGCGGCTTCATGCCGCAGACGGCCAGGCAGACGAATGCCACACGAAAACAGCGCCAGCATGACTTTGTATATCGGACCCCGGTAGCGGATCGAACGCACCGGCGAGCGATCGAGCCAGGGCACGAAGAACAGCACAAACGATCGAGGCGCCCATCACCATCACGCCCCATACCTGGGTGCCGGCGAACGAGGGAATGGCGCGCAACATGGCGTAGAAGGGCGTGAAGTACCAAACCGGCGCGATGTCCGGCGGGGTCTGCAAGGGATTGGCCGGCGCGAAATTCGGCGACTCCAGAAACAAGCCGCCGAAAGTCGGTGCGAAGAAGATCACCGCCGCAAAAATCATCAGAAATCCGGCCGACGCCCATCAAGTCCTTGACCGTGTAATAGGGATGGAAGGGCATGCCGTCCGAGCGGACGGCCCTTCGGCATCCTTGTGCTTTTTGATGTCGATGCCGTCGGGATTGTTCGAGCCGACCTCGTGCAGCGCCATGATGTGCGCGATGACCAAGAACACCAGCGCCAGCGGCAGCGCCGCCACATGCAGGGCGAAGAATCGATTCAAGGTGGCGATCGGCGATGTCGTAGTCGCCGCGGATCCATTCGACCAGGGTGCCGCCAATGACCGGCAAGCTGCCGAACAGTGAAACGATCACCTGGGCGCCCCAGTAGCTCATGTTGCCCCAGGGCAGCACATAGCCCATGAAGCGCCTCGGCCATGAGCAGCAGAAAAATCAGGCAGCCGAAGATCCAAATGAGCTCGCGCGGCTTGCGATGCGAGCCGTACAGCAACGCGCGGAACATGTGCAGATAGACCACGATGAAGAAAGCCGAGGCGCCGGTGGTGTGCATGTAGCGGATCAGCCAGCCCCATTCCACGTCCCGCATGATGTATTCGACGGAGGCGAACGCTTCGCCGCCGAAGGCTTGTAGCTCATCGTCAGGAAGATACCGGTCACGATCTGGTTTGCGAGCACCAACAGAGCCAGCGACCCGAAGAAGTACCAGAAATTGAAATTCTTCGGCGCGTAGTACTCGGCGACGATGCTCCTTCCAGAGTTTCGTCAGCGGAAAGCGCTGATCGATCCAGCCAATCAATCCTTTGCCGGTGCCGGCGGATCTCAGGTGCTGCGGCCATCGCTAACCTCTTGCTCTTTACGAAACGGATTTGGAAGAGTCGTCGACGCCGATGACGATGCGCGCATCGTTCGCACCGAATGCGTACGACGGCACGGTCAGGTTTTTCGGCGCCGGCATGCTCTTGAACACGCGGCCCGACAAATCATATTTCGAACCGTGGCAGGGGCAGTAAAAGCCGCCCGGCCAGTTCGCACCGAGATCGGCGCCGGCAACTTGGAACGAATCGTTCGGCACGAAGGCGCCCAGCGGCGAGCAGCCCAGATGCGTGCACACCGCGAGGCCCACCCAGTACTCGGGATTTCGCGCGCGCACCGCCCCGCTCGCCTTGATGTAAGGCGGCTGCACCGAATCGTCGGATTTCGGATCCGCCAGCATGGCGTCGTGGTTGCCCAATTGATCGACTACCGCCTTGACGCGCCGGACCACGAAGACCGGTTGTCCGCGCCATACGACTTTCAGCATCTGACCCGTCTTCGAGCTTCGAGGCGTCCACGTCGACCGGCGCACCCAAGCGCTTTGGCGCGCGCGCTGGGCTTCCATGACGCGATGAAGGTATCGCCGCAAACGCGGCGCCGATCGCGCCGGTGCCGACCGTGGCTGCCGTCAGCAAACGGCGACGGCTGTGGTCTACGTCTTCACTCATGCGATCGCCCTCGAAAATAGTTGACAAATCTTCACGCAAACCCCTATGGCGTCAGTGTTTCCCAAAGAATATTGCGAGCGCATTATACACAGTTACGCAGGCCACCCCTTAAGGCCAGGAGCCTGTCTTAAATATTGCATGTGGCCGCCTGCGTGACGGGAGCGACATTAATTGCAGAACACTCGCGTCCTCGTGAGTTTTTTGGTCAGAGCGGTCGTGGTCGGCCTGGCCGTGGCATTTCTCGTGGTTTGGTGGAACCCGACGCTGTTGGGCGCGCATACGGCGGCTGCGCCGCCGCCCGCCGTGACCGTTCCCACCGCCGCGCCGGCCGCCGTTCCCGCGGCATCCGCGGCGCCGGTGGTCATGCAGAGCTTTGCGGATTCGGTGGCGCGCGCGGCGCCGGCGGTGGTCAATATTTACACCGCGCGGGTGGTGCGCGGAGCGCGCTCAGGTAGCGCCCTTGAACCAATTATTCGGCGATTACTGGCCGAGCTATCGCCAGCGCGTCGAGCGCAGCTTGGGTTCGGGCGTGATCGTCGGATGCCATGGGCACGATCGTAACCAATCAGCATGTCATCGCCGGCGCCGATTCGATCCGGGTGCAGCTTGCCGACGGACGCATCGCCGACGCCACCGATCGTCGGGCAAGACCCCGACACGGACCTGGCCATTCTGCGACCTCAAGATCGGCAAGCTGCCGGTCATGCCGCTCGGCCGCTCCGATACCTTGCGGGTCGGCGATATCGTGCTGGCCATCGGAAATCCCTACGGCCTGGGCCAGACGGTGACTCAGGGAATCGTGAGCGCGACGGGACGCGGCCAATTGGGTCTGGCGACATTCGAGAACTTCATCCAGACCGACGCCGCCATCAATCTCGGCAACTCCGGCGGCGCGCTCATCGATGCGCATGGCGATCTGGTCGGCATCAATACGGCCGTGCTCAATCGAACCTACGGAGGACCCGAGGGCATCGGCTTCGCAATTCCCGTCAATCTGGTACGCGGCGTGATGGAACAAATTCTCATGCACGGCCACGTGGTGCGCGGCTGGCTGGGATTCATGCCGCAGGACTTGAGCGAAGAGCAGGCGGCGCAGATCGGCATCGGCGGGCGGCGGGGTCACCGTGGTCAACATCATGGTCAGGAGTCAGGCGTACGAGGCCGGTGTGCGGCCCGGCGATCTGATCACGCGCTTTGGGAGGCGAGGCTGTGCACAACGCGCAGGATCTGGTGGCGCGCGTCGCGGCGCTGCAAGCCCGGCGCCGAGGTGGAACTCGAAGGCCGTCATGCGCGGGAAAGCTACAAACTCAAATTGACGGTTCTGGAGCGCCCCACCCGGCCCATTCAACCCCACTCCGAGGTCGGCGCTCGAGCCCGTTCGCTCAGCCGGCGTGCGGCGGATTTTCGCCCCCAGCTGCTGCAGCTTCTCCTCGATTGCCTCATAGCCGCGGTCGATGTGATAGATGCGCTCGATATCGGTGCGGCCGTCGGCCACCAGCGCGGCGAGCACCAGGCTTGCCGAGGCGCGCAGATCCGTGGCCATCACCGGCGCCGCGGTCAGCCGTTCGACCCCCTTGATGATGGCGGTGTTGCCTTCGAGCCGGATCTCCGCGCCCATGCGCCGCATCTCCAGCATGTGCATGAAGCGGTTCTCGAAAATCGTTTCGATGATGGTTCCGACGCCGTTCGCCACGGTATTGAGCGCCGCGAACTGCGCCTGCATGTCGGTGGGGAAAGCCGGATACGGCGCCGTTCGTATGTCGACCGCGGTGGGCCTTTTGCCGCGCATGTCGACCTCGATCCACGAATCGCCCACCTCCACGCCGGCCCCGGCCTCCTTGAGCTTGTCGATGACGGCATCGACGTGATCCGGCCGGGTGTTTTTTACCCGGATGTGCCCGCCGGTGATCGCACCCGCCACCAGATAGGTGCCCGTCTCGATTCGATCGGGCAGCACCTCGTATGCCGTGCCGTTCAAGCGCTTCACGCCCTGGATGACGATCCGGTCGGTGCCTGCACCCTTGATCTTGGCGCCCATGGCGATCAAGAAATTCGCCAGATCGACCACTTCGGGCTCGCGGGCGGCGTTCTCGAGCACCGTCTCGCCCTCCGCCAGGGTCGCCGCCATCATCAGATTCTCGGTGCCCGTGACCGTGACGGTCTCCAGCACCAGGCGCGCGCCCTTCAATTTCGCTGCACGCGCTTTGATATAGCCGTTCTCGATGTGGATGTCGGCGCCCATGGCCTGCAGGCCGGCCACGTGAATGTTGACCGGACGCGCGCCGATCGCGCAGCCGCCCGGCAAGGACACGTCCGCCGCGCCGTAACGCGCCAACAACGGCCCCAGCACCAAAATGGATGCACGCATGGTCTTCACGAGCTGATAAGGCGCGAAGTATTCCTTGATGGTCGAGGCGTCGACTTCGATGCGCATCTTTTCATCGATGGTGACCGATACACCCATGCGCCCGAGCAGCTCGATCATGGTGGTGACGTCCTGCAGATGCGGCACGTTCGAGATCGTCACCGGACCGTCGGCCAGCAAGCAGCCGGCGAGGATGGGCAGCGTCGCATTCTTGGCGCCCGAAATGCGGATCTCGCCCTCGAGCGCGATGCCGCCATGGATTTGTAGTTTATCCACGGCCCTGCCTTGCGTACTCGTCCGGGGTGAACACCTGCAGAGCGAGAGCGTGAATTTCAGTGCCCACGGCCGCGCCGAGGGTTGAATACACCATTTGATGGCGCTGAATCGGCTTCTTGCCGATGAAAGCGGGCGCGATGACCACCGCCTCGAAGTGCACATTGTCGTCGCTGGTGACCATGGCATGACTGCCGCCCAAACCGTCTTCGATCAGTTGCGCTATCTGTTGTGGATTCATGCCGTCTCCTAAAAATTTATACAAGCTTACCTGTATTATTCGCAGATGAATTCCGACTACACCGACGCCGAGCTGGTCGAGCTCGGCCGCCAGGCGCTGAACGTCGAAATCGAGGGTCTGCGCGCGCAGCTGCCCCGTCTTGGGTCGGATTTTGCACGCGCCTGCCGGATTTGTCTTAACTGTCGGGGCCGAATCGTCGTGACCGGCATGGGCAAGTCCGGCCATATCGGCGGCAAGATCGCCGCCACTCTCGCCAGCACCGGCACTCCGTCGTTTTTCGTGCATCCGGGCGAGGCCAGCCACGGCGACGTCGGGATGATCACGCGCGACGATGCGGTGCTGGCACTGTCCAATTCGGGCGAAACCGCGGAAATTCTCACCATACTGCCCGTGATCAAGCGGTTGGGCGTGCCCCTGATCGCCTTCACCGGAAATTCGGACTCCGCTCTGGCGCGCATCGCCAGCGTGCACTTGGACATCCGCGTGCCGGCCGAGGCCTGCCCCTTGAACCTCGCCCCCACCGCCAGCA
This sequence comes from uncultured Gammaproteobacteria bacterium, assembly GCA_963794445.1. GTDB lineage: Bacteria > Pseudomonadota > Gammaproteobacteria > Steroidobacterales > Steroidobacteraceae > Bog-1198. The sequence continues at coordinate 422,757 of CAWCDZ010000002.1, forward strand.
CCACCGCGGCGCTGGCCATGGGCGATGCGCTGGCGGTCGCCCTGTTGAAGGCGCGCGGTTTCACCGAAGAGGATTTCGCGCGCTCGCATCCCGCCGGCGCGTTGGGGCGCCGCCTGCTGTACGTGAAGGACGTGATGCGCACCGGCAAGCAGATACCCACCGTGCGGGTCGACACCACCCTTGCCGAAGGGTTGCTCGAAGTCACCTCCAAGGGTCTCGGCATGACCGCGATCGTGGATGACTCGATGCACGTGCTCGGCGTGTTCACGGACGGCGATTTGCGCCGCGCCCTCGATCGCGCGGCGAATTTGCGCACCACCCGCATGGATCAAGTGATGACGGCCGGGCCGAAGTCGGTGCTGCCCTCGACGCTCGCCGCGGAAGCGGTGCATTTGATGGAGACCCACCGCATCACCTCGCTGATCGTGCTCGACGAGGAGGGCACCTTGGTCGGGGCGCTGAACGTGCACGATCTGCTGCGCGCGGGCGTATTTTGAAAGCACGCACCGCCACGCCGCTCGCGCAGATCCAGCTGCTGATCTTGGATGTCGATGGCGTCTTGACCGATGGACGCCTGTACTTCGGCGCCAAGGGAGAGGCATTCAAGGCATTTCACGTCCGCGACGGCCACGGCATCAAGCTGCTGATGTCGGCCGGCGTGCAGGTGGCGGCCTTCAGCGGCCGCCGTTCCGCGGCGGCGGCGGCACGCCTGCGCGAACTGGGCGTGCCCAGCGTGGTCCAAGGCTGCAGTGACAAATTGCTGGCTCTGCACAAGCTGAGCAAGCGTCTCGAGGTGCACCCGTTGAATTGCGCCTGCATCGTCGATGACACGCCCGATCTGCCGTTGATGTCGGCGGTGGGGCTGGCGGCGGCGGTCGCGGACGCGCACCCCGTGGTGGTGTCCGCCGCACACTGGGTTGCCCGCTCGCCCGGGGGCTTGGGCGCGGTGCGCGAGCTGTGCGATGCCATTTTGCGCGCGCGCGCGCCGGCGAGGCTTAATGCTGTTTCGAATCTTCACGGTGCTTGCGGTCGCGGCCCTGGTGATCATCACCTGGATATGGAGCTCGCCCGCCCATCGACCCAGCGCTTCGGGCAGCGCGAATCAAGCGGATTTGCCCGGCTATTTTTTCAAGAACGCGGTCCTCACGGATTACGACGTGGCGGGAGCGCCGAGCATCCGCATCGAGGCCGAGCGCATCGATCAAATCGATCATGGCAACGAAGTGGCGTTGTACAACGTGCGCGTCAATTATGACGCGCCGGGGGGCCAGACCTGGGAGTTGTTCGGCGACACGGCCCATGTGCAACCGGGCGGCAAGATCATCGACGTCGCCGGCAACGTGCGGCTGCAGGGCGAGAATCCTGGCACGCCGGGCACCGCGGTGATCCGCACCGATTTGTTGAGCTACAACGTTTCAGAGAGCATAGCGAGCACCAAGAGCGACGTGCGCATCGATTACGGCGGCCACATTCTCACCGCGCGCGGTCTCAGCGCGAATTTGAAAGAGCGCACGATGCGCCTAGAATCGAAGGTCAATGGCCGTTTCCTCCCGTAACGTTTTCTCCCGTCGTCTTGCCGCCCTGGTCGCATTGCTTGCGCCGCTGGCGCAGGCGAGCGCCGCGTCCCCGGCATCCGCCACCGTGGCGCGCGACCGCCAGTTGCCGATATTGATGGAGTCGCAGTCCGCGGCAATCGACCTCAAGACCAACAGTGCGGTCTTCACCAAGATCCGCATCTCGCAAGGAGGCATGTCGATCAGCGCGGATCAGGGGCAGGCGAGCCAACCGAGCTCCCAGGATTTGTATTTCAAGAACAATGTCTGGAACTTTCGCGGCAACGTCAAAATAACCGTCGAGCAAGGCCAGTTGTTCTCCGACGACGCGCAGATCACCTTCGTCAACAACGTACTGAGCAAGGCCGTCGTCAACGGCAAGCCCGCCTCCTTCGAGCAGACCATGACGAAGACCGGCAAGCCCGCCAAAGGCCACGCGGACACCATCGATTACGATGCGGCAAAGCACATGGTGCGATTCTTGAAGAACGCTTATTTGAGCAACGGCGACCACGAGATCACCGGGCAGTCGCTGAAGTACGATGTGCTCGCGCAAAAAGTCATCGCTGAGGAATCCGAACAGAATTCGCAGCGGGTGCACATCATCATCACGCCGCCGCCGCCGAAGACGGCGCAGCCCAAATCCAATCCATGAGCGTATTGCGGGCGTTGAACTCGCCAAAAGCTACAAATCACGGCAGGTGCTGCGGGATTTGTCGCTGGAGGTTGAAAGCGGAGAAGTGGTCGGGCTGCTCGGGCCCGAATGGCGCCGGCAAAACCACCGCCTTCTACATGATCGTCGGACTCACCCGCTGCGAGCATGGCGAGATTTTCCTCGACAACAAGGATATCACCCGCCTGCCCATGCACCGGCGCGCGCAATTGGGCTTAGGGTATCTACCGCAGGAACCCTCGGTCTTCCGCAAACTGTCGGTCGCCGACAACATCATGGCGATCCTCGAGACCCGGCCCGGCCTCGATGACGCGGGCCGCAGCGCGCGCCTGAAGGAACTGCTGGGCGAGCTGCATATCGGCCATGTGCGCGACAGCTTGGGCATGAGTCTCTCGGGCGGGCGAACGCCGCCGGGTCGAAATCGCCCGAGCTTTGGCGGCCGACCCGCAGTTCATGCTGCTGGATGAGCCGTTTGCCGGGCGTCGATCCGCTCTCTGTCGCGGATATCCAACGAATAATCAAGCACTTGTCCGACAAGGGCATCGGAGTGCTGATTACCGATCATAATGTGCGGGAGACCTTGGGTATTTGCGCCAGAGCCTATATCGTCAGTCAGGGCACGCGTCCTCGCCTCCGGATCTGCGGACCAGATTCTTGCCAACCCGCAGGTCCGTGAGGTGTACTTGGGCCAGGACTTCAAGTTATAGGTTTAGGTTCGAACGAAATATGTTGAAGCCAAGTCTGCAGCTTCGCATCGGTCAGCAGCTGACCATGACGCCGCAGCTGCAGCAGGCGATCCGGCTGCTGCAGCTTCCCTCGCTCGACCTGCAGGCGCACGTGCGCGAGACCCTCGAAACCAACGTGATGCTGGAGGGAGAGGAAGAGCTCGACCGAGACGGTCGCCGGATCGCGGCGCGCGAGCGCGAAGAATTGCCGGTGCGGCTGGATGAGAAATATGCCGAGTTGGACGGCATCAGCACGCGCGGCGCCGAGCCAGCGCGAGACACCCGGAGGTGGAGATCGCCGACGAGGCCTGGGGCGAACAGACCAGCGGCCCCTCCGAGCGCCATTGGTCCGGCGACGACGATCGCAGCAGCGATTTCAGCGACCAGCACGGCCAAACCTTGCAGGAGCAGCTGATCGAGCAGTTGGAGCTCGCCAAGCTGTCCCCGATCGACCTGGCCATCGCGCGTGTCATCACCGACGCGATTACCGACGATGGCTACCTGAAGGACTACCTCGAGGAGGTCCGCTTGAGCCTGCTGCCCGAGATCGAGGCGGCACCCGCGGACGTGGAGCGCGTGCTCGGCATCGTTCAATCGCTGGAGCCTGCCGGCGTGGCCGCCCGCAATCTCGGCGAGTGCATTGCGCTGCAACTCGAACAACTGGACCCGGAGACCCCGGCGCGGGACGTCGCGATCCGCGTGGCCAACGAGCACCTGGATTTGGTCGCCAGCCAGCAGCTCGCCCTGCTGCGCCGCCAACTGCGCTGCAGCGAAGGCGACCTGGAAATGGCGCTCGCGTTGGTGCGCTCCTGCCATCCGCGGCCCGGCGCCGCGGTCAATCCGGCCCAGGCGCAATACGTCATTCCGGATGTCTTCGTGCGCCGCACCGACCATGGCTGGACCGTCGAAATCAATCAGGCCACCGTGCCGCGGGTGCGCGTCAATCAAAGCTACGCCAATTTGATTTCGCGCGCGCCCGATCACGCCATGCTGCGCACCCAACTGCAGGAGGCGCGCTGGCTGATGCGCAGCCTCGAAATCCGCAACGAAACGCTTGATCAAGGTGGCGCGCTGCATCGTGCAGCGCCAGACGAGTTTTTTCGAAATCGGCGAGGAGGCGATGGAGCCGCTGATCTTGAAGGATGTGGCCGAGGCGGTCGAGATGCACGAGTCGACCATCTCGCGCGTCACCACCGCCAAGTACATGCACACGCCGCGCGGCGTATTCGAGTTCCGCTATTTCTTCTCGAGCCACGTCGAGGCGGCGGACGGCACCGAGATGTCATCGACCGCCATCCGCGCCAAGATCAGGAAATTGATTTCGCAGGAGAATCCAGAAAATCCGCTGAGCGAAGCCAAGCTGGCGGAGATTCTGTCGCAAGAGGGCATACCGGTGGCCAGGCGCACGGTTGCCAAATACCGCGAGGGCATGCAGATCGCGCCGTCGAACGAACGTAAGCGAGCGGCTGCCCGCGCGTCTTAAAGTGACTTAAGGAGGAAACATGCAACTCGATCTCAGCGGTCATCATGTGGAAGTCACCGCCGCCTTGCGCGGCTATGTTCTGAAGAAATTCGAGCGCATCTCGCGGCATTTCGAGCAGCTCATCGACGTCCACTGCGTCCTCACGGTCGAAAAAATGCGCCACAAGGCCGAAGCCACCTTGATGCTGCGCGGCAACAAGATCTACGCGGATGCAACCGAAGAGAACATGTACGCCTCCATCGACGCGCTGGCCGACAAGCTCGACCGCTGCGTCAAGAAGCACAAGGAAAAGGCCTGCGATCACCACGCCGAGGACGTCATCAAGGCGCGCTGCTGCGGCGCTGACACCCGACGGGCTGCCGGATGTCGATGCGACTGATCATCGTCAGCGGGCTTTCCGGCTCGGGCAAGAGCGTTGCTCTGCACATGCTGGAGGACATCGACTTCTACTGCGTCGACAACATTCCGGCCGCGCTGCTCAAGCCGTTCATATCGCACACCGTCCGCGGCATGGGCGACACCTATCCGCGGACCGCGGTGGGCCTGGACGCGCGCAATCGCGCCGACGAGATCGAAACCATCCCCGCACTGGTCGCCGAGCTGCGCCGCAGCAGCATCGACTGCGAGGTGATGTACCTGCATGCGGGCGACGAGGTGCTGCTCAAGCGCTACGCCGAGACCCGCCGCAAGCATCCGCTGGTCACCGGCGAGATCGGCTTGCGCGAAGCGATCGCTTTGGAGCGCAAGCTGCTCGAGCCGATCATCGTCGCGGCGGACTGGGTCATCGACACCTCGAGCATGGGCGTGCACGCGCTGCGCGAACTGATTCGCGAGCGCATCGAACGCCGCGCGAGGGCCAGCTGTCGCTGATGTTCGAGTCTTTCGGCTACAAGCACGGCATTCCGGGCGATGCGGACTTCGTATTCGACGTGCGCAGCCTGCCGAACCCCTATTGGGAGACCGCCCTGCGCAAGTCTGAACGGCCGCGATCCGCGCCGTGATCGAATACCTGGCCGGCTTCACGCCAGCGTGCGCAGCATGATCGCGCGATCTGACGGAATTTCTGGACAAGCGCACTGAGCGAGTTCGCGCAGGCGAATCGCAGTTATTTGACCATCGCCATCGGTTGCACCGGCGGCCAGCATCGCTCGGTGTATATCGCCGAGCAGCTCGCGCAACACTTCCGTAAATCGCACCCGCAGGTACTGACGCGGCACGACTCGCTGCAAAAGGCCTGACCGTGGCTCCCAGCATTAAATCCGGCGCCCTTGCCGCGCTCTTGACGGCCGCGCTCGCGATTGAGCCGGGCGTTGCGCAAACCAGGGATGGGAGCCGGGTCTCGCAGCCGCCGGGTGCGGATGACTACGCGGCGCACATCCTCGCCGGTATCGGCGACCAGGGGCGAGACCAGCATCAGCCGTATGTGACCGCCGGCGATCGAAGCTACCTGATCGGCACGCAGGATGGAAACTTTCCGGACATGGGCCATCACGTCCCCGGGGAAATGGGCGGCTTATGGCTGCCGCCGATCAAGCTCATCGACGGCTTCGAGGCGCGAATCGCGGAGCCGCAAAGCGCCAAGGAAATCCGGCTCACGCAAAGCGTCGAGATGGTGGCGTACCCTTATGGAACCCGTTTCCGGTATGGCCCGGTGCTCGAGGAGTTGGAAGTCGATCGCTTTCAGTTCGCCCCGGATCAGCGCCAGGGCATGATCGTTCAATACCGCTTCAAGAACACGTCCGCACGCGCACGGCGGCTGCGCTTTCAATGGTCCGTCAAGACGGATCTGCGCCCCAACTGGTATGCGGATCATCTCGGAATCCAGGATGGCGCGGATTCGGTCGATTGGCGGCCCGCCGCTGGCGTGTTCATCGCCCGCGATCCGGGCAACCCGTGGTTTTGCGTCTGGGGCGCGGTGGCCGGCACCGATGCGCGGCGCGTCGAGCACCCGGATCCGATCGCGAGCGGCGGCCGCGGCGTCACGGCGGCGGCCAGCTACACCGTCATGGTCGGAGCGCATCGAGCTCTACCCTGACCTTCGTTGTATCGGGCTCGACGAAAGACCAGAGCGAGGCACTCGCGGTCTACCGCGATCTGGCAGAGCATCACGCAGCGCTGCTGGCGCACAAGATCGCCCACTATGCCGCCATGACCCAACGCGCCCGCATAAGGATTCCGGACCAACGCCTGCAGGATGTGTACAACTGGACCCGGATCAATATGGAGTGGCTGATCCGAGATGTTCCCGGCGTCGGCCGAGGCTTGAGCGCCGGCTTCATGGAATATCCGTGGTGGTTCGGAACCGAGACCTATTCTCTGCAAGCACTCATGCGGAGCGGCGATTTCCGACTGGTCAAACAAACGCTCAGGCTGCTTCGCGCTCAATCGTGCAAGGTGAACGGTAACGGCCGGATCGCGCATGAAATCACGACCGACGGAGCGGTGGCGAATCCCGGCAATACCCAGGAAACGGCGCAATTCGTCATGACCGTGGGTCAGCTATTGGCGTGGAGCGGGGACCTGGACTTCGCACGGGAGATGTATCCCGCCATGCAGCAGGGAATCGACTGGCTGCTGGTCGAGATGGACCAGAACAAGGACCTGTTCCCGGAAGGGTACGGAATCACGGAAGCGATGGTTTGAACGCCGAGTTGATCGATGTGGCGGTGTATACGCAGCAGGCTCTGGAGGCTGCGGCACGGGTCGCCGACAGCCATGAACGATGCGGAGGCGAAGAGACCGATATGCCAAACTTGCCGCCACACTGAAGGAGAGGATCAATCAGCGCTTCTGGATCGAAGAGGCGGCACGTACGGCGACTTCTACGGCAGCCGTTCACAGGCGATGACCGCCGCCAGGGGGTCATCGAGCAGATGGGCTCGGGAGCGGAGCGCTCACCCAGAGAGAAAGGGACTTGATCGCGCATTACGAAGGCTCAAGGCACAATTCCCGAGCATGCCGGAGGGCAAAGGGCATGGATAACCAATGAGAACTGGGTCATTGCCACGCCGCTGGAAACCGGGATCGCGCCACGGGCGCGGGCATTCCGCTGCTGGATAAGATCGTCGTGAAAACACCGGCGAATACGGCCCCTATCTCTCCGCCGTCGACAGGCGTCGATGATGACGATCTCGACTGGCGCGAGGCCGTTGCAGAAGGCGAATATGGCCGCATCGACGAAGCGATGTGGTATGTGGACCGATCGCGCAGACATTCAACCTAGTATCACCGGGCTCGATATCGGAAATGATGCCCAGACCACGGCTGCTTCACGATCGCCTGGACCAGTTACGGCATCGTGGTGCCGCTGGTCGAGCACGTGTTCGGCATCCGGCCGGACGCGGCGAACAGAAGCGATCGTGCTCGAGCCGCATCTTCCTACCGGCTGGCAGGACATCAGTATCCAGAATCTCCCGGTCGGCACCAACCTCATCTCCTTTTCACGTCCCAGAACCGCAAAAGGAGTCAGCTACGACATCGAATCCAAGGAAAATGGCTGGAACTTCCTGCTCAAAGATGCCGCCTTGGCGGACGGCCGCTATGTTCTCAACGGCAGGCCGGGCAATTCTGCCTCTGCCGGCATCCGAATGGAGGGGACCAAGAACCAAGTGCTGATCCCGGCCGCGCACTAGGGCCTGTTAACACTAGCGAAGTGCTTCGACGACGAGCGCGAAGCACAGAAAGCCATAAACATGACGTCGAGTTTATCGAAGCGGCTGAAGATGCGCCGAAAGCCTTTGAGCCTGCGAAACAGCCGCTCGATTTCGTTGCGCCGTTTGTACCAGGCTTTATTGTATCGCCACGGCTCGACACGCGTGCAGAGCGGCGGGACCACCGGGATAAAGCCCAAATCGAGTGCGAGCTGTCGTGTTTCATTGCCTTCATATGCTCGATCCATGATCAGGCGGCAGCGTGTCGGGAGCGGCGGCAGCACGCATCAATTCCCGACCGGCGGGCGCATCGCCCGCTTGTCCCGGGCTAAACGAGAACGCGATGGCGCACCGAGCATCCGCGGCAACCATATGAATTTTGGTTGTCCATCCTGCTCGGGATTTGCCGATGGATTGGGCGCCGTTTTTTTTAGAGCGCCGGTTCCGTCGGGATGTACTTTGACGATGGTGCTGTCCAGGCTCACCGCCTCAATCTTGATGCGCACCAGCTGCTGATGCTGCAATTCCTCGAACAATCGATCCAGAACACCCGGCTTTTGCCCAGCGGTTCATTCGAGTATAGATCGTGTGCCAGTTGCCAAAGCGCTTGGGAAGGCTGCGCCACTTGCAGCCGTTCTCCGCGACAAACAGGATCGCGTTGACCATTGAAGGTTGCTGAGCGAGACGTTGCCGCGCTGTACCGGCAAGAAAGCCTCGATCCGACTGAACTGCTCCGAGTGATTTCCATGTCGCATAGAATATCATCATTAGTGTTAACAGGCCCTAGGCTGCGGGAGAGCTAGCCGCCGGGTGCCGCCTGCCGGCCGCGCGCCTCACGATATTGGCGGGCGCCGTCCAGCTGCAAGAATTCGCGAATCTCCGCGGCGCGCGCTTTCGCATCTTCGTAGCCCATGTGCGATCATTTCGCGCGTGAAGCCGCGCTCGAACAACAGGTAGCTCAACAGCAGCGAGTTGCGGCGCATTGTCGCGCCCAGGGCGCGCAGCAGCGTCCGCAGGCGCGCGGCAGTTCATGCGCGTGGCGGCGCGCGATTTCGTTCACGTCGCGCGTCGGCGTCATCACCAGCGTAGTCGATCGGCTGCATGCTCGGCGCTTTCGTTGTAGCGATTGATGCGCTCGAGGTCGGCATTCAGCGTGATCCATGAACAGCGAATCCAGCATGAAGCCGAACATCTGGCCGAAGGTCGGCTCGATCGGCCGCTGGCGCGGCTGCGGACCCCGCGGCACGCGGATCATTCACGCCGATGATCAAGCAGCCGCGTTGGCGCCGAGAAGAATCGCCGGGCTCAAGGGCGAGGTCTGGCGCATGGCGCCGTCGCCGAAATATGCGTCATTGAGCAGCACCGGCCGGAACAGGAAAGGGATGGCACAGACTCGCCATCAGGTGGTCCAGCGTCAAGGTGGACGCGCGCGCCCTTGCGATAGACGCGCGTCCAGGGCTCGGCCGTCGGCTCGGCGGCGTAAGAAGGTCACCGAGTCCGCGTCGCCGTAGCACGTCGCGCAGATGCCGACGGCGTGCAAGTGCGTCTTGTACAAGCTGCGCGGGATGCCGTCGAAATGCAGATGCGTGCGCAGCAGCTGCCACAGCGGCGCGTTGTCGAACAGCGAATGCGGCGGCTGCACCAGCCAGCCGCCGGTGATGAACGCCAGGATCCAGTGCAGGCCCGAACTGAGCATGCTGACGCGCGTCCGCCTTGAACACGTGATGCACCCGGAATTCGCGCCACACCCTCTCGATCGCGTAAATGGAGCGACGGAAATGCGCGGCGTCCGAAGCCAGCGCGATGGCGCTCACCGCGCCCGCCGAGGTGCCGGTAATGATGGGAAAAGGACAGGCCGAGCCGCGCCGCAGCAGATCCGCGATGCCCTTGAGCACGCCGACCTGGTAGGCCGAGCGGGCGCCGCCGCCCGTCAACACCAGGCCGAGCTGTCGGGCCTCCGGAATCACGTCAGCGCGTCAATGAGGTCATCGAGTCCGGCGAGCGTCAAGGGATACATGCGGCCTTCGAGCATGTCGCGGGTCATGTCGATCGAGGCGGTCTGACGCCAGCGCGACTGCGGCTGGGGGTTGATCCAGGCGAATTTCGGATACTGCTTCATCAAGCGCTCGAGCCACACGCTCCCTGCTTCAGGATTCCAGTGCTCCACGCTGCCGCCGGCATGCGTGATTTCGTAGGGGCTCATGGTCGCATCGCCCACCAGGATCAGCTTGTAGTCCGGCCCGTAGGTACGGATGATTTCCGTGGTGCCGACGTGCTCGTTGAAACGCCGCCGATTGTCCTTCCACAACGATTCGTACACGAAGTTGTGAAAGTAATAATGCTCCAGGTGCTTGAACTCGCTGCGCGCGGCGGAGAACAGTTCCTCGCAGGTCTTGACGTGATCGTCCATCGATCCGCCGATATCCAGCAGCAGCAGTATCTTGATGACGTTGTTCCGCTCGGCCTGCATTTTGATGTCGAGCCAGCCGCCCGAGCGCGCCGTGGCGTCGATGGTATCGGCCAGCGCCAATTCGTCGGGGACGCCGCGCCGCGCAAAGCGGCGCAGGCGCCGCAGCGCGATCTTGATGTTGCGCGTGCCGAGTTCCACCTTGTCGTCGAGGTTGGCGAACTCGCGCTGGTCCCAGACTTTCACGGCGCTGCGGTTGCGGCCGCCGTCCTGGCCGATGCGCACGCCCTCGGGGTTGAAGCCGTAGGCTCCGAACGGGCGAGCTGCCGGCCGTGCCGATCCACTTGTTGCCGCCCTGATGACGCTCCTTCTGCTCCTCGAGACGCTTCTTGAGGGTTTCCATCAGCTTGTCCCAGCCGCCCAGGGCTTCGATCTCGGCCTTCTCTTCGTCGGTAAAATCCCGCACCGTCATTTTTTCCAGCCAATCGGCGGGCAGCTCGCCGCTGCAATGACGCGAATAGGTCCTCGACGCCCTTGAAATGCGCCGCAAAAGCGCGGTCGTAGCGGTCGTAGAAGCTTCTCGTCCTTGACCAGGCAGGTGCGCGCCAGGTAGTAGAAGCGCTCGGCGCTCAGGTCGCCCAAACCGGCCTTGAGCGCCTCGAGCAGAGTCAACAATTCGGTGATCGAGACCGGCACGCCGGCTCTGCGCAGCAGAAAAAAGAACTTAACGAGCATTCCGGCGGTGCAGGAAGACCAGCTGCTCGAACAGGTGCACGTCCTGCTCGTTTTTCAGAAGCGCGCCGTACAGGGGCGGAATGAGCTTCTTGGCATCGTCGCTGCGCAGGGCTTCGGGCGAAATGTCCTCGGTCACCAGCAACTTGATCCAATCGAGCAGCTCCGAGGTGGTCGGCTTCTTCTTCAGCCCGGGCGTTTCGCGGATCTTGAAGAAGGTGGTCAGCGCCTCGTGCAGCAGTTCGCGCTTCAAGTCGGGAAAATGCACATCGACGATCTGCGTCATCGTCGCGGTATCGGGGAAGCGGATGTAGTGGAAGAAGCAGCGCCGCAAGAACGCGTCGGGCAGTTCTTTTTCGTTGTTGCTGGTGATCACCATGATCGGCCGGTGCCTGGCGCGCACGGTCTCGCGAGTCTCGTAGACGTAGAACTCCATCCGGTCCAGCTCGCGCAGCAGATCGTTCGGGAAATTCGATGTCGGCCTTGTCGATTTCATCGATGAGCAGCACCGGCTGCACCTCGCAGTCGAAGGCCTCCCACAGGTTGCCCTTGAGGATGTAGTTGCCGATGTCCTGGACTTTCGGATCGCCGAGCTGCGAATCGCGCAGACGCGACACCGCGTCGTATTCGTACAGTCCCTGCTGCGCCTTGGTGGTGGATTTGATGTGCCACTCGTAAAACGGCTTGTCCAGGGCGCGCGGCGATTTCATTCGCGAGCAGCGTTTTGCCCGTTCCGGGCTCGCCCTTGATCAGCAAGGGCCGCGACAGCACCATCGCGGCGTTGACCGCGGCCATCAATTCTTCGGTCGCGATGTATCGATCGGTGCCGCGAAATTCGTTGCGTCATTTGCAGCTTACTTGCGCGTGACCGCAGGATTTGCATGGAATTGGTGCCGCCGGAGATGCCGCTGAGCTCGCCCTTGGTGAGGATGATGAGATCGTTCTCGTGCACCAACTTCAGATCCAGCAACAGGCGGAAAATCGAGAAATAGAACGCCTCGCGGCCGCGATCCGTCGACATCGTAGGCAACCGGATAGACGCCGCGATACAGGGTGACGCGGCGGCGCGTGGTCTCGTGCCGCGTAAATGCATAGATGGGAATATCCGAGCGCACCCGCGACATCCACAGCGCCGTCGAGCCCGATTCGGTCAGCGCGACGATGGCCTTCACGTGCAGGTGATTCGCGGTATACATCACCGCGGAGGCGATGGCCTCGTCGGTGTGGTCGAAGAATCCGCTCTGGCGCTGGCGCGATGCGCACATGCGCCCCTTGGTATTTCTCCGCGCCCGACGATGATCTGCGCCATGGCCTCCACCACCTTGGCGGGATGCTTGCCGGAGGCGGTCTCCGCCGACAGCATGACCGCATCGGTGCCCGTCCATGACGGCATTGGCGACATCGGAGACTTCGGCGCGGGTCGGAATCGTGGCGGTGATCATCGACTCCATCATCTGCGTGGCCATGATCACGACTCGGTTCTGATGGCGGGCTTCCTGAATGATCTGTTTCTGCAGGCCGGCGAGTTCGGCAAAGCCCATTTCCACGCCCAGATCGCCGCGCGCCACCATCACGCCATCGCTGGCCTTGACGACGGCCGCGAGATTCTTGATCGCCTCCGCGCGCTCGATCTTCGCAACCAACAGGCCATGCCCACCGGCCTGGCGCAGCAAGCCGCGCGCCTCGTCCATATCCGCCGCATCGCGCGGAAACGAGATCCCCAGGTAATCCACCTTGAGGCGCGCCGGCGGTCACGATGTCCTCGCGGTCCTTGTCGGTCAGCGCTCCGGCCGACAGGCCGCCGCCCTGGCGGTTGATGCCCTTGTTGTTGCCGAGTTCGCCGCCCACCAGCACGCGGGTCTTGATACGCGGACCCTCGATCCCCACCACCCGCAGGCTGATCTGGCCATCGTTCAGCAGCAGCACGTCGCCGGCGAACACATCGGCCGGCAATTTCTTGTAGGCGATTCCCACCGAGTGTTCCGTGCCCGCATCGACCGGGAGCGATGCGTCCAGCGTGAATTCGGCGCCGTCCTGCAATTCGATTTTTCCCGCCGCGAAGCGATCGATGCGGATCTTGGGGCCCTGTAGGTCGCCGAGCACACCCACGTAACGGCCCGCGCGGCGCGCCGCCTCGCGCACCAGTTCAACCCGGCGCGCATGATCGGCGACGACGCCGTGCGAAAAATTCAGGCGCACCACATCGACACCGGCGCGCACCATCTCCTCGAGCACCTCCGGATCGTCCGTGGCAGGACCCAGGGTCGCGACAATTTTGGTGCGGCGCAGCCCTGAACTCATGCGGCGCGCTGCTCGAGAATTTCGACCGCGGGAAGCTTCTTGCCTTCGACGAACTCCAGAAAAGCGCCGCCGCCTGTGGATATGTAGGAAATGCTGTCCTCGACCCCGTATTTCTCGATCGCGGCCAGGGTGTCGCCGCCGCCTGCCAGAGAAAACGCCTTGCTGCGGGCAATCGCGGTCGCCAGGGTGCGCGTGCCTTCGCCGAATTGCGGGAATTCGAACACGCCTACCGGCCCGTTCCAGAGGATGGTGCCGGCGGAAGCCACGAGCGCGGCGATCGCTTCGGCTGAATCGGGGCCGATGTCGAGAATCATGTCCTCGGCGGAAACCTGGCGCACATCCTTGACGTCGGCTTCAGCTTTCGCCGAGAACTCCTTCGCCACCACCACATCGGTCGGCATGGGAATGACGATGCCGCGCTTTTTCGATTGCTCGAGCAAGCGCCTGCAGATGTCCAGCATGTTGGGTTCGTACAGCGATTTGCCCACGTTAAGACCCAAGGCCGCGAGAAAAGTATTGGTGATGCCGCCGCCGACGATGAGCTGATCCACCTTGCTCAACAACGATTCGAGCACCGTGAGCTTGGTCGAGACCTTGGAACCCGCGACGATGGCCAACAGCGGCCGCGCGGGCTTCTCGAGCGCGGTCTCTAGCGCCGAGAGTTCGCTGACGAGCAAGGGACCTGCGCAAACGACCGGAGCGTACTTGGCCACCCCGTGCGTGCTGGCTTCGGCGCGATGCGCGGTACCGAAGGCGTCCATGACGTAGATGTCGCACAGTGCCGCCATGCGTCGCGACAGCTCATCGGCATCCTTTTTTTCACCCTTGTTGAAGCGCACGTTTTCCAACAGCACGATTTCGCCGGGACCGACCTCGACCCCGTCCAGCCAGTCCTTCTTCAGGGCGACCGGGACGCCGAGCAGTTGCGCCAGGCGCTTCGCCACCGGCGCCAGGGAAAACTCCTCCGCATATTTGCCCTCTTCGGGGCGCCCGAGATGCGACATGACGAGCACCCGCGCCTTCGCGGTGAGGGCCGCCTGAATGGTGGGCAACGCCGCGCGGATGCGCGCATCGCTGCTCACGGCGCCGCCCTGGATCGGCACGTTCAAATCCTCGCGAATCAGCACCCGCTTGCCGCGCAGATCCAGGCTGGACATTTTTGTGATGTTCAAGCGGAACTCTTACTTGGCACTCGCCCAAGCCGCTGTCGTATCGAGCATGCGGTTGGAAAATCCCCACTCATTGTCGTACCAGGAGCAAGCCTTCACCAGCGTCCCTTCGATGACCTTGGTCAGGGTGGCATCGTAGGTGGAGGAGGCAGGGTCGTGGTTGAAGTCCACCGACACCAGCGGTTGGTCGTTGTAGGCCAAAATGCCCTTCAGCGGCCCGTTTGCCGCGGCCTTGATGGCATCGTGAATTTCCTGCACGCTGGTTTTGCGCGCCGCAGTAAAGCTCAAATCGACCAGCGACACGTTGATCGTCGGCACGCGAATGGCGAAGCCATCGATCTTGCCTTTGAGCTCGGGCAACACCAGGCCGACCGCGGCGGCGGCCCCGGTCTTGGTCGGAATCATCGACATGGTGGCCGAGCGTGCGCGGCGCAGATCGGAGTGATACACATCGGTCAGCACCTGATCGTTGGTGTAGGAGTGAATGGTATTCATCACACCCGCGACCACGCCCACTTTCTCGTGCAGCACCTTGACCAAGGGTGCCAGGCAATTGGTGGTGCAGGAGGCATTCGAAATCACCGTCATGCCCGGTTTCAAAACATGGTGATTCACGCCATAGACGACGGTGGCGTCCACATCGTCGCCGCCCGGCGCGGAAATCACCACCTTCTTGGCGCCCGCGGCGAGATGCGCCGCCGCCTTGGCCTTGCTGGTGAACAATCCGGTGCACTCGAGCACATAATCGACGCCGAGCTCGCCCCAGGGCAATTTCGCCGGATCGCGCTGCGCGACGACGCGGATGCGATCGCCATTGACCACCATGGAGTCGCCGTCGACGTGAACCTCGCCGCGGAAGCGCCCGTGGACGGTATCGAAGCGGGTCAGATGGGCATTCGTATTGGCATCGCCCAGGTCGTTGATGGCAACGACCTTGAGATTGCCGCTGTGCTTGCCTTCGTACAACGCACGCAAAATATTGCGGCCGATTCGCCCGTAACCATTGATGCCTACTTTGATCGCCATGTATCCTCACGATGCGCTGCGCGCATTCATCAACGGGGCCGAAGCGGCCCCGACCTATAAGCGCTCGCTACGCGAGCGGTAAATTCCTCATTCTGTCCTCAGCTGCCGGCCAGCACCTTCTCGATCGCCTCGATTACCTTCTCGGGGGTGAAGCCGAATTTCGGGAACAGCACCTTGGCCGGCGCCGAGGCGCCGAAATGATCGATGCCGACCACTTGCCCTTTGAGACCCACGTAGCGCCACCAGTCGCTACGCACGCCGGCCTCGACCGCGACCCGCCGCGTGACGGCGGCCGGCAGCACGCTCTCCTTGTAGGCCTCGTCCTGTGCGTCGAAGCGGTTGGTGCCCGGCATCGACACCAGTCGGATCTTGCGGCCCTTGGCATTCATGCTGCGCACCGCGTCGGCAGCGATTCCAACCTCGGATCCGGTGGCGATCACGATGGCCTCCGGCGCTCCCTGCGAATCGATCAGCACGTAGGCGCCGCGGCTGATATTGGCCACCTGCTCGGGCTCGCGCGCTTGATGAGTGCAAGCCTGGCGCGTCAACACCAGCAGCGTCGGTCCGTCCCGATTGTCCAGGGCGACCCCCCACGCCACCGCGGTCTCCACCGCGTCGCAAGGCCGCCACAGATCCATATGTGGGATCACGCGCAGACTTGCAAGATGCTCGATCGGCTGATGCGTCGGGCCATCCTCGCCCAGACCGATGGAATCGTGGGTATAGACGAATATCACGCGAATGCGCATCAGGCAGGCCATGCGCACGGCATTGCGCGCATAGTCGGAAAAGGTCAGGAATGTGCCGCCATACGGAATGAAGCCGCCGTGCGCGGTGATTCCGTTCATGACGGCCGACATGCCGAACTCGCGCACGCCGTAATGGATGTAATTTCCGGCCGGCGCGACCGGCGCTCAAGGTCACCGAGTCCTTGCGCCAGGTGCCGTTCGAGGGCGTCAAATCCGCCGATCCGCCCAGCAGTTCCGGCAACGAAGGGCCGATGGCGTTCAGCGTGGCCTGCGAGGATTGCCGCGTGGCCAGGGACTTGCCTTCCGACTGCGCCCCGCCGGCGAACGCCCGCAGCAAATCGTCGAATCCGCGCGGCAAGTCCCCCGCCATGCGCCGCTCCAATTCAGCGGCCAGCGCGGGAAACTCTTCGGCGTAGGCGGCGAAACGGCCGCGCCACTCGCGTTCCGCGGCGGCACCCTTCTCGCGTCGATCCCATGCGGCGCGAATGTCTTCGGGAATTACGAACGGCGGCGAAGGCCAGCCGAGCGTCCGGCGAGCGACCGCGATATCGGCATCGCCCATCGCCTCGCCATGCATGGTCTGGGTGCCCTCCTTGGGTGCGCCAAAACCGATGAGCGTCTTGGCGCAAATGAATGAGGGCTTGTCGGTGACGGCGCGCGCCGCCGCCAGAGCCGCGGCGACGTTTTCGCTGCTTTGACCGTCGACGTGCGGTATGACGTGCCAGCCGTAAGCCTCGAAGCGGCGCGCGGTGTTGTCGTCGAACCAGCCGACGACTTTGCCGTCGATGGAAATGCCGTTGTCATCGTAGATCGCGATGAGCTTGCCGAGTTGCTGCATCCCGGCGAGGGAAGCCGCTTCGTGCGAAATGCCTTCCATCATGCAGCCATCGCCGACGAACACATAGGTGTGATGATCGATGATGGTGTGGCCGGGCCGGTTGAAGGTGGCCGCCAGCGAGCGCTCGGCCAGCGCCATTCCGACCGCATTGGCAAATCCCTGGCCCAAGGGTCCCGTGGTCGTCTCGATGCCGAGATGCACCTCACGCTCCGGGTGCCCCGGAGTCTTGGAGCCAAATTGCCGAAAATTCTTGATTTCCTCCATGGACAAGGGGTAGCCGGTGAGATGCAGTACCGAGTAGAGCAGCATCGAGGCGTGGCCGTTGGAGAGCACGAACCGGTCGCGGTCCAACCAGGTCGGATTGGCCGGATTGAACTTAAGCACGTCCCGCCACAGAACCTCCGCGATGTCCGCCATCCCCATGGGCGCGCCCGGATGGCCCGAATTGGCCTTTTGGACGGCGTCCATGGAGAGAGCTCGGATGGCGTTGGCAAGGTCGCGGCGAGTGGGCATGGGCAGACTTCTTATTTAACGAGACGAAGCCGGGTATTGTCTCCGATGCGCCCCCCGCCAGCAATACCGGCGTGATATCGGTCGCATAACTCGCGCTAGTTGTCGAATTGCGACGGAACACTGTCACATAACCGCAGTCTCGTTTAGGTATAAGCGCAGAGAGCCTGCGTCATGACCCAGTTCACCGTCGCCCGCAGCGTCGCTTTGTTACCATTTATCGGATGCAAATTCTACAAGTCACGGACCCTCATCTTTACGGCAGCGCGAGCGGCAGACTGCGCGGCGTCGAGACCGATTCGAGCTTGCACGCGATGCTCGATGATGCGTTTTGCGCGCGCCCGGCTACGAGGCCGTGCTGGTCACCGGCGATTTGGTGCAAGACGATCAGTCCGGTTATCTGCGGTTTCGCAGTATTTTCGGCAGCCTCAAAAAGCCGGTGCTGTGCATTCCCGGCAATCACGATGAACCCGAGACCATGCGCATGGAGCTGAACGGCGATCCGTTCAAGATCTGCGGCGCTCACGCCATCGGCGATTGGACTTCGTGATGCTCGACAGCTACGATCCGGGGCATGTCGGCGGACGCCTGACCAAGAACGAGCTGGCACGCCTCGATGCGGCGCTGCGCGCCGCGCCCAAGCACGCCATGGTGTGCCTGCATCATCATCCGATTGCGATGGGCAGCCGCTGGCTGGACAGCGTGGGACTCGCCCAAGCCGAGGATTTTTGGAGCGTCATCGATTCTCATTCGAATGTGCGCGCCGTGGTGTGGGGGCATGTTCACCAAGCGTTCGACGGCAGTCGCGGCGCCGTGCGGCTGTTTGCGACGCCCTCCACCGGCGCGCAGTTCCTGCCGAAGAGCGACCGCTACGCGGTGGACTCGACGCCGCCGGCCTACCGCAGTTTCGAATTGCACGCCGATGGGCGTATCGACTCTCAGGTGCACTGGGTAGAATCGGGACGATTGCGGCAAACCGCAAGTTAGGAGCCTGTCTGAATATTCCCTTTGGCCGCGAGCGCAGCGGGCCGGTCATCGCGATGCGACGCCCGCTGATCCGCCGGCGGCTGCTGGGGGCGGCGCTCTTCTGCGTCGCGCTCTCGGCCTCGGTGCGCGCCGACGGCCCGCGGCATGCCTTGTGGGAACTGCACGGCAAGCACAACACCGTGTACCTCCTCGGCTCCATTCACGTGCTGCGGCCGAGCGACTATCCGCTGGCGCCGGCGGTGCTGCACGCTTACAGCGACGCCAATGCGATCTTCATGGAAATCAATCTGGCGCAGATCGACGCGCAGCGCCTGCAGACCGAGATGCTGGCCGAGTGCGCGGCTGCCGGAGGGCAAAACCCTGCCGGGCATCATGGGCGACGCGCGCTACAAGCGCGCCCAAGCCTTGGCGCAGGAGGTCGGCATCGACATCGGCATCTTCGACGCCTTCGCACCTTGGTTCGTCGCCGAGGCGATTTCGCAGCTGCAGCTGCAGCAGCTCGGCTTCGAGCCCGAAGTCCGGCGTCGAAATGTATTTCCTGGAGCGTGCCCGCGCCGACGGCAAATCCGTGGCGGGCCTCGAGACCGTGCACGATCAAATCGCGCTGTTCGAGCGCATGTCGATGGACGAGCCAGGCCGACTATCTGGTAGCGAGCCTCGAGGAGGCGCACGACCTGCCGAAGCAGGTCGACGCGATGGTGCGTGCCTGGGCGAGCGGCGACACGGAATGGTTCGCGGATCAGATGAAGTCCGAGATCGGCCGCGACCCGGTCGCTGTATCAATCGGTGCTGGTGGCACGCAACCGCAAGTGGGTGCCAAAAATCGAGGCTCTGCTCGGCGACGACAAGAATTACTTGGTGATCGTCGGCACCGGCCATCTGGTGGGTCAGGGCAGCGTCATCGCGCTGCTGAAAAAAGACGGGATCGCGGCCGCCCAGCAATGAGCGTCGGAACGACTGCGACCCCGATACTGCCAAAGCTTCTTAAAAAACCGACCTGCGAGTATCCGCGTCAGCGCTATTGCGCCGCGGGCGGTGCCGCAGCGGTGCGCCCGGCCCATGCGGCGCCTCTTGCCTGCATGCGCGCCTGCATCTGCGCTTGCAGCGCCATGAACTGCGTTTGCTGGGCCGGCGTCAAGACCTTGAAAATCTGCGCGCGCGCCGCTTCCCGCTGCGTGATCATCTGCGAGTGCAGCGAACCGTTGGCCTGCGTCACCTGCGCCACGACGCTGGCGTAGTTCGCGTCGGTCGGCGGCGTTTGACTCAGCTTCAGCGAGTTGGCGCGCATCTCCTGGCGGATGCTCTTCATCTGCGGAGCGGCATTCGCCATGATGGTCTTGATGGATGCCTGCTGCTCGGCGCTCAAGTTGAGCTTCGACAGCAAGTGCCAGGCGCCATGGCGATGATGATGCCAGCCCTGCGGACCCGGCGCGCCCGGCGCCGCGGTCGTCGCTTCATCGGCCGCAGTCGCGATCGAAATGCCCGCGGCGGTCGTTGCGAGCGCCCCGCCCGCCAGGAGAATTCCAGCCAGCAAATTGCGATTCGATTTCATATTCAGTGCTCCAAGTGGAAGAGGATACGGCCGTATCCTAGACTGGCGAGGTGTGAATGAGTGTCAGAGGCAGGACACGGTCTGTTAAGAATTGCAAATTAGCGGCGCCGCGGGCTGCACGGGCGCCAACTGTGCGAGAGTATGCGCCATGACGACTGATTCCTCGGCAACCCGCGCCGCGCGCGTGCTCCTGGTCGACGACGATCGCGAGCTCTGTCAGATGCTGTCCGAATATCTGGACGCCGAAAATTTCGACGTCAAAAGCGTGCACGACGGCGCCGAGGCGCTCGCGGAACTCGAGGCCCGCGAATTCGACATCGTGATTCTCGACGTGATGCTGCCGAGCGTCGGCGGTCTTCGACGTCCTGCGCAAGCTGGGCGCCGCCTATTCCACCCCCATTCTCATGCTGACGGCGCGCGGCGACGACGTCGATCGCATCGTCGGGCTGGAACTCGGCGCCGACGATTACTTGAGCAAGCCCTTCAATCCGCGCGAATTGGTGGCGCGCATCCGCGCGATCCTGCGCCGCGCCAGCAGCCGCGCCGGCGCGCGGCGGCGTCCCCGATGAACTGCATGTGGGGCCGATCTCGCTGAACTCCGGAACGCGCCAGGTGCGCGTCGCGCGAGAGACCGGTGGCGCTCACCGGCGCGGAGTTTCGCGTGCTCGAGCTGCTCATGCGCTCCGCGGGCCAGGTGATTTCACGCGACTCGATGACCGAGCAGGCGCTCGGCCGCAAGCTTGCGGCCTACGATCGCAGCATCGACACGCACATCAGCAATCTGCGCCGCAAGCTCGAACTGGAGGCCGGCAAGAATCCGGAAATCAAGAACGTCCGCGGCTCGGGCTACACCCTGACCTGGAGTCTGTCCGGGCCGGGCGCCTGAGCCGTGCACAGCCTCTTCCTCCGGATCTTTCTGCTGTTCTGGCTCGCGATGGCGCTCATCGTCGGCAGCAGCATCGCCACCGTTTACACCATCACTTCGCGCGAAACGAGGCGCTTCGAATACCAGCGCCGTCCCTCCGTGGCCATCCAGGCCTCGGAGATTCTGGCGCGCGGCGGCCTCGACGCGCTTGAAGAGCTGGCTGCAGGAGCACAAGCGCGCGATCGGCGATCGCGAATTGTTCATCATCGGCCCCGACGGCCTCGACATCCTCGGCCGGCGGCTGTCCGAGAGCGCGTCGCGGCGCCTCGAATTCCGCAATCGCGAGCCGATGCCGGGCAATTTCCGTCCCTCGCGCGCCGCGCCGCAAATCATCGCGCCGGACGGATCGGCCTACACCGTGATCATGACGCCGCGCCGCCCGAGCATTTTCGGCGCGCTCAGCCTGCCTGGGATATCGCTCACCATACTCGGCATCGCGCTGGTGGTGAGCGCACTGACCAGCTGGTGGCTGGCGCAGCACCTGACCGCGCCCATCCGCCGCATTCAGGCCGGCGCGCGGGCACTCGCCTCGCGAAAATCTCGACGTGCGCGTGAGCGCCGGCCTCGAGGGGCGCAAGGATGAACTCGCGGTCCTGGCACGCGACTTCGACGCCATGGCCGGCCAGTTGCGCGCGAACCGCAGCGCGACCACCCAGCTGCTGCGCGACATCTCCCATGAGCTGCGCTCGCCGCTTGCGCCGAATGCGCGTTGCGCTCGGCCTCGCGCGCCAGCCGTCCGGCGGACCTTGCGCGTCAATTGGACCGGCTGGAGCGCGAGATCGAACGCCTCGATTCGATGATCAGCCAGGTGTTGAAGCTCGCGCGCCTGCACGGCACCGATGCGCTGCTCGAGCGCGAGCGTTTCGAACTGGACGAAGTCATCGAGGAGGTCGTGCGCGACGCGAATTTCGAGGGCGCCGTGAAGAATTGCAGGCATCGCGTTGCGGGGCGCGGCCGACAATGCGCTGCTCGGCAACCGCGAACTGCTGCGCAGCGCGATCGAGAACGTACTGCGCAACGCGGTGCGCTACAGTCCCAACGACATGCCCGTCGAGATGCAGATCGCGCGCGCGGGCAGCGGCCTGGAGATTGTCATCCGCGATCACGGACCGGGCGTGCCCGCGGCGGATCTGCAGCGCATTTTCGAACCCTTTTATCGGGTGGCTGAATCGCGCGACCGCGACAGCGGCGGCGAGGGCATCGGCCTTGCCATCACCTCGCAGGTGATGAGGGCTCACGGCGGCTCGGCCAGGGCCGTCAATGCAGCGGCGGCGGCCTGGAGGTGCGACTCAGCTTGCCGCGCGACCGCCATCGCTGTCTAAAGTGCTGCATCCTGATGAGCCTGTTTCAAGAAGCCTGCAAATACATTCCGGGCGGCGTCAATTCGCCGGTTCGCGCCTTTCGCGGCGTCGGCGGCGAGCCCATATTCTTCAAGAAGGCGCCGCGGCGCCTATGTGGTGGCCGCCGACGACCGGCGCTTCATCGACTATCGTCGGCTCCTGGGGGCCGATGATCTTGGGCCACGCGCATCCGCAGGTCATCGAAGCGGTGCAGCGGCGTCGCCGCCGACGGCCTGAGCTTCGGCGCGCCCACCGAACTGGAGACGCGCGCTCGCGCGGCGCGTCGTCGAACTCATGCCTTCCATCGAGCTGGTGCGCTTCGTCAGTTCCGGCACCGAGGCGACCATGAGCGCCATCCGCCTGGCGCGCGGCTTCACCGGCCGCGACACCATCGTGAAGTTCGAGGGCTGCTACCACGGCCATTCCGATTCCTTGCTGATCAAGGCCGGCTCCGGTGCGTTGACCCTCGGCGTGCCCACCTCGCCGGGCGTGCCGCAGTCGCTCGCCGCTCACACCGTGACGCTCAACTACAACGACGTCGATCAAGTCCAGCGACGCGTTCGGCCAGATCGGCGCGCAAATCGCCTGCGTCATCGTCGAGCCGGTCGCCGGCAACATGAACTGCGTTCCGCCGGCGCCCGGATTTCCTGCAGACGCTGCGCGCGCGAGTGCGACCGCGTCCGGCGCGCTGTTGATATTCGACGAGGTCATGACGGGCTTTCGGGTCGCATTGGGCGGCGCGCAGGCACTCTATGGCGTGCGACCGGACCTCACCACGCTCGGCAAGATCATCGGCGGCGGCATGCCGGTCGGGCGCGTTCGGCGGCCGGCGCGATGTGATGGAGCGGCTCGCGCCGCTCGGGTCCGGTCTACCAGGCGGGCACATTGTCCGGCAATCCGGTCGCCATGATCGCGGGCATCACCACGCTCGAACTCATCAGCGAACCGGGGTTTCATCGGCGCCTGGGCGCGATGACCGACCTGCTGACGGAGCAGTTGGCGGCGGCGGCGGCCGGCGCGGGAGTTGCGCTCAGCACCAACCACGTCTGCGGCATGTTCGGATTTTTCTTCACGGCCGCGAGCCGTGTCGACAGCTACGAGAAAGTCATGGCCTGCGACGTCGAGCGCTTCAAGCGATTTTTTCACGGCATGCTGAACGAAGGGGTGTACTTCGCGCCCTCCGCCTTCGAAGCGGGATTTTTGTCGGCGGCACATTCGGCGGCGGACATCGAGGCGACGGCCGCCGCCGCTGCGCGGGTATTCGCGGCGATGAACGCTTAAGAGCGCCACGATGCGCGCCTTTGCATGGTTCGTCGGCGCCATCGTCGTTGCGGGCGTGATCGGCGCGCTGCTGAGTTTCCCGGTCTACGAACTGACCTCCACCTTCGCCGGTTGGGCATTTCATCGCGTCGCCAGCCGCGTCGCGATGCTGGCGCTGATCGTCGAACTCGTGTGGCTGTGCCGCCGACTGGATCTCACGCGGGCACGCGATTTCGGCTACGGTCTTCCGCGGCGCAGATTTTTGCAGGTGAGCTGCACCTGGGCGGCGATCGGCGTTGCGACCGCCGCTGCCGGCGCCGCCTTTCTGCTGTCGACTCACCTGCGCGTCATGAGCCCGGGCTTCACGCCGTCGGCGCTGAATTTCGGGCGAATCTTCCTCATCGGGGCGGGTTCCGGCCTCGCGGTCGCGTTGCTCGAGGAAACGGTGGTGCGCGGCGCGATGCATACGGCGATCGAACGTGAATCCGGGCCATGGGCCGCCGCGTTGCTGAGCGCGGGCCTGTACGCCATTCTGCATTTCTTCGCAAAATCCCGCATTGCACCGCAGGACGTCGGCTGGGGCAGCGGCTTCGACCTGTTGCTGCGCTCGTTTTCGCCGCTCGGCCATCCACAATTGGTGTTCGATGCATTTCTTTCCTGGCTCATCGTGGGGCTCATCTTGAGTCTCACGCGCGTGCTCACCGGCAACATCGCAGTCGCGATCGGGCTGCACGCCGGGTGGGTGATCGTGCTGCGCATGCTGCAGGAGGGAACCGAGAGCGGCGCAGCGCCGCGATATTCATTTTGGGTCGGCCGATTCGACGGCCTGCTGGGCTATTGGCTGCTGCCGTGGGGAATCGCGATCGCGCTCGCACTCTGGTTCACCCGCGCCCGGTGGCTTCCGCAGGCGCGCAGCGACTCGGCGCCGCCCTCCTAGGCCGCGCCCTGCGCCAATGGACCGAGCACATCCAGCCGCCGGATCGGGTCGCTGAGTTCCAGGCAGAATTGCTTTTCCGTCGCTGCGATCGGCAGAATCTCAGCGAGCCGATAGCCCACCCAAACCGCATCGTCCAAATGCATTTCGATGCCTGCGTAGACTTCGCCGAGTTGCGGCAACACGGCTTTCAGGAGTTCGGCGAGCCGCACATGGCGTTCAGGCACCGGTGTCTTTGCCTCGCATGACAGAGTTTCGATGCCGGCCAAGTTCAGCCCGTCGGTTTGACGGCCGCGGCTCAAGATGCGGAATCGCTGTTCGCCGACGCAGGACAGGCCGAGGAAGCCATCCGACAATTGATGGAAGTCGACGATCTTCGCCAGGGTGCCGACTTCGTAGGTGTCGGCCGGACCGACCTCGCTGCCCTCCCGGATCAGCGCCACGCCAAAGCGCTGATCTTCGCGCATGCAGCGGCGCACCATATCGAGGTAGCGGGTTTCAAAGATTCGCAGCGGCAACGGGCCGCCGGGAAACAGCACGACATTGAGCGGAAACAGCGCGATCGATTGCGGCGCCGGCATCAGCGCGCCCGCAACGCCGCCAATAGTTTATCGTGCAGACCGCCGAAGCCGCCGTTGCTCATGATCAAGACGTGATCTCCCGGGCGCGCCGCCCGCGCCAGGTCCTGCACCAATTCATCGATGCTGCGCGCCAGGCTCACCCGCTCTCCCATGCTGGCCACCGCGCCCTCCAAGTCCCAACCCAAATCCTTGGGCGCGAAGAACCAGCTCTTGTCGGCCACGTTCAGGGACGGCGCGAGCTGCTCACGATGCACGCCCAGCTTCATGGTGTTGGAACGCGGCTCCAACACCGCGAGGATGCGTTGCGCGCCCACCCGCGCGCGCAGGCCCTTGAGCGTGGTCTCGATGGCGGTCGGGTGATGCGCGAAGTCATCGTACACGGTGACGCCGTCGACCACGCCGCGCACTTCCATGCGCCGCTTCACGCCGCGAAACAGGTTCAAGGCTTGCGCGGCACGCTCCGGGGCCACGCCGGCATGAGACGCTGCGCCGATCGCCGCGAGCGCATTCAGCACGTTATGCTCGCCGATCAGCTCCCAGGCGACCTCGGCGACGGCGCGGCCCTTGAAAAGCACGGCGAAACGGCCCGCGGCGGAACTGTCCGCGATCCGCGCCGTCCAGTCGCACGCCGGCGCGGCTTCCGACAAGCCAAACGATTCGCGCGGCGTCCAGCAGCCCTCGCGCAACGTCTGTTGAAGTTGCGGATCATGCCCATTCACAATGAGACGGCCGGATCCCGGTACGGTGCGCAGCAGTTGATTGAACTGCCGGCGGATCGAAGCCACATCGGGATAGATATCGGCGTGATCATATTCCAGGTTGTTCAGAACGGCGGTGCGCGGGCGGTAGTGCACGAATTTGGCGCGCTTGTCGAAGAACGCCGTGTCGTACTCGTCCGCTTCGATCACGAAGAATGGCGCCGCGCCCAAGCGCGCGCTGGAATCGAAATTGCCCGGCACGCCGCCCACCAGGAATCCCGGATTCAGACCCGCATGCTCGAGGATCCAGGTGAGCATGGCGGTGGTGGTGGTCTTGCCGTGCGTGCCGGTCACCGCGATCACATGGCGCGCATGCAATACCTCTTCGGCAAGCCAGAGCGGTCCCGAGGTGTACGCCATGCCGCGGTCGAGCATGGCCTCGATCACCGGCATGCCGCGGCTCAGCGAGTTTCCGACCACCACGACATCGGGCTTCAGATCGAGCTGTTCGGCGCCATAGCCCTGGACCAACTCGATGCCGAGCGCTTGCAGCTGCGTGCTCATGGGCGGATACACATTCTGATCCGAACCCGTGACGCGGAATCCGGCCGCCTTGGCGATGGCGGCCACGCCTCCCATGAAGGTGCCGGCTATCCCCAGGATGTGAATGTGCCGCGTCAATTGTGCACCAGCAGCCGATTCTCGATCGAGATGCGCAGCACAAAGTAGCCGAGACTGATGGCCGCGCCCAGCAGCAAGCCGGAGTCGAGCGCGGAGCGCCAAATGTGCGCGAACGCCCATAGGTACAGGATGAGCACCGCCGTCCAGATCACCCCGACCGGCAGCGACATCCACCTGTCCTCGCCCATCACCCCGATCAGCGAATCCAAGGGATAAAGAATCAAACCCGCGAGGGCTCCCACGCCCAACACAGCGGTTGCGGTCTGCAGAAAACGCGCGCGGCGGCGCGCGAATGCCAGCAGCACCCAGGTGAATGCCAGCGGCATCGCGACTTCCAGCACGATGCGCAGCGGAATCTGGTCGTTGGGCGGCGGGGGCAGCAGCGCGCCGAACACTTCCGTCAGCGCCGCGGCACACGCCGCGAGCATCAGCAGCAAACCCGAAGCGGGCAAATACGCCGGCGTCCGGCGCCGCAACGCGATGTCTAAAAACGCTTTTGCGAGTTGCAACATGGTGATTGAGTCATACTTCACGCAAATTGTACACGTGGTAAGACGATGCCTGATGCGATTTGGATCGATCGACGCGAGCAGCTCGAGCCGCTGGCGCGCACCTTGGAGTCGCAGTCCGAAATTGGACTGGACACCGAATTTTTACGCGAGCGCACGTTTTTTCCGAAATTGTGCCTGCTGCAACTGCGCGCCGCCGGGCAGATTTGGTGTGTCGATACATTGAAGGTCGGCGGCCTCGACGCATTGATACCGGCCTTGACCGCGCCGAACGTGCGCAAGCTCATTCATGCCGCGCGCCAGGACTTGGAAGCGGTCTATCTCACCGCCCGGCAGGTGGTCTCGCCGGTATTCGATACGCAGATTGCGGCGGCCTGCATCGGCATGAAGCCCCAGATCGGCTACGCGGAACTGGTAAAGACGCTGCTCGATGTCAGCATCCCCAAGGGTCAAACGCGCACCGATTGGTCGAAGCGCCCGCTCACCAGCGCGCAGCTGGAGTATGCGGCGGACGATGTGCTGTATCTCGACGCCATCGCGCAAGAGCTTGGAAGCCGCCTGCGCAAGCTGGGACGGGAACATTGGGTGCGCGAGGATTGCCTCGAGCTCGAAGATCGCCGGCTGTATGAACCGGATGCCGCGCAAGCCTGGGAGCGGCTGCGCGGCATCGGCCAGCTCGCACCCGAGCCGCGCTCCCGCGCCAAAGCCATCGCGGTGTGGCGCGAAAAACTGGCGCGCGAGCGCGACCTGCCGCGCACCTGGATTCTGCCGGACGCCGCGTTGTTTTCCATTGCACAGGCCGATCCGGCCACCCCGGCTGCGCTCGAGGCGGTGCAACCCTTGAGTGAAAAGTTTGCGGCGACGCTGCTCGACGCGCTCGCGGTCGCGCGCAGCGGCGCGCTGCAGGATCTGGCGCCGGTTCAGGATGCGCGCCCGACACCCGAACAAAAAGCGCTGCTCGATCGTTTGAGCAAAATCGTGGATGCGCGCGCCGCCGAGCTTGCAGTGAGCGCCGAGGTGCTGGCGCCGCGCGGGGAGCTGAAGGCGCTTGCGATGGGAAGACGCGGCACGCATTCGCTCACGGGGTGGCGATTGCAGGAGATCGGCGGCCGACTGTTGAGCATCCTCGGCGACCCTGCGCCGAAAAGCGCGGCAGTCGGCTAGGAGCGAGCGGGCTTACCGATGGCCTGTTGAATGTTTTTGAACACCGTGTTCATGTCGGCGTCGGCATCCACCACGCGCAGCAGTCCCGCCTCCCGGTAATGGTTGATCAGCGGCTTGGTCTGCGCCTCGTAGACGTCGAGGCGCTTGCCGATGACCTCTTCCTTGTCATCTTCCCGCTGAATCAAGCGGTGCGGCTTGTCGCCGCACTTCTCGGTGAGCATGCCCGGCGGCGAGGTATAGATGTTGAACACCTGGTTGCAGGTTTCACAAATTCTGCGCCCGGTGAGACGCTTGAACAGAATTTTGAGGTCCAGATTCAGGAGCACCACCGCCTCGAGCGGCTCTCCCAAATCGGCCAGCATCGTCCGCAATGCTTCGGCCTGCGCGATGTTTCGCGGGAATCCATCCAGAATGAAACCGTTGACGGCATCCGGCTGGCTGAGCCGCTCGCGTATCATGCCGAGAACCGTGGCATCATCGACCAGCTTGCCGGCATCCATGGCCGCCTTCGCCCGCAGCCCCAATTCAGTGCCCTTGGCGCGCGCCTCGCGCAGCAAATCGCCGGTGGATATTTGGGGTACGCCATAGGCTTTGACCAGCAGCTGCGACTGCGTGCCTTTGCCGGATCCGGGGGCGCCAAGTAAGACTATTCGCATGCTTTCCTTTGGTGGTGAAAGCGCGCTACCGTACCAGAGGCGGCGCCGATCGGCTATTCTGCGCGGCTTAAATCCTGGGGGACAGTGTGGCCAGAAAGAACGCTTTTTATGCACAGTCGGGCGGGGTCACCGCGGTCATCAACGCCTCCGCCTGCGGCCTGATCGAGGCGGCGCGCCGCCACTCCGACAAAATCGGCAAGGTCTATGCCGGCAGGCACGGCATCATCGGCGCGCTGACCGAGGACATGATCGACGTCAGCAAGGAAAGCCGGGCGGCCATCAGCGCGCTGCGCTACACGCCGGGCGGTGCGTTCGGTTCGGCGCGCTACAAGCTGGCCGGGATCGACAAGAATCGCGCGCAATACGCGCGCTTGATCGATATATTCCGCGCGCACGACATCGGCTATTTTTTCTACAACGGCGGCAATGATTCCATGGACACGGCGCAGAAGGTGTCGGAGATCGCGGTGCAGATGGACTATCCCATCGTCTGCGTCGGCATACCCAAGACGGTGGACAACGATTTACCCATAACCGATTGCTGCCCCGGGTTCGGCTCCGTCGCCAAGTACATCGCCGTTTCGACGCGCGAAGCCGCCCTCGACGTGGCCTCCATGGCTCGAACCTCGACCAAGGTTTTCGTGCTCGAGGTGATGGGCCGGCACGCCGGCTGGATCGCGGCTGCAGGCGGTTTGGCGGCGGAAAAAGCCGGCGATGCGCCGCACATCATCTTGTTTCCCGAAATCGCCTTCGATCGCGCGGCTTTCTTGCAGAAGGTGAAGACCACGGTCGAGAAGCGCGGGTACTGCGTGATCGTGGTGTCCGAAGGCGTACAGGACGGCGACGGCAAATTCCTTGCCGAGGCCGGCACCAAGGACGCGTTCGGTCACGCTCAGCTGGGCGGCGTGGGTCCGGTGGTCGCACAGATGACGCAGCAGGCCTTCGGCTACAAATTCCATTGGGCGGTTGCGGATTACCTGCAGCGCTCGGCGCGCCACATCGCATCCAAGGTGGATGTCGAGCAGGCCTATGCGGTCGGCAAGGCCGCGGTCGAGCTGGCGCTGAAGGGCCGCAACGCCGTCATGCCGGTGATCGTCCGAAAGTCCTCCAAACCGTATCGGTGGAGCATCGGCGAGGCGCCCTTGTCCGCCATTGCCAATCAAGAGAAAAAGGTGCCGCGCGGCTTCATCACCGCCGATGGTTTCGGCATCACCGCCGCCTGCCGCCGCTATTTATTGCCCCTGATCGGGGGCGAAGGGTACCCTCCGTACCACAACGGCTTGCCGGCTTATGTCACATTGAGAGGCGCCAGCGTTCCGAAGCGCCTGCGCACGCCGTTTGTGATATAGTCGCGTCGCTTTTTTTACCGTTAAGTTCTTAGATTTCAATAACATAAGTCCGAAGGGAACCCCACATGACTCTTGATAATGCGCTATGGCTTGCGATTGCGGCCGGTGTCGTTGCGATCCTCTACGGCGTCATTTCGGTACGCTGGATTTTGAAGCAGCCTGCCGGCAATGCCCGCATGCAGGAAATCGCCGCGGCCATTCAGGCGGGCGCCCGCGCCTACCTGAACCGCCAGTACTCCACCATCGCGATCGTCGGCGTCATTCTGTTTTTGGCGATTGGTCTCGCGCTCGACTGGGCGACCGCCGGCGGCTTTGCGGTAGGCGCGATCCTGTCCGGCTTGGCGGGCTACATCGGCATGTTCATCTCGGTACGCGCCAACGTGCGCACCGCGCAGGCCGCGCACAATGGCATCAACGCGGCGCTGAAGGTGGCGTTCCGCGGCGGCGCCATCACCGGCATGTTGGTCGTGGGCTTGGGATTGCTCGGTGTCGCCGGCTACTACTTCGTGATGCGCAGCGTGCTCGGCGATGCCGACACGGCGCTGCGCTCGCTGGTGGGTTTGGCCTTCGGCGGTTCCCTCATTTCGATTTTCGCGCGCTTGGGCGGCGGCATATTCACCAAGGGCGCGGACGTCGGCGCCGACCTGGTGGGCAAGGTCGAAGCCGGCATCCCCGAGGATGACCCGCGCAACCCCGCGGTCATTGCGGACAACGTGGGCGACAATGTCGGCGATTGCGCCGGCATGGCGGCCGACCTGTTCGAAACCTATGCCGTGACGCTGGTCGCGACCATGCTGCTCGGCGGCCTGGTGATGACCGATCTCGGCGCGCGCGCGATTTTGTTTCCGTTGGTGCTCGGCGCGATTTCCATCGTCTCCTCCATCATCGGCACCTTCTTCGTGTCGACCCGCGAAGGCGGAAAAATCATGAACGCGCTGTACAAAGGCGTGATCGTGTCGGCGGTCATTTCCGCCATCGCCTTTTACTTCGTGGCGCAAAACATCATGGGCGATCACGCCATGAGAATGTGGCTTTGCACGCTGGTCGGGCTGGCATTGACGGCCGCCATGATCGTGATCACCGAGTACTACACCGCGACGGAGTACAAGCCGGTGCAGCACGTGGCATCGGCTTCGCAAACCGGGCACGCCACCAACATCATTGCCGGACTCGGCGTGTCGATGAAGGCCTGCGCGCTGCCCGTCATATCCGTGGCCTTGAGCATCTGGGCTTCGTACCAGCTCGAAGGTCTGTACGGCATTGCCATCGCGGCCACCGCGATGCTGTCCATGACCGGCATGATCGTTGCGCTCGATGCCTACGGTCCGATCACCGACAACGCCGGCGGCATTGCCGAGATGGCGCATCTCGACAAGAAAGTACGCGATGTCACCGATCCTTTGGACGCCGTGGGCAACACCACCAAGGCCGTGACCAAAGGCTATGCGATCGGCTCGGCGGGTCTCGCGGCGCTGGTGCTGTTCGCCGACTACACCCACAAGTTGGGTGAAGTATTGGGCCATCCCACCACCTTCGATCTTTCGAACCCCGCGGTGATCATCGGTTTGTTCATCGGCGGACTCGTGCCGTACCTGTTCGCGGCCATGGCCATGGAAGCGGTGGGCCGTGCCGCCGGCGCCGTGGTCAACGAGGTGCGGCGTCAATTCAAGGAGATCGTCGGGATCATGGAGGGCACCGCCAAGCCTGACTACTCGCGCGCGGTGGACATGCTGACCAAGGCGGCGATCAAGGAAATGATCGTCCCTTCGCTGCTGCCGATTCTCGTGCCCATCGTGCTGGTCGTCATCATGAACTTCCTGATGGGGCCCGGTGCCGGCATTCAGGCCCTGGGCGGGCTGCTGATCGGCACGATCGTCACCGGTCTGTTCGTCGCCATCTCGATGACGACGGGCGGCGGCGCCTGGGACAATGCCAAGAAATACATTGAGGAAGGCCACTTCGGCGGCAAGGGATCGGATGCGCACAAGGCCGCGGTGACCGGCGACACGGTCGGCGATCCCTACAAGGATACCGCCGGACCCGCGATCAACCCGTTGATCAAGATCATCAACATCGTCGCGCTGCTGCTGGTACCGGTCCTCGGCAAGATGATGTAAGTGAGTCCTGTGCGCGGACGCGAACCAGCCGGGAACAGGCCGGTATTGGTATTAAGCCACGATGTATTCAACGCCAGATCCGGCACGGTCATCGCTGTCGCCCTCACGAGCCGGCCGCAACCGGCAGGCTTCCCGTTGACGATGCCGGTGAAGGCCGCGGAACTTCGCAAACCCGCTTGGGTAAAGATCAGTCAGATCCGCACTCTATCGGTCGAACGAATCGGTAAAAGACTTGCAAGAATCTCCCCGGCACAAGTCACCCTGATCATTGAAGGACTCAACGAGATTCTCGGTGCTTGACGGAACCACCCCGGCGGACGGCTCAGATATCGAAATAGATGGCGTCCGGCTCCGCGGCGCCGTCGCGCGTCGCGACCCGAAGCTCGGGCTCTTTCAGGGAAACCCGTGAACGCGGCGGCACGCTGCGCGTCAAGAACACCGAACCCCCGATCACGCTGCCGGCACCCACGACGGTCTGGCCGCCGAGCACGGTGGCATTGGCATAAAGCGTCGAGCCGTCTTCCACCGTAGGATGCCGCTTCTTGCCGCGGATGATTTGGCCGCTCGCATCCCGCGGCAGCGACAGGGCGCCGAGCGTTACACCCTGGTAGATCTTCACGCCTTCGCCGATATGGGTGGTCTCGCCGATCACGACGCCGGTGGCGTGATCGATGAAGAAAGCGGCGCCGATGCTTGCGCCGGGATGAATGTCGCAGCCGGTCTTGGAATGCGCCCACTCGGTCATGATGCGCGCCATCATCGGCACGCCCAAATCGTACAGCGCATGCGCGATCCGATAGACGCTGACCGCCAGCACGCCCGGATAGGCCAGGATGATCTCATCCAGATTCAGCGCCGCAGGGTCGCCGTCGAACGCGGCCTGTACGTCGCGGATCAAAAGGGCGCGGATCTGCGGCAGCCGCTGCAAAAAAATCTGCGCCAGCTCATGCGCCCGCGGCGCGCACTCGCCGAGTTGCGGCGCAACCGCATCGCGCTCGCGCCCGTAGCACAGGCATTGTTCTATTTGGTGTTCGAGCCTCGGCACCAACCCAGCCAGCATGTGCGCGACATGCTCGCTCAGGTTGTCGGCATTCAGGTCCTGGCGCCCGAAGTAACCCGGATACATGAGGTCGAGCACCGAGGTCAGGATCTCGACGATGCCCTCGCGCGAGGGCAGATAGCCATGCGAGATGCGCCGCCCGCGCTCATCGCTCAAGTAGCTGTCCAGCAACTCCTGCGTGAGGTCGGAAAGCGCGGCGGCTTGCGGCATTGCTTCGGGCTTGGCGTTCATGGGTGTTGCGCTAGGCGACGGCCTGCATCTTTTCGACCTCCTCGAACAGGCCCTCGAATAGTGCTCCCGACAAGTAGCGCTCGCCCGCATCCGGCAGGATCACCACGATGGTCTTGCCCTCGTTCGCCGGTTCGCGTGCCAGACGCAGCGCCGCGGCCATCGCCGCCCCGCAGGAAATGCCCGAGAGGATGCCCTCCTCGCGCGCCAAACGGCGCGCCATCTCGATGGCCTCCTCATTGGTCACCTGTTCAACCCGGTCGACCAGCGACATATCGAGATTTTGCGGGATGAAGCCCGCACCGATGCCTTGGATCTTGTGAGGGGTCGGGGTCAGCGTTTCCCCGGCGCGAGTCTGGGAAATGACCGGCGAGTTGGTCGGCTCCACCGCCACGGTCACGATCGGCCGGCCGCGCGCTTTTTTGATGTACCGCGACACGCCGGTCAAGGTCCCGCCGGTGCCGACGCCGCTCACGAAGATGTCCACCTTGCCCTCGGTGTCGTCCCAAATTTCCGGTCCCGTGGTCTTCTCGTGAATCCCCGGATTGGCCGGATTGTCGAACTGCCGGACCCAGAGATACTTCTTCGGATCGGAAGTCGCCAGCTCCTCGGCCTTCGCGATGGCGCCCTTCATGCCTTTGGCGCCCGGAGTCAGTATGAGCCGCGCGCCCAATGCGGTAACGACCTTGCGTCGCTCCATGGTCATGGTGTCAGGCATGGTGAGCACGCAGCCGTAACCACGCGCTGCGGCGGCATATGCGAGCGCAATGCCGGTATTGCCGCTGGTGGCCTCGACGATCGACATCCCGGGTTTCAACGTTCCGCGCTGCTCCGCGTCCCAGACCATTGCCGCGCCGATACGGCATTTCACCGAATAGGCGGGATTGCGGCCTTCGATCTTGGCAAGAACGGCCGCGCCGCCGCCGGCGTTGAGGCGGTTGATCCGAACCAGCGGAGTACGGCCAATGGAGCGGGTGTTGTCCTCATAAACAGGCATAGGAACCTCTCGGCGAATTCTTGGGATTGAAAGGCGATTTTCCTCCTATGCGCGGCAGAAATGCCATAGAAGTTTGTTATGAAAGGCTGCCCGCCGGTTATAAGACGCCCGCGGGAAGACCTTTAGGTGCTGGGTATCATCGACAAAGGCTGCGGGCGGCCGACCATGAAGCCCTGCACGAAATCGATGCCCATGCCGGTCACGGTATCGAGCGCCCACTGATCCTCGACGTGCTCCGCGACCACGCGGAAATTCAAGCTGCGCGACAACTCGATCATGGCCGCCGACCATGGCCTGGTTGACCGCGTCGCCGGCGAGATTCTTGATGAAGGAGCCGTCGATTTTCAGATAATCCATCGGCAAGGTCTTAAGCGTGGAAAAGGAACTCAAGCCCCTGCCGAAATTATCCAGCGCGAATTCGCAGCCCATCCCGTGCAGCACGCCGATGAAGCGCTGTGCATGCTCGAGATTCGCAACCACCGAGGCTTCCGTGACCTCGAAGCAGATGTCGCCGGGATTGGCGCCGGTGTGATCGAAACAATCGACCACGAATTCCAGAAATTCCGCGTCGCCCAGGGTTTGTCCGGCGACGTTGATCGCGACGCTGCGGCCCGGCGGCAGCTTCAGCCCGCCGCGCCCGAGTGCGGCCAGCACCGCCTGCACGACCCATCGATCGACGTGCGGCATCAAACGGTAGCGCTCGGCGGCGCGGATGAATTCCGCCGGCGGCGCCGCCGGTTGCCCGTGCTCGCCCTCCAGGCGCACGAAAACCTCGAGCGCCGGCCCGCTCATTCCGCCCGCGCGCGCATGCACGATGGGCTGGTAATACAGCTCGAACTTGTTGTCGCGCAGTGCGCCCTGCAGTTTGAGCAGCCAATGGATTTCGCCGCTGTGGCGCGCGTTGGCCTCCTCGCGCGCCGAATAGACGTGCACGTGCAGACCGCCCTGCTTCTTCGCCACGTAGCAGGCGGAATCCGCCGAGTTCATGATGTCCTCGATGGTGCCGCTGTCGCGGCCGATCTCGACCAGACCGATGCTGACGCCGACATTGAAGATCTTGTCGCTTCCAGACGAAGCGATAGTCGTTGACGGAACGCACCACGTTGTCGGCGATTTGCCGCGCCTTTTCCAGCGGGCATCCCACCAGCAGCAGCGCGAATTCATCGCCGCCGATGCGCCCCACGGTGTCCGAATCGCGCACCGCTTCCTTGATGAGCGATGGCCATCTCGCGCAGCATGTTGTCGCCCGCGGTGTGGCCGCAGGTGTCGTTGACGACTTTGAAATGATCGAGGTCGAGGTAGCAAAGAGCGTGCCCGGTATCGCCGGTTTGCGCCGAATCCATGGCCTCCTGCAGCCGGCGCTCGAATTCGCGCCGGTTCACCAGTCCGGTGAGCGCGATCGTGGCTCGCCTGATAGGTCATCTGCCGGGTAAGGCCGCGCAGCTCGCTGGTGTCGTGCATGCACCAGCACCAATCCGGAAGATATCCTTGGCGTCGGAGCCGCAGCGGCGTGACGCTGATCTCGACGGACCGCTCCGTGCCGCCGTTCGCCGGCACCAGCACGGCGCGCTTCCGGCCGATGGTCACGCGGCCGCCGCCGCTCAAGGCCTTCTGCACCGGATCGCCGAGCGAGCGGCGGTCGGTCTCGTCGACCAGCGAGGCGACCTCCGCAAAGCGACTTGCCGAGGACCTGATCACCGCCTGGCCCAGCAGCAGTTCCGGCGGAGTGGTTGATGTAGTCGATGCGGCCCTCGGCATCGACGGTGATCACGCTCTCGCCCATGGCATCGAGCGTCGCCATGGCGCGCGGCTTCTGCGACGCTTCGGTCGGGATGGCTCCCGGCATCATTTCCAGTGCGGTCAGCAGCAGTGCCGGCTCGCCGGAACTGTCGATCACCGTGCTCGACAGCTCCACGCGCGTCACTTGACCTTGCCGATCCATGAGCTCGATTTCGTAGCGCTCCGCGGCGGATTCTCCGGCCAGCCGCCGCAGCAGATTGTTCTCCACCAGCTCGACATATTCCGGCGCCACGAACTCGGTCAGCGGCCTGCCCGACGACATCGGCGGCGCTCATCCCGAGCAGCGACAGGAAACGCGCATTGGCGAACAGAATCACCTTGCGGTGCACGAGCACGGCATCGTGCACGGTCTCGACCAGACGCTGAAACAGCTGCTCGCGGTCTTGCAGCTGCGCGCCGCGCTGCTCGAGATCTTCGAGCAGCTGATTGACCGCGGCGCCGAGCTGTGCCGAGCGCGCCCGGCGCGCTGCCCTCGGCGCGAAGCGGCCGCGGCTGCGCCGCCTCGCGTCGATCAGATATTGAATCTGACTCGGAGAAATCGTTGACTGCGCGTTCTTGGCGCCGTTTCCACGCAAGAGCACGACGACGCCCACGGCCAGAACAGCCGCGGTGAGCAACCACAACACGAGGGAAGACAAAGACCAACGCTGACCTCAGTAACGACGAGTCTTAGCGACGCTTGAGTAGTTGGGCGCCCTTCATGCGCTGGACACGTCGCGAACCATCGTGATGCAGAGAATAGCGCAAGGGGCATGGCGTAGCCTGTGGAAATTGACCATAATCAGCGGCCTTAATCGCGCGCGAGAAAGCATGGATACATTGGCCGCTCGGCAGCAGATGGTGGATCAGCAGATACGCACTTGGGAAGTGCTCGACCCGCGCGTGCTCGAGGTCTTCGCCGCGGTGCCGCGCGAAGCCTTCGTGCCGCCGCAGATACCGCGACCTGGCGTTTGCCGATGCGCCGATGCCCATCGGGTTGCGGCCAATCGATGCTCGCGCCGAAGATTCAGGGACGCATTCTTGCAGGCGCTGGGCGTGCACGCCGGCGACAGCGTCGCTCGAGATCGGCAGCGGCAACGGCTATCTCGCGCGCCTGCCTGAGCCTGCTCGGCGTCCGCGACACAATCGATCGATATTCATCCGGAACTCACCGCCGCCGGCGCAAGCCAATCTCCGCGCGGTGCCGCGCGCGAACGTGGAATTCGAGACGCGCGACGCGTTCGACCTCGCGCCCCTGGGCGAGTTCGACGTCGATCGCCGTCACCGGCTCGCTGCCGCGTCTACGATGCGCGCTTCGAGCGCTCGTTGCGCGCTCGGCGGCCGTTTGTTCGCCATGGTCGGGGATCGCGCCGGTGATGGACGCCATCCTGGTGCGCCGGGTCGATGAGGCGGAATGGATTCGCGAAAGCCTGTTCGAGACGGTCGTCGAACCGCTGATCAACGCCGCCGCCGCGCCGCGCTTTCGTGTTTTGATGATGCCGCAGGAACTGACGCCCCGGGAATTCCTGGACCGGCGCGCGGCCGGCGACGGACATGACGCTGCTCGACGTACGCGAGGACTGGGAGACGCAGCTGGCGCCGGTTCCCCACCGAGACGTGCATATTCCGATGGGACAGATCGCCGATCGGCTCGGCGAGCTCGACCGCAGCAGGAGACCGTCGTCATCTGCCGCTCCGGCGGCCGCAGCCCGCAAGTGGCGCAGTTTTCTGGCAGCGCCAGGGTTTTGCGAAAGTCTTTAATCTCGCCGGCGGAATTTTGGCCTGGTCCCGGGATATAGACCCTAGGATTCCGCAGTATTGACCCGTCCTCGCGTAGGTGATATAGTTAGTATATAACACTATACTACCGGCCTGGGGACGCCCAAAAATGGGTAATTCATGAAGCGATTCGCGCTGGCTTGGCCTTGTATTCGTGACGAACGCGGCGCCCGCGGCGGATCTGCTCGCCGTTTATCAGCGGGCGCTGCAAAACGACCCCCAGCTGCGCGAGGCCGAAGCCACGCGCCTGGCCGCCTTGGAAGCCAAGCCACAGGCACTGTCGGTGCTGCTGCCGCAGCTGTCCGGCAACGGCACGCGTCTCGCGGGAAAGGACACCGGGTCGATAAACACGATCAGACCTCGCCCTGCCTCCGTGCGGGCCCACGCTGCCGGCCGGCCAGCCCGTGCTCGCCGGGCACGCCCACGACCGTTACCGAGTCCTTCCCGTTCAGCGGCAAGGTCGACACCACCACTCATCAATACACCATCGATCTCAAGCAGAACCTGTTTCGCTGGGAGAACTGGGTGGCGCTGAAGCGCGCGGATTCACAAGTGGCGCAGGCCGAGGCGGACTACCAAGCCGCGCAGCAGGACCTGATGGAGCGAGTCGCGCAGCGCTATTTCGACGTTCTCGCCGCCCAGGATGACCTCGAGGCGCAGCAAGTCGCACTGGTCTCGGTCAGCCGCCAACTGGAGCAGGCCGAGGCGCGCTATCAAATCGGACTGATCGCCGTAACCGACGTGGAGGAGGCGCGCGCCTCCCACGACAGCGCCGCCGCGGCGCGTGATTGCCGCCAAGCGCGCGCTGGCCTCCACGCAGGAGCTGCTGCGCGAAATCATCGGCGATGCCGTTCGACTTCCTGGCGCGTCCGATCGAGCCGTTCGAGATGGCGAACCCGGATCCGATCAACGAAGACCGTTGGGTCGAGATGGCCCTGCAGCAG
Organism: uncultured Gammaproteobacteria bacterium; assembly: GCA_963794445.1. Lineage (GTDB taxonomy): Bacteria > Pseudomonadota > Gammaproteobacteria > Steroidobacterales > Steroidobacteraceae > Bog-1198. The sequence continues at coordinate 462,113 of CAWCDZ010000002.1, forward strand.
AACCTATCGCTGGTGTCGAGCCGCCTGGCCGCCGACATCGCCCGGGAGAACGTGTCGATGCGCGCGGCGGTCATTACCCTTCTCTGGACCTGGTCGGCAGCCGCCGGCAAGCTCTTGAACAACCAGCTCGACATGTACCCCGACGGCACTCCCGCCGGCGGCACCATGCTGGACGAACGGCAGCGCTCGATCGGCATTCAATTGACCTTTCCCATCTATTCGGGAGGCATGGTGTCCTCGCAGGTGCGCCAGGCGGTCTATCAGCATCGCGCGGCCAAGGAGCGCCTGGAGCGGGTCGCCCGCCAGACCGAGCACGATGCGCGCGACGCCTATCTCGGCGTGCTGTCGGAGATCTCGCGGGTCAAGGCGCTGCGTCGCGCGGTCGAGTCGAACGCCACGGCGCTGCGCGCCACCGAATCGGGCTACGAGGCCGGAACGCGCACCGCGGTGGACGTGCTCCAGTCGCGGCAACAGTGGGTCCAGGCGCAAACCGACTATTCCCGCAGCCGCTACGACTACATGATGAACGTGATCAAGCTGCAGCAGGCGGCCGGCATCTTGTCCGAACAGAGTTTGCAGCGGATCAATGCGCTGCTTACCGATACGCCGCCACCGCCGCCGCCGACCGATGTCCCGCCGCCGCCGGCAGCCACGGCTCAATAAGCGCGAGAGACGCGCGACGCTGCCGCGGTTGGCCGCGATGATCTCTTTGCCGATCGGCCCATCCGTTGCCGCGCCCGCGGGTCCGCCAGCAACCGCTCGAGCGCGGCGGCGAGATCTTGCGGCGCCCGGACCTCCAGCGCCGCGCCGCGCGCCAGCAGCAACTGCGCGATTTCCCGGCCGTTGAAGCAGGAGGGTCCGGTCAGCACGGGAAGGCCGAGCGCCGCGGGTTCGAGCAGATTGTGGCCGCCGATCGGCACGAAGCTGCCGCCGACAAATGCGGCATCGGCCGATGCGTACAGCTTCGCCAGCTCGCCGACCGTGTCGACCAGCAATACCGTCCACCGGCCGGCAACGGTTGCGCTTGCGCGCCGCCCTGCTGCGGCTCCGCCGGGCGAAGTTCACGCCCCGCCGCGCCAGCAATTCGGCCACGGCGTCGAAGCGATCCGCGTGCCTCGGCACCAACCACAGCAGCGCGTGCGGCGTCGACGCCAACAGCAACGCGTGCGCATCGAGGAGAACTTCTTCTTCGCCCGCGTGAGTGCTGCCGGCGATCCACAGCGGGCGCGTACCGGCCAAGGCCGCGCGCAAGTTCCCTGCCCGCTTCACGACGGCGCCGTCGAGCTCGAGGTCGAACTTCACATTGCCCAGCACCACGATGCGATCGGTGTCGGCACCAATCGATTTGAAGCGCTCGGCATCCTCGGCGGATTGGGCCGCCACACCAGGAACTGGCGAGAACATGTTCTGGAACAGGCTTCCCAAGCGCCGATAGCGCGCACTGATTTCGCGGGAAAGCCGCGCACTCGCCAGCAGCACGGGGCATGCCGCGGCGTTCGCACTCCGCGAACAGATTGGGCCACAACTCCGTTTCCATGATGACGGCGGCCGCGGCCGCATGCGGTTCAAAAATCGCGCTCACCGAGCCCGGAGCGTCGTAGGGAAGAAAGCGCATATCCGCGACGCCGCTTCAAACAGGGCCCGCGGCGCGCGCCCTGCCGGCGGGCGTCGCGGTGGTTATGCAGCAAACGGACATCCGGAAAGCTTGAGGAGCAGCGCCCGCGCCAAAGGCGCTGCGGCCGACATCTCGCCGAGCCACACCGCATGCAGCCAAACGCTCGGGATGGAAATCGCGCGCCCGAACCCGAGGCGCTCCGGCAGCCCCGGCAATAGCGACGATCGCGCAAACCGCGCCACAGCAGCGCGCCCAAGGCCAAGGGCATCGCGCATCGAATCAACCAAGAGTAGAGGAAGCGCAAGCTTCAATCCGCCCGGTATCCGGCCAGCAGTTGCGCCCAGGATGCGGGCGTGAACCGGTCCGGCGGCAGCGCCGCGGCGATATTTTGCAGCGATCGCTCGAGTCTCGCCAGGTTCCGTGACGTCCAAGCCCCCGGCGACCGCAACCGCCCGCGGTCGAAGTCGATCACGCTCACCGTGCCGGCGGCATCGAGCAGAATGTTGTGCGCGTTCAAGTCCGCATGATCGACGCCGTAACGGTGCAGGCGCGCAAGCGCCGCCCCGACTGCGCGCCACGCAGTCGCTGCGAGCGCGCCTGCGGCGAGCGCCGCGCTCAAGGGTTCGCGTGCGCGAAATGCGCTCCGTGATCAGATCACAACGATAGGTAAGGCGCGCGCGCCGGTAAAAAGCCGCCACCGGCTTCGGCACGCTCAAACCGCGTTGCGAGAGTTCGTAGAGCAAACGCCACTCGCTGAACGAGCGCACCCGATGCTCCCCGCACCACCAGTATCGATCCGCTGAAATCCGCGCCACGAATCCGCCGCGGCGGTAGTGCCGCAGTACCCACGGGTGCGTGGAGGATCCCACGAACCAGGCTGAACCCCGGCCGCCGGAAACCTCGGCCAGCTCGCCGCGCGCTTTCCAAAAGGCCGGATCGAACAGCGCTTCGGCGACGCCCTGGGGCGCATTGCCAATGCCATGGGGATCAGCCAGCATGACGCCCGTTGCAGTGGCAATGCGTTGGCCGCCCTTTATCATTCTTATGACTACCTTAAGCTTCAAACCGCCGCTGCAACACGTCTGCCTGCTGCGTCTCTCGGCGATCGGCGATACCTGCCATGCACTGGCGGCGCTGCGGGCCTTCCAAGCGGCTTGGCCCGAAGCGCGGTTTACCTGGATCATCGGCAAAGTCGAAGCCAAGCTGATGAGGGAGATACTTCCGGAAATCGAGTTTATCACCTTCGACAAGGCGGCAACTCTTCGCGAACTCAAGCGCTTGCGCGCAGAGCTGCGCGCGCGGCGTTTCGACCTGCTGCTCGATATGCAATTGTCCTTGCGGGCGAGCCTGGTCAGCCGTCTGATCCGCTCTCCGATCAAGCTGGGGTTCGATCGGCAGCGGGCCCGCGAGCTGCAGTGGCTGTTCACGAACGCACAAATTGCACCCAAGGCCCGCGAGCATGTGCTGGACTCGTTCCTGGGCTTCGCGCATGCCTGCGGCATCGAAGCGACGGTTCCGCACTGGAATATTTCGCTGCCGCCGGCCTCGCTGGACTATGCCCGCGGCATCGTTGTGTCAGGGACGCCGACGCTGCTGATCAGCCCGTGCTCGAGCCACGCCGCGCGCAATTGGTCGGCAGCGAGATACGCCGCGCTGGCCGATCATGCCGCCGCGACGCATCGCATGCGCATCGTGCTGGTGGGCGGCCGCAGTTCCGCGGAGGCGCGCATGGGAGCCGCGATCCTCGCCGCGGCGCGCTCCCCGCTGGTCAACCAGATCGGCAAGGACACGCTGCCGCAATTGCTGGGCCTGATGTCGCAAAGCACCGTTTTGCTGTCGCCCGACTCGGGTCCTGCGCACATGGCGACCATGGTCGGATTGCCCGTCCTGGGCCTGTACGCCGCCACCAACCCGCAGCGCGCCGGACCATATAACAGCCGTCAATGGTGCATCGACAAGTACGATGCAGCGGCGCGCAAATACCTGGGCAAGCCGGCCTCGCAAATCCCCTGGACCACGAAGATCGAGCGGCCCGGCGTGATGGATTTGATCGAGGTGGGCGATGCCGTCGAAAAACTCGACGCGCTCATGCGCGCCCGGGATTTTCGTTAAGATGCGCTCATGAGCGAAATCCACGTTCCGGTCTCGCCCGGCGAATTGCTGGATAAAATCACGATCCTGAGGATCAAATCCAGCCGCATGAGCGATGCGCAAAAACTCGCGAATGTCCGCATCGAGCTCAAGCTGCTCGAGGCGATCTGGGGGGGCTCGCCCTATGCCCGATCCGATATAGGCGCCGATGTGAATGCGCTGCTCCAGGTCAATGAGCGGCTGTGGGTGATCGAGGACGATATCCGCGACAAGGAACGGGCGCAGGCCTTCGATGGCGAATTCATCCGTCTCGCGCGGGCGGTCTACTTCGAGAATGATGAGCGTGCCGCGATCAAGCGGCGCATCAATCTAAAGCTCGGATCGAGCATCGTCGAGGAAAAATCCTACGCCGAATACAAGCCCTAGCGGATGGGCGGATTTCAAGGATCGGTTTCCGACGCGATGTCCGCACGTCCCGGCGCGTTCCTGTCGAGCGTGTATTCAGCGCCGCAGTACGAGCACTTGGCCCATCCCGTGGCCTCGATGGCCAGATAAACCTTGGGATGCGAATTCCACAGCATCATGCCCGGCATCGGACAGGATAGCGGCAGGTCGCCCATGTCGACGCTGTAGTGATGCAGCGCGTTCGGCACGATCAGCCGATGTTTGGAATCGTTTTGCACCATTGCCGACATGATCGTCACTCCGTTCGCTGCTTGACCCAAGGACGGCGATTTTGACAGGTCACGGCGCCGTTTCAAGCGTCGCGTGCCAGATCGCGCGCAGCCGCTCGCGCGTCTCCCGATACGGCTGCGCCGCCACGATGCGCTCGCCGTCACCCTCCAGCGACAAGTGATGCAGCACCGAGCGGTAGTTGATATAGGTTTCCTTCAGCCAAAGGGCGGTGGCTGCATCGATCACGCCGACCGCCGCCAACCCTTCGAGCTGGCGAATATTGTCGGTATAGGTCAGCAGCTGCGGATGAGCCCGGGCACCGGCCAACACCCAGTACTGCACGAGAAATTCGATGTCGGAGATCCCGCCCGCATCTTGCTTCATGTCGAATTCGCCGGGGCCGGAGCAGGATAACTCCTTGCGCATGCGCAGCCGCATCTGCAATACGTCGTCGCGCAAGGTCGCGCGGCGCACGGCCGAGGTCAGCACGCGGCGCCGCACGGCCTCGAAGGCCGCGCAAAGCTGCGCGTCGCCGGCCACCGCGCGCGCCCGCAGCAGCGCTTGGTGCTCCCAGGTCCATGCATCGTTCAGTTGATAGCGCTCGAAGGCATCGATCCCGGTCATCAGGAAGCCGCCCTTGCCATTGGGACGCAGACGCATGTCCACCTCGTAAAGGCGGCCGGCCGCGGAGTGCATCGTCAGCAAATGCACGATGCGCTGCCCCAGGCGCAGAAAGAATACGCCATTGTCGAGCGGCTTCTCGCCGTCGGTCAGCTGAATGGCGCCGGCCGAGTCGTGCAGGAACACCAGATCGAGATCCGATGCATAGCCCAGTTCCAGTCCGCCGAGCTTGCCGTAGGCGGCCACGGCCACCGCGACCGGACGCAGACTCCCCGGCTGCTCTCCACAATAAGGCGTGCCGTAGATGCGGGTCATTTGCTGCCAGGCAAGGTCCATGCAGCAGGCGACGATGAGTTCGGCGATATCGGTCAGCCGGTCGCTGACGCGCATCAGCGGCAAACGCCCGGTCAGATCGGCGAGCGCCACGGCGAAGACAGCCACCTTTTGAAATTGGCGCAGCGCCTCGACCTGCCGTTCCGGATCGTCGGGCGACATCCTCTCGGTGCGTGCCGCCAATTCCAGGCTGAAACCTGCCCGCGTGGGCAATTCATCGAAGGCCTTGGCGTCGATCAATTCATCGAGCAGCAGCGGAAAATCGGCGACCTGGCGCGACAGGAAGCCGCTGATGGCGCATACCTCGATGAGCCGGTCGAGCGCGGCAGGCTGCTCATTGAGCAATGCCAAATAAGATGCGCGCGAGCCGATGGCTTCGAGCACCCGCAACACCCGCTGCACGACGGTGGCAGGAGAGGCATGTGCAGCCGCCGCTTTGAGCAGCCGCGCCAATATGACGTACAACCGCCGGTGGCCGGCCTCATCGAGGCGCCGATAATTCGCCGCCTGCCGGTAGGACTCCAAGATCGCGGCGACGGCGGCGATTTCATTGCGCGGAAAGCCGCTGTTGGCGAGTTCCTCTTCTATTTTCGCATCGTCCGCGTCCAACCACGCGGCGCCGATCTCAGCGTAACGGCGTTGCGCATCGGGCGCGCCGAACAGCAAGGCGTCAAATTGCGCCGCCACCTTCTCGAGCGTCGCGTTCAATGCGGCGAGCGTTGCGCTCCAATCGTCGAACCCCATGATCATGGCGAGGCGCGCTCGATCTTGGCTGTCTTGCGGCAGCGTATGGGTCTGCTGATCGCGCATCATCTGCAGCGCATTCTCCGCTTTGCGCAGCTCCAGGTACGCCTCGGTCAACTCCGCAATGTCCCCGGCCGAGATGAGCTTCGAGCCCGCCAGCAGCGGCAGCACCTGCAGAAGAGCGGTGTTCTGCAAACGCCGATCGCTGCCGCCGCGCACCAGCTGCATGGATTGCACGATGAATTCGATTTCGCGGATGCCGCCTTTGCCGAGTTTCAGGTGCTGCTCGAGATCGCGGCGGCTCACCTCGCGGACGATCAGCGCTTTCATGTTGCGCAACGACTCGAACACGCCGAAATCCAGATAACGGCGGTAGACGAAGGGGCGCACGAATTCTTCGTAGGCGGATGCATACACGTCGGCGCCGACGATCGCGCGCGCCTTGATCCAGGCATAGCGCTCCCAGTCGCGGCCGTGCTGCTGCAGATAGTCCTCGAGCGAGGCCAGGCTCACCACCAACGGGCCGCTTTCCCCGAAGGGCCGCAGACGCATGTCGACGCGAAATACGAAGCCATCTTCATTTCTCGCATCGAGCAAACGGATGACTTCGCGTCCCAGACGATTGAAATACTCCTCGTTGGCGACGATCCTCGGGCCGCTCGTCTCACCGGCTCCGCCGAACAAAAAAATCAGGTCGATGTCCGAGGAGAAATTCAGTTCACGGCCGCCCAGCTTGCCCATTCCCAGGATGACGAAGCGTGAGTGCGGGGCGTCGGAACTCTGCGGCTTGCCGAAAATCGGCTCCAGATGCCGCTCGGCCGCCGCCGCCGCCGCACGGATGGTTGCATCGGCGAGGTCGGACAGGGCCCGCAGGGTCTCGGCGACGGTAGCGCTTCCCGCGATATCGCGCCAGGCGATGCGCAGCATTTCGCGCCGGCGCCACTCGCGCAGAAGAAATAGCGCCCGCTCGACCGATTGCGCCGCCGCGGCCTGCGCTTCGTAGTGGGCATTCGCGCCGCCGGGCGCAAGCGCCGCCGGGTCTTGAATCAGCACCTGCGCGGCGAATTCACTGGCCGCGATGACGCGCGGCAGTTGCGCACGGTGCTCGAGGCAGAGCGCCTGATAGCGATCCGCGAAGCCGGTCAGTGCGCAGGCGCGTTCCCACCAGCGCTCGACGGAGCCGCGCAGTTCCTCGGGCACCGTCTCAATGAATTCCATGAGCATGCGGCAGGCGTTGCCGCCTAGCGAATGGCCGTCAAAAAAACGCGCGGAAAGGCCAACAGAACGCTGCCGTCGGTAAGCGCAGGATAGGCTTTGGCGATCGCGGCCGTATATCGCTCGAGGAAGGCGCTGCGTTCAGCGGCGGTGAGAGGTTCGAGAAACGGCCTGAGGCCGCTGCCTTTGAACCACTCCACCACGGCCGCGGCGCCGCCGCGCAGAGAATGATAATAAGTCGTCCGCCACACATCGAGCTTCGAGCAGCGCAGCCGCAGCAATTCGTAGTACCACGCGGCGGATGCGAGCGGCGCGCGCGCCGCCGACGATGAGGCGAGTTTGGCCGCCCAGGGTCCGCCGGCCGCAACCTCGCGCATGAGGCGATGCGCCGGCTCGTCGAGATTGTCCGGCATTTGCACCGCCAGGGCGCCGCCGGGCGCGAGTTTTGCGATCAGCGCCGGCAACAGCGCTTCGTGATGGGAAACCCATTGCAGCACGGCGTTCGCCAATATCACCTCGTAGGGGCCGGCGCTGCGCCAGTGTTGCAGATCCTCGACCGCGAAATTCGCGCGCGGCAAGCGGCGCCGCGCGGCCGTGATCATGTCGCTCGAGCTGTCGATGCCGGAGACCTCGGCCTTTGGATAGCGCGCGGCCAACACTTCGGTCGAATTGCCCGGTCCGCAGCCCAGGTCGATGAGCGAATGCGCATCGATCGGCGGCAGTGCGGCGAGCAAATCGCGCACCGGCCGCGTGCGTTCATCTTCGAAGGCTACATACTGTTCAGCGGACCAACTCAATGCAATCCCGTCAACCAAGTGATCACGATGCTCTCCAGGGCAATGCGCCGATCCGAGTAGCTATGATCGGTGTCCAGATGCACGGCGGCGACCCGCGCGCCACCTCTGGCTTTGATCGCCGCCACCAGTGCATCGGTCTGCGATGCGAGCGTGTCGTTCGCGGTGATGGCCAGCAGCGGAATCTGCGCCAATCCCGCCGCGGTACCGGCCACGACGAATTGTTTGGGGTGCGCGGCGAGCTCATCGACCATGCTCTCCGGGGTGACATCGGCGAGGGTCTCCATATCATCGGCCATCGCGGCGACGGCCTGTGCGCGCGGCCTGCTGCCGGTCAGGCCCATGTCCGCCATGGAAATGAGGATGGCGCCGCTCAAAGCGTGATCATGCGCGGCCGTGTGCGCCACGACCCAGCCTCCCATGCTGTGGCCGGCGATGACAATGCGCCGCGTCTCGATGCCCAACTTCGCGGCATTGGCCGGCGCTCGCAGGTAGGCCAACACTGCGTCCGCATCTTCCAGGTTTTGCGCGAATCTAAAGGCGCCGGGACTGCCCCAGGATCCCCGGTAGTTGAATGTCACGGCATTCCAACCCGCCCGCCGCACCGCCTGCGCCAAATCGAGATTCTTCTCGTTTCCGGGCAGACCATGACAAATGACCAGTGTCGGATGCGGGCCGGCACCCGAAGGCGAGTACAGCAATCCATTGATGAGCAGTCCATGGCTCGGTATGTGCAGCACCGTCATGGCGGCCGGATGTGCACGGTCCGCGGGAGGGTCGGTGAAAATGGCCGCCGGCACGGCCGCCGCGAGCGCCGCGCCTTGTGAACCGGCCAATATCACGGCGGACGCGAGCGCCGCACGCAGGGCTAGGAATGAACTGATCATCGAATACGGTCCTTGGGAATTGTTACCGGGCCATGCTTGCGCCTACTGTACCTCATGAGCGAACACCCGCAGAACCCCAACCCGATGAGAATTTACTCGGTGGGACACTCGAATCATTCCTTGGAGAAACTCATCGGCCTGCTGAACGCGAACGGCATCACCGCGGTCGCCGACGTGCGTTCTCGACCGTTCAGCCGGCGCCATCCGCAGTTCAACAAAGAGCGGCTGGCGGCGGCGCTGGCGCAACAGGGCATTGCCTATGTGTTTCTCGGCAAAGAGCTCGGCGCCCGCTCCGAGGACCCGTCTTGCTACGAGAACGGCAAGGTTCAATACGCGCGCCTGGCGGCTACGGCCGCATTCAAGGCCGGCATCGAGCGCGTGCTGGCCGGCGCGGAAAAATTTCGGCTCGCCCTCATGTGCGCGGAAAAGGAACCATTGGACTGCCACCGCACTTTGCTGGTCAGCCGTGCACTGGAGCGGGCAGGCGCGTCGATCGCGCATATCTTGGCCGACGGCAGCGTTGAGGCGCAGGAGAAGACCATGGCGCGGCTCATCGACCTGGTCGGCTTGCCGCAGCAAGACTTGTTTCAGAGCGACGATTTGATTGCGGCGGCCTGCCGCTTGCGAGAAGACAAGATCGCCTACGTCAAGGCATAGCCGGCACGAGAAACAGCTTCACCGCGGAGGCATGTGCGGGATCGTGATAAACCGTATTGTCCGCCGTCTTCAGCAATCGGCTCGCGCCCAAGGGCTCGCCGCTGTTGGGATTGACGTCGAAGCGCGGGAAATTGCTGCTGGAAATATCCAAGCGAATGCGATGGCCTTTCTTGACCACGTTGGCGGTATCGAACGGCCGCACGACGATGCTGTAGATTTTGCCCGGAGCCAGCAGTTGGCGCGTCTCGGAACGGTCGCGATAGCTCGCACGCACGATGCCGTCGGTCAGATTCATGTCGAAGCCGGTCGGAAAGCCGGCGCTTGGCGGATACACGTCGATCAGTTTGGCCGTGAAGTCGGTATCGGTCGCGGTGGATGACGCGTACAGCGTCACTTCCACGGGGCCCGCCAGCACCGTATCCTGCTTGAGGATCTCGCTCTCGAACACCAGCACATCGCTGCGCGCGCGCAGCGGCAGGTAGGGAGGACGCGACCCCGGCATGTCGGCGCGCTCACGCTGATCGTACGCACCATCCTTGAGCCGTTTCGAAACGCCGCCGCCGATGGTGGGCACCGGATGTGACGGATCGAATTGAAACGTCGTCGCGGCCGGCTCCGACGGCGATGGCGCGTGCAGGTTCAGCGATCCATCGGCATGCAGGTAAAAAATCGCGGCGCGCGCCTCGGCCGGCGGCCAAACTAACGATTCACGCCATTCGCCGCCATGATAGAGCCGCCCTGCCGAGTCTTTATGGCCGTCGCCCGTGCCCATCAAAAAATATCTCACCGGGGGTTCGGCTGCGGCCGGGGTTTTGATGCCCTTCAGCGTGTAGTCAAACCAGGCCAAATGGAAATTCGTATCGAAATCCTTGATCGCGGCAGCCGCGCCGAATTCCACATCGCCCGCGAAGCTGGCGGTGTTGCCGTGATGAGTCCAGGGTCCGATGACCAGCCGCATCGGAGATTTCTTCAGAGCGCCCAGCCTGCGCCAATTCTCGATCGTGCCGCGCAGGTAGATGTCGTACCAACCGCCCACGTGCATCATCGGCACATCGGCCGTCTGAGCGTAGAATTTTTCCCATTGCATGCCGAGCGTGTCCCAGTGGGCGTCGTAGTCCGAGTGGGTCGCCTCGTCCAGATAGTAGCGTTCGTAGTTCGGCGCCACCGCCAGCGGACTCAACCCCTTGCGGATCGGCATGACGGAATACCAGGCGGTGACATCCTCCTTGGAGAGCATGCCCTTGATCACCGGGTCCTTGGCATCGTCGAGCGCCTGCGACCACGCCCAGCTCAGTTGCCGGCCCATTTCGAAGGCGCCGTCATATCTGACGCTGTGATCCCAGGCGTTGGACATGCCGCCCATATTGAGGAGCAATGCGCGCAGGTGCGGCGGGGCGAGCTTTGCGGCGTCCGCTTGCGTGTGCGCCGCATACGATGTCCCGTACATGCCCACTTTGCCGTCGCAGAATGGCTGTTTGGCGGCCCACTCGATGCTGTCGTAGCCATCATAGGCATCATACGAATAGTATTTCTCGAATACGCCCTGCGAATGGTGGCGCCCGCGCGTGTCCTGAACGAGCACCACGTAGCCGTGCTTGGCCAGGGTCTCGGCGATGGAGACGGCCGCCGGGTCCGATTTGTCGTACGGCGTGCGGTGCAGCAGCACCGGCAGCCGCTCCGCTGTCGCTGTGCCCCCTTTCCCTGGCCGGTAGATATCCGTGGCCAGCAACGTCCCGTCGCGCGCCGCCAGCATCACATCCTGCCGACGGATCACATCGGAGTAACTTATCGGCCCAGCCGGCGGCGCGGCACGCGCAGGCAGTGCGATGAAGGCGAGCGCGGCGAGCGCGAGGATGCTGCTGATTCGATCCGTAATGATGTGCTTCGCCCGCATTGTCTTTAGATCTCCGCTCGGCCGCTAACGCAACTTCCGAAATTCATCGCGCGTGCCCGTATGCTCGGCGAGCACGCCATCCAGGCGCGGCAGCCGCGAAAGAGCGGCATTGCGCAGCTCGCGCGGCGCGGCCCGAAACGACTCGCGCAGCAGCGCGGCGTCCCGTTCTACCAGGAGGGCGGCGAGCGTTGCGGCCTGCAGCAGATCGCTCTCGGCGAGCGCGGCATCATTGCCGCGGCGCGTGCTGGTGTACAGACGGTACCAGACCAGGCGTGCGACCTCGGGTAGTTGCGCGGGTATGCAGTGGCCCCCGGCGAGGATCGCGGCCTCGCGGCTGCCCTCGAGCAGGTAGCCGTAGAACGGCATCGTCTGCGCATGCCATCCCAGTTCCGGCACTGCCACGCATTCTCCGGCAATAGGCCCCGGCGCAAACAGATCCACGCGCAGTCCCGCACCCGGCAGCCTGACCGACGTCGGCTTCTTTTTGCTCGAGGAGCCGGGTTGGCCGGTGAACGGCAGCTGTGTGGCTTGCATGGTGGCAAGAAACGTGGCGGGCGTCGCGAGCTTCAAGGGCTGCCGGCGCGCCAAAGCCAAGAGATTTTGCGGCTTCGCTGCGGGGCTCAGCGCCCCAGGGAGGGCGCTCATCGCGCCATATTCGTTGAGCCAGCTGCTGTAAGCCAAGGCGCCGACCACCACCAAGCCGGCGTCGAACATCTTGCGGTTGCGCAATTCCACCAGAACGCTCGCAATCACTTTGTCGGCGACTTGATAGCCGAATTTCGCAAGCGCGGCCACTTGCTTGGTGGTCAATTCGGACACGGCGATCCGGCTTTGCATCGCTTGGTACGCGGCGGCGTTGCTCACGGTGCCGACAAAATGCTCCGAGCGCTTGCGGGGTGCCGGATAATAGGACCGGTACCAATACTCATGCCCGGTACCGGCGCGCTTGACCAGAGTTCCCGGAGTGCCCGGCAGCAATTCCGCGGTGCAATTCGCGCGTGCCTTGAGCTCTGCGTAAAGCGCCCGGATGGCGGTCTCGTGCAAACGGTAAAGCGTGCCGTAATTACCCACTATTCAGAAATTTTAGTGGGTAATGCCGCGCCGTTCAATGCGCAAAGCCGCGCGCAAAGATTAATGGAACGGCGCCCAGGATCCGCGTGAGTCGCTGCTCGAATTGCGAACGATCAGCGTGGTCAGCGGGCCGCTGAGCCGCCCGAACGGCCCATAAAAAAAGAGCGGACTTCGAAGTCCGCTCTTTCTTGATCGCAATTACCGTGTTGGCGGCAATTACATATCCATACCACCCATGCCACCCATGCCGCCGCCCGGGGCGCCATGTGCATGCTCTTCTTCCTTCGGCGACTCGGCAATCATGCACTTCCGTCGTGAGCAGCAGGCCAGCGACCGAGGCGGCGTTCTGCAGAGCCAGACGCGTCACCTTGGTCGGGTCCAGGATGCCCATTTCGATCATGTCGCCGTATTCGCCCGTCTGCGGCGTTGTAACCGAAGTTACCCTTGCCTTCGCGACCTTGTTCAGAACAACCGCGGCATCCTCACCGGCATTGGTGACGATTTGACGCAGCGGCTCTTCGATGGAGCGGGCCAGGATCTTGATGCCGGTGGTCTGATCTTCGTTGTCGCCCACCAGCTTCTCGATGGCCTTGAGCGCACGGACCAGCGCGACGCCGCCGCCCGGCACCACGCCCTCTTCGACGGCCGCACGGGTCGCGTGCAACGCATCTTCGACGCGGGCCTTCTTTTCCTTCATTTCGATTTCGGTCGAAGCTCCGACTTTGATCACGGCAACGCCGCCGGAGAGTTTGGCAACGCGTTCCTGCAGTTTTTCCTTGTCATAGTCGGAGGTCGCTTCCTCGATCTGCTGACGAATGCTGTCGACGCGGCCCTTGATGTCCGTGGCCTTGCCGGCACCATCGATAATGGTGGTGTTCTCTTTCTCCACCAGAATCTTCTTCGCTTCGCCCAGGTCGTTCAACGTCGCCTTCTCGAGCGACAAGCCGACCTCGTCGGAAATGACCGTGCCGCCGGTGAGGACCGCAATGTCCTGCAGCATGGCTTTACGGCGGTCGCCGAAGCCCGGCGCCTTGACGGCGGCGACTTTGACGATGCCGCGGATCGTATTGACGACCAACGTCGCAAGCGCTTCGCCTTCCACATCTTCAGCGACGATCAAGAGCTGGCGGCCGCCCTTGGCAATGGCTTCCAGCAACGGGAGCAGTTCGCGAATGTTCGAGATCTTCTTGTCGACCAAGAGAATCAGCGGCTTGTCGAGTTCGGCGCTCTGGCTTTGCTGATTGTTGATGAAATACGGTGACAGGTAGCCGCGATCGAACTGCATGCCTTCGACCACTTCGAGCTCGTTCTCGAGGCCCGAACCCTCTTCAACCGTGATCACGCCTTCCTTGCCGACTTTCGCCATCGCATCCGCAATGGTCTTGCCGATGCTCTCGTCGGAGTTCGCGGAGATCGTGCCGACCTGCGCAATGGCCTTCTGATCCTTGCAGGGCTTGGACAGCTTCTTCAGCTCTTCAGTGGCCGCGACGACCGCTTGGTCGATGCCGCGCTTCAGGTCCATCGGATTGATGCCCGCAGCGACGGCCTTCAGACCTTCACGGATGATCGCCTGGGCGAGAACCGTGGCGGTGGTGGTGCCATCGCCGGCTTCGTCGGAGGTGTTGGAAGCAACTTCCTTCACCATCTGCGCGCCCATGTTCTCGAACTTATCCTTGAGCTCGATTTCCTTTGCAACGGAGACACCGTCTTTGGTGACGGTGGGAGCGCCGAAGCTCTTGTCGAGCACGGCATTGCGGCCCTTGGGACCGAGCGTGACTTTGACGGCATTCGCCAAAATATTCACACCCTTGAACATGCGTGCCCGAGCGTCGTCGCTGAAGCGTACGTCTTTAGCTGCCATTTGCTGATACCTCTAATTAAATTTGATTTGCTGGAAGTTGAATTCGGATCGGCGCGGCTTACTTGCCTTCCACGATGGCCATGATGTCTTCTTCGCGCATGACAACCAGCTCGTCGCCTTCCATCTTCACTTCGGTGCCGCTGTACTTGCCAAAAAGAATCTTGTCGCCGACCTTGACGTCCAGCGGGCGAATTTCGCCGTTCTCCAAAATCTTGCCCTTGCCGACGGCAATCACTTTCCCAAAGATCGGCTTTTCGGTCGCCGTGTCGGGGATGACGATGCCACCTGGGGACTTACGCTCCTCTTCCTCTCTTTTCACGATCACGCGGTCATGAAGGGGACGAATCTTCATAAGACAAGACTCCTAATCAGTTTGGGTTAACAAAGGGTATGTGTTGTTAGCACTCTCCCGTCGAGGCTGCTAATCATAGCGACGAATTGTTACGATTCAAGGGCTCAGCCGGTTATTTTTTGTTGTGACGCAGCAAATACTAAGGAACTGGCGCGCCTGCGCCGCGGCCACTAAAGTGCCCCCATGAAAAGATCACTCGGCGCTGTTTTGCTCGCGTTTGTTACCCTGGCCGGAACCATGGGCCTCGCCGCCCCCGCGCACGCCAAACCCTGGTGGATGCGCGGCATTGACTCGAACGAGACGGATTTTCTGCCACCGGATGTCGCCTTTCGGGTCGCCGCGCGCATTGACGGCACCGCCCTCAAGGTGCGCTGGGTTATCGCGGACGGCTACTATCTTTATCGCTCAAAGATCGAGATCAAGCCCGAAAGCCCGGATCTTGTGCTCGCCGCACCCGCCCTGCCGCCCGGCACCCTCAAAACCGACCCTTATTTGGGTACCCAGCGCATCTACACCCAGCAGGTCGAGGCGGTGGTGCCCTATTCACGCATCGATGCCGGCGCGCACCCTTTGCAAATCAAGGTGACTTATCAGGGCTGTGCGGAAGCCGGATTATGTTACCCCCCGATCACGAAGGTGCTTTTCCCCTCGATCGGACCACCGGCCGCCGTCGCCGTTGAGCCGCCGCGTTCCTGGGAAAGCGCGGCGATTATTGCCGGAGCCGCTGCCTTTCTGTTCGCGGGATTGGTGTTGCGAAAGGGCCGCCGACTCGACGTTCCCGCATGAATGCGCCCGGACTGCGCTATTTCGGCGCCGCGCTGGTGGTGATGCTGGGAATATGGGCGGGATTCAAGGTTCACTCGACTCATCGGACGCAAGGCGGCGCGGTTGTCGTGCCGGCGGGCGTAGCCAGCGCCCCTGATCCCAAAGAGTTTTCCGCCCTGGAAGCGGCGCCGCACCCCGTGATCCCGGCGCGTTTGCCCGATTTCACGCTCAACGACTTGTCGGGAAAGTCCACACCCATCAGCGCGTGGAGCGGCAAGTCCTTGGTGATCAATTTTTGGGCGACGTGGTGCGATCCCTGCCGCCGCGAGATCCCGCTGCTTAAGACCCTGGCCGGCGACTGGGCGGGACGGGATTTGACCGTCGTTGGGGTTGCCGTGGACTCTGCCGACAAAGTCCGGCGCTTCGCCGGAGAGTTCAAAATCGATTATCCGCTGCTCATCGGTGAACAAGACTCCTTGAACGCTGCGGCCAAATTTGGCATGGACTCCCCGGTCCTCCCCTTCACCGTTTTTACAGACCGGCGCGGCGAGGTCGTGGCCTTGTTCATAGGCGAATTGCATCGTCCGCAGGCCGATTTCATCCTCTCGGAGGTCGAGGATCTGAATGAGCGGCGGATTGGTCTGCCCGAAGCGCGGCGTGCCATTGCCGATCGCCTCGAGGCCATGGCGGTAAATAAGCCTGGATGAGCAATTAGGCGGACGTTCGCCGCCGAAGCTTGCCTTTTCACTTCAATTTCTGGTTATTATCGCGGACCTTTATGGCGCAATCGCGCTCAGGATCTGACCCCGAGATGGCTCGAGTTTTACTGCTCAACGGTCCCAACCTCAACCTGCTCGGCACGCGCGAGCCGGCCGTCTATGGGAGCGCCACGCTGCAAGACATCGAGACCAAGCTCAAAGCGCAGTGCCAAGCCATGGGTCATGAACTCGTCGCCGCGCAGAGCAATGCCGAGCATGAATTGATCGCAAGGATCCACGCCGTGAAGCGCGAGGGAATCGGATTCGTGATCATCAATCCGGGCGCCTTCACGCACACCAGCATCGCGCTGCGCGACGCCTTTCTCTCGGTGGGGGTCCCGTTCGTGGAAATTCACTTGAGCAACGTGTTCGCGCGCGAAGCTTTCCGACATCACTCTTATCTGTCCGACATTGCCGTCGGGTGCATCTTTGGTTTGGGCCCGATCGGCTACGAGCTCGCGCTCCAGGCTGCCGTCGCACGCCTGACCTGACGTTAAAACAAAATTTGAAGGGGTTCGCGGATGGATATTCGCAAGGTTAAGAAGTTGATCGAGTTGCTGGAAGAGTCAGGCATCTCGGAACTCGAGATTTCGGAGGGCGAGGAATCGGTACGCATCAGCCGCCACCCGCGGGGCGGCATGCAGGTGGCTGTCCCGCAGGCCGCGCCCATCGTGCATGCGGCGCCGGCCGCGCCGGCGGCACCCGCCACGGCCGCCACCTCACCCGGCGAACGCGCACCCCGCAACGACGAGCACACCGTCACCTCGCCGATGGTGGGTACCTATTACGCATCCGCCTCCCCCGGTGCCAAGCCCTTCGTTGAGATCGGCAGCGAGATCAAGGTCGGTCAGATCCTCTGCATCATCGAGGCCATGAAGATGATGAACCAGATCGAATCCGACAAGGAAGGTCGAGTCACGGCCATGCTCGCGAAGAACGGTGAGCCGGTCGAATTCGGCCAACCGCTGTTCATCATCGAATAATCCGCGATGATCGAAAAAGTCGTCATCGCGAACCGCGGCGAGATCGCCCTCCGCATCCTGCGCGCGTGCCGCGAACTCGGCATCAAGACCGTGGCGGTGCATTCCACCGCCGATTTCAATACCAAGCATGTGTTGCTGGCGGATGAAACCGTCTGCATCGGGCCGCCGCAATCAGCGCTCTCGTATCTGAACATGCCGGCCATCATCAGCGCGGCCGAAGTCACCGACGCGGTGGCGATCCATCCGGGTTACGGTTTCCTGTCGGAGAACGCCGATTTCGCCGAGCGGGTCGAAAAGAGCGGCTTCATTTTCGTCGGCCCGCGCGCCGAAACCATCCGCCTCATGGGCGACAAGGTCTCGGCGATCAAGGTCATGAAGGCGGCGGGCGTCCCCTGCGTGCCCGGCTCCGACGGGCCGCTGGGCAAGGATGCCGACGAAAATTTCCGTATCGCCAAGGACATCGGCTATCCGGTGATCATCAAAGCCTCCGGCGGCGGCGGCGGACGCGGCATGCGCGTCGTGCACACCGACGCTTCGTTGCTGAACGCCATCGGCGTGACGCAATCCGAAGCGTTGGCGGCGTTCGGCAACGCTCAGGTCTATATGGAGAAGTTCCTCGAGAAGCCGCGGCACATAGAATTTCAGGTGCTGGCGGATAATTACGGCAACGTGGTGCATCTGGGCGAGCGCGATTGCTCCATGCAGCGCCGCCACCAAAAAGTCATCGAGGAAGCGCCTGCTCCCGGGCTGACGGCCAAGCAGCGCAAAACCATGGGCGAGCGCTGCGCCCGGGCGGTGCGCGAAGTCGGCTACCGCAATGCCGGCACCTTGGAGTTCCTGTACCAGGACAACGAATTTTATTTCATTGAAATGAATACCCGGGTCCAGGTCGAACATCCGGTGACCGAACTGGTCACCGGGATCGACATCGTCAAAGCGCAATTGCTGATCGCGGCGGGCGAACCGCTGCCCTATGGGCAGAACGACATCCAAATACGCGGCCACGCCGTGGAATGCCGCATCAACGCCGAGGATCCGAAGAACTTTACGCCGAGCCCCGGCCCGATCCGGCTGTGGCACTCCCCCGGCGGCCCGGGAATCCGGGTCGACAGCCACGTCTATACCGGCTACAACGTTCCGCCTTTTTACGATTCCATGATCGGCAAGGTGATTGCGTACGGCGATACCCGCGATACCGCGATCGCGCGCATGCGCAACGCGCTGGCGGAAATGGTGGTGGAAGGCATCAAGACCAATATTCCGTTGC
This sequence comes from uncultured Gammaproteobacteria bacterium, assembly GCA_963794445.1. Classification (GTDB taxonomy): domain Bacteria; phylum Pseudomonadota; class Gammaproteobacteria; order Steroidobacterales; family Steroidobacteraceae; genus Bog-1198. The sequence continues at coordinate 480,696 of CAWCDZ010000002.1, forward strand.
ATCAAGAGATATTCAATCATTCCGCCTTCAAGCAGGGCGGAACGGACATTCACTATCTCGAGCGACGATTGGGGTTGAAGTAACATCTCGCGCGATGTTGCATCGATGACTTTCTATGAAATCGAATTTCCTCTGGCTGCGCTCGATTCCGATGCGGTCGAGGCGGCCCTGCTCGAAGCCGGCGCAAGCTCCATTACATTCGTCGATCGCGGCGACGAGCCGGTGCTCGAGCCCAAGCCGGGCGAGATGCGGCTGTGGCGAGACACGCTGGTGCGCGCGTTGTTCCCGGGAAGCAGCGACGCGGCGCTGAATCTCGATCGGCTCGCCGCCGCCTTGGGAGCGCAGGTCGCGCAAACCGCCCGCGTGCGCGCCGTTCAAGATCAGGTCTGGGAACGCGCGTGGCTGGTCGGCTGGAAATCTCTGCGCTTTGGACGGCGTCTTTGGGTTTGCCCGCGCGCCGCCGAGGCGCCCGCGGATCCGCAAGCCATCGTCGTACGCCTGGATCCGGGTCTGGCATTCGGCACGGGTACCCATCCCACCACGGCGCTGTGCCTGCAAGTTCTGGATTCGCTGCCCCTCGCGGGCCGCAGCGTGATCGACTATGGCTGCGGCTCCGGAATACTGGGTGTGGCGGCCCTGAAGCTGGGCGCCGCGCATGTCGTTGCCGTGGATCTCGACCCGCAGGCGCTCATTGCAACGCGCGATAACGCCTCGCGTAACGGCGTCGCCTCGAGCATCGTCGTGCAGGGCGTCGATGCCGGGCTGCCGAGCGCCTTCTGCGTGCTCGCCAACATACTGGCCGGACCATTGATCGAATTGGCGCCGAAACTGACTGCGGCCTGCGAACCCGGCGGCCATTTACTCCTGTCGGGCCTGCTCAAAACGCAGGCCTACGCGGTAAAGGGCGCGTACGCTGCCGGTTTTGATATGGTGCAGGTCATAGAGCGGGATGAATGGTGCTGCATCCACGCGCGGAGACATCCATAGCGTGTTTACGCAATGTTCTAAATGCGAGACGGTTTTCAGATTATCCGCGGAGGTGCTGCGCGCGGCGGGCGGCCAGGTGCGGTGCGGCAAATGCGGCGAAGTCTTCAATGCCCTGGCGCACCTCGCCGAGGATCCCAGCGCCTTTACCGCCGGGGAAAACTCAATCGATCTGGAAACGCGGGCCGACAGCATTTTGGAGTCGCCCGCGCCGCCGTCTTCGCGGCGCGCGCCGTCCGACTCGGATGAGTTCGCACCGCCCGGGGTGGAAATAGCGCGCCTGCAAATTCTTGATTGGAATGAGAGCGACGCGCCCGATACTTCCGCCGCTGAGCCGGCGGAACCGGCGTCGGAGCAAATGGGCGAGAGCTCGTTGGAGTTCACGCTGCCCCCCGGCGAACTCGACCGCATCTTCGTCGAAACCAAGCGCGGAGTTCGGGCACGGATGCCGCCGGCAGCGCTGCAGGTCCCCGACGAACCTGAAGAGATCGAGGTGTTCAACGCCGCCGATTCGAGCGATACCGTTCCGCTTGCGGCGGCCTCGCCACCCGCGGCTGACGCGGCGGCTGCGGCGGCGCTGCCTGCCGCCGCGCCGAGCGGCTTCGAAGTGCCGGAAGCGGTCCGGCTGGAGATGCTTTCCGGAATTGAATCTTCGGCCGATGCGGAACCGATCGCGCAACTCAAGCCGCCGAGACGCGCGGTCAGGCGGCGTACCTCACCGTTCGACTCCGCACCGCAGAACTCCGCTCGAGGTTTCGTTCCGTGGCTCGCCGCCGCCATCACCGCCGCTGTGCTGCTCATCGCTCAGGTGGTCCACCAAAACCGCGAATGGCTCGCGGCACACGCGCCGCTGGGAGGATCGCTGCGCGCGCTGTACTCCCAAATCGGCGCTCCGGTCGCACCGCCGGCGAATCTTTCCGCCTATCAATTGCGTCAGTGGGGTGTTACCGGCGATCCGGCCGCGGACGGCACCTTGCGCGTGCGCGCCAGCATCTTGAATACCGCCGCGCAATTGGAGCCCTACCCGCTGCTGCGCGTTACGCTCGCCAATCGCTTCGGCGGCACCATCGGCACCCGCGACTTCGAGCCCTCGGAATACCTGGGCAAGCCCACGGCCAAGCTGCTCGCGCCCGGCGAGCGCGCCGATGCCACCTTGGACATCCTGGATCCGGGGAAAAGCGCGGAGGGCTTTGAAATCGACGTGTGCCTGCGCGGCGCAGACAGAAGGGTTTCGTGCGCGAACGACAAAGCGCCTGCCCAAGCAAAACGATGAACCTCAAGATAGGCCCTTATACGTTGCCTTCCAACGTCTTGCTCGCACCCATGGCGGGCGTGACCGACCGCCCGTTTCGAATTCTTTGCCGCCGCTTCGGCGCCGGCCTCGCGGCCTCGGAAATGCTCAGCGCCGATGCGCGGCTCTGGGACACCGCCAAGTCGCGGCGCCGCATGGACCATAGCGGCGAACCGAGTCCGCGCGTGGTGCAGATTGCCGGGTTTGATCCACAGATGATGGCCGATGCTGCGCGGCGCAATATCGATGCGGGAGCCGAGATCATCGACATCAACATGGGTTGTCCCGCCAAGAAAGTCTGCAATCGCCTGGCCGGTTCCGCGCTGCTGCAGGACGAGGCGTTGGTCGAGCGCATCTTGCGCGCAGTAGTACAGGCAGTCGCTGCGCCGGTCACTTTGAAGACGCGCACGGGCTGGGACCCGCAACACAAGAATGGCGCGCGCATCGCGAAAATCGCGGAGGACTGCGGCATCGCGGCGCTCGCCATCCACGGGCGAACCCGCACCGACATGTATCAGGGCGAAGCCGAACACGAAACGGTACGCGCCATCAAAGCACAAGTAAAGATACCCGTGTTCGCCAATGGCGATATTGCTTCTCCGCAGCGCGCGCGACAAATTCTCGCAGACACCGGCTGCGACGGGATCATGATCGGCAGAGCGGCCCAAGGGCGGCCATGGATCTTCGAGGATGTCAATTTTTTTCTCGAGACGGGAGAAATTCGCGAGGTGCTAGCGCTGGAAAAAGTCCGTGATATTATGCGCGCCCACCTCGAAGACCTGTATGCCTTCTACGGCGATCAAACCGGTGTTCGAGTGGCACGAAAACACTTGAGTTGGTATTTCCGGCAGCATCCGGGACAAGAGGACTTGCGGAATCTTCTCGTGAAAATCGAGACGCCCGAGGAACAACTGTCCACGCTGCTGCAGCATTACGATACCGGTGTGGAGCGCGCTGCGTAAGCGTACATTTGGACAAGAAAAAATCAGCGGGGATTTAAACTTAAGGCCATGGTCGCTAAAAAGAAATCGAAGTCACGTCGAGAAATCGCGGCTGCGTTCAACGGCCGCGATCTGAAGGTCAATGGCAAGGGCGTGCCATTGCGTTCACAGGCCGAAGAGGCCTTACAGTGCTACTTTGAGACCCTGAACGGGCACAAGCCTGCGCATCTGTACGACCTCGTCATGCGCGAGGTGGAAGAGCCGTTGTTCAAGGTAGTCATGGGCCATGTGCACGGCAATCAAAGCCATGCCGCCACAATTTTGGGCATTAATCGCGGCACGCTGCGCAAGAAACTCAAAGAGTTCGGCATCAACGAGTAAGCAGGCCGCCAGTGCTCACGCCCGTACGCCGCGCGTTGCTCAGTGTTTCCGATAAGACCGGCATCGTCGAATTTGCGCGCGAGTTGAAGGAACGCGGCATCGAGTTGTTGTCGACCGGCGGCACCGCCAAGCTGTTGACGAGCCATGGCATCCCGGTCAAGGAAGTCGCGGAACATACCGGTTTCCCGGAAATCATGGGCGGCCGCGTCAAGACCCTGCATCCGAAAATCCACGGCGGCCTGCTGGGACGCCGCGGCCTCGATGAGGCGGTGATGCGCGAGCACGGCATCGAACCGATCGATCTGTTGGCGGTCAATCTCTATCCGTTCGCAGCCACCGTGAGCCGCCCCAATTGCACCTACGAGGACGCGGTCGACAACATCGATATCGGCGGTCCGGCCATGGTGCGCGCCGCCGCAAAAAATCACGACTCGGTCACCGTGGTGGTGGATCCGCACGATTATCGGGAATTGCTGGACGAACTCGCTGCCAATCAAGGCAGCACCAATCTGACCATGCGCCGCAAGTTGAGCGCGAAGGCATTTGCGCACACGGCGCAATACGATGCCATGGTTTCCGCCTATTTCACCGGCGCCATCGGCGGAGCGGTCCCGACCTTCCCCGATGACCTGAATCTCTCGTTTCGCAAGCATCTGGACCTGCGGTATGGCGAAAATCCGCACCAGCAAGCCGCCTTCTACACCGACCCGCGCGCGATCGGCGCATCCGTCGCGCAAGCAAAGCAAATTCAGGGACGCGAGTTGTCCTTCAACAACATCGCCGATGCCGACACGGCGCTGGAATGCGTGCGGCAATTCGACAACCCGGCCTGTGTCATCGTCAAGCATGCCAATCCTTGCGGAGCCGCGCGCTGCAGCAGCGTCGCGGAGGCCTATGCGCTGGCCTACCGTACCGACCCGACCTCCGCGTACGGCGGCATCATTGCGTTCAATCGCGAATTGGATGGCGCGACCGCGCGCGCCATCATCGAGCAGCAATTCGTGGAGGTGATCCTGGCGCCAAGCATTGCGGAGGAAGCCAGGTCGGTTTTGGCGGCGCGCGACAATGTGCGCGTGCTGGTCACCGGCGATTTGTCCCTGCCGGTCACCCAGCTGCTGGAATACAAGAGCGTGGCGGGCGGCCTGCTGGTGCAAACGCGCGATTGCGCGGGCGTGCGGGCGCAAGAGCTGCGCACCGTCACGCGCCGACCGCCCACCTTGGCGGAACTCGACGATCTGATTTTTGCGTGGCGCGTGGCGAAATATGTCAAATCCAACGCCATCGTTGCGGCGAAGGACAAGGCGACGTTGGGCATCGGCGCCGGACAGATGAGCCGGGTAATCAGCAGCAAGATCGCCGCGATGAAGGCCCAGGACGTCGGTCTGACGCTGGAATCTGCCGCGGTCGCCTCGGACGCCTTCTTCCCCTTTCGCGACGGCTTGGACGCACTGGCCGAGTTCGGCATCAAAGCCGTCATTCAACCGGGCGGTTCGCGGCGCGATGCCGAGGTGATCGCGGCCGCGGACGAACACGACATCGCCATGGTGTTCACCGGGATGCGCCATTTCCGCCATTGAAGACACCGCCTTGAAAGTATTGATTGTCGGCGGCGGCGGTCGCGAGCACGCGCTGGCATGGAAATGCGCCGCATCGCCGCGCGTTCGGCAGGTCTATGTTGCGCCCGGCAACGCCGGCACGGCATCCGAACCCAAGGTCAGCAACGTCGCGATCGGCGCGGATGACATCGAAGCGCTGCTGCAATTTGCCGTGACCCAGGATATCGATCTGACCATCATCGGACCCGAAGCTCCCCTGGTCGCGGGCATCGTCGATCGCTTCGACTCGGCCGGGCGGCGCTGCTTCGGTCCGTCGCAGAAGGCGGCGCGGCTCGAGGGCTCGAAGGCCTTCAGCAAGAACTTTCTGCAGCGTCATCGCATTCCCACCGCAAGTTTCGCCAGCTTCACCGCGGCCGATTTCGACGAACACTACGTGCGGGCGCAGCGCCTGCCGCTGGTGGTCAAAGCCGACGGACTGGCCGCAGGCAAAGGCGTCATCATCTGCGACACCCACGAATCGGCCATCGCCACGGCTCGAGCCATGCTCGGCGGCAGTTTTGGCGCCGCCGGCGCCACCATCGTGGTCGAAGAGTTCCTGCAGGGCGAGGAAGTGAGCTTCATCGTGGTGGCGAGCGATCAGCAGGCGGCAGCGCTCGCGACATCCCAAGACCACAAGCGCCGCGACGATGGCGACCGTGGACCGAACACCGGCGGCATGGGCGCCTATTCGCCGGCGCCCATCGTCACCCCGCAACTGCATCAGCGCATCATGCGCGAAGTGATCGAGCCCACCTTGCGGGGCCTGCGCAGCGACGGTACTCCCTATCTGGGCTTTCTTTATGCCGGGCTCATGATTGCGCCGGACGGTACCCCCAATGTGCTGGAGTTCAACTGTCGATTCGGCGATCCGGAAACGCAGCCGATCCTGATGCGCCTGCAAAGCGATTTGGTGGAGCTGTGCGAAGCCGCGCTCGCGGGCAACCTTGAGCGTCACGAGATTCGCTGGGACGCGCGCGCGGCGCTTGGCGTCGTCATGGCGGCGGGCGGCTACCCGGACGCTTTCCGCAAGGGCGACCCGATCAGCGGGCTGGAGGCGGCGGCCATGCTCCCGGGAAAGGTATTTCATGGCGGCACCCGCCGCGAAGGCGCGCAGATCGTCACGGCCGGCGGCCGCGTACTGTGCGCGGTCGGCTTGGGCGATAGCGTGAGGGCTGCGCAGCAGCAGGCATACAATCTGGTGCACGCCATCCACTGGAACTTGGTGCAGTACCGGCTTGATATCGGTCATCGAGCCATCGAGCAGAATCCGGTCTGAAGGAGATTCCCATGCCACACGTCCGCCCGAGCATTGCCGACAAGCGGCGCGCATTCCACCGCCTGCACAGCCACGGCTGTTTCGTGATTCCCAACCCATGGGACGTCGGCAGTGCGCGTTATCTGCAAAGCCTGGGATTCAAGGCGTTGGCCACCACCAGCTCAGGATTCGCATGGTCGCACGGTCATCGCGACGGCGGCATGTCGCGGGACCGGGTGTTGGATCATTTGACCGAGATGGTCGAAGCCACGGATTTACCGATCAACGCGGATTTCGAACACGGATTTTCGCCGGATGCGGCGGGGCTTGCCGACAGCGTGCGCCTCGCCGTGGAAACCGGCGTCGCCGGACTTTCAATTGAAGATTCAACCGGAGACGCATCCCAACCGCTGTTCGATTTCGACAGCGCGGTCGAGCGCATGCGCGCGGCCCGCAAAGCCATCGACAAAGCCGGCGCCGACACGATGCTGATCGGACGCGCCGAGTGCTTTCTGGTGGGTCAACCCGACATCGGAGAGACCATCGCCAGACTCAAAGGCTACGCAGACGCGGGCGCCGACTGCTTATACGCGCCGGGAATCCGCACGCCCGAGCAAATCGCCGCGGTGGTGGCGGCGGTTGCGCCGAAACCGGTCAATCTGCTGATCGGCTTCAACGCGGAGCTCGACCTGCGGCAGATCGCCGCCCTGGGCGTGCGGCGCGTAAGCGTCGGCGGCGCGCTGGCGCGTGCGGCATGGGGCGGATTCATGCGCGCCTCGAAACTCATCATCGAACAGGGCAAATTCGACGGTTTCGCGGATGCCGCATCGGGAAACGCGCTGAACGCGGTGTTCCGCGGAAGCTAACGCCTGACCATGGTCTGCATCAGATGCTCGAGGGCCGCGGCCGGCTCGGCGCATTGACCTGTGTGCACCGGCGAGGTTTGCACGATGGTGCTGCGCGGCGCCACCAGCCAATGAAAGCGTTCGCGCGCGGACAGCTTGCCGATCTCGCCGGCCGCCACCCCGCCGGCGCAAATGGCGAGGATGCTTTGCAGCACCTTTCTCACGAGCTCCAAATCCACGCGCGAGTCGATGGCGAGCAGCGCCCTCTCGTCGAGTTCGATGGCCGCGAGCAAAATGCGCTCGACATCGCACGATAGGATGATGCCGGCATTCACGAACTCGCCGCGTTCGACGCGCGGCACCACCCGCACGACCGCATAGTCATAGGTGCGAAGCGCGTGCACGCAGGGCTTCCTTGACGAAGATGTCCGATGAGTGGAGTCGCGCAGTAAAGTAATTCACATAGGCGTCCCGCTGTTGGCCCTTGCTCTCGAAGACAGGGTCATCGGGGAGCCACGAATCCGGGATCAGCTCCACGATAGCCGCGATCTTGTCGATGAACAGGCGCGCCTTCATCGCGGCATCCGCTTCCTCGAGCCTGCTGGCGAATTTTAACAGCACATGCTCCTTGATCAGCGGGAACGGCGTGAGCGCGTGCCGGTCGTCTTGGTTCCATGCGTGATGGAAATACAGGGCGGCGCCATGATCGATGAGCCATAAGCGCCGGTGCCACATGAGCATGTTGACGTTGCGCGCCGTTCGATCCACGTTGCAAACGTAGGCATCGAACCACACCACGGCCGAGGCCAGTTCTGCATCGGGCTGATAAACCAGCGGATCGAAGCTGACCGAGCCGGGCAGGTAGTCCAAGGCAAGATTCAAGCCGCCGCTGGCGCCGATGAGGTTTTGAATTTCGGCATCGGGTTCGGTGCGGGCGAGATCCGGCGGGAGATTGACGAAAACAATCTCCGGTACCGGCAGGCCTGCGAGGCGCCCGACCTCGCCGGCCAAAAGCTCCGCAATCAGCGCTTTCGGTCCTTGGCCTGCGCCGCGAAACTTGAGCACGTACAGCCCATCATCATCGGCTTCGATGATGGCCGGCAGCGAGCCGCCCTCGCGCAACGGCGTGACGTAGCGGCTCGCGGTGACGGTTCTTGGGCTGCTCACGCCACCGTCAGCGACTCAGGGTTTGAACTCGGTTGGCGAACCCTGTTGTTGGATCTGGTTCGTGAATTCCTTGCCGCTGAGTTCCGCCTGTTTCAATTGATCGAGCGTGCTGCAGTGGGTGCGCGTGAAATGTGTGCCGATTTCGCCCTCTTCGCGGCAAAACACCAGCATGCCGTTGCGATTGACCGGCTTGTACCCACGTCCGCGCATTTGCTTGATTTCCGCCTCGGTGGCGGCAACATTGACCACTTCGCTCTTGTCGACTTTGGCGGGGGCTGCAGCCGGCGCGGCAGCCGCCGGCTTGGCGCTCGCGGGTGTGCCGGCGGCACCGGCCACGACAGGCGCGCCCGGCGCAGGCGATCGATCCGCCGCCGGCGGGGCCGCGGGGGTTTTCGGTTCGTCGGCGAAGGCGCAAGAAAACGCCGCGACGGACAACACCGCAAAATAGGCTGCGAATTTCATTGGAATCTCCCAGTTACAGGTGTTGTATGCCACACGAGGCACGGCAGGTCAACGCGCGGCTATTGCGGGCTGGCCGCCTCGATGCGCGCGCTCTGCGTGATCTTCGGATCGCTGCTCGTATGATGCGCCCGGAACAGGCGGCCTTTCTCCGCCAACAGCACGAAGCCGAGGCTCGCCAAGCCGCAGCACAGGCATCCCGCGGCCAGCGGCACGGTGGTGCCGTTGAATTGCGCGCCGATGAGAATTCCAACCAGCGCGCCGCTGAACGTGGAGATGAAGCCCTGCAGCGACGCCGCGATTCCCGCGATTGCGCCCATCGGCTCCATCGCCATGGCGCCGAAATTGGACACCGACAGGCTGAAGGTCGCCATGGTCAACGACTGCAGCACCACGAAGGTCCAGATTCGTTCGAGGCCCAGCGCCGCGATGAGAACATGCAGCGCCGTGACGGCCAGGAACATCAGCAACGCAGTGTGCGAAATCAGCCGCATCCCCAAGCGCTCGACGATGCGCGAATTCAGGTACGCGGCCATGCCCATGAAAATGGCGCACAGCGCAAACATGCTCGGCATCAATTTCGGGCGGTGAAATACCTCGGAAAAAATCTGCGCCACCATGCCCACGTACGCCATGATGGTTCCGAACATCACCATCATCGCGAGGGTGTAGAAGATCGAGGTGCGCGTGCCGAGTACGCGCTTCGCGGCGTTGAGCACGTGCTTGCGCGTCAGCGTCATGCGGTATTCCGGGTGCAGGGTTTCCGGCAGACGCAAGAATCCCCAGGCCGCCACCATCGCCGCGAAAGCCGCGAACACCACGAAAATGTAGCGCCACGGAGCAAACAACAGGATCAGCTGCCCGAGGCTCGGCGCGAGAATCGGCACCGTGAGGAACACCACGAAAGTCAGCGACATCACCCGCGCCATTTGCCGCCCGGCATACAGATCGCGCACCACCGAGCGCGTCACGGTGACGCAGGCCGCGGCCAGACCATGCACGAAACGCCAAGCGAGCAACGCCGCAAAGGTGCCGCTCAAACTGCACAGCAGCGCGGCGACGACATAGAGCGTCAAGCCGCCGAGCAATATCGGCCTGCGGCCGAATCGGTCGGACAGCATGCCCCAGAACAGTTGCCCCACCCCGAGTCCCGTCATGTAGGCGGTGACGATCCATTGACCGTGATTCGGCTCGCCGACGTGCAAGGCGCCGACTATGGTGGGGAAAGCCGGCAGCATTGCGTCGATGGCAATGGCTTGCGTCGACATGGTCGCGGCGGCCAACACCACGAACTCCAAGAACCCAATCGAATGGGCGGCGCGCGGCTCGGCCATGAAATCCGTCAGCTCTTTGAAATGACGGGCGTGCCGCCGGGCGGCGGCGCGCCGCCCTGGGGCTTGCGCGCAATGCTGGTGGCCATCGTGACCACGGAGGCCAGATCGGTCAGGTTCGCCGGCACCACCAGCGTCGTGCCCGCTTGCGCGAGCTTGCCGAATTGCTTCACGTACTCTTCGCCAATCCGCAACTGCATGGCTTCGATGCCGCCGCGATCGGAGAGCGCGATGCCGACCTGGCGCAGCCCTTCCGCCGTCGCGGTCGCGACCGCGAGGATCGCCTGGGCCTGGCCTTCGGCCTCGTTGATTTGCTGCTGCTTGTTGGCTTCGGACTGTTTGATCACGCGCTGCTTGTCGCCTTCCGCGGCGTTGATCTTGGCGTCGCGCTCGCCCTCCGAGGTCAATATCACGGCGCGCTTTTCGCGCTCGGCGCGCATTTGCTTCTCCATGGCCGAGAGCACGTCCTTCGGCGGGGTGATGTTCTTGATTTCATAGCGCAGAACCTTGACGCCCCAAGGCGATGAAGCCTTGTCCAATTCGCTCACCACGTTGGTGTTGATCTGACCGCGGGCCTCGAAGGTGCGGTCCAGTTCGATCTTGCCGATCTCGCTGCGCAGGGTGGTTTGCGCCAGCTGCGAAATTGCAAAGCCGTAATTGGTGATGCCGTAGGACGCCAGGTGCGGGTCCATCACCTGCATGTAGAGCACCGCATCGACGCCCACCTGCACGTTGTCGCGCGTGATGCAGATCTGTTCGGCGATGTCGATGGCGATTTCCTTGAGGCTGTGCTTGTAGGCGATGCGCTCCATGAACGGAATCAGGATATGAAAGCCGGCGGAGAGCGTGCGGCTGTACTTGCCCAGATGCTCGATCACGAAGGCGCTTTGCTGCGGAACGACCGTTGCCGTCTTGAGCAGGACCACAACCACGACCACCACCAGCAGAATGATGGCGTAAAGGCCTACGGACATTTCCACGAATCTCTCCTAACGGATTTCAAGGCTCGCCATGCACGATCAAGGTCAGGCCATCGACGCGGTCGATCCGCGCATGCGCGCCGGCGAGAATGGACGATGTTCCGCCGTTGACTGCGCTCCACGAGCTGCCGCTGTATTCCAGCCGGCAGGACTCCCCGGGCTTCAATTCGGCGGGCAGCACCACGGTCTTTCCGGCGGGTCCGGCCTCAAGATCCGGCAATCTGCGCCGCAGCTTCTCGTAGACCCAGCGCCGGAAGGTCACCATCGAAAATGCCGCGAGCGCGGCAAAGGCCAGCCATTGCAGCCATGCAGCCGTGAGGATGCCGCTGAGCGTCAAGACACCGATGACCAGGGCCGCGATGCCGAGAAAAACCAGGTAAAAATCCGCGGCGATCAGCGTCAACTCGAGAACCAAAAGTATGGCGCCGACCGCAATCCACGCCCACCACTGCATGAAAAACTCCTGTGCTTCGAACCTAGCGCTTCATCGCGTCGAAAAAATCCGTGTTGGTCTTGGTGTCCTTCATCTTGTCGAGCAGGAACTCGATTGCCGCCAGCTCGTCCATCGGATGCAACAGCTTGCGCAAAATCCACATCTTGGACAGCTCCGAGGGCTCGGTGATGAGTTCCTCTTTGCGCGTTCCCGAACGGTTGATGTTGATCGAAGGGAACACGCGCTTCTCGGAAATGCGGCGATCCAGGTGGATTTCCGAATTGCCGGTGCCTTTGAACTCCTCGAAAATGACGTCATCCATCTTCGAACCGGTATCGACCAGCGCGGTGGCGAGAATGGTCAGGCTGCCGCCCTCCTCGATATTGCGCGCCGCGCCGAAGAAACGCTTCGGCCGCTGCAATGCATTCGCATCGACGCCGCCCGTCAGCACCTTGCCGGAACTCGGCACGACGGTGTTGTAGGCGCGCGCCAGGCGCGTGATGGAATCGAGCAGGATGACCACGTCTTTCTTGTGTTCGACCAGGCGCTTGGCCTTTTCGATCACCATCTCGGCCACCTGCACGTGGCGGCTGGCCGGTTCATCGAAGGTCGAGGAAACCACTTCGCCCTTCACGGTGCGCGCCATTTCCGTCACTTCCTCGGGTCGTTCATCGATGAGCAGCACGATGAGATAGACCTCGGGATGATTGGCCGTAATGGCCGTGGCGATGTTTTGCAGCAGCATGGTCTTGCCGGCCTTGGGCGGCGAGACGATCAGTCCGCGCTGGCCCTTGCCGATCGGAGCGACCAGATCGATGGCGCGCGCCGTCAAGTCCTCGGTCGAGCCGTTGCCGCGTTCCAATTTCAGCCGCTCGGTCGGATGCAGCGGCGTCAGGTTTTCGAACAGCACTTTGCCGCGCGAACTCTCCGGAGAATCGTAGTTGATCTCACCGACCTTGAGCAGCGCGAAATAGCGCTCGCCGTCCTTGGGCGGCCTGATCAAGCCGGAAATCGAATCGCCGGTGCGCAGATTGAAGCGGCGGATCTGGCTCGGGGAGACGTAAATGTCATCCGGACCGGCCAGGTAGCTGGAATCGGAGGAGCGCAGAAAACCGAACCCGTCCTGCAGGATTTCCAGGACGCCGTCGCCGTAGATATCCTCGCCCTTGCGCGCGTGCGCCTTGAGCACGCCGAAAATGATGTCCTGCTTGCGCGAGCGGCCCATGTTTTCCAGGCCCATGGTCTCGGCCAGCTTCACCAGATCGCTGATCGGACGCTTCTTCAGCTCCGTCAGGTTCATCGAGCTGCGGCTGCGCGCCAGATCGGTCGGCGCAATGATCTCCAGGTCGTCGCCGCCCTCCGGCAGATCGCCGTAGTCCTCATGCATCGGCCGCCCCCCGTTGGAGTTGCCGTTGCGATTATCGTTGCGTGGTCCGCGGTTGCGATTGGATCGGCCGCCGCCCCCCTGACCGCCGCCCTGCTGACCGCCGCCCTGGCCGCCGCCGCGCGATTGATTCCCTAAGTAGCCTCTCACAGGTTGCTGTCCAGAAATGCGGCCAGCTGCGACTTGGTCACGGCGCCGACTTTTTGGGCTTCCACGGTTCCGTTCTTGAACAAAATCAGTGTGGGGATGCCGCGGATGTTGAATTTGGGGGGAGTGTGCGGATTTTCGTCGATGTTGAGCTTGGCGATGCGAATCTTGTCTTTGTAGGTGTCGGCGATTTCATCGAGGATCGGCGCGATCATTTTGCAGGGACCGCACCACTCCGCCCAAAAATCCAACAATACGGGCTTCTCGGACTTCAACACGTCTTTGTCGAACGTTGCGTCGCTGGTGTGAACGATACTTGGGTTACTCACTGCGGATACAGCTCCTTTTTGGAGATTTAAATGAAGTTAAAACGGGTTATTTTGGGAAGCCAGAGCCCAAAGCATTACCGCGAAGTGACGATGCGCGGCCGTTCGGGCACAATACAGCGGGTTTAGCGGTCTTGATTACCTTAAAAGGGTACCGATGATACGGTTGGGGAGCGGATAGACCGGCTCCTGGTTGGCCATATTGTTATCCGGTCCCCATCATTTTGCAAGTTTCTGCAAGTCACAAAGCGAAAATGTCAGACGCCCATCTCAGTCAGCTTACTTTCGATTCCTTGACCATCCCCGAATCCGTGAAGCGTGGTATCGCCGAACAAGGCTTCACCCGTGCAACGCCCATTCAGGCGCAAACGCTGCCGATCGCCCTCGCGGGCCGCGACGTGGCCGGGCAGGCACAGACAGGGACCGGCAAGACCGCAGCGTTTCTCATCGCGCTGTTCAACCGCCTGTTGACGCATCCGGCCGCGCCGAACCGCCCCGGCAACGCCCCGCTTGCCATCGTGATTGCGCCCACGCGCGAGCTGGCGGTGCAGATCCATTCCGACGCGCAAGCCATCGGTAAGTACACCGGTTTGAAGCTCGCGATCGTATTCGGCGGGGTCGATTACGAGAAGCAGCGGCGAATTCTCGAGGAAGGCGTCGATGTGCTGATCGGCACCCCCGGGCGCATCATCGACTACTTCAAGCAACATGTGTTCGACTTGCGGCACATCCAAGTGGCGGTCCTGGACGAGGCCGATCGTATGTTCGATCTCGGATTTATCAAGGACATCCGTTTCATATTGCGCCGCATGCCGCATCCGACACTGCGCCTCACGATGATGTTTTCAGCCACCCTGTCGCATCGGGTCATGGAACTCGCGTACGAGCACATGAACAATCCCGAGCTCATCCGCATCGAACCGGACAAAATGACGGTGGACCGGGTCACGCAGGTGCTGTACTTCCCCTCGACCGAGGAAAAGATTCCGCTGCTGATGGGGCTACTGCGCCGCATCGACGCGCGCCGCACCATGGTCTTCGTGAACACCAAGCGCGTGGCCGAGGTTCTGGAGCGTACGCTGACGGCGAACGGCTTCGTGGCGCAGGCCCTGTCCGGGGACGTGCCGCAGACCAAACGCTTGAAAATGATGCGCGATTTCCACAATGGCGACATCGCGGTATTGATCGCCACCGACGTGGCGTCGCGCGGATTGCACATTCCGGACGTGAGCCACGTGTTCAACTTCGATCTGCCGAATGACGCGGAGGATTACGTGCATCGCATCGGACGCACGGCGCGGGCGGGCGCGGAAGGCGATGCCATCAGTTTTGGTTGCGAGGAATACGCGATTTCGCTGCCCGATATCGAGCGCTATATCGGCCATCAAATTCCCCGCGCCGCTATCGAAGCGGTGGACTTGGCCACCGTCACCGCACCGCCGCCCGCGGTGTGGCGCGAGCGGGCGCCGCGGCAAGGTCAATCCCGCGGCGGCGGCCGCCCGGGCGGGGGCCGTTCCGGCGGCCCGAATCGATCCGGCGGCGGGCGCTCGAGCGGAGGCCCCCCGCGCCGCGGTTCCCCCTCCCGTTCCCCACATACGAACGCCCCCAGGCCACAAGCCTCCGCGCCGAATCCGGGCAACGCGGCGGGAAGCGGCGACGCGCCCAAGGACCCCAACCGGCGCAGGAGGCGCCGTGGACGCGGCGGCGGCGGCGGCGGCCCCGCCGGCGGGGCGCCGAATCCCGGCGCGGCGGATAGTTAAGGCGCGTTCCTACAGCAGTTCGGCAACGCCTTCGATGGCCGCAAAGTCGGCGGTGGCTTGAGGCGGCGCGCCGCTATCCGGCCGCCGTACCGCGCGCAAATGCGCAATTCCGTACTGACGGGCGCATTCGAGCACCCTCAGACTGTCGTCGATGAACAGCGTCCGCTGTCTCGAGAATTCCTCGTGAGCCGCGAGCCGCGGCCAAAAAGCGGCGTCCTCTTTCGGCGCCTCGAAGGGCTGTGAGGAATAGCAAGCATCGAAGTATTGCGTCAGTGCCACGCGCTCGTTCTTGATGGCGAGCGTCGTGGGATGCGAGTTGGTCACCAGCACCACGCGTTTGCCGCTGAGGCGCAATTTGCGCAGAAACGCCTCCGCGCCCGGCAAGAATTCCACGCGCGGCAAGGTCTCGCGTTTGAGCGCAGGGATATCGAGCTCGAGTTCGCGCGTCCAATAGTCGATGCAATACCACTGCAAGGTGTGCGCGACACCCTTGAACTTGGGCGCCAGGCGCCGCTGCGCTTCCGCCTCGCTGATGCCTTGGGCAGCGGCATAGCGGCTCGGGACAAAGGTGAGCCAAAACCAATTGTCGAAGCGCAGGTCCAAGAGCGTGCCGTCCATGTCGAGCAGCACGGTGTCGACGCCTTCCCAGTCCACTGCAGCGGGTGCATCCATGTGGGTATGATACCTCGATGCAAGATTTGACCAGCCTGGCCGAGAGCCTCATGCCCATCGTCGAGCGCGCCGGCTCCGCGATCATGCAAATCTACGATGGCGCGTTCGCGGTGCAGCGCAAGGACGACAACTCGCCACTGACCCTGGCGGACTTGGAGTCGCAGCGGGTCATCATCGAAGGACTCAAGCGCATCACCCCGCGGATTCCGATATTGTCGGAGGAATCGGCGGCAGCGCCCTGGACGGAACGGCGCAACTGGCACGAACTCTGGGTGGTCGACCCGCTCGACGGCACGCGCGAATTCGTCAAGCGCAACGGCGAATTCACCATCAACATCGCGCTCATCGTGGAGCACGAGCCGGTGCTCGGCGTGGTGTCGGCGCCGGCGCAAAAGATCACCTGGTGGGGTGCCACGGGCGCCGGTGCCTTCACCCGTGCCCAGGGCAGCGAAGCGCGCGCCATTCACACCGCCCCGCCGCAACAGCCGCTGCGCGTCGTCGGCAGCCGCTCGCATGAGAGTGCGCAGACGGCGGCATACCTGGCGCGCCTGGGTCCGCATGTCATGACCGGCGTGGGCAGCTCGCTGAAGTTCTGTTTACTCGCTGAAGGCCGGGCGGATCTGTATGTGCGCTTCGGCGCCACGTCGGAGTGGGATACGGCGGCGGGACAAGCGGTGCTCGAGGCCGCGGGCGGCCACGTCACCCGCATGGATGGCCACCGATTGCGCTACAACTGCCGCGAAAGTCTCATCAACGGCGACTTCGTCGCCTTTTGCGATCCGAAGCTGATACCGCGCTAGGCGTTCCCGACGGGTTCGCACAATTGCAGCGTGGCGTCCAACAGCGTCGGAATGTCGAACACCACTTCGTCCTCGGCGATCGTCAATTTCGCGACGCCCGCGGCCGCGATGAGCGCAGCGGGGACATGAATCTGATCGCGCCGTTGCAAAGTGGTCCAAGAACTCACTCGAGCATCGCCGAAAGCACGGTTCAGCGCGCTCCAGCGCATGTGGGCGGCACGCGCCTGGGGGGTATCTCCGCCCCATTGGCGCTGTGCGATGGCGATTGACATATCGCCCGTTGCCGACGGTGCGCGGGTCATCAGATTGTGCACATAGCGCACCATCTCATTGGGATCCACCCGCACGGCCAGCGACGATTGATGCTCTGGGTTCATAAACGTGAGGCCTCCTGGAAGCTTTAG
The DNA here is from genome assembly GCA_963794445.1 of uncultured Gammaproteobacteria bacterium. GTDB lineage: Bacteria > Pseudomonadota > Gammaproteobacteria > Steroidobacterales > Steroidobacteraceae > Bog-1198. The sequence goes on from CAWCDZ010000002.1 coordinate 497,851, forward strand.
CTTGGGGTCAAGTCCGAAAAACCAAGGGCGGCAGCCTGAAGCGCGAAGGGTTAAGATCCGGGCATGGATGACAGCTTCATTATGCCCGTAGCCATCGCGGGCGCCCTGGCGGGAGCCTACAAGGTCTGGGAGGTTTCCGTGGATGCTCGAGAGGCTGCAAACCGCATCGCCAAGGATACCTGCTCGCGCGCCGTGGTGCAGTTCTTGGACGGCACCGTCGCCTTCGCAGGCTTCCGCTTGAGCCGAGATTCCCGTGGCAAGCGCCGTCTGCTGCGCACCTACACCTTCGACTATACGAGCGACGGTTTCGAACGCGCGCAGGGTTTCATCGTGCTCGCCGGAAACCGGCTCGAGGCGGTGGGGCTTGCGGGCACCCCATGAGCGGCGCCCTCAATATCGATCTTCACACCCATTCGAATTGTTCAGATGGCTCCTTGAGCCCCGCGGCGCTCGTCGAGCGCGCGTGCGCCGCCGGCGTTCAGGTGCTCGCCCTTACCGATCATGACACCGTCGCCGGCGTCGATGCAGCGCAATGCGCGGCCGCCGAGCGGGGCATGAGATTGGTCCCGGGCGTCGAGATCTCGGCGGCTTGGGCGCAGCAGGCGATTCACGTGTTGGGGCTGTGGATCGATCCGGCCTCGCCCGGGCTGCGCAGCGCGCTGCAGGCGCAAGAGGAACTGCGGCGGCTGCGCATGCGCAAGATGTGCGCGCGGCTCGAAAAATTGCGTCTCCCGGGCGCCGAATTGCTGGCCGCGGTGGAGAGAAATCCTGGATTGCCGACGCGTGCTCACCTCGCGGCGGCCATGGTGGCCGCCGGCCATGTCGATACCCACGAGGCAGCTTTCCGAAAGTACCTGGGCGCGGGCAAGGCCGCGCACATTGCCGCCGAGTGGCCGCCGCTCGAGACGGTGATCGGCTGGATCCGCGCTGCCGGTGGTGTTGCATCCCTCGCCCATCCGGCCCGTTATGCTCTGTCGGCCGGCGCGCGCCGCCGTCTGCTCGCGGACTTCACGGCCGCGGGCGGCACCGCCATCGAGGTGGTGACCGGCGGCAACGGCAACCGGCACATCGATACTTGCGCGTCGCTCGCACTGAGGCACGGCCTGTTCGGTTCGGTCGGTTCGGATTTTCACAACCCGCAAGCTGCCTGGAATCCCCTCGGCCGCTCCCTTAAGCTACCGGATTGCGTCGCACCCGTGTGGCGCAGCTTCGGCCTATGAACGTGAGTGACGAAAAGAACAACGTCAATACCGATTTGTTCAAGAACATCGAGCGCCTGCGCCAGCTGCGCATCGAGCACCGCGACCTCGACGACGTCATTTCCCGGCTGAGCATGGACTTCAAAGTGGATGAGCTGCAAATGAAACGACTCAAGCGGCGCAAGCTGATGCTCAAGGATCAGATCGCCAGACTCGAGAGTCAGCTCATACCGGATCTCAACGCATGAACGAGCTCTGGCTGCATCTGCAGGCGTTCCTCGAGATTCTCGCCACGCGCAACGTTCTGGTCGAGGTCGGCGTGCTCGGCGTGTGTCTGCTGCTCGGCGGCCTGCTCGGATTGGAGCTGAGCCGGCGCGGTGCGCGCCAGCCCAACAAGCCGCCGATGGCGCTGACCTGGCGGTATTTCGGCACCCAGGGCAATGTGGTGGTGACGCCCATCATCGTGACCCTGGTGCTGGTCATGATCGCCAACAGCACGCTGCTGGCGGCGCACTTCGACGTGACCCTGCTCGGGGCGGCGGCACGCCTGATCCTCGCGTATATCGTGGTGCGCAGCTCGGTGTTGGTGTTCGCCGCCAGCCTGGGCAACAAATCCTGGATCCAGAGCTGGGAGACGCGCATCGCGCTGCTCATCTGGCTGGCGATCGCCGCGGAATACCTGGGGTGGCTCGATCCGATCGTCGCCACTCTGGACAGTCTGGGAGTTGCCGCAGGCAAGAGCCGTATCACGGTCTGGTCGGTGCTGAAGCTGCTGTTCACGCTGACGCTGTTCATGTTGGTCGCTGCCTGGATAAGCCGTTGGGTGGAGCGGCGGGTCAAACGTCTCACCAGCGTTGCGATGTCGACGCGCATCGGCATCGCGAAATTCGCCAATGCGTTCCTGATCGCGTTGAGCATCCTCATCGGCTTGAACGCCGCCGGCGTCGACTTGACCGCGCTCACCGTGCTCACCGGCGCGGTGGGCTTGGGCCTGGGCTTTGGCTTGCAATCGATCGCCGCCAATTTCGTCAGCGGCTTCGTGCTGCTCATGGACCGTTCCATCAAGCCGGGCGATGTCATCAGTCTGTCGGGACAGTCCGGCACCAGCACGGAGAGTTTCGGCTGGGTGCAGGAGCTGCGCGGCCGCTACGTGGTCGTGCGCGATCGCGACGGCGTGGAAATGCTGGTGCCCAACCAACAGCTCATCTCCAATGCCGTGATCAATTGGAGCTATACCGATCCGCGCATCCGCCTCAAGCTGCCCATCCGCATCAGCTATCGCGACGATCCGGAATTGGCGCTGAAAATCTTGCTCGAGGCCTGCGAAGGCCAGGCGCGGGTGCTGAGCGAGCCCGCGCCGGTGTCGCGCTTGATGCACTTCAGCGACAGCGGCATCGAGCTCGAGCTGCGCTTTTGGATTTCCGACCCGCAGGAAGGCGTCAACAACGTGCGCTCGGAGGTCAACCGTGCCATATGGCGCCTGTTCAAGCAGCATCAAATCACCATTCCGATGGCGCAACGCGAAATCATCGTGCGCAATGCCGTCGCGGATCTCGACTGATCCAAGTGCCGATCCAGGTCACCGCGCGCATCGCCATCCCCGATGAGGAGCTGGAATGGAAATTCATTCGCGCCTCGGGCCCGGGGGGTCAAAACGTCAATAAGGTCTCCAGCGCGGTGCAGCTGCGGTTTCTTCTGCCGCTCAATTCAAGCCTGCCGGTCGCGGCCAGAAATCGGCTGCGCGCCATGGCAGGACAGAAAATGGTCGATGACGGCAGCATCTTGTTCAGCGCGCGCAGCGAGCGCAGCCAGGAGCAGAATCGGCGCGCGGCTGCCGGGCGCCTGGCGGACCTGATCCGCGCCGCCCTGGTTGAGCCGAAGGTCCGCAAGAAAACGCGGCCCACCAAGGGCTCGCAGGAACGGCGTATCGAATCGAAAAAAAGGCGCGGTGCCACGAAGTCGCAGCGTGGGCGGCAGGGCTGGGATTAGGAGCTGGTCACCTGCAGGATGCTGTGGCGAATTTGCTCCGACAGCACCAGCTGTGCGTCCGCTGCGACGCCGAGCAGCGGCTCGCCGAACATCAGCTTCTGGTCCTCGGAGAGTTGAATCACGTTGCGCCGGATCAACAGATCGATGAAATTGCGGAACAGGCTCTTGTCGACGAATTCCGGCGAATTCAGGCCATAGAGAACCGTCATGCGCTGCGCCATCAAGTGGCAGCGCTCTTCCAGCGCCGCGGGTTGGATGACTCCGCTGCCCGCCTGCAGGAGCAGCGCGATCGCCAGGTAATACCGTTCGAGGGTTTGTATGGTCGCCTGCGCCAGCAGCGACAGGCTGATCGCCTCGGGCGAGGTGGGCGGCGGACGCGACCATTCGCTGCGCTCCGCATTGCCCTCCAGAAGATTCAGCCGCGCAAAGGTCTCGAGCAACGAGTCCGCCACCGCCGCGATCTGCGCTTCGTCCCAGCGCAGGAATAGTTCCGCGGAAATGTATGGATACACGCGCCAAACCAGCCGCTGAATATCCGCCGTGCGCATGCGCGAATTGCCCACGAAGGCGCACGCCAGCAGCGAGGGCATGGCGAACAGATGCAGGATGTTGTTGCGGTAATACGTGGCGAGCACGGCGTTTGCCGCACTCATCCTCATGATGTCGCCGAGCGGATGCTTTTGGCGCTCCAACAAGCCGAAGGCTTCCGCATAGCTCACGATCTGCCGGCCGCCGTCGTGCGTCAGCGTCACCAGGGGCGAATACGGCGCATCGCGCAGCAGGTGTTGATACAGCTCGATCTGGCGCACCAGATCCGCCTCGGGCAGCGCCTGGCGCTGAGTCGCCAAAATAGCCATGGCGACCAGGTTGATCGGCGTCACCGCGGCGGCCGCGTTGATGTGCGTATTGATGCGCACGGCGAGCTCGCCGATCGCATGATCGATCCAGCCGGCGCGGGCGTCATCGCTCGCGGAGGGTTGCGAACGCCAGTTCGGGCTGTACTTTTGCAGCAGCGCATCGAGGTCGATGGGCTCGCCCAGATTCACGTGGACCTTGCCGAATTTGCTGCGCATCACAGCGACGATCGATTTGAACAAAACGAATACGCTTTCCTTCTGCTTCGGCTGACCCGACAGCTCGCCGATGTAGGTCCTGCCCTCGGCGATGCGCTCGTAGCCGAAGTACACCGGCATGAACTTCACCGGCCGTTTCGGGTCGCGCAGATAGCTGCGCACCGTCATCGACAGCATGCCGGTGCGCGGCGATAGCAGCCGCCCCGTGCGGCTGCGGCCGCCCTCGATGAAGTACTCCAGCGGATGGCCGCGTGCCATCATGAAGCCGAGGTATTTGGCGAACACGACCGGGTACAGCGCGTCGCCCTTGAAGCTGCGGCGCAAGAAGAAGGCGCCGCCTTTGCGCAGAAACCGGCCGATCAGCGGCATGTTGAGATTCGCGCCGGCGGCAACGTGCGGAACGGCAAACCCTTTGCGATAAATGACGTACGACAGCAGCAGATAATCCATGTGGCTGCGGTGGCACGGCACATAGATGATTTCGGCCTCATCGCCCACGGCGCTCAAATTTTCGATGTGCTCGAGTTTCACGCCGTCATACAGCGAGTTCCATAAGCGGCCCAAGACCATGGCCATGAATGTGATGAAAGCCTGGGAATAATTGGCGGCGATTTCCAGCGCATGCTTGCGCGCCAGCAGCAACGCCGGGCGCCGTTGCATTTGGCGCACCTGCATTTCATTGCGCACCGCCTGACGTACCGCCTGGGTCTTCAAAACCTGCAGCACCATGGTGCGCCGATGCGAGAGGTCGGGCCCGATGCTCGACGCCCGCTGCGCGCGGAGGATGGTGCGCAGCGTGCGCAGCACCCGCCGCACGCTGCGCGGTTCGCTCAAACCCTCGTCCAACGCATCGCGCAGGCGTATCGGCTCGCCGAAATACACCAAGGTGTTGCGGCCGTTGAACACCACGCTCAGGAATTTTCGAAAGCGCCCCACCAAAATCCAATCTTCCGTAAACGGCAGACGCCACCAGCTGATTTCCTTGTGGGGTGCACGGCCCCAGAAAATCGCCACCGGCACCAGATCCAGGTCGAATTGGGGGCATGCGGCGGCCGCGTCGATGAGCTGCACGAGGTAACGCGGCGCGCGCGCCGCGTTGCGCCGGCCGAACAGGCTGGGACGCGTCAGCTCGAAGTAGGCGCGTTCCGCGCGCCGGCCGCCCATCATCAAACGCCGTGTAGGACGCGGCAAGTTGTGCTGAGCGCAGACGTTGTTGAGCACGGCGAAATCGCTGTGACTCTCGCGTTCCAACACATAGCACACGGGACGCGGACGCGCGGCGATCGCGGCAACCGCGTCCTCGGGCTTGATGGTGACGCGCACCCACAGTCCCAAAATCTTGCGAACGCTCCAGCGCCACGCGTGGCCCAAGCCGGCAAGAGGATTCATGGTCGCCTATGGGACAGGGAGTGGGCGCGCCGGATTCTTGAGCGTCGATCGGCGCTCAACCGACGGCGCCGGTGTCCGACATTTGACGTAACCCATGGTGCACCCCGGTATGCCGGCCCTTCGGCGGGTTGAGTGTACAATACCGGCATGTTGCGCTTTGCATTGCTCTTGAGTCTCGCCGGTTTCGCTCAGGCCGCCGTGCCGCCGGTCGACATGGACACCGCGGCGCAGCTCTATCAGGAGGCAGGCATCCGCGAGCAGGTGCGCGCTTCCTTGGGCTCGATGCCGGGGCATATCCGCAAATTATTCCAGGGCAACACCGCGACGCCGCTGAGCGATCCGCAGTTGCAGGCGGTGAATCGGGCCGCGACCCGCGCGTTTCGCATCGATGTGTTCGACGCCCCCGCCTTGAGCGCCTTTGCCGCCAATCTCGATGCCGACACGTTGAAGAAAGCCGAAACTTTTTTGGCAACGGACACCGGCAAGCGGATGGTGGCCGCGGATCTCGCTTTGGCGTCGCTCAGCGATGCGGATGCGGACAAGATCATGAACGGCGACATCGCCGCGCCCAGCACCCCGCAACGCGATGCGTTGATCGAGAAGCTGGAGCGCGCCGAGCGCTCGGCCGAATCCACGGTGCAGATTCTCGTGACCATGGGGACGGCCGTCGCGGCAGGTACCGCGGTCGGGTCCGGCCTGGATCCGGGACCGGTCGAACAACGCGCGCGCAAGTCCGGTGAAGCGAGCCGCCAAACCATGGAAGAGAACATGCGCGAGCCCTCGCGCCGCTACCTGGCATATGGCTATCGCGACTTGAGCGACGCTGACTTGAAGCACGTGCTGACATTTCTGCAATCGAACGCCGGTAAACAATATATCTCCGCGTATTTGGCCTCATTGGGCGCAGGCTTTTACGCCATGGGCAGGCGCTGCGGCGAGCAGCTCGGCGAGAGTTTGCGGGAATTGGCGCTGGCGGAGCTCTCCACCGAAGGCGCTGAGCACGCGCAGCCGGTTCCGGCCAAACCCCGTCCTTGAGCGGCCGCGGCGCGCGCGACAATCTGTTCAGAGCGCGCCCAAGAAATTGAGCAGCAGAGTGCAGATCACGCCGATCTGATCTTCCAAGCGATGATCCGAATCGAGGATGTGCAGCGCCGCTCGATGCTCTCTTGCCCAACGGATGACGTTGTCGAGCGGCACGACGCTGTCGCGCCAGCCATGCACGATCGCGGTGGGCATGGCCACTTCCTGCGGCGTATATTTTTCGAAGCCCGGCATGTAGAAGGCGGGCGCCAGCAAAAATAGGGCCGCAGCCTCGAGGCGGTTCGCGGCGGCGGCGGCGACGTGGCCGCCCATGCTGGAACCGACCAGCGCAATCGGTCCTTTGAGTTCGCGGCCGACGGCCAGGAGTTTCTCCACGCGCTGCAGGGGGTCGTCCATGCCGCGATAGTCGACCGATTCGACCTCATAATCGAGGCCGCGCACCGCGGCCGCCATGGCGGAGATTTTTGCGCCCCAGGGTCCGCTTTCCTTGCCGTGCGAGAACACCACAGTATTGACGGTTCGACTCAAGAAACGCCCCCTCGCGGCCGTTACAGACGCATGGCATTGGATGAAGAACAGTCGGACGCGACGCACGAAATGCCACGCGCAATCCACTGGCTAAGCGATTGCGCCGATCTTGCGGGCGTGGATGCTGAAAGCCTCGGGGCATTGGCGGCCGCAGCCGTGCATTTCTCGCTGCCGGCCGGCCATCTGTTGTTTGAAGCCGGTTCCGGTCCCGATGGAGTATATCTCTTGGCCAGCGGCCGGTTGGGTGTCAAGACGCCGCTCAAGCCCGGCCTGACCGCCGAGATAGAACGCGGTGAGCTGGTCGGCGAAGCCGGCTGGCTCTTGGACACGCCGCGCGGCGCCTCGGTTGTTGCACTGCGAGACAGCGAGCTGTTGTTGATCCCGAACGCGCAACTGGATCGTGTCGCCGCGCAATCCACTCAGTTTTCCTTGGCGCTGGCGCGGCTTTGCGCGCGGCGCCTTCGGCACAGCAACCGTCAGGAATACAGACCGAAGCGGGCGCACATCTTTGCCCTGGTTCCCAACAGCATCGAGCTCGACGTCGCCGACCTGGCGACGCGCTTGGTCGATGAATTGAGCAACGCCGGCCGCACCGAGCTGGTGTGGGATGCGCGCGCCACCACGCACACCGCGACCTGGTTCAACCGCATCGAGGAGGTCAACGACTACGTCGTTTATGTGGCGAACTGGGCCGCCTCCGGCTGGACCCGCCAATGTTGCCGCCAAGCGGATGTGATTCTCATGGCGGCGCCGGCTGGCGGGCGCGTGATGCCCTGGCCTGCCGGCATTGTCGAGGCCGCCAGGGCGCGCGGCGCGCGCGTGGAACTGGCATTGGTGCACCAGGGCGGCATCGAACCTGGCTGCAGCGCGCCCTGGCTGCAAAGTCTGCCCGTCACGCTGCACCATCACATCGTCGAACCCGCCGACGTCGGCAGGTTGGCCCGCCTGCTGATGCGCCGCGGTGTCGGATTGGTGCTGTCGGGCGGCGGTGCGCGCGGCTTCGCCCACTTGGGCATCATTCGCGCGCTGCGCGAGGCCAAGATTCCCATCGATTTCCTCGGCGGTGCGAGTATCGGCGCCATCATCGCCGCCGGTGTGGCGATGGGCTGGAGCGACGAAGAGATGCAGCTGCGCTACCGGCGCAGCTTCGTGCACACCAATCCGGTCAACGACTATACATTTCCGTTTCTCGCCCTGACGCGCGGCAAGAAAGTCTCGCGGCTGCTCGAACGCGAGTATGGCGAGGCACGCATCGAGGACCTGCGCTCTCCCTATTTCTGCGTGAGCGCGAACCTCACCACCGGGCGGTTATTCGAACATCGCTCAGGATCGTTGGCGCAGGCGTTGCGCGCCTCGGTGGCGATTCCGGGCGTCATGCCGCCGGTGTTTCACGACGACGGCGTGCTGGTCGACGGGGCAGCCATCAACAACCTGCCGGTCGATGTGATGCAGGGCCACGCGCCGGGGTTCGTGATCGGCTGCGATGTCGGCGCCGATCGCAGCTTCGGCGAACGCCGCGTCAACATTATTGAGGTGCTGATGCATGCAGGCATGATCAACAGCACGGCCGGCGAACGCGCGCAGCGCGAGCTGGCGGACGTGCTGATGAAACCCCCGCTCACGAACATCGATCTTTTGAACTGGCAGGCATTCGATCGCGCAATTCAGGCCGGCTACGATTACGCGCGCAGCGCGCTCGATGGGCTGCCGGATATTCCACGCATCGCCGCGCCGGCCGCCGGCAGCGCCAAAGCCACTGCCGCCGTGCGCGAACTGGAGCGGCGCATTGCGGCGACGCTGGCCGCCGGCTGAAGCGCGTGCCGCAACGTGGCGGCGGCCCTAGGAGTGCAGCGAGCTGGCCATGCGCTCGACCCACTCGAGCTCCGCAGGGCTGTACGGCGAAAAATTGAGCCGGTTGAGACTCACCGGCTGGACCTTGCTGCCCTGCGCCGAATGCGAGATTCGGAAGCAGTGGAACTCGTGCTCGCGGCTTGCCGCAAAACCGATCACGAATTGGAACTCCCCGCAGCTCAAGGCCGACGAACCACTGACCCGCTCATCGCAAATGACGAAAAAGGCGTCTTCCATGCGCCGCGTCCCGAAGGCGCCCGCGTCCTGCAACCCTTCGAAGAACGCGCGAATCTGCCTGCTCAGATCCTGCGCAACCTCCGCGGGCGAGCCCGCCGCCATGACCCAGCGGGTACCCTGCTCGATGCTGTTCAAGATGAACAGCGCCAGCCGCCGTGCGGACAAGTAGCGCCAATCGGCATTGGCCGTGTTGCCGGCGGCCAGGGTGCGCAGGCGCACGTTGATGCGCCCCGTCGGACGCACGGCCTGAAGCGTGTTGACGCCGAGATTGGCGAGCCGGATGCGCCGGTCCTCGCCCACCAAACAGGCCGGCCTCAGCCCCGGCCGCAGAATCGGCTCTTCACGTTCGGCGTTGAGCCACACCGGCGCGCTCTCGTCGGCGCGCGCCAGCATGCCTGCGACCGCGCCGCATGGAGCGAAGGACTCGAAGTGCCCGCGCAATTTGTCGTGCGCAAGCACCCGCGGAAAGTACATCAGGGCGTTTTCATCGGGAAAATTCCAATCACGCAGGCCGCTCAGCGCATCATCGGCGGTTTGCCAGGCGAACGGCGGATCGACGATCAGCAGCGCGCGGCGCTCCTTGCAGTAGCGCGCAGCGACCAGCAAGGCGCTCGGTCCGACATCGCGATCCCGGGACAAGGGCGGTATGCACAAAAAATTGAAGTATTCGGCCTGATGCAAGGCGAACACGCCGGTCTGGTTCAGGCTCGAACCGATCAAATCGTAGTCGGTGAGCGGCGCGCCGTCATCGCCATCCGAATTCGAGCTCACATAGGCGGTGGCGAGTCCGCTGGCGGGATCGAGAGTCCGATCGGGCCGCTGCGAGGGCATCTCGCCGGCCAAACGAATCAAGGCGGATTGCGCAATCGCGTCCGGAAAATAGCGTTCATCGCTCCGCGATACCGACAGACGATGGAATATCTCCTGATCGTCGACCTGCCCGGTGCCCTGTGCGCGCACCCGCTGCACGGTCAGATTGAAGAGCTCGAGCTCATCCGGCGCGATATTGTCGAAGTCGACGCTGGCGCGCAGAAATTCGCGGGTTCCCGGCCGCAATGCTTGCAGCTGCAGCGCCTGCTGACCGGCCTTCAACGTCAGTGTCGCGGAGCGCGCGCCATTCACGACCCGCACGATCAGCGCCTCGCGACCGCCGTTGTCGAAGAATTGCTCGATCGCATAGCCCAACAGACTCGGCTGCCAGAGGCCGCCGAACACCTGCTGAAATTCCACGAAACTTTTGATGAATACCGGCCGATTGACCGGTCCGCGCAATGTGCGGCCGACGAAGGCGGTGCGCGCCGTGGCCAGACGCGGGATGGATTGATCGGGGCCGCGTTCTTCGGCGACCTGTAGCGCTTGTTTGCTGGGCGTCACCAAATTCTAGTCGTCAGTGAACTGCGCGAACTGTAACACAACCTGTCTACTTGGAGCGCGCGCTTGAGTCCTCGTCGCGGCGCCGCTGCTCTTCCTCGCGCATCTGATCCTCTTCGGTTTTCTTGCGCGCGATTTCCTCGAGCATGATCTTCAGCCATTCGCTCATACCTTCGACAGTCATTCGCTGCTTTCCTCCGGCGGGGCGACGATGGCTTCGATGGCCTTGACGGCTTGCGGATGATATCCCGCCCGCGCCTTGGCAAACACGCGCTTCGCCACTTCAGTTCCCTGGGGTGTTTTCATCAGCGATTCATACAAGGGCTCGATTAGCTGGCGCCGTCCGATGGTGTGCAAATACTCCTCGAGGCCCGAAAAGCCGGGCTGGTAGTCGTTGACGATGACCAATCTGAACCAGCGTTGCTTGATCCCGGCATTGGGGCTTTTGCTCAATCCGCAGGCCTTGTCGAGATCGGCCAATTGCGCGCTTGCCAAAGGCGGCATGCCATCGAGAAAGTACAGCCATTGCGGCGCCAGCCAATCGGCGCCGATTTTCTTCGCCGCTAGAGTGCCGGCGAGCCACGCCGCGCGCGCCGCATCCACCGGTTGAAACAAGCCGGTCACCGGCAGCACCGCCTCGGCCGGCAGACCGGGCGATAGAATCCAGCTGTTCACCTGGCCGCGTGCAACGATGCCCGGGAAACGATCCAGCAAATTCTCCTGCAGGTACGACATGAACTGTTCGCTGTCGATGCTCTTGAATGCAAAGTTCTCGAAATAGCCGCGCAAGAAGCCATCGAAGCGTTCGCGGCCGAATTTGGCGTCAAGGTAATTCAGGAACAAGCGGCCCTTCTCATAGGGGACTGGCGTGAAGCCATCGCCGGGATCTCGCTCGCGTAGGTCGATGGCAAGGATTTGATCGGCGGGTTTGAGTTTCACCAGCTCGGCCCGCAACGCCTTGAGGCCCAAAACCGCTTCCATGGAGGCGCGCGGCTCGCCGTATACCGAAGTCATGAGGCGGCTTTCCATGTACTCGCTGAATCCCTCGTTGAGCCAGAAATCCCTCCAGGTCGCATTGCTCACCAGATCTCCGGCCCAGGAATGCGCGAGTTCATGCGCGACCACGCCCACCAAGCTCTGGTCGCCGACGATTGCGGTGGGCGATATGAAAGACAGCCGGGGGTTCCCCATCCCGCCTTGCGGAAAACTCGGCGGCATCACCAGGATGTCGTAGCGCGACCACCGATAGGGGCCGAACAACTTTTCGCCGGCCTGGATCATCGACTCGGTTTGGGCGAATTCCTTGGCGGCCGCCTTGATCACCGACTTTTCGGCATACACGCCGGTGCGCGGTCCGGTTTCCTTGAATTCCAAATCGCCCACGGCAAGGGCAATTAAATAAGACGGCACGGCTTGCGGCATGACGAATGTGTAGGCATCGGCCGCGCGCGGTTTGACCTTCGGGTCATTCTCCGCGCTCATGACGGCACGCAGCCGGTCATCGGTGTGGATTTTAGCCTTGTAGGGGGCGCGGATCTCAGGGGTGTCCTGCAGGGGGATCCAAGTGCGCGCGCCGATGGGCTCGGACTCGGTGTAGAAGAACGGTTTGTGGCTGGAGGTTTGCTTCTCGGTCAGCCACTGCAGCGCCGATGAGCTTTCCGTGGTCTCGTAGTTGATCTTGATGGATTCCGTGCCCTTCTTGGAGGGCGGCAGATCGATCACCAGGGCGCTGCCGAGAATCGGATCCGGCTTTTCCAAATGAAACGGACGGCTGACCCAGATCGTTTGATTCTTAGCGGTGGCGCCCAACACGTCGCTGGCCTTCTGGGTGACGTCCAGAATCATGAGACCCTTGGTGTCGAGCACCAGTTGCGTCGATCGCGGATCCAGGCGCTTCAATTCCAGCGTGACCGACCCGGAAATGCTCTTGAATTGAAAGTCGACGCGCAGATCCAGATCCACATGCGTGGTGCGAAACTGATCCACATTGGCGTAGGAGTGATAGTCAAACGCAGGATCGATGGGCCCCGGGTCGCTGGGCGATGCGCCGCAACCGAACGCTGCCGACATGGCGAGCGCACCCGCCAGGACAACGCGGCTCACGCCCGATGCCCGGGCATGCTCTCGCGCCTCATGGGATGCCTACTGGCGCCTTGTCACGTCCGTTGAGCAGGTCATTGAAGGTCTTTTCGTCCACCAACAGACCGGACTGCCCATCCCAGTTGGAACCCTCCGGCAGAGTGTTTTCGACCAGTACGCTTTGGGCGATTACGGCATCGACGCCGTCGTGGCCGCCGGTCACCGGAACCGGTATGGCGCGCGGCGCGTGTGCGAGATCCCCCACGCGCTGCCAATCGATTTCATCGTCGTGCTGTGCGATTTTGCCGCGCTGCTGAGGATGCAGCAATTTGGCGAGCAGGCGCTTTCGATCCTTGGTCCAATTGCGCGAGTCGTCTTCCATGACGGTGTAGGCCTGCAGATACAAGGTGCCGTCGCGCCAGCCGAACAAGTAGGGCTGGTTGACCACCGTGACCTTGGTGCCGACCGGAATGAGATCGAAAAATACCGCGATATCTTCCGGATACAAACGCATGCAACCGTGACTGGAACGCATGCCGACGCCATAGGGCTTGTTGGTGCCGTGGATCAGGTAGCTTGGCCAGCCCAAGCGGAACTCGTACGCGCCCAGCGGATTGTCCGGCCCGGCGGGCACCTTGGCCGGCAGCTGCTCGCCGTTCTCTTGGTGTTCATCCCGCACCGACTTCGGCACCACCCAAACCGGATCCTTCTGCCGGCTTACGATCTTGGTCGTTCCCTCGGGAGTCTTCCAGCCCACTTTGCCGATGCCGATGGGATGCGTGTAGACCGTTTCGGGTTGCCCCTTCTTGTGCGGCGGATAATAAAAAATTCGCATCGCGGCAACGTTCACCACGACGCCTTCGTGCGGGGCAGCCGGCAGGATGAATTGCGTGGGTACGACGACCTCGCGGCCGACGCCCGGCAACCAAGGATCGACGCCCGGATTTGCGGTGAGAATTTCCTCGTAGCCCACATCGAAGCGCCGCGCAATGTCGGGCAGCGTGTCGTCCTTGCCGATGATGGTCTTCTGCACATAGCCGACGATGTCGCTGCCCGGATCCACAGTGAACAGATGCGTGGCCTTTGGCTTGGGCAGCGAGGGTTTCGGCGGCGGCAATACCTTGACCACGACCGGCGGCTGCTTCGGAACCGGGTGAAACAGTGAACAACCCGCGATGGTGAGCGCGCTCAAGGCAGCGCAAACCGTGAGCCCGCGGGCCGTGCGAAACACCGTCACGGAGAGAGGAGACATGCGTTCTATCTACAACAAAGTCGGGCGGTCAGGCAATTGATTGGGGTGAATCGCCCTGGCGGAGGCCTGGGGATAATGACGCGCCAATAGATTGCCGATGGCATCCACGCCGGCAATCGATCCGACTTGGAAACGGCCGGCCCGGAAGTGCTCCTCCATGAGACGGCAGACCGCCTCCCACTCCGCGGGCGTGACGCGTCCTTGAAAGCCGCGATCGGCGACGATCTCGACGGTGCGGTCCGCAAGCTGCACGTAGATCAGAACGCCATTGTTGGCCTCGGTGTCCCAAACGCGCAAATGCGAAAAAACCTCCAAGGCATGGGCGCGCGGCGTGACGCCGTTCAGGACGTGCCGCGGTGTCAGGCCGGTTTCGATGGCGAAGCGGATCTCGCCCGCATGCGTCAGCTCCGCTCGTTTGATGGCCTGTTCGATGGCGTCGAGCGTGGCCGGCGGAAATAACATTCGCGTGCGCCAATGGGTGGCTGTTGCATGCCGGATCAGGCGGCCGATCTGCATCACCAGCTACCCGAGGCGCCGCCGCCGCTGAAACCCCCGCCGCCGCCGCTGAATCCGCCGCCGCCGAAGCCTCCGCCACCGCCAAATCCACCGCCGCCGAATCCGCCCCCAAAACCCCCCATGCCGCCGCCCCACCCGCGGCCGGTCGACCACCCCGGGCGCGAACCGCCCGCCAGCAGCGCAAACAAAAACGCGACCACGCCGGCGCCGACGCCGATGGGAATCACGTGGCTCAAGAGCCAGACGATGCCGCCGGTCAGGCCTCCGGTGGCCACCGATCCGAATAGGCGGCCGAAAATTGCGCGCAAAATCCCGCTCACGACGAAAACCACCACCAATAACAGCGGCAGCATATTTCCCAAGCCGTTATGGCGCTCCCATTTCCGGTCGGGCGCCGGCAACGGTTCGCCATTGACGACCGAAATCATTTGATCGATCCCCGCTTCCACGCCGCCGTCGTAATCGCCCTGCTTGAAATGCGGGGTGATGGTCTCGGTGATGATGCGATTGGCTATCGCATCCGGCAGTGCGCCTTCCAGACCCTGCCCCACCTCGATGCGCACTCGCCGGTCGTTCTTCGCCACCAGCAGAATCGCGCCATCGTCCACGCCCTTGCGGCCGAGCTTCCACGCCTCGGCGACGCGAATTCCGTACTGCTCGATTTCCTCCGGCTGCGTGGTCGGGACTATGAGCACCGCGAGCTGGCTGCCCTTCTTGGCCTCGAGTGCTGCGAGCTTGGCCTCGATGCGCGCAACCGCCCCGCCCGACAGGGTGCCGGTCAGGTCGGTGACCCGCGCGGTGAGCGGCGGCACGGCGACTTCTCCGGCGACGTCCGCGCTGGCGAGCGCACAAGCGAGCAGCAGTGCCGCCCCGACCCCAAGGCGGGTAGCGCGCGTAACGACGGCCGGTCCGAGTATTGCAGGCTCCTAGTGCGCGGGCGCAGCCGCAGGCGGCTGGGTTGCCGGTGTCTGCGCCGGCGGCGGCGCGAAGTCCACCGACGGGGGTTTGGAAATCGCGGCTTCGTTCTCCACGGAAAAGTTGGCCTTCGTCTTGTAGCCAAACATCATCGCCGTCAGATTCGACGGGAAGGAACGGATCGCCAGATTGTAGGTCTGCACCGCCTGGATGTAGCGGTTGCGGGCCACGGTGATGCGGTTCTCCGTGCCCTCGAGCTGCGCCTGCAGATCGCGGAAATTCTGATCGGACTTCAATTGCGGATAATTTTCAGTCACCACCAGGAGCCTCGATAAGGCGCTGGTCAATTGCGACTGGGCCGCTTGGAATTTGGCCATCGCCGCCGGATCGTTGACCAACTCGGGCGTCGCCTGGATGGAGCCCACCTTCGCCCGGGCCTCCGTGACGCCCAGCAACACGGTCTGCTCCTGGGCCGCGTAGCCCTGCACGGTTTTCACCAGGTTGGGGATGAGATCCGCGCGCCGTTGATATTGGTTGAGCACCTCGGACCAGGCAGCTTTGGTCTGTTCATCCGTCGACTGGATGGTGTTATAGCCGCATCCTGACAAAAATAAGCCGGCGACGGCGACCACGGCAAGCGCAAATTTACCCATCTTCCCCTCCTGCCCTTTTGGTTGGGCGTGGGGGCAAGTCTACCACTTGGAAAAAAAAAGCCCCGAGTGTTAGCTCGGGGCGTGAGAGGCGGACTTCAATGAAGGGAAGTAAAGCCCGCTAGGGGATCGTTGCCTTCAGTGCAATTGATGCCACTGCAGGACTTGGATATCGGTCTCCTCAAGATCGAAGCTGCGCGCCAGCATGCGCGCGATTTCCCGATCGCCTTCTACACTGGCCGCCTTGCCGAGCAGTTCGACCACGCCGCGATATTCGTTGTACTCGATGGCGTCTTCGGATTGCGCGATAAAGTGGGTGTAGTATTTAGCGCTCATGGGCAAGAGCTTATGATTCGGACCCCCGGCAATCTGTGAGCAACTGCTCAGTCGTGCGTAGTCCCTCCAGAACCATTTCACGTCCTTGAAACCTCCCGTAAGATTATTGCACCGTGTCAAGATATCGCCCGCCCACCCCGCACGGCTCCAAATACATCACTCCGGAAGGCGCCAAGCGCCTGCAAGAGGAACTCGCGCAGCTCTGGCACGAAGAACGGCCGCGCGTCACCCAAGCGGTATCCGAGGCGGCTGCGCAGGGAGATCGCTCCGAAAATGCCGAGTACACCTACGGCAAAAAAAGGCTGCACGAAATTGACCGGCGCGTGCGTTTCCTGCGCAAGCGGCTCGAGGGGATGGCAATCGTCGACCCGGCCACAGTTGCGCGCCGCGATCCGAACCGCGTGTATTTCGGAGCCTGGGTGCAGGTCGAAAGCAGTGCCGGCACGCTGCGCTGGCATCGGATCGTCGGCCCCGACGAATTCGACATGCACGGCGACTACCTCAGCATGGATTCGCCTTTGGGACAGAGCCTCATGGGCAGGTCGCTCGACGATGAAATCACCGTCGAGTTGCCGGGCGGCGCGGCCACCTTTACGGTGGCCGCCATCCGCTATGCGCTCAAACCACCCGAATGTTCTTGAATTGCCAGGGGTCCGAGCGATCCAGGTCTTCGGCGAACAGCTCGCCGCGCTGGTACAGGGGGGTCCAGTCGGTGTACCGGCCCACCACCGGCCCTAGATAGGGCAGGCAGATTTGCAACGGGCGCAGGTAGTCCATGTCGTCCGGTTCCACCACGCCGCGGTTCGGATTCTCCATCGCCCAGATCATGCCGGCGAGCGCCGCCGCCGTGACCTGCAAGCTGGTCGCGCTGTTATAAGGGGCCAGGGCGCGAGCCTCAGCGATGGACAGTTGCGAACCGTACCAGTAGGCATTCTTCGCGTGCCCCGCGAGCAGCACGCCCAGCTCGTCGATCCCCTCGGTAATCTCCTGCATCATGATTCGCTTGCGATCTTGCAGGTGCCAATTCCGGCCCGCCAATTCGTGCACCGACAACACCGCGTTGTCGCTCGGGTGATAGGCATAGTGACTCGTGGGGCGGTAAGCCACCCGCTCGCCGTCCATCACGGTGTAATAGTCGGCCAAGGAGATGGCTTCGGAATGGGTGATGAGAAATCCGTGAAAATATCCCGCGGCGGGCGTCCAGGTTCGCACCCGGGTGCTGGCCCCCGGCCGGTTCAAATAGATGGCGCAGCGCGAGCCGGCTTTGTGCCGGCCTCCATCGACCGGGAAATGCTTCTCGTGCGTACCCCACCCGAGTTCCGCGGGTTGCGCACCTTCACTGACGAAACCATCCACCGACCAGGTATTCACGAACTCATTGACTTGTTTCGGCACGTTGGCAACCTGGGTGTCGCGTTCGGCCACGTGAATCACCTTGATGCCCAACGATTGCGCCAGCGCCGCCCAGCCGGCGCGCTCTCGCGGAATGGCGGTCTGAACGCCGGTGTCCTTGGCGATGTTCAACAGGGCCTGTTTGACCAGGTGCGACACCAAGCCGGGATTGGCGCCGTGCGTCAGCACCGCCGTCGGCGCCTGCTCATGGCCCCGGCGCAGCCGCAAGGCGTCCAGGCGCATGGCGTAGTTGCTGCGCGCCTCGACCGGCATGCTCGGATCGGTATAGCCGCCGGCCCACGGTTCGATGCAGGTATCGAGATACAGCGCGCCGCGTTCCCGCGCCAATTGCAGCAGCGCCACGCTGGACACATCCACCGACAAATTCAAGAGAAAATCGCCCGCGCGCAGCGCGGGTTCCAGAACCTGGCGGTAATTCTCCGGGGTCAGTGCGGTCTTGATGAATCTCACGCCAAATTCCTTGGCTTCGGAGTTGCCCTTGTCTTCGGCCGTGACGATGGTGATGCGATCCGCCGAAGTGCCGATGTGACGCAAGATCAAAGGCAAGACTCCCTGTCCAATACTGCCGAAACCGACCATGACGATCCTGCCCGCGAATTTCACATGCACTTCGTGTGTGCTCATAACGTTTCTGCCATGCTGTTTTTCCTAAGGTTGAGTGTCGCGCCAATGAGGCGGATAGGTACGAGCGTACCCGGGAAGCGACTCGATGCGATGGATCCATCGCGCCAATGCAGGGTAGTTGCGTTCCATGGGAAGGAAACGCGCCCCTAGTTCAGCGGCGGCGCTGCGGTTCAACGCCCGCCGCAACAGCTGTATCCAGGGGAAAATCACCATGTCGAGCGCGGAATAATTCGCGCCGACAATCCATTCCTCCTTGCTCAAGCGCCCTTCGATCGTGCGCGCCTCGCGCCCGACCAAGTGCATCGCATCGGTCAGATTGTCGATGTCCGCGGCGACCCGGTCGGCGAAGATGGCACTGACGATCTTCTGCACCGAGGGCTCCGCGTAGGCCTGAAATTCGCAGATCACCCGCATGATGACGCCGGCTTCTTCGGGCGTGAGGCCAAAAATGGGTACCTGCGGATACTTAAGATCCAGGTAGTAGAGGATGGCCACCGACTCGAACACCACATAGTCGCCGTCCTTGAGGACGGGCACGCGGCCGCGCGGATTCATTTTCAGCATCTGCGGCGATTGATGCTCTTGCTTGTCGAACTGCAGCAGCTGGGACTCGTATTGCAGCCCCTTATGCTCCAGCGCCAAGAGGACCCGCCACGAAAAGGGACTGCCGCTGCCCCAATAAAGAGTGAGTGCCATGGCGTGGATTGTAGCGGATGAACTTCACCGCTAAGCTCGATCGGTGACATTTACCACTTTAATCGGCGCCGCTGCGCTTCGCGACGTGATGGGCAAACCTGGGGTCGCCGTCATCGATTGCCGCTTCGACCTGATGGACCCCGAGGCCGGTCGTCGCGCCTATCGTGAGGGACACATCCCCGGTGCGCGGTATGCGGACCTGAATCGGGATCTTTCGGCCCCGATCACTGGCTCCTCCGGGCGCCATCCGCTGCCCACCCCCGACGACTTCGCCGGTACTTTGGCGCGCCTCGGCATAGACCACGCCGCCCAAGTCATCGCGTATGACGACAGCGCGGGGGCCTTCGCGGCCAGGCTCTGGTGGATGCTGCGCTGGGTGGGCCATCCGGCGGCTGCCGTGTTGGACGGCGGCCTGAAAGCCTGGGTGAGCTCGGGCGGTGCGATGCAGTCGGGCGAGGAAGGGCCGTTGCCGCCGGCAGGCGGGCGGCGGTCGACTCTGCAAGGCGACGCCGCTGCGGTGATCGGGACCGCCGAGATCGAGCGGCGCTTGCGGGATCCTGCGTTTCTTTTGGTCGACGCGCGAGCCGGCGAACGCTTTGCCGGGACGGTCGAGCCTATCGACGCGGTCGCCGGCCATATCCCGGGTGCGGTAAATCAACCGTTTTCGGCCAGTGTCGGGGCGGACGGGCGTTTCCTTCCGGCGCCGCGCGCTGCGCGAACTGTGGGACAAGCGCCTCGCCGGCCGCAGCCCTTCGCAGCTGGCGGCGATGTGCGGCTCGGGGGTCACGGCCTGCCACAACCTGCTCAGCTTGGAGGTCGCGGGCTTGCGGGGCGCAAAGCTCTATGCCGGCTCCTGGAGCGAATGGATTCGAGATCCGCATCGGCCGGTCGAGCGCGGCGCATAGCCGGGAGCTGTGCTTCCGGTCATTTACATGCCGCCACAATTTGTTATCTTGCGCGCCTCATGAACACGCCCGCAAAAGCGCTTGCCGCCCCGAACCATGCCTGGAAAATCGCCGAGTCGCTCGATTTGTATCAGGTGGAGGCTTGGGGCAAGGGCTATTTTTCCATCAACGCCGACGGCCATGTGGTGATCCGTCCCAACCTCGACCCGAGCCGCGAAATCGATCTCTTCGATGTGGTGCAAGGACTCAAGGCCCGCGATCTGCATACGCCGGTGGTGATTCGCTTCTCGGACATTCTGGCGCACCGGCTGCGGCATCTGGCCGACGCGTTCGCGACCGCCATTTCAGAGAATGACTACAAGAATCGCTACGCCGCGGTGTTCCCGATCAAGGTCAATCAGCAACGGCTCGTGGTCGAGGAAGTCTACCGCTACGGCAAAGAATTCGGCTTCGGTCTGGAGGTCGGATCCAAGCCGGAATTGCTGGCGGTCATGTCCATTACCGAAAATGCGCCCGAGCGGCTGGTGGTTTGCAACGGCTTCAAGGATGACAGCTACATCGAGGCGGTCATCATCGCCACCAAGCTGGGTCGCACCATCATTCCGGTGGTGGAAAACTACGAGGAAATTCACCTGATCTTGAAGCACGCCGAAAAGTACGGCGTGCGGCCCAAGATCGGCGTGCGCGTCAAGCTGGCCAGCGAAGGCGCCGGACGCTGGCGCGAGTCCGCCGGCGAGAAATCGAAGTTCGGTTTGTTCATCAGCGAAATTCTCGATCTCCATGCGCTTTTAAAGGAGCGCAATATGCTCGATTGCCTGCAGCTGGTGCATTGCCATCCTGGCAGCCAGCTGCAGGACATCCGCCGCGTGAAGGACGCCATCAACGAACTGGCGCATGTGTACGCCGAACTCAAGATCATGGGCGCGGGTCTGCAGTACATCGATATCGGCGGCGGTTTGGGCGTGGACTACGACGGCAGCGGGACCAATTACGAGTCCTCGATGAACTACACCCTCAACGAATACGCCGGCGATGTGGTGTATCGCATCAAGAGCGTCTGCGACGCGCGCGACGTGCCGCACCCGATGATCGTGAGCGAATCCGGGCCGCGCCATCGCCGCGCACCACAGCTTGTTGGTGTTCGACATCTTGGGATCCTCCAAGCTGGACCGTTCAGGTGTCACGGCCGGCCCGATGAGGACTATCGGGGCAGCCGAAGAGCTGCCGCAGCCGGTGCTCGATTTGTTCGATAGCTATCGATCAGTCAACGAGCGGCGGCTGGTGGAGTGCTATCACGATGCGCTGCAGGCGCGCGAACAGGCGCTGCAGATGTTCAACTTAGGGTATCTGAGCCTCGAGTTTCGGGGGTTGGCGGAAAGGCTGTACTGGGCGACCTGCGCCAAGATCCGTGATTACTGCCGCAAGCTGGATCGGGTTCCCGAGGAGCTGGACAACATCGAGGACATGCTCAGCGATATCTATTTCTGCAATTTTTCGATATTCCAGTCACTGCCGGACAGCTGGGCCATCGGCCAGGTATTCCCCATCATGCCGATTCAGCGCTTGGGCGAGCGCCCCACCCGCAACGCCGTGCTGGCCGACATCACCTGCGATTCGGACGGCAAAATCGATAAGTTCGTGCATCCGCGGATCACCAAACGCACCCTGGAAGTGCACGAATTGAATCCCGGCGAACCCTACTACCTGGCGGCGTTCTTGGTCGGGGCCTATCAAGAGACGCTGGGCGATTTGCATAATCTGTTCGGCGACACCCACGTGGTGCACATCCGGCTGCAGGAAGACGGCGGCTGGTGGATCGAAGAAATCGTCAAAGGCGATACGGCCAACAAGGTGCTCGAGTACATGGAGTACGACACCGATGAACTGTATCCGGGGATTGCCCGCGACTGCGAGCGGGCCGTCCAGGAAGGGCGGATGTCCCTGAGCGAAGCTCAGGCGGTGAAGCGTTTTTACGAGAACGAACTCAACGGTTATGCGTATCTCGAGGTGGAATAACCGGCCTTTCCCGCGGCTTTATCCCGCGTTTGCCAACAATTATCTCAAAGCGTAGCATCGCGATTAGGTCGATTCCCTAATTAAAATTAGTGCACGGCCAATGGTACAGACCTCGATGCTGCGACTCGCGCGGGTGTCTGCATGTTGAAACCGCGTGCGAGTGGGATGCCCGCGAGACACGCACAGTCAGTGAGATTAGTTTCAATGACGACGATCTACGTTGGCAACCTGCCCTTCACGGCGACCGAAGATGAAGTGCGCGCGATCTTCGAGCGCCACGGCAAAGTCGAATCCGTCAAACTCATCAACGATCGGGAAACCGGCCGTCCCCGCGGATTCGCATTCGTCGACATGGCTGCCGGTGAAGCGCAAAACGCCATCCAACAGACCAATGGCTTCCAGATGGGTGGTCGGCCGCTGCGCGTGAACGAAGCTCAGGAGCGCGCTCCGCGAAAGCCCGGTGGTGGCGGCGGCGCGGGTGGCGGCGGCGGCGGCGCACGCCGCTGGTAAGCGCCGACGGGTAGCCCGAGCTTCCTCGCGGATGCTCGGACAGGCTCCTAGGCACTCACCACATTTCCTTGAGTTGCGCGACGACATCCACGGTCGTCGTATCGCCGGCCTTTAGGCTTTCCACTCCCATGGTGGTGCGGATTGAAACCTTTTCCAAGGTATCGAGGACTTTGTCGCTCATGAAGCGGCTCTTGGCGCCATACACGTGGGCGTCGCCATGCTTCGGCTGCTGGGTCACGGCATACTTGAGCGGCGCGCACAGATGCAATTCGTTGCGGGCGCGGGTCATGGCCACATAGAGCAGGCGGCGTTCTTCCTCGATCATCTCCGCTTTGCCGGTGGAAAATTCCGACGGAAAGTTTCCGTCCGATACGTTCAGCACATACACGATGTCCCACTCCTGGCCCTTGGCGGAGTGAATCGTCGACAAAATCACAAAGTCCTCGTCCTTCGATGCACCCTGCGATTGATCGCTCGAGGCCACCGGCGGATCCAAGGTCAGCTCCGTGAGGAACCGCTCGCGGTTGGGCTGCTGTACCGCCAGGGTCTCCAGCTGTTCCAGGTCCCCCATGCGGGTCCAGCCCGCGTCATAGAGCCGTTCCAACTGCGGCTTGTACCAGTCCTTGACCAAGCCGACCTGCCCCGCCCAGGGCGTGGCCGGGTCGGCAAGCTTTTCGAACAAGGCGCAGAAGCGCTTCCATTCCATTTTGACCGGCTGCGGCGCGGCGTAGTCGGCGAGGGCTTTGGCCTCGAAGCCGCGCGCCTCGAAGTGCTCCAGAACTTCCTTGGCGCTGGCGGGCCCGAAGCCGGGATGCAGCTTCAGCACTCGAAATCCCGCCACGGCGTTGCGCGGGTTGTCGGCCCAACGCAGCACCGACATCATGTCCTTGACGTGCGCGGCTTCCAGGAACTTCAGTCCGCCGTATTTCACGAAGGGAATGTTCTTCTTGGCGAGTTCGACCTCGAGAACATCGCTGTGGTGAGAGCTGCGGAACAGAATCGCATGCCGCTTCAAGGACCCGCCGATCTCGCGCGTGTGCAAAATCTTGCCGCAGATGTATTCGGCTTGCGCCTGCGCGTCGTCCAATGCCACGTAGAAGGGTTTCTGCGGCGATTGGCGCAGACCCAGCAAGGTCTTGCGATGCTGGCGGGCGCCATCGGCCATCAGCGCGTTGGCGCAGTCGAGCACCTGTTGCGTCGACCTGTAATTCTGCGCCAGCACGACGACATCGGCCTTCGGCTTGTAGCGGTCCGCGAAGCCCAGAATGTTCTCCACTGCCGCGGCCCGGAATGAGTAGATGGCCTGCGCGTCGTCGCCCACCACCGTGATGCCTTTGCCATCGGGCTTTAGGGCATGAATGATGTCGCCCTGCAAACTGCTGGTGTCCTGATATTCATCGACCAGCACGTGGTCGAAATTTTTCGACAGACTTTGCGCCAGGGCGGGCGTCTGCATCATGACGTGCCAGTACAGGAGCAGGTCATCGAAGTCCAGACCGCGATTTTTTTGTTTGCGCCCGACATATTCGCGATAGAGCTTGGTCAGGTCGGCTTCCCACTCGAGGCACCAGGGGAATTGTTCCTCGAGCGTCTGCTTGAGCGATAGCCGGGTATTGACCCGGTACGAATAGATCGCGAGGCAGGTATCCTTGCGCGGAAACCGCTTCGGCCGGCCGGAAAAACCCAATTCGCTGCGGATGACGTCCAAAAGATCCGCTGCGTCGGAGCGATCCAGCACCGTGAAATTCGGATCCAGCCCCAGATGCTTGGCGTAGAGCCGCAAAATGCGGCTTCCCACCGAATGAAAGGTACCGCTCCAATTCAATCGCGACACCACGCTGCGATCGCCGCCCTTGCCGCGGTCCGACAACACTTCCGCGACGATGCTCTGCGTGCGCTTGATCATTTCCTGCGCCGCGCGGCGCGTGAACGTCAGCATCATGATGCGCGAGGGATCGGTGCCGTTCAGCACCAGGTGAGCGGCTCGATGCGCCAGGGTATTGGTCTTGCCGGTTCCGGCGCCGGCCAGAATGAGCAACGGCCCGGCGCTCACGCCCTTGTCCGGAACCACCGTGCCAAAGGTAGCCGCGCGGCGCTGAGCGGGATTCAGCGCGTCGAATGCGTTTGCCTTCACTTTCATCATGGGCGTGCAGTACTGTACGTATATCCAGATTGAGACGCAATACTTAAGTAAACCGCTGCAGAGCATCGCCGTTCGCCCGAGCGCTTGCGAGGAGACAGATCACACAGTTGGGCGACTATCAGCGATGATTCCCGCAATACCTCGGCTTTTCGGAAGCGCTTCATGCAGAAACCTCGGGTCGTCGCCACCACCCCGGCGCACACCGGCCGCGTCATCCAAGTCTCGACCGAGCGGCTGCGCTACGCCAACGGCCGAGAGTACGACAATGATTACGTGCGCCACCCGGGCGCCGCCGCGGTGGTTGCCATCGACGGCGCGGATCGAGTTTGCGTGGTGCGTCAATACCGGCATGGCGTGCACGAGTTTTTGTGGGAGATCCCGGCGGGAAAGCTCGATGCCGGGGAGCCGCCGGAAATCTGCGCCGTACGGGAACTTCAGGAAGAAACCGGCGTAACGGCGCGCCGCTGGACTTCGCTGGGATTGTACATTCCGGCGCCGGCCATTTTCACCGAGCTGATCCACCTGTATCTGGCGCGCGATCTTGAGGTCGGCGCGGCCAGCCCCGACGTGGACGAGGAATTGGAATTGCAGTGGCTGCCTCTGGAGCAGGCCGTCGATCATGTTCTACAGGGCGAGTGGAACGACGGCAAAACGGCGATGGCGCTGTGGCGGGCTCAAAAACAGCTGCAATTGTGACTTGGCGCCGCTCTTTTATGTGATTTTGCGCCGCTTTTGGAAGGCCCCGGCTTGACTTAACTCCCGCTTCGCATAAAAAGGTAGCGTGAGCAACCAGAAGCCAAAATCCGCCGCCCAGGACGGCTCCAGCGAGCCTGCCGCGCCGTCCCCAAAGAATGAGGGCGGCGACAAATCCACCGGGCGCGTCAAATTCGACGAGCGCGGCAATGCCGTTTGGGAATGGCAGGTGACCACCGGCGCCTTCGCGACCGAGGTCTCGACGCAACGGCTGCAAAAGCTCGAGCATCCGGCATTGTCGATCGCCGATGATGCGCCGACGCCTTTCGAGACCGTCCGTTCCAACCCGCTGGGCACTAAAAAGGGCTACGATCCCTACGACAGCGGCCGGCTCGGGAAGAAGCCGCCGCCGGCGAAGAAAGATCTGCGCCGCTTGAGCGAATCGTTGAAGTTGAAAAGACAGGCTGAATCCAACAAGGATGAAGAGCCCCAGGAATGAGCCGATGAATTCTGTCGAAACGCGCGCGCGGCGCATCGTCCCCGCGCCCCCGCCCACGCACCCGAGTTTGAGCGCGATGATTCTCGACGTGGAATGCGCCGAGAATGAAGAGGTCGTCTGGAGTTGGACAACCACCGGAGCCGGCAGCGTGGTCTGCGGCTATCAACTGGTGCCGCGCGCAATTCAAACCAGCGCATAGCGCAGCTTCGCTGCGTGTCTCAGGCGGTAAAAACCGCGCAGCTCGCGCACCATCGCCTCGATCTTGGCCTTTCCGCGGTTCACGAAGCGCCGTTCCAGGCGGCGGCAGTAGCGCGCGGCGAGAGCGTGCGCGGTCCGGTAGCGCTGATATTGATCGGGCTGCAGCCGCGTGTCGAAACTGATGCGGTCGAACAGACGCGCATGTACGTGCGCCGGGTAGGAGTCCCCCGCCTGTTGTGCACCGATTAGAAATACGGTGACGGCATATTTGTCCACTTCTGCCTGCGTTTCGAGCTCCAGCAGCGACACCGGAATGTCGCGCGCGAGCCCATAGGTCGAATAGACGAAATGGCTCACGCCTTCGAGCGCCGTGCAGTAGTCGGCGAGGTTCTCTTCGGTCAACGCACGATGCGGATCCGACGCCTCCAAACGGCTCAAGAGCTGCGGATCAAGGTACAACGCCACGCCCGCACCGTCGGCCGTTTCAGCCAGCAGCAATTCCTCATCCAGGGCGCGCGCCTCATTGGCGGCGGCGTCGATGGCGCGCCGATCCGTGACGAGAAAATCATACACATCGAACGGCAATTCGACATCGTAAAGGCGTCCGAGCAGAGTCTGCAGGCCGCGCAGCACCACGCTCAGTGCTCGCGACGCGCGCCCGCGGCCGTCACCGGCTGCACGCCCAGCTGATGCAGCAATCCGCGCGCCCGCGGACTGCCGGTTTTCATCCAAATCTCGTACAGGCGCAGTATGTCGGCGTCGCTGTAACGATAGGACATGTCACTCACTTCATTCAGCGCATCGACCAGGCCCTGAAATTTCTGGGCGAGCTGCGCGTACACGGCCGCGACGCAGCGACCGGACAAGGTCCGCTGCAGCGTATCGGCCAGGGAGCTGTAGGCGTTTCCGCCCATTGCGATGTGATAGTCGATGTCGATCAACTTGCGCGCGAAGCTGCGCGCGAAGAATCCCGCGATGAAGAGCGAAACATCGCCGAGGCGCTGCAGGCCGCGCTGCCGGGCGCTCGCACTGGGCGCTTCCAGCGCATCGGCCAGCATCTTGGCCAGGGGTTTGATGCGCAGGCCATCCGGCGTGCGCTCGTACAGGGCATCGGCGCGGGAGAACATCGTGAGCAGATTCACGACATATTGTTCAGCCTGCTCGTCGATGTCCAGATTCTGGCGCTCGCTCGCGCTGTGAAACGCGTCACGAAAAAATTCGCGCAGCGAACTTACCGCAACCAGATTTCCCGCTGTCGTCGCTTGCATATGGCATCCTTTTCGGACCGATACCATCCTATCGACTACGCTACGCTGAAGTGAATGTAAAAAGCGCGAACTGTGGTCAGAAAATGCCTATAAATATAGGCATTTACCAATCAGCAATCGCATGCGTAGGCTGCTAACGCGTTATGCGCAGCGCTGGTGCGTCAATTGATATCGTCGAGCGTCAAGATGGTGCGCGGCGGCGGCGGCAGCTGCGCCGGCCACGGCTTCCCGTCACGATTGAGCCACGCCGCTTGCATGCCCGCCTGTGCCGCGCCCATGACATCCAGATGCGGATCATCGCCGATGTGCAGCACCTGCGACGCTTCGACCCGCGCTTCCGCGAGCAAGCGCGTGAAGATGCGAATGTCCGGTTTCGCAGCGCCCGCGGAAATCGCAGTGACGTGGCCTTCGAACCAATGTGCGACTCCGCAACGCTTCAGATCGGCATTGCCGTTGCTCAGCGCAAACAGCCGGTAGCGCGCGCTCAGGCGCTCGAGCGATCTCTCGACCTCCTCATAGAGCCTCACCCGGTTGCGCGCCGCATAGAACACTTCGAATGCCTCGTCGGCGTGGATCGCGGGATGTCCGGCCGCCGCGAACATTTCCGACAGGGCGCGATGGCGCAGGAACGTCATGTCGTGGCTGCACTCGGGAAATTGCGCCGCGATTCGCGCGCGCATCGCACGCAGCGACTCACGGTCGTGCCCCTCCATCAGCCGCGGATAACGTTCGTTGAGCCACGCCAGCATGGCCGCTTCCGCGGCATGCATGACCGGCTCCACCGCCCACAGCGTATCGTCCAGATCAAAACTCAGCACCGAAGGATCGTTCATGTCATTTGCAACGTGGCGGCCCTGTTAGAATCACTCGATGAGCACCCTGCTGATCGGCAGCAAGAACTACTCCAGCTGGTCACTGCGGCCCTGGCTATTGTTGCGCAAAGTGGCCTGCGAATTCACGGAACAAATCGTTCATTTCGACGAAATCGACTATCAGGCGCAGATCGCGGCATTGTCGCCGTCGCGACGCGTGCCGTTGCT
Organism: uncultured Gammaproteobacteria bacterium; assembly: GCA_963794445.1. Taxonomy (GTDB): domain Bacteria; phylum Pseudomonadota; class Gammaproteobacteria; order Steroidobacterales; family Steroidobacteraceae; genus Bog-1198. The sequence continues at coordinate 526,282 of CAWCDZ010000002.1, forward strand.
CACCGAGGCAGGCTTCAAAATCTGGGATTCCCTCGCGATTTGCGAGTACGCCGCCGAGAAAACCTGCCGCGGTCTGCCGCACGAGCGGTTGGCACGCGCGCGAGCGCGTTCCGTCGCGGCAGAAATGCATGCGGGGTTTCAGGCGTTGCGCAATCAGTGCCCGATGAACGTGCGCGCCAGGAACCGCCGGGTGCCGCCCACGCCCGAGTTGCAGGCCGACGTGGCGCGGATCGATGCAATCTGGTCGGGCTGCCGTCAAGAGTATGGCCGCGCCGGGAGCTGGCTATTCGGCGAGTTCAGCATTGCCGATGCGATGTTCGCGCCGGTGGTTTTTCGATTTCAGACCTACGGTGCTGCGTTGAGTCGCGCATCGCAGACCTATTTGAACCACGCGCTGGAAGATCCTGACCTGCGCGACTGGCAGGACGCGGCATTGCAAGAAGGCCACCCCCTGCCCGAAGTTGACCGGCTCGGCGCTGCGGAGTCGGTGCGAGTATAATCAAAGAGTACCTCCACCAAGAGAGCCACCCATGTCCGTCGCCCGCGTATGCATTGCCTCGATCCTCGTGTGCTGCGCAGGCGCCGCCGCCGCGGCCGCCGCCCCCGCGGAGCCGACACAACCCTTCTCCATCCAGGATCTGGTCCGCATGGAGCGAATCTCCGACGTCGCCGTTGCAGCGGACGGCAAGCACGTGGTTTTCACCCAGCGCACCACCGATATGGAAGCCAACAAAGGCCGCACCAGCATTTGGATGCTGGACACCGGCAAGCGCGGCGCCACGCCGCTGCGACTCTCCGACGGCGGCCCGAATTCCAATACTCCTGAATGGAGCAAGGACGGCAAGTTCATCTACTTTCTGTCGAATCGCAGCGGCAGCACCCAAGTCTGGCGGGTCAACTCCAATGGGACGGGCCCTCGCGGCGATACGCCGGTGGCCGATTCGACCCAAGTGACCGATCTGCCGCTCGATGTCGGCAGCTTTCGCGTATCGCCCAAGGGCGATCGCATTCTGGTGAGCGTCGATGTTTTCCTGGATTGCCCGGACCTTGCTTGCAGCAAAAAGCGCCTGGACAGCGTCGCGCACTCAGCCGCAACCGGCGTGCTGCACACGCAGCTGTTCGTCAGACATTGGGATACGTGGAGCGACGGCCGGCGCTCGCAGGTTTTCGCCATGGCCTTGAACGACAGCGGGGTTGCGCACGGCACTCCCGTGAACCTGACCGGCGGCATCGGCGACGTGCCGGGCAAGCCTTTCGGCGGCCGCGAAGACTATGCCTTCAGCCCCGACGGCAGCACCGTGGCATTCTCGGTCAAAGCCGCTGCGGGGGAAGCTTGGTCGACGAATTTCGACGTTTATACGGCAGCCGCCGACGGCGGCGCACTGCCGAAAAACCTCACCGCCGACAACAAGGCGTGGGATGGACAGCCTGCATTCTCCCCTGACGGATCGCAACTCGCGTACGTGGCGATGGACCGCCCCGGCTTCGAGGCGGATCGATTTCATTTGGTGCTGCTCAATTTGCAGTCGGGCGTCAAACGAGCCCTCACGCAAAACTGGGATCGCTCGATCAACAGCTTTGCCTGGTCTCGAGACGGCAAGACGCTATTCGCGACCGCGGAACATTTGGGCCAGCGCCCGCTGTGGGCGGTCGATGTTGCAACAGGCCGCGCTTCGGCCATCACCGGCGCCGGCGAAGTCGAAGGATTCAGCGTCGGCACCACAAAGGTGTTTTATACGGCCAGCAGCTTGGGTGCCCCCGCCGATTTGTATTCGGTCGGCTTCAGCGGCGGCAAGGTCACGCAGTGGACCCGCCTCAATGAGGCGCTGATGGATCAGCGCAAATTCGCCGAGTACCAGCAATTCAGTTTTGCGGGTTGGAACAATGAAAACGTGTTTGGCTACGTGGTCAAGCCGGTGGATTTCAAGCCGGACCGCAAGTATCCGCTGGCATTTTTGATTCACGGCGGTCCGCAGGGCAGTTTCGGCAATGCCTGGAGCTTTCGCTGGAACCCGCAGGTTTTTGCCGGCGCTGGCTATGCCGTGGTCATGGTCGATTTCCACGGATCTACCGGATACGGACAGGCGTTCACCGATTCCATCAGCGGCGATTGGGGCGGCAAACCGCTGGACGATTTGAAACTGGGCTTGAGCGCTGCGCTCAAGGCAAACCCGTGGCTCGACGCCGACCGGGTGTGTGCGTTGGGCGGCTCCTACGGCGGATTCATGATCAACTGGATCTTGGGTTCATGGCCCGATGGCTTCAAGTGCCTGGTGAGCCACGACGGCATTTTCGATAATCGCACCATGTATTACTCCACCGAGGAACAGTGGTTTCCGGAACACGAGTTTTCCGGTCCCGAGTACCAAAACCCGGCGGCCTACGCCAAGTCCAATCCCATCGATTTGGTCGCCAAATGGAAGACCCCGACGCTGGTGATTCACGGTCAGCAAGACTTCCGCGTGCCGCTTACGCAGGGTTTATCGGTGTTTACCGCACTCCAACGCCGCGGCATCCCGAGCGAGCTTTTGTACTTTCCGAACGAGAACCACTGGGTCTTGAAACCGGCCGACAGCATCCAGTGGTACGACACCGTGCTGGGGTGGCTGAACCGCTGGGCGCCACCCTGAGGAGCTCTTAAGGTTCCGCAACGCGCCAGGCCGCCGGATAGTTCTCGCCCAGCTGCATGATCCGGTGCAGCAGGTCGCCGTACTTCATGCCGGCTCTGAGGGCGGAGGCGGAGAAGTCCTCCGCAGCTGAGATATTCGGATTGGCATTGGCCTCGAGCACGAAAAGCTCGCCGTCCGCCCTCAAGCGAAAGTCCATGCGCGCATAGCCGGTCAAATGCAGCGCACGGAAAATGCGCTTCGACAACTGCTCCAAGCGCGCGACGGTCCCCTCCGGCAATTGTTCGGCGGCCGCCGTGGTGATGCCGTAGCGCTGCTGATAGGCGCGATCCCATTTCACCTTGCGCGTGGCGATGGCGGGCAGGTTCTCGGGCAAGGAACCGAAACTCATCTCCCACACCGGCAGGACTTTGAGCCGATCGTTGCCCATGACGCCCACGTACAGCTCGCGTCCTTCGATGTACTCCTCCACCAGCGCGTCGGAATGCGTCTGTTCGTGGATGAAAGCGATGCGTTCCGTGAGCTGCTTCGAATCGGTGACCACGGACGCCTGCGCGATGCCGAGCGAGGCATCCTCGGTGGAAGACTTCACGAACAGCGGGAAGCGCAGGTTCTTCGGTATGCGGGCCTTCTTGCCGCGCGGGAACACCATGAACTGCGGCGTGGGGACCCGATGATAGGACAGCAGCTGCTTCGAGAGCACTTTGTCGCGCGACAGCAGCATGCCGCGCGGATTGCAGCCCGTATAAGGCTGGTGCATGAGTTCCAGAAACGCGACGACGTGCTGATCGTAGGTCACGATGCCGTCGAACTCCTCCAGCAGGTTGAAAACGATGCCCGGCTTCCATTCCGTAATCGCGCGGCGCAGCTCCGAGAGGCTGTCGCTCAAACCCAGGGGCATCACCTCATGGCCGGCCTGCTTCAGATGCGAGATCACATCGTATTCGGTGCGCCACTCTTCGATTTCCTTTTCCGTCGAGCCCTTGAGCGAATCGGGCGGCACCAGGGTGGAGTGGACCAGAACCAAGGCTCGCACTTTCTTCACGGACTATTGGCCTTTCTGAGTGTTCCGCTCCTGGGCCTCACAATGCCACCCGCGGCAACTTGCGTTCTTCGTAGGACTCGGCCAAGCGCGCCACCACCCACAGCAGCTGCCCTTTGAGTTCGCGCCGCGAACCGCGGACGTAGAGGTCCAACGCCTCGCAGCGCACGATCATCAGGCGCAGCACCTGGTGTACCAGATATTCGCTGAATGCTCCGGAGCGCTGAATCTGCTGACGCAGCGCCGCGCGCATTTCGCGCAAGACGCTGGCGGCCTTGGGCGAGCCCCTGGTGCGCGGCGTGGTGGAGAAGACCTTGAGCAGCAATTCGTCCGCGCCCGAGCGGCGCGGCAGCCGATAGCGCGCGAGCTTCTGCTCGTAGTGTTCGCGCAGCGTGCCGGTCTCGTGGGTCACATCCTCGATGGTGCTGCGATCGCTGATCAGCGGTTTGCGCTCGCCGATTTCCAGCGCGAGCCGATCGATGTACTCGAGCTTGGCATAAGCCGGCCAGCCGACATATTCCCGCCGCCACGCTGAATGCGGCTTGAGCCAGACGGCAAAGGTCTCGGCGAAATCTTCGGTGGGATGTGCCTGGGCGTACCAGGCGCCCAGATGCTGCACGAAACGGCGGCTGCCGGGACGCGGCCGGTAGGTGTCAGGATAGGGAAGCGAGGCGGGACCGAATGCCTCACGCCAGGACTTGAGCCGACGCAAGCGGTAGGCCGAATCCACAGCGTGGCCTGCCTCATGACGCAGGATACGCATCAGCCAATTGCGATTTCCGCCTTCCACCTCGCGCATGAAACGGCGCTCCAGGCTGATCAGGCGCCGATGGGCGAGATAGAAAGGGATGGCGATGCCGGGAATGCCGTCGGGCGAGAACCATTCCTGGGCGAGCCAACAGTGCGGGCGAAAGCGCATGCCGCGCATCGACAGTTCCCGATAGAGCCGCCCGATCGCGTGCTGCAACTCGGTCCCGGCGATGCGCAGCTTCAGGTCGCAGAACCGCAGGCTCAACAACTGATCGTCCGAGAGCCTTTCCCAGGCAACGGCTCCGGTTCGGGCCCGTCGCTTGCTCATCTCAAGCAAGCCCCATCGCCAGTTCCGCGGCGAGCCGCTCCTCGTCCGTGTCGCTCATCGCCTCGATCCGGCGGCGTCCCTCGAGGCCCGCGAAGTCGAACAGTTCGGGGTCGGCGAGCTGCGAGGCGGACACGCTGCAGATGCTGGAGAAGATCGCTTCGGTACGGCCGGGGAACTCCTGTTCCCACTTGAGCAGCAGGTTTTTCACCGCCATGCGCTGCATATTCGGCTGCGCGCCGCACAGCGAACAAGGAATGATGGGAAAGGAGCGGGCCGCCGCGTAGCGGGCGATCAGTCTTTCCGGCACGAAGGCGAGCGGCCGGATGACGATGTGACGCCGATCTTCGCTGAGCAATTTCGGCGGCATCGCCTTCAATTTGCCGCCGAAAAACATGTTCAGGAACAGCGTCTCGACGATGTCGTCGCGATGGTGACCGAGGGCGATCTTGGTGATGCCGTTTTCCGCGGCATACCGGTACAGCGCGCCGCGCCGCAGCCTGGAGCAAAGGCCGCACATCGTCTTGCCTTCGGGGATGATGCGTTTCACCACCGCATAGGTGTTTTGCTCGAGGATGCGGTAACGCACACCGAGGCTTTGCAGATAATCGGGAAGCACGTCGACCGGGAAACCGGGTTGTTTCTGATCGAGATTCACCGCGGTGATCTCAAAACTCACGGGCGCGCTGCGCTGCAGGCTCAAGAGCATGTCGAGCAAGGTATAGGAGTCCTTGCCGCCGGACACACACACCATGACATGATCGCCATGCGCAATCATGGAGTAATCGGCGATGGCCTTGCCAACCAGTCCGCGCAATTGCGCCTGCAGCTTTTTGAAGGTGTTGCTGGCGGCCAAGTTCTTGCTCACGGGACTTCCAAATACTTGGCTTCCAAGTACCGAAGATAGGCGGCCGCCGTCAGCGGCTTGCCGGTGGCCTGCTTGATGAGCTCCTGCACCGGCAGACGCGCGCCGATGCCATGCACATTGTCGCGCAGCCATTCCATGACGCCGCCGAACTGGCCTGCGGCGATCTCTTCGTCGAGCGCCGGCCGCGCCGCCCGCATGGCCTCATTGAGCTGGCCCGCGATGACCGCTCCCAGGGCGTAGGAGGGAAAGTAGCCGAAGTGGCCGACGGCCCAGTGAATGTCCTGCAAGCAGCCCTCGACATCATTGGCCGGACGAATGTTCAGACGTTGCTCCAGATTGGCATTCCAGGCTTCCGGCAGATCGGCCACCGGCAACGAGCCCTCGAGCATTTTCTTTTCCAAGTCGTAGCGCAGCATGATGTGCACCGGATAGGTCAACTCATCGGCATCCATGCGTATGCAGCTGCGGCGCACGCGGATCAGCAACCGATACAGGTTGGCTTCTTCCCATTCCGGGCCGCTGACCTGCAGATATTTTTCCAGCAGCGGCCTCAAGTACTTCACGAAGGAGCGGCTGCGGCACAAATTCATTTCGAACAGGAGCGACTGGCTCTCTTCGAGCGCCAGTCCGCGATCCCGGCCGACCGGCTGGTCGCGCCACTTGAGCGGCAGCCCCAAGTCGTACATGGCATGACCGGTTTCGTGCACGGCGCCAAGCAGTCCTGAGAAAGGATCGATGGAATCGAATCGCGTGGTGACGCGGATGTCGCCCGGAACACCCTCGGTGAAGGGATGCTCGCTCTCATCGAGCCGGCCCCGGTCGAATGGGAAACCCAAGGCCTTGAGCACCTCGACGGCTAGCGATCGTTGACGCGAGGCGCTGAATTTTCCGGCGAGCGGCGTGGGCGCATGCGAGGCCTGAACTTCGATGGCCTGATTGATGAGGCCCGGCAGTTTGCGCGACAGCGCCTTGAAAATGGTGTCGATGTCGGCGGCTGAAATACCCGGCGTGAAGCCATCGACCAGGGCGTCGTAGGGTGCCAGGCCGCGTGCCTGGCCGAGCAATGCGGCCTTGTCGCGCACCAGATGGACCACCTCTTCCAGATGCGGCGCCAGCAATTTGAAGTCGTTGGCCTTCTTGGCTTCAACCCAAAAGACTTCGGCGCGCGCCGTGGCCTTGGCGAGACGCGAAATCAGCGACGGGGGGGTGGCGATGGCGTGGTCGCGCTGCCTGCGCATCTCGCGCAAGTTGGCGAGCGGCCAATCCTCCATTTGCGAGGCTCCCGCCTCGGCGCGCTCGAGCAGCCGGGCCACTTTCGGCGTCGTCAGCAAGGCATGATGCTCAGTTTCGAGCGCCGCCAATTGCTCGCCGCGGACATCGGCACTGCCGCGGGGCATCATGACCGCGGCGTCCCAGCGCAGCAACGATAACGCGCCGCGAAATGCGTGCAGGCGGCGAAACTCTTGTTCCAGCTGTTCGTAAGGCGAGGCGGCCATGAGACCCTTGCCGCGGCAATTGACTTACCGCGCGGTTGTTCAGCGGCGCAGTTTAGCAGACCCGAGGCGCGTAACGACCGAGCGCCTTCGGTAAAAACTCATTATATTTCAATTTGTTACTGGCTAGCAGGCAGTCTGAAACTGCCGCCCTGATGAAACGGCAGATTTCTTAGAAACGGCAGGTCGATGCTCGCCGCGCCGGTAAGATCATAGTCGATGGAATCCGCATGCTGATTGGCGCGGTCGGCGAGCTTGAGCAAGGCCAAGGCAAGATTGGCGGTGATGGTCAGGTCGAATTCGGACTCACCGAAGGCGGGGATCACCACGGCCCGGTCGCTGGTGCCGCTCGCGATCCGCTCTCCGCCAATATTCAATTCCGCGTGCAGCCCGCGCACCGGCAGCTCGCGATCGTTGGGATTTTGAATGTTGAGCTTGACGGCGAAATTCTGCTGCAGCAGATTGCCGCCGCGCAACTGTACGCTCAACACCGTGATATTCGGCCGCTCGAACTTCGGCGCGAGCAGCGAACACGCGCCCACGCAAAGACACAAGGCGAAAATTTGCAGCGGCCGTGGCAACATGCGGAAATGATACCGATTTTTGCGAGGATCGCTTTGGCTTCGATTTGCGCGCTGGATGCGGCGGCCGCCGGTTCAAGCGCCGGCGCAGCGCAAGGCGCGGCTGCGACGCCGCGCGCGCCTGTTCAGGCGCCCCCCGTCGCCTGCCTCAGCTCGGGCGATGGTTACTTACGCGCCAAAATAGCCGGAGCGGTTGAAGCGAATCTTGATTGGCCCAACAGCGGCACCCGCTGCGAGGGAGAATCGCGCGACAAACCGCCGGGGGTGCGGTTGAGTTTTCAGCGCGCCGCGGGGGATCGATCCAATCTACTGTTGGTATTCGGCTTGAGCGGGGTCGCAAAGGGCGAGTCGGCGCACGCGGTCAAAACCAACCTCACCGTCATCGTTCAAGGCACCAGCCGCATTTACGGCACCCTCGGTGACTCCCGCTGCACCGTGGATTCCTTGAGCCAGCGGCCTTTGGACTCGGCCGGCGCGTATCGCATCGAGGCACGCGGCTTTTGCACGCAGCCGGCTCACGCGGTACGCGGCAAAGGCGACGTGCTGGTCAGCACCTTTGAATTCGCGGGACTCGTCAACTTCGTCATGGAAAAGATCTGATGCAACTTCGAGTAAGAAAACTTCTCGCCGCGCGCGCTTTATGGGCGGCCGCTGTACTTTTCGCCGCTGGCGCGGCGCTGCCGCAGAGCAATGCTCCGGAACCGCTGTCGGCATTTCCGCAAAGCTTGCTCGCGGTTCGCACCGCTTCCGGCAAGGTGGTTAATTTCAAGGTCTGGGAGGCCGACAGCCCGAAGCGCGAAGAGCAGGGATTGATGTTCATCCGCAAAATGGATGAGCACACCGGCATGCTGTTCATGTTTCCGGGGAACAAGCCGGTAAGCATGTGGATGAGGAACACTTACGTGTCCCTTGATCTCTTGTTCCTGGATGCTCACGGCAGGATCGACTACATCGCGCAGCGCGCCACGCCGCTGTCGGACGCCATCATCGGACCCCCCAACCCGGAATTCGCCGTGCTTGAACTGAAGGGCGGCGCGTGCGAACAATTCGGCGTCAAGGTCGGCGACAAAGTGCTGCACAAAAACTTCAAGAAACCCTAAGCACCTCCCCTACGCGCGCTCCAGCGCGCACTACGTCAAGAAGGACGTTTCGCCTACAGACAACTCCCTGCATGTAGCGGATAAACAACGCTCAAACATCGGATGGCATGCTGCGCTTTCGCGCGGTGTTGCGTTCATGCAATTCAGTACGGAGCGTGTTATGAAGCGAGAGTTAGTGGGCACCTTGATGGCCGCGGCATGTGCCGTGAGCGCAACCGCCTTGGCGGATGGCTACGATGACACCGGTGCGGTCTATATCAACGCGATGGCCGATTACACCATCTTGGATAAGAACCGCCTTCCCAATAATGGCGGCGGGTATGAGCTCGGCCTCGGCTACAACTTCTCGCCACATGTCGCCGGAGAACTCGATCTCAGTCCGAATGCCTTCAGGATCCCCGGCACCGGCGCAAGCGAGAAGCTGCCCGAGCTTGCGGTCGACCTGCTGTACAAATTCCTGCCCGTCACCTCGCTCATCCGGCCCTATGCTTTGTTGGGCGGTGGACGCATGAAGGATCAGGTTGGCGGTCATGGCCCGCAAAACGATCAATGGCTGGTGGAAGCCGGCGGCGGCGCTCTGATCGGGTTGGGCGATCAAACAGGCTCGACACGCGTGCAGCTCCGGACCGAGGCGAAGTACCGCAAGGAGTTCATTTCGGACGCCATGTTCATTCCCCACGATCCGGGCGATGTGATCCTGTCGGTCGGACTCAATTTCATGTTCGGCGCGCCGACACCGCCGCCTCCCCCTAAGGCGGCGCCCGTTCAGGAACCGCCACCCCCACCGCCGCCGCCACCGCCGCCACCGCCACCGCCCGCGCCCCTGGATAGCGACGGCGATGGCGTTCCCGACTCGATCGATCAATGTCCGAACACGCCCAAGGGCGATCGCGTCGACGCGGTCGGCTGTACCATCAAAGACGAGATCAAGTTGGACCGGGTGCATTTCGCGACCGATCGCTGGGAGCCGCTGCCGGATTCGATCCCGAGCTTGGAGTACGGGGTCGCCACGTTGAAGAAATATCCGCAGATGATCATCGAGGTTCGCGGCCACACCGACAGCACCGGCAGCAAACAGCACAATCTGGTGCTCTCTCAGCGCCGCGCGGAGAGTGTGATGCAATATCTCAAAGAGCACGGCGTCACCAACCAGATGACCGCCAAGGGCTACGGCGAGGATTTGCCGATCGCTTCCAACGCCACCGCGGAGGGACGCCAGCAAAATCGCCGAGTCGCCTTGAGGATCGTCGGCGGCCCTTAAAGGCCACGCTCAGAATCGAGAATTTTGGTTGTCAAACTTGCCCCGAGTTCGCTCGGGGCTTTTTTTTGCGCGCACCGTGGGCGATTGCGGAGCGGAACCGGAAAAAAAACGGCGGGTTTGCAAGCCCGCCGTTTCACCCCTTGAGTCGACTGATTAGAACTGCGCTATGACCTGAGCGAAGATGAAGCGTCCCAATGCATCGTACACCTGCGGGAAGGTGTTGCCGTTGCCCGCGGTGCTTGGCAGGTTGGTGGTGCCGATGACCGGCGGATCCTTGTCGAGGAGATTGTTGCAACCGACGCGCAAGGTGAGCTTGTCCGCCAGCTTGACCGCGGCGCTCAAGTCCAAATAGCTATACGAGGCGATGTGCGCGTCGGTATTGGAGATGCCCCCGTTGGCAATGGTGCCGGGCGCTCCGGAGAGGTTTGGATTCGAGCTGAGCGAATCGAGCTTCATCTGCGAGAAGTAGCGCCACGACAGCGTCACGTCCAATCCCTGCCAGGGCGTCGACCAGGTCGTGCGCAACGTATGACGCCAATGGAATACCGGATCCAAGGTCGCGCCGCCGGAACTGCAAATGGTGCCATAGAGTCCGGAGCAGTTGTAGGCGGTGCTTGGTGTATTGGCGATGGGCGTGACGTTGTACTCATCCACGTAGGTGCCGATCAGGTTCGCGCGTATTCTTCCTGCTGGTCCGATGTCGAATCCGTAGGAAGCGTCGAGGTCCAAGCCGCGTGTCTCGAGTTCGCCGACGTTGGCGAGCGAGTCAGTCACAAAGCCGGCATTGGAGAGCCACAGCGAGTAGTTGGAAGCCGGATCGCGGTGAATGTCGGAGCAGAAATTACCGCTGTTGACGCACTCCTCCAGAATAGCGCTCGCGCCGATGGTCGAGATCACGTTTTCAATCTTGATGTCGAAGTAGTCCACCTGGATGCGCAGATTGGGCACGTAGGCCGGCGTCCAGCCGATGCCGAACGAGGTGGTCAATGCCGTTTCGGGCTTCAGGGCCGGATTGCCGCCGATCAAGCCGTTGTATTGGGCGGCCGAATTCGGGGTTACGGTGCCGAAGGCGGCAGCCGGAACGCCGGCGGCAACGCATTGCGCCTGCGTGATGCCCCTGGCCGCGATTTGCGCAGCCGTGCCGGCGCAAGGATCGATGTTCCCGTCCAGCGCCACGGACTGGGGAGAGAACAACTCGATCACGTTCGGCGCGCGTACCGCGCGCTGGAAGCTGCCGCGCAAGCGCAGTTCCGAAATCGGCGACCACTCGAGCCCGATCTTGTAGGTGTTGGTCTTGAACCCTAGGTTGTAATCGGAGTAGCGATACCCGGCCTCGAGCGCCAGGGATTGCGCCAGGAACTTATCGTCGATCAACGGCAATCGGCCTTCGGCGAACGCCTCGCGGGAGACGATGCCGCCGGAAACCGGGTTGGTGACACCGCCCGAACCTGCCAAATCGCCCAACTGCAGCTCCTCGTCGGGATTGGACTGGGAGCGCACGTCGCGCCATTCCAAGCCGAGGTTCAGTTTCATGCCCGAGGAGGCCGTCGGCAGTTGCACCCCGTACTTGCCCAGATCGCCGGTGACGTTGGCGTTTCCAACCATTTGGCGGATTGATCCGTTCAACTGTCCGGGCACCTCCAGATAGGCAAGTGCCTGCGGCGTGACTTGGCCGGGGGAGAAAATGTTGTACGGCACGCAAGGCGGTCCGCTGACGCATTGCGGGCCGTTCGGACCGTTGACCACGTTCAAGGCATTGTCGATTTTCGCGGTCGAGAAATAGTTTTGCGCCTGCGAGATGAGACTCACGATGCTGTTTTGCCAGCTGACATCGTAATCCCAGCCGTCGACGATCTTGCCCTTGACGCCGAGCACCACATGCCAATCGGTGTGCTCGATATCCTGCACGCGTCCTCCGCCCTCGACGTTGCGCCGGCCGATGTAGAGGTTGTTGGTCTCGAGCGCGGTGTTGCCGCCGCACCAAGTCGTCACCTCTTGCGCCGAGAGGAAGGGATTTGCGCAATTGATGTTGAACCGCGAGAAGAACGCGCCCGAGGCGGCGATCTGCGCCAGCGACGTGTCTTGCATGAACATGGTGTTCGCATACACGCTGGCGTGCTCATTGAGGTCATAGTGCAGAAAAGCACCGGCGGTGTAGCGCTCATCGGGCCGTTGGTAGAAATTGAGCGCTCCATAGTTGTACGCATCGGATGCCGTATAAGGAATCAGCGAACCGTTGGGGCCGATGGTGTTGTTGCTCGGTCCGACGATGCCGGGTCCGATCGTGGCGAAGCGGCCGGGGAAACCCGTGGACGAGCCGCCGCAGGCGAATTTGCCGGAGTTCGAGGTCACATAGCCCGAAGCCAGAGTACAGGCGCTGTAGGAGTACTTCGATTGCAGCACCGCATTCACATTGCGGTAGGTGGCGTAAACGGTCGCATTGCCCTTGCCGTCTTCGGAATTGATGCCCGCGATGAAGGCCAGGGATTTTTGCGCACCGGGATTGACCGTCGAGGGAGCCTCGAGGAAGCCGTGCGCCGCGATTGCCTCCTCGACGCCGCCGGTATCCTTGTTGGAGTGATTGTAAACACCGGCGTCGGCGATCAGCTTCACGCCCTCAAAATGATCGTTCAGCTTGAAATTCACCACGCCACCGACAGCGTCCGCGCCGTAGGTCGAAGACGCGCCGCCGGTGAGCACTTCGATGCTGTCGATCATTTCAACGGGGATCATGTTGATGTCGGCCGCGGCACCGGTCAGAGGATCGCCGGGTCCTAAGCGATTGCCGTTCACCAGCACCAGGGTGCGCTTGGCGCCCAGGCCGCGCAGGTCGATGGTCGCGGTGCCATCCGCGCCATTGGAAAGCATCGAACCTTGAGAGGCGAATACTTGAGGTAGCTCGTTCAGAAGATCTTCGACGCGTGTCACGCCGGTTTGCTGGATGTCGAGCGCGGAAACGAAAGTCACCGGGCTGATCGATACCTGATTGGGCACCGAGATGCGCGAACCGGTGACTACCACCTCTTGTAACGACGCGTCGGCCCCCGCGGCGGCGGGGGGCGTCGCGGTTTGCGCGTTTGCCACACCAAACGAAGCGGCGAGCGAGCCGCCGGTGAGCGCCAGGCGCACCGCCATCCGAAGTCGAGGATTCCCGAGATTTTCATTTAGCATTGAGCGGCTCTCCGGTTAAAGGATCGTGGCCAGAAAAATTCGAATCAGTTTGTGGCGCGCATACCTAGTACGAAGCGAGGGAAACTGCGCAGGCGAAAGCGGACATGCAACGACAAGCGACGGCTGCGGGCCCCACTCTCAAGAGCTTTCGCTGTTGATTCCCCGACGATTCTAGCTCTGGTATTTATCACCGATGCCGAAATATAACACAGTGTCGGAGCAGCACAACAAGCGCTTGGGGCGGATTTGTTGCACAATAGCAACGAAAAGGGCTCGCTGGACGAGGATGATCCAAAGGCTGCATCATTCCCATCGCGTAGCCTTAAGGATCCGATGAGTTCTCCCTCGGTCAATGATTTTCAATATGAGATTGGCGCGCGCATGGCGCGCGGCGACTGGTCGGCCGCGGCTGCGGTGGCGGCAGGGTGCCGCGCGGCGTGGCCGGCAGATTCGGCGGGCTGGCTCCTCGGCAGCATCGCCGCGCTGTTCGCGGACAAAAAGGAAATAGCCCTGCAACTCGCCCAAGAGGGCCTCGCCATCGATCCTGGCGACATGCAATGCGCGCTTCAAGAAGCCGAGTGCCTGCTGGCATTGGGGCGCCGCGCTGAGGCCTTGCAGGTCGCCGACGCCGCCGTGTCGAGGACGTCGCATGATCCCGAGGCGCTGGATGCTTTGGGCACCTTTTTTGTGTATGCCGCGGAGCACGCGCGAGCTCTGGCAGCATACGATCGTGCCGTAGCGATTGCACCGAACAAAGCCTCCCTTCTGGGGAAGCGCGCGGAAGTGCATCGCTTTCTCGGCAATTTCGAGCTTTCCGCCCTCGATTACCAGGCGGTGCTCGCGATCGCGCCGCGCGATGCAGAAGCCCTGAAAGGCTTGGCCGGCCTGCGCCACCAGTCAGCTGACCGCAATTCGGTAGCTGCGATGGAGGCGGCGCTCGCGGCGGCGCCGGCCGGCGCCGAGGACATCTCCGTGCTGCATTTCGGCCTGGCGAAGTCCTACGAAGACTTGGGCGAGTATGCGGCAAGTTGGCGGCATTTGAGCGCCGCCAATCGTCTGCAGCGAGCGCGCTACCCGTACGATCCGGCGCACGAGCGTGCCGTCATGGAGCGGATCATCGCAGGTTTTCCGAACCTCGAACCTTCGGCCGCCGATACCACGGGGGAGGAGCCGATATTTATCGTCGGCCTGCCGCGCACCGGCACGACCCTGGTGGAGCGGATTTTAGGAAGTCATTCGCAGATTCATTCCGCGGGCGAGTTGCAGTCGCTGTCCGAAGCCATTCGAGCGGCGGTCGAGGCGCATGCGCCTGACCTGCCGGGAAGCTGGCTGGACTACGCCGCTGCGCTGGGGCAGACCGACGCTGCCGTGATCGCCCGTGAATACCTGGACCGCGTGCGCGCGCGGCGCGGCGATCGACCGCGATTTTCGGACAAGCAAACCGCGAATTTCTTTTACTGCGCGCTGATATTGCGCGCCTTCCCCAAGGCCCGCATCGTGCACCTGACGCGACATCCGCTGGCCGCCTGCTATGCGATTTATAAGACCCGCTTCTGGGGTACCTTCCCCTTCGGCAACGATTTGGACGATCTCGGGGATTTTTACATCGGCTATCGGCGGCTGATGGAGCACTGGCACAAGGTTCTTCCGGGCCGAATCCTCGATGTGGCATATGAGGATGTGGTCAATAAGATCGAGCCCTCGACACGGCGGCTGCTGGATTTCGTGGGCGTGCCCTTCGAGAGCGCCTGCCTGGAGTTTCACCGCAATCCCGCTGCAACGATGACGGCAAGTTCGGTTCAAGTACGGCAACCGCTGTACGACTCCTCGCTGCAGCAGTGGCAGAACTACGCCATGGAATTGGCGCCCCTGCGCAAACGATTCGAGGCGGCGGGCATTCCGGTCGAGTAACGATTACGAAGTCGGGCGCAAAGTCAGCGCAGCCGCGTGACCTTGCACCCGCGGCCGGTCTTCAGCTGCAGCCAGTAAGAACCGAGCAAGCCGCGCGATATCGTTACTGGATCGCCGAGCCTTGCCATTACATCGGTGCCATCCGCTTCCAACTGCCGCCAGACCTGGGAATTGTCCAGTGTAAAGAGCGTTCGGCCGTCGCCGGCGAGCGCCAATGCCGTAATGCGGGACTGCAGCTTCGATTCCTTTGCGGCGTGCTTACCCGCAGCCTCCTGCTTTGCCGCAATAGCACCTGGCGAAAGACCGAATTCTTGCTCCGCTGTCAGCGCGGGAGCGGCCGGCGTTGCAGCCGGTGCAGTGGGTGCAGTGGGTGCAGCGGGTGCAGAGACAGTTGCAGGCGCGCCGGCAGTCGGCACCGCAGCGACCGGCGCAGCGGCGGCATTCGATTCGACGGCGGCTTCGGACGCGCGCGCCAGCGACCCCGTCTCCCGATCGAAACACGCGAGCCTTGCTGCCGCATCGGTCAGATTGCGACAGGCGAGCAGGCCGGCCAGCGGGTCGGACGCCCAGCACGGCGCCACGCAGACCGTGCACAGCACGATCAAGCCCTTCAATTCAGCACTGCCCCTCAAATCACCACCCCCGGGACCGACCCCTCCACCTCGACGTACTGCGACATTGCAATCGTGGTTTCACGCACCAGATCGCGCTCCAGCTGCGTAAGTTCCGGATTCCACACATCAAAAATCAGAATCGCGCGCGGTGCGTCTGAATCGTTCCAGGCTTCATGCTCAATTGTATCGTCGAACACCCAAGCAGTGCCCACCTGCCATTCGCGGGTTTCTCCGCCTACCCGGAACCGGCAGCCAGGAGGCACAACCAGCGGAAGGTGTACGGTGACTCGCGTGTTGGTGGTGCCGGTGTGCGGCGGAATTTTTGTACGGGAATCGAGTATGGAGAAAAAGGCCGTGGGCCCCCGCCCGGCAATGTCAACTTGCGGCAGCTTCGCGAGCGCAGCGGCGGTACGAGGGCAGCGTGCCAGATGCGCTTCTTCGCGCCGCCCTTGATTGAAGAGGAAGTAGGCGCTCCAGCGGCGCGAATGATTGAGATCCTTCCACTGCCGCAGCGGCAATCCATCCGCGAAGGCTATGTAGGGCTCCAGGCCTTCTTTGTCGTCGGCGAGCACGCCGAGCAATTCGTCGCGGATCGATTCGGTCGCCGATTCGAGCTCCTCCAGCCAGGGCGCGGCAGAACGCGGAAAAAACTCGTAATTTCTCAGGAAAGGAAACAGCATGAACGTGGGATCAGAGGTGTAAATGCGCCGGCGGCCGAGCAGCCGATCGAGGCAGCGGTCGAAACGCATGTGGTCGTCGGACCGATCGGCCGGACGCACGACGGCGAGCCGCTCATCGATCAATGCACTCAACGCCGCGGCGTTTTCCCGCACCCGATTCTCGGCGTGCTGAACATGGGCTTGGACCGGCGGCGGCAACGCGGTGCCGGGCGTCAGCGTCCGCAGGGCGTGGCCGTACACCGCTCCGGCCGAGCGCGGCTTTCCCATGAGATCGAGCAGCGCGCCCTTCTGCAGCAGTACCACCAGATGCGTGGGGTCGAGCGCCAGCGCACGCTCCAGCGCATTGAACTCCGCTTCCGGGCGTTTGAGCGCGCGCAGCGCCGCCGCAAGACTCAACCAAAAATTGAGGTTTCGCGGCGCGATGACGACGGCCTGCTCGAGCAGAGCGCTTGCCGCCAAGGGGTCGCCGGCCGCCAGCAACCGGCGCGCACGCTCATGCATCTCATTTGCGTCGCGCGCCGCTTCTGTTGGCATCATGGGGAAAGTATAGCGCTACAATTGCGGCGATGCCCGCGCCCAAAATCGTCAATATGTTCGCCGTGCCCTTCGCCTTCGGCGCGTATCCCGGACACGTGCCGCTTAACGAAGCTCTAAAGCGCGTGCTGTTCTCGCTGGAAAAAAGCGGCTCCGCGGGCAACCCGCGACCCCTCACCCAGCGCAACAAAGCGGTGTTTGAAAGCCACTTCAATCTGTTTCGCGAAAGCGACCCGGCGATTCAGGAATTGAAGGCATTCTGTTGGGACCAATTGCTCAATCTGGTGGGTCAACTGAACAACTACGACGTCGCGACGATCAAGCGGCTGGAGATCTACAACGACTGCTGGTTCCACATCACGCGCCGCGGCGGATTTTTTGGGCTGCACAATCACCCGAATGCTTCCTGGAGCGGGGTGTACTGCGTCGATCCGGGACGGCACGACCCGGACAAGAGCAGCAGCGGCGCGCTGAGCTTCGTGAATCCGACGATCATGGCCTCGATGCACATCGACGCCGGGATTGCCAAAATACCGCCGCCCTTCGGCAACCAGATTGCCAGCTTGCGCATGGCGGCGGGCGAACTGGTGCTCTTCCCGTCGTGGGTGCTGCACGATGTCAAGCCGTATGAAGGCGAGGGTGAGCGCATCACCATCGCCTTCAACTGTTGGTTCAACTTGCCGGATCTCGCCTGAAGATTCACGCCTCGTAGTAGAAGCGTTTCACCCAAGGTTCGAGCTGGGGCAGCACGGGAGCCAGCTGAGCTTGATAGCGGCGCCAGTGCCCCAGTCCTTCGGTACTCAGGCCTCGTACCAATTGAGCGGTGCTCGGCGTCAGGACCGCGCGCGTGCCGGTGCGCTTCGCGAAATCACCCATGGCATCCGCCCATTCCAAACCCAAGTAGGCGCAGATGCGCCGCATCTCGCGCATGAATTCAGTCACGACATCCTCGTGCCGCACCAGGCACATCTCGAGCCCGAGAGAACCGGTGAGGCAAACGGCAAGCTGCATGACCGCATCGTAGTAGCGGGCCGCACCCTGCAGCGTCAACAATTCGTAAATCGGCGCACTCATTTGAAACCGGTGACGAAAGCAGCTCAAGACAATGTCGCGAGGATCGCGGCAGGCGAACAAGATCTTGGCGCGCGGAAACAAGCGCGCGATCAGCGGCAATTTCAGGGTGTTGAGCGGGTGCTTATCCACGAAGGTCTTGCCGGACACATCGATGCCGGCGCGTGCAACCAAGCGCCAATACCCCGCGCGCAGCGGCTCCAGCGCCGCGGCATCCGTCCGCATCAGCCGCTCGAGATCCGACGGACCACGCATGAATTCGCGTACCGAATCGATCAGCAGCTCCTGTTCTTCGAGGCTCACGACCTCGCGGATGCCCCTCGAGCATCGACCTCGAGCAGGGTCGTTCCGGAACGCGGGAAACCCAGCAAAAACACGTGCTGCGCTGCGTCTCCGGCGCGTGGGCCGGCGGCTTCCGCGGCCTGCCAATTTCGCGGACTTTCTTCGAAGAACCGCGACAATGAACGCGCATATTCAAGCGCGCTCGGGCCTTCGGAAAATCGCGCCGCGTAAGCCTCACGCAACTGAAGATTGCAGGACGTATAGGCAGCAAACGCTTCGGCGGGGAGGCTTTTGGCATCCAACGTGTCGCCCAGCAGGCCCGTGGCGTAAGCGCGCTCCAGCGGCGTAAGCCGCGGTTCGGTAAGCAGCGCCCGCAGGCGCACCTCGGCGCGGTTGGGATTGCGTTCGCCTAATTCCGCTGCGGCCAGGCTCATTACCGCATCCGGATAACCCGGCAGCGCCGCCAATGATCTTTCCGCCCACGCCCTGGCATCGGCGTGCGCGCCGCGGCTGCCCGCGATGCGTGCCAGCCCTGCGAGCGCCACTCCCTGATTGGCGTCGATTTCGATAGCCCGCATAAAGCTAGCCTGGGCTTCATCGATGGCGCCGAGCGCGAACAAGGCGTTGCCGCGGCTCGCATGCGCGAAGGGCAGCGAGGAATCGAGGCGCAGCAGCTCATCGAATTGGCTCAGCGCTTCGGCCGGCCGCTCGAGGCGCAGCAGGCACAGCCCCAGAGCGTTGCGCGCACCCAGATCGTTGGGAGCGATGAGGATCGCACGCTGCAAAAGCGCTTCCGCTTCGGATACGCGGCCCTGCATGTCGAGATCAAGCGCCGCCAAATTCAAGAGCAGCGGATGCTCCAATCCGTCCGCCAGCGCCTGTTGCGCCAGCGCCGCGGCTTCCGCGTGGGCGCCGCGCATGGCGGCAGCGTGAACCGCGGTCAAAGTCGAGTTATCGGCCTCGGGGTTACGTTGCATCGGGCGGCTCACGAGCCGCCTTCGTGATAGGCGGCGGTGCCGTAAAACTCATTCACCTCGGCGGTCGCCGTGCGCACCAGTTCGCGCTCCGCCTCGCTCAATGACGGAGTCCAGATATCCAGGATCAGTACAGCGCGCGGTACATCGCTGCCGTTCCAAGCTTCGTGCTCGAAGGTATCGTCGAAAACGAACGCTTTCCCCGGCTGCCACTCGCGCCGCTCCGCGCCGACCCGAAACCAGCAGTCGGGCGGGACGATCAGCGGCAGGTGCACGATGAGGCGGGTGTTTGAAACGCCGGTATGCGGTGGAATTCGGGTCTTGGCATCGAGAATGGAGAACACGGCGGTCGGACTGCACCCCGGCACCTCGCAGCGAGGCCACGCTTCGAGGGCGGCGACGGTACGCGGAAAGCGCGCAATATGATCCGAAATTGCAACGCCCTCGCGCCACAGGTAGTACACGCCCCAGCGGCGCGAATGATTGAGTTCGCGCCACTGTTCCAGCGGCAGTCCGGCCGGGATGTCGACGTAAGGGATGAGCGCGGAGGAGCCTTCCTGCAGCACGTTCATGAGCTCAGCCCGAATGTCATCGATTGCGGCCTCGATCGAATCCAGCCACGGGAAATCGCCGCGCTCGTGGAATTCCAGGGCCGGCAGACGCGGGAAATACATGAAGCTCGGCTGAGGCCGATAGACCGGCTGCTTACGCAGCAGCGTCTGCAAACAGCGCTCGAAGCGGTCCAGCGGTTGACCCGCGAATCGTGCCCGAACGCTTTGCAGCCGCTGCTCCAGAAACGCTTCGAGTTCCCGGTCATTGGCCGCCACGAATTGCAGCGCGTGCTGGAACACGGGGCGCATCGAAGGCGGCGGCAAGGCTCCCGCCGGGATGCTCTGCAATACCAGTCGATACGTCATGGCCGCGGCGCGCGCTTTGCCCTGCAGCTCCTGGAGCGAGGCCTTCTGCAGCATCGCCCGATAATTGCGTGGCTCGAGGCTGAGTGCTTTGTCGATCGCCCCCATCTCCTCTTCGGGTCTTTTGAGCCCGCGCAGCGCGGCCGCCAGGTTGAGCCAGATCGGCGCATGCGAATCATCAGCGGCGACAGCCTGGTTGAGCAGAACTTCGGCGCCGGCAGCATCGCCGCCCATGAGCAACCTGCGCGCGGCTTCGTTCAGCACCAGTGGATGCCGCGGTGCCTCGGCCTGCGCTTGGCGCACCAACCGATCGGCCTCCTGCACGCTGCCGTTGGCGGCGGCTTGATTTGCCGCTTCGATCAAATGGCGGATGCGTCGATCATCGTCGCGGCCGATCATCGCTACCTCGACCACATCCGATAAAGATTGGCGAGCACGTAGTCCAGCTGCGTGCGGGTGCGCCAATCCATCTTGGCCGCTTCGTACGCCCGCACTTCGTTGAGCGAATACAGCATGTCCCGCTGCAGCGGGTCGGGAATTTGGCTTTCGATGAAGGTGATCATAACGAGGCGCGAGCCCGACCTCACCGGTTCGACTTGATGAACATGGGTCGATGGATAGAAGACCGCGGAACCGGCGGCGCCTTTGATGTGCACGATTTCCGAGCCCAGATAGATGACGAGTTCACCGCCTTCGTAGTCGGCCGGATTGGCAATGAACATCGTGCAGGAAACGTCCGATCGGAGCGGCTGAGGACCCAATGGCAGGAACGCGGCGTCGATATGCGCGCCGTATTTCATGCCCACATCGTAGCGCGCCAGCGACGGCACGGCCATGCGCTGCGGAAATGCGAAGTTGCGCGACTGTTCGTTGCGCTGAAGCGCGGCAAGGGCAATTTGCGAGGCCTTCTGCGCCGTCGGATCGCCGGGATCTCCGATGACGTTGTCTTTTGTATGATTGTGCGGGTTGGAGCGACGACCCTCGATGAATTTTGCCTGGCGCGCCAAGTCAGCTATCTCCTGCACTTCGGCCGGTGTGAGATAGTTTTCGATTTGAAGGAACATCGTTCTTCCTATCGGCCTTTACGGACGCCCAGTATAAACGCCGGCTCGCGAAAGGAACGCGCCAGTGCGAAACTCGCTCACGATGGATGAACTTCAGGAAGCTTTGGGGCGCTCCCCGGCACAATTCCCGTATGGGCTCAATGTGCGCGATGACAGCGTCGAATTCGTGCGTCTCGACCGAGAGGCCTATGAAGCGGCCAGCTTCCTCGATGCCCGCATCTTGACCCCAGGCAGACGGCCCCACGCCGTATCGTGGCGTTCAGTGGACTGCGCCATCCGGGCTTTGCGGCTCACGGAGCGCTGCGGGTACATATTCCACATCGGCCATGTGGGCTCGACCCTGCTGTCGCGCCTCGTTGGCGCGCACCCCGGCGCTTTCGCGCTGCGCGAGCCTGCGATTCTTCGAACCTTTGCGCAAATGAGCGAACAAGCCGAAGCGACCCCGCACGCGTTAGGCGGCGCGGCGTTGGAGGAGCGGCTCGGTGGTTGCCTGAAGCTGCTCTCGCGCACCTTCGATGCCCGGCAAATCGCTGTGATCAAGGCGAGCAGCTTCGTGTCGGAGATCGCGGCCGCGCTGCTGTCCCGCCCCTCGAGGCCAAACGCCCTGATGATGTTCGTCTCCCCCGAAAGCTACATCGCCACCATCCTCGGGGGGCCCAATTCGCGGCAGGAAGCGAAAGCGCTCGCGCCGAGCCGTTTGCGGCGCCTGCACCGACGCTTGGGCAATGAAATATGGCAGCTCGAGCGGCTCGGCGAGGGAGAAGTACTGGCCCTTGCGTGGGCGTGCGAAATGACGGCGCTGACGAGAGCGGCAGATGCGGCCGGCGCGCGCGCGCTGCGGATTGATTTCGATCGATTTCTCGCAGAACCTATGCTGCTGGCGGCGGCCCTGCGGCACTTCGGCATCGATGCCAGCTCGGACGAGGTTCAGGCGATATTGCGCGGCCCCCACCTGCGGCGCTATTCCAAGGCACCGGAACATGCCTACGACGCGGCGCTGCGCCGCGACGTCCTCAACCAAGCGCGCGCCATGCATGGCGAGGAGATCCGCCGCGGACTGGCATGGCTCGATTGCGCCGCGGAGCGCTTCGCGGCGGTGCGCGAGGCGATTCTGTTTGCCGATAGTGGCCGTCCGGCCGTGCGCGTATAATTGGCGCCAGCTAGCAATTATGCCGTCAGTTTGAGTCGCAACCATTAGAGCTACACGGAAGGGGTGGTTATGAAGGCTAAACTTTTGTCGATGGTTCTAGCGAGCGCGATCGCCGTCGCAGCCCCGGTTTTAGCACAGCAAGCAACCGACACCGCAAAGCCGCCTGCCGCGCAGAGCGAGAATCCGACACCCGCCAACAGTTCGTCTGCGGACGCCGACGATGCAGCCGCTGCTGCCGCCATCATCGCAAAAGCCAACGCGGCGGCGGCAAAGGCAGCATCATCAGCTGCCACGAAAACGACCAATGATGCCTCTGTGTCCAAGAGGGCCAGGGAAGCGGGTTGGCATCCGGAAGCTCACAACGGCGAAATGGTCTACTGCCGTGAGGATCCAATTATTGGGTCGCGCTTCACAACCCGGCGCTGTGTTCATGAAAACCAGCTACTGGTGCTGCTGGAGCAAGCTCAATTCGAGAAAGACGCGCTGCAAAGCGGCAGTTGCAATGGCGCCAGCTGCAACGCCGGCAAATAGCTGAACTTGGCAGCCCAGCGCACAAGATGCTTTTCGAGCCGCCGGTAACCGGAAACCGTTACCAAACATTAAAAAACCGTAATGTAACAGACTGGCTTTGTCCGACCTCCCCGCTATCGCCCGACTGAAACAGGCATCAGCTTAGATAATCGGGTAATAATAAGTCGGTTGGCTGGGTCTTTTATACGAGCAGCAATTCCGCTGCGTTCAAAAACTATCGAGGAATCAAAAAATGCAGATCAATAAACTGTCGAGCGCCGCCATGGCCGCCGCTGCCGCCATGCTGTTCACCTCCGCGATCAGCTCCACTGCATACGCAGGGACCGCTGCCACCGTGAAGTGCCAGGGCGTCAACTCCTGCAAGGGGACCTCCGATTGCAAATCCGCGAAGAATAGCTGTAAAGGCATGAACAGCTGCAAGGGCCAGGGCTTCCTCTCCATGACCAAGGAAGCTTGCGCCGCTGCCAAGGCGAAGGCGAAGAGCTGAGCAATAAGTGTTTGGGGGCCGGGCTTCACCGCCCGGCCCTATCTTGATGAACCTTTTCGGCTTCGGCTTGGGCCTGCGGACTCCCCACTATGAGGCCATCCTAAACGAGCCTCACGCGATCGATTGGCTCGAAGTCATCACGGAAAACTATCTGGTTCCGGGCGGCAAACCGCTGCATTATCTCGAGCGCATCCGGGAGCGCTTCCCATTGGTGATGCACGGGGTATCGCTCTCGATCGGGAGCACCGATCCACTCGACCTCGACTACTTACGCGCAGTGCGCAGCTTGGCGGCGCGCATCGAACCGCATTGGATTTCCGATCATCTCTGCTGGACGGGCGTCGCCGGCCGCAATTTGCACGATCTGCTGCCCTTGCCCTATACCGAAGAGGCGTTGGCGGCGGTGGTTGC
The DNA here is from genome assembly GCA_963794445.1 of uncultured Gammaproteobacteria bacterium. Taxonomy (GTDB): domain Bacteria; phylum Pseudomonadota; class Gammaproteobacteria; order Steroidobacterales; family Steroidobacteraceae; genus Bog-1198. Next base: position 550,123 of record CAWCDZ010000002.1, read on the forward strand.
GCGCGTGGGTCAAGTACAGGATGCTCTCGGCAGACAAATCCTCCTGGAGAATGTCTCCAGCTATCTCAGCTTTCATGCGAACGAGATGAGCGAGTGGGAGTTCTTGCGTGAAGTTGCCGCGCGCGCCGACTGCAATATCTTGCTCGACATCAACAATATTTATGTCAGCAGCATCAACCATGGCTTCGATGCGCTGAGCTACCTCCAAGCCATGCCGAAATCGCGCGTGCGGCAATTTCATCTGGCCGGGCACAGCAATATGGGCGGCCATTTGATCGATACGCATGACCATCCCATCGTGGAACCGGTGTGGGATTTGTACCGTCAAGCGCTCGCGATCTTTGGCCAGGTACCGACCATGATCGAGCGCGACGATAACATTCCGGAGTTGGGCGAACTGGTCGCAGAGCTCGAGGTAGCGCGCGACCTGGCTGCCCCGCACTCGCGGCGCGCGGCGTGAGCGCCATGAACCATTCGCTGCGCGAGCTGCAGGTGGATATGCAGCGGCATCTGTTGGGCGAGGAAAGCGCCGTGACGGCGGCCATCGTGGATGCCCCGCCGCTGCCGGCCGCGGATCGCTTGGCCATTTATCGCAATGCCTACCAGGTGCGCCTCGTCGATGCCTTGCACGCCACCTACCCGGTTTTGCATGGACTGCTCGGCGATGAGGCCTGGGTTGAACTGGGTTTTGCCTTCGTCGCGGCGCACCCTTCGGTGTTCCGCTCGATCCGCTGGTATGGTCGCGAATTGGCAGACTACCTCGCGGTCTCGGCGCCGTATAATGATGCGCCAATTCTCTCGGAGGTCGCGCGGCTCGAATGGACGCTGGCCGAGGTCTTCGATGCACCCGATGCCCTGCCCTTGCCCCGCTCCGCGCTATCCGCAATCGAGCCTGCGGCGTGGGGCTCCCTCATCCTCGAGTTTCATCCCTCGCTGCGCTGCCTGGCTTTCAGTTGGAACACCGCCGCCGTTTGGAAGGCGATGAGTCAGGATGAGACGCCGCCGAGCCCGGAAATGGCGCCTGTGCCCGCGGCCTGGCTGCTGTGGCGTCAAAATCTGCAGAATTATTTTCGATCGATGAATGCGATCGAATTGGCGGCACTCGAGTCGGCGCGGCGCGGCCGCACATTCGCGCAACTTTGCGAAGATCTCGGCGCGTTGCTGCCGCAGGACGAAGTTCCCGCCGCCGCCGCAAGCCTGTTGGGCGCTTGGGCGGACAGCGGATTGATCGTGAAAGTCGGCAACGGCCTCAGCGGCGATACGGGCGCTCGCTAATAGTCGTATTTCCCGCCTCGTTGCAGCGCGCGCTGATAGGCGTCGCGCGCGTGGATCCGCTCGAGAAAGGCGCCCGATTTCGGACGGCTGGTGTCGAACCCGGCCCGTTGCACGGCGATTTCCAAAGGAAAGCTCATCTGCACGTCGGCGGCAGTGAATTGTTCGCCGGCAAACCAGGTATGCGTATTGAGCTCGGCTTCGATGAAATCAAAATGGCGCTTCAGGTTCGGCGCAATGAAAGCATCGGTCACGGTCCCTGCAATGCGCCGGGCAATCGAACTGATGGGCCAGGGCGCGGGGTTGGCGGAGACTCTATCGAACACGAGCTTGAGCAGCAGCGGCGTCATGGCGGAGCCCTCCGCGTAGTGCAGCCAATAGGTATAGCGCAGGCGCTGCGGGGTGCCGGCCGGAGGAATCAAGCGTCCATCGCCGTATTTTCCCACCAGGTATTCGATGATCGCGCCGGACTCCGCGATCGTCGCATCGCCGTCGACGATCACCGGCGACTTTCCCAGCGGATGAATGGCCAGCAACGACGGCGGCGCCAGCATGGTTTTGGCGTCCCGTTCGTAGCGCTGCACCTCGTAGGGCACGCCGAGCTCTTCGAGCAACCACAACACCCGCTGCGAGCGGGAGTTGTTAAGATGATGAACTACGATCATCCGGCGATTGTAATCTATGATTTGGCGGGCGCGAACCAATCGGCTTTGGACGTCTGAAACTCCGCCAGCGCCTCGCATCGCGCCGCCAATGCGCCCAGGGCGGGATACGCCAGCGTTTCGCGATTGATGCCCAGCGCATCGCTCAAATAGGTGTGGACGCAGGCAGCGGTGATATCGGCCTGGGTAATGCGGTTGCCGATCAGCCATTCATCGCCGCGCACCTGGCAGAGGCGATCCAATTCGCCCAGCGCCGCATGCATTTGGTGGTGGCAGCGTTCGACCCAGGGCCGATAGCGTTTCTCGGGCGGTCGAAAAGCCGATTCATACACTTGCATCGTGCCCTTCTCTGCGCCGCCGACGGCGACGGCGATGACGCGCATGGCTTCGCGGCGAGTCTCCCCCGAGCGCGGCAACAACGCGCGTTCTGGACCCACCGCTTCATCGAGAAAATCCAAGATTGCAGCGGAATCGATCAGCGTGTCGCCATCCGGCTGGACCAGCGCAGGCACTCGGCCAAGCGGATTGAACTGTCTGATCAGCTCGAAATCCTGGCCCACCGACCAATTGCGGTGCTCAAAAGGCAGCTTCAGCAAATTCATACTGACGGCGACGCGCCGCACGAACGGCGAATCGAACATGCCGATGAGTATCATCAGTGACCGCCCTTGACCCGCAAGCCGGCCGCGGCCAGAGCTTGCGCGAGTTCGCCTTCGATGCGTGCAGCTTCGCTGCGCTTGATATATTGCAAATGCATGGTCGGTCCCGTGAGTACTTCGATGCCTCGTTTCAAAACGCTTCCCGCGGCGCGAATGCCAGCCTTGTGCTGATCGAATCGCTGCGCCGGACTGTACTTGCTCATGCCGACGTAAACGCCATAAGATTCGTCGCGATCGCCGAAATCCAACAGCACCAAGTAGATATTCGATCGTCCGCCGGCGGAGGATCTGAACCTAAGTGAGGTTTCGTAAGCCGTAGGCAGCCACTCGATGTAGCGCATCGGCAGCCACTCCGGAATCGAAGCCGCAGCGCTGCCCCAAAGTTCGTCGAGCGCGCCTTGGATGTTAATGGACCTTGCCCCGCGCATCCATAGTTCGTGAATGCAATGAGCGCCACTCCAGCCGTCGGCGGCGGCGCATGCGCGCTCCAGCCGGAGGACGATCTCGCGCTGCGCCAGCTGCTTGAGCGGACGGCCGGCGGGCGGAATGTTGGCATCGATGCGCAATCTTGGCCCATTATAAGGCAGGCGTGCACGGCTGAGAGCTAGGGACTTCGCCACGCATCGCCGTCCACCCAGCGAATCTGCCCCCTGCAGGGCTCGAGCAACCGGCGCAGGTCCGAGATAAACCCGAGGGTCCGCAGCAGCGCGAATGCGCGAATCTGCGCCTCGGGGAATGCTTCGCTCATGCGGGCCGCCGCGGCCAACAAGGTCCGCCCCCGCGTGATCACATCGTCGATGACTACGATGCTGGCGGGGCGCAGTCCAAGAGGTTCCAGTCGCAACGAGTCGAAGTGCGTCGCGACGCTGGGCCGAGAACCTTTGGCGGCAGTCGCCGATTTTATGACCGGGGTGATTCTGCGCAATCCGCACCAGGTTGCGCTGCCCACTCCTTCCTGAACGAGCGCTCGCGCAAGCGCCGCGGCAGCCCAAGTGCCTCCCGCCCTGGGAGCACTTCGCGGCACCGGCACGAGCACATCGCCGGAGACAAAAAACCCGTCGAGCACCGCAGCCGGCAACATCTGGCGGCGGACACCTTCGGCGAACCTGTCCATAAAGCGTGCATCGCCGTCTTTGAGCAACGCCCGCAGCAGCCGCGAACGCGCGCAAATCGCGCTGATGCCCGCCGGCGAATACACGTAAACAGAAGCGAAATCGACACTGTCGATCACAACGAATGATCTTCTTCTTTCGTTCGCGCGCCCCTGGACGCGGGTTCAGGCTCGGTGCGCTCTCGCCCCTGCACCAGCGCCTCCTTTTGCGCATGACGGTATCGAAGCCAGCGAAGCGCCGACTCCTTTGCGATCTCTTCCTGGCTTTTCGGCTGTTGTTCCTGCTCTTGCCTATATCGAAGCCACCTTTGCACCGCAATCTCTTCGGGGACTTTGGGAGCGACGGGTTCCTCCTGCTGCGTCGCGCGTTGAAGCCGTGCCTCGACCCTCGCCTGGTGTTCCGCACGGATGCGCTCCGCGACCACACTGCGATATCCATGCCGTTCCATTTCGAATGCGGCGCGCGGAATGTGCGGCCCAGGCTCGCGATCGATGCCTTGCGCTTGGAGCGTGCGATGATCGATGCGGGTTTGGAGGTTTTCTTGTGCCAGCGCGGTATTGGCAGCCACTGCCCAGCGCTCGCGCACATGCAGCAACTCGACGACAGCCGGCCCAAGACCGGTCTCGCGGCGTTTTGTGTCGCTCCATTCGAGGCTGGTTTTGGCGCCCAAGCCTGCCGGCGTGGCCTCGCGCGTGGTTGCCAACAGGTGCGCGTGAAAATTGCGCGGATCGCTGCCCGGAAAGTCCCGTGGCGCATGAATCGCGATATCCAGCGCGAATCGATAACGCTCGACCAGTTCCCGCGAAAATCCCTGGACCAAATCGATGCGCGCCTGCGGCGAAAGCTCGGCCGGCAACGCTATTAAATATTCGCGGGCGGTGCGTGCATTGCTTCGCGCTTCTGCGCCTTCGGCGCGATTCCATAAGCTGCCGCGGTCTTTCGCCCACGACATCTCTTCCGCCGCAAACTGATTCGGCAGCATGATTTGCTTGTGCAGGACATCCCGACGCTCGGAAAAATCGTAGGTTTTCCCGGTTCTCTCGTCGCGGATGCGCTCGCCGGCGCGGTAGGCGGCCGCGCTCACGGCGCCGCCGCCGGCGGAGCGCCCGAAGGTCTTCAAGTTCAGGAAGTAGATGGCCATTTCTAGAGCCTGTGCATCGCGGCGAAGAACTCCGGGTCCAGCGCGTAGCCGGCCGCGAACCCGCTGAAATCCTGCGGGACGAGCGTCAGCGAAATTGCCTGCGCCTCTTGAGCATCGCCAGGCATAAAGCCGCCCGGCTCGCAGTGCAGCTCGTCATCGCTGAACACGGATGCGCAATGCGCGCAGTGATTGGCCCAATGGGACTCTGCCGGATCATCGCTGCGAACATGACGAAACTCCGTGTTGCGTTCCAACAGAAACCGGCTCACCGCATTCGGCAGACTGGCGAGGTAAAAAATGAAGGCGCTCGCGTCGACCTTCTGCCACTCGCCGTCTGTCAAGGTTTCATGCTTTGGCGGCAATGCCAGGGCGATCACGCGCGAGAACCGGCCGCAGTGCCGGCATGGCGCCAGGATCTCCGCGACGAAATAGCTGGATGACCGGACGTTCGCATCGGGTAACTGCATGGCTAATGCCTCTTAAGATCGACCTTCCACCAAGTTGCCGAAGATGCCGCTTTGAGATAGCCGCGCAGATCAGGAAGTTGCTCGAGCTCCGAGGCGAGCACCGCGGTCTCGGTGACATGGTGATCGGTGAAATTGTGCGAGCGGCGCGCGCCGCGGCTGAATAAGGCGGCTTCTCGATCCCTGCCGCGGGAGATCTGCCTTCTCAGTACCTCGCGCTCGCCGATCAGCCGCGAAGCAAACTGCGAGGTGCCGCCGTTTTCGCTGGCTGAGCACCGCAGAATCAAAGTGTTGCCGCAATTCTCCACCAGCGTCTGAGCCTCGCCCCCATAGGTGCAGGACACTTGGGAAATCGATTGAAACCCGAGGACGCAGCGGCCCCCAAATTTTCGCAGCCGCGCCAGCGCATCCTTCAACCCCGCAATAGCGCCCAACGCATCGAGCTCATCGACGACAAACCACAGCCGTTGATCCCTCCCTTGCGGCTGGCTCATCGCTTCGAAGATGGCGAGATGCATCCAGGTTGCGATCATCGAGTGCAACGCGGCGATTTGGCCGGCGCGATACGGAATGAACAACATGCTCGGGTAGGCTCCATTCTTGACCCAGCGGCGCACGGAAAAGAGGGTCGCTCGCTGATTCTGCACGTACTCGTAGGCGGCCATCGCTGAACCGGCCACCGCACGAATCGATCCAAACATCCTGGCATTGTCAGCTTCGAGAAAGGGCTGCGCCGGAGTCCCCGCCACGATGGGCCGAAGCTCATCGGCCGAGGCCACCATGAGCAGGCGCCACAGATCGCGGCCGCCGGAACCGCCCGAAAAGCAGCAGCGGCGAATTATCGCCGCTAGAAATGTCCGTGCATAACCGCGCCACTCCTGCGCCGAGGGGTCATCGGAATTTGGAATGAGTCCGCTCGCCAGCTGATCGACATCGAAACTGCTTTCAACCTCCGCGAACAGATCCCACTTCACCGATTGCGATTCGAATGGATTGAGAACTATGTCGCCTCGATGGCGATTGAAGAAATGTTCCAGGTAGCCCGCGTCAGGATCGGCAAACACGGCTCGATCGCCGCGCGCGATGGCGCATCCGAGCAATTCCCGGATAGCGGTGGTCTTGCCGGTGCCGGTGCTGCCGATCAGCTTGAAATGTTTTACTTCATCGCCCGGCGGGATGACGACGCCGGCCAAGGTGAGTAGTTCCGGGCGCGACTTTTTGCGGCGCGCGCTGCGGCGTTGCATCGGCACGCCGTCGGCGATCAACACCCCGCGCTTGTGGAACTCCCGGCCGCGCGTCTGCATGCCGCGTTTCAACAGCCGTGCTCCCAACGCGACGCTCAAAGCGAACAAGGCCGTGAGCATCACGGGATTCATAAGACTAATACCCTGCGATGACCAGGTAATCCGCTTGGTCGCCATAGGGGGGCGCCTTGCGATCGATCCGGACGCAAAGGCGGCGCGCGTCCCCGCAGCGCCGCCAATCGATACGGCCCCCTTGCTGTTCTAGTTTGGCGAGATTTGCCGCGAGTTCGTCGCGGCGCGCACGCAAAGTCGCAAATTCGCCTGGCGACGGCAGCACCCAGTGTGCGGCGACAGCTACACTGAACGTACAGAGAATCGTGGAAGCGAGACTCCATGCGGCTCCGCGCAGCCTACCTGCGGCCCGAAGCTTCCGGAGCGACAGGGTTACACGCGCAGCCTCCGCCGTCAGCGCGCGCAATTCTTCCACCAGTGTGCGGCGAATTTCGTCGCGTACGACGCCATCGAGTTCGCGCGTGTGCGCGCGCAGCCGGTCTAACTGCTCTTCCGCCATTTTTTGGTGGGCTTGCGCGCCTTCCATGAGCAGACCCACCTTTATGGTCGCATCATCGAACGGAGCGGCGCGCTCAGTCATGCTCCGCTCCCGTGACTCGTTGAGGCCCAGCGCGATGGCCCGATACCGCGACGGAAGCGCTCGCTCTCCCCTTCCTCCATGCCTGCGTCGCGTCGAGCCGCACGCGCACCCAGTTGGGATCCGATGCATATTTTAGGTAGCCGTTCAGGTCAGGCAGCTGCTCGAGCTGCGACGCAAGCACAGCGGGTTCGATTCCAATGTGCTGCGACCTGGAAATGGAGCCCAGCATTTCCGTGACGCGGCGACTCCGCGAAATTGTGGTACGCACAACTTCGCGCTCGCCGATGAGCTGTGAAGCGAATCGCGCGGTGCCACCGCCTTCGCTGGACGAACAACGCAAAATAAGCGTATTGCCGCAATTTTCGACGATCGTGTGCGCTTCGCCTGGCCCGTAAGTGCTCGACACCTGTGCGACCGATTGAAACCCGAGTATGCAGCGTCCGTTGAATTTGCGCAGACGGGCAAGAGCATCCTTGAGCCCGTCGATTTTTCCCAGGGCATCGAGCTCATCAACCACGAACCAGAGTTTGCCGTTTCCCTCGCCCCGATCCATGGTTTCAAAAATGGCCAGTCTCATCCATCCCGAAATGCTCGAGCGCAAGGCTGCGATTTGGCCGGCCTTATACGGAAGGAACAGGATGCCGGGTTTCTCACCATCGACCCAATCTCGGATAGAGAAGCGCGGCGACTTTTGTTTTGCTACGTAGTGCAGTGCGCCCACTGCCGAACTGGTCACCGAGCGGATGGAATCGAACATCCTGCTGTTGTGCTCCTCCAAGAACGGCTGCGCCGGCGTGCCGTGTACCAAGGTGCGCAGCTCCGCGGCCTCCGCCACGACCAGCAGCCGGTACAGTTCACCCGCATCGGCAACGCCGGCTTGGTGCGCCTGCTGGGTGATGGCTGCAAAGAATGTGCGCGCATAGCCGCTCCAGCTGCGATCCGCTCCTTCGTGGTCGGGTATCAGTGATCGCGCAAGCTGTTCGACGTCGTAGGCATCGCGTATTTCCGCGAAGGGATCCCACTTCACCGAACGTTGGTCGAACGGATTCAAAATGACGTCGCGCTCCTCGCGGTAGAAGCGCTGCAGGTAGCCGCCGTCCGGATCGGCGATGACCGCCCGGTCGCCGCGCGCCAACGCCTGGCTTATGAGTTCCTGAACCGCAGTACTCTTGCCGGTCCCCGTCGTGCCGATCAGCTTGAAGTGCTTGGTCTCGTCCATGGCCGGCACCCTGAGCCCAGCCAAACTGATACCCTCATCTGCCTGAGTTTCGGGCGCCGCCTCCAGAATCAGCGCGCCGCGCCGGTGGACCTTGTCGCCCTGGGCATTGCGGGCCAGTACACGACCGCCCGCGAAGCCAAGCACTGCGCTTGCGCCCGCAGCCAGCACCGCGTGTGCCGCGCCGTGATACGCAAACAAGGCGGATCCAATCGCGGCGAGCGCAGTCAGGGGCAGAGCAGCGAAGGGCGCGATGGCGTACTGCCTAAAGTTCGCGCGCTCCCGGATCAAACTCGCCATCATGGGCGCCTGCACTGTCGCGTACGCCAGGGCGACGCCGGACCAGCCATGCAGCACGTCGATCATTCTCGTTTGCGCTCGGGCTGATACCAGATTTCCTTGATGAATCGCTCATGACGTTCGACGCCAAATTGAATAACGACGTCCACCAGCAGATACAGCAGGCTCCTGATGTCGCTGCGCGCTAACTCGCGTCCGCTTTGATTTTGCTTCACCAACAGCACCAATTGTTCGAACGCCAGTTCAGCGCTGGTGGCGTGCACACTGGTGATCGATCCCGGATGTCCGGAATTGACGTTGCGCAGGTAATCGAACGCCTCTTCGGCGCGCAATTCGGCCAACAAAATTCGGTCGGGCTTCAGCCGCAGACAGGACTCCAAAAGCTGCTTGGGCGTCACACGCGCAACGCCTTGATCGTCCTTTGAATAGAACAGGCGCACGTGATTAGGATGCCGATCCAACACCAGTTCCTTTGCATCTTCGATGGTCACCAGCCGCTCTTCGCGGGGAATCTCGCGAATCAATGCTTTAGTCCAGGTGGTTTTACCGGAGCCGGTCGGCCCAGAAACCACAATGTTCTTGCGGCTGTGCACCGCGAGGCGCATAAAGGCCTCGAAATCGTTGGCTTTCAGCAGAGCAAGAAGTTCCTGTTCGACAACGTCGAGCATCTTGCCCGCCGGCTTGGCGCGGCGGAATATTCCGCGGCTCGCCAATTCGGCGATGCTCCAGACCCTATCCGCCGGCCTGCGAATGGCGATCGCTACGCATCCGGGGCTGGTTGCCGGCGGCATGACGACCTGCACGCGCTCTCCTGTCGGCAGCGAGGCCGACAACAGCGGCGAAGCCGAGTCGATCCGCTGCTGCGTGGCATTGGCGATCAACTTTGCCAGGCGGCTGCACCAATCAAAATCGGCGAATGCCAGGGGCTCGCGCCGCCAGCCCGCCGATGTTTCAACGAATGCCTCGTGCGGCTGATTGATGCACAGCTCCATGACGTCGTCGCGCAGATATGGCCGCAACGCGCGCACCGTCAACGCGAGCGACGATGCTTCGCCGACTGAATTAGCGGCCTGCGGCGCGGGGCTTGAGTTCATAGACGGACCGGAAGTCCAAATCGCGCGCGACGAGCACTTGTATTCTGTCGCCTTGATGTTTCACGACGGTGGGCGGGATGTTGATCGTGCCTTTCAATATATCGGTCATGACATCCTGGGTCGCGGAAGGATTGACGATGACCGTGCCATTGTTGCCGCCGCTCGACTGGACGGCCGCTTGGACGGCACCGTCGATCACCGATACCAACATCGCCGCGCCAAAGCGCTCCCAGAAGTGACGATCGACGCTTCCCGGCAAGCCAGCGCGGCCCAATTCGTCGGCCCCGGGCGATGCCAGCGGTACAATGACGCCCGCGGGCGTGCGGGCCTCGTTCCACAGTACGAAGACTCGGACCGATCCTTGCTGAACTTGACCTCGAGTTTCACCCACGAGTTTGGTACCGCGCTCCAACAGCACCACTTGTCCGTCAACTCCGAAGGTATCGGTCGCGGTGATGCAGGTGGTCATGCCGGGCAAAGTGGAATCTATGGCCGTCTCTAAAGTGCAATCGAGAAATGCACCCTTGGGGAGCAGAAGGCGCTGAGTCGGCAGTACCTGGGCGCTAACTGCGGTCGTTACGCTAGGCCGCAGCAATGCGCCCAGCTCGCCCGTCTCCTGCGCCGCAACCGGCGCGGGGCCGAGGTTCGGGGCTACCCCCTGCAAGGCACTCGGCGAGAATACGGTTCCCGAAAGCTGCCGTTCCAGCATGAGCTGCGCCGGAGTTTTTGGCGGCGCCGGACCGTAGCCGGTCGCAGCCGGCGCGGCCTGGAGAGGAATCGCGTGCAGCGGCGTGGCCGGCATCACGGCCGAATCCGGCAGCAGATCTTGCTGCGGCGGTTTCTCTGCAACTGGCGGATCGATACGGCCCAAGCTTGGCAGAGGGGAGTCGCCGCTCTGCGCCTGTTTCACCACGGAAGCCCGGACGCTCACTCTGGCATGACTTTGACGTGTCATGGCGTTAGCGTAGTACCACATGAGCATTCCCAATCCGAGGGCACTCATCAAGCCGATGGCGAGAAGATTGCTGATGCGCGACTGCACGGACGGAGCGTGAGCCAGCGTCGAACTGTCACGCTCGCCCTGTACCGAGTTGCCTTCGGAGTCCCGTTCCTTCATGGCACCGCGCCCCCTTTGACTCGCCGTTCGACATTGGGCGCCACAGTGCCGGACTCGAGCCGTTTGCCGCCGCCGGCATAACCGCGATTGACGACACAGCCCGTAAGGTGTCCGCGGCGCAGGATGAATCGCTGCGCCACGCGATGAATGACGACATCTCCGGCGTCGATGCTGAAATTCAGCAACGACTCCGAGTCGTCGTCATTACGGACGAAAATAGCCGGCAATTCTGCATTCGATGCGAAACTCAAACGCGTGTGGACGCCGTCGTCAGATGCACGGGTAGGTCGAAGCGCGGGTTCGCCGCAAAACCAATAGTCGATGTTCTGCGGCCGATGGCTGGACGCATCGTCGAGCTGCGAGTCAAGGCGTTTGACCACGGCTTCCGTGTCGAGCTTCGATGGCATCTGCGGATACGTGAATCGCAATGAATAAATGACGTCGTCATCGTTCTGCCGCTGCACCACGGCCACATAGTCGAAGTGATAGTGACGGCGGCTCGTGAGCACCGTCAGGTTGGTCGCGACCTTGGACGCCTTCGGCTTGAGGAATAGATGATTCTCCTGCCCTACGAACGACAGACCTTCCATATCCCCCGCGCCTAAGCCCACGAAGGTCTCGCCGGGCTCAAACTCCAGATCGATTTGATAGCCGACCTGGCCATGCAACTTGTAAACTTCGGCACTGTCGTACGCAGCCACTCTGATGCGGGTATCGACGCTCCCCTTGGCGGGCGTCGTTTCGGCACATGCCGCCGCACTCTGCAAAAGTGCTATCAGCAGCGGCATGAGCCGAGCACCGGTCCTAAAATGCGCTGGCGTATTCATCGCACGTTCTCGTCGACCACTTCGGGCTCGGTGTGAAAATCGAGAATCTTGAATACCCAGCGGATTCCAGCGGCGCACCTTCGGATCCTTAGCTGCTTCTGCGTAGGCGTATTGAATCGTTGCGAACCAGTGAGTGACGGTTTCCGCCGCGCCAGGCCCCTGCCGAGCCGCTTTGAGATAGCGCACTTGGGCGAGGTCCGACATTCCGCTCGCGCGCGTAAAGAAGCTGACCGAATTGACTTGCACACGCACACTGCTTCCATCCTTGTGAACATTCAAAGGCGAATTTGGATTGGTTGACGTCCACAAGGCATACCAAGCCTGGTTGCGCTGTGCTGAGTGAAAGGCGCCGCACTCCTCGTAGTCGCTTTCGGCGGTGGCAAAGTTGAAACGCTCGCACACGTTGACGTAGTGCGTTATAAAATATCGGGTGACGGCTTCTTCGGGCGTCGCTCGCCCAGCAAGCACCGGCACGACATCGACAATACCGGTGCTGCCGTCAACCCTCACCAAGTACGGAACGACTTCTTTCAACGGCATGAGCAGCAAAAGCGCCGCCGCGCTGGAAACCGCACATAACCATCCCGCCCCTGCAACCCACCAAGCGATCCGAGTACTGCGTCTGAGCTGCGCGATACGATCCGCGTCCCAGCTTTCCGCCGCCTCAAAATATGCCTGCACCTCTGTCGCGGCCATCACGGCGGGTTTCCGCCATGCGCCGCCGCCTGCTTTGCCGTCGGCATATTGATTGGCTGGAGGTGTCTGTCGCAACGCAGCGGCGGCGAAGAACACCCGCACAGCACGAGTGTGAAGCAGAGAATCAGACGCATCGTCAACCTCCGTGATGGTTTCTCTAGCGACGCCAATCGCGCGCAGCTGCGAGCTATTATTTGGGTGCCCGAGCTAGTTCGACCGGCAACTGCTCGGGCTGCTTGTCCGGTTCCGTTGGCCGCGTCGCCGACGCTTTCCGCCGCATACGGCGCCGCCAAGCCAGTGGCAGGCATCGCCAAGCGCGCAGTCTTCCTTGCGGCCCAGGAGAATCCTCGGCCCGCAACACCGAAGGAATTGAGCGAGGCACCGCCGGCCAAGCCCGCGGCGATGGGCATCACCTGGCGCAGCACCAGAAACACCAGCAGCGCAACCAGCATCATGTTCAGCGCGTCCACCGTTAAGATCGCGGTGCCTCTGGCAGCTGTCTGCGCGGCATAGGATTGAACAATCCGGAGCAGCAACGCAGCAACCATCACGGTGAGCACGGTGATGAGGCCATAGTTGGCCAACTGCGCAATCCAGGCCGTAAAAAATCGGCGCGTTGCATCGAAAAGCAGCAGCGCGACGAAAAGCGGTCCCAGCGCCAGCAGCACTGCGAGTGCAATGCTAGAGAGGGCGATTAAAAACATGGCATATACGCACAGCACGCCGATCAAGCACCAGACGACGGCACCCGCCAGGTAGAAGCCGAAATCACCGGATAACAGGCCGCCCTTTTCCCAAAGGTTCCCCGCGACAGTGCCGCCGCTGTTCCAAATGGCGTCAATGGTTCCGACTGGATCGCTGGCACCGACTATCGCTGCGGCCAGTTGCGATGGTGCGTTGTAGAAGGTATCGACAATCACCGTGTTATAGAGCCAGAGGCGTAGTCCAACCCCTAGGATCAGCGCAATCATGGCAATGCGTTTGAGGCCTGCTTCGAATGGCTCGGTTATTTTTCCGGTGAAGATGTAAGTAACCCCACGCCATCACATAAATGGTCGCCAGGGTGAGCACCGCCGGCTCCAACGCGCCCGCAAGGCGCGAGGTGTTATCGCCGATGTAGGCGGCAAGCTGGCCGTTCAGCCACGACCAAAATGTCGCGAAGAACCCCATCGTCGTTTACGGTGCAGGCTGAAAACGGGCGGCGAAGCTGCCATGTCCGTCGACGACCTGCTCCCTGCCTAACTGGCGCAACGATGACTCCTGCGCTCGAGTCGCCTGAATGAGAATCTGCACCTTGGTCTGCTCGTTTTGCAGCATGCCGAGTTCGGCGCTGACCCGGGCTTGCAGATCCAAAATGCTCTTCTGATCCGTGGCTGAAGAGATTGCTGCGATCAGAGTTTGAATCGCCGCAAACCGATTGCTGGCATTGGACAGCGCCTGATGCGATAGCGCCTGTTGCATAGCGTTCCACTGACGCGAACTTTGAATGAGTTGCTGCGCTTCCGGCGACAAGGTCGCCAGGCGTTGCGGGGACAAGACGGCATTCGCTGCAACAATACTCTGTACCTCTGCAGACAGCGTGCTAAATCCTCCCGACCCCTGAAGCACGCCCGTAACCTGGCTCCAGTTCGACGGCAGGTAATTGCGCAACGTTCCACCGAGTAGCTGCTCCATTCCGCGATCGCCAGTCATGGTTTGCAGAGCTTGCTTCGCCTGAAGCAACTGGTCTTTGGTGGTCTGTAACTGTTGAGCCGCCGTCTGTACCTCCTGAATGAGCTGCACGATGGCTGGCGCATCAACGACCGCCCATTGCGCCCAAGCGGTGGGCGCAGCGGCGAATGAAGCGAGCATGCAAACAATAACTACTCGAACCTTGAGGTTTCGCATGGGCGTCTCCTGTTAATGAGCGAATTCGGCCAAATAGAGCGGCAACCAATCGCGCGGATCCGCTCCGCGAGTGGCGATGATCCGTTGCATGCGCTGGACTTGTTGAGACCGGCCGGAAATCACGGCCAGTTCGCCGTCGAAACCCTTCAAATCAAGCTGGCACACCACGCTGTGGTGCGCTTGCTTGATCAGGAACATGCGCGAACCGGGTTCCAATTGCTCTTTGATCAATCTGAATTCCCGCTCCGTGAGTCCGAAGCCCTGCGTGTACTCGTGAAGATCGGCATCGGCGTTAGGAAAAAAGACTTTAGTCGGTGTTTGTTCGACCAAAGTGCGGCTGATCGGGCTGTTCAGTACATCGCTCGGGCTTTGCGTCGCGAGGCACATGACGGCATTGAGTTTTCGCCACGTCTTGGGGCCGTCCTTGGCGAAATTCTCGAACGCCCGATCGGCCAGCAAGCGCCAGAACTCGTCCATCCAGCAGACGAATCTGCGCCCATCCAACAGCTGCCGCACCAGGTGGAACAAGTAGAGGGTGATCGGCGCGCGGGCCAAGCTGTGGTCAAGGAATTCCGTCACGTCAAATCCGATCAGCGCGGTCCCGGATAGGCGCGCGACGATGCTGTCGCACGGATTGTCGAATACCCACGCATAGTCGCCGCGGTACGACTCACACCAGCGCGCCAACCTCGCATGCAGTCCTTCGGGATCGGTTGGATCTAGAAATTCCACCAGCCGGGAAAGGCGGCGCGCTGACGGTTCGAGCGACAGTGTGCCGTGCAGTGCTTGATCCAGATCGGCCGCCTGCCGCACCGCGCGCGACTGCGGCGCGGAGCCAGGCTCCCCGCTCGCGAGTTCGCGCAACCAGACTTTGAGGAATTCAATATTTGCGGGTGTGCTCGGGCAGCTGCAACGGATTGAATCCCGTGGGAATGCCGTTTTTTAGAGGCAGATAATCGCCCGCCAGCGCACGCACCAAAATCTCGAGCCCGCGATCTTTATCGAAGACGACCTGCGTGACACCCTGCCGGCTCAGCATGGCAACGAGGAAGCCGATGAATACGGTCTTCCCCGATCCGGTGGGACCGCAAATCAGCGTGTGGCCGGTATCTTTGCGGCTGCCGCCATCAGGGTCGACCGGGTCGCTGGCGTGCAGTGAAAAATAATACGGCGAGCGCGCACTGGTGACAAACATGCTGAGCGCGTCTCCCCAATGGTTGCCGTGTGCGCGCCCTGTGGGGTAGTTGTGAAACGGCGCCATGGCGGCAAAATTGCGCGAGGTAATCGGTGCCTTGCGGGGCCGAAACGGAAAGTTTCCGGGGAGCTGGGCCCAAAAGGCCGCTTCCAACGCCAGGTCTTCGCGCGCCACCAACATACCGGTATCGGCGAGACAGCTTCGCGCGAGCGCAATCGCATCGTTGAGCGGTTTGAGCCGCGCGCTGCCGCACTCTGCGCCGCCGGCGATATCGGCGATGACCTGCAATGAAAAATGATGATCGCCCATGACGAATTCATTGCTTGTAAGCGCATCCAGCGCGTCTTTGAGTTCGGCGGCTTGCGTAACCGCGAAGTCGCCGGCGTTCAACATTCGGTTGAATTGACGCTGCAGCAACGCTTGACCCGATGCTTTAGCCAAGAATGAAAATGACTGCGTCGCAACGAATGCGAATGGCGCGGCCAACAGACGGTTGTACATGCCGACCGCGCTCGGCGTCGGGTATTCCTTGATGCCGAGCATCCCCGCCACGCGAGTACCGCAAGGTGGGCGGTATTCGATTGCCTCCGTGCCGAACAGTAGGCGCGAGGTCGCAAGCGCGCGATTGACCGGCCCATAGGGCAGCGGCATGCGCTGCCACTCTCCGTTGACCAATAATCCCAGGTACTCGAGCAACGACGAACAACGAACCTTGCCCGCCCGGTACACACCGAGGGGCTCAGGATCGTAGCGTGCCAAAGACGCCAGCAACGTCTGCGTCAACTTCTCGCAAACATCAAGCGCGTCCATCAGCGCCATCTTTGAGCCGGTGCGTTGCACGCGCGCCATCGCCTTTGAAACCAAGCTAGTCGCCGCTCCAGCGGTCGGCCGATGCACGATCGTCAGGAAAACTTCATTGAGCATGAGCGTTTCGTTGGCGAGACGATGATGGTACTTGCCATGCAGTTCATCGGCGAAGGAAAGAGATCCGGATGCACGCGCGGCCGCGATGGCATCGATCCGGGCGCGATGACGGATGATGTGGGTCCAAAGCGCCACATTTGGGCCGGCGATATTTCGCCACAGCACGTTCAGCCGCTCGTGCCAATTGTTGAGCTCCTCGTCATCGCTGCTCTCGAAACTTGCGCCGCCGAGGCGAAACGCCTGGACGTAGTCGCCGAACGCCGTCCGCACAATTGTGGGAGCCACATGAGCAACATAGGGAATGCGGTCGGCAGCGTTGATTTCGCGATGCAAGGCGGCCTGACGTTGCGTCGATCTCACGACTGGCCGCCCCGGTTGCGCCGTCCGCGGCGATTCGGGAGGTCGATCAGCAACGGAGAGTAACTGCTCGCTTTCCAGACCCGGTGGTTGGCGAACAGCGCTGGCAATCGGGTGCGTCCCCACAAAAGCACCAGATCGAAGAACCGCGCATCTCGGGCACACAGCAGCATGCACACCCCGTGAATCGGCGCACACAGCAGCATGGTCAGCAGATTTTTGGTCAGCAGAAATGCCTCCATCGTGAATACCATGTTGAAAAGCAGCGCCGAATAGGTCACGCCCCAACGCATCGAAGGGCGGGTGGCGCCAACGAAGAGCGGATCGGCAGTCAGGTCTGTGTTGCGTCCGTTCATGGGAGGGACCCTAGACGCCGAACATTCCGCGGACCCAAGTCACGATTTGCGGCGCTCCAAAGCCGATGGCGATTCCCAAAATCGCGCCGAGACACCACCCCCAAGACATTCGATTCGCCATGGCCATGCCGCCCAGAACCATTACCAGGATGATGGCGACCGGCGTCAACCAGGCGAGGATGTTGGTCTGCAGAGAACTTGCGCCGGTCATGAACGGCGAGGCCTGCGCCAGCGCCAGATCGGGCGCGCAGAGAACCGCAACCAGCGCGGCTGACAGCGCCAGCAGCGCGAGTCCGGGAGTCGTGCGCCCCCCCCAATTCGCGAGTTGCGGTCTATTCGCGAGCTGCCGCATGCTAAATCTCCGTCTCCAGCGCACCGAATTCGTTCTCGCCGCGCCGCGCGGCCAACTCTTCGCGCTTTGCTCGTCCGGGAGCGCCGAAACGAAAGCTCTGCACGATGAAAGAATGGTCGTACTGCTTCTCGCCATCCCGGTCGGTCCAGTTGTTGGCGCGAAGCTGGGCTTGGACGATGAGCTGATCGCCCTTGCGCGCGTTTTTTGCGATCGCCTCCCCGAGGTTCTCAAATGCTGTGAACCAGATGCTGGTGACCGCCTCGCGCGCGTTGCCGTGTTCGTCTTTGCCCGCGTAGTCGTTGCCGACCAGGCAAAATCTGGTGTAGCCGGTATCGCCCTTAACGGCGAACTCCGGGTCTTTGGCGAGGTTGCCGACGGCGATGAGGTTGAAGCTGTTCATGCTGACTCCTTTTGGTGTGTTGCGCGGCGACTGAAGATCTCGTCGCGTGGCAATAGTTTCTTAGGAGCAGCAGCAAGCTGGAATTCAATTAACTGCCGGGATTGCGAAGATTTTCGCAGAGCGCGCCGACTCTGCGCGGCGGGCCGCCGAAGTCACGCGCAATTTTGCCGGCGATCGCTCAGAAAGCAGCGGGCGGCGGGCGCCTCAAAGCGAAGGGTCGATCACCGGCTTGGCTGCCGCTCAGACAATCTTGCGCGAGAGTACAGAGGCGATGTGCGCTTGCGGTTCGCCGCACTGCGCCTTGACGGGTCCAATCCCGTGCCCCACTTCAGCCTTGATGCCAAACTTCGGTGAACAGGCGTGCGAAATTCGCGCCCAGCAATTTGTCTATGCGGTTGCCGGACCAACCGCGATTCGCAAGATCGTTCGCCAATCGATCGAAGCGCAACGGATCGTTATATTCGGGGACGACGGTCAGCACGTTGGCATTCTCTCCTGGAGCCCCGTAGCCGGCCTTCTTCCTTGCCTCGACATCCTTGCGAAAGTAGGCTCGATAAGCATCGGTCAGCGGGACTCCGGATATCGATCCGTCGGTGCCGAGGCCGACATGGTCTTCGCCGCAGACATTCGCGGCATGTTCAATATGGCGGATCAGATCCTCGGCGTGCGGCTGTCCGGATTCGCGCAAGAAGGGCATGAAATAGATTCCGACCACACCGCCGCGATCAGCCAAGGCGCGCAATTCGGAATCGCGCGTGTTGCGCGGCAAGTCCACGAGAGCGCGGCAAGCGGTGTGCGTAATTGCGACCGGCGCTTTGGAGGCGGCGATGCCCTCCGCGATCGTGCGCGGTCCCGCGTGGCTCAAGTCGAGCAGCAATCCCAGCCGGTTCACCTCAGCGACGAAATCGTAGCCCAATTTGCTCAAGCCGCCGTCCGCCTTCTCGATGCAGCCATCGCCCATGAGATTGCGGACGTTATAGGTGGGCTGAACGATGCGCACGCCAAGATCTTTGAATACCGTCAGATTCTTGAGATCTCCCTCGAGCATGCTTGCGTCTTGACAGCCATAAACGATGCCCATGCGTTTGCTCATCTTGGCTGTTTGGATGTCCGCGCCCCTCAGGATTTTCATGAGCGCATCGGGATGCAACTGCAATTCGTGCTCGAGCTGCGCGATGTTCTTGACCGCCGCCATGAATTTGTTGGGGCCGTTGCCGACTTCATTGACGGTGAAATTGATGACGGTAACCCCGGATTCCCGCGCATCCGCCAGGGCGCGCGCCGACAGCGGCGCATCCTCCGGCGCATCGGGGTTGAATTCGCCGAGGCCGCCGAGCGCATCGATCACAATGGCGCGATCGTATAAGGATCGCGGATATGCCAAAGCTGCATTCTGCGCCGCCCCTGAAGCCAAAGACCATTGATTGACGATGCCGGCGGCCGCCATGCCGCCGATGAGTTGCCGTCGACTGATCATCATTGTTCTCCGCTTGGTTGGGGCGCTCCGCCGGCGTGGCTAGATCCCGCTCGCTCGACCCATACTAGTCCGACTTTACGTATTGCGCCTTGCCATCGCCGAACGACCAGTCCTCGGGAGCGACCGGCACGAGCGAAATAAGCACATCTGCGGGCCGCAGGCCCGGATTTTTGGCCAGCCGTTCGGCAATGGCTTTATAGAGCGCCACCTTCACCGCTTGCGTGCGCTGATTCAAGGTGATTTGAATCATCACGATATCGTCGCTGCGCTGCACGCCCAGATAGCTGGGATCGTAGATCAGATCGGCGGGCGCATGCTCGGTCACGATCTGAAACCGGTCCAATTCCGGGACGCTGGCTGCCTCCACCAGTGCACGGTGCACCTCGTTGGCCACTGCTTGGCGGTATTGGTCGGTCTTCCCGGCTCGAAACGCGATTCTGACCAACGGCATGGCATTCACTCCCGATGTTTCTTACGGCGTCGGTAGATTATAGTGCTGCAGCCGGACCCATCGTATCTGTGGCCTCAACAACTTCGAAATTGCCAAGGGATCGACATGAAAACCAGCTCAGGGCCTTCCTCGAATTCGCATACGAAATTTGCGCGCGCCGTTCTGGCAACGGCCGCCGCGACCATGAGCCTCTCGGCCGCCTCGGCCGAAGACAGCCACGCATCCCAGCACTACGTACTGCCCGCATCGACGGAGAACGTGCAATGGGGTTGGTATGACATCACTGAAAAGCCCAAGCTCACGATCAAGTCGGGCGACACCGTGTCCATCGAGACCCTGTCGCATTCCCTGGGACAGATAAAGCCCGGAGTGGAAATGAACGAGATCGTGCGGCTGCGCAAGGCCAATCCCGGCGGCGGACCGCACTCGATTACGGGACCGATTTACGTCGAGGGCGCGGAGCCGGGGGACACTCTGGAAATTCGCATTTTGAAAATCGTGCCCAAAGCGGACGGCTTCAATTTCAATGTGCCGGGAAAAGATTTTCCCACCGTCGGACAGTTGGCGTCGGAATTTCCGGAAGGCTTTGTGCGCTACTTCAAGCTCGATCTGACAAGGATGCGGGCGCAGTTCAAGCCGGGCATTGTGATTGACTTGAAGCCCTTTCCCGGGACCTTCGCGGTCGGCGTCGACCCGAACGAACCGGACGCCAAGGCCGGCCCGCCGATTCACGACGCGAAAGGCCGCACCAGCACGCTGCGTCCCTGGAAGAACGGTTCCAACATGGATGTGAACGAACTTCAGGCGGGCGCAACCATGTACTTCCCGGTGTTCCAAAAGGGCGGCCTGATCTGGACCGGCGATTCGCACTGCCGCCAGGGCAACGGCGAGGTCAACTTGACCGCGCTGGAGTGCTCTTACAAAGAAATCGAGATCAAACCCATCGTGCGCAAGGACATGAAGACCGATTGGCCTTGGGCGGAAACAAAAACCGATTGGATCTTCTTGGGCTTCGATGAAGACCTGAATCAAGCGATGAGGATCGCCGTCGATCAGACTGTCAATTGGCTATCCAAGCAAACCATCGTGCCGATGAGCCGGGAGGAAGCGTACTCGCTCACCTCAATCGTCGGCGACTGCCGCGTATCGCAGGTAGTCGACATCCGCAAAGGCGTGCACTGCATGATTCCGAAATCGGTGTTCGTGAACTACAAGCCGGGAGCGCGCTAGCAGGCAGGCGGCAGTCAGCGCTGTGCCTTGCGCGAATCCGCATCCGCCGCCGGTCGCAGCCAGCGCACGAACCAATCGAGATTGCGCAGCATGTACTCCCGCTCGAGCGGGGGCTCGAAATTGACGTGCCCTCCGCGCGGATAGACGTCGAATTCCACGGTCTTGTGCAGTGTTTTCATCGCTTTGTAGAGTTCCCGCGCCTGGCTCAAGGGTACCCGGTTGTCGGATTCCCCGTGCTGGATGAGCAGCGGCGTCGTGATGTTGCGCACGAAGGTGATTGGCGAGTGCGCGACCAGCGAGGCCGCATTCTCCCAGGGGTAACCGAAGTACTCGGCCACGAAATCGCCGCCTTCCGATAAATAGTAAAGATTGGCAAGGTCACTGACGCTCGCCGCCGTGGATGCCGCCTTGAAGCGCGCGGTCTGGGTGACGATCCAGTTGGTCATGTAGCCGCCATACGAGGCACCCATGACGCCGAGCCGATCAGGATCGGCGATACCCTGCGCTACCATGGCGTCGACACCTGTCATGATGTCCTTGTAGTCGTCTTCCCCCCAGCGGTTCACGATTGCTCGAAAACCCTCAACGCCGTAGCCCGAGCCACCCCGTGGCATCGGGAAGAGAATCGCCATCCCGACAGCGGCCATGGCTTCGACCGGATACGGGTCGACCTGTCCTGGTATGTGTGCGAACTGCGGGAAGATCCCATAGGTGTAGCCGCCAATCGGACCGCCGTGGCAGTAAATAACCATGGGAAAGCGCTGCTGCCCACGGCTATAACCCGGTGGCCGCAGCAGCAGACCCCAGATGGTCTTGCCGTCGAATGACTTCCAGCTGACGGGCTCGAGATCGCCAAGGTGCCACTCGCGCAGCTGCGGATTGATGTCAGTGAGGCGCCGTGCACGTCCGTCCGCGAGGTTCATGAAGTAGACATCGCCCATGGTGCGACTCTCGACCGAGCGATACGCCATGGCCTTGCCGTCGGCCGACAAGCTCAGCGAGTAGTTGACGACGCGCCCCGGCGTGATGAGCTTGAAATGTTCGCCCTCCAAGGAGACGCGGAAGATGCCGCGCTCGAACATGTGCTCGCCGCCGCCGTTGGTCTGCTCGTCCGGAATGTAGTAGATCGAGCGCCCGTCCGGCGCCCAGGCGAATGAGCTGACCCACAATTCCCGAGCGAGCGTCAGCCCGCGGGGCGGCGTGCCGCGTCCATCCGCGGCGACGACATACAGATCCATCGCATGGATCATTCCCGCGCGGCCACCCGTCGAAATGAAGGCGATCGACTGGCCGTCCGGCGAGAACTGCGGCAGCCGGTTGGTGCCCGGCCGATGGACGATCGAACGTGGCTGACCGCCGTCCACGGAGATCGTGTAGACGCTCGAGCTGTAAGGAGCTTGGAACCCAAGCTCTTCCGAGGCGCCATACGCGAGGCTCCGACCGTCGGGCGCCCAGTGAAAATCCAGCACCGTCTGATCGGCCGGCGTCAGCGGGCGCGCCGTGCCGCCGGCGATCGACTGCAGCCACAGCCGCGGCCGCCGCTCCGCGTGGTCCACGTGCTCGACGTAGTTTTTGTTCTTCATCCTCTTTAAGTCATCCGGCGACATCGGATCCGAGGCCACGAATGCGATCTGCCGGCCATCGGGGGACCACTCGTAGCGCGTGACCCCGCCGTCCATCGAGGTGATCGCCCGCGGCTCGCCACCCGCCGGGTTCAGGGCCATCACTTGCGGAACGGCACCCACAAAAGCGATGAAAGAAAGCAATGAGCCATCGGGAGTCCAGCGCAACCACGGCGATGGCAAAGGCTTGTTGAAGATCCGCGTCCCGTAGGTCAGCCGCACGGGCGCGCCTCCCGCTGCCGGGATACGATAGAGAACCGCCTCGTGCGCCGCGGTGTCGAGCGAGGGTGTCGACACGACGTACGCGACCTGTCTGCCGTCGGGCGACAGGCGCACGTCGGACACCGAAGACAGCGCCATCAGATCGTCAACTGTGACCGGTCTCGCCTGCAGACTCGCCGGCGCGATCAAGACCGCGGCCACGAACCCCCATTTCACTGCGACATTGTTTCTCATGTTGGCTGTGCTTCAATTGGTGAATCGACCGAGAGGCCCCAATAACAGGCGAAGCGTCCGGCCCTCAACCGCAACAGGTCACGTATGGTCACGGGCTCGGAGAACCGGTCGCCCTTCAAAGCCACAATCTGGCCATCCTTGACTACGGCGACGACGGCTGTGCCGCCCGCTTCCGTCGCCATTCCACAATAGCGATTGGCCAGCCTGACGACGCCATCCTGCGTGAGAGGCTCGGGCTCCGCCGCGGCGGCGAGGCCGAGCCTGCCAAAAGGATAAGGCGGCTGCGAGCGCCACGATGTGGGTCGCTTTCATTTCAGATCCCCAAGTACACCCTTTTATGGCCGTGCATAGTATGCGCTTGCAGCGTCTGGCGCTCGACCGCAAGCGGCTCGGCTCGGGAACCAGCTCGGGTCATCCGTGAATAGCGACTAGACGCCTCACTTCCCTTCCCGACGACGCCGATGCCAGCTCATGGTCGCGAGTCGACGCGGGTTACCACAATGCCGCGGTCCAACAGAGCCGCGGCGCGGAACCAGCCGATGCGGCGCTAGTCTTAAGGAAATCCGGGATTCACAGCCGGCAAGTTCACCGCCCTATTTTAGGCGGATGCCATGTATCCCGGTCTTCACGCAGGAGGTTTGACGATGTCAAGATCATTACTCCGCGAGTTCCTATTCGCGGCTGGCACGCTCGCGGCTGCCTCGAGCGTGCGTGCTCAGTCTCCGGAACCGACGGTCCAATGGCACGTCATGGGGGGCTACAGCGATACGTTGGGATCAACGGCAAATTATTTGCAAGGCGGCTACATCCTCGGCGGTGGCTTGAGCCTCTCGCCGGCATGGCTGCGGCCCTTGGAGATGCGCGTTCGAGTCTAAGCTATAGCGAGTACAACGCGACCATCACGCTGCTCAACAATGGGGCGCAGGCAACCAGCCGATTGACTACAGGTACCGGCAGCATCTTCTCGGGAAGCGCAAGTCTCCTATACCACGTGCCGATCACGTATGGCGTCCGAGGCGTATGGAATCGCCGGCGTCGGCGTCTACCACACGCCGAATCGAACTCGACCAGGCGTTGCCCTTCTACGGTGGCTATGGATATGGGTACGGCTATGGATATGGATACGGCTACGGGTATGGATACGGCGTAGGCGGAGGCTCGGTGGTCGCCTCCATGGCGTCACGAATTTCGGCTGGGATGCGGGTGTCGGCGTGGAATTTGCATTGCCATCGGGGCATTCCTGGTTTATCGAAACGCGCTATCAACACATCAATTCAACGCAGATCGTCCAGTATCTGCCGATCGAGGTGGGATTCCGATTTTAGCGTTGCCGCGATCGGAGTTTCGCTTGCTACCACTGCACCCCGGGATAAAGACTCGGTCGGCGCATCGAACGATATTGATCGTATCCGGGCGAGACCGCCTGCCACACGATTTGCGGAGCCGTCTCAACGGGCGCGGCGCCGGGTTGATATTCCTGCACTGTCGCTCCGGCATTGGCCGCGCAGAAATCCACTTCGATATCGCCGTTCGGCAGAAGATCGGCTTGTCCGCCAAATAAGCTGTACAGAGCTGGCCGGCGCCACATAGTGATGCAGGAGCGTGGCGGTTCTTGCCGCCTCATCCACCAACAGCACGGGGACCGTGGAATAGGTGCACGCGGCGGGCGCCGGAAGTGCCACAAGTGACGCCGGCCGGGAAACTGCCGATCATCGCCGTCATCCAATAATCCGAGTCGAAACTGCCCGCTGGTATTGGCGCTGAAGAAATTCATCCCATGCTGCGCATAGAACCAATCGGTCGGATCTACTCCGCCCAGCAGGCTGAAAGTCGCCGCCCTGGCCCAAGCGCCAGATGATGTCGCCGCGTGCCCGCGGCATCCTTGTAAGTCGATTTTCACGATCCAATTTTGGTTGCGGATCGACAGCAACAAGTCATGATCGTCCGTGGAATACAGCAACGCATCGCTGTGCGTCCAGTCCGGGGGGAATTGAAAGGGATGGCGATTGATGTCGAGGTGATCGAAGGAGTTCCAGACCCAATCGGGCTTGTAATTCTGATCCACATCGACCAGAACGTCGCCGGCGACATTGGTCGGTGCCGGGATATCCGGTGACATTCGGCACCCCTTGGCCATCTGGGCGAGAAACACGAAATGGCCGTTTGGCAGCGCCAGCACGTCGCGGCTGAAGGCAAAGAGATTGAGGCCGGAAAAGCCGTTTGCCTCCAAGGACTGATTCAGTGCCGCCATCGACAGATCATGGATGGTGTTGCCGACCAAATCGATTTCGCGCACATCGTTGGCCGTCCCGGCAGGGATAACGGAGTTCGTGGGTCCGCTGCTGACTGTCAGCACGAGAGAAAGTGACCGTTGGGCAAAGGCTTGATGGGGGTGATCACATTGACGGGCGAACTTGGAGTAGCTGTAGGTCCAGATCACATTGCCCTGAAGGTCCGTTGCAAACGCCTGCGCCAGCTTGGGATTGTAGGGTGTCGGGCCGAATGAAATGGTATCGAACAATTGAATCCCGGGTTGCGGAGACAGTCCGCTCGGTGTCGAAATTTGCAGCGAAGAGGTGAGCGGCGGAATGCCGGTGGCGAATGTGTGGTCGCCGTCCTGGTAAGTTACTCCGTTCGCCAAGGTCACCAGCGCCCGCAAGTGATAGTTCGTCGAACCGCGCATGCCGGCCACTTGGATGGTTACCTGACCCCCGTAATCATGCGGCACCGACGGCGTCGGCTGCGCCCAGGTTCGCATGCCGTACGTCGTATCCGTACCGAACTGCACACTGACTGTGCCTGGCTGCGGGAGATTCATCGTGTATAGCGCCACCTGGGGGTTGGAAGTCGGCTGCACCTGCCCAGACTGAATGAGTCCGACCACCGCGGTTGCAAAATTGGTTTGGGGTGCGGAGGCCAAGGCGGCCTCGACCACCGCGTTGCTGCTCGCCGCGAAATTGGGCGCCGTGTAGTTGCCCGCTGAGTCCACCGTGCCCACGGTGGCGTTGCCTCCGGCAATCCCGTTCACCGACCACGAAATAGTCCCTCCACCGGTTACGGTCGCGGTGAACGACATTCTCTGTCCGGCTGCCAGGGCCGCATTCTGCGGGCTAACGGTGACCGAGCCCGCCTGCTGCGGCGCCGGTGGAGGCTGGCTCGGAGCCGCTATGGTCGGTGCCCCCGGCATCATTGAACCGCCGCAGCCTGCAGTAGCCAGCAGCAGGCATAAAGGGCCGGTGTACAGATATCGTTTCAGGTTCATCATCTGCAAGCCTTTGGATTGCAAGACCTGGACATTGAGCGCATCGGCGTCGCTCGAATCCTCAGAAGCGGCCTGACACCCACAACACTCCACGATTTTCAGTCATTCGACTTCAATATGGGCTTGGTGGTTCCTGCAGGCTGCTTGATGGATGGCCGCCGCCCGGCCACGGGCGAGCTTCAAATGCGCGTTTCCTATTCGTTCACCCTTCAACGGCGACCAGACGTTTCGCCAGCACATGCTTCCAGCGGCCGGATTTAAAGCGCCAGATGAGCATGGAACCTTTGAGCATGTAGTCGCCGATGATGGAGCTGTACACCCAGACCACGGGCAGCTGAAACGCGGCAAAGGTCGCTGCCAGCGCGCAGCGCACGCCGATCAGACCCAAGAATGAAGTCATCAGCGGGAAACGGGTATCGCCGGCGCCGCGCAGGGAACCGCCGATGGCCATGTCGACTCCCAGCAGGGGCAGCATGGCGGCCATGATGTAGGTGAACTCAGTGGTGCGCCGCACGGCGATTTCATCCGAACCCAAGAAGAAATGCGCGAGACCTGACGCGTTGATCACAATGAGAAAGCCGATCAAAGACATCGCGCCGACGGCCATGCCGCAGGCACGCCAACCACTGCGTGCCGCCCCGTCCACATCGCCCGCGCCAAGGTGCTGGCCCACCAGCGTCGCGCCCGCGATGGAGAAGCCGCTTCCCACCACCATGGCCGCGTTCAGCATGTTGACGCCGACGTTGTACGCGGCGAATGCCTCGGTGCCGTAGTAGTGGCCGATGAGGGACATGAATAAGAAGAAGCCGAACTGCAGCACGAGCTGCTCGAGGGCGACGGGGTAGCCGATGTGCAGCAAGCGCAGGTAGCGCGCCTTTTTGAAAATGTCGCCGGGAAAGAACTTGATCGTCAATTTCTGGCGCATCCACAGAACCACGAGGACGGCGCCGCACAGAACGAACGACAGCCCGGAAGCGAACGGCGCGCCGGCCGCGCCCATGCGCGGCGCGCCCCAATTTCCCAGGATGAAGGCGTATAGCAGCGGTAGATTGACGATGTTGACCGACAAGCCGAACAGCAGCGGCGTCCACGCGTTCCCGGCCGCGCGCAAGGCGCTTGACAGAATGATGTCGATGGCGAATCCAATGATGAACGCCGAGAGCCAAAAGATATTTCGCGACGCCAGCTGCGCGGCGTTCTGGTCCAGTCCAAAAACTTCAGCGATCTGGTGCGAGAACAGCATGCCGAAGACCATGAGCACGAGGCCGACCAAGCCGCCGAACATGAGCGATGCGGAAGTGATGCGGCTGGCCTCCTCGCGCTGACCGGCGCCCCAGGAGCGCGCCACCAAGGCCGTCGTTCCCACGCCGATGGCCATCAGCAAGGCTTGCAATGCAAAGAATACGCGCTGCCCCGCACCAACGGCCGCCACCGCGGGTGCGCCCATGCTGCCCACAAATTTGGTCTGCACCATGGCGACCATCGAAAACATCAAGTTCGACGCGATGGAAGGCGCAGCCAGCTGCCATATGGTGGGGCGAGAGTACCGGGGCGCCTCCGATTCATCGGCTATTGTCATCGGTGGTTGGTCAAACCTTCAAAACGGCGGGCTTTTTAATCCATAGCGTCAGCAAGAGATAATAAAACACGCCGATCGCAATCCAGGCGAGCCCGAGGATTTTGGCCGCGCGATCCATCTCATACAGCACGAACACGATGATGGACAGGCCAACCAGCGGACATATCAGGTGTCTGAGCCAGTCGCCGCTGCGCTGGCGGATCAAATAATGATTGATCACGGACAGATGCAGCAAGACGAAACCCGTGAGCGCGCCGAAATTGACGATCAGTGTGAGGTCGTCGACCCGCGCGGCGAACAGCAGACCCACCAGCAATGAGATGAGCGCGACCAGCAGGGTGCTGACGTAGGGCGTCTTGTAGCGTGGATGGATCCTGGCGAGGATCGCCGGCAACTTCCCGTCCCGCGCCATGGCGAACAGAATGCGCGATACGGCTGCCTGCGCGGCCATCGCATTGGCAATGGCCGAGGCCAGGACGACGGCGAGGATGGTGATCAGCCGCAGCCAGGTGCCGCCGGCCCTTTGCGTGATCTCGTAGAAAGCCGTCTCGGGAGAGTCGAAGTGCATTCCCGCGCTCAGGTCGGTCGCGATCCAGGTCTGCAGCATGAAGAGCGCGCCAACCAACAAGAGCGCGAGCACCGTGGCACGGCCTACGGCATTCTTGCCGGCGCGATTTTCCTCCGACAGCGTAGAAATCCCATCGAACCCCAAAAAAGACAGCACGGCGATGGAGGTCGCACCCGCCACCGTACCGAAGGAAAAAACCCGGGCATCGTAAAGAGGCCTCAGCGTCAATTTGCCGGCACCCATGCCGCCGTACAGCGCGATCAACCCCACCATCACAAACAGCGCCAGCACCAGCAGTTCCATGATCAGCATGTAGCGGTTCACCCGCGCCGTGAACTCAATGCCGATGAAGTTCACCGCGGCGTTGAATGTGATGAACAGTGAGAGCCAGATCCAGGCGGGGACAGCCGGAAAGACCGGCCGCAGGGCCACTGCGCTGAACAGGTAGAGAAGCGACGGTACGAGAATATAGTCGAGCAGAATCAGCCAGCCGGAGAAGAAACCCGCAATCTCATGCAGCCCGCGCTGCGCATAGGTGTACACGGAGCCGGCCAAGGGGAAGGCGCGCGACATGGCGGCGTAACTCAATGCGGTGAAGAACATGCCGGCAAGGCCAACCAGATACGCCAGCGGCACCATGCCCTTGGCGTCCTTGTACACGAAGCCGTACACCGCATAGGGCGCGATCGGCACCATGAAAATCAATCCGTAGATGACCAGGTCCTTGGTCGACAGCGCGCGGTGCAACTGATCTTTGTAGCCGAATTCTTCAATCGACAAGCGCGTGAACTCCTATTGCCGCGCAGTCTATCCCAAGAACCGGCAGGTCGCGGGCCATGATTGGGCCGCGCATTTGCTCGCGCTCCGGCGCGCGGATTTCGTACAATACGAAAAAGACATCCTCCCGATGACCCGCGCCGCACATCGACATACCATTCATCAGCGCCATCATGGCTGGGATAACAGCATTGCCGCCGTGATGCGCATCGCACCGGGCGACTCGTTGGAGTTCGATGTATTGGATGCCTCCGGCGGCCAGCTTGGCGCAGCCTCGGCCGTCGCCGAGGTGCGCAGCCTGGACTTCGGCAAGATCAACCCGGTGACGGGCCCTGTTTATGTGGATGGCGCCGAACCGGGCGACATCCTCAAAGTGACGCTGCTGTCGTTCGCCCCGTCGGGCTGGGGTTGGACCGCGAACATCCCTGGCTTCGGCCTGCTGGCGGAAGATTTCAAGGAAGCGGCGCTGCACCTTTGGCACTACGACGCCAAGACGCTCGCTCCGGCGCTCTACGGCCAATGGTGCAAAGTGCCCTTGAAGCCCTTTACGGGGACCATCGGCCTCGCGCCGGCAGAACCCGGACTGCACAGCATCGTTCCGCCGCGGCGCGTCGGCGGCAATATGGACGTGCGCGACCTGTCTCGAGGCGCCGAGCTGTTTCTGCCCGTCGAAGTTCGAGGGGCATTGTTCTCGGTGGGCGACACCCATGCAGCGCAAGGCGACGGCGAGGTGTGCGGCACCGCCATTGAAAGTCCCATGCGCGTGGCGCTGCGATTCGACCTGATCAAACGGACACCGCTGCGCTTCCCGCGCTTTACGACCCCCGGGCCGGTCACGCGACACCTTGATTCGTCGGGTTATCAGGTCGCGACCGGCATCGGTCCGGATCTCATGGAGGCGGCGCGCTCGGCCGTCCGCTCCATGGTGGATTGGCTAACTCGCGAGCGGGGCATGCCGGCAATCGACGCTTACATGCTCTGCAGCGTTTGCGGGGATCTTAGGATCAGCGAAATCGTCGATGTGCCTAACTGGACCGTATCGTTCTACTTTCCGCGCATCGTGTTCGAATGAGCCCGTGCCCTAGCGATCGACTTCTTCCATCACTGCCTGACCGGAAACTCGCACCCGAACGAGCCCCCAGCACAGTCCGACCGTCAGCAGGCAGGCAATGAAGAGCAATGCGATCCAGATGAGTGCCTTATGGCTGGACGAATTGAGCCAGCCCCAGCTGCTGATCAGCCAGATCACGGCGGCGAAGAATGCCAGTCCCATAGTCACCCCGAGCGTGCCCAGCGATCGCCAGGTGGCATGCGCGAAAAAAATCCATACCGCGAGCAGGATGAGTCCGACGACTGCCTGGACGGGCTGAACGTGCGGAAAATTGCCGGCGATCCAACTGGCGAATGACAGGCCGCTCGGATTGTAGGTCGCCAGCACCAACACCAGCGACGCTAGAAACCTCGCCAGGAAGCCGCCCATGGTGAGTCTACCCATGGGACTATGGTACGCGCTTCACACGCTGTGCCGATAGACTACAAATCCCGAGCGCCCGGCCACTTGATCGTAGAGGCGCATCGCGACCGTATTGGATTCGTGAGTCTGCCAATAGACACGAGGCGAGCCTGCGGCCTTGGCCTGCGCGTAGACCGCCTCGATCAGCGCCCGGCCGACACCCTGGCCGCGCACGGCTTCCGCCGTGAAAAGGTCCGCCAGGTAGCAGGTCGACGGAATTTGAATCGTGCTGCGATGATAGAGAAAATGCGCCAGGCCGACGATGCGGCCGGCCGCACAAGCCACCAGCGCGTGCATCGGCTCGTGCGCATCAAAGAAGCGCGCCCATGTCGTCAGCGTGATGTCTGCCGCCAGTGCAGTCTCCCCCGACCGCCCGTAGAACGCGTTGTAGCCGTCCCAAAGCGGTTTCCAATCGAGAAAATCCGCGCGTTGCACGGGGCGTACTACGACAGGCTCTCTCATGGGATTCTCCTGCTGCAAACGCGGTAACATCTGCCGGACCGAGCCTAGCAGCCAGCACTATTGCTGCGCTAGCCGCGTGTCAATCCTCGGGATGCCTGGGGCCCATGGGGCCCGCTGGGTCCGCTTTACGGCCCCGGTTGGTAATCGAATCGCGCTATTGACCGCGTCCGGCGGCGATTTTACTCAGGCGCTCATCGACGGTAAAATACGCGCAACGAAAAGCAGCACCTTGCAATCGATCAACGGCCCTCATGATCGGCGGTTCGGGGCTGTGAGAATTGTCGAGGGGTGAGGGGCAATGGGCTTCGATTTCGTATTGATCGCGCTCATCGTGGGCGGAGTTGGATTGTCGGGCGCTTACGTGAGAGAAGAATATCTTGCTTGGCGCGCGCACGGCGCCGCGCAGCGGCGCAGAGAGGCGGCGCTCCGTGATCTGCACGCCGCAAGCTTGCACGAACAACGCGAGGCGTTGCTGCCGAGCGTTATGAAACTTCAAGGTTTCGGCGAACGCGAAGCGGCGAACCCGGACAGCGCCGGCGAACCTGCAGCCGCGCGACGCGCGGCCGGCCTGAGCAATTCACTTCGTGCCTACTCTCTGGCGGAACGGCGCAAGCGGCCTAGAAAACGCGCAACATAAAAGCGCGCGATCGGCAACCCGCTATTCTCCCGCGACCTTGAGATTGCGAGCCAGGAATTTCGCCGTGGCTTCGTCGGCACGTACCCAGGAAGCATGCCGTAAAAAGCCGTGAATCTCGTTTGGCAGCACCAGCTCCTCGAAGGGCAAACCCCGCGCCTCGAGCCGCCGCGCGAGATCGACCGTCTGTTGAAAGCGCACATTGCGATCATCATCCCCTTGGATCAAGAGGACGGGTGACTTCCAGCCATCGATCGCGGAATCGGGCGATGATTCCCAGGCAACTTGTAGAGCCTTGTCGTGATCACCCTTCTCGAAGCGAGCCCCTGATGCCCCGAACCTGTCCATGAGCCGCGACCAATCGTGAACGCCATGCAGATCGACGCCTGCCTTGAAGATGTCCGAATTGCGGGCCAGCGCCAACGCCGTCAGATAGCCCCCGTATGAGCCGCCCCACGCACCGATGCGCGCGCCATCGACCCCGGGCAGGGCTTGCAGGAAGCGGGCTCCCGCCACGACGTCCTGATATTCCGCCGCCCCCGCGAAACCCGCATGCGCGGGGTGATGAAACGCCAGGCCATAGCCGATGCCGAGACGATAATTGACCGACAACACGACAAACCCATGCGCCGCCAGGTACTGATTCACGGCGTAGGCGTTGCTGTAGTAATCCATGTAACTCCAGCCGAGCAGCATTTGCCGCGGCGGGCCGCCGTGCAGAAAGATCACGGCAGGTTTTCGTTCGCTGGATTTCGCGGTGCCTGTGTCGAACAGCTGTCCGTGCACCAGAGTGCCGTCGGCCGCTTTGAATGTCACCTGCTTGGGTGCCATGAATTGCGCCAGCGGGAAGGCTGCGTTCGTCGCCGCAGGCAGGGACGTGCGATGCGATCCGTCGAGATTTGAAATGGCCACGGTCGGCGGCTGCTGCGCGGTCGCCGCAACAAACGCGACTCGATCGGCCGCTGCGGCAACCGGCGTCCACTCCAGCGACTCGCCGGAGCTCAGCGTCACGGAGCCCGGGTGATCGACCGGCACACGGAAGAGGTGGCGGCGATCGTCGTCGCCGGGCGTGCGGCCCGTGTTCGCATCGTAGATCATGAAACGCCCATCGCGGCTTTCGGCCACATGCTCGACCATGAAAGCGCCCGGCGTGAGCAGCAGCGGCGCGCCGCCCGCCGTGTCAACGGAATAAAGATGCGGCCAATCATCCAAATACGCCATGAAAACCAGGCGATTGCCGGCAGCCCAATGCAGGTTTGCGCCCCCGGCGACGTCCGGAAAGGATCCGGCCAGCGTGTTGGGGCTCTTCCACACCGCGTTACCGGTTCCGTCGCTGGTCGAGGCAACCCATATCGACCAAGGTCGCGGCTCCCGAGTCAGAATCGGACGTGGCGGCCCGCCGTCGCCGGCGCGCCGCGTATAGGCAATTCGCTTGCCGTCGGGCGACCAAATGGGCGATTCGTCCTTGTTGGTGGAAGGCGTGAGATACAACAGCGGCGTGCTCTTCGAAGTGTAAATGCCGATAAAGGAGTGATCTCCACGATCGGAGACAAACGCCAACCGGCTTCCATCCGGCGACCAAGCCAGGTCGCCATCCTTGCCCCGATCGAAGAACAGCCGCTCCGGTTTACCACCGTCGAGCGCCTCGATCCAAACATGATCATCCTTGATGTAGGCGATCTGACCTCGAGCCGAAATCACCGGCGCATCGCCCGCATCGATTTTGACCGGCGCGCCGCCGCCGGCCGGCAACGCCCAGATCGTCACGACCGGCTGTTCGGGCGAGGAGTTTGAGTCTGGCGCCAGGTTTCCTTCCGCGGGCCAGTTGGCATCATGATCGCCGCCCCGCACGAACAGCAGCCGCGATCCGTCCGGCGAAAAGGTGAGCTGCGTGATTTCCTGGCCGTCGTCATCGAGGTATTGAGTTGCCTGGGTCGGCGTAAAGCTCGGTCCGCGCGCGACCCAAACGTTGCGCACGCCGTCAAGATTGCACACCCACGCGATGGCATCGCCGTGTTCCGCCGCCGCCAATTCCAGGGCGTAGGGATAGTGCAGCGCTTGCTCCATGGTGAACCCGGGGGCTGCGCGTGCCTGAACGGCTGGCGGCGCGAGCACCATGAGCGCCGCTGCGCCGGCGAGGGATAGAAAATTGTTCATAGCCGTGCCTTCCGCGAATTTGTTGGACTACATACTAGCGCCAAGGACCGCGGGCGGCACGACTATGTGATCGGCTCAAATCACCCATTGGAACGCAGCAAGCTGCTTCGCAAAGGAGATCACCGACAAATGCTGCTGTGTCTGCACGTCGAAAAGACACGCAACGCCGCCGATGATGAAACCGTTCATCGTGAGTGCAATCGCGAGTGCGGCAAGTTTTGAAGAAATCCGGCTGTTCATGGTCGTCTCCTGCTTGATGCGGGGTCATCCCCCATGACGACGAAGCAAAAGCCGTGCCATGCGCCATTGAGAAGATAGAGCGCTATTTCCAAAGGAATTATTTTAGAGACGATGAAGGGGCGCCGGCCGCGGACACTGTCCGCGGACAATGCGGACAGCGCTGGCGGACGCAGTGGTCTTCTTTAGTGCTCGAGCGGGCGATTTTCGGTTTTGACGGGCGCGTCCTTGGTGGCGCGTTTGCGGCGCGCGACCAGCTCATCGGTGATTTCGATCACCGCGTGCTTTCCGGTCGCACCGACGTCCTTGCGGGCTTCCACCCGCTGGTCCGCAAAACGCTCGCGTTCGGCAAGGCTCACCCGCTTGATGGTCGGCTTGTCCCAATAGGCGGCAAGATAACTCGCGACTGCCACCGCGCCGATTTCTTCGCGGAAGAATCCCAGGCGCAATGCGTGCACCACGCGGCCCTGATCCAGGCCTGCCACCGAGTACAGGCGATATTCGCTGAAGATGTCGAGGTTCGGAACCGAATCCGGATCAAAGGCGTGATCCGCGAGCGCGAGTTGAATGACGAACCATCGCGATACTTCGTTGTCCTCGATCTCCATCGGGGTCAATGCGCGGATGGTTTGCGTGGACTCCAGGCTCTCCAAGGGTTCGTCGAGCTTTTTCACTTCGCGCGCGGCGGGCGCAGCGGCGGTCGCGACGACGACATGCTGCAGCGAGGTGAGCTTGCTGGCCATCGGCTTGCTGAGCGCCGCCCGAAAGTTCGGCCAGGGCTTGCGCGCAGGCGCGACAGACTGTGTCAGAACGGGTGCCGCTTTCGCGCGGTCGGAGGACTGGGCATCTTTGGCTGGCGCAGGTTTGACGGCCGCAGGTTTGACAGCTGCAGATTTGACAGCCGCAGGTTTGACTGCCGCCGGCTTAGGCGGCGGTGCCATGCTTGGCGCCGACGGCGGTGCCATTGCTTTCTTGGGCAGCGGCGCCAACTCGAGATTCGCTGCCGGCACGAGCGCGGATACGGGTGTGGCTGCTGCGGGTACCGGTGCGGCTGCTGCGAGGTGCCGCTGCGGCAGCCGATGCCGGTTGCGGCGCTTTGACCGTATGCGCGACCGTTTCACGCGCAACCGGCGCTGCAATCCGTGGCGGTTTCGGCGAACCCTTCTTACGGAAGGGAGCTTTTGCGGGCGTCACGACCTCGGTGAGAACCGGCGCGACGCCGGCGAGCGAGTACGGCGGCGCAATCGTCAATTCAAACGGTTCCTGCACGGGCGCGGGCGCGGGAGCGGCGGCCTTGGCAAACAGCTCACGCGGTGCCGCTGCGGGCGGAGGTTTCTGCAGGGTCGGCAACGGGACATCTAATTCCGGCAAGACCCATTGAGCCTTCGGGGTTTCGGAAACCGCCGCTGCCGCCTTAGGCGCCCCTTGCTTAACGGCCGGCGGGGGCGCTTCGAGCTGAGGCGCCGCGCGCTGCGGCGCGCTCGGCGGCACGCCAAGCTCGGGACTCGGCCACGCGATGTCGATGGAAATTTCCGCGGCCTCCAGCTTCTGCGGTGCTGCGGCCTGCGGCAGCGCTTTTTCAGCCGCCGCTTTTTCAGCCGCCACGGCTGCGACTTCCTGGGGCGCCTGTTTCGCGGCGATCTTTTGCGAGACGGATTTCTCGATGACGACTTCGGCAGGTTGCGCAGCCTTCGGCCGATGATCGGCCTTGGCCTGCATGCTGCCGATCACGCGCAAATCGGAGGCGCTCGCGGTTGCGGTCAACGCACCGGGATACGTATCTCGGACCTCAGCGAGAATGGCATCGGCTTCGTCTTCGGAGGCAAACGGCCCAAGTCGCAGGCGAAAGCGCGTGCGCCCGTCCTCGGTGACCTGGATTTGATACACATGCGCATCGAGAGGGCTATTGGTAAATGCCTTGGTGGGCACGTTGATCGGCGCGGTCGAAACACTGAGGTTGATGACGAAGGGTCCGTCGCCGCCAAGACGCACCGCCTCTTGCACCGGCTGAAACAGGTCCTCGATGCTGAGATGCCAGATCTCGCCTGCCATTGGGGCATTTATCGGCGTTGCCATAAATCCTTTCCCAGGAACGGTACGGGTGCTCAAGATATTGACGAAGACGGCAGAATGAAAGCGTGATCGGCGTCTCTCGCTGGCGACACGCGCGATGTTTATGTCAAGGACTACAATCAACATAAGCAAATCTCGCGAACACCGGCAGCGCCAATCAGCTTTTTGAAAGGGAATAAGTCGCGTGCCGGCGCGCATTGAGCAATAAGTAAAAAATAAGTCTACAATCGCCTCGCGCTAACCCCGCTGAGGCATTTCGATGCTGGCTCCCGATCGCATCACGACCAAAGCACTCCGCCTCCTGCTCACGTTCGTATCCATATTGGCGGTTGCCGCCATCGGCATTTCAATGCGCCGCCATGGGGGAAGCTTGACGCTTTCCTATCTGCCGAACGGCATCGCCGTCGCGGTAACTTATCGATTGGGGCGGCGCGTCTGGCCGGCCGTCTTTCTGGCGGGACTTGCGATCATACTTTTGTCCGGCGAACCCCTGGCAGCGGGAATCGGCACCGGAATCGGGCTTGCGAGCGGCGCCGCGGCTTCGGCGTGGCTGCTGGAGCGCAGCGGATTCGACCCGAACTTTTCACGCGCGAAGTATGTGCCGCTGTTCATCCTGTGCATCGGCGCGGGCACGGCGCTCGGACCGCTCTTCAGTCTGCCGGGATTCTATTTGTCGGGAATGAAAGACTTCGCCACCGACCCGAGTCATTGGGTTCGCTGGTGGGGAAATGCCGTCGCCGGCGCGCTGCTCCTCTGTCCCCTCTTGATGGCTTGCAATCGCAAGAGCTTCGAGCGCTTCAGCGCGCATTGGGCGGAAGGCGGCCTGTGGTTGTTGGCATTGGTGGTGTGCTGCGCTTCGATCATGCTGGCTCCCGGCGCGCTCGGCCGCCCGCTGATCGTGGTGTTCGCGTTCATAATCGTGGTTGTCGGCGCGATGCGTTTCGGACTCGTGATTGCCGCCGGCGCCTCATTCGTGATTTCCACCATGACCGCCATCAGCGTGGCGTTCAGCATCGGCGCGTTTGCGCAGTTCAACCAGTTACAGGGCCTCGTGACGACTTGGTCGTTCATCGCTTCGTTGTCTGGTTTGAGCATCATCATCACCGCGCTTCTCGGCGAACGCGATGCCGCTGGGAACGAGGCGCTGCGCGCCGAGCAACGCTATGCGCAAATTTTCAACGGCAGTCCGCAGCCTCTGTGGGTCCACGCTCGCGACTCATTGAGATTTCTGCTGGTGAATGATGCCGCCGTGCGCCAATACGGCTGGAGCCGGGACGAATTGTTGTCGCGCAGCGTCGAGATTCTGTCAGCGGGTCCAAACCTGCCGGTGTTGCCGCCGGTTCACGATCCGAAGTTGACCGCGGACTTGCTGCTGGAACCCTTCGAAACACAGCATCGCACCCAGGACGGACGCGTGCTCGAAGTCGAAGTGTGGACGCAATCGATCGACTGCGGCGGCCAGGCCGGCGAGCTCGTGTTCGCGATCGATGTGACGGAGCGGCGCGCCTTCGGGCAGGCTCTCATGGAAGCCATCGGCGGCGAGCAGCGGCGCATCGCTCAGGAAATGCACGATGGTCTCGGGCAGGAACTCACCGGTTTGGCCCTGTCGGTGCGGGCGCTGGCGAACCGCGCGCAGAAGGAACGGGACGCAATTTCGGTCGATCTGGACCAACTCGCGTTGCTGGCGACCGGTTGCATCCAGGATGCACACCGCATCGTGCAGGGTCTCTCGCCGCTGACCAACGCGGACGGCAATCTCGATGGCGCGCTCGAACTGCTCGCGCAACGCAGCTCTCTCAGCGGCACGCGAGTGCGGTTTCGCAGTCAGCACGAAGCAGCGCCCGCCATGGACCTTAAGATGCGCAATCATCTGTATCGAATCGCGCAGGAAGCGGTGCAAAACGCTCTGAAACATTCCGGCGCGAAAAACATCGATATTGAACTGTGGTCGCGCCCGAGCGATCTGCGCCTTTCCGTCATCGATGACGGCCCCGGATTGGCCGGCGACATCGACAGGGGCTCAGGTCTCGGGATGCGAACTATGCGATTTCGAGCGAGCGCCATCGGCGGCAGGCTCATCATGACGCGCGGCGCCAATGGCGGCAATTCCGTCGTGTGCGACGTGCCGATCAAATCGGCATTTTTCGCAACCGCCGGTTGATTCTCAAATCAGGGCGCGGACTGCATCGCTACGACCAGGCGAGAAGCTCCCAGCGGAAGCCGTTTTCATTGTAGGGCTGCACGATGGTCGAGTCGGCGAGGTAGTAACTCCCGCGGCTTTCGCGGGCGACCCAACGCCCCACTTCGGGCGCGAACCACAGCGTTTCGCGCCTCACGGAGTCCGTGCGCGAAAAATCGGGGTGCGTAAACTTGATCTCGTTGGTGAAGCGCAGCACCTTGAATTCCCCGGCAGGCACGCCAACCGTCTCCCAGGCTTGCGCTCTCATCGTCTGGTCCCATGGGCAGCGAGTCTTGATCGGCAGGTGTCTTGTACCGGGTGCTGAAGTGAGTCTGCCATCCTGGCTCCAATTGCGCCGGCCACAGGGGGATCGGCATTTCGTACACCTGGACTTGGCCCCAATGCGGATCCAGCACCACCATCCCCCAGGGATCCTGGATCTCGCTCGGCAGCTCCCCGCTGGGCGTTTCTGGCTGCACAATGTACTTGCGCAACAACTCCGAGCCCCAGCCCGTTGGAGCGGGGCGTTCCTTGGCTGCCGATTTGTAGCTGGAGTCTATTTTGACGGAACTATTGACCGTGGCGACCCGGTCCAGTTGTTCGTCGACAACCCTACGCGTGTAAATGTTGTGCTTCGCATAGCGCCAGGTTTGCCCTGCGACAGGCTGACGCACCTTGCGCGAGACTTGAACCGTGCCATCGGCCGCCGGCTTGCCGATCGCACACCCGGCGGACAACGCCGCCGATGACAGCAAGAAAAACCTTCGTGTCACCTGGGCCATAAGTCATTCCTCGACGTTCTCCGACATTCCCATGATAGGACCGCGGAGGCAAACGAAAATTCCGAAAGCTTTCCGTAATCGAACCCGTCGAACTCAAGGACCTGGGGTAGCACACCCCAGGTCCTTGATCATGCAATTTACAGCTCGCGGCTCAGAACTTGTAATTCACTCCCACCGAAATGGCCTTGGGCCGGCAGCCGCCCCAGGTCGTGTTGCCTGCGCTGGTGTAGTCGATGATCGGCGTGGTCGTGCCATCATGACAATCCGTCTTGATGCCGTGGCCGCCGGCACCCAGATCGTAGTGCGCATTGCCGTTATTGATGGTTTCGGCAACGTCGGCATACCAGTACACGTTCTTATCGAAGTGATGCTTGTACGCGAACGAGATCATGTCCGCCGTGTTGTCCGTGCTGTTCGGATTGTAGTTATGCTGGCCGCCCGGGTCGCCCGGTGTTCTTCCGGCGTGCGCCCAACCCAGGTTCAAGTTGTCCCTGGCAGAGAGAGCCTGCGTGAATGCCAGCCAGCTGCCATTTCGCTGCCGCTCGTTCTGAAATTCCAGCGCGGCGGGAAGCTTGCGCGTCATGCGTTCGAAAATGGCGTCGACCGTCAGGCCAAAATCGAAAATATACTGACCGCCGACATGGAAGGCCGCTTCATCGCCAATGTCGCCCGTGAACTCCGGCGTCGCATTGACGCAGTAGTACGTCGCGGAGCTGGGTGCCGTTGTGCAAGACCCGGTTGCGCCATAGGCGGTCGCGACCTGATCGAACAGTCCCCAATTCAGATACTGCGTCAACGGGCCGCCGCCACCCGCGGCCGGATCGCCTTGGTTGAACATCGTGGCATATCCGGGTGCGTTCGACCCAATGC
The DNA here is from genome assembly GCA_963794445.1 of uncultured Gammaproteobacteria bacterium. Classification (GTDB taxonomy): domain Bacteria; phylum Pseudomonadota; class Gammaproteobacteria; order Steroidobacterales; family Steroidobacteraceae; genus Bog-1198. The sequence continues at coordinate 590,379 of CAWCDZ010000002.1, forward strand.
CATCGCTGTTGCGGTTGACGTGCTTGTGCAGTTCGTAAGCCGCCATCAGGTACAAATGCTCAAACTCGAATTTCAGGTCCACGCTGTAGGCGTTGTCGAAGCCGCCGTCGTCGCAGGCGAGCAGCAAGTTGCCGCTGCCGGGTATGTTGCCGCCCGTGCAATTGGACGAGCCGCCTGCCAGATTCAAGTTGGCGTCAGCGGTACGGTTTTGCCCCGGCGAGAAAAACAAATCGAAGCTGACCGGACCGTATTTTGGTGATTCGTACCAGATCGCGTGATCCATCGCGGTCACGAATTCGACCCGGTTGTCGCCACCGGTATTGCTCATGACGCTGTTCATATTGCCGACCATGCCGGCGAAGGGGTCGAGGCGCCTGGACGAATTTCCGTACGGTGACGAGCCGTGACCTATCTTCAGCGCGCCCCAGCTTGGGCTCGCGAACCCGAGAAAGGTCGTACCCGAACCGATGCCGCCCCTCGTGCCGTTGGTCTGCGCGGTATAGCCGGTTGACACGCCCGGCGAGTCTGTCAATCCGACATTCGCTTCGATTTGAATGACGAACTTCGTATCGTCGAAACCGGGGATCTTGTGGCTCCCGCGCCAGCCCAGCGTGGCCGCGTTGGTGGAGATCGAAGGCTGCCAATTCACCGGGCCGTAGGGGGTACCTTTCACGCCCGTGGTGGGATAAACGCCGTTGACCGCATCCCCATAGTGATAGGCAGTCATTCCATTCATGCCCTTGGTGCTCCCATCGAAGGATGCGTCCAAGCTTCCGAAGAAACCTTTGAGAAAGGCGTCGAACTTCGGCTCTGAGGGCGCTTCCTTCTTCGCAACCGGCGGCGGCGGCACGTAGGCCGGCGGCGGAGCGGCCACGACGGGCGGTGGCGCCGCTTGCTTTTGAGACATCGCTTCGACTTGCTTCTGCAATGCGTCCATGCGCTGCATCATCTGCCGCATTTGTTCTTTCAGCGCTTTATTTTCCTGCGCATCGTCGGCCAAGGCGCTGCCCTGGACCAAGAAATTCGCGGCGCATGCTGCCAGCGCAATCAGCATAGGCCTAGCCAGTCTTAGATTTAGCATCTTGTGATCCTCGTAAAGGTCGTTTTATCGAATCGATGATCTGGGAACCCATTGTTCGGGCAAGCGGGGATTGGAGTGATCGAAAATCCAAAACGCGGCAGCGCTTTGATTTATCGCCATCATTCATTACCCCCATTCAAGGCAGACGGAGTGACACACCGCTTCAGTTAGTTTTCGTGGTATACCATATATGATTGCCTTTGCGAAACAAAGTGTTTTCTTTACAACAGCTAGGTGAAACCCTCCAGGCCGAATCGGAATCCGAGGTCCATGCGGCGCTGCGGCGGGGTCACGTTTCGAGCGAGGCACGGCTCTCGGTGAAGTGGCGCGCGCGCATCGGCTTCAAGACTAAAAGCGCGAGCAGGGCCGCCAGCACGTTGAATGCCATGGCGAGCATCAACAACGCATTCCAGCCGTGCGACCTCATCACCATGGAGGCGAACGGCACCAACAGGGTGCCGGCTCCCTTGGCCGTGTACAGCAGGCCGTTGTTGGCTGCGGCATACTGCGCTCCGAATGTGTCGCCCTGGGTGGCTGGAAACAGACTATAAATCGCGCCATAAGTGCTGATGTACAGCGGTGTCACGAGCACATAGAGCACCGGATTGGTCCCCGATTGGCTCAAGATGAAGAGCGCCGCGGCGCCGAGCAGAAATGCGAGTGCCATTGTGTATTCGCGACCGATTTGGTCTGAGATCCAGCCAAAAACGGGCCGGCCGATGCCGTCGAAAATCCGATTTAAGAAGAGCGCGAAACCCAACGCAGGCATGGCCATCCCGAACAGTTCAACCGGCACTTTGCCGACTTTGAATTGCTCGGCAAGAGGCGCCATGGAGGCCAGCGTGCTCAGGCCGCCGAAGGCGACCAGCACCATCATCAGATACATGACGTAGAACACCGGGTTCTGCAGTACATCCATGGGCGTGTAGGCGCGCGCCGTTTGATTCGGCTTCAGCACCGCGGTCGCCATCGGCGGGGGCGGCGCCCACAAGAGCCACGACATCACGAAGACGATGCCGCCCTGAATGAGTCCGAACGCCAAAAAAGCGTGCTCGTAGCCGGACGCTTCAATCATGGTCCTGATCGGTCCGACGGTAATGGCGGCGCCCGCGCCGAATCCCGAAGCGGTGATTCCTGCGGCGAGTCCGCGTCTGCCCGGGAACCACTTGAGCGCGTTGCCGATGCAAGTGCCGTACACGCAGCCGGTGCCGATGCCGCCGAGCGCGGCAGCGAAGTACAGCAGCGGCAGCGAGCTCGCGACCGAATTGAGCACCCACGCCAGGCCCACCAAGATACCGCCGGCCATCACAACGCCGCGCGGTCCGAAGCGATCCACCATGTAACCTTCGACCGGTATCAGCCAGGTCTCGAGCGTCACGAAGAGGGTGAATGCGACCTGGATCGCTGCACGCCCCCAGTGATACTTGGCTTCAATCGGATTGACGAATAGGTTCCAGCCGTACTGCAGATTGGCCACTGCGGCCATGCAGATCACGCCGATTAAAAGCTGCACCCAGGGATTCGCGAACGGCGACTGCGAGACTGCATTTTTCGTGTCGTTGCCGGCCAAGTTGTATTCTCCCTCAAAGCTGCGGCGTACTCTGCCCAGTCGAGTCAAAAGAAGTCAAGGACGGACGTCGCACCACAAAACGTTGGGCCAATGCCGGCAACACGAACAAATTCAGCAGGGTCGAGGAGAACAACCCGCCGAGCACCGTGATCGCCATGGGCCCTTCGATTTCCTGACCCGGCTGGTTGATGCCGAAGGCGAGGGGCGCCAATCCCAAGGCGGTGACGGCGGCCGTCATGAAAATGGGCACCAGGCGCTCATTGGCGCCGCGCAGTACCAGATCGGTATTCCAGCGGCTGCCTTCGACCTCGACCAGATGCTCGTAGTGGGCGAGCTGCAGGATGGCATTGCGGGCGCTGATGCCGAAGACGGTGACCAGGCCCACCACGGATCCCAAGGAGATCCCGATGCCGGTCGCCGCGATCGCCATGACGCTGCCGATCAGGCTGAACGGCAGATTGGCCAAGACCAGCCAGCTGTTGGCGCGCCAGTGAAAGGACACGAACAGGATCAGCACGATCGAGGCGAGCGCCAGCGCCGGAATACAGAATCAGCTCGGTGCGCGTTTGCGCCTCGGCCTCGGCGGCGCCGGTAAATTCGATGAACACGCCCGGCGGCAAGCACGACCGAGCGCGCGATATCCTGCTGTGCCTGCTGCACGACGTGCTGCAGCGAGCCGTTGCCGACATTGAAGGTCACGCTGATGCGCCGCTGGCCGCCGTCGTGCTCGATGCTGTAGCGATCCTGGGTGAGCGACGATCGCGCGCGACCTGCGACAGCGGCACCGGGCCGCCGGGACTCGCGATCATAAGCGCGCCAATTGCGCCGGCTGATGCCGCAGCTCATCGGGCAAGCAGCACCACCACATCGACGGTGCGCGTACCGCGGAAAGTCTGGCCCGACCGCGCGACCCGGCATAGGCCGTCTCGATGGTGTCGAGCACGTCCTGCAGCCTTGAGACCGGTCGCCGCCAGCGCCTCGGGCCGCAACTCGATGGCGATGCGCCGGCGTGCCGCTCTGCGCGTTTGAATTGCAGATCCACAATGCCGGGCACCTTCCCAAGCACCCGCACGATGGCGTTGCCGGTCGCATCGAGCGCATCCAGATCGTCGCCGAAAACCTTGACGGCCACCTGCGCCGTCTCGCCGCTCAGGCTCTCGCTGATGCGATCGCCGAGGAACGTGACGACCTCGCTCTGCAGCCCGGGATAGTGCGCCAGGATGTCGCGCAGCTGCTCTTGCGCCGCTGTGCTGATCGACGTTGGCGTCGGGCTTCAGCTCGACATGGAACTCGCTGCGATGCGGTCCCCAGGTATCCTCGCCCAGTTCGGCCCGCCCGACCTGCTGCTCGATGCTTTTCACATAGGGCAGCGCCAGCACTTCGCGCGCTGATGCGCTCGCCGAGCTCGAGCATCTCGTGCGAGCGAGGTGCCGGTCGACGGAGCTGGTGACCTGCATGACGAAATGCCCCTCGCGAAAATCCGGCATGAACGTGCCGCCCAGAAACGGCAGCGCGGCAGCGGCCGCGATGACCAAACCGATCAGTACCGCCGCTACAGCGGCTGAAATGCGCGGCGACGCCGTGAACCGCGGCGCGCTGCCAGGACTTCAGGCGCACCAGCCAGCCCGCCTCCGGGCGCGCATCGTGCCGCCGCAGCAGCAGCGCGCACAGCGCCGGGGTCGCGGTCATCGCCACCAGCAGCGAAGCCAGCACGGCGAAGATGAACGCCAGCGCCAGCGGGTCCGACGAAGTGGCCCTGCACGCTCGAGGTGAACAATTCCGGCAGAAACACCGCGACGACCACCGCGGTGGCATAAATGACCGGACCGCGAACCTCGAGCGAGGCGTCGCGCATCACATCGAGCCGCGGCATCGGTTGCGCGAGAGCCTGTTTTCCCGCAGCCGGCGCAGGATGTTTTCGATGCCGATGATGGCATCGTCGACCAGCACGCCCAGCGCGACCGCAAATCCGCCGAGCGTCATGGTGTTGAGCGTGAGTCCCATGCGATCAGCACCGCGACCGCGGCGAGCAGCGACAAGCGGAATGGCCGTAAAGGCGATGAGCGCGGCGCGCAGGTCGCGCAAGAACACATACAGCACGACGAAAATCAGCACGGCCGCGATCAGCAGCGAGTGTTCCAGGTTTCCGAGCGCCCGCTCGATGAAATTCGCGGGCCGGTGCAGCGCGGGATAGAGCGTGATTCCCTGGGCTTCAAAGTGGGCTACCAGCTCGTTGAGCGCCTTTTCGACCGCCAGAGTCGCGGTCAGGGTGTTGGCGCCGTATTGGCTTGCGAGCGACAGCATGACGCCGGGCTTGCCCATGATCAGAGCGTCGCCGAACTTGAGCGCCGGCGCGATTTTTACTTGCGCAAGTTCGCGCAGCAGGATGGGCGTGCCGTTGCGATCGGCGACAACCGCCTCGCTCAAGGCAGCGAGGTCGGGCTGCGGGGTGGGTGTTTCGATGAGCACGCGCTGACCGGGCAGGTCGATGAAGCCCGCGCCGCGTAGCGGCAACGCGGCATGCGCGGCATCCCCCACCTGCGCCAAGGTGATGTCGAAGCTCGCCAATTTGGCCATGTCGGGCTGAATTTGAATCTGCCGCACCTCGCCGCCGAAAACGATGACGTGCGCCACGCCGGGTACCGCCAGCAGGCGCGGCTTGATGACCCAATCCGCCGTATCGCGCAGCGTATAGGCATCCACCTGGTTCGGACAGCAGTCCGATCTTGAGCAGGTCCATGGTGCTCGAGACCAGCGGCGACAGTTTGGGCGTTCCCACTCCGGCGGGCAGGCTGCTGCCGAGTTCCGAGAGACGTTCGGAGATTCCCTGCCGCGCAATATGCACGTCGATGCCGTCGGCAAAGGTGACGGTGACCACCGAGAGCCCCGGAATCGACTCCGACCGCAGCGTCGCGAGGCCGGGCGCGCCGTTGACGGCATTCTCGACTTGTTTGGTGACCAACTCTTCGACTTGCTGCGGCGCGAAACCCGGCGCCTCGGTCTGAATATCGACCTGCGTGGGGACGAAGTCCGGAAACACGTCCAACGGAGCATGCATCGCACCCCAGCAACCGAGGATGAGTGCGAATAGACTCAAGGCCGTCACGGCGCCGAAGTGGCGAACGCAAAGGCTGACGATGGCGCGCATTGAGGCTCCTAGCCGGCGTCCGCGCCGGAATTCGCTTCCTGCGCCAGGAGCTGCGCCGCGCCCCGCGTCACGACTTTCTCTCCCGCTTTGACGCCCCCGTCCACGACATAGCCATTTTCAAACGGCTTTCCGGCGTCGATTTCCGTTCTGACGAACGTGCCCGGCTTCGTCTCGATGTAGCACCAGTATTTGTCGTCGCTGATGACCGTCGCCTCGGCTGGAACCCGCACGCCCGGATGCGGCGCGCCGATCGGCGCCCACGCAATAATTCTTTCGCCCTCGCCCAGCTCACCGGCGGGCAGTATGGAAAAGAAGCTGCGCCCGGGCACCGTTGCGTCCGCGGGAGCAGGCCAGACTGAATTCAGTTTCAAACGCTTTGCGCCTTCGCCCGCGCCCAACCGCGATGCGCTCAAGCTCCTGGGCGTATCCCCCGGCAACGCGCCCAATGGAAACGTCACACGCACCAATTGCTGCCTGCCGTCGGCGAGTGCCTGCAGCAAGGCGGGGTTCCCGCCATTGCTCCAGGGCGGCTTCTGCCCAAAGGATGCCGAAAGGCGCTGCTGCGCCAGATTCAGGGCCGCCGTGTCGACGGTCACTTGGCGCGCGTTGGCATCTTCTATATCCGCCGACATCGCGCCGGGCGTGCCCGCCAGCCGTTGCGTCCGCGCCAGGGCCGCGCGGCTCTGTTTCTCGGCCGCTTGCGCAGTGCGAAGTTCCGCTACCGCCTGCGCAATGGCCTCGTGCGGAATCACCGCGCCATATCCCGCGGTTTCATCCGCGTAGTCCACCGTCATGAGCACTTCGGTCTTCAGGCCGAGCTTCTCGATCTGTTCGGGCGTCAAGCTCACCTCGGCGGCAACCTTGCTTTCCGCCGCGGGCGCCGTACCGGTCGATTTCTCGGCGGCGCTTCTCGCGACTTCGGGTGAGCTCTTATGGCAGGCGCTCGATGCCGCGAGAGCCACGCACAGCAGCAACATTTTTGTTTTCATCGAGAATCCTTGGACTTGTTGGGAGGCGCTTGCCAGCCGCCGCCCAGAGCTTTGTAGAGCGCGACCAAAGCTTGAAAGCGCGCAAGTCGATATTGGCAGAACTGATCGCGCGCGGCGTACAGGTTGCGCTGCGCCTCGAGCACCGTGAGAAAATCGCCGGAACCGGCCTTGTACCTCAATGTCGCTCCCTCGAACGCGCGCTCGCTTTGCGCCACGTTCTGCTCCTGCAGCGGCCGCGCATCCTGGAGACGGCCGACCGATGACAGGGCGATCTCCACATCTCTCAATGCGGACAGGATTGCTGATTTGTAGGCCGCCACCAATTCATCGTCCTTGGCCTGCGCTTCGGCACGCAACGCCTGCAAGCGGCCGTGATCGAAAATCGTTTGCGTCAGCGAGGCGCCAAGATTCAGCGTGGGGCCGGGGCCGCTCAAGACGGTGACCGCGGCGTTCAAGGCGGGATTTTGCACGCCGCCGCTGGCGGTGAGGCTCAACGAGGGAAATAAAGCGGCACGAGCCGCGACCAGATCTGCATTGGCGGCTTTGAGGTTGGCCTCCGCCATGAACACATCGGGGCGGCGCGTGAGCAGCTCCGCCGGCACGCCCGACCCAATCGCAGGCTCGAGCAGCGCATCGAGGTTGCGGCTCGCCACGGAGAAATGTTCCGGTGCGCGGCCGAGCAACAGCGCCAGGGCGGCCAGCGCTTCTGTCTCCTGCCGCTCAAGGTCCGGGATGATCAGGGCGGCGTTTGCGAGCGCCGCTTTTTGCGACGCCAGTTCCACCGGGTTCGACAATCCGACATCGAATCGCGCCTGGATGATGTCGAGCAATTTCTGCGCGGCCTGCAAATTCATCGCGGCGATGTCCAGGCGCTCGCGCAACGACAATACTTGGAAGTAGCCGTCTGCGACGGCGGCCAGCGTCGTGAGCGCCACCGTATCCCGATCGGCTCGCGATGCGTCCGCCAGACGGCTGGCGGAGCGCGCCCCTGCGCGCAGCTTGCCCCAAAAATCCACCTCATAGCTTGCCGACAGCAGCGCGGCCCAATCGGTTTCATGCGCGCTGCCGTTGACGGAATGACCCGCCAGAAAGTTGCCGTTGCCGCCGGCGTCGAGGCTGGGAAGAATGGCGGCGCCCGCCTGTCGGGCACGCGCATCGGCCTGTGCGACGCGCGCCTGCGCCGCGCTCAAGTCGAGATTTCCATTCGAAGCCTGCTCGATCAAGTCGGTCAATTCAGCGCTGCCGAATTCTTGATACCAGTTCTTGTCCGGCCAGGATCCTGCGCCGCCGATGCCCGGCGCCGCGAATGCGCTCGGCAACGCAGGCGGAGGCTGTTCGGCCTCGTGCAACGCGCAGCCCGCGGCGAGCAGGCCCATTGCGCACAGCCCTAAACGAAGGAAGTACTGCGTCATGCTCGATGCATTACAGCGCCGTGAGAATGACGCCGCCGGCAATCAACACGGAGCCGACGCCGACTTTCCAAGTGAGCTTTTCCCCGAGCAACAGTACCGCGAACAAAACCACCAGCACCACGCTGAACTTGTCGATGGGTGCCACCCGGGAGGCGGGTGCCAGTTGCAGCGCGCGAAAATAACAGAGCCAGGAAAGGCCCGTCGCGATGCCTGACAGCAACAGGTAGATCATTCCTTTGTGGGACAAAGAGCCGGGGGACTGCCATTCCTGGCGTGCCGACACGAGCGCTGCGCTGACCGCCAATATCACAATGGTTCGATAGAAAGTGGCGAGGTCCGAATTGATGTCGGACACGCCGACCTTGCCGAATATGGCCGTCAGCGCGGCAAAAAACGCCGAGCCGAGCGCAAACAATCGCCAATCGATGCTCATGCGGCGACTATGCACTCACATGATGCAGCGTCGCAACTGCGGGTTCATGCGATGAGCACGCCGCAAACGTGCTCATCGCATTCAGACGGAAAGAGCGGCCTTGAGCAGCTACCGCAATCCGGTGCCCGGGGTGAACGAGACTCCACGCAGCACTTCGGCAAAGTGCGCGGTGCGCAAGGTGAGAAATCTCGTTTGGCCCGCGGTGGCGGCATCCGTATTGTCGACCGCATCGCGAATGGCGACCAGGCGATTGGGATCCGCGCCCGTGTCGCCGTTGCCGCTGATGGTCGAAGTGATCGCCCAAATCGTCGCTACGCCATCCCGCCCCACCCTTCCTGTGATGTTGCGCAAGCCGTCGGTCGCGGGCGCCCAAGGCAATCCGGTGCCGGCATTGAGGCCCGACGGATAACCGCGAATCTCGTAGGCTTGCCCGAGCCCCAAACCGTTCTTCAGGGTATAGGCGAGTGCCCACGCGCCGCTCGCGCTGTTGAACACCCACTTTTGCAAACCCGCGGTGGTTTGCGCGGCTGCGTGCGCGTATAAATCCGCCCCGCCGGTGTAGCCGTCGCCCTCGTCGGCCAAATAAAGCGTACGCGCGTCGGCGAACCAGATGCCGAACGGGAAGGCCGTCGCCGGCGCGGTCTTGTTGGGTATCTGCGGAAAGCCGGCGAGGATGCACAGATTGTTGGGCAAGCCGGCGCTCTGCAGGTTCGCCGCCGTGTAAGCCAGAGGTGCGGCCGGCAGCTTCGCGCCGGGCGCCGGTAGCCCCACCCCTTTCGGACAGGCACTGCCGGTCGTGTCGAGAAAATAAACCGTGTTGACGCCGTTGCCGCCGCTGCCCTTGGTGAAGTAAAGCACGTTGTTGAAAATCGTCAGCCCACGGAAGTTGTCGTCCTTGCCGATCTTGTCCGCTTTCGCACCCAGTTCCGTGACCGAAAAGCTGGCCACCGGCGTCGGAGCGCCGGGGGTTTGCGCCGCCAGCGGTGCGCTTGCCGGGCTTAGGATTTGCGCCCCGGCGCCCAAGATGATCCCGTCGGGCTGCGGGTTGGCGCCATTGCCCGCATTGCCGGCGGTATAGATCAAATCCACGCCGCGCGAATCGTCTTGGATCGCGGCCCGCCCGTTGTTGCCGCTGTAAGCGTTGGTGGCCGTGAATTGGAAGACGCCGTCGGCATCGACCTGGGCAATCGCGCGGGCGTATTCGGTACCGACGGGATTGGTCGGATCCAAAGCGCCCGGCGTATTGGAATTGGAGACATCCAAGGTATTTATCGGCGCGACGTAGCCCATGAAGGTGATGAAGCGCCCATCGTTCGACAAGTTGAGGCTCAGTTCTGATTTTGAGCTGAAGCTCGTCACCAGATGATCCGCGCTCGCGCCGCGCGGCGCCGGACGGTGGGGAACCTCGAGCGTGTCGATCATCCAGCCGAAAGGCGTCATTTCGTCCAGGTAGATACGCGAGGTAATGCCGAAGCTCCCATCGTACAGGTCATTGTTCCACACCGTCGGATAGGTGCCGTCCTCCGGCGCGCCGCTCGGGGCGCCGCAGCCCCCGCTCGTCGCCGCACAATTGGGCGGCAATACCGTTCCGACCACGACATTGCCGGCCTGGTTGTCGTACACGCTGCGGCTCACGACCAGGTTGTCCGGGGCGAAGAAGTGCCCGTGTCGAAAATGACCGTTGTGGCCGAAGGTGCCGTCATTATCAGCGGCAGCGGCGGCGCCGGTGAATGCGGCCGCAACGGCCGCGCCAAATAGAATTGATTTCATGGATGCACCTCAGAACGGACTGACGCTGTTATCGACGTGCCCTTTGAACAGAAAGGGCAACGGTGCAATCTGCTCGCGGCGCACCGCTTCCAGATCCTCAGGGTCGAGGCCTAGTGCCTTGATGATGGTCGGCGCCACCTGCTGGTTGCTCACCGCGCTCTTCACCACGGCGTGACCGAACTGCGGGAATGCCACCAACAGCGCGGTGTGGACATCGTCCTCATTGAAGCCGCCGTGTTCGGACAGCTTGGAACCTCCCGTGAAGATCACGCCGGTATTGACCTTGAGAATGATGTCCGGTGTGCGCGGGTCGGCGCCGGGATTGTCGAACTTATTGCGCAACGATTGGCCGGCAAAAATTTCTTGAATGCCCAGCGCCTGTTGATTCGCCGGCATGCTCAAATTGGCAACGACCGCCGGCGTCAGGGAGGGGTCGGTGAGCCAGATCAGCGATCCGTCGTCGGAAATGTCGAACGCGTCCGCGGCGCCGATGGTCGCGGCCGGCTGGCCGCCGCCAATGCCGCGCCGCTTGGTCACATCGATGGCCGACTGGCCATGCTTGGCACTGATGATGATGAGCGTCGAGTCGAACAGCCTCTGCGCCTTGAGTTCGCTCACGAAACGGCCGATCGAATGATCGATGAAGTCCAATTCGCCCGCGAGCGCCTGGCCCGGGGTGCCGAGCACGTCGGTATAGCCGCCCTTCAACCCGCTGACCGGATCGGCGGCGAGTTTCTCTCCGACGCTGACGGATTGGAAATTGGTGCCGAACAACGCCGGTACACCGACCTTGCGTGCACGGTCGTGGGTGAAGCCGTCGATTTGATTGAGCACCGCTTGAACGTGCAGCGAGTCGTAGCACTTGATGTCGTCGAAGCTGTTGGTCCAGCCGTCGTCGGGAGTCGGATCGGCGAATGGCACGGGCGAACAGCCGGCGAACTGCGGCAACGCGACCGGAATCGAATTGATTTCAGGACCCCAGAAGTCGTCGACGCCTTTGCCGCTCGGACCGTTGGTCCATTCGTACGAGGGATGCTTGTCGGTCCAGGCGGTGCGTCCGCCGCCGGCTTTCACCACTTCGAAAATCGTATTGACGCGCAGATAGTCGTGGGGCATGAGGGCCTTGCAGCCTTCGTTCGGATTGCGCACCAGGAATTTCGGGTTCAGGCCGCCGCCGCCGTCGAGTCTGGTGAGATCGATATCCACCGCCTCGTCCCACGCGACGTTGGTACCGATTTGCCCCGGACACGGGCCTCCCGGATTTCCCAATCCGTCGGTCTGAATCGGCGGCGACAACGCACGGTTGTAGGTATCGTCATACCAAAGGCCGGTGGTGACCGGCGAGCCGCCCGTGACCAGCGATGCGAGACCGGGAAAGGAATCCGAGGGACTCGAGGTGGAATTGTTTGAGTAGGTGATGCCATGCCGGCTGAGTTCCGCGAGCGCCGAGTCCGGATGGGTGGCGACGTAATTGGAAAGATCCAACGCATGCATTCCATCCACGCTGATGAGCAGCACATGCCTCACTTGGTGAGAGTCGAGCGAGGTGTCGGGCGCCGCGCCGGCAGCTGCGCAAAACGCCAGCGCGGCAGCGGCCGCGAAAAAAACTGATCGGATCATGGTATCCCCTCATTGCGGTTGAATTGAGCGAAGCCATTGGCGGCGTCGACGGCGTTTAGGTTAGATTCGCAATGTGACAGTTACGCGAACGGCTTCGGCAGGGCGGATTTTTGGCGAGAGTTTTTAGTTTGCGGGAGCCTGATGTAGTCTTTGTCCTACAGAGTGCCCGATGTTCAAGGAGCTTCTCATGCGATCGACGCGAACAGCCTTGCAGCTTTTACTGACAGTGAGCCTTGGCGTGGGACTGACCACCGCCGTTGTTGCCGAAGCTGCCGCGGCGCCAAAGTTGGATGTGTTGCAGCACTGGAAATTGGGCGGCGCCGGGGGCTGGGATTACCTGACGATGGACTCGGCCAAGAAGCGCTTGTTCATAAGCCGCGCCACCCGGGTCGATGTGATCAGCCTCGATTCGGGCAAGCCGATCGGATCCATTCCCGACACGCAAGGCGTCCACGGCATCGCGTTGGCTCGCGCATTGAATCGCGGCTTCACCAGCAACGGACGCGCGAACACGGTAACCGCGTTCGATCTCGACACGCTGAAGGTGATCCAAGAGGCCAAGGTCTCGGGCCGAAATCCCGACGCGATCCTGTATGAACCCTCCGGCAAACATGTATTCACCTTCAACGGTGCCTCCAAGGACGTGACGGTGCTCGATGCGTCGAGCTTGGCCGTGGTCGCAACCATCCCGGTGCCCGATAAGCCGGAATTCGCGGTGCAGGATGGCCGCGGCCATATCTTCGTCAATATCGAAAGCGATCCCGGCCAAATGGTGGTCATTGACGCCCGCAAGCTCGCCGTCAAGAGCACGTGGCCGCTACCGGGTTGCAACAGCCCGTCGGGACTTGCCATCGACGGCGCGCATCGTCGCCTGTTCTCGGTTTGCGACGGCAAGGTGATGGCGGTCACCAATGCGGTCAGCGGTAAACAGGCAGCGCTGGTGCCCATCGGCGAACACCCGGATGCCGCGGCCTTCGACGGCAAGCGCGGCTTGGTTTTCAGCTCCAACGGCGATGGAACCTTATCGGTGATCCATGAGGACGCGCCCGACCGCTATAGCGTGGTTCAGACCCTTGCCACGCAACGCGGTGCGCGCACCATGGCGCTCGACGAAGCAACCGGCAAGGCGTATCTCGTAACCGCGGAATTTGGTGCGGCCCCGCCGGCCACCGCCGAACAACCACATCCGCGGCCGGCGCTGATCCCGGATACATTTGTCGTGCTCGTGGTCGGCGAGCGCTGATCGATCAGGTTGCGGCCGGCCTGAGACCCCGGCATTGCACCGCCGCCAATGCATGCAGGGTGAACAACGCGAACACGCCGTAGGCCAGGTAGTCGCGGAAATTCTCCGGTGAGGGAAGGATCGCGGGATGCAAGGCCCCGTGCGAGCCGTTGTTCCACAGAATCGCGGCCATGCGCACGATCAGGCTTACGCCGAACAGGATATACAGCTGCAGATAAACCCGCCGCGAGAGCCTGCGGCGCAGTTCACGCACGCCGGGGACGCGAAGCGGTGCACCTGCAAGGCTCCCATGACCGTATTGCACCACCGTCATGAGCCAGAGCAGAGCGCCGAAGATTGCATGCAGATTGAGGGCGGGCGCAAGCTGCACGCCGGGCCAGGAGTCCCGCAGCAAGCCGGCAATTCCGAGTGCGGCGAGCGGCAACGCAAGCCAAGGCCCGCGAGCATTCGCGGCGACTGCGCGAGACTCGACAATCTTGATCGCGGCCAAGTGCCACCGCCTGCCTTGGGTAAAGCCTGCAACTTTGCGTTACAAAGTACCACCGCGCATGCACGGCCGCAACAGCTATCCATTCCCTGACGATTGTTGCAGCGCGAGCCGTCCTGCGCACTTCTTGACAGTACCGCGCATTTGCTTTGCAATCCCAAGTGCCAAACACCTATTCGCGCACAGCCTCGGAAAATTCACCGTATGACAGAACTGCGACAGGCGCTGAACGATATCAACGCAATTCGAACCCTGGTGGCGCGCGGGACGCAGTTTCGCGGCTACGGTCCACTGTCCGTCGCCTCGAGCGGAATCCTCGCCATGGCGGTCGCCGCGGCGCAAACCCATTTTGCGCAACGTTCGGAGCACGACCTGCGGCTGTTTCTGCTCATCTGGATATCCACGGCCGCGATCGCCGTGATTCTCGCGGCGGTGGAAACGGTGGTTCGGGTGCGGCGGGTGCATTCGGGGCTGGCGGCGGAAATGATCCAGGCGGCGGTGGAACAGTTTTTACCCTGCGTTGTCGTAGGAATACTCCTGACCGTGGTGTTGATGCGCGTTGCGCCTCAAGACTCGTGGATGCTGCCGGGCCTATGGGCCGTGCTCTTCAGCCTGGGGGTGTTCGCGTCGTGCCGGTTCCTGCCGCGGCAAATGTTCGCCGTCGGGGCCTGGTATCTGGGAGCCGGACTCGTCTCTTTGTTGATTGCCGCCGGCGATCACGCATTGCTGCCATGGGCCATGGGTATACCGTTCGGTGTCGGGCAGTTGCTCGTCGCCGCTGTCTTACGCTTTGGATTCGAGGACACCATTGAAGAGAGTTAACCGAAAAGCACAGGCCGCCTCCCCTTTCGCCTACGACGGCTTGAATCGCGTCATTCATGAACGCGCGCGCCTGGGCGTTCTGACCTGCCTGGTCACGCATCCCCGCGGGCTGCCATTCCCGGAAATGAAAAAACTCTGCGCCCTGACGGACGGCAATCTGAACCGACATCTTCAGGTTCTGCAAGAAGCCGGCTTGGTGAGCCTTGCCCGGGGCGCGGACCGGGACCGGCAGCAGACCTTTTACAGAATCACGGCCCTGGGACGCAGGCGCTACCTCGAATACCTCGAGGTTCTGGAGCAGGTCGTTCTCGACGGTGCTGCCGCCACCAAGGATCCGCTGCCGGAGCGCAGCTAATCGCGGAAACGGACCTTTTCCGTGACAGACCAAAAGAGTGATTGATCGAATGCAGCTCGATGCACGTCAGGTCTTGGTATTGTGCGGTTACGCCTTCGCAGTGGCGTCGATGGCCTATGGCCTGATTACGGCCTTCGCGACGCGAAAGACATTCTCCGGCGTTCCGCGCAAACGCGAGGATCTGCCGCCCGTTACGATCCTGAAGCCCCTATTCGGCGCACAACCCGAGACCTACGAGTGCTTGCGCTCTTTTTGCGAGCAGGCATATCCCCACTATCAGGTGATTTTCGGCGTCTGCGACCCGCAAGATCCCGCCGTGGCCGTGGTCCGCCGGTTGCAACGGGAATTTCCGGACCGCGATTTGGTATTGGCGGCGGACCGCAGGGAGCACGGCAGCAACCGCAAGGTGAACAATCTCATCAACATGATGGCTCTTGCTCGTTACGACTACCTGGTGATATCGGACAGCGACGTGAAGGTCGAGCGCAACTATCTCGCCAAGCTGGTTCCGCCGCTGCTGGACGCGGACGTTGGCATCGTGACCTGCGGCTACCGCGGCGTTCCCCGGCCGGGGATCTGGTCATTGCTGGGATCGATGTACATCAATGAGTGGTTCATCCCGTCGGTGCGCGTTGCCGCAATGATGGGCTTCCGTTCGTTCGCGTTCGGCGCGACCATCGGCATGCGGCGCGAGACGCTCGATAAGATCGGCGGCTTTCTTGCGATATCGAACCAGTTGGCCGACGACTATCGCCTGGGAGAGCTGACGCGCCAGCTCGGTCTTCGCACCGTCCTGTCGGAGGTGGAGGTCGACACGTTCGTCGAGGATTGCACCGCCGCGGATCTGGTCGCGCACGAATTGCGCTGGCGGCGCACGATCCGCAACTTGAGTCCCTTTGGATACGTTTTTTCCTTCGTCACCCTGGGGCTGCCGGTCACCGCCCTGCAGCTGCTGCTCACTCAGGGAGCCGCGCCGGCCGCGGCGATTTTTTCCGCCACCGCCCTGGCAAGCACGCTGATTCACTTCAACGCGCGCCGTCCGGGCGCGCCGGCGGCGGTGTTGCTGCTGGTGCCGTTTCGCGATCTTCTGCACTTTGGCCTCTTTATCTGGAGTTTCGCCACGCGCCGCGTGCAATGGGGCGACGATCACTATGAGGTAAGCCGAGACGGGGACGCCCAGCCCATCGAGGGCTGATGCAACGGCACCTGATCGTCACCGCGGATGATTTTGGCCTGCACGAAACCGTCAACGACGCGGTCGAGCAGGCAAGCCGCGACGGCATCCTGACCGCAGCGAGCCTGATGGTGGCCGGAGCGGCGGCGGCCGACGCGGTGCGGCGCGCCCGACGCCTGCCGAATCTGCGCGTCGGCTTGCACATCGTTCTTGCCGATGGATTGGCGTCGCTGCCGCCGCAGCAAATCCCAGGCATCGCGGACGCCGACGGACGCATGGGCGGAGATATGTTTTTACGCGGGGTACGATATTTTGCGAGCGCTTCGGTTCGCCGTCAGCTCGAAGCCGAGATCCGTGCTCAGTTCCTGGCGTTTGCGCGCACCGGCCTGCCCCTCGATCACGTCAATACACACAAGCACTTTCATTTGCACCCGACGATCCTCGGCATTTTGATTCGCGTGGCGCGCGAGTTCGGTGCGCGCGCCATGCGCGTGCCCGGTGAGCCGCTGTGGTATGCGGTGCGCAACCGGCGTTGGGATGCGGCCGCCGCGGACGGACTGCTCGCGCCCTGGCTCATGCTAATGCGGTACCGTCTGCGCGCCGCGGGTATCTTTCACAACGACAACGTGTTCGGAATCGCAAAAAGCGGCGCCATGGATGAGGAACAGCTGCTCGCGATATTGTCACGGCTGCCGCGCGGTGTGACGGAGATTTACCTGCATCCGGCCACGCGGTCGGGCGCCGCAGTCGCCCCGTCGATGCGCGATTACCGGCATGCCGATGAACTCGCCGCGCTCAAGAGCCCGCGGGTGCGGGAGAGCATCGCGGCGTTGAACGTTCGGCGCGGCGGGTACGGCGATATCTTGCGCAACATCGGCCGCTCGCTCGCCTGAAAATCCCGGCCGCCCGTATACTGTGCCCATGATTTCGGCTGTTCGACTGCCCGGGATGTTGCAGCGCTATCTGAACGGCGCCGTGGACACTTTACTCAGCGGGGCATCCGGAAGCCGCAGCGATTT
Organism: uncultured Gammaproteobacteria bacterium; assembly: GCA_963794445.1. GTDB lineage: Bacteria > Pseudomonadota > Gammaproteobacteria > Steroidobacterales > Steroidobacteraceae > Bog-1198. The sequence continues at coordinate 607,502 of CAWCDZ010000002.1, forward strand.
TGCGCGGCCGGTGCGCGAGGAGGCCTTGCTGCCTGCGCACTCACTGTCGTGGCGGGTGTTGAAAAATCCCATCGCGCTGTTCGTTGGTGGCACCGCGGCGGTGATTCTCGAACTCGCGGAGCCCGCGGTGCGCGCGGGAGTCTGGGAGCATTCTTCCTTTCGCCAAGACCCCTTGATGCGCCTGAAGCGCACGGGATTGGCGGCGATGATCAGCGTCTATGGCGCGCGCAGCGTGGCAGAGCCCATGATCGCGCGCGTGGTGCGGATGCATGCGTCGGTTCAGGGAACCACCGCCGCCGGCATCCGCTATTCGGCCAATGACCCGCGCCTCCTCACCTGGGTGCATGCCACGGCGGCTTTCGGCTTCGCCGAGGCCTACAACCGCTACGTGCGGCCATTGAGCACGCAGAATATGAATGACTTTTACCTCGAGGGTGCGCCCGTGTCGCACCTGTATGGCGCGGTGGACACGCCGCGTTCGGTCGCGGAAATCGAGGCGCTGTTTGAGTCGACGCGGCCACGGCTCGCTCCATCGCCCATTATTTTCGAGTTCCTGCGGATCATGCGCGACACGCCCGCCTTTCCCCGGCCGCTGCGTTGGCTGCAGCCCGTGCTGCTGCGCGCGGCGGTGGAATTGGTTCCCGGGTGGCTGCGGTCGACTTTGGGCCTGTCCGATCATTACGGACTGCGGGAATACGAGCGCCGGCTGGTGAATTGGTCCGGCGCTTGGGCGGACCGGATCGTGCTGCCCACGAGTCCCGCCGTGCAAGCGTGTCTGCGCCTCGGATTGCCGATGAATTATCTCTACGCGTGAAGGGCGTCATCGCGCCTAGCGGGTCCCTTCATTCGGTGAGAGGATGGCCCTTGGGCAGCTGATGCGCATACCAGGTCGCGAGCCGGTGGCGGATGGTCTTTTCGCTGACCTGGTCCTCGGGCATCGGCGCGATCACCTTGTCATGCACGAGCAGGCGATACACGTACAAGGCCTTCAGGCTCGCGGAATCGGTCGGCTCGAATTCGACCGCCTTGCGCCCTTCGGCATATTGAACGCCGGCCAGCAGCGCCGCCTTGAACAACTCCGATTCATGCTTGAGTTTTTTCATGTTCGCAGATCCACACGCTGCAAAGAGTCAGGAGTTTCGACACAGCGGATTCGTGATGGGTTCCCCGTGCACCCCTCAGCGGCTCGGGCTCATGTGGATCAGATTCTCGGCGTCGGCGTCGACGGCGGCGCGGCTGAACCTCAAGGGCACATAGGACCCCTGTGCCCAGAGGGGAAACAGGTCGCGATAATGGGCGCTCATCGGATCGTCCGACTGTCCCGGCGTGTTCATTGCAACCGAATTGTCCCACGCGCCGACGTCCATCACGAGGCGCACCGACGCGCCGGCGATCACCGAGAAATCATTGGGCCTATACGCCTGCGCGCGCGGCGTCGAACCCGAGCCGGGGGTTTGCAGCGGGCCGACCGACATTTGCGCGCGCAACTCCGGATCCGCCAGCAGCGCGACGGCAGGCTCGAAGCTCGCGCGATGCAGACGGCCCCAGGCCCATGTCGTCATGTCGGGGCCCAGGCGCTGCGTGAGCTCGTCCAACGCGCCCTGCAGGCTCTCCAATAATATGGCATCGCGCGCCGACGCCGGATCGGCGCCGAGCGCGGCATCGGGATGTTCGAGATATTCGATCACCGCCTGCAACTGCCCGTTGCCGATCAGGCTCGCCGCTTTCGGCGCCGCCTTCGCAACGGTCAATTTGCCCAGGTGCTTGGTCGCCCATACCTCGTAGATCGCGGCGGCGACGCTGTCGGTGCTCTCCTCGTGATTCCAAGCCTTGAGCAGCGCCAAGGCCTGCGCGAGCGCGGTGTTCCGCGAGGACAGCGAGGCCAGCAGTGCCACCGCGCGCCGCGACTGCGTGCTCACAACGTCGGTCTGGATCGCCATGGAATCGGCGAGGGTCATTTGGGAACTCGCGCCGAGCAATTCATTGATCCGATCGACGCGCGAGCGGTCGCCCCATTCGAACCCAATTCGATTCTGCTCATTGGGGTAACCGGAGGGCAGGTTCATCTCGTTGGCGCTCGCGAAAAAACCTTCGGCCGGATTGAACCGCGAAGGCAAAACATCCGGCCCCTGAAAGCCGGCCCACTCATAGCGGCCGTCTCCCGGCACGGGCATGAGGCCGTCCCAGTTCTTGCGCTTCGGCGCGCGGCCTGATGCCGCCCAGCCGATGTTTCCCTGCGTATCTGCGTAGACGAGGTTTTCCGGCGGTGCGCCCCAGGCGTTGACGGCAGCCTTGAACTCATCCCAATTCTTCGCCATGAGCAGGCGCGAGGAGCCAAAGTATCCCGACAGGCCCAGCTCGTTCCACACCGTGCGCAGCGCAAAGGCGCGATGCTTCGCCGCATCGACGCTGAGCACCGGCCCATGCCGGGTGTAGCGCAATTCCACTTCGCGTGCCGCGCCGCCTTTCACCTCGATGCTCTCGCGCACGATATGCATCTTCGTCCAGCCCGACCGGTAGCGATAGCTGTCAGGATCGCTCTTCTTCAGTTCATAGACGTAAAGATCTTCCTGATCGACCGAGAAGATCGTGAGGCCGAATGCAATGTTGTCATTGTGACCGAGAGAAATTCCGGGCAACGCCGGCTCGCCGGCGCCGATGATGTCGAGACCCGGCGCATTCAAGGCCACGATATAGCGCAGCGACGGCACATCGAGCAGGCGGTGCGGGTCGTTGGCGAGAATCGGCCGGCCGGTTGCGGTGCGCGACGGCGCGATCACCCAGTTGTTGGAGCCTTCCATCGATTGCGCCTCCAGCGCTGCCGCCAGCCGGCGCGCAGCAGAGAGTTCGGCATGGCGCGTCGTTTTGCCGAGCACACCGAAATCCACAGGCTTGGTCCCCAACAAATAGTCCTTGAGCACATCCGCGGGCACATCGCAGGGATTGAGCCCCGCCGGCACCGCGACTGCGTGGCCCGCCGGCTCGATCTTGCGGCGCAGTGCGTCTGCCTCGAGTCCGTCCGCGCACGCGACGCGCGCTCGTGCGACTTCCGAGGCGACGTTGGACACGAGCGCATGGCTGCGGATGCGAAGCACGTCCTCGGGTTGCCAGGTGTCGGGCCGGCTGTCGGTCAGTTTGAATTCAATCGGCAGCGCTCGCACGCCGCTGCGCACCTGCGAGACATAGGCGTTCACGCCCGCGACGAACGCCGTGACCCACCGGCGGGAATCGGGCGCATACGCCGCCCACTCCTTGTCCATGTCGCCGCGAAAGAGGAATAACCGCGCCGCGCGGTCCTCATCGACGTAGGCGGGACCGAAGGACTTCGCCAACAGGCCAAGACCGCGCTTGCGCCACAAGTCGATCTGCCAAAGGCGGTCGCGCGCTGCGTTATAGCCTTGCAGGAAAAAGGCATCATGAATGTTCGCCGCGAAAATGTGCGCGATGCCCCAGTGATCGATCACGATGTCGGCCGCCGCCTCGAGGCCCGGAGCGCTCCAATTCTGTTCGCGTACGGCGGTGGATGAACCTGCGGCCGCGGTTTCGGCGATAGCCGAAGTCGCCAATACAAGATGGAGTGCCGCGAGCGCGAGACCTATGGAGCTCAGGTGTTTCATCGTTGGCGATGCGCCTTGCACGTGTCTGCGCAACCGCTAGGGCTTCGGCAGATATTCCTTTGGCAGCGGAGCCGCGGCCGACTCGGCCTGCCACATGATGCCCATGACTCGCCAGCCGCCGGCTTCCTTGATCGCTTGAATGCTGTTGATACCGCGTGCGACCTGTTTGCCGTCGCTGTGCAGCGCGTAGGTGCTCCATAAATGCACGATGTTGCCGTAGCGCTGAATTTGGAACTTGAGCTGTGTTTCCTTCAGCAATGCATGGCCGCGGGCTTTGGCGCGCGTGATCCAGTCGTCCAGCGACAGGATCGTGTAGCTTGGCGCCCCATCCTTGCCGATCGACACGACGATGAGGCGCGCTTCAGGTATGAACAGGGCCTTCATACAGGCGCGATCCTTGTCCGCAGGTCCGGTAATCGCGGCATCGATCGCGGCCGGGATGTCCTTGGGACTGTTCGGCAATGCACAGGCGGCATCCGGCGCCTGTGCCATCGCCCCACCGGCGAGGGTGCCGCCTAGAATTAGCGTTGAAAATAATGTGCGCAGCATTTCTTCTCCCCTTCGCCACTCGTGAGCTCGATCATACCAATTCACACCGGCACGTGGCGTCACGTCAACCCTGCAGGTGCGCGAGCGGAATTCGCGCCGTGCGCTTGATTGTCTGCAGCACCACGCTCGACTGCAGGTCGCGAACATTGGGCACGCGGATGAGCTTCTTCAGCACGACGTTGCTCAGCGCCTCCAAATCCTTGCCGTACACTTCCAAAATGAAGTCATAGCTGCCGGTCATGGCCAGACATTTGGTGACCTCGTCCATGAGCTCGATCTCGCGCTCGAAGCGCGCCACCGTCTCGTCGGTGTGTTCGGTCAACTTGACCTGCACGATGGCCAAGACCGCAAGTCCCACGCGTGCGGGGTTGAGTACGGCCGCATAGCCTTCGATGGCGCCTTCCGATTCCAGCGCTTTGATGCGCCGCGCGCAGGGAGTGGGCGAGAGGCCGATCATGTCGGCGAGGTCTACCACAGACAGGCGGCCGTCGCGCTGCAGCGCGTCGAGTATTTTCGCGTCAAAGCGATCTAGCTTCATGTTTTACCCACGTATTCAATGAATATTAGCGATTATCGCCAATATTTTGCCGATTATGTGGTTTTTTTGGCGATTACTGTCGATCCGACTGCATTAGTCTTCGCTGCATGATCGCTATCCCTGAGCAGGTGCGGCGGGCACCGGACCCCGGCGTCATCGACTGGCGCCGCGTGCTGAGTCAGGTGGCGATTTCCCGTGCACTCGACGATCTTGAAGAATCGACGCTCCTCAAGGAGCGCAAAGTGCTCTACCAATTTTCCGCCCGCGGCCACGATCTGACCCAGGTGCTGCTCAGCACCCAGCTCACCGGAACCCAAGACGGGGTCGGCGGCTACTATCGTTCGCGGCCGCTGTTGCTCGGTCTCGGACTGCCGCTCGAGGAAGCCCTGGCATCGACCATGATGCGCGCCGGCGGCATGAGCGACGGACGCGATATCGGCGTTGTATTCAACATGCCGCGCAAAGCGGGTCCCTGCGTGCTGCCGGTGTGCGGCGGCGTCGGCGCGCAATACACCCCGGCGGTCGGGTGGGCGCAGGCGCTGCGCTATCGAGTGACCCAGCTCGGCGAGCAGGCGTGCCGCGGCAGCATTGCCGTCGCGCACGGCGGCGAGGCATCGACGGCCACCAATGGATTTTGGGCGGCGCTCAATATCGTGACCACCGAACGGCTGCCGTTCCTATTCTTCATCGAGGACAACGGCTACGGCATTTCGGTCAGCTCGCAGCAGCAAACGCCGGGCGGCAACATCGCCCGGAATCTTTCCGGCTTTCGAGGACTGCGCGTGCATCGAGGGCGACGGCTCCGATCCGCTCGCCGCCGCCGCCCTGATCCAGGATGCGGTCGCGGGTGTACGGTCAGGGGAGGGGCCGGCGCTCATCCGGCTGCTGGTTCCGCGTCTTTCGGGTCACTCGGGCCAGGACACGCAAACCTACAAGTCCGCCGAGGAAATCGCCGCGGAAAAACGACCGCGATCCTTTGACCAAACTGCGCGAACAGCTGGTGCCCGCGCACCCTTTCGCAGGCCGAATGGGATCCGGAGCTTTCCGCAGCGCGCGCCCTGGTCGCGCGCAGCGCTGATCGATGTCGAACGGCGCGCGGCGCCGGACCCCAAGCGTATTCAGCGCTATGTGTTTTCCGAAACTCGCGCCGATGGGTCCGCTCGATCTGCAGCTGCAAGGCGGGATCTGCGCGGCGCCGGCGTCGAGCCCGCGGCCGGCGGTGAACAAGCCGAGCCGCAGGGGCCGCGCATCAACCTGGTCACCGCGGTGCGCCGCACGCTCGAACACGAGCTCGCCGTCAATCCACGGGTGTTGGTTTTCGGCGAAGATGTGGGCCGCAAGGGCGGCGTGCACGCCGCGACCCTCGGCCTGCAGGAGAAGATTCGGCGTGGCGCGGGTGTTCGACACCAGCCTGTCCGAGGAAGGCATCATCGGCCGCGCCGTCGGCATGGCGGCTGCCGGGCTGATGCCGGTGCCCGAGATCCAGTTCCGCAAGTACGCCGATCCCGCCGCCGAGCAGCTCAATGACTGCGGCACGATGCGCTGGCGCACCGCCAATCGATTCGCCGCGCCCATGGTGGTGCGCATTCCCGGCGGCTTCTTCAAATGCGGCGATCCCTGGCACAGCCAGTCGAACGAAGTGCAATGGCTGCACGGCGCTCGGCTGGCGACTGGCGATGCCGTCGAATGCCGCAGGATGCGGTTGGGCTTGCTGCGCGAGCGCCTTGCGCGGCAACGATCCGACAATCTTCTTCGAGCACCGCTCGCTGCTCGATTCCGCCTCGGCGCGCCGCCCCTATCCGGGCGACGATTTCGTCGTGCCGTTCGGCAAGGCGAGCCTGCTGCGCGAAGGCACCGACGCTCACCGTCGTCACCTGGGGCGCGATGGTGGAGCGCTGCGAGCAGGCGCATCGACGCCGGCGGCAAGTCGCGCGGACCTGCTCGACCTGCGCACGCTGTCGCCGTGGGACCGCGAAGCGGTGCTGGCGTCGGTGCGCAAGACGCGCCGCTGCCTGATCGTGCACGAGGACACGATGACCGCCGGATTCGGCGCGGAAATCGCGGCGGTGCTCGCCAAGGAGGCCTTCTTCGATCTCGACGCGCCCATCGAGCGTCTGGCCATGCCCGATGTGCCGAGTCCGCACAGCCCGGTGCTTGCTCGATGCGGTGTTGCCGAGCGTCGAGACGATCGCCGCAGCGATCGCCGATCTCGCAGAAATCTGACATGAGCACGCATCCAGGATGTGCTGGCGCCGCCGAACGAGGAAGGAACGCGGGCGACGATTCTCAGGTGGTGCAAGGCCGTGGGCGACCCCGTCGTCAAGGACGAGCCGCTGGTGGAGCTCGAGACCGACAAGGTCACCGTCGAAATTGCCGTCGCCGGCGAGCGGCACGCTGATCGAAGTTCTGAAAGCGGAAAACGCTGAAGTGCAACCCGGACGAGGTGCTGGCGCGCTTGCGGTTGCCCGGCGAATCGACTCAGGTCGCGACGTCGCCAGCCGTCCGAGCGCCTCGGAGGCCTCCGAGGCCAGCGGGGCGTCTCGCGCAGGGGGCGGCTCAACGGCGCCCGCCACTTCCCGCGCGGATTCCGAATTGTTGAGTCCGTCGGTGCGGCGGTTGCTGCACGAGCACGGCATTGCGGCCGGCGATATCAACGGCACCGGCCGCAACGGCCGTATCACGGCGCAGGACGTGGCGCGCCATGTCTCTGCGTCGGCGCGCGTCCGCTCGGCGCGTCGGAACGCGTCACTGCGGGCGCGACGGTCAATCAGACCGCAGCCAGCACGCTCGTTCCGCACACCGCCATCCGCCGCCGGGTGGCCGAGCACATGGCGCGCAGCCTCAACGAAGCCCCGCACGTCACGACTTTGTTCGAAGCGGACCTGAGCCGTGTGCTCGGCGCATCGGGCGCTGCATGCGCAGAGTTACGAGTCGCGCGGCGCCCGGCTCACCTTGACGGTCTATTTCGTCAGCGCCTGCGTCCGGGCACTGCGCGCTCATCCGGAGGTCAACGCCACCTTCCATGAGGACGCCTCGAACTGCACGCGGACGTGAACATCGGCGTGGGCACGGCGCTCGGCAACAAAGGGCTGATCGTGCCGGTGATTCATCGCGCGCAGAATCTGAAGCCTGTTCGAGATCGCGCAGCGGCTCGGCCAGCCGTGGAAGCGGCGCGCGCCGGCAAGCTCGCGGCCGCAGGATGTGCGCGGCGGCACCTTCACGATCTCGAATCACGGTGTGGGCGGCAGCCTGCTGGCCGCGCCCATCGTCATCAACCAGCCGCAAGTGGCCATTCTCGGCGTCGGCAAGGTGCAGCGGCGCGTTTGCGTCATCGAGGCGGAAGGCGGCGAGTCGATCGCGTGCGCTCGATGTGCTATCTCACGCTGACCATCGATCATCGGGCGCTGGACGCCTTCCAGGCGAACGCCTTTCTCGGCCACGTCGTCGAGACGCTTGGAGCACTGGCCGGCGAATAGGCCGCCGGCACGCGCTGGTCACGAGCCGCCGAAGCGCTCACGGCCGGGCCGGCAGGCGGCGGCCCGTCGAGGCTGGGCGGCCACGCGCGACAGATAGGCTTCCGAGGCGCGCGAACACCCGGCCATAAATGTCCCGGCACAAGCTCCGCCGCCTGCGCGCCCGGCCAGTCGCGGCCGCAGCAACTGCGTCGGCAACAGCGGATCGCGCAAATGCAGGCGGCGGTACTCGTGGATCAGCAGCGTGCGCAGGAGGAAGCCGTCTTCGGGCTGGATGCGGCCATGGCGCCGCAGTGCCGACAGCACGCGCGTCGAACCGATCCGCGAAACGCTGGTAGCGCCAGGCCAGATCCTCGAGATCCCATCCCAGGTCGACCAGGCGATGCGGGGCGTCCCGCCGGCCAGCGAGATCGCCTCGAAGCGCGACGACTTTGGAGAGTAATCCGCCTCGCGCTCTGCTGCGCGCGCAGCGTCTGTGAATCCGAGTTCCGGGTGCGCGAATACATTGCCGGAGATCTCGCCGAAGCCCCGCCAGCCGAGTTCCTCGCGAATCGCGTTGCGCTCGGCCGCCCGCATCGGCGGCAGCACGATCAAGGTCCAGCGGCCCGACCATGGCGTATTCGGTTCGCCGTAGATGCGCTTGGTCGCCTCTGCGAATCGCGCGCGGCCGTCGCTCGACAGCCGATATTCGCTGAGCTTGCCCGCGCGGCGCCCCTCGAGCCAGCCGTCCTGCGCGAGCCGCGTGGTCGCGGTGCGCACCAGCCGCTCATTGAGACCGAAAGGCGCCGCCAGGTCGAATCAGGCTGCCGAGAGCGATCGCGCCCGCCGCGCGGCATGATGGAGTCGCCGAACAGCGTCACGATCAGCGAGCCGCCGCGCAACGGCCGCTGGCGGCGAAAGCGCGCGACGAGCTCGGCGGCGGCCGAAGGCGATGGGAGCGTCTTTATCCATGTGCGCGGCGTGTCTGAGGGCCGCAATCTTTATGACACATAAAAAATTGCATTTGTAGAATTTTTGTATCACGCAATGATCGGCGTGCGGCCGAACTTCCGGGGGTCGGGTATGTACACGCAAGCGCTGGATGCGCAGGGCTCGGAATGCGCGCCGCGGCGGATGAAGGCGGCGCTCGAGCAGCGCTTCCTGGCGCGCGTCGATGCGCGAGGAGAAAGATCGAGCCCAAGGATTGGATGCCGGCGCGCTATCGCACCACCCTGATTCGGCAGATCTCTCAGCACGCGCATTCCGAGATCGTCGGCATGCTGCCGGAGGGAAACTGGATCACGCGCGCGCCGACGCTTGAAGCGCAAGGCGATCCTGATCGCCAAGGTCCAGGACGAAGGCGGTCACGGCGCTTATCTCTACAGCGCCGCCGAGACCCTCGGCGTGAGCCGCGATCAGCTGGTCGAGCAGCTGCTCTCCGGCAAGGCCAAGTATTCGAGCATCTTCAACTATCCGACGCCGACCTGGGCCGATGTGGGCGCCATCGGCTGGCTGGTGGACGGCGCCGCCATCATGAATCAGATTCCGCTGTGCCGCTGTTCCTACGGACCTTATGCGCGCGCCATGGTGCGGATCTGCCGCGAGGAAAGTTTCCACCAGCGCCAGGGCTACGACCTGATGCTGCAGCTGTGCCGCAGGCACTGCCGATCAGAAGCGCATGGCGCAGGAGGCGCTGAATCGCTGGTGGTGGCCGGCGCTCATGATGTTCGGTCCCTCCGGACGCGGCATTCGACCCACAGCCGGAGATTCGCAGCGCTGGAAGATCAAGCGCTTTTCGAACGACGAGCTGCGGCAGAAGTTCGTCGACTTCACCGTGCCGCAGGCGCGAATTCTTGGGATCTGACCGTGCCCGATCCGCGAGCTGCGCTGGAACGAAGCCGAGCAGCGCCACGAGTTCGGCGCCATCGACTGGAGCGAGTTCGAGCAGCGTGCTGAAGGGCAACGGTCCGTGCAACGCGGAGCGGCTGGCGGCGCGCCGCAGCGCGCATGCGGCGGGCGCCTGGGTGCGCGAAGCGGCCTAGCGCCTATGCGGCGAAAAGCGCAGCGCGCGCGAGCCGCGCGGCGAATGCACAGCGCCGACGGACCCGAAGGAGAGACCATGGAAGACAAGCGCGAATGGCCGCTCTACGAAGTATTCATCCGCGCCCGCGGCGGCCTGGATCACAAGCATGTCGGGCAGCCTGCACGCCGACGGATGCGCGCATGGCCATCGATCATGCGCGCGATCTGTACACGCGCCGCCAGGAGGGCGTCAGCATCTGGGTCGGTGCGCTCCGCTGACATCATCGCGTCGGATCCCGCGGAGACGCGGATTCGCTTGTTCGAGCCGGCGCGCGACAAGATCTACCGCCATCCGACCTTCTACGAGATCCCGGACGAGGTGAAGACCCTGTGAGCGCGCCGTCGCGCCCGACAGTCGACTCGCGACGCGCTATTCCGCTACGTGCTGCGCCTCGGCGATTTGAGCCTGGTGCTCGGTCAGCGGCTCGGGCGAATGGGTGGGCCATGCTCCTGCGCTGGAGGAGGACCTGGGGCTCGCCAACATCGCGCTCGACTTGATCGGCCAGGCGCGGCTGCTGCTTGACCTACGCCGGCGAGGTCGAGGGCCGCGGCCGCGGACGAAGACGAACTCGCTTTCCTGCGCGAGCAGGGCGAGTATTTCAATCGCGACCCTGGCAGAGCAACCGAACGGCGATTTCGGCGAGACCATCGTGCGCCAGGTGCTGATCGACGCCTTCCAGCTCGAGCTCTACGAGCGCCTGACGAGCATCGCGCGATGACGCGCCTGGCCGCGATCGCCGCGAAAGTCCGTCAAGGAGATCCGCTACCATCTGCGCTACAGCGCGAGCTGGCTGGTGCGGCTCGGCGATGGCACCGCGCGAGAGCCATGCACGCGTGCAGTCGGCGCTCGAACTGCTGTGGCCTTACACCGTCGAGCTGTTCGCGGAGGACGATCTGGATCGCGACGATGGCCGAGCGCGGCATCGCGCCGCGATCTAGCCGAGGTGCATGCCGCATGGTCGCGCGCATCGATGGGATCTTGAGCGAGGCGACCTTGAAGCGGCCGCGCGGATCGTCCGCATGCCTGGCATGGCAAGCGCGGCGAGCACAGCGAGCATCTGGGCTACATCCTCGCCGAGATGCAGTATCTCCAGCGCAGCTATCCGGGCGCGCGCTGGTGAGTTCCATGGCTCGGGCGATGCGCGCCGCTTCAGCGCCACGCGCCGACGATGCGAATGGCGCGCGTCGCAGCGGCGTGGCAGCTGCTCGGCGCCGTGGAAGATCCCGAAATCCCCGCCTTCAGCATCGTCGATTTGGGGCTGGTGCGGTTCATCGACATGCGCGCCGACGGGGAGCTTGAGGTGGGGCTGTCTCCGACCTACGTGGGTTGTCCGGCGACCGAAGTGCATCCGACACTCGGTGCGAGAACGCGTTGCGCAAGGCGCCGTGGGCGAGTTCAAGGTGACGAACATCCTTTCGCCGGCGTGGAGCAGCGATTGGATCACTCCCCAGGGCCGGCGCAAGCTGCTCGAGTACGGCATCGTGCCGCCGGATCGGAGCGTATCGAACATGCGTGATGTGCTGCGCGGGGTCCAGCGGCTCGCTTGTCCGCGCTGCCGGTCGACTCGACACGGAGTGCATCAGTGAGTTCGGCTCGACGCCTTGCAAGGCGCTGCACCGCTGCCGCTGCTTGTCTGGAGCCGTTCGAATACTTCAAATGCATCTGACATGGCGGCCTTGAGTTCCATCCGCTTGAAGGTGACGGGGTCGAACGCGCCGCCGAGGATGCGGCCTGCGTGACCGTGGAAATCCCGCTTCCCCTGCGCGAGGCCTTTGCGCATCATGCGGGCCAATACGTCACCGTGCGCCGGACGATCGACGGTCGCGAGGAACGGCGTACTTATTCGATCGTCACGGCGCCCGGCGGCGGCGCGCTCAAGCTCGGCGTCCGGACGCAGACCGGCGGGCGTGATGTCGCGGAGACCTCGCCGCGAATTTGCGCCCCGGCGATTTGCTGCAGGTCGGCACGCCGCTGGGACGGTTTCGCACCGCAATCGATCCGGCGCGCCGCTTTTCCTATGTCGCATTTGCCGCCGGCAGCGGCATCACGCCGGTCCTGTCGCTCGCCACGGATATTCTGGCGCGCGAGCCGCACAGCCGCTTCACGCTGATCTACGGCAATCGCAGCATTTCGCGCACCATGTTCCTGGAAGAAACTCTCGCGCTGAAGAATCGCTACATCGGACCGCTTGGCGCTGCACTTCGTGATGAGCCGCGAACCGCAGCACGCTGAATTCCTGAACGGGCGCATCGACGCCAACAAAGTCGCCGAACTGCGCGCAGTACCTGCCGGAAATCTCCAGCGCGGACGAATACCTGATTTGCGGACCCGGCGACATGGTGGACGAGGTGCGCAACGCCGTCAAAGCGCTGAACGGCAATGCGCCGATCCGCTTCGAGCGCTTCGCGACCGCGGACTCGACGCCGCTGGAAATAGTGACCAAACCGGCCGCGCGCGAGCGCTCCGCAAGAAGTCCTGGCGACCATCACGGTGACCATGGACGGACGGCGCCGCAGTTTTCCCATGTCGCCGAGCGATGCGTCGGTGCTCGACGCGGCGGAGCGTGCGGGTCTGGAGCTGCCCTTCTCCTGCCGCTCAGGGATCTGCGCGACATGCCGCGACGAGAATCACCGGGGGAGCCGCCGTCATGGCGCATAATATTGCGCTGGAGCGCTGGGAGATCGACGCCGGCTTCGTGCTGTGCTGCCAGGCACGGCCGACCACGCCCACGCTCGAAATCAGTTACGACCAGAAATAGGTGTTCGCTCAGGCCTTCGAGGGGAAAGCCATGTCATACGAAACCATTCTATTCGAGGTGGACAGCGGCGTCGCTCGCCTGACATTGAACCGACCCGACAAGCTCAACAGCTTCAACACACAGATGCACGGCGAAGTCCGCCAGGCCTTGTCGAGCATCGCCCGCGAGCGGCGCGCGGGTCCTGGTGCTCACCGGCGCCGGCCGCGGCTTTTGCGCGGGCCAGGATCTGGGCGATCGTGCGGTCGCGCCCGGCTCGCAGGGCGTCGATCTCGGCGAGTCGATGGAAAACTGCTACAACCCGCTGGTGCTGGCGTTGCGAGGCTTGCCGATGCCGGTGATCGCGGCGGTCAACGGCGTGGCCGCGGGTGCGGGCGCCAACATCGCGCTGGCCTGCGACATCGTCATCGCCGCCCGCAGCGCCAACTTCGTGCAGGCCTTCTCCAAGCTCGGATTGGTTCCGGATTCGGGCGGCACTTGGTTCTGCCGCGGCTGGTCGGCGATGCGCGTGCGCATGGGCTTGACCCTGCTGGGCAACAAGCTCCCCGCCGAACAAGCGGCCGCCTGGGGATTGATCTGGCAATGCGTCGAGGACGCGGACCTCGCCGCGACGGTCGACGCCATGGCGCGGCAATTTGCGGGGGCGCCCACGCGCGGGCTCGCCGCCACCAAGGATGCTCTGCGGCGCAGCTGGCAAAACTCTCTGGAAGAGCAGCTCGCTGTGGAGCGCGACGTGCAGCGCGAGCTCGGCCGTTCCAACGACTATGCGGAAGGTGTCGCGGCTTTTACCGAGAAGCGCTCGCCGCGCTTCAGCGGTCACTAGCGTGTGTGCCGATGCGGCCGTTGGGACGGGCGATGCGGCAGGCCGCGCGCGCACCGCGGTTCAAGCGATGTTCCGCACGGATCGCGCCTCGCAAAATTTGGGTCTGGAGATCCTCGATGTGGCGCCCGGCAGCGTGCGAGTATCCATGACCGTTCGGCCGGAGATGGTCAACGGCCATGGCCTGTGCCACGGCGGCATCATTTTTACCCTCGCCGACAGCGCCTTCGCCTTCGCCTGCAACTCGCACGGCGAGTCCATGGTCGCGGCCGGCGCCGCCATCGAATTTCTGGCGCCGACGCCGGCGGGCGAATTTCTGACCGCGCACGCCATGGAAGTCTCGCGCGGCGCACGTCACGGCATTTACGATGTGCGCATCACCAAGCGCTCCGGGGAGACCGTCGCGCTTTTCCGCGGACGCTGCGCGCGCCTGCGTCTGCCAACACCCAGCGGGACGACCTCATGAATTTACAGAGCTATGTTTGCGGCCGCTGGCAAAGCGGCGAGGGTCAAGGCATTGCGATGCGCGATGCCACCAGCGGCGAAATCATTGCGATGGCTTCCTCGGACGGGATTGATTTCGCGGCTGTCCTCGAATACTCGCGCGACGTGGGCGGTCCGGCGCTGCGCGCTCTGAGCTTCCATCAGCGCGCCGCGATGCTCCGGGCGCTTGCCAAGAAGTTGTCCGAATTGAAAGAGGAGTTCTACGCGCTTTCCTACCGCACCGGCGCGACCAAGAATGACGCGCTGATCGATATCGACGGCGGAATCGGCACGGTGTTCGCCTTCGCCGGCAAGGGCGCGCGGGAGCTGCCGAATTCGCAGGTCTACGTGGACGGCGATGTCGAGGTGTTGTCCAAGGGCGGCACCTTCCTCGGCCAGCACCTGTATGTATCGCGCGAGGGCGCGGCAATTCACATCAATGCCTTCAATTTTCCGGTGTGGGGGATGCTCGAAAAACTGGCGCCGACCTTGCTCGCCGGAATGCCGGCCATCGTCAAACCCGCCACCGCGACCGCCTACCTCACCGAACTCGTGGTGCGCCGCGTCGTGGACTCGAAAATCTTGCCGGAGGGCGCACTGCAGCTGGTGTGCGGGAGTTTAGGGGACCTGTTCCAGCACTTGAACTGCCAGGACACGGTGTCCTTCACCGGGTCCGCGCACACCGCGGAGCGCCTGCGCACGCATCCATGCATCGTGCGCCATGCCGTGCCCTTCATCGCTGAAACCGACTCGCTCAATTCCAGCATCCTCGGGATCGATGCGAAGCCGGGCACGCCGGAGTTCGACCTCTTCATCAAGGAGGTGGTGCGTGAAATGACGGTCAAGACCGGACAGAAGTGCACCGCTATCCGCAAGGCCCTCGTGCCCAAGTCGGCGAGCGGCGAGGTGGTGGCCGCTCTGCAGGCGGCGCTGCAAAAAATCGTCGTGGGCGATCCGCGCGCCGAGGGTGTGCGCATGGGCCCGCTGGTGAGCCAGGAACAACGCACCGATGTGCTGGAGCGGGTCGAGGAGCTGCATCGCGAGGCTGAACTGGTGGCCGGGGATCTGGGCCGCTTCGAGGTGAAGGACGCCGACCGCGAGCGCGGCGCCTTCGTGCCGCCGCTGCTTCTGCTGTGCAACGACATCCAGGGCGCGCGCGCCGTGCATGAAGTGGAGGCCTTCGGACCGGTGGCGACGGTTTTGCCTTACAAGGACACCGCGGAGGCGATCGCGCTCGCGCGGCGCAGCGCCGGCAGTCTCGCCGCCTCGGTGTTCACGGGCGATGATGCCCTCGCCGCGCAGATCGTCCTCGGGCTTGCGCCCTATCACGGCCGAATCCTGGTGGTGAATCAGGCCTGCGCCAAGGAATCCACGGGACACGGATCGCCGCTGGCGCCGCTGATCCACGGCGGTCCGGGACGCGCCGGCGGCGGCGAGGAAATGGGCGGCATCCGCGGCGTGCTGCACTACATGCAGCGCACCGCGGTGCAGGGCTCGCCCGATGCCATCACGGCGATCAGCGGGCGCTGGGTGCGGGGCAGCCGCCAGCTCGATCCGGGCCGGCATCCGTTTCGCATTCCCTTCAACCAGCTCAGGTTGGGCGACACGCTGAAATCGGGCGAACGCGAGGTGACGGTTGCCGACATCGAGCAATTCGCGGCCTTGAGCGGCGACAATTTTTACGCGCACATGAGCGAAAAGGAGGCGGCGCGCAATCCGCTCTTCGGCGGCCGCGTCGCGCACGGGTATTTTTTGATATCGGCGGCCGCCGGACTGTTCGTCGATCCCGACTACGGGCCGGTGCTCGGCAACTACGGCCTGGACGAACTGCGCTTCGTGAAGCCGGTGAAACCCGGCGATCGAATCAAAGTGAGACTGACCTGCGCGCGCAAGAGCCTGCGCGCCGACAAGGGATGGGGCGAAGTGGCCTGGGACACGGAAATCACCAACCAAAACGGCGAGACCGTGGCATCGTACTTCGTGCTGACCATGGTGAGCATTCATGAAGTTCCGGACGCGGTGGGGAGTTGACGATGCCCATCGACCTTGCGCGCTACGCCGGGGAATTTCCGAGCCTCAAGTTTTCGGGCGCGGAGCCGGGCATCCTTGAACTCGTGATGTCGAACCAAGGCCGCTTGAACGCCGCCACCGAGGGTATGCATCGGGACCTTGCGCAAGTGTGGCGCAGCGTCGACCTCGATGAGGCCGTGCGCGTGGTGCTGATCCGCGGCGAGGGCGCGAATTTCTCCTCCGGCGGCGATTTCGACATGATCGATCGCATGATCGAGGACGAAGCCACGCTGATCCGGGTGTGGAAGGAAGCCAGCGACTTGGTCTACAACCTGGTCAATTGTTCCAAGCCCGTGGTGTCGGCAATCCGCGGCAGCGCGGTGGGCGCGGGTCTGGCGATCGCATTGCTCGCCGACGTGTCGGTGGCCGCGGACAACGCGCGGATTCTCGACGGGCACACCAAACTCGGGGTTGCCGCCGGCGATCACGCCGTCATCATCTGGCCGCTGCTGTGCGGTCTGGCCAAGGCGCGCTATCATCTGCTGACCAACAAGTCGTTGTCGGGCGCCGAAGCGGAGCGCATCGGCCTCGTTTCCGTGGTCGCGCCGGACGCCAAAGTGATCGAAACCGCCTTCGATATAGCCCGGACTTTGAGCGCCGGCAGCGCGACCGCGATGCGCTGGACCAAACATGCGCTCAACAATTGGCTGCGTCTGGCCGGACCGAGCTTCGATACGTCGCTCGCGCTGGAATTCTTGGGCTTCAGACTGAAGGATGTGCGCGAGGGAATCGCCGCCGCGCGGGAGAAGCGCCAGCCGAGCTTCGGCCCTCCGCAATGAGACGATGGTCGGGCAATCATCGACATCGGCCGACTCGATCTTGAGCGCCTCGCGCGCGGAATTGGAAAGCCTGCAGCTCGAGCGCCTGCAGGCGACGCTGCAGCACGCCTATGCCAACAATGCGAATTATCGGCGAAAATTCGCCGCCGCCGGACTGCGGCCCGAGGACCTGACCTGCCTCGATGATCTGGCGCGCTTCCCGTTCACCACCAAGACCGACTTGAGAGACGCCTATCCGTTCGGATTTTTTTGCGTGCCGATGGAGCACGTAGCGCGCGTGCATGCTTCCTCCGGCACCACAGGCAAACCGACCGTGGTGGGATACACGCATAACGATCTCAAGACTTGGAGCGCTCTTGTGGCGCGCTCCATCCGGGCGGCCGGCGGCCGCGCCGGCATGAAAGTGCACATCGCCTATGGCTATGGGTTGTTCACCGGCGGCCTGGGCGCGCACTACGGCGCCGAAGCGGCGGGATGCACCGTGATTCCCATGTCGGGCGGACAGACCGAGAAACAGGTGCAGCTGATCCGGGATTTTGCGCCAGAGATCATCATGGTGACCCCCAGCTACATGCTCGCGATTCTCGATGAGTTCAGGCGCCAGGGCGTCGACCCGCGCTCGACCCATTTGAAGGTGGGTCTCTTCGGCGCCGAGCCGTGGGGAGAAGGCATGCGCGCCGAGATCGAAAACGCCTTCGGCATCGACGCCTGCGACATTTACGGCCTGTCGGAAGTGATGGGTCCGGGGGTGGCGCAAGAATTCGCGGCGACCAAGGACGGCCCCACCATCTGGGAGGATCACTTCCTTCCCGAGATCGTGAATCCGGACAGCGGCGAGCGGCTGGCGGACGGCGAGGAAGGCGAACTGGTGTTCACGTCGCTGACCAAGGAGGCCATGCCGGTGATCCGCTACCGCACGCGGGACCTGACCAGGCTGTTGCCGGGAAGCCTCAACGCCATGCGGCGCATGGCGAAGATCAGCGGCCGCTCCGATGACATGCTCATCATTCGCGGCGTCAATCTGTTTCCTTCGCAGATCGAAGAGCTGATCTTGCGCTGCGCCGGATTGGCGCCGCACTACGAAGTTGAAATCACCCGGCCGAATCGTCTCGATGAAATTCGCATCGTGGTCGAGGCGCGCGCCTGGTTGGGAGATGAGGCCAAGGCGAGGGAGGCGGCGCTCTTGGGCGTGAAGCTGAAGGAGCACATCGGCCTCTCGGCGCAGATTCATGTCGCCGCCGCAGGCTCGCTGCCGCGCTCCTCCGGCAAAGCCGTGCGTGTGCGCGATCGGCGCTGAGGCGGCAGCACGGAGCGTGCGCGGCGACGGGGACACGGCGCTGCGCGATCAGCGCTGCGGCGGAATCGAGTAGGTACCCACCGCGTGCGCAACCATTTCCTCGTCGCGGTCCGAGTATAGCGCCACCTCGCCGACGACCAAGATTCGCCCGACTTTGATCAACTTGCACACGCCCACGATGGGATTGCGCGGCGAGGGTTTGCGCAGAAAATTGATGTTCAAGTTGGTCGTCACGGCCAGAGGTACCAGACCGATGGTGGCGAGTACCGCAACATACAGCGTCACATCGGCCACGGTCATGAGCAAAGGCCCCGACACCGTGCCGCCCGGACGCAATTGCGCAGCTCCGACCGGATGAGAAACCGTCGCCGTGCGTTCGCCGACCTCCTCGACCACGCATTGGCTTTGCGGGAATTCCCGTTCCAGCAACTCGACGATCTGCGCCTTGGTCGGCATGTATCCTCGCAAAAAGTGGCTCCTGCCACGCGAAGGTAGCCTATCTCGGCAACGCCGAATAGCCTCGCGGTTTTTTGGGAGGAAACGCCTTCAGGGTACAGCGCTTTTTGCCGCACTTGGAACAACGCAGGCGCTTGGCCACATCCGCGAGCCGCGCATCCCAGCCGCACAAGCGGCCGAGCGTCAGCGGTTCCGCTTTGCGTTCATGTCCGCATTGCGCGCACTTCATCACCAAGGTGTACTGGCCAAACTCGTCGCTCAATCTGTCGATGTGAAAGCCCGCGGACATAGACGGGATTGTTGCCGCGCAAGCCGGCTGCGTCCATCCAGTTGCAAGCGCACGCCAACACTGTATGGACGCTACGGATTCGCGTCGGCGACACGCGGCGGCATAATATTTTTCCGGGCATCGAGCAGTGCTTGCTCGAGGGCGCTCACGGCCGCGCGGTTGCCGTCCGCCCGCGCCGCAGCCCGGCGGATCGATTCGCGACGCACGGCCCGTTGCGTGGGATTGCGCGACTCCTCTGCCCAAAGAGCGGCGATTTGCACGTACTGATCGGCGGATACGGCGATCCCATCGGTCATGCCGATCTGCCGCAACAGGCCGGCCGCCAGGCGTTGACGCAGAAATTCCCCTTCCAGGGTGACGATGGGTATTCCTCGATGAACGGCCTGCCAGGCGGTGGTATAGCCGGAAAATGCGGGGCAATCCAAGAACACATCCATCTCGTCCAAGAAGCCGGCAAAATGCTCACGCGTCAGCCAGGGCATCACGCGCAAATGAGCATCCGGATCGAGCCCTTCGGCGCGGAAGGCGGCCGCCAACCGGTTGTGCAGCCTCGCCGTCGCCCAATGCAGTTTTTTCGGGGCGGCCAGCCAGAATTCGCTGGGGCCGACCGCCTTGGCAATGCGCGTCAACAAAACATCGTGCAGCGGATCGAATTTGATCGGCTGCTGACACAGTGCAAAGCGCACGCAATTTGCCGGCCGAGCCGGACTCTCCCATGGCTGAGAGGCAACCGGCGCCATGTCGGTGCAAACGCCGGTTCCCGGCAAGCGTACGAGCTTTTCGCGGTAGTGGCGCTCGGCACCGGTCCCTTCGAGCAGTTCGCCGGACACGAACAAATCGATACTGGGCAGGCCGGTGGTCACGGGATGTCCCCACCCAGCAACCTGCAGCGGCGCCAAGCGCAGGGCCGCGAGCGCGCATGTGGCGGGATCCATCCCCACCTCCGGATAGAACATGACGTCGGGCCGGTCCGCGGCGACTTCCTGCAGCCATGCCCGGGTCGAGCGCGGGCCTTGCACGAAGCGCTCGACGCGCCCTTTCGCCCAGTCGGTCTCCTGATCGCTCATCGAGCCGGTGTGATATAGGACCACCTCGAACCGCCGCCGATCCAGGTGCGCCACGATTCCGCGCAGCAACACATCCCATACCGCGTGTTGACGCACGTGGCCGCTTACCATCGCGATGCGCACGCGCTCGCGCGGCGGCCGAGCGCTCTCAGCATCCGCCATTCCGCTGTGCCAATGAGCCGCCGCCTCGGCGCAGATCAAGTCGCCGTAGCGCGATAACAGGGCCGTGACATCGGCGGGCCGGTAGGCCAGATAAAACGGCTGGCTGCCGCCCACCGACTTTCCCAGCTTTCCCGGATTGGCGCAGCTCCAAGCAGCCAGCTCCTCCAAGGATCGCTCGAAATTCTCAAGGGCGGCCGTGCTGTCGGCAATCGTGTCGGCAAAGACCGGAATCGCCGCCGTGGTCAGGCCCAACCTTGCTTCCGCATTGTGCCGATCCAGAATCAGCGCCCGCTGGTAGCAGGCTGCCGCTTCGGCCGATCGGCCTTGTTCCCGGAGCGCGTTGCCGAGATTGTTGTGCGCCTCGGGGTAAGCCGGCTTGTGGATCAATGCGCGCCGATAGGAGGCCACGGCCGCATCGACATCGCCCTGCTCAAAGAGTACCAGCCCGAGGTTGTGGTGGGCCTCCGCGTAGTTCGGCTTGTGAATCAGCGCGCGCGCATGGGAAGCCGCCGCCTGGGCATACTTGCCTTGGGCCAGCAGCACATTGCCCAAGTTGCTGTGCGCCTCGGCGTAGTTTGGCCGGTAGCGCAGCGCCCGCTCGTAGCAGACCACGGCTTCCTCCAGCCTGCCCAGTGCTTGCAGGGTGTTACCGAGGTTGCCATGCGCCTCGACGTAATCCGGCTTATGGCTCAATGCCCGCCGATAAGAGGCGACCGCCTCCTCAGAGCGGCCCTGCATCTGCAGCACCAGCGCCAAATTGAAAAGCGCGCCGACGTGATCGGCCTTCTGTGCCAGCACCGCCGCGTAGCAGGCCGCCGCCTCCTGCAGCTTGCCTTGTGCCTTGAGCGCATTGCCCAGGTTGTTGTGGAAGGCGGGAACTCGGTCATTCTGCGCGATCGCCCTGCCGATCAGATCCACCGCCACGTCATTGCGGCCGTTCTGGTGGGCGAGAACGCCGAGAAAATGCCAGGCATCCGCATGGCGCGGATCGGCTTGCAGAACCTGCGTGTAAAGCCGCTCCGCTTCACCGAGCCTTCCGGCCTGATGATGCGTCAGGGCGGCTTCGAATACCGCTTGAATACCCGGCGATGCTTCTTGCCCCAAATCCCCTCCCGCTCGACGGCCCGTGGCCGCCAATGATGATGCAAGCCTGCGCGATGATAAATCGATGTCGCCATTCCGATGCGCCGATCCACGTGGGTGGCCGTTTTCGTGATGCTCGTCATGACAAATAGCCGGGTATGGAGCGCAGAATCATCAATTTGGTGCGAATACTTTCATGTTACTTTGACCCGCACCGGTCCTCCGAAAGAGGGAGAAGAATATGAGATTTCGCGCTCTCCTTGGGCTATGCCTCCTGACCGCAGCATTGGCCGGTTGCCATGGATCCGAGGGCTGCGGCAGGTGCATCAACACGACCGTCAATTTGAAGGGCAGCGTCAGCGGCTTGCTGGGCTTCAGGCTGGCGCTGCAAAACGGTTCGACGGCCCTCAGCATACCGCTCAACGGTTCCGACGCGAACGGCGACCAGACATTCGGCACCTCAACATCGAACACCGCCTACAACATTACCGTCAAGACTCAGCCCACCAGTCCGTCGCAGACCTGCGTGGTGGCGAACGGCATGGGAACGACCGGCACCACCGATGTCACCAACATCACGGTGACTTGCACGACGAACCCGCCGCGCTTTTTGTATGTCGTCAATCGCGGCTCCGGAAATGTCTCGGGCTATACCATCGACCCGGTGGCCGGCGGTTTGACTCCGATCGCCGGCTCGCCGTTCGCGGCCGGCGGCAATCCGGTGGCCATCGCGGTGGACCCCACCGGCGCCTATGCCTACGTGGTCAATCAACTCAGCGCGAATATCTCAGCCTTTACGATCAATCGCACGACTGGCGCATTGACGGCCGCGGGCGCAGCGCCGGTCGGCACCAGCTCGAGTCCGACGTCGGTGGCCATCGATC
This sequence comes from uncultured Gammaproteobacteria bacterium, assembly GCA_963794445.1. Taxonomy (GTDB): domain Bacteria; phylum Pseudomonadota; class Gammaproteobacteria; order Steroidobacterales; family Steroidobacteraceae; genus Bog-1198. The sequence continues at coordinate 629,886 of CAWCDZ010000002.1, forward strand.
CATCGAGCTCGTACGTTTACGTCGCGGGCGGCGGCAACAGCGGTACCGTTTCGACCTACACCATCGCCGCGGGCAGCGGCGTCCTCAGCGCCGTGGCCGGATCGCTCGCCGCCACCGGCCGATTGCCCTCTGCGGCGACGGTTGATCCGTTGGGCGAGATTCTCTATGTCACCAATTCATTGGACGGCACCATTTCGGCATTTTCGATCTCCTCCGGCAACGGCACGCTCACCAACGCGCCGGGTTCGCCTTTCCCCTGCGGCGCAAGCCCGAGCGCCTTGGCGTTCGATCCCACCGGCAGCAATCTGTATGTGGCCAATTCGGCGGCGAACACCCTGACCGGGATCAGCGGCCTTCCGCCGAGCGCCGCCGCGCCGCCGGGCGCGATCAGCGGCTCGCCCTTCGCGACCGGAATCGCGCCTTTTTCGATCGCCGTGGATCCGGTCGTGAACACCGTGTATGTCGCCGATCAGGGCGCGAACACCTTGTCGGGCTTCAAGATCGGCGCCAACGGCACGCTCACGCCGCTGCCCGGAGCGCCATTCGCCGCGGGCATGCAACCTTCCGCGGTGGTGGTCGATCCCACGAGTCTGTTCGTCTATGCGGCGAACTCCAACGACAACACGGTGTCCGCGTACGCGATCAATCCCAAAACCGGCAGCCTGACGTTGCAGAGCGGCTCGCCGTTCAATACGGGATTGATCCCCGTTGCGATGGCGATCAGCGACTGAGCTTCGACTCAAGCCTTGAACTGCGGATGCGCGAGGATCGCCTCGCGCCACGACTCGTCCTGCTCCGTGCTGCCGAAGGGAACCCGCGCGCCGCTGCGCGCCCACTTCGCCAGCCACTCCGGGCCGAGCAACTCACGGCCGTGAGCGGCGGACGCCGCGCGCGCCGACAGACCGATGGTGGTCTCGCCTTTGAGGCCGGTGGCGCAGCCTTTGGCAACATAGAAGCCGCCCGCCAGCATCGCGGCGCGAACGCTGGTCGAATAAGTGTAGGTAAAGAGTTCGGTGGATTTATCCACGCAGACCTGCGCCAGTTCGCGAAACGCCCTCAAGGTCCACAATGCGCCGTCGGTCTTGAACGAGAACGGGTCGAAGAAAATGATGTCGGGCGGCGGCGCTTCGAACTTGCATGACGCAAAGTCCCCGTTGAACAGCCGCCATTGAAGCGGGGTGGTCGGGCTGCTCCAGCAATTGTCGCGCAGCAGCGCCCGCGGAGCCGCGTGGCGCAGGTGCGTGAACCACCCGGGATGATCCAGCGCCAGCTTCAGAGAATCCAAGTCGTTCTCGAAGCTGACGAGCATGAGCGGCCGTGCAACGCCAGGTCCTGAATTCTCGACGGCATGGATGGCGGCCATGGCGTTGGCGGCGGCGCCGAGTCCCACGTCCCAGAGCACCAGCGGCTGCGCCGAGCCGCCGCCCGAGGCATCGCCGCACGGCACGGCAAGGCGCTCGATCAGACGCGATTGCTCTACATACAGAGTTTGCGCTTCGCGCAAGGGATCGCCGCCCGGGTGCATGACTTCGCCGGAAACGGTGTCGCGAATGTACCCCACGCCGTCCTTCACGATCACTTCGTAGCGCCCGCGCTTGCGCTTGCGTTCGCGCAGCATCGCCTTGGTCACATGACGCGCCGGCTTGCCGTAGCTGTCGCGGGCGTCGAGCACCTCGCGCTGTGCCCGATAAAAGGCAAGCCAGGTGCCGGCCAGGATGTGTGAGCGCATGGTGCGCATCAATTGCAGATAGAAATGGATATTGTGCAGACTCAGCAGCTGCCATCCGGTGGTCTCATGCACGCGCTGCAAGTGAAACAAGTAGGCGATCGAGTAGGTCTTGCAGGTGTAGCAAAGGCAGGCGGGATCGATCGGGCCTTCCATGCCGCGATAGGCGGCGCGCCGCAGATCGCGTCTGCCCAAGCTGGTGAACGCCACGCCCTGTTTGGCGAGCGAAGTCGGCAGAATGCAGTCGAACATGTCGACGCCCCGATGCACGGCCTCGAGCAAATCGCGCGTCGTACCCACGCCCATCAGGTATCGAGGACTGTCGGACGGCAACAATTCGGTGACCGTGGCGGTGCAGTCTTCGCGCTGCACGCTGCTCTCGCCCACGGCCAGGCCGCCGATGGCATAGCCGTCGAAGGGCATTTGCGCGATGATGCGCGCGCTTTCGCGCCGCAGATCCGCATAGCTCGCTCCCTGCACGATGCCGAACAGCGCCTGCGCAGATTCGCCGCGGGCTGCAAGGCTGCGCTGCGCCCATCGATGCGTGAGCTGCATGGCGCTGCGCGCCGCCGCGTGTTCGACGGTCGCCGGCACGCATTGATCCAATGCCATCATGATATCGGCGCCGATGATTTTCTGCGCCTCGATGCTGCGCTCCGGACTCAAGCGGATCAGCGCACCATCGGTGTAGCTGGTGAATTCCGCATGTTCCTCGCACAGCGTGCGGCTGCCGGGCAGCGAGAAGATTTGGTAGCCGCCGGAATCGGTCAGCACGCCCCGCGGCCAGTTCATGAAGGCGTGGATGCCGCCGAATTTCTCGAAAATCTCCAGACCCGGCCGCAGCAAAAGATGGTACGTGTTGGCGAGCAGCACCTGCGCGCCGCACTCCAGAAGATCCTCGCGGCGCTGCGAGCGGACCGCTGCATGCGTGCCCACGGGCATGAATGTCGGGGTGAGCACTTCGTGGTGCCGCGTGGTGAAGCGCGCCGCACGGGCGCTCGAATTTTCAGCCGTGGCTTCGAGCGTGAAATGCAGCCGCCCGGCGGCGGCGGCCGTCACTTTGCCGCGAGGTGCGCGGACGACACCACGCGTCTGACGTGATCGAACTCCGGCCTCGCGGACTGCGAGCCGTTGCCGGTAACCTTGAGCAAGGTGGCATAGTACCGTTGTGCCTGCGGCGCATCCCCGATTTCTTCGGCCGCTTTGCCGGCATTGAACAGCCCATTGAAGCGATTCGGGCTCAACGCGAGGGCCTTCTGGTACTCGAGCAGCGCATCTTGCGGACGCCCCAGTTCGAGCAGAATGTCGGCGAGCATTTCGCGCGCGGGGATGTCGACCTCGCCCTGCCCCACTTTGTCCTGCAGATCCGCGGCTTCCCGCATGCGCTCAAGCGCCTCGGCAGCATCATTGCCAGCGAACGCGACCCACGCCAGCATCTCGCCGCGTTGGATGCGAGCGCCGGTCGACTCCGCAAAATAGCCATGTCTGCCCTGCTTGATCTTCGCCATCAACGCGTCGTAGCCGGCCAGATCCGCTCGCGCCTGCCGCGCCTCGTGCAGATGACCGGCCGCCACCGTGCGGGCCCAATAAGTCAGAGTCTGAGATTCCGGAGGCGCACCCGCCACCGTCTGCAGCGCGGCCGCGGCCTTCCAGTCGCGCAATTCCAGGTGGTAGAAGATCGGCAGCTTGGTACGGTAGTAGGGAAACATGCCGGTCATGTAGTGTTCGCCCATGTCCGACATGGTTTCGAAGTGCGCAATCGCCGCGGCGGAATCCTCGAGTACCGCCTTGGCCCGGCCCTCTTGGCCGCTCTGCAGGTAGGCGTACACCAGAAAATCGTCCGAATGGAACTGATCCATGGCGCCGCTTTGTTTTCTGCTTTCGGCGGCGTGCGATGCGGCGACCGAGGCGACGTTGGCGTCGATGTCCGCCTGCCACATGCCCAAACGCGCGAAGATATGGCCCGGCATATGGACCGCGTGCGGCGCGGATGCCGCGATCTGGCCGTAGTGCTCGGCAGCCGCGAGTCCGTCATGCGCCAGCGCAGGCGTATCGCAGGCATGGATGATGTAATGCACCACGCCGGGATGATCCGGATACTGCGCGAACAGCGGCGTCAGCACCGCCATCGCCTTGCGATTGAGCGTCAAACTGTCATCGTTTGGCGCTTGCGACGCCAGGAGCGCCAGCGCGTAGAACGCGCCCGCATCGGTATCTTTGGGGTAATCCTGATAGAGCTTGCCCATGGCGGCGGCATAAGCCTCGACGCGCGCCTGATAGTCGAGCGGGCCAGGCTTATAGAACCCGCTGAGAGCAGCCACGTAGGCGCGCTCGCGCGCACTTTTTGCCGGGCGCGCCTGTGCCGCTTGCATTTCCCGCCACCCCTTGGCGATCGTGCCATCGTCCGGCCGGTCCCAGATTTGATGATACAAGCTCATCGCGACGCCCCAATGAGCCATCGCGCAGGAAGGATCTTGCTTGGCGATGTCTTCGAATTGGCGCTGCGCCTCTTGGTACCAAAAGTCGTGCAGCAGCGCGACGCCGCGCACGAAAGAGCTTTGAACGGCCGGAGCGCATGTCACCGCGAAGGAAACGGTTCCCAGACGTTCGGGGGCCGGTGCCGCGGGCAGCGTTGCGGGCAACGCCAGAAAGGAGAAAACCAACGAATGCAGTGTTTTCATGAGGGCGGATTGTAGGAGTCAATACAGGTTAAAGTAACGGCCCATAACGAGCGCGCATGTCCACCGAACCTTCAAAATTCGATCGTTTGCCAAAGACCCTCAAGGGCCTCAGGGAATTGAACGCCGGCAAGGGAATTTTGCTGCTCCTGATCGGTGCCCTGCTCTACGTGGGGCATACCGCATTCATTCCGGTGGCGCTCGCCATGCTGGCCGGTCTCATTTTGTCGAGCCCGGTGGAAGCGCTGTTCCGCCTCGGGCTGCCGCGCAGCCTCGGCGCCGTCTTGATTCTGGTGGCGGCGCTCGGGGCGGTCGGCGGATTGGTGGCTCTCATCTGGACGCCGAGCCAGGAATGGTATGCGTCGGCCCCGCACACCCTCTCGGTGATTCAACGGAAATTCACGCCGGTGGCACGGCTCATGAGCCACATCGAGCAGCTGACCGACCGGGCCGGAAAGGTGGGCGCACCCAGTTCCACCGAACCCACCGCGGTTGCGGCGCCGCAAGAGAGCACCTCGCGCTTTCTGCTCTCAACGGTGCGCGACGCGGCGATCGGCTTGGCAACCTTCGTCATCATCACCCTGTTTCTGCTGGCCGGCGGACCGCCGATGGTGGCGCGCATGACCGCGGCTTTTTTCGACCATCTCAAGGCCCATCACGTGCAGGGCTATATCGAAAAAGTGCGCGCGGAGGTCGGTCAATTCTACGTCACCACGGCATTCATCAATTTGGGACTGGGGATCGCGACCACGCTGGTCATGATGGCCTGGGGAATGCCGACACCCTATCTGTGGGGCGCCGTTGCCGCGCTGTTGAACTTCATTCCCTATGCCGGCGCCACCACTACGATGCTGGTGGTGACGTTGGTCGCCATCGTCTCGTTCGAAGGACTCGGGCACGCGGTCGGAGTCGCCTTGAGCTACCTGGGATTGTCCGTCATCGAAGGCCAGATCGTGCAGCCGCTGCTGGTAGGGCGGCGGCTGGATGTGAACCCGCTGCTGATATTCTTGGGCCTGTGGTTCGGAGGGGTCTTCTGGGGGATCGCCGGCGTGATTCTGGCCACACCGATTCTTGTGGCGTTGAAGGTGATCGCTCAAAATGCGCATCATGGTGAGTCGATGATGCAGTTCTTGGGCCCGAACGACCCGGCGCCGGCTCGGATCGAAAAGCTGCGCAAAACCGCCAAAAGTTCCTGATGGCACGCCATATGCGCCAGCTGCGCTTTTCGCTGTACGCCGCGCCGGCGCTGGCGCTGGCGCTGGCGCTCGCCGCGCCGCTCGCCTGCCAAGCCCAGCAGCATATGCGCGACAAGGAAATTCACGACGCGGACACTTTGGCCTGGTGGCATACCACCGTGGCTTTGTCCGACGATGGCATGCAAGGCCGGGATACCGGATCGGCGGCCTTCCAGCGCGCAGCCGACTACGTCGCAAACCGCTTCAAGGCCGCGGGGCTGTCGCCCGCGGGCGAGCACGGCTATTTTCAGACTGTGCCGATGCACGAGACCGACGTCGTCCCCGAGGGCACCAGTTTCACGCTCATCGGCGCGCACGGCGCGCAGACCGCCCTCGCGTTTCTGCAGCAGATCACCATTGCGGCGGCCGACAATCTCGCATCCGAGTACGAGGCTCCCTTGGCATTTCGCGGCTATTGCGGCAAGGAGGCCATGGCGGACATCGCTGGCAAATTCGTCATCTGCTTCGGCACGCAGCGCACCGGCCTGCCCAACGCTGCGCTGCGCTCGGCCAATGCGCGCGAGGGCGGCGCGCTCGGCCTCATCAGCGTCGATGATCCTTACTTTACGATCGAACCGCCGCGCTGGCCCTATGCCTACGCGCGCAGCGTCACGCTGCGCGCCGCGCAGTCCGAGACGGCGCGTGCGGTTGCTTTGCCGAGCATGCGGCTGAGCGCGGAAGCCTTCGCCGTTCTGCTCGCCGGAAGCGGCCAGGACGCCGCCGCGATTCTCAAGGCGGGCGGCGCGAAGCAGCCGTTGATGAATTTCGAGATTCCGGGCAGCCTGCGCGTACGTGTGCACATCGCACAGCGCGACATCAGCTCCCCCAACGTTCTCGGCGTACTTGCCGGCAGCGATGCAAAGCTGCGAGGCGAGTATGTCGTCATCGCCGCGCATCTCGACGGCTACGGCTACGGCACCCCCGTCAACGGCGACAACCTCTACAACGGCACGCTCGACGATGCGGCTTACGTCGCGCTGCTGATCCAGGCCGCTGACGATTTGAAGACGCATCGCTTGCCTGCACCGAAGCGCAGCCTTCTTTTCATTGCCTTCACCGGCGAGGAAAAAGGCTTGCTCGGTTCGCGATGGTTCGTGCAGCATCCCACCGTGCCGACCGCGCAACTCGCCGCGGACGTCAATCTAGATCAGCTCCGTCCGCTGTTTCCCTTGAAAATCCTCACCGCGGAGGCGCTCGGCGACACCACCCTCGGGGCCACCGCGCGCGCCGTGGCCGCGCCGATGCACATCGAAGTCCGCCCGGACATGGAACCCGAGCGCAACCTGCTGGCGCGCGCCGACCAGTATCCGTTTCTGGGCATTCATGTGCCGGCGATCAGCTTCATCTTCGGCTACGACGCGAACACTGAGGCGGAGAGGCGCTACCGCGAGTGGTATCAGACACGCTATCACCGTCCGCAGGATGACATTACGCAACCCATGGATTTCGCGGCCGCGGCGAAATTCAATACCTTTTTCTACCGCTTGACGCTCACCATCGCCAATGACGCGAGCCGTCCGGCGATCTATCCCACGAGCTCATTCGCCGCGAACAAACACTAGATCCTCGCCTTCCCGGCGATCGACGAAATCGACGATTTTGTCATTGGCATCGCGGCGGAATATTTTTCGATCGCGCGGGTGTCCGGGCACGAAGAACACGTCGGCGGATTCCTGCGCCAATTTGACGCTCGGCAGTCCCATGCGCTCGCCAATGAGATGATCGCCCTCGCGCCGGATCACATAGGCGAGATCGGGCGCCGCGCGATAGCGGCCTTCATACTCAGCCAGCCGTTGCGGCGCGGTTTTGATCGCCGGCGGATCCTTGGGCACGACATACACATGCACCAACGCCAGACGCCAGTCTGCGCCCTCCTTGATCCAGGTCTCGGTCATGAGGTAGCCGGCTTGCAGCGCAATGCCGTGAAAGCTTTCGCGCTCATCGTCCTTGTGAACCACCAGGGCGACCGTGCCGTGGATTTTGGCCTGGTAATCGACGATTGAAATGTGTCCGCTCGAACCGGGCGGCAGCGGTTTCAAGGCGGCCAGGAATTGTGCGCGATTCATGACCGTGCCGTTTTCGTCCACGTACGTGGCATCCTGGGAAAGCAGCCGCTCCCAAACGGCCTTATCCCCCGGCGCGATGGCATCGAGCAGCGCCTGGTCATCCGTCCGCAATTGCTTCTGCACGGATGCCAGCGCCGGATCCGCGGCGGCAGACTGCAGCGCGGCGATGACTAGAAAGGCACAGAGCATTCGTTGATCATACCGCCATCATGTCGGTCACTTCACGCATCCCGGCCCGCGCTGCGACTTTCGTGGGCGGCTATCTCGTTCTGTGGAGCACGGCGACCGCGTACCTCGCCGTCAACGGTGCCGATTGGACCCTGCCATCGATTTCGCTCGCCGTTTTCGGGCTCGCGTTGCCCCTGCTGAGCTTGCCGCTGACCGCCAAGGCCACTGCGCCGAGAATCGCGGTCCGCCGGCCGGCGCTGGAACTGGGGGCAGTCCTGGGTTTCCTGGCCTTTTATGCGATTGCTTTTCTGGGCTGGGGTATGAGCGCCACCCGCGCTGCCGTGCCCCCGGGACGCGAACAGGAATTGCTGGTGCTGGTGGTCAAGCTGTTGATGCATGTGGCGGCACCGGCGCTCATCTTGGCGGCGCTCGGTGCCAAGCTTGCACCCCTGTTCAACCTGGGCGTCGGAAGTGCGGGGTTTTGGCCGCCGCTGCTGGTGTTGGGAGCGATTATTCTCGGGCTGCTGTGCGTCGTGTCGCCCGCGCTGACTGAAATCAGCGCGCTGCACGCGTCGGCCGCGACTCTGATGTGGGCCGCGCCGGCGTCATTTCTTTGGCTGGCCGTCGAGGCCGGCCTTTGCGAGGAATTCCTGTTTCGTGCGGTGCTGCAAACCCGCTTGGCGGCCGTCTTGAAAACCGAGGCGGGGGCGGTCGTCGCGGGCGCCGTGCTGTTCGCGTTGGCGCACGTGCCGGGACTGTATTTGCGCGGGCACCCCGGCGTCGATGGCTACTCCAGCGATCCGGTCCAGGTGATTGCCTTTACCGTTGCCGCGCTCTCCCCCGTCGCGGTGCTCTTTGGAACGCTGTGGGCGAGAACCCGCAGCCTATTACTGATTGTCCTACTGCATGCCGCGGTCGACGTGCTGCCGAATCTGTCCGAGTTCGTGCGAATCTGGGCCCATTGAATCAAACGCCCGCTTTTGGCGCCGGAATCGGCCGGCGCATAATCAGGATGCCGCCGCGCGCGGCAGCATTCGCCTGGAGATCTTATGCCCGACACCTCTAAAGATCCCGCCGCGCCGGCGGCGTCAAATTCGCGTCCCGTGCCCCAACTGCCCTATCCGGTGGTCCTGCAGGGACAGCCGGCTTTGGTCACCGGGGCCAACTCCGGAATCGGAAGAGCGGTCGCGCTGGGCTTGGCCCAGGCAGGCGCCGACGTGGCGGTCAACTATGTGACCGACCCACCGGCTGCCGAAGCCGTGGCGCATGAAATTCAAGCCATGGGGCGGCGCGCAATTGCGATCAGGGCGGACGTCAGCAACGAAGACGAAGTCGACGCGATGTTCGCCCAGGCGATCGATTATTTCGGCACGCTGCACGTGGTGGTGAGCAACGCGGGTTTGCAGCGCGATGCACCCTTCGACGAGATGACTCTGCAGCAATGGAACACCGTGATCGGCGTGAATCTCACGGGTCAGTTCCTGTGCACGCGGGCGGCCACCCGAGAGTTCAAGCGCCGTCCGATCGATGAGAAAATTTCTGTCGCCGCGGGGAAAATCTTGTGCATGAGTTCGGTGCACCAAGTCATTCCCTGGGCCGGGCACGCCAACTACGCGGCCTCCAAGGGCGGGATCGACATGCTGATGCGAAGCATTGCTCAAGAACTCGCGCCCCATCGGATCCGCGTCAATAGCATCGCGCCCGGAGCGATCCGCACTCCCATCAACACCGCGGCGTGGAATACGGAGGCGGCCTACCAGGATTTGATGACGCTGATTCCGTATAAACGCATCGGCGAACCCGACGACATCGCGCGCGCCGCGGTATGGCTGGCTTCCGATGCGGCGGACTACGTGACCGGCGCAACACTGTTCGTGGACGGCGGCATGACTTTGTTCCCGGGGTTTGCGACCGGCGGCTGAGCTTGAGAGGCGCGCATGACCGACCGGTATGACGTGATCATCGTAGGCTCGGGGCCGGGCGGCGGGACCATGGCGTGGCGGCTGGCGCAAACCGGCAAGCGCGTGCTGCTGCTGGAGCGCGGCGACTATCTGCCGCGCGAGCGCGAAAACTGGGACACCCAGGCGGTCTTCGTCGACGCCCGCTATCAGGCGCCGGAGACCTGGTACGGCGCGCGATGGCAAGAGCCTTCCATCCGGGCCTGCACTACTTTGTCGGCGGCAACAGCAAGGTGTATGGCGCGGTGCTGTTGCGGCTGCGCGAAAAAGACTTCGACGAGATCCGGCATCCGGATGGCGTCTCGCCGGCGTGGCCGCTCAAATACGACGTCTTTCGAGCCGTATTATCAGGCTGCCGAAGAGCTCTACCACGTGCATGGCCTGCGCGGCGAAGACCCCACCGAGCCGCCCGCACGCAAAGGCTATGCCTATCCGCCGCTCACCCACGAGCCGCGGATTCAGCAGCTGTTCGACGGCGCTGAAGCGCGAAGGCCATCACCCCTTCCATCTGCCGGTGGGAATCTTGCTGGATGAGCGGAACGGCTAGCGCTGCCGCACTCACCCTGCATCCGCTGCGACGCCTTCGACGGCTATCCCTGTTTGACCAACGGCAAGGCCGATGCCCAGATCATCTGCGTCGATCCGGCGTTGGCCGCGCCACCCGAACCTCACCCTGATGACCAACGCCTACGTGGACAGGCTCGGCACGGACCGCCGCGGGCGGCGCGTCTGCGGCGTCGAAGTGATGCGAAACCGGCGAGCGCATGACCTATCGAGCCGACATCGTGGTGGTCGCGTGCGGGGCGCTGTCCTCGGCGCTGCTGCATGCTGCGTTCCGCCAGCGACGAGCACCGCAGGGGCCTCGCCAACGGCTCCGGCCTGGTCGGGCGCAACTACATGCGCCACAACAATTCGCGTGCTGATGGCGATCTCCAGGACGCCGAATCCGACCCAGGTTCCAGAAGACCCTGGGGCTGAACGACTTCTATTTCGGCGCGGACGACTGGGAGTTTCCGCTCGGCCACATCCAGATGGTGGGCAAATCGGACGGCGGCGCAGATTACGCGGCGAGGGCTTGCCGCAGCTTGCCTGCAATGGTTCCCGGAGAAGCCGTTCGACTGGATCGCCCGGCACTCCCTCGACTTCTGGCTGACCTCCGAGGATTTGCCGCTCGCAGCACAACCGCATTTATTACGACGGCGAGAAGGTGCGGCTCGACCTGACGGCAGACCAACATGGAAGCGCACCAACGGCTGAAGCAGCAAATTGCGAGGATCTGTGCGACAGGCTCGACATGCATCCGCACCTGTTCGAGCGCTCGCTCTACCTCGGGCAAGAACATCCCGATCGGCGGCACCGCGCATCAGGCGGGCACGCTGCGTGTTCGGCACCGACCCGGCGGCATCGGTGCTGGATACCGATTGCAGGGCGCACGGAATCGACAACCTGTACGTGACCGACGCGAGCTTCTTCCCCTCCATCGGCGCCGTGAATCCGACGCTTACCATCATCGCCAACGCCCTGCGCGTCGGCGATATCATCGCGCGCCGCCTAGGCGCGGCCGCCGCGTAAAGCGCTGGGGCCGTCAAAATTTCGCGATGAGAGCCACGCCGCCGACCAACAGCAGACAGCCGACGACCCTCCCCAGGTTCACGGTGTGCTGAGCGAATCCCAGCCAGCCGAAATGGTCGCACAAAACCGCGAACAGCAATTGCCCCGTCACCACCAACCCGACCAATGCAGCCGCGCCCAATTTGGGCGCGAGCAAGATGTTGCCGGTCAAATAAATCGTGCCGAGCAGGCCGCCGGCAATCCAAACCCACCAGGGCACGGCCGCCGCTGTGCTCGCCGCGGGCAGGGGTTTGTGCACGATGAGAAGCAACGCCCCGGTGGTGGCGACGCCGATCAGCATGTTCACCGCGGCGGGAACGTAGGAGTCGCCGAGCAGCTTTCCGAGGAGCGCGTTGCTGCCGATTTGCGCAGTGAGAACGACGCCGCACAGCAGCGCAAAAAAGCCGAAAAGTAAGCTCATGAAACAGCCCTCCGATCAAAATTCAAGCGTTGCCCTGATGAGCAATTGGTGTCCATCCGGATCGACGATCAGCGAGTCGCCTGAATGCGCCGAAGGCGCACCGGCACGCTGGAAAATCAGCCGGGTCGCACTGCTATCGTTGCTGCGAATGGCGGCAGTGCGCCCGACAGCATTGCGATAGCACAGAAGTTCGACGTGCGGCGTGGGGGACGGCGGCGAGAGCGCGACGACATCGAGCTGCGGCGCTGGAATGCCATCGAGGCATTGCTGCTCGATGCCGTGATTGAACGAGCGGGCCGTGACCTGAAGCCCGATACCTCGGTAGAAATCGATGCTCCGGACCGCGTTCGAGCAACTCAGCGCCGAGTGATCGACGCCTAAAAACAAACGCCCGCTCGGCTGCCGGCGCCACTGTTCCGGCACTTGGTGGCGAGGAAAGCTCAATAACTCCAGCGGGTGACCATCGGGGTCGCGAAATTTAAAAGCCTTGACGCCGCCCGAGCTCGCCGGCAGCTGCTGCGCTCCGCCGGAGGAGATGGCCGACCAGCCGGCAAGGGACGACAAGCGCGAATAAGCGGCGTCCATGTCGCCGACCACGAGCGCAAGGTGCTGGAACTCATTGTCGAATGGCGACAGATCCGGCAGATAAGGACTGCCCGGATGGTCGAATTGCAGAATTTGGATCGGGGAAACGCCGAGCCTCAGCGTCACCGAGGTCGCTGCGCCGCCAACACCCATCAACTGCTCGAATGCGCAACCCGCGCGGCGTTCCCGCGCCACCTCCTGGCAGTCAAAGGCCCGCACGAAAAAGCGCACCAGCCTGTCGAGATGTTGGGTCGTCAGGCCGAAACCCGCCAGGCACCGCACTCCTGGCGCCGCAGCCGGGCCGGCCTGATTCAAGTCATTCAGGACTCGAGGCCTCATAGGGATGGGTGGACCCGAGCGGATGCGCCCATAACTCCGCGATGCCCGATCCGTTTGCACCGATCGCCAGCAATAGGAAGCCGCCGGCCACCGCCAGATTTTTTAGAAAATCCCAGAAAACATCGCGCGCGCCACTGCGCCCCTTCAGGCGAAACCCGGGGGATTTCCAGAACTGCTTCCACAACAGCGCCGTCAACACGCAATAGACCGCCATGATCACCGCGGCCAGCCGGTCCGCAAATCCGCTGAGTATGGCCGCCGACATCGACACCTCGAGCGCCAAGCCGCCAAGAATCAACAGCTTCGCGGCCCAGGTCGCCGCCGCGGCTGCGGATGCCTGGGCGACGGCGTCCTTGAAGTTCAAGATTTTATCGAGCGCGCTGAACGGAAAGAACAACAGCACCAATAATAATCGCGCAAGGAAAACGCTCCAGGAAGTCATTGGGGCCGGGGCATTTCAGGGCGTCATGTCGGGGTTGTAGTAGTCGAGAAATACGATGAAATCCATCACCTCTTCCATGTCCCGGCCCACGTAGCGAATCGAGTGGGAGTCGGTGCGCTGCACGGACCGAAGGTAAGCCACGATTTCAGCCGAGGTGTAATTCTTGAATGAAATATCCAAAGTGATGGGAGTCGGCAGAACATAAGGCTTGCGCTGGTCCCGATGGGCAACCGCCGCCAGCGCACCTTGATAGATCCGGTCGCACGCCTCGGCCGGAGTGAGCGACTCCGCCGAGTGAAATCCCAGGCTCTTTTTGGTGATCACCGACTGCATTTGACCCAAGCGCGCCGTGACCTCGCTGACCGCGACATCGTCCCCCGAGATGAACACCACCGGGACGCCCATCGCGCCGGCATAGGCCGCATTCAACTCCGCCTCGGTGACGGGAGTGCCGTTCAGCGCGACGCGCGTGAAATGCGCGCTCGAAATGGTATGCGCCCGCACTCCCTTGGGATTGGTGGTGGAGGCGTGATAACCGACGAAGAGCGCCGCCGCGAAAGTCGAATCGAGGCCCGCCATCATTTCGCCATGCCGCGGCCACGAGCGCACGATCCGCACGTCCTTCGGAAACAGTTCGATCAAGAGACTCTCGCCATTGCCATGCGAATCGCTGACCACGACCTCCGTGGCGCCGGCCGCCTGGGCGCCGCGGACTGCGGCCACCGCTTCATCCGTCATGAAGCGGCGGAATCGCTCATACTCAAAGCCGCCGGGAATCAGTTGATCGGCCGTGACGACGCCGGCGATGCCTTCCATATCCACTGAAATATAGACCTTCAGCGGGCCAGTTGGTGCCTTCGAACTGGCGGCGTGCGCCGCCGGCGTCGATGCGAAAATCAACATCCCGGCGAACAACGCCGCCATCCCGCGCAGCTCCCGCCAATCGCGGATGCGCACACTTGAATTCACTGGATATGCGGACATTGAGAGAACTCCCTGCACATTGCTGTTTGAGCCGCCAGAGTGTCAGCGCGGTCGCCAAAAGGCAAACGCACCGTGCGACCTCTCGCAGGCCGGCAATCTGTGCTATGAATTGCGCGCAATGAACGCACCGATCCTCCGCTTAGCGCTGGCGACGGGCCTGTTTCTCGGCTCGGGCGCCGGGATGTTTGCGCAGGCAAGCGCGCCGCTCGAGGTGCTGGTGCTGGGATCGGGCGGTCCGGGAGCAGCGGGACGCGCGGCATCGAGTTATCTGATCTTTGTCGATGGGGACGCACGCATCCTCGTCGATGCGGGTCCCGGATCCTTCGCGCGCCTCGGCGAGGCCAAAGTCTCGCTCGCGGACACCGACATCGTGCTGCTCACTCACCTGCACATCGATCATGCGGGGGAACTCCCTGGGTTGTTCAAGGCGCGCGCCGTGTCGGGTGCCGGACCGATCGTATTCAATGTGTGGGGCCCGGCGGGGTCGAGGGGCGGCGGCGAGGACGCCTACTTTCCCGGCACGCGCGCATTTCTGGACCTATTGTTCGGCCCCAAGGGCGCTTTCGCCTACTTGAGCGATTTTGCCGCGCCGATCACCCTGCATGGGCACGACATATCCGCACCGGTTGCAGCCGCGCCGGCTCTCGATGTGGCGGCATTTCCGCAAACGGCGGCTCCCCTGCAGATTTTCAAGCAAGGGGGCTTGAGCATCACGGCGATTGCGGGGCATCACGGCGATGCGCCCTCGGTGATCTACCGCCTCGAGCATGCGGGCCGGAGCGTCACCTTCTCGGGCGATATCGATGCACAGGGCCTCCCGGCATTACGCCGCATCGCCAAATCCACAGACCTACTGGTGTTCAACACCGTGGTTCTCGATCCACCCGGCTCCCCCGCCATTCTTTATACCTTGCACACTCCGCCGCGCGCGATCGGACGGCTCGCGCAGCAAGTGGGCGCCGGAGCCCTGGTGCTGAGCCATCTATCGCCCGCCGTCGACGAGTCGCAAGGGGCGGTCAGGGACTCCATTCGCGCGAACTATGCGGGCAGCGTGACCTTCGCCACCGACGGCATGCGCGTACGGCCTTGAGTCAAAGCCGTGCCTCCCGATCTTTGCCGCGCGTAAAGGCGAGGCAAACGGTTCGGGAGCGAACCGCGCCGCGGCTGCCGCTGCCGCGCAAGTGCGGCACGCGCCAAAAGACTCGATTTTCGCGCCGCACCAGATGGCCGCGAACATGGTGCAGGCGCGGCGACTGGCGCCCACTGCCCTCGCCCGCAGATTCCGAGGTGGATACATCATCCAGAGAGGCGTTCACTTCGATGTGATCGAGCAGCGGCGCACGGCCACTCGCCAGCCGTTTGCGATTGATGGCGGTGCGCGAGACGGGCACCAAGCGCGTGGCATCCTTGGCGCTCAGCAGCAACAGGAATGCAAGCACGAAGGGTGCATCCCAGGCAATGGAGTCGATCGAATCCTCGATCAAGCGGCGCTTGAAATCCAGTATTGGCTGCGGCGTCTCGATAATAGGCGGCCCAGGAGTCATCGAAACGAAACCTTACGTGATCGAGCAGGGATGCGGTGGCCGCTTGCCGCCGTGCGTGACGTCGAGGAACCCGCCGGCAGAACATCCTGGCCGTCCTTTGGGTCGGCGAATTCGCCGCGCAGATCGAAGTGCGTTTCCAGCGGCGATAGATTGACGCCGGCATGCTCATCGGCGCCCATATCGGACCAAAAGGTGCGCGCAACGGCCGTCAGCCCATTGGCCGACGCGCGCAGCAAGATCCGACTTTTCGCCCCGCGGCGGCCGAATCGAATTCGGCGGCCGAGCCAGTCTGGTGAATCACGCGCTTGTGCACTTCATCATTCCATTCGATCCAAAGCTGCGGCGCCGGCACTCGCAAGAGATCCAGGCAGCCGACGAGCCGGGCGCCGTCCGCATAGGCCAACTCGGCGCTGGCCTGGGTCAGGTCGTCGCCCAGCACGAATCGCAACGGGCAGGCCACAATTTGCGCGGCAAATCGGCTTGCACCCGGCGGATGCGGTTGCGCAGGCGTATGGCAGCAGGCAACACTGTCGAGCAATCGCATAGGCGTGGGTCTCCCTCATGGCAATTCTTGTCGGCCTAATTGCATGAGAGCCCCTGCGGAGCCGCAGGGTTTACGGACAGGACACGGGTTCGTCCCGCCGTATCGACGAATTCGTCCCGCGAGACGCTAAGGATCGATGCCGGAATCGGGAAGCGAAATGCCCATGGCTTGCGGGAGTTTGGCAAGTTCGCGGCGGACCGCGAGCAGTTCCTGCTCTTCGATGACGCGCGCGCCGCCCGGCTGCCGCATGGCTTTTTCGAGCGCCGCCTGCCGCGTGAACAACTCAAGAAGCTCGTTGACTGATTTCATCCTCGCACCTTGATTCAAAACCGCAGATTTCTCTTCACCGGCAATATGGCGTGCGGCGGTGCTGTCACAACGTGACCGAACTCGCGGTATCGATCCGCGGGTGTTTTCTGTAAAGCGGCGCGGCCTCGTGATGTCGGCGCCGAGAGACTCGCCGTGCGACATAAAAAGCCATTCTTTGCGGCGCCCCCTGCTTTTGCTAATTTTGTGAACTGCCTGATATCGGCGGAGCGCGCGGTTTCCTTTTCGATCGATCCCACACGACGCCGGGATATCCCTTGAGAGGCGCCAGGCGTTCGCCCAGATAGGTCCATTCCGGCATGTGCTCGATGCCGATGTGATAGCGCGCCTGCCTGCCGGTGCGGGTTTTGAACAGCGCGCGCGGCACATTTACCATATGCGGCGAATGGGCGCGTTCATAGCAAATAGGGGTGCCGCAGCGCTTGCAAAAACTTCGTGTGCTGCCCGAGGCGGCGTCCTCGAATCGAGTGATATTCGATTGCCCGCGCGTAATGCGAAAGCGGCGCCGCCAACTGCCGACGTAGGTGGCATACGCGGCGCCGTGCGCCTGCCGGCTCGCGGGGGAATGGTCGTGCCAGGCCCAGCGGGCGGGAAAATCAATTTCAACCTGCACCTCGCCACACAGGCATTGTCCCGGCACGGCCGCCGCTTTTGGGGGATTTGCAAATGCTGAATTTCTCAAGTTTTCCTCACGCCGCCTATCAGCCCGGATTGGTGCTAGATTGTAGGACGATGCGGCCCGTCGATCAGCGGGTCCAACCTTTCGCGATGCAGCACAGGATATCGATTCGCCCGTGAATTCACCCGGCCAGGCACCAATGGAAAGTGAAACCGCCGCCGAAATCGCCCGCGATGTCGCTGCGGTCGGCAAGCTGCAGGCGGTGCCCATCTTGCTGGATGTTCTGTGTGAAATTACCGGAATGCGATTTGCCACCGTGGCCCGGATCAGCGAAAACACCTGGACTGCCTGCGTCGTCAAGGATGGCATCGGCTTCGGCCTCGAACCCGGCGGACAACTCGATCTCGAGACAACGCTCTGCATCGAATCGAAGCGCTCCAATGCGCCCATCGTCATCGAGCAGGCGAGCACCGACCCGCGTTATTGCAATCACCGCACGCCGAAGCTTTACAACATAGAGAGCTACGTGTCGGTACCGATCGTTCTCTCCAACGGCCGCTACTTCGGAAATCTCTGCGCCATCGATCCGGCACCGGCCAAGGTTGCCGATCGCAAAATCCTCGGCATGTTTACGCGATTCGCCGCGCTCATCGCGATGCAGCTCGACAGCGAAACGGAGCAGCAGGAGGATAAATCCGCGCTGCGCGGCGCGCATGCGGACAATGAATTGCGGGAACAATTCATCGCCATTCTGGGGCACGATTTGCGCAATCCTCTGCAGGCGGTCTACTCCGCCGGCGTACTGCTCGAGAAAAAGATCGCCGACCCGCGCGCTCAAAGGCGTCGCCGCCCGCATCAAAGATCAGCGTGAAGAGGATGTCTTCCTTGATCAACGACGTGCTGGATTTCGCGCGCGGAAGGCTGGGCGAGGGCATGGGTGTACGCGTCGCGGATGTCGAAGACATCGATGCAGGCCTCAAAGCGGTGGTGAGGGAGTTTCAAGACGGTCAGCCGGACCGGCAAATATTGGCCAACATCAGCGTGACGCGCAAAGTGCGCTGCGACTTAGGAAGGGTGCAGCAAGTCGCGTCGAACCTGATCGGCAATGCGCTGAAGCACGGCGCGCCGGAGAGCCCGGTCAAGGTTTCCGCCCGCGCCGAGGATTCGGAGCTGGTACTCAATGTTTGGAACGCCGGCGAACCCATACCGCCGGAAAACATCGACAAGATCTGCGAACCGTTCTGGCGCCACTCTCCGGCGGGAAATCGCGAAGGACTCGGACTGGGATTGTATATTTGTTCGCAAATCGTACGCGCTCACGGCGGCACGCTGTCCGTCACCTCCTCGCAAGAGCGCGGCACCAGCTTCACCGCGCGGCTGCCGTTAGATGCCGATCATCTTGACCAAAATCCCGGCCAGAATCGCCCCCACTAGGGGTCCGACAATCGGGACGAACGCATAGCCGAAGTCGGATGTCCCTTTCCCGGGAATCGGGAGCACGGCATGCATGATGCGCGGACCTAAGTCGCGCGCCGGATTGATGGCATAACCGGTGGGACCGCCGAGCGACAAGCCAATGCCCCACACCAAAAAGCCGACCAGGAAGGGCCCGAGCCCCGGGGCCAATCCCACGCCGGTGCCGTACTTCGAAGAAATGGCGGCCGCGACCAGCACCAGCACGAAGGTCCCGATGATCTCGGTGAGGATGTTGGCGAGGGGCGCGCGGATGGCTGGAATCGTCGAGAAACAAGCCAATTTGTCCAGCGGCTCCGGGGTCGCCCTCCAATGCAACAGATAAGTGAGCCACACCAGCGCGGCGCCTGCCATGGCGCCTAAGATCTGCGCCGGCACATAGGCGTTGAGCCGGCTCCAATCCCCGCTCGACACGGCAACGCCGATCGTCACGGCGGGATTCAGATGACCGTCGCTGCCGATTGCCAGTGCGGTGAATATCCCCGCCATCACCGCGAAACACCAGCCGGTGGTGATGACTATCCAACCGGATTTTTCTCCCTTGGTCTGCCGCAACACGACATTGGCCACCACGCCGTTGCCGAGCAGAATCATGATCATCGTGCCCAAGAATTCGCCGAGAAAGGCCGAATGCATATTTTCCCCCTGGCTATTTTTATGACGACCGTCGAATTTTTATGGTTCGATTACTCGATCCAATCCAGGGAGCGCCCCACCGCCTTCTGCCAGGAGCGCAGCAACACGGCGCGGCGATTTTCCGCCATTTGCGGATTCCACCGCTTGTCCACCGCCCAATTGCTCACGAGATCCTCGCGATTGCGCCAATACCCAACTGCGAGGCCAGCCGCGTAGGCCGCGCCGAGAGCGGTGGTCTCGGTGATTTTCGGCCGCACCACCGGCAGATCGAGAATGTCGGCCTGAAATTGCATCAGCAGTTCGTTGCCCACCATGCCCCCATCGACGCGCAACTCCGGGATTTGGATCGAAGAGTCCTCGCCCATGGCGCTGAGAACTTCGCGGGTCTGATAGGCGGTCGCTTCGAGCACGGCGCGGGCGAGATGCGCGCGCGTGACATAGCGCGTAAGACCGATGATGGTGCCGCGTGCGCGCTCATTCCAATGCGGCGCGTACAAACCGGAGAATGCCGGCACAAAATATACCCCGCCGTTGTCCTCGACTTCGCGGGCCAGCCCTTCCACCTCATTGCTGCCGGAAATCAGACCCAGGTTGTCGCGCAGCCATTGCACCAGCGCGCCGGTGACCGCGATCGATCCTTCCAAGGCGTAGCAGGCCCGCTCTTTGGCGATCTTGTAAGCGACAGTGGTGATGAGCCCGGCGGTCGAGGCAATCGCTTTCTCGCCCGTGTTCATGAGCAGAAAGCACCCCGTTCCGTAGGTGTTCTTCGCCTCGCCCGCCCGAAAGCACGCCTGTCCCACCAAAGCCGCTTGCTGATCGCCGAGAATGCCCGCGACGCAGGTGCCCAACAGTGCCGGTGTGCGGATGGCGCCGTAGACCTCGCTGGAAGCGACGATGCGCGGCAGCACCGCGCGTGGAATCAGAAATTCGTCCAACAGCGCGTCGTCCCAATCCAATGTCTCGAGACTCATGAGCTGCGTGCGGCTGGCATTGGTGACATCGGTCAGGTGCAGGCCGCCGTCGCTTGCGCCGGTGAGATTCCACAGCAGCCACGAATCGATGTTGCCGAACAGAAGTTCGCCCGACTCGGCGGCGGCGCGCGCGCCGGGCACATTGTCCAAGAGCCATTGCAGCTTGAGGCCGCTGAAGTAGCTCGCCAGCGGCAATCCGGTCTTGGCGCGGAATCGGTCGGCACCGCCATTTCGGGCGTATTGCGCAACGAGCTGATCCACGCGGGTGTCCTGCCAAACCAGCGCATTGTGCAACGGTTTGCCGCTGCGCTTATTCCACAGAACGGTGGTTTCACGCTGGTTGGTGATGCCGACTGCGGCGAGATCGGCAGCTCCCAGACTCGCACGCGCCAAGGCGGCGCCCGCCACCTCCTGGGTGTTCTGCCAGATTTCGATCGGGTCGTGCTCCACCCAACCGGGCTTGGGAAAAATCTGCCGATGCTCCTTTTGCGCGGAAGTGATCATGTTGCCGCCGCGGTCGAACACGATGAACCGTGTGCTGGTCGTACCCTGATCGATCGCCCCTACGTATCGAGTCATGTTGTCGCTCGTTCCCTAGTCCGCGTACGCTTTCACCAGGTCGGTGAGGAAGTCCCGGCCGACATATACGGATCGCACGCTGCGGCGCTCATTCAGGCCGTGCGCTCCGTTGCCGTCGGGGTCGCCCCAGCCGCCCGGTGCGCCATAGACCGGAATGCCGATCGCTTCGAGGAAGATGCCGTCGGTGGCGCCGGTCGACATGGAAGGAATCAGCGGCACACCCGGAAAATATTTCGCAACCAGCGCTTCGGCGGGCCCCACGATCTTGGGATCAAGCGGCGGCGGAACCGCGATGGGCCTGATCGGCTGTACCGGCGTCACTTTGACGCCCGCATCGCCGATAGCCGCAACCAGAGCTGCTTGGGTGCTCTGGACGCTTTCACCGGGAAAAATTCGGCAATTGACATTCGCCGCGGCGCGCTGCGGCAGCGCGTTGTTGGCATGGCCGCCTTCCAGCAACGTGGCCACGCACGTGGTGCGCAGCATGCTGTGATAGCTGCGGTCCTTGGAAACAATTGTCTCGGCCGCCTTGTCGCCGGGGTTCTGCGACAACGCCACCATGGCGTGTCCCAATTCGTCGGTGCGCGCCGCGCCCGCTTTGGCGAAGAAGGCCCGCGTCGTATCCGTCATCTTCACGGGAAATTCGTGGTCCCGAATTTTGGTGAGCGCATCGGCCAACTGGTAGATGGCATTGTCACGGATCGGAATGGAGCTGTGACCACCGGCATTGACCGTCTCCAGACGGTAATTTTGCGCCGCTTTCTCGCCGACCTGGATGGACTCCACCACCAGCTTGCCGTGGCCGTCGGTACGTCCGCCGCCGCCCTCATTCAGCGCAAATTCGGCGGCGATGAGTTCGGGTCGGTTGTTCGCCAGCCATTGCGCGCCGTTGAAGGCATAGGTGGTCTCCTCGCCGCAGGTCAGCGCCAGCTTGATGGTGCGCTTGGGGTGATAGCCGCTTTTTTTGAACCGCATCAGCATGTCGACCCAGGTGGCGTCCATGGCCTTCATGTCGGCGGCTCCGCGGCCATAGAAATAGCCATTCTCCTCGATCAACTTGAACGGGTCGCGGGTCCAATCCTCGCGCTTGGCCTCAACCACGTCCAGATGGCCCAGCAGCAGCATGGGCTTTGCGGTGCTCGATCTACCGGCAAGCACCGCCACCAGACCGCCCTCCTTGGGGTGATCGGGCACGGAAAAAAGCGTGAGGTCCTTGTCGGCAAAGCCCGCAGCCTCGAGGTGCGCCGCGATGTGCTGCGCCAACAGCGTGCAGCTGCCCGCCGACAAGGTGGTATTGGTTTCCACCAGTTCTTGGTAAAGCGCCCGAAACGCGACCTGATCCGGTCGCAGCGGCGGCATGGGCGCTTCCTGGGCGAATGCGCTGCAATGCATCGCCAGAGCGAGAGACACAGCGCCGAGTGTTTGCGTGCAGGTCATGGATTTTCCTTTCAAGTCTCGATCCCCGCAAGTTTCGCGGATTCGTTCCACAGGCGATTGGCTGCCGCATCGTCCCGCCCACCCGCCGTGGGCACGGCAGGGCGGCATTTGTAGAAATACTCGCCGCTGACTGCGGCCGCATCGGCGGAGGAAGCGAGATAGACGATGGTTTCCGCGCCTTTCTCCGGCGTGATGGCAAACCATTTGGCAATGCGCACCACGCTCGAGAGGAATCCGCCGCTGCCATCGCCGAAACGCGTGGCGACAAATCCGGGATGCAGGCAATTCGCCGTGACCCCGGTCCCGCTCCAGCGGCGCGCGAGCTCTCGAGTAAAGAGAATGTTGCACAGCTTGGAGCGTCCGTAAGCGCGTATTGGCGAGTAGCCTTTTTCGCCTTGAAGGTCGTCGAAGTCCAAGGTGTAGCCCTTGTGCGCGTCCGAGGCGGTGCTGACCACACGAGCCGGAGCGGCTGCCAGCAGATTCGCCTTGAGTCCAAGGGTCATCACGAAGTAGGCCATGTGATTGGTGGCAAAGGTCTCCTCCAGGTTGTCCGCGGTGAGGTGGCGCGTGCCGAACAAGGCGCCGGCATTGTTGATGAGCACATCAACACGCGGTTCCGCAGCGGCGATTTCCGCCGCGATTCGTTTGCAGTCGGCGATTCGCGATAGATCGCCGTAATAGATCGAATGGGGAGAGCCGGATCCGACGCTGGGTAATCGGGTGAGAGCCTTTTGGCCTCGCGCCGCGTGGCGGGCCACGAGCACGATGCGCGCGCCCATGCCGGCGAGGCGTTGCGCAGCAACTTCACCGATGCCCGACGTCGCACCGGTAATGACGACGACTTTACCTTTCATACCCATCCCTCGACCACGGTTCCGGCGCACTGTAGCAGGCCGCGCAACTTCTCGGAATGTTCGATTGCGCTGTAGACCTAATGCTCATCGTAGTCGCGCGATCGATCGTCTTGGGCGGACTCGCGTGTGGTTGGGGTGCTCGCGTGCGTGCCCCCGTTGCCGGCATTTTGGCGGTACCGCAAGGCGCCCAGCCCAAATGCCGGCATTTGATTGATCCCCAGACGGCGCAAAAAAAAGGGCCCAGACGCA
The DNA here is from genome assembly GCA_963794445.1 of uncultured Gammaproteobacteria bacterium. Taxonomy (GTDB): domain Bacteria; phylum Pseudomonadota; class Gammaproteobacteria; order Steroidobacterales; family Steroidobacteraceae; genus Bog-1198. The sequence goes on from CAWCDZ010000002.1 coordinate 653,332, forward strand.
TGGCTGGCGCTGAGCCCGATTCCTCGACGGTTCAGCGGCGGTTGCCGCCGGGCAGCGCGAGGGATCAGCGAGTCTGGCCGGATGCAAGCATGATCGGCTTCGGCGTCGGGTTCTTGGAGTTATAAACCGAGTACAGCGCCGGCTGATTGACCTTGGCTATCGCATCACTGATTGCGTGATGAATGCAGCGATCGAAATAGGTCTTTGAAGCAAGGTCGCGGCCATCAAGAGGCCGGCACACTTCATCGGCCGCCGCGCGTATGCGCGCATAAAGAGCGGCCGCGCCGGACAGACTCGATGCATTGAGATCCGCATATTTCACCGTCGTCTGGTAGGCGCCGGTGCTGTCGCCCGCCTGGCACATCGCTGCGAAACTCAAGGCCAGCGCGCTGCAAAGCACAGTGGCGGTCATGCGTTTAATGGTTTGGGTCATCGGGTTCATGTTCATCTCCTGGAGTGTCGGTATGGGATCGCAGTTGAGGCAATCATTCGACCTAGGTCGCCGCCTCATGCATACAGACACGGTCCATGCGCCAAACCCGACATTGCCCTTGAGACCGAATCCGAGCAAGATGCCAAGGCACTCGATGAATCAGCTAACTGAGCTACTCGGACGGATGCACGCGGGCGATCAGGAAGCGCGCGATGCGCTTTTTGCGGCCGCCTATACCGAACTGCACCGGATCGCACGAGCCCGGCTGCGGGACGGCGGGCGCAACACCGTGCTGGATACGACCTCCCTGGTGCATGAATCGTACCTGCGCTTCGTGAACTCCGGAGAACTTCGCGCCGAGGACCGCAGGGCGTTCTTCGCCTATGCCTCGCAGGTGATGCGTTCGGTGATCGTCAATAGCGTGCGCGAGCGGATCGCACAGAAGCGCGGCGGCGATTGGCGGCCTTTGACGCTGTCCACCAGTCTGGCGGCCAATGTGGCCGACGGCGAGAACACGGTTCTCAAAGTACACGAAGCGCTCGAGGAATTGGAGAAGGCAGACCCGCGTTTGGCGCAGGTGGCGCAGATGCGCTACTTTGGCGGTTACAGCGAGCAGGAAATCGCGGAGACGCTGGACATTACGGTACGAACCGTACAACGCGATTGGGAGAAAGCGCGGTTGATCCTCGCGGAGATGCTGCGCTAGAGAATGAACGTGGGAATTGCACAAAGTGACATTCAAACCCCCTAAGGCGCGCATCTTGAGCCGTGCACCCTTGCACGAGGGATTCTTGAAGGTGTACCGCTACCAGTTCGAGGTCGAAAAGCACGGCGGCGGCAGTTCGCGTGTATCGCTCGAAGTGATGGAGCGAGGGACTGCCGTGGCCGTCCTTGGACATGATCCCGATCGCAATACGGTCGTGCTGGGAAATGAGTTCCGCCCGGGCGTGCTGGCGGCGGGCGACTATCCGTTCCGCGACAATCTCATTGCGGGCGCCATCGACGAGGGCGAGACGGCGCTTGAAGCCGCGGTTCGAGAGATGCATGAGGAGACCGGTTTGGCGCTGGGCAATCCGGTTCTCATTCATTCGGGCGCATACGTCAGTTCCGGCGGCACGTCGGAGAAAATCGCGATCGTGTACGGCACCGTCGACACTTCGCGGGCCGGGGGTGTGCACGGCAATCGCTCGGAAAACGAGGATATCCTGAGCGTCGTGATGCCGGCGAAGGTGTTCATCGAACGCGTGCGCAGCGGCGAAATCGACGATCTAAAGACGCTGGTGGCGGGATATTGGTTCGCGGAGCGGCTGGCTGCCGGTCGGCTGCGATGAAGCCGTTGACGCCGCGTGCAGGTTCAGGGTTTTTCTTCGCTCTGCTTCTTGATGCTGTTCCACACCGCGATGTCCCAGGCGTTGTGAATGCCGACGACCATCAGAAGTACGATCGCGGCGGCAATACCGTAAGGACATTGCGTCGGCCTGGATGAGAATAAAAACGCCAGGCAAAGCAGCGCCGCAAAACAAAGCGCAGGCAAAATGACATTCCAGATCCAATCTTCGAGGACCGGGATGTAATCGGCTTTCATGCCGCGAATGTTCGAGGAGATTGTTGCGATATAGATCAATCCTGCCAGCCCCACCAGGCCCAGGCCAAGACTCAAGCTGAGTACGCTGTGTCGGGGCATGCTCAAGTACGCCGCCAAGGCGAGGACCGCGCCAAAGTGCACAATCGTCGGGGTTACAAAGGCCTTCACGCCCACGGGCGCCACGCGGTGCGCGTCGGCGGCCAGGGTGATGACGACGAAAGTAAGACCGGTTAGGCCGCCAGCCGCACCGCCCGCGATGACGAAGAAATTATCCCAGCCGGCGAGCAATGAGGGTTCCATGAGGTTTACCAGTGGAGTGCGCTACCGATCGAGCAAGTATCGGCGTTGCCACGGGCACATGGCAACCGCTACGCTATAGACGCCGCAGTTCCTGAGAGGTCATATGAAAATAATAAATCTCCTGTGCTCGATCCTGATTGCCTCGACGCTGATGGGCGCCTCGCCCGGGCTGGCCAAGAACTCGCGCCCCAAGGACATCTGGGACCGGGTCGAACATCACGACGCCGATTCAAACGGCGTCAAGATTCATTACGTTGCGATCGGCAAGGGGCCTCTGATCGTCATGATCCACGGCTTTCCGGACTTCTGGTATACCTGGCGCAAACAGATGGATGCGCTGGGCGGACGCTACCGGGTCGTGGCCATGGATCAGCGCGGCTACGATCTGTCGGACCGCCCCGCCGGCATCGAACAATACGCCATGCCCATGTTGGTCAACGATGTGGGAGCGGTGATCAAGGCCGAGGGCCGCGACAGCGCGGTCATCGTCGGTCACGACTGGGGCGGTGCGGTGGCTTGGACCTTGGCCATGACGCATCCGAATTGGATCCAAGCGCTCATCATTCTGAATCTACCGCACCCGAGCGGCATTCAACGCGAAATCAAGAACAATCCGGAACAGCGCAAGAACAGCCAGTACGCATTCAACTTTCAGAAGCCTGGCGCGGAAAAGAACCTTTCGTCAGAAAAACTGGCCGGCTGGGTCAAGGACGATGCGGCGCGCGCACACTATATCGAAGCGTTCAACCGCTCCGACTTCGAGGCCATGCTGAACTACTACCGCGCCAACTATCCGCGGCCGGACCAGGAGCCGAGCGCGGCTGCGCCGCAGCCCCTGCCGAAGGTCACCGTTCCGGTACTCGAGTTTCACGGGCTCGGCGATCAGGCGCTGCTGCCGGGAGCGCTCAACGGCACGTGGGACTTGGTCGAGAAGGACTTCACGCTGGTGACCATTCCGGGCGCGGGGCACTTCGTCCAGCAAGATGCCGCCGATCTGGTTTCAACCACGATGAGCGATTGGCTCGGCCGCCGGATTCACTGAGCGGCTCGCTTGACGGCCGCCGGTTCTAGGGCCGGCCGGCGCAGAGCTGCTGCCCGGACGACAGCTGCTCCTTGAGAAACGCGAGCGTCCGATCCAGCGCTTCGCGGGTCGGCTGTCCCGCCTCATCGATGAGATGATTGGTCAGAACACTGTGCGCCGGTTTGGAAAACCGGGGGTTGGCGAATTTCTCGTCAATTTCGATCGCCTCGAATGCAGCACCGAATTCCTCGCGCAACCTTGCAAATCGCTCGACGGGACACATCGGGTCCTGGATGAATCGCAGCGCCAGAATGCGTGCGCCGTGATGGTCGATTTTTTCATGCGCTGCCTGCAATTCTTCCGCGGAGGCGTGCAGCCCTGCGCGCCGCGACTTGGTGAGGGCGAAGGGCAGCGATGGTTGCGACAAAACCGGGGCCAGAACCGGCGCATTGAGCATCATTGCCAGGGCGAAATTGCCCGTGAAGCACATGCCGATCGCGCCGACGCCGCGGCCGCCGCACTCGGCGTGGGCATGGCGGGCCAGCGCCCGCAGCCAATCAACGATCGGGCTCGATTCATTCGCCGCCAACACGCGAAATTCCTTGCTGATGCAGGACCTCGCGATGACTCGCAGCGCATAGCCGCGCTCGGGTGGCCGCATCGGCTCGCCAAACAACAGCGGCATGAACACGGTGTAGCCCGCTTGAACCACCCGCTGTGCAAAGGCGGCAACCTGAGGGGTGATTCCCGGGATCTCGGACATCACAATGACGGCCGGACCGCGGCCGGCGCGATACACACAGCGCGCGGTACCCCCAAATTCGAGGCTGCTTGCTTCAAATCCGGGAATATCTGTCGTGGCCGCTCTCCTGCAATCGGGCAAGCATGTCACGAAACAGCGCAGTTTGGGGACTGGCGTGAATCAGGCGCCGGCGGCTCATGCCGTCACGCCCGGCTCATGGCCAAGCACGTCCGGTGAGCGCCGCAGTGTGGCGGCCAGCGCATCCGCAAGCGAGGTATGCGGTTCGGCGCCGATGAAGGTCCGCAACTTGGCGTTGTCGAGCTCCAGCGGAATTTGCCACAGATAGCGCATTTCGAGCATTTCATGGAAGGCATTGACGAACGGCGCGGCCAGTTTGATGACCCACCAAGGCAGCGGCTTGATCCGCTGCTCGCTGACTCCGAGCGTGCGGCACACCGACTCGGCCATCTCCCCTCCCCGCTCGAGCCAATGCCCGCGAAAGTGGAACACTTCGTACGCGGCCATCGGCCGCTCGCAGTCGATCAAGCGTGCCATGGTTTCGGCGAGATCCGGCACATAGGCCCAGGAATGACCCACCTCGGCCGGTCCGGGATTGTAAACCGCCCGCACCCGGCCCCGCGCCTTGACCATGCCGCGAGTCAGCCAGCTATTGCCGGCGCCCGGGCCGAAGAAATCACCCGCGCGCATGACGATGGATCGAACCCCGTAAAGGCTGGCCTTTTGCAGCTTCAACTCCATTTCGATGCGCACTTGGCCTTTGCGAGCGGTCGGGATCTGCGGCGTGCTCTCCGCGACAATGCGCGGCGCGGCGGAACCGAAGTTATAAGTCGTCGCCGGCATCAGGATGCGCGCGTTGCAGGCCCGCGCCGCGGCGATGGTATTGTCGAGCATGGGCAGCGCCAGCCCGCGCCAGTTGCGGTAGTTCGGGGGGTTGGCCGCATGCACAATGAGCTCGGTGCCGCGCGCCGCCGCCATGACATCGCCCGATCGCATGGCATCGCCCTCGAGCCATTGTATTGACCTGTCGAGCGTGCCGGACATCGCCGCCGCAGGGTCGCGATGCAGCGCGCGTACCTGCCAGCCGCGCCGCAGGAGCGCCCCGGCCATCTCGCGCCCGAAACTTCCGGTGATGCCGATAATCAAGGCGGTGCGGGTCGAATTGGGCATGTCTGCTCTCCTCATTGAATGGACGCGCCATGGTCGCAGAGGCGGCTCATAAAGAAAATTGTGTATTACCGCAGATCTGATATACATAAATGCATGGGGAATTCCGAGCCCGGCTGGGATTTGTACCGCTCGTTTCTGGCGGTCTTGCGGTTGGGCAGCTTGTCCGCCGCGGGACGCACGCTGGGATTGACCCAACCGACCGTGGGCAGGCACATCGCGATGCTGCAGGCGAGCCTCGGCGGACGCGTCCTCTTCACCCGGTCGCAGAGCGGCTTGATGCCGACGGCCGCCGCTCATGAGTTGCGCCCCCACGCCGAGGCCATGGCCGCCGCCGCCGCCGCCTTCGTGCGCATGGGATCCGGCAACTTGGAAGAGACCGCGGGAGTGGTGCGCCTGGCCGCCGCCGATGTGATGGGCGTCGAAGTGCTGCCGCCGATTTTGAGCGATTTTCGCCATCAACACCCGAACACGGTGATCGAACTGTCCGTGTCCAACCAGATGGCGGACCTACTGCGGCGCGATGCGGATATCGCGGTGCGCATGGTGCGGCCGAAGCAAAAGGCTCTCTTGGCAAAGCGCGCAGGCAAGGTGGTGCTCGGATTCCACGCGCATCGCCGCTACCTTGAACGCTATGGCTATCCGGAACGGCTCGAGGACCTGGCCCACCATGCTCTGATCGGATTCGACCGTATCGCGCCTTCTGCGGATTTTCTAAAGGCTTCCCCGGTGCCGGTATCGCGCGAACTTTTCGCGTTCCGCTGCGACTATGACCTGGCGCAACTGGCGGCGCTGCGGTCCGGGTTCGGCATCGGAATTTGCCACACGGGAATCGCGCGCCGCGATCCGGACCTTTTGCCGGTTCTCGGCAAGCAATTCAAGCTCGAGTTGGAAGTCTGGATCGTCATGCACAACGACTTGAAGCGCATCTCCCGCATGCGCCTGATGTTCGATCATCTGGCCTTGAGTCTCGCTCAGTACGCAGCTGCGCTCTGAGGCCGGGCGAAATAGGCGCCGATGAGCCCGAGCAGCGCGGCCGCCGACAGCCAAAGCCCGGGAATCGCCGGATTGTGGGTGGCATGAATGAGGTAGGTGCTGATCGCCGGTGTGAAGCCGCCGAAGATGGCCGTCGCCAGGCTGTAAGCCAGGGCAAAACCGCTGGTGCGCACCTCGACCGGCATGATCTCGGTCAGAAACACCACCATCGCGCCGTTGTAGCTGCCGTAAATGCAGGAGAACCACAACTCCACCACCAGCAACCGGAAAAACGAAGCATCGTGCACCAGCCATGACATGGCCGGATAGGCGCTGACCAGCATCAAAATCGTGCAGCCAAAGAGCAGTGGCCGGCGGCCCACCCGATCCGAGAGGCTGCCCATGATGGGCAGCCAGAACAGGTTCGATGCGCCGACGCACAGCGTCACGATGAGGCTGTCGATGGCCGCCAGATGCAGCTCCGCGGTGCCGAATGTCGGGGTATAAGCCGTGATCATATAGAACGAGACCGTCGTCATCGTGACCATCAAGGTCCCTACGAGCACCACGCGCCAGTTGCGCCGCAGCGATTCGAGTATTTGGGCAATGCTCGGTCTTTCTTTGCGGGCGATGAACTCATCGGTCTCTTGCAATGAACGTCTCAGGCGGAACAGAAACGGCAGAATCGCGCAGCCCACCAGCAGCGGGATGCGCCACCCGAAGCTCAGCATTTGCTGCGGCGAGAGACCATTGCTCAACAGCACTCCAACCAGCGCGGCGAACATCACGGCGACCTGCTGACTGCCCGATTGCCAACTCACATAGAAACCCTTGTGGCCCGGTGTCGCGATCTCCGCCAGATACACCGAGACTCCTCCGAGTTCCATTCCCGCCGAAAAGCCCTGCAGCAGCCGGCCGCACAGCACCAACAGCGGCGCGACCAGGCCGATCCTGGCATATCCCGGCGTGAAGGCGATCGAGACAATGCCGAGGGACATCAGCGACAGGGTCAGGAGCAGCCCGGCGCGCCTGCCGTGCCGATCGGCGTAGGCGCCCAGCACGACGGCACCCAAGGGACGCATCAGAAAGCCGGCCCCGAAAGTCATGAGCGAGAGCATCAGCGAGGAAAACGGGCTGCCCGTGGGAAAGAATGCCCGCCCGATCGCCGCGGCGTAGTAGCCAAAGACCATGAAATCGTACATCTCCAGGAAATTCCCGCTGGAGACGCGGATCACGGACCAGATAGCGGTTTTGCGGTTCAACAAGGCCATATTGAGAAGGCCATATTGAGCGCGGATTATCCTCGAGTCGATGCGGCCTGTGAGATTTCACACCGGCAAGTGGGCGTGTCCGCCTACAGACGGGGTCGGCGCCGTTGCCACACCATGACTGACGATCAAAGAACAGGAGGCCATGATGGACAAATCACAGGAACTGCAGCAATCGCCCGGCCATGTCGAAGGCTTGATGAGCAAGGTCGCCAACGATCAGAGTCCGCAGCTTCAAGAGCTGCGCTCCCGCGTAACGGAAACCATCGACTCCGCCAAATCCGCCATCGCAAAGGCGGATTCCGCCACGCTCGATGCGCTGCGAAACGCGGCGAGTTCGGCCGACGATTACGTGCGCGCAAACCCTTGGGTTGCCATCGGCGTCATCGCCGGGGTGTCGGCGTCGCTGGGGTTTCTCGCGGGATATCTGGCGGCCCCGCAAAGATCCTTCATGGGAATGCTGCGACGATAGTTTCGATGCGATTCAAGTAAAACAAAGCGAGGAAAAATCCATGGATATGGTGTTGCTGATCATTATTCTGCTGCTGCTGTTCGGCGGCGGCGGCGGCTTGTACTGGGGACTGGGCGCAGGATGGGGCATCGGTCCCATCGGACTCATCGTGCTGGTTGTCGTGGTTTGCTTCTTTTTGTTCAGCAGGCGCGGACGACTTTAGAACCCTTCGAGCTCGGATGGCGCGCAATGCGTCGCACGCCCAGGCTTGACGGCCCGGGCGTGCAGCCGTTCAGGTCAAGGAGGCAAGCCCGAATACTCCGAACGCTTGACGCGCATCGGTCCACATCTCTTCGATGTACCAACCGGCACTCTCGACCAGCGCAGAGAAGACGCGCACATCGTACTTGCGGGAGGTTTCGGTGTGAATTGACTCTCCGCGCTCGAAATCGAAGCTCTGCCCGTCCACCACGGCGGTCTGCGCTTCCAGGCTCACCAGATGCATCTCAACGGCGGAACTCATGCTGTTCCAGCGCGCTTCATGCGCGAAGCGGTCCACGCGAAAGTCGCCGTCGAGTTCGCGATTGATCCGCGTCAGCAGATTCGTGTTGAATGCCGCCGTCACGCCGCGCCGGTCATTGTAGGCGGCGCGCAGCACTCGAATATCCTTGGTCAGATCGGCGCCGATCACCGCCGTGCCCTTCTGGCCCACGTGCCGGTGCATGCGGCGCAGGAAGGAAACTGTCTCGCCGTGATCCAAGTTGCCGATCGTGGAACCGGGAAAGAACGCGGAGCGTCCCTTGAGAGGGATGGCCGCGGGTATTTCGAAGTCTCCGGTAAAATCCGCAACGATGGGCCAAATGCCGATGTGCGGGAAGCGGTGCCGGAGCGATATGACCGCCTGATCCAGAAAGTCGCCGGAGATATCGACCGGGACGTACAGCCGCGGCGCCTGCAGCGCTGCAATCAGAATTTCCGTCTTGATTCCCGCCCCGGCGCCATATTCGATCAGCGTCGCACCCTTGCCCACGAACCCGGCGATCTCCGCGGCATTGGCACGCAGGATTCCGGTCTCGACGCGCGTCGGATAATATTCCTCCAACTGCGTGATCTCCTCGAACAGCTCCGAACCCCGCTCGTCGTATAGCCAGCGGCAGGGCAGGCTCTTGCGAAGCTTCGACAGCCCGGCGATGACATCCTGACGGAAAAGTTCCGGCTGCGAAAGCCGATAGTCTGTAGCGAGCATTACGCGTCCTCCGCCAATCGCAACCCAGAGAATTGCCATCGAGCATGTGGTGCAAAAAAGTTTCGATAGGTGGCGCGCACGTGATCTTCCGGAGTGACACAGGAACCGCCGCGCAGCACGAACTGACCCGACATGAACTTGCCGTTGTATTCCCCCAGAGCTCCTTGCATCGGCCGAAACCGCGGATAAGGCATGAAGGCGCTTCGCGTCCATTCCCATACGTCGCCAAACATTTGGCGCAAGCCGCCCGCGGGCGGCGGCGGCCTGGGGCGCAGGCGGCCGGAATCCAGGAAATTGCCCGCAATCGGCAAGCATCGCGCGGCTGCTTCCCACTCGTATTCGGTCGGCAGCCGCCGGCCCGCCCACGTGGCGAAAGCGTCCGCTTCGAAGTAGCTCACATGCGTGACCGGCGCATCGCGGTCAACCGGTTGAGCGCCGCGCAGGGTCATGCTCCAAAATTTTCCATCGCGCGCTTCCCAATACAGCGGCGTGGACCAGCCTTCGCCTTGCACCTTGGCCCAACCGTCCGCGAGCCACAGCAGCGGATTGCGATACCCGCCGTCCGCGATAAATTCCATCCACTCGCCGTTCGTGACCAGGCGATCGGACAACCGATAGGATTCAAGGCGCACGGAATGGCGCGGCCCTTCGCAATCGAATGCGAAGTTATGGCCTTCATGACCGATGTCGAGCAGCCCCCCGGGGAAATCTCGATAGGTCTGCGATCTGTCGATGAGTTCGACCGGCAGCGGCATCGATTCTCGATAAGCCGGCCGCAAAGGATTCTGCGCGAACAAGTGCAGGATGTCGGTCAGCAACAGTTCTTGGTGCTGCTGCTCGTGATGACAGCCCAGCTCGATGACCTGGAGCGCGGTCGGCGTCGGCGCGCGCTGCAATATTTGCGCAATCGCCGAATCGACGTATTCCCGGTACGCGAGAATCTCCGCAAGAGAGGGCCGTGTGAGTAAACCGCGCTGCGGGCGCGGATGTCGGGCACCGATTGATTCATAGTAAGAATTGAAGAGAAAGTTGAAGCGATCGTCGAAAGCCCTATAGCCGGAAGATTCGGCCAACAGCACCATCGACTCGAAGAACCACGTGGTGTGCGCCAGATGCCACTTGGCGGGACTGGCATCGGGCATCGACTGGACCGTCGCATCCGCGTCGGACAAGGGCTGCGCCAGCGCCCGCGTGGCCGCGCGCACCTTGCGGTAGCGGCACTCGAGCGCCGCGGGCTCAGTTGCCGGCCCGGCCGGAGAGACGGTGTTCGTGCTTTGCATGGCGAGCTCTTTTTTGGCTAATGACAGCGCAACGAACGCCCATCCTAATGGCTGGAAATGCCTCGTGGGGGACAAGTTGAGATGAGCTGCTTCCTGTCCCGCTGATCTTCGTGTAGGCGATCTCCGACGAGTTTGCCGTAACTATCGAAAATAGCTGGGGAAAGCTAAGGCTTGGCGGCCGGACGGGCCGCAATCTCCTTTGCCGCGAGGCTCTGCGCGGCGCCGAGCGCATCGTCCGCAGGAACCTTCACGTCGGGTTCGACTCCGACGCCTTCCCAGTCGGACTTCGTGACCGGATTGATGGCGCGCGCAAAGGGGACCCCGATTGTGAATCGATCGTCGATGCGATGGCCTGCCACCGGATGAGCGCCGCCGCCGGTCACTTCACCAACGATGGTCGCACGCTTCAGCACTTTAAGGTCATTCGCAAATTCTTCCCCGCCGGAAAATGTCCCGTGCGAGGTCAGAACGAATGCAGGTACGGAATCCAAGCGCTTGCCGGGAACGTAAGGCAGCGTCCAGTACTGCTGCGTCTCACCGCTCTTGCGTTCCCACAGGTCATTGAGGTGCGTCTGCTTCGCGAACAGATAAGTCGAAACCAGCGCGACCATTTTTGGATCGCCGCCGTGGTTTTCCCGCAGATCGAAAATGACGGCATCGACGTTGGCGAGAAAGTTCATGGCGGCAACGGCGGTGGCGCCGCAGATTTCCGGATCGGCGAAGAAATTGAATTTCAAATATCCGACGTTGCCGTTCAGGCGCTCGAGCTTCTCAAAACCGCAATTTGCCCGTTGCATCGCCATGCGGTAGTGCGCAACAGCGTCCGGGCTCGGCGCTGGTGAATCCTCCGGCAAACGAACGGGACTGAAGGTTACAAACAGATGCTTGTCGTGGCTGACAGCGCGGAAATCCTCGGTCAATCGTTTGGCGAACGCGCTGCCATCCCCGATAGAATCGTATTCGCCGCGCTTGGCGCGAGCCCGCACGGCGACGCCCATCTTTTTGGCAAGGTCGGGAAACACATAGAACTCGTCGAGCTTTGCGCTGGCACCGTCGATGACCCGGGCACGAGTCGCCGCATCGATGTCATATCCGAGCACCTCGGCACCGGGAGCAATCGCGTTGATTTCAGCGCCGGTCACGCGCGGCGGGTCCGAGTCGCTCACCTGCAGCCTTGCGAGCGCCCGCATCCCGCTGTTTCGCTGCTTCAAAAGAAACACGATGCGCAGCGGCGCACTCTTCTCTATTGAAACGAGTTCCAGTCCCCCGTCGCGAGTGCGGAAATCCATGCTGTCGCCCAGATGCTTCTGCGGATCATATTTTTGGTAGTACGTCTCGAGGCGGGCCGCATCCGCGCTGTTGGAAGCCTCGAGCCAGGCGCCCAAGACCCGGCCGGCGGGCGTAACGGGGATCATCACTTCCGCGCAGGCCGCATGCAGCCCAAAACCCAGCGCGGCGCTGATGCAAAGCAGCGCGGCTGCCAAACGGCCCTTGATTCTTCGAGCATCGAGCACGAGCGCAGCTTCTACATCCCCATCGACCATCCAAGGCTCCTCGTTCCACGGGTGGACTAATCCAAGTCAAGCACCGCCCGCGCCGTTGATTATAGCGCTGTGGGTGTACGGCATTCTGAGAGTTGTGGGTCCGGCGGATTCCTACGAGTTCCGCCGTTTCCCGCTGGCTTACGTAGCCGGCGATTTGCAGCACGCTTGCTCCCCAGCCTATCGCTGCCCCGGAAAAGTGAGAGGAGCCATCTATGACTACGGCGCCGACCAATACGGTCATTTTCGCGATTCTCTTGATTGCCATCGTGGCCGCGGTCGTCGCATGGCTGATCATCCAGCGACAACGGTCGCTGCGCCTCAAGCGACGCTTCGGACCGGAATACGACCTGACCGTAACCGAGTTCCGCAGCCAAGGGAAAGCGGAAGCGGAACTGATGGAACGGGAGAAGCGCGTCGCAAAATTGGACATCGTGCCGTTGACGCCCGCGGATGCATTCAGATTCTCCAGCGCCTGGAATACCCTTCAAGGCCGCTTCATCGACAGCCCCAAAGGCGTGGTCGCCGAGGCCGACAACCTGGTGCGAGACCTGATGGCCAAGCGCGGTTACCCGATGGGCGATTTCGAGCGTATGGCGGCGGACATATCCGTGGACCATCCGACCGTGGTGTCGACCTATCGAGCGGCGCAAACGATTGCGGCGCGCGATGCACGGGGCGAGGCGGACACCGAGGAACTGCGGAAAGCCGTTCTCTACTACCGCGCACTATTCGATGAGTTGCTGGGAGTCGCGCCGGACAAGGTCGCCACACCCCTCGCCGCTCGCCGCGTTCCGGTGCACTCATGAGCCCGCAAATGAACGGCGAACCGCGCGACGCCTCCGCGGCCTCCGAAACCCGGGCCTCCGAAACTCGGCGGCCCTCCGCATCCCGCGAGGCAGCGGCGGCTCAGGGAGTGAGCCAGGGCGATCGGCGGCTGCCCGAGCCCATCAATACCGATGCCGTGCGCATGACCACGGTGAGCAAGGAAGATGCGCAACTCGCACCGCTGTTTACCGAAGCGGCGGCAGCGGATTTCCGCTCTCGCTGGGATTTGGTGCAACGAAGCTTCGTCGACAATCCCCGGGAAGCCGTACACGCCGGAGACGAACTGGTCGCCCAAGTGATCGAGAGTCTGGCGGAAACTTTTTCCAGCCAACGCTCGGATCTTGAAAACGAGCTCAAAGAAGCCGACCAGTCGTCAACCGAGAATCTGCGGCTGGCGTTGCGCCGCTACCGCTCATTTTTCGAGCGGTTGCTGGCGATTTAACTGAATCAGCGCTAGAACTTCGCGCCGAAACCGATGAGGTGAAATGTCATCATGACATACAGCACCGTCAGCGCCGCGAGCACTTGAACTGCGCGGTACATGGCGGCGAGGCGGCCGAGTGGATGGGCTATGGCTCGCCAGAGATTCCAGACGGCCACCGCCGCCAGCCCAAAGCCGCCGAGGGCGCCGGCGATCTGCAGCAGCCATATCCGCCCATCGATGTTGCCCAGGACGATGGTGCGCAGCCCGAGCAGCGACATCCAGCCGCCCAACACGATGAGTGTCAGCCAGGCAAACGCCCGGATCAATCGATAGCCGATGAGATCCGCGCCGGTGAGCGGATTGAGCGCGCCATGGCGGCGCCGCGCGAGCGCCGCAACCGGCCAAGATAATGCCGTGAACAGGAGGACAATGAGGGAGGCCGCGGATAGCGGCTGCAGCCAGGCCGCATCGCGATACCAGGGGGCACGGTTGAATACATTGGTCGGCGCATCGTCGTCGACCCCCCAGCGCATCACGCGGCCGTCTTCGACCTGCGCGGCGAGCCGCTCCGGCCCGTGCGCATCCTGCCAGTGAAACGGCGCCACCTCGATCCACTGCCGCGCAGCGCCGGCAAAGTCGGGCAGACCCGGAATGAAGGGACGTCCGTCTCGATCGAGGCCGATGTTGGTCTGGCCGACGAAGTTTGCGAAATCGACGAAATTCGAGAAGCTCCCGTTGCTGGCGATGTAGCTGCCTGCGAGCATCCTGGCGTGTTCTTTGGCGGTGCTCAGTTCAGTCCGCGCAGCGGCCCGCGCCTGGGCAAAATAGCGCTTCCCGAACTGTTGAAACAGCGCCAGTCGAATTACATGCGTGGCATTTCCAATGCCGGCGCTATTCATCGACATGAACAAACCGACATGTTGCGCCGGCAGTAGCCACAGATCGCTGTGAAAATTGATGGCATCACCGCCATGCCCGATCGCGGCGAGACCGTTGATGCGCTGTTCAATGAAGCCGAGCGCCATGCGGTCGACGCCTGGCACGGCGACATGCGCGGGTTCGTGCATCATTCGCGCGGTCGCCGGCTGCATCAATCCGGCACCCTGATCGAGATGCGCAATCATGAATTTCGCCATGTCCGCCGCCGACACGGCCAGCGAGCCGGCGGGCGGCAGCGTGACGAATTCATAAGGCTCGGGCTCGAGAGAAGCCAGGCGATAACCTTTCGCCATGAAAGGCGCCAGCGCCGCGGGCAGCGGCTGGCGGAAAGTTGCCTGCGTCATGCCCAAGGGCGCAAACACCTTGCGCTCGATATAGTCTTCGAACGGCATGCCGGAGACTCGCTGGACGATGTAGCCGGCAAGTCCGACCGCGTAATTGGAATAAGCGCCGGTGGTGCCCGGGGCGAATACCCGCTTCGGCAACCGCTCCTTCACTGCATCGCCCAGCGGTGGAACCGGACCCGAGCCTTGGAAGACGATCAGGTGCTTGAGCGCCGCTTCGAATCCTGGCGTGTGCGTCATGATGTTTCGCATCGTGACGGGCTTGCCCTCGAACGGTGGGATTGTGAAATCAAGGTAGCGGTTCACGTCGGCGTCCAGCTCCAACTTGCCCTGCTCGACCAGCTGCATGACGGCCGTCCAGGTGAACAGCTTGGAAATCGATCCCGGCCGAAACAGCGTCGTCTGAGGATCGACGCGCCGGCGCGCGGCAATATCCGCGTAGCCGAAACCCCGCTGCGTCAAGACCTGCCCGTCCTTGACGATGATGACCACCGCACCGGCAATATCGGCTTGCGCCAGTGCAATCGGCAGATAGCCGTCCAACCATGCATCGGCATCCGCCGCGGTGAGCTCGTGCATCACCTCGGGCGCTTGCGCGGCGATATCGCCCGCCACGCCGGCCGGCGCTGCGAATGTCAGCAGCGCCGCCAGGACGGCGCCGAATGCAAGTGTCCGACTCAAGCGGTCAGTAGTTCAAGCTGAACCGCAGCAGGCCGCCGATAAAGGCGATCCAGACCACGCCCAGCAATCCCGCGGCGGTAACAAATCCCCAGAACGGCAATTTGCGCGGAACATTGAGTCTGGTGAGGCGCCAGGCGCTCCAGATCCCCATTACCGCAGCGGCCACTGCCAGCACTCCCGCGGCCTCCAATGCGCCCACAATGGGGTCGAGACCGCTGTTGTAATACTCGAGCTCCAAGTTCAGAGTCGGCCGCAAAACCATGAACCAACAAACTAGGTACAGCACGTCGAATGCCGCCGCCGCGCGCAGCATCAGCCGCAGCCGCCGCACCTGCGGCTGCAGATCATCGGCGATGTTTTTCGGGGGCTTGAGCCACGGAGAGAGCAGCCACGCCAACAAAGTCCAAATCAGAATCATGCAAGCGGCGAGCAGCACGGTCAGATTCAAAGCCGACGAACGCTTCAGCGGAACGGCCTGCAGCACCGATGTGGGATCGGTGCTGTCGACGACCGTCTTCACCCCGCTCACGGTCTGCAGCATGAGTTGCTGACTGCCGCCGGCTCGCCGCCAAAGCTGGGGTCCGATTTCGCGATAGATGGAAGGTTCGGGGTTGACCTCGCCGGGTACCGAGATGGTCCCGTCCGGGTTCGCGGCAATCACAGACTGCTGCAGGACATAGAAAAGACTCAAAAATCCGTGCTGGATTCGGCGCGAGCTCTCGTAGCGTCCGGCGATGAGTTGTGCGTCGGCAACTGCGCTTGACAATGCCGGGGGATCCACCTGCGCGGCCGGGTTCGGGAAGTATCGATCCATGAAGCCGTCGAACAGCGCGTCGCGGGCAAGATACACGGCATTTTCCCGTCCGCGGCTGTTGAAAGTGAAATCGATGCCGACGCCTTCCTCCGGCAACAATTCAAACTCGTTGTGGAAATAAATCGTGTCGCCACCGTGACCGATCAGTGTGCGGCCATTATGGACCTCGCGGAAGAAGCCATGCGCCATGGTGGCAAATCCCGGTGGCGCCTGTTCCGATGGACTGTGCATGCGCTTGGCAGTGTCGGGCTGCAAAATTTGCGCGTCGCCGACATGACCGTCCTGTAGGTGCGCAAGCATGAAGCGCGACATGTCCGCCAGAGTGGTGGTGGCGCTGCCCGCGGGGCGGGTCACAATCAATTCGTAGGGGCCGGGCGGTGCCGATGCCGTCCGATAGCCTTTCGATACCGACGCCGCGAATCGCTCGGGCAGCGGCTGATCAAAGGTGGTATTGGCCATGCCGAGCGGCATGAGAATGTGGCGTTCGATGTAGCGCTCGTACGGTTCCTTGGATACCCGTTCAACAATATAGCCGGCCAAGGCCGCGCCATAGTTTGAGTAGGCGGGAACTTCGCCCGGCGGGAACAGCATGGGGCGCTTGTGATCCTTCAAGTAAGCCTCGGTGGAGGGCACGCCGTGCGGATTGGTCCATAAAATATCCTTCAGCCCTTCCTCGAAGCCGCCGCGGTGATTCATCAGGTCGCGTAAGGTCACGGGCTTGCCGAAGTCTTCGGGAATCTTGAAGTCCAGGTAGTCGTTGATATCGTGGTCGAGATCGAGTTTGCCCTGCTCGACCAGCTGCATGACCGCGGTCCAGGTGAAGAGTTTGGAAGTGGACCCGATTCGAACCATGGTGCGCTCGGGGTCCATGCGAAGTTTCTTGCTCACGTCGGCAAACCCATAGCCTTTCTCGAGCAGCACGCTTCCGTCCTTGACCACCACGACCACCGCGCCGGCCATGTCGCCCGCCTTCAAGGCATACGGCACCATGCCGTCGAGCCACGTTTCGAGGTCGGCACGGTCGAGCGAATGAACACTCGGTTCAGCCGCCTCAGCAGAGGCCGGCGCTGCCGCCGCGGCGGCGCCGGCGAGAGGCGCGTGGAAGATTGCGGCGCATGCGGCCGATGCAAGGATGTTGCGGATATTCATGGTCGTTCTCTCACTTTGACTTCTGCGCCAGCGGCGTGAATGAAAGGTCCTGATAGTCGTAACTGAAATCCGCGAGCGGCGAAACCGCTTTCATGGTGATGCGCTCGACCTTGCCGTCGGCATTCAGACCGAACGTGACGTACGCCGGCTCGATGGTCTTGTCATCGAAGCGCGTTACGAAGCTGTCGTATTGCCAATGCTCGAGCGCGCCGCCCATGCGCGGCGTCGATTTGAAATCGATCGTGAGCGCGCCATTGGCCTCGCCGATTTCGATGTTGCCGTACCAAGGATCGCCATAGGTGCCGACGTAGCGATCGAGCGGCAGCGATGGACCCACCCTGGCGGGCTTTGCCGCGGCCGAGCGATACGCCTTGAGCGCCTCCTGCACGCGCTGCTGTCTCTGCGCGACGATCTTTTCCGGCCAGGTATCCTTGGGCAGTCCCAGGTAGTGATCGAGCAGCTCATACATCAGACCGATGATGATGGCGCCATCCTCGCTGTTGATTTCAATGGAAAACCCCACGTGTTTTTCCGGAATCAGCACCACCGCGGTCAGAAAGCCGAAAACCGCGCCGCCATGCCAGACGATCTTGGCGCCGCGATAGTCTCGGACATCCCAGCCAAGCGCATAGGTGTTGAACATGGGTTGGGTGGGCGCCAGCACGCCCGACCGCGGCCCCACCGGCTGCAGCACCACGGGAGTCCACATTTGATCGTGCGCCGCCTCGCTGAACAGCCTGCCGCCATTACCCGGCAGCGCACCGCCATCGAGCTGGATCATCAGCCAGCGCGCCATGTCGTTGGCGCTGACGGCCAAACCGCCGGCCGGGGATGCGTTGCTGCCCAGATTGTCGCGTTCATTGAGCACCGATTGATCGCCGACGCCGCGCAGGCCGCCGTTCATGCGCGCATGCGGTTGCGCGCGGTCGGGACTCGCGAAGTGGCCTTCGTTGTCGGTGGTCGAATGCAGCATCCCTGCCGGTTTGAGCACGTGCTCGGCGGTGAATTTCTCCCAGGTTTCGCCGCTGACATCCTCGATCAATTGGCCGGCGACCATGTACAAAATGTTGTCGTAGGCATAACCGCTGCGGAAACTGGTCGCGGGTTTGATGTATTGCAGCCGCCGCACCGATTCGGCGCGGCTCAAGTTCGTGCGGGGCACGAACAGCAGGTCGCCGGCGCCGAGCCCAAGACCGCTGCGGTGCACGAGCAGATCTCGAATCGTCATCTCGCGAGTCACCCACGGGTCGTACATCTGAAAGCCCGGCAAATGATCGATCACCTTGTCGTCCCAGCCGATTTTTCCCTGATCGACCAGAATGCCGAGCGCCGCCACGGTGAAAGCCTTGCCGGTGGAACCCGTCGGGAAAATCGTGTCTGCGTCGACCGGCTCCGGCGATCCGAGGCGCTTGACGCCAAAGCCTCGGGCAAGCGTCACTTTGTCGTTCTCGACAATGGCGATGGCCATGCCGGGAACGCCGATCTGCTTGCGCAAGCTTTCGACGCGCTCTTCGAAGCGGGACGGCGGCGCCGCAGAGGCCGCCGAGATGCCGAGGAACGTCAGTGACGCGAGTGCGAGAATTTTCATGCTGGCTCCGGTTGGATGGCGTTCAATGCAATTTCGGCGGCGCGCGCCGCCTCGATGCGCCGAATCGAGGGATCGAGTGCCAAGAGGATGGCGGCGGCGATCGCGCAGATGACGGCCAAAATGGCGAAGAAACCGGCGTGACTGGTGCGGTCCCACAACGTGCCGACGACGCCCCCCAACAGCGAGCCTGTGCAGATCACGAAGAACCACGCGGCCACGGTGGTCGCGCCGTAGCCGATCGGCGCCAAGCGCGCAAACAGGCCGAGGCCCGTGGGCAGAATGTAGAGTTCGCCCAAAGTGAACACCGTGAAGAACGCCACCGGCCACAACCAGCTGGCGCGGTCTGTGCCGGCTGCAACCGCCACGGTCGCGAGCAACAAATACGCCGCGGCAACGATCAGGGCGCCGAGCGCCATTTTCCTCATTGCGGAGCCGGGCGATCCGGCTTGCGTGCGCCGCCGCCAATGCGCCAGCAGCAGCGGCGTCATGATGATCACCAGGAGCGGATCCAAGCTCGGGAACCAGGTCATCGGAACGCTCCAGGGCCCGAATGTCCGATCGACCCCGACATCGATCCACAGCGGCAGAGTGTTGCCGAGCTGTTCATACGCGCCGCGAAACACCGTGACGGCGAGTCCGACGGCAAACAGCAGAATAAAAGTCGAACGATAACGGCCTGCCGATGACTTGGCCGCGGTTGCCGCGAGGGATTGCTTCACATTGCGAACCGGATCCGGCAGATATTTGCCGCCGAGAACGTAAATGAGGAGACCCAGAAGCATCCCAACCCCCGCGGCGCCGAAGCCCCAATGCCAGCCGTAGAATTCGCCCAGCGCGCCGCAGATCAGCGGCGCCAGGAATCCGCCGAGATTGATGCCGACATAGTAGACGTTGTAGGCCCAGCCGCGGCGCGGATCGTCCGCCCGATAAAGCGTATCGATCTGACTGGGCAAGCTCGGCAGGAACAAGCCGTTGCCGAGCGCGATCGTCGCGAGCGCGAAATAGAACAGCGGCACGAAGGTCATCATGAAGTGGCCGGCTGCCATGATGCTGCCGCCGATGATCACGGCGCGCCGCTTGCCCAGCCATCGATCCGCGATGAAACCGCCGAAAATCGGCGTGAAATACGCAATCGCCGTATAGCTGCCGTAGATGAGCGACGCCCTTTCCTGGCCGATCAGCAGCTGCTTGGTCATGTAGTAGACCAGCAATGCGCGCATGCCGTAGTAGGAGAATATCTCCCACATCTCGGTCAAAAACAGGATCGTGAGGCCGCGCGGCTGACCGAACCAAGTCTGCCGGTTCGCGCTCATCGCCTTAGGCGTGTGTGCCGCCCCACACTTGCTCGCTGATCCAGGCAAGGCCATTGGTGTACGTCATGCTCGGCGTACGGTCCTTGGCGAGAAAAATCGGACCATCCAGATCGACGACGTCGCACAGTTGGCCGAGTACGAACGCCGGCGCCATCGCAAGACTGGTGCCGACCATGTTGCCGACCATCACGCCCAACCCCAGGCGCCGCGCTTCGTGCGCCATCGCCAGCCCTTCCGTCAATCCGCCGCACTTGTCCAGCTTGATGTTGACGATATTGAAGCGTCCGACCAGCCCGGCAACGTCGGCCAACTTCAGCACGCTTTCGTCCGCGGCGATCGGAATATTCGATTTGAATCCCTCGAGATCGGCCTCTCGGCCGCGCTTTAAGGGTTGCTCCAGCAAGGAGACCTTGGCCGATTCGAGCACGCCCATCAGCGACCCGAGCGAGTCGATCGCGTACCCTTGATTGGCGTCGACCCCCATCCACACCTCGGGGCGCGCTGCGCGCACCGCGCGGACCCGCTCGATGTCGTCTTTCAGATCGCCGGTCAATTTCAGCTTGAGCGCTCGAGCCTGGGCAAATTTACGCGCAGCGGCCGCCATCTTGCCGGGATCGTCGGCGCCCAGTGTAAAGGTCGTGACCAGCGGCTTCGGCGCATCGATGCCGGCAAGTTCCCAAACCGCGACCCCCAGTCGCTGGGCATCCAATTCCCACATGGCGCAATCGAGTGCGTTGCGCGCGCCGCCGGCCGGCAGCAACTGTTGCAGCGCCGTCCGATCGATATTGTTCTCAATTGCGCCGCGCACCGCTTCGATCTCGGTGACCATGGTCTTCGCGGTGTCGCCCAGGTAGTAAACGCCGGAAGCTTCGCCGCGGCCGCGATGCTCGCCATCGTCGAGCGTCACAACCACGACTTCCACGTCCTCAAAGACAAACCCCGAGATGCGAAACGGCGCCGACAGCCGCAGCTTCTCCACCTCGACCTGCAACTTCAACGCCGGCATCAGAAATAGATTCCGAAGCTGAACAGGTTGCACGTGAACGCCATCCACAGCACGATGAACGCGGACAGCGTGAGCACGATGCTCCACGTTCTGGCGGGCCAGCGGCGAGTTCCCTTCCACACCGTCAGCAAGTTCCAAACAATGAAGGCGGATCCCAGCAAGAACGCCGTCATGCCGAAAATTTCGGTGAATCGGATGTTGCCGTTGTATTTGTCGCTGAGGTTGTTGAAGTCGCTGAACATCCGGATGATCGTGAGGCCCCACAGCCCGAGCCCAGCCAGCAGCAGGATCGAGCCGACCTTGCTCAGCCGGTAGGCGCGCAGCGCATCGGGACCGAGAGCCAACCTCGCGCCAAAGCGGCGGCGCACGATGGCCGTGACGGGCCAAAACACCGCCGTCAAAAGCAATGCAGCCAGCGCGCAATAGATTCCGGGCAGCAGCCACGCCGCATCCGCATACCACGGCGCGCGGTAGAACACCATGAACGGTGCGATATCGTCGATGCTGAAGCGCACCACTTTGCCGTCGACCACCTTGGCCGCCAAACGCTCATGATTGTCCCGATCGCGCCACACGAAGGGCGCCGTCTCGATCCAGTGCCGCGGCTTGCCGTTGAGTCCGTTGATCGGCACCGACAGCTCGCCCTTGGCATCGACGCCGACTTTGGTTTGGCCGAACACGCCGACCGCTGCCAGGAAGTTCGATTGTGAACCGCGCGAATTGATCCAATGGCCCGCGAGCATGGCGGCATGTTCCGCGGAGGTTTTCGCATCGATCGGCGTCGCCGTGGCGCTTTGCGCCGCCGGGAAATAGCGGTCCGCAAAGTCGTCGAACAAGGCGGTGCGCAGGCCACCGGCCGCACCCTCTTTCCCCAAACTGTTGAAGGAGACGTAGAAACCGACGCCTTCCTTCAGGAACAAATGCAGCGAGGTATGAAAGTTCTGCGTGTCGCCCAGGTGCGCGATCACCTCGCGGCCATTGATGTTGGTTTCAAAAAAGCCCAGCTCCATGCGATTGAGCGGCGGCAGGAGGGTCAGCGGGCTGTTGTGCATCATCTCCGCGGTTTCGGCTTTCAGGATGCGATTGCCGTGATACTCGCCGTTTTGCAGGTGCGCAATCATGAAGTGCGCCATGTCCTCGCCGGGCGAGGACAGCGCTCCGGCCGGCGCCGGCCCGATGATCTCGAACGGCTTCGGTGGTTCGGAAGCCACCGTGTACCCCTTGGACATCAGCGGCTGCAGATTGACCGGCAGCGGCTGGCGGAAGGTCGAATGCTGCATGTCGAGCGGTGCGAATATGTGCTTGTCGATGTAGTCGTCGAACGACTCGCCCGACACCCGCTGCACGATGTAACCGGCGAGGGATGCACCGTAGTTGGAATACGCGGGCGTCGTGTCGGGCGCGAAAACCCGCTCCGGAACCCATTGTTTGAGCAGCGTTTCGAACCCCGGCGATTTGGGGTCGGCCGACATGATGCCCTTGGCTTGCTCTTCGAAGCCGGCGACATGCTGCATCAATTCCCGCATGGTGACCGGCTTACCGTCGCGCGCTGGAATTTTGAAATCCAGATATTGATTCACATCGGCATCGAGATCGATCTTGCCGTTCTCCACCTGCTGCATCACCGCGGTCCAGGTAAAGAGTTTCGATACCGATCCCGGCCTGAACAACGTCAGTTTCGGATCCACCGGAGCGCGTTTTGCAACGTCAGCGTAGCCGAAGCCCCGCTCCGTGACGATTTCCCCATCCTTGACCACCGCGACCACGGCGCCGGCGATATCGCCGGTATGCAGCGCATACGGCATGTATCCGTCCAGCCAGGCATTGAGGTCATCCGCGGTCAGCGGCACGGCCGCGGATGCGGATGCGGCGGCAGGGGCCGCAGGCGGGGATGTCGCGGCCACCGAGGCGGGCGGCGCCGTGCTTTTCTGGGCGGTGGCGGTCAACGTTCCCATGGTGAGAAGCACGGCGGCCATGAATGAGAATATGCGCATGGATTTTCTTCTTGCGACCCGCGTCGCGGTGGTCTACCGAATCAGGCGAGACATTTGTCGACGAGCTTGTCCAAAGCGGTGCCGGCCCGCATGGGGTCCGCGACCGGCACGCCAAGCCGCGCGCTTTCCGCGTCGAGCAATCGCGCCGCATCGTTCGCATTCAGCTTGGAGGTGTTCAAGCTGACGCCTGCGCAGCGGATCGCCGCGTTGGTGCGGCGGCCGAGCCGCAGGTTCAGATCAATGGTGTCGAAGATGTCGGGCAAGAAGTATCCGGGGTGACCCAGCATCTCCTTGCGATCGATGTCGTGGCACACCACGATCACATCCGGTTGGCTGCCGTGCAGCAGGCCGAGCGAGACCCCGGCGTAGGCCGGGTGAAACAATGAACCCTGCCCTTCGATCACGTCCCAATGCTCGGCGGCAGCCGCAGGACTCAAAATCTCCGCGGCGCCGGCCTCGAAATCGGCGACCACCGCGTCCATCGGCATGCCGCCGCCCGCGATCAAGATTCCGGTCTGGCCGGTGGCGCGAAAGTCGGCGTCCAGTCCGCGCGCCGTGAACGCCCGCGCCAATGCGAGAGCGGTGTATTTCTTGCCCACCGCACAGTCGGTGCCGACGGTGAGCAGGCGTTTGCCGCTGCGCTTGGCACCGGTTGCGATCGGGATGTTTTTCGGTGGCGTACGCACATCGATCAGCCGGCGACCGTGGCGCTCAGCCGCCGCCTTCAGCTGCGGCACATTGCCGAGCTTGGCGTGCATGCCGCTGATCAGATCGAGGCCGGAGTCGAGCGCCTCGAGAAGCGAGGGGATCCAGCTGTCGCCGATCACGCCGCCGGTATTGGCGACGCCGATGACCAGAGCCCGCGCGCCGCGGGCGCGCGCCTCTTTCGGCGTCAAGCGCGGCAGACCCGTGCTGACGGTTGCGCCGGCGCACGACCACTCGCCGACGCAGCGATCGGGCGCCCAGTCGCGCAGCCCGAACGCCGTTTTGGCGTAGCCCTTCTCCGTGGTGTCCCCGAGAAAAAGCAGATACGGGTGAGGCAAATCCAGCACCTGCGCCATTCGGGCCTCCGGAGCGTGCAATTCAAGTTTCGTGTTCATTCCCCAACCTTTAGAACTTCGTAGACTTATGTCCAGGTAATACCCAGCAGGCGGCGGAAATTGCCGCCGAGGATCGCCTGAATATTCGAATCGCTGTAACCGCGGCGGATCAAAGCCGCGGTGAGGTCGTAAACCTTGCGCGGATGATCAAAGCCGTCGGTGTCGATTTTGTCCCGAAATGCATACGAAGCCTTGTAACCGGCCTTCAGCTGCTTGTACTGGTCGGGGGGCATGTGATCGTATCCCATGAGGTCCGAGTCCGACCCGATGCCGACGTGCTCGATCCCGACGAGCTTGACCACGTGATCGATGTGATCGACGATGTCCTCGACCGTCGTCGGCTCCGTGGCCTTGACGAACATGCGCACGCCGGTGATGCCCATGACGCCGCCCTTGGCCGCCAGCTTGCGGATCGCTTCATCGGTTTTGAGACGCGGATGGTTGTTCAACGCACGGCAATTCGAATGCGTAAATGCGATCGGCTTTGGAGACAGCTCGATGGCGTCCAACGTGGTCTTATCGCCGCTGTGCGACACGTCGACCAGCATGCCCACCTCGTTCATGGCCTTGATGATTTGCTCGCCGTAGTCGCTGATGCCGCCGTCGACCCGCTCCGTGGAACCGCTGCCGAGCAGATTCTGCGAATTGTAAGTGAGCTGCGCGCAGCGCAGCCCTAATTCGTAAAACGCTTTGACGTCCTTTGGGTCGCGAAACTCGTCGGCGTTTTGCAATCCCATGATGACGGCGATCTTTTGCCGGGCCTTTGCAGCATCCAAGTCGTCGGCTTTGCCCACCAGGGTGAAGACCTGGGTGTTGCGCCCGACGAAGCCGCTCCACGCGGCGATGAATTCCAGGGCATCATCGTAAGCGGTTGCGCCGCCGACCCCGACGGAATTGTGAAATCCGGTGATGCCGCAGGTGCGGAACATGGCCGCTTCCGCTTCGGTCAGCGGCAGCGCATACGCCTCCGGACGAAAATCCAGCTTGAGCGGCGCGAGCATGTCGATCACGAGCGAACGCTGCACCAGATCCAACACCTTGGACGAATACTTGTTCTTGGGATCCTGGGCAGCACCGCGCGCCGCATCGATGTCGGACAGCGCCAGGGCGGCAAATGCACCGGCCATGGCTTGCAGGGTGCGGCGGCGGGTCAAGCGAGGGGCAGAGTCGGACATCGTTTGCTTATCCTGATATCATGTCGCAACTAAGCCAGAATAATCCTGTATAGACAATTGTCAATTAAATTCTCTATACAGGTCTATTTATCCGGGCTTTAAAATAGGTGGTTCAGGGAGGCTGCGAGGCGGTTGACCTGTCGTATGCCGTAGGTATGCTGCGAGCGGCCAACGGAAGCGACATTCAAGGCGGCTTATGGATATGAACACGCGTCACCCCACGCTAGGAAGCTTGCTGCGCGCTTTGCGTGCGCGCAATGGCTGGACCTTGAGCCAGATGAGTCAGCGCACCAGCATTCCGGTCTCCACGCTCTCGAAGGTGGAGCACGACCGGCTCACCTTGAGCTACGACAAGCTGGTGCAATTGAGTCAGCGGCTGGAAATACGCGTGTCGGAGTTATTCGCCGATCCGACCGAAGCTGAACCGGCGGTGACGGCGCGCCGCAGTATCGGCCTCACCGACGATGCGGTGCGGGTGAACACGAAGAACTACGATTATTACTACCTGTGCCCGGAACTGCGCCGCAAGCGCATGATCCCGATCCTGACGCGCATCCGCGCCAAGAGCGCCGAAGAGTTCGGCGATTTGGTGCGCCACTCGGGCGAGGAATACATCTACGTGCTCAAGGGCGCGATCAAGGTGCTCACCGAGTTTTACGATCCCGTGGTGCTAAATGGCGGCGAGTCGATTTATCTGGACAGCAACATGGGCCATGCCTACGTGACGGCGGAAGGATGCGACGAAGCAGTCGTGCTCGGCGTGTGTTCCAGCCCTGACGAGGGGCTGATCCATTCCTTGATGTCATTGCACGGCGATACCGAGGTCGCTGCGCCCGCGAATTCGCCGCAGCCGTTGCGCGCTCCCGAACCGATGCGCGCCCCGGCGAAGGCGGCCAAGAAGGCCAAGAGCCGCTAAGGTTCGACTGCGAAGGCCAGCGCGCGGCTGATCGAGGCCGGCACGACGCTCAGGTGGTCTTCGGCGCCGAACGCTTGAAAACGCACCACGAGTCCTGACTTCGGTCCGGCTTGTGCGAGTCGTTGCGCCAGTCCGCGCGCGTTGGCGACCATCCGTGCTTCCGAGATTTTCTTGTTGACCTCGCTCAAGGACATGTTTCCGGCTCCGGGCGGCACCACAGCATACGGGTCCTGCTCCTTGGCGCCCACGCAGATCAACACCCGGACCGGGTGCTGTGCGTTCTTTACCTTGGCCAGAAAAGCGCCCTCCTCCTTGAGCACCGACCTTTTATCCCACCAGATCGACGGACTGCTGGCGACATAGTTGTCGAAAGCCTCCGGGTGTTTGAACATAACGCCGAGAACGAATAGGCCGCCCAAGGAGTGGCCGTACAAAGTCTGATGGTGCGCATCGAGCGGAACCGACGCGGAGACGGCGGGCCGCAACTCTTCGGTGATGAAGCGGTAGAAGAGTTCCGAGCCGCCGCCCTGATCGGCGGCCGCGAGCGGCGGCTGCGTCGGAAACAGCGTTTTGTCCTCGGTGACCGGAGTGAGGTCCCTGTAGCGCAGCGTCATCGGCCGCATGAAGTCATCGGTGGGATAGCCTATGCCGACCACGACCGCAGCCTTGCCCGCCAGCGCCATGAGCGCCATCTGCGCCGCGGCCAACGGGAACATGCCGTTGCCATCGGTCACGAAGATCACCGGATAGCCGGATGGCGGCGCCGGTAGCAGCGGCTTGTACACAAAGATTCGATAGGTCCTGCCGCTGATTTTCGAGGGCAGATCGAACTGACTCGCGCCAAAGAGCACGACAGGGGTCTGCGCGCGCGCATTGGCGGGCGCCGCTGCAGGGGCGGGTGTCGGGGCGCCGGCGGCGCTCTGCGCCAACGCCAGCGCAGCGATCAGCATGATGGCGTTCAATTTCA
This sequence comes from uncultured Gammaproteobacteria bacterium, assembly GCA_963794445.1. Lineage (GTDB taxonomy): Bacteria > Pseudomonadota > Gammaproteobacteria > Steroidobacterales > Steroidobacteraceae > Bog-1198. Next base: position 680,597 of record CAWCDZ010000002.1, read on the forward strand.
TGGCGAGGTCCTTGGCGGTTGTCCCAGCGGCACGTACAGCGTGCTGGGATGGGTTTTGTCATGCAGCAGCGTCACGGTCACCGGGCGCGCATCCGCCAGGGTCTCTTCCGACACCGCTTTCCCGGAGTTGTAATTTTTCTGGGTATAGATCGAATTGATGGGTCCGACCACGAGTCGCAGCCGGCTGCCCGCGGCCAATTGCCGGGAGACAAAGGTGAAGCGGCTGAAGTCGTACAGCAAAGGCTTGCGCGTCTCGATGAGCTTGGCCACCCGCAAGCTCTCGCGATAGCGGGCGCGGATGCGGTCGGTGGTCAATAGGATGCTGCGCCCGTTGGCGGTGATTTCGTAGACCTGCGCCTGCAGGTCGGTATCGGGCTGATCGAGCGCAATCCAGGCCGACAAGCGAAAGAAACCCGACACTTCGGTATTTTTTTCGAACGGCTCTGAATGATAGACGAGCTCCTTGCCCTCCTGGGCAAAGAGCATGCGCTGATCGGTGAGATCGCCGGGATCGACGCGCGACTCCAACGCAGCGGTCGAGACATCGCGCGGATCGTAGACGAAGTGATCGGGCGAACCTAAGGGGCGCTGAGAATTCTGCGCTTGCAGCGCGCCCGAACTCAAAATCTGCGTGGCGTTGCCGGCGGAATTGAGCAATAACGGCCTCAACTCAGCCGTGACTTTCTCGAGGCTGGCGGCGTAGCGCCATTGTTCCGCGCCCATGACATAGTACGCGACCGCATCCTTGAGAAACCCAGGTTTCGGGCCGCCGGCCATGGTCCAGCGATACCACTCCAGATGCAGCTCTGGCAGATCAACCAGACTCGCCGGACCGAAGTCGATGCCGCCGATCGGGGTGCGCGGCGTGCGCGTCGCGGGATGATCCCAGGGGCCGATGATCAAGAATTGCTTGTCGCGTTGCGCGGGCGAGGCCACGCGCATGAAATCCTTGTAGTACTCGAGCGCACCGGGCTGATCGTCATCGTAGCTTCCGGTGATGGTCAGGATGGGAATATCCAACGCCTTGAACTGCTCGACGGTCGGCGTCATCCGGTCCAAATAATCGTCGACCGCCGGATGGCGCAGCCACTCCCGCAACGAAAGTTGATCGCCGCCGAGCGCGTGCTCGAGATTCGAAAACGGCTGGCCCGTGATGAAGCGCTCCCGCCAAAGCGCCGGCCAAAACTGATCGTCGGCGAACAGCTTGGATTGCAAGGCGTGCCCCGCGGTGTAGGTCAGCCATTGCAGCAGATATTGATAGGAGATGTTGTTGCGCGCCGGGAAATCCACGCCGGGGAAGGCCGCAGCCGCGGGAACGATGGTCGCCAAATGCGGCGGACGATTCTTCGCGGTGGCCCACTGGTCGAAGCCGGCATAGGAGCCGCCCCACATCGACACTTTGCCGTTGCAATAGGGCTGTTTGGCCAGCCATTCCACGACATCGTAGCCGTCGTCGATCTCCTGGGCGAAGGGCGTGAATGTGCCCTCCGAGTTGCCGCGGCCGCGCACATCCACCAGCAGGAAGGGCAGGCCGTGGCCCGCGAAGTACATGGCGCGATCGTGATAGCTGTCGCCGATATACGGGGTCAGCGTGAAAATGCAGGGGACCGGCGCGCCCTGTCCCTTGGGCCGATACACGGTCGCGTTCAGCCCGACGCCATCCCGCAGCGGGATGCGAACTCCCCAGTGGATATCGACGGCGTTTGCGCCGGCGGCATCCTCGGCGCGGGCTGCGTCGAAGTTGACGCAGCCAACGCCCAAGAGCAGGACCAGCGCAACAGCCGGCGAACGACGCATGATCATCCGCCGTAGCCTTGCCGCCGCTAGAATTTGTACCCTACCTCAATGCCGAAGGTGCGCGGCTGAATCAATGACACCTGACCGGTTTGATTGGCGCCGCCGCTGTTGCTGAAGTCTTGAATGCCCTTCGTGTTCGCGAGGTTATTGGCGTAGAACTCCGCGTTATAGTGACCATTGTCCAGGCCGAAATGCACCTGGACGGTGTTGTACACCGGCAGCTTGACATGCGGTTCGATCACGTAAGTGGCTGAGGAGAAGCCGGTATAGCGGGTTCCGGTGTAGGTCTCCGAGCCGCCGACATATGCTGCCCACTCGCCGAATGCGGACCACTTGTAGTCGACGTTCAGCGTGTTGCTGACGTTCGGTACATAGGGAAGTTTGTAGCCGTTGATGGCGCCGATACTCGGCGCATCGGCGGTCAGGTATGCATCGGTGTATGAACCCAGCAATGCGAGCGTGAGCCCCGAAATCGGCCGCCACGAGAAGTTCCATTCGACGCCCTTGCTGGTCGCGCTGCCTGAATTGCCGTTGATGCCGACAGGGCCGGTGGGTGTCTGCACGAGATATAGGATTTGGATGTCCTTCCAATCGATGTAGAACACCGCCATGTCGATGGAGAAGGTCTTGTCGAACAGATCGGTGCGCAGTCCGATCTCGTAATTCTTGGTCGAATCCGACTTGAACGAGGGAGGGTTCGGCAACGTGGGCGTCGGGAAATTCGGGCCGCCGGGACGAAAGCCCGTTGCCACGCGTACATACGCGAGTGTGTCCTCGTTGATGTGCCAACGCGGCGCCACCGACCAGGTCGTGCTGCTCTGCGACGATGCTATCGTCGGAAAGTTCGTATCACTGGGTCCGTATAGAATGCAGCAGAAAGTATTCACCTGCGAGCTCTGCTTTACGTCCGTGTTGCGGCCGCCGAGTTCGAGGTCGAATGCGGCGTTGAAATGGTACGTGATGTCGGCAAAGAAGGAGTGTTCCTTGTAGTCGGCCGGTATGATGGCGCCGCCGAGCGCCGGCGTCAGAACGGTCGCAGGATCGGTCGCATCCAGCGCCTGATATGGCTGGGTCAGAGTAGTCGACTCATGCGTGAAAAAGCCGCCGATCTGCCAATCGAATCCGTGGCCGAACAACTGGTTGCCAGCGTCCGAGGTGAGCCGCATTTCTTCATTGAACTTGTGCACGTACTCGACTTGATCGCCTCGCATCAGTGCCGGCTGGCCGTAAATGCTCGAAATGAAATCGCCGTAGGTAACGCCCGGCACCAAATTTGCGTTGCTCTCGTCCTGTGCGAAGTGCAGGTTGAATTTCCCGTAACTGGTGGCTGACGTCAATGTCGCCCAATGGAAGTCGTACGCCAAATTCAATGCGCCGTACTTCAGAGAATTGTCCTCTTCGTACGGCAGGCCGGTGTTATTGACGTAATGATTGTCGATGGTTTGAAACTGGTTGGAGGGCGGCGTCGCCGGAGTTGCCGCGGCACCTACCGCCTGAATGGAGGCGTTGCCGGTAGTCCTCAAGTGCTGCTCGAATATGGAGACGCGCGCGGTGAAATCGGAGACCGGCTGGACCAGCAACGAGGCGCGCAAGCTGTAGCTGCTGCCGTCGTTGATGTTCCTCAGGGCCAGCTGGGGATTGTCGACCCAGCCCGGAATTTGCGACTCGACGGCGCTGACGCGCAACGCAGCCTTATTGTCCCAGAAGGGCAAGTTGATCATGCCCTTGATGTTTCCCGCGGTGGAACCGCCGTCGACAGTCTGGCCGCCCAGCGAGACATCGCCTTCGACCTTGTTGAGATTGGGCAGATTGGTCACATACTTGATGATGCCGCCTTCAGCCGCCGCACCGTACAAGGTGCCCTGCGGGCCGCGCAGCACTTCGATGCGCTGCAGATCGTACGTGTCGATATTGGCGCTGAAGAATGCCCCGTCGGCTTGCGCACCGGACATGAAGAACGGAATATCGTCCACCGTCGTGGCGACCATGGCGCCGACGCTGCCGACGTTCTCTCCGCGTATGATCAGCCGCGAAAGGCGGGATCGCTGGTTTGCAATGACAGGCCGGGCACTTGCGCGGCCCAGTCCAAAAATCCGGTTTGCTGCCGCAGGGTCAGTTGATCGGCGCCGATCGCGGTGATGCTCATCGCGACGTCGTGCAATTTCTCGTCGCGCTTGCTGGCTGTTACGACGATTTCGTCGAGCGCGCCTTGCGAGGTGTCTGCGGCCGCGGCCGCCCAAACTGCTGCGCTGGAGAGGAGAAATCCCGCACCCGCGAGCGTGACCACGAAATGTCGGATAGGCATTGCATTCCCCATTTTTGTTGGACCGGTAACGGGCAGTCTCGAGAACCGCACACCAATGTGCCGTATCGCCCAGATAGTCGGTGCAATATATTTTTTATTATCCTGATTGGCAACTAGTTTCTGATCAAGCCAAGTTTTGCCTGGATTCAGCAGGGCTGATATTTGGTATTCCGGCAGCGGATTGGGCCGTTTGTGACTGGCTTGTGGCGGTTCCACCACACAATGCAAGCCCGGCAATACCCCTAACGGGCCTGCGGCACACGAGTTTGGAGTGCCCGGCGCCAAGTAGAAGCGACAAATCAGAATTTTCCTTGGTGCGGCGCCGGACGGCGGCCCCGGCAGCGCGGGTCAAGTTTTTCATTGTAGAAAATTTCTCTTAATGTAAACATCCACCTTAGCCAGCGTAGCTTCCAGGGGATAACAATGACTCGTCCATATCCATCGCTCTTCTCGATTCGCCTATTTTTTGGCTTATTCAGCTTCGCGATTGCAGCCGCAGCGGCCAATCCAGAGCCGGCCCCTGCGCCGAGCCCTCCCGCCGCAGCGACTCATTCCCTTGAACGCGCCGATCTCGAGCCTTGGCTGGACGGCTTCATGCCCTACGCCCTCGAGCGCGGCGATGTGGCAGGAGCCGTGGTGGCCGTGGTCAAGAACGGCGAGGTGATCTTCGCCAAGGGTTATGGCTTGGCCGATGTCGAGAAGCACAAGCCCGTCGATGCGGACCGCACCATGTTTCGGCCCGGCTCGATTTCAAAGCTGTTTACCTGGACGGCGGTCATGCAGCTGGTCGAACAGGGCAAGCTGAATCTCGACCACGACGTCAATGAATACCTGGACTTCAAAATACCGCCGCGCGCGGACGGCCCGATCACGCTGCGCGACATCATGACCCACACCCCGGGTTTCGAGGAGCAGATCAAAGCCCTGATCGTCTCCGACCCGAAGCAGCTGGTGCCGCTCAGGGTGTATGCCGAGCAAAAGACGCCGGTGCGCATCTTCAAGGCGGGATCCACGCCGGCGTACTCCAACTATGCCACCGCGCTCGCCGGCTACATCGTCGAGCGCATTTCCGGTCAGCCGTTCGATGACTACATCGATGCGCACTTGTTCAAACCGCTGGAGATGACGCACGCCACGTTCCGGCAGCCGCTTCCGGCGGCCTTCGAGGCCGACATGTCCAAAGGCTACGCGCTCGGTTCGCAACCACCGAAGCCCTACGAGATCGTGGTGGCGGCGCCGGCCGGCAGTCTCGCGGCCAGCGGCGTCGACATGGCGCATTTCATGATTGCGCATCTGGAAGGCGAGTATCACGGCGCGCGCATCCTCGGCGCGGACACGCTGAAAATGATGCATGAGACGCCCACCGACATGATTCCGCCGCTGAATCGAATGATGCTCGGATTTTATGAGCAGAACTACAACGGTCATCGGATCATCAGCCACGGCGGCGACACGGTCTACATGCACAGCTACCTGCATCTATTGGTCGATGATCACGTGGGTTTGTTCGTGTCGGTCAACAGTCAAGGCCGCGAAGGCGCCGCGGGCGCGATTCGCGGCGCGCTGTTCGACGACTTTCTCGACCGCTACTTTCCCGGTACGCCGGACATGCGCAAGGTCGATGCGCAGACGGCCGCAGCGCACGCCAAGCTGATGGCGGGCTACTATGAAAGTTCGCGGCGTCCCGAAACCTCGTTCATGAGCATCTTGAGCTTTGCCGGACCCTTCAAACTTACCGTCGGCAAGGACAACTTGCTGACCGCCCCGGCCTTCAAGGGGCGGAACGGCGCGCCGCGTTACTACCGCGAGGTCGCGCCTTTCGTATGGCGCGATGTCAGCAGCGGCTGGCGCTTGGCCGCGAAGGTGGTGGACGGACATGTGCAGCGCTTCAGCATCGATGAAATTTCACCCTTTACCGTGTACGAGCCCAGTCCCTGGTGGCGCTCAGCGGGCTGGCTGGTACCGAGCGTGGAGTTTGCCTTCACGGCGTTGTTGCTGACCACGCTGTTGTGGCCGGTTGCCGCCATCGTGCGGCGGAGGAACAACCTCAAGTTGGATCTGGTCGGGCGCGATGAACGCGGCCGGGTGCTTTCGCGCGTCGGGGCCGTTGCGGTGACCGTGGTGTCGCTTGCCTGGTTGGGGTTGTTCATATTGCTGAGCTCGAGAACCGCGATGCTCGGGAGCGGCTTGGACCCTTTGCTGTTTCTCCTGCACTTGGTCTCGATCCTGGGCTACTTCGGCGGCGCCATCATCCTGATCTGGGCCGCCGCGATCGCTTGGAGCGGCAAGCGACGCTGGCCCGGCAAGATTTGGACCTCGGTGCTCGCGGTGTCCGCGGTGGTGATGCTGTGGATGGCTTGGGTGTATCACTTGACCTCATTTACTTCGAAGTATTGATGCGCGGTTTCGGCATTTGCGGCTTTTGCGTCGGCATCTGCGTCGGTGCCGGCGCCGGAGTTTTAGCGATGCCGGTTCAGGCGGCCGCGGCCGACTACCCTGCCCTTGGCGTAGAAGTCTACGATCGCGCGGCGCAGTACCTGGCGAGCAACCAAGACAAGCTGGTGCTCAATGCCTCCTTCACGCCGCACTGGCGCCGCGGCACCCAGGAGCGCTTTACCTATCGTCGCGAACTCGGCGAGGGCAAAGCCGAGTTCGTGGCGGTATGGGCCGCGACGGCCAAGCGAGCGGCCGCCTTTGATCAAAGCGTCGTGGCCGCTGGTCTCTCCAAAGTCCTCGGCAGCGCGGTTGAGGCGCAGCGCTTGCCGTTCAAAGACTATGAGGAGATTTCCTCCGACAGGATCAGCTTCTCCGCCAACGGCAAGAACTGGGTGTGCGCGACGCGCAGCGCCGACTGTGCGGAGAAGCCGGCCCCCGCGACGGATCCCTTCGCTGTAGCTTCGCCGGACGGACGCTGGCTCGCCTTCGTTGAACAGGGAAATCTCTGGATCCGTTCCGCCGACGGCAAGACACGCTTCGCGCTCACGACCGACGCCGCGCCGCACGACGAATATGCCGCGCCGGTCGAATCCACCGCCGGCGTGATCGCCAGCGGCGCCGCCGCGCGCGCACTCGCGGTCAAGGATGGTCATGCGCTGCCCGGGCCACCGGGGCCGCCGCCAAAACCGATCGTACTGTGGTCGCCTGACTCGAAGTACTTGCTCACCCACCGTCTCGATCAGCGCAACGTTCGCGAGATCACGCTGACGCAGTCGACCCCGACCGACGGCAGCGTGCGGCCGATCTCGAATCATTGGCGCTATGCGATGCCCAACGACCCGGCGGTACCGCAGATGCAAGCGTGGATCTTCGATGTGGCGAATCGCACCGGCCGGGCGGTCGGAGCCGCCTCGCCATGCCTGTTCTTGACGGCGATCGAGGCGGGCGATGCATGGTGGTCGCCCGACAGCGCGCATGCGTATCTCATTGGCCGTTCTCGCTATGCGAAGAGCATGAGCTTGAATGTCATCGATGCCGGCAACGGTTCATTGCGGCAACTCTGGTCTGAAACCGGCAAAACGTATGTGGAATCGGCGAGTCTGGGCGAACTGCCCATGGTTTATGAACTCGCGAATCACGATATCGTGTGGTTTTCAGAGCGCGATGGTTTTGGGCATCTGTATCTGTATGACGGCGCCACGGGCCGCCTCAAGCGGCGCCTCACCGAAGGGCCATGGACGGTGCGCAACGTCGTGCATCTGGATCCGGCGCATGGTTTCATTTACATCGCCGCGAATGAACGCGAGCCGGGCGTCGATCCCTACTATCGACAGGTGTACCGGGTCGATCTCAAAGACGGCCGAGTCCGTCTGCTCACCCCCGAGACGGCCGATCACGCCGTGCGTTCCGCGCAGGAAACCGGCGTGTTCGCGAACAAAACCCCGGACGCCGCGGGCAACCCCGCAGACTCCTACGGTTTCTCGCCGTCGGGACGTTTCTTCATCGACACGTACAGCAGAACCGACCTGCCGCCCGTTACGGTGCTGCGCCGCTCCGATGGCGGGATGGTCGCCGAGATTGAACGCGCCGACGTGTCGCGGCTGATGGCGGCCGGCCTTCACCCGCCGGAGCGTTTCAGCGCGCTGGCCGCCGACGGGAAGACCATGCTCTACGGCAACGTGCTGCGGCCGTCGAATTTCGATCCGAACAAACGTTATCCGGTTCTCGACTCACCGTATCCCGGCCCGCAGTCGCATCGCGCGCAGCCGAATTTCCTGGCGAACGTCTTCGACCGGCTGGGCGCGCAAGCCTACGCGGAGTTGGGGTTCATCGTGGTGTTGACCGATGGACGCGGCTCGCACGGCCGTTCGAAGCGCTTTCACGATGAGTCGTACGGGGGCTTGGCCCAGGCGGGTCATCTCGATGATCACGTCGCGGTATTGCGCGAACTTGGGCGCCGCTACCCGTCCATGGATCTGGAGCGCGTCGGAATCTACGGTACGTCGGGCGGCGGCTACGCCACGGTGCACGCGATGGAAATGTTCCCCGACTTCTTCAAAGTCGGCGTCGCGGATGCCGGCAATCACGACCAGCGCGCCTATATCGCCGTGTGGGGCGAGACTTATAACGGTCCGGAGTCGGGCAGCAATTACACCGACGCCGCGAATCCGCTGCGGGCGGGCGCCATCAAGGGCAAGCTGTTTCTCTTGCACGGCGACATGGACTCCAATGTCCTGCCGAGCCAAACGCTGCAATTGGCCGATGCGTTGATCCGTGCCAACAAGGAATTCGAGCTGCTCATCGTGCCGAACGCGGGTCACGGCGCGCTGCTGGTGAGCCGCTACGCCCTGCGCCGCTCGTGGGATTTTCTGGTGCGCAATTTGATGCACGCCGAGCCGCCGGCGGACTATGACCTGGCGGCGGCTGGCGCCTCCGCGCCTCATTGATTCAAAGGCGGCTGGTCGACCGCCTAATAGCGCGTGACCACCACCACATCGCCGTCCCGGCGCGTCACCGTGACCCCGACGTTGTCATCCTGGCGATGCAGCAGCACGTCGACCGACCCGGTGCTCAGGCGCAAATTTCGCAGCCGTACGTGGTCGAGAAAATCCGGCAGCATCGGGCGATAAAATTTGATCTCGCCGGTGCGGTCGAGAAGCTCGAGACCCAGCGAGGCCTGCAGCAGGCACAGGGGGGTAGCGCTCGCCCACGCCTGCGGCGAGCACGCCACGGGGTATTGCGTCGGCGCATTGCGCTCGCGGCGGGGGAAGCCGCAAAACAGTTCGGGTAACCGGCGCAAATCCATGTAGGCGGCGGCGTCGAAGAGCGCGCCAAACACGCGCGCGGCGGATTTCTGCAGTCCGTAGCGGGCGAACCCCAAAGCGATGAGTCCGTTGTCGTGCGGCCAGATCGAGCCGTTGTGATAGGACATCGGGTTGTATCTGGATTCCGATGCGCCGACGGTGCGGATGCCCCAGCCGCCGAATACCGCCGGCGATAGCAGTGTGACCGCAACGCGTTGGGCACGCTCGGCCGAGGCGATGCCGGTGAACAGGACCTGGCCGGCATTCGACGCGATCACCCGGCAGGGCCGCTTTGCGCCATCCAGCGCGAGCGCGTACGTGGACAGATCTTCGCACCAGAATTGCGATTCGAATTTCTCTCGCAACGCCTCGGCCTGCGCGGCGAGAGCGCCGGCGCGCTGCGCCATCCCCAGCGCCTCGGCCAGCACGGCGGCGTGGCGCTTGGCGCCGTAGACATATGCCTGCACTTCGCAGAGCGCGATCGGACCTTCCGCCAGGCGCCCATCTTGGTGGAAAATCGCGTCGAAGGAATCCTTCCACCCTTGATTCGCGAGGCCCTCCTTCGTCTGGCGATGATATTCGACGAAGCCGTCGCCGTCGCGGTCGCCGTAGCGATCGATCCAGGCGAGCGCCGCCTCAGCGTTCGGCCACAACGAGCGCACCGTCTCAAGGTCGCCGGTACGCCGGAAATACTCGCCGAGCAGCAACAGGAACAAGGGCGTCGCGTCGATGCTGCCGTAGTAGCGGCCGAACGGCACCTCGCGCAGATTCGCCATTTCTCCATGGCGCATCTCGTGCAGAATTTTTCCGGGCTCGGCGTCCCGTTCCGGCTCCACCGCGGTCGCCTGGGTGGCGGCGAGAAATCCAAGCACGCCGCGCGCGATGCTGGGATCGAGCCACAGTGTCATCAGCGCCGTGATGATGCCGTCGCGTCCGAAGGGCGTGCTGAACCAGGGAATCCCGGCGTAGGGGTAAGGTCCCTGGGGCGTGTCGGTGATGAGCATGTACAGGTCCGACACCGAGCGCCTGACGATTTCGTTGTATACGGAATTCGAGCTGTCGACGCTTGCTGCGCGTGCGCTCGAGTCCTTCAGGGCATGACGGGCGGCGCGCAAGCGCCGGTAGAAGATGCGCCCGGTCCATTCGCCCTGCGCCGTGCCGGTCAGACCGATACGCAAAAATATCCGGCGCGTCGCCCGCGGCTGCAGCGCTATTTCGAAGGCCGCGCTCGCCGTGGTGAGCGTCTGCGGCGCGGGATGGAACTCGATCTCCGTGATCCGTTCGATTTGATCGAGGCCCCAGTAGCGCAGCGCGACGGCATGCTCGCTCTCGAGCGCGGCGCTCGCCTTGCCGCGTGCGCCGCGGTGCTCGCCGCGCACCTCGAAAAGATCCGCGAAGTCGGACGCGAAACGGTACGTGAGCCGCAAGCTCAAGGGGCGATCGCTGTAATTTCTCACCACCAGCCGCTCATAGCATGCGCCGTTCCAGATGAACTTCATGCGGTTGAGGTGAACATTTTCGCGGCGCAGGGCGATCTTGCCGTCCTCGAGCAGATCCGGGTTGCTGAGATCCGCCGTGAACACGGCGTTGTCGTCCTGCGTCGTCGAGGAGAGCAGCAGCGGCCGCCCTTCCTGAAGAAGCAGCTGCAGTTGCGAGAGCATGCGAGTGTCGCGACGGTAAAGGCCCTCGGGGTTTCCCGGCTCGCCGCCGACGTCGCCGCGGTGATCGAACACCGCAAAGGTGTCGCCGTGCTTCAGGGTGCGGGTGCGCCGCTGCTGCAGCGTCGCGGAGACAGCGATCGCAAATTGCGGTCCCGGCGCCTCGTCGACCGAGTGAGAGGAGGTCGTCGGATCGGACATCGAGGCTATATTCATGCGTTGGGAGAGCGAAGACAACCGGCAAGTTGCCATTGTAAATTTTTCAGGCCGCAGCTCGGCAAATCGCGGGGTCGCTTATCATTTGTCAATAAGAGTCCTCTGACAAGAATCAGTTCCAAGTCGAAGCCGACACGAGCAAACCAAGCCGCTACCATGCCCCTACGATTAATCACATGTCCCGTGGGGAAACGATGAAGATAGCTCAAGTGGCACCGCTCACCGAAGCCGTGCCGCCGAAATTGTATGGCGGCACGGAACGAATGGTGGCTTACCTCACCGATGCCCTGGTCGAACTCGGGCACGAGGTCACACTATTCGCCTCGGGCGACAGCGCCACGCGAGCGACTCTGCAACCCATCTGGCCCCGCGCGCTGCGCCTCGATCCCAATGTGAAAGATCCGTTCGCGCCCTTGTTCATGCAGCTCGAGACGGTGGCGCGGCGCGCTCACGAATTCGATCTGATTCACTGCCATATCGACTACTTCGGCTTCCCGCTGCTGCGCCGCCTCGCCACCCCATCGGTCACCACGCTGCATGGCCGGCTCGATCTTCCGGAATTGGCGCCGCTTTACCGCCTGTATGGCGACATCCCGGTGGTGTCGATTTCCAATTCACAGCGCGTGCCCCTGCCGGAAGCGAACTTCGTCGCGACCGTGCTGCATGGTCTGCCCGAGCATGCGTTTAGAAAGGGGGAGGGGCGCGGCGGCTACCTGGCTTTCCTCGGGCGCATCGCGCCGGAAAAGGCGCCCGACGCTGCGATACGCATCGCGGCGCGCGCCGGCATTCCGCTCAAGATCGCCGCCAAGGTGGACCGTGTCGATCAGGAATATTTCAAGACCGTGGTCGAACCGCTGCTGAAGGACGCAGACGTCGAATTCATCGGTGAGATCCGCGAGGCCGAGAAGCAGGAATTCCTCGGCAATGCCGCGGCGCTGGTTTTCCCGATCGCGTGGCGCGAGCCCTTCGGCCTGGTCATGATCGAAGCGATGGCCTGCGGAACGCCGGTCATCGCGTTCGAGAACGGCTCGGTTCCGGAAGTCTTGGAAGACGCGTTGACCGGCTTCATCGTGCACAATGAGGATCAGGCGGTCGCGGCGCTGCGGCGCATCGGCACGCTCGACCGAACCCGCATCCGGGGCGAGTTCGAACGCCGCTTCACCGCGCAACGCATGGCACGGAATTATCTGAAGCTTTATGCACGGCTCACCCAGGGGCGCCGGTTGCCGCCCTTGCGGGCGGAAACGCCGCGCGAGGAAACGCGCGGCCGATCGCTCATAGCGCTTCCTGGGGCGGCGGCATTGCCTTGCGAACTGCGTACAGTTGCCGCACCCCGAGGGTCATGACGGGCAGCACGAATACGGCCAGAAACGTATATGCGAGGCCGCGATAACCGCGCGCAATCAAGGTCACGAGTCCAAACCGTGCCGCCAGGAAGATCGATCCCAGAAGCAGCACGCCGGTGATCCAGAGCCGCGCCGACTTCGACAGGCTGCCGCCGGTGCGGCCGGCATAGGCTTCGGCGATCCGCTCGTTGAAGGCGTGGACGCACCCGGTGCCGCTTTCCAGCAGCGCCAAAAAAATCATCATCTGGAACAGATAATGAAACGCCGGAAAATTCAGACGCTGCAGCAGGAAATCCGACGGCAACGCCTCGCCGCCGATCTGTGGATAGTAAGCGATCATGCAGATGAAGAAGAGCAGTGCCGGAATCATGGCGAGGGGACCGGCCAGGGCACCGGCGATGAGCGCGTTGCGGTTGCTGCGCAAATGGCGCAGCACCGGCAAGATGATGACCGCGCCGACCACGTTGTAGCCGGCATAGGTGAAGCCGCCGAGAACCCATCCCTGGTGCGGCGCCGGTGCGGCCAGATTCGCCAGGATTCGATCCCCGAAGGCAAAAAACGACAGCACCACGAATATGGCATACACCGCGTACAGGAAAATCGAAACCCACTTGAACAGGCGTTCCACGGACGCGGTGCCGTAGGCGGTGACGAAACTGATGCAGCCGATGAGGCAAAGAGTTCCGAGCAACGGCGGCCAGCCGAGCAGTGCCGTGCCGATGGCGCCCGCGGCGGCGCCGAATACGGCCAGAATCAAAATGATGAACAGCAGGTAGCAGACTTCAAAAATGACCCACAGAGGTCCGAGAAGATTTTGGAAGAAGCTCCTATAGTTCCAGCTGCGGGTGACGTAGGCGAGGGAAAATGTCACCGCGCACACCACGCTCCAGATCACCATCGCCAGAAGGATCGCGAGCAGTCCGCCCTGCGGCCCGCTCGGCAGAAAAAATTCCGCCAATTCGCGGCCGGTTGCATAACCCCCACCGATGACGACCGCCTTGAAGGCGAAGCCCGGCAACAGGTAGCGCTGAAACCAGGACGAGTCGCTGCCGGCCGTTGCAACCCCGCTCACGGCGACGCGCGCGCCGTGCTTAAGTCGTACCCCTGGCCGCGCAGGACCTGCCCGGGTTTGGCGCCCGTATGTCGGCCCTGATCAATGACCAACTGCCCATTGACCAAAACGTAGTCGATCCCGGTGGGATAGGCCGTGGGGTTTTCATAGCTCGCGACGTCCTCCAGCCGGTCCTCATTGAAAATGGTCACATCCGCCTTCAGGCCCTCGCGAATGGCGCCGCGGTCATAAAGACGCATGCGCGTCGCGGGCCAGGAAGTCATTTTGCGGATCGCATCCTCGAGCGTGAGCACGTGGCGCTTCTTCACATACTCCGCAATGACGCGCGGAAAATTGGCGTAGGCGCGCGGATGCGGCAAACCGATCGCATCGATCTTGCCGGGCGCTTCATTGGCACCGGCATCGCTGCCGATGCTCATCCAAGGCCAGCGCAGCGCCGTTGCGATGTCCGGCTCGCTCATCATGAAAAAAAGTCCCATGGCGCGGTTCGGCTGTGCACCGAGCACGATATCCCACGATACGTCGGCCGGATCCTGATGCAGCTGTTTGGCGATGTATTCGATGCTCTTGAAGCGATATTTGTCGTACTTCGGATTGAAGGCGTTGGCGAGCACGATGTGATCCCAGCCGCCGCTGGCCTGAACCAGGTTGGACCATCCCGGCTCCGAACCGGCCGCAATCTCTTTCTTGAGGCGCGCCCGGACCTGCGGATCTTTGAGGCGTTCCAATCCGGTCTTCGCGCCCTGCTCCCAGACCCAATTGGGCACCGTGATGTCGAGGCCCGTGCCGCCCGCGGTATACACGTACATGTCGGCCGCGATGTTGACGCCGCGCGCCCGCGCCGCATCGATGAGTTCGCCCGCCTGCGGGACCAATTTCCCCCAACCCGGCGCATAGGCGCCTTTGAAATGGAAAATCTCGACCTGGATTCCGGTCTTCTCGCCGATTTCGATCGATTCGCCGATGGCCTGCAGCAGCTTGGCGCTCTCGTCGCGCATGTGGCTCGCATAGATACCGTCGTATTTGGCGGCCACCCGGGCCAGTTCGATGAGATCCTCGGTGCTCTGGAAGCTGTCGGGCGGATAAATCAGCGCCGTGGCGATACCCATTGCGCCGGCACGCATCGCCTCATCGACATGGACTTTCATCGCATCCAACTGCGCCGCCGTGGGGTGGCCGGCGACATCGCCCATCACTTCCACGCGCGCCTGACCGCTGCTGTAATAGGTGCCGAAATTCATCGAGATCCCTTGGGATTCGAGCTTCTTGAAGTAATCGCCGATTTGCGCCGAGGGCACCGGCGTGCCGCCTTCCCCGGCGATCGCCGAGGTGACGCCCTCCCGCAACTTGTTCTCCGCCAGGCCATTCTTGAGCAGCACTTCGCCGGATTGATCCATCATGTCGATCCAGCCCGGCGAGACATAGTCGCCTCGCGCATCGATCTCGCGCTTCCCGTGGCCCTCGACACGGCCAATTTTGACGAAGCGGCCATTCTTGATCGCCACATCGGCATTGACCCAGGGATTGCCGCCGCCATCCAGCAGATGTCCATTACGAATCACAATGTCGTACGCCGGGGGCGGCGGCTGTGCGGGCGCACTCGTGCCTACGGAAAATAAAATGAGCCCCAGTGTTACGGCGCCAATACTTGATTTCATCTCTTAACCCCCAGGTATGGATGTGGGCGCGCAACGAGCGGCCTTTGAGCGCGCACGCAAAGCTAGCATAAAGACGCACCGGCTGTTTTCTGTTTAGGAGGGTATGAGCCTAGTTCAGCGCGCTTTCTACATATGGCCCAAGGAGCCGGCACAGAAGCGTTGCGCCTGTAGGAAGCGGCTGGCCCGGATTACCCGACTTGCGGGCTGTTGCGTTGCGAGCCGGCAATCTAAGTTGAACGCGTGGCGCATTCAATTGTCCCCATTAAACATTTTGGTTACCACCATCAAGGAGTGCCATGCACCCGGAACACAGATCCATTGGAGAGTTGGCCTATCGTCTTTGGCAAGCTCGCGGCTGCCCGGAAGGCACCGCCGAACAAGATTGGTTGGATGCCGAGAAGCAGTTGCGAGCCGCGGAAAGCGCCGCCGAAGTGCGCGGAGCCGAAGCGCGCGCACTGGCCACGACAGCCTCCGACGCGCTCGACAATTCGCTGAAAGAGACATTTCCCGCCAGTGATCCGCCTGCGAGCCACCGCCCCGATGAACCCCCATCCAATACGGATGCTAAATGGAAAGCAGCCGGCACGGCCCGCACGCGTCCGGCGTCGCGGCCGCGACGTTCGAAATCAACGCAGGACAAGCCGAGCGCCGATCCGCCCGGCTGAAACAGTTGGAAGTTTAGAACGGGGTTGAAGCGGGCACCGCGGCCGGCGAGTTCCTCTATACTCGCGCTTCCAACCGCCGACAGCCCCCAAGATACATGCCCGAAAACGCCTGGGTGTCGATTACTTCCGGCGGCCTGACCGCGCAAATCGATCCCGACGGCGCGCAGCTCTCCTCGTTGCGCACGCAGGAAGGCAGCGAGCTGTTGTGGAATGGAGATCCCGGGGTGTGGGCGGGCCGCGCACCGTTATTGTTTCCCATCGTGGGCGTGCTGGCCGGCGGCATCTACCGGCTGGGTCCGAAAACCTACCGGCTCTCCCGACACGGTTTTGCCCGCGACAAGATATTTTCCTTGAAGAACTCGAGTCCGCGCAGCGCCGAGTTCGAGTTGCGCGCTGACGATTCGACATATGCGGTGTATCCGTTTCGCTTTGAATTGCGGATGCGCTACGAGATCATCGGCACCACTCTGTCGCTCGATGCCGCGATACGCAACCTGGGTGAGGGCGACATGCCGGCCAGTTTCGGCTACCACCCGGGATTTCGCTGGCCGCTGCCGTTTGGACAGCCGCGCGCCGGGCATTTCATAGAATTCGAATGCGCAGAACCGGCGGCGGTCAGAAGAATCGACGCGGCAGGGTTGCTGACGCCCACGGGTCATCGCACACCGGTCGCAAATCGACGGCTGGAATTGACGGATGCGCTGTTTGAAGAAGATGTGCTGATATTCGATCGGCTCAATAGCCGCTCGGTCAGCTACGGCAGCGAGGAAGGACCGCGGCTGCGAATCGGCTTTCCGGACGCAGCGTATCTTGGTCTCTGGACCAAGCCCGGGGCGAGCTTTGTCTGTATTGAACCGTGGCATGGGATCACCGATCCGGAGGGCTTCTGCGGCGACTTTCGGGACAAGCCGGGCGTGAAGATTCTCAAAGGCGGGGCGGCTTTTTTCGCGAAAATGGACATAACGCTGCTGGCTGCTTGAACCCGGGCGCCGGGGGCGGCGCCGTTCGCGACGCACGAGCGCCGTTTACGCCGTCGAATTGACGATTTGGCGCAATCTTCCGGTCCTCGACGCCCCCGGGTCTACAGTGTTTCCACGGTTTACAACCACTCGGAGAAACACATGAAGACCATCCACGGCTTTACCGCATTGGCCCTCTCACTGATCTTAGGTCTGGCTCCATTTGCGCTGATCGCGGTGAACGATTTTGTGGTCGCGAAGGCCGAGGTTTCCACTTCGGTCGCGGCTGATGCCGGGAATGCGCTCGGGACGGAAGGACGATAAACTCCAAGTTCCTTGCCCGACACGGGAACTGAATGAAGACCCAACTGCCGGCCCAAGCCGATCCGTTTTCGCGCTTCGACGGCACCCAGGATTCGGTAGTCGATTTCCTGCGGCGTCGCCTGCCGATGACGCTGGCGATCAACACCGTCATCGCGCTGCTCATCGCGCTGCTGCTGCGCTCGTGGGACGAAGTCATCCCGAACCTGGTTATCGCCTATTGCATCGGCCTCAGCATTCTGGCGCTGGTGGCGATGGTCCGTTGCACCGTGATGCAGCGCTTCCGTGGCCGCTTGCACATGCGCTTCGCGATCTACTTCGCCCTGATCGTGGCCGGCGCCATCGGCGGCGAGCTGCTGTCCAAGCTCTTCCTGCCCCGCTCCTCGCCCACCTACAGCGTGCACGAGGGCTACATTTGGTTGGTCGCCATCGTCTTCTCGCTGGTGGCAGGCAGCATTGCGATATTCATCAACTTCAGCTGGGTGCGGCTCGCGCAAAGCAAGCGCGACGTGGAGCGCGCCGAACGGGCTGCGATCGAAGCGCAGCTGCGGGCACTGCAGGCGCAAATCGAGCCGCATTTCCTGTTCAACACCCTGGCGAACCTCGATGCCTTGATCGCGACCGACGCGGGCATGGCGCGTTGCTTGCTCGGCAATCTCATCCGCTACTTGCGCGCCGCACTGACGCACGCGCGCAGCGAGGCGGCGACGCTGCATACCGAGGTCGAGCTGCTAAAAGCCTACCTTGCCATCATGGGGTTGCGGCTGCCGAATCGCCTGACCACCGAATTCGATTGCGATCCTGATTGCCTGCGCCTGAAATTCCCGGCGATGCTGCTGCAGCCGCTGGTGGAGAATGCCATCACCCACGGGATCGAGCCGGCCGGGGACGGCGGCTCGATCCGCGTCAGCGTGCGCTGCGCCGGAGACAAGCTCATGGTGTCGGTCGACGACACCGGCGTCGGCCTCGGCAATGCGCACACCGCGGGCACCGGCGCCGGCATCCAAAACGTGCGTGCCCGGCTGCAGTCGCTGTTCGGCAGCGCCGCGCGCCTGGTTCTGGAACCGCTCACGCCGCGCGGCACTCATGCCGCCATCGAAGTGCCGCTCAACCTGCTGTCCCGACCGGCTGCATGAGCACGCCGTACAGTTACATCATCGCCGAAGACGAACCGCTGCTTGCACGAGTCCTCGCTCAACAATTGAGCGAACATTGGCCCTCGGCCCGTTGCTCGGGCCTCGCTTCGAACGGCGCCGAGGCGCTCAAGCTCGCCGACGAATTCTCCCCCGATGTGGCATTCCTCGATGTGCGCATGCCGCAACTCGACGGGCTCGAGGCCGCACGCCAGCTGTGCTTGAGGGAGCATCCGCCGCTCATCGTTTTCGTCACCGCCTACGATGCCTACGCCCTGGACGCCTTCGAGACCGCCGCCATCGACTATTTGCTGAAGCCGGTCGACATTGCGCGCCTCACCAAGTGCATCGAGCGGCTTGCGGGACAGCTGAGTCGCGGAAGCGGCGCCGCCACCGCCGGCGAGATGGCGACGCGCATCGCCGAGTTGCTCGGCAGCCAGCCGACGCGCAAGGAGAAGTTGCGCTTCGTGCGTGCGGGCGCCGGCACGACGGTCAAGCTGATTCCGGTCCACGAGATCTTATGGTTCGAGGCCGAGGACAAATACATCACAGTGGCGACGCGCGAAGGCGACAGCATCATTCGCATGCCGCTGCGCGAGCTGCTCGAACAGCTCGACGGGGAGATCTTCTGGCAGATTCACCGCGGCACGGTGGTCAATTCGCTGCACATCGCACACGCGAAGCGCGATGAACTCGGGCATTTGACGCTAACGCTCAAGGGACGCAAGGATGAAATTCCGGTGAGCCGCCAATTCGCGCATCTGTTCAAGCAAATGTAGACCGGCAGGCCGGGAGGGCAGCATGCGGTTGATTGCATCGATGGGTTTGAGCATGCTCGTAGGCGCGCAGCCGAGCCTCGCCGCCGCGCCGGACGCCGACGAGTCGGTTCGCATCAATCAGATTCAGGTGATCGGCACGCACAACAGCTATCACGCGGGACTCGCACCCAGCGAGGGCAAGCTCTTGGAGCAGAAGAACCCCCAGCTTTATCAGGCTTTGGAGTATCGGCACCGCCCGCTCGATCAACAACTGAGCTCGGGGGTGCGGCAGATCGAACTGGATATTTACGCCGACAGCAGCGGCGGCCGCTACGCGCATCCCACCGGGCCCGATGCCGTCGCCGCCGCGGGGCTGCCCAAGGATCCGGACTTCGATCCCCGGCGTCTGATGAACCAGCCGGGATTCAAGGTGATGCATGTGCAGGACCTGGACTACCGCAGCACCTGTCAGCAACTCATCGCCTGCCTCAAAGTCGTTCGCGCCTGGTCGCGGGCGCACCGGAAACACGTTCCCATTTTCATTCTTCTCGAGACCAAGCAGTCCGAGTTGCCGCCGCAATATCATGCGCGCCCTCCCGAGAAGTTTACCTCCGCGACTTTCGATGCACTCGATGCCGAAATCCACGCAGTGTTCAATGCCGACGAAATCATCACCCCCGACCAAGTGCGGGGCAAATACGCGACTCTCGAAGAAGCGGTGCTGCACAATGGGTGGCCGACCCTGGCGGCTGCGCGCGGCAAGGTGGTGTTCCTGATGGATCAGCGGCCGGTGGGACCGGTCTATCTGCAAGGACACCCCGCGCTGCGCGGGCGCGTCATCTTTACCAATGCGCAGCCCGGCCAGCCTGACTGCGCGTTCACGGAAGAAAACGACGGATCACAGCAACAGATTGCCGCGCTGGTGCGCAAGGGCTACTTGGTGCGCACGCGAACCGATGCCGACACGAAGCAGGCGCGGAGCAACGACACCGCACGACGCGAAATCGCCTTGGCGAGCGGTGCGCAAATATTGAGCACGGATTACCCGAAATCCGAACCCTCGCAGTGGTCCTCCTATTCTGTGGGGCTCCCCGCTGGCGCCGTTGCCCGATGCAACCCGGTCAATGGCCCACCCTCCTGTTCCAATCCTTCACGGCCCATCGCCGAATGAGGCGGAGTCGCGGCCCACGAGGCGTGGGCCGGCACCCGAATAACTTTGCAAGCATTTGAGCCTACGAGGGTCCCCGGCAGTATAATGCGCAAATGAATCCGCAAACTCCCCGCCTCGATCAGAACTTCCTCGCGCGACAGAAACGCCGGCTCACCGAATTGCGGCAGCAATTGCTTCGCGTGCGCCGCGGCGAAGAGAGCGCGGCGGCGAGCGCCAACGCCGACACTCGCGATCAAGCGCGCGAAGCCGAAGATGATGCGCAAAGGTTGGCGGCGCTGGAACTCGAGGGGAACCTCGAGGCCGCGGACGATGCTCGCTTGAGCAACATCGAGCGCGCATTGCAAAAAATCGAGGACGGCACATACGGCCTGTCCGATGCGAGCGGCGCACCGATTCCAACGGAGCGGCTCGAGGCGGCTCCGGAAGCGCTGTATACGCTTGCGGAGCAAAAATCGCGCGACGCGGCGCGCTGAGGCATTCGCAGGAGCAAGGAACATGTCCGTATCGACTGAACGCGCGATTCTGGCGGGTGGCTGTTTTTGGGGTGTGCAGGATTTGCTGCGCCGCTATCCGGGCGTCATCTCCACCCGTGTCGGCTACTCGGGTGGGGATGTGCGCAACGCCACCTATCGCAATCACGGCACGCACGCCGAAGCAATCGAGATCATTTTCAATCCGAAGGTAATCAGCTACCGGCAACTGCTCGAATTTTTCTTCCAGATTCACGATCCGACGACCTTGAATCGGCAAGGCAACGACCGCGGTGCGAGCTATCGCTCCGCCATTTACTACATCGGCGCGGAGCAGAAGCGCATTGCGGAAGACACGATCGAGGATGTCAATGCGTCGGGACTGTGGCCGGGAAAAGTCGTCACGGAAGTGGCGCCCGCCGGAGACTTCTGGGAAGCGGAACCCGAACATCAGGACTACCTCGAGCGTTATCCCGACGGCTACACCTGCCACTTCGTTCGTCCGGAATGGAAGCTTCCGGTACGTCCGGCAGCGAAACAGGCTTGAGGCCGCGGTAGCGGGACGTGGCTGTCCACCGGCTATCTATTTGTATTTAAAAGAGTTTCATCCCGGCTGACCCTGGCGCTCGAGGACACGGGCGGCGCCAGGCGATTCTTCTCCCATTCGTCGATGCCTACACGGTTTTGGGCCAAATTCACTTGAAACGCCGCCCTATTATTCCTAGGCTAGGTGTATAAACCGTAGGTAATCGAAGGTCTTGCGCGCGTTTATTCAATAAAATCAGAAAGAAATCGCACTCTTTGGCTTCAAGGGATTTAAAGACCATGGCTACACAGGCTCGATCAATCGCTTCGCTTACCATCTCGTTCGGACTGGTTGCCATTCCGGTGAAGCTCTATTCCGCAACGGTATCCTCGGAACGCATTTCCTTCAATTTGCTGCGGCAAAGGGACGGCTCGCGGGTGAAGCAGCAATACGTCGCCGTCAACGACGGCAAGATCGTCGAGCGTTCCGAGATGGTCAAGGGATACGAATTCGCCAAGGACCAGTACGTCATGTTCAGCGCCGAAGAATTGAAGGCGCTCGAGGACACGACCAGCCACGCCATCGACATCGGCCAATTCGTGCCGCTGGAGTCGGTGGATCCACTGTATTTCGACGGCACCTATTACCTTGCCCCCGACAAGGGCGGCGCGAAGCCTTACACCTTGCTGGCCACGGCGCTGCGCAAGTCGCGTCAGTGCGCGGTGGGCCGCTGGATTTCGCGCGGCAAGGAACACATCGTGGTGATCAGGCCCATCGAAGACGGCCTGGCGCTGCATCAACTGCATTTCAAAGCCGAAGTTCGCGATCTGCAAGGATTTGGGCATCGAAGCGGCGCCGGTGTCGGAACCGGAATTGAAGCTGGCGCAACAGCTCATCGAACATCTGGCGGCGAAGCGCTTCGACCCCAACGAATATGCCGATGAGCATCGTGCGCGCGTGCAGGCGGCGATTCAGAAAAAAGTCGAGGGCAAGGAAGTGTCGCTGTCGGAAGGACCGGTATCGGCCAAGGGCGGCAATGTCATCGACCTGATGGAAGCCTTGAGAGCGAGCATCGACGCGCGCGGCTCGAAAGCGACGGATTTGAAGGAGCGCAAGGCACCGAAGCGCGCGGCCGCCGCCGGCTCGGCGCGCAAATCCGCCCGGCGATGAAATGCATGCCTACGACACCAAAGACCTGGAGCGGCTTTTTGGGTTACCGGCTTCGGCTGTCCGTGCCCTAGCGCGCGCGGGAAACATCCAACCGGTCAGGCGCTCGGGCAGGCTGCACTACTCCTTTCACGATCTGGTGGTGCTGCGCACCGCGAGCGCGCTGCGTGCCGCGAAAATCTCATCGCAGCGGATCAACAAGACTTTGCAGGAACTGCGGTCGGCACTGCCGGAAGGCTCCGCGCTCAATAGGATCTCGCTCACAGCACTCGGCAATCGCATCGCCATCCGCGAAGGACAGTCGTTGCGCGAATCCGAATCAGGACAGTATGCGCTGGCTCTGGAAATCGTCGAAGAGAAGGGCCGCCTGCACGTCATTGCGCACCCAGATGCATCGGCTCCCGCCCCCGGGTTCGACGACTCCCCGCGCCCCGCCGGAAATCTCGCGGCCGATGCGGCCGAAAATCATTACTCGCGGGCGCTCAGTCTCGAGGATACCAATCCGCAGGCGGCACAAAAGGCGTACGAACTGTGCCTCAAGGCGGATCCGAACCATCTGGACGCGCGCATCAACCTGGGCAGGCTGCTGCACTTGGCGGGCCGGTTGAGCGAGGCGGAGCGTGTCTATCGCCTCGGCGCCAAAGCGGATCCTTTCATTGCGTTCAATCTCGCGGTGGTGCTCGAGGATCTGGAGCGCGAACCCGAGGCCATCCTCGCCTACCGCGAAGCGCTCGCGCTCGATCCGCAATTTGCCGATGCACATTTCAATCTCGCGCGTTTGTATGAGCGCGCCCACGATCCCAAGGCGTCGCTGCGCCACTTGTTGGCCTATCGGCGCATGATGGATCAAGGCGCATGACATGGCGAAGCCGGCGCTCAACGTCTATCGCACCAAGCGCGACTTCACGAAGACCGGCGAGCCCTCGGGCGAGCAGCGGGTAGCGCCTTCCTCGCGACTGCGCTTTGTGGTGCAAAAACATGCCGCCCGGCAGCTGCACTACGACTTGCGCCTGGAGTGGGATGGCGTCTTCAAGTCCTGGGCCGTGGCGCGCGGACCATCGCTGAATCCGGCCGACAAACGCCTGGCTGTTGAAGTCGAGGACCATCCGCTCGACTACGGCGATTTCGAGGGCACTATTCCTGCCGGACAGTACGGCGGCGGCACCGTCATGTTGTGGGATCGCGGCTTCTGGATTCCCGAGGGCGCGAAAACCACGGAAGACGCATTCAAGTCGGGCGACCTGAAATTCACCCTCGAGGGCGACAAACTCAAAGGCAGCTGGGTGCTGGTGCGCATGCGCGGTGATAAGTTCGGCGGCAAGCGCACCAATTGGCTGCTGATCAAACACCGCGATGCGAATTCGACCGATGCCGGCGGCGACACGCTGCTCGAGGAGGATCGCTCGGTGGCCTCCGGTCGCACGATGCAGCAGATCGCCGCGGGCAAGGGGCGGCGCCCCAAACCCTTCATGCTCGCCACGGCCACGCCGGGCAAAGCCGATGCGGTCTGGAACAGCAACCGCGCCGAGATCGACGGCACCCAGGTGGCGCCGCCGGTGCGGCGCCCGAAGAGCGCGGCCAAGGAAGCCGCGGTGGCCAAATCTTCCCAATCGATGCGCGTCAAACCCGTGTTGGTCAAAGCGCTGCCCGCCTTCATCGCGCCGCAACTCGCTAAATTGGTGGATCGGCCGCCGGATCGCGCTGACTGGGCGCACGAGGTCAAATTCGACGGTTATCGGGCGCAGGTCCGGGTTGAAGGAGGCAAAGCCATCATCCGCACCCGCAAGGGATTGGACTGGACCGAGCGCTTTCGCGCCATTGCCAATGAGGCGGGTGCGCTTCCCGACTGCATCATCGATGGCGAGATCGTGGCGCTCGACGCACATCAACTGCCGAATTTCGGCGCCCTGCAAGCCTCCTTGTCCGCCGAAAAATCCGACGATCTGGTGTTTTACGCTTTTGATTTATTGTTCGAAGGCCGCGAGGATTTACGCACGCTCGCCTTGAGTGAGCGCAAGGCCCGGCTGGAGAAGCTGCTCGGCGCGCGGCGCGCCGGCAGCCAAATCCGCTACGTCGCGCATCTGCTGTCCAACGCCGAGGCCGTGCTCGCGTCGGCCTGCAAAATTGGACTCGAGGGCATCGTCTCGAAAAAACTGGATGCGCCGTACGCCTCCGGCCGCAGCGACCGTTGGCTCAAAGCGAAATGCCGGGCCGGACAGGAGGTCGTGCTCGGCGGCTGGACCACGGAAGCCGGAACGGTACGATCGCTGCTCGCCGGCGTTTATCGCGATGGCCAACTGAACTACGTCGGCCGCATCGGCACCGGTTACGGCCGGGGTGTGGTCAAAGAGCTGTTGCCCAAGCTTTCGAAACTCACACGCGAGAAGAGCCCGTTTGCCGGTCCCAATGCCCCTCCGAAGGAGAGCAACGTCCGATGGCTCAAGCCCGATCTGATCGCGGAGATTGAATTCGAGGGTTGGACCGGCTCGGGCATGATTCGCCAGGCCGCCTTCAAGGGCCTGCGCGAGGACAAGGATCCCAATGAGGTCGTCGCGGAGACACCGACCATGCAGGAAAAATCGATCGCAGCTTCAAAATCGCCGCGCGCAACCGCCAAGAAAGCCGCCGCCGCGCCCTCCGCAGCCGGACCCGCCACGGTGATGGGCGTGACGCTGTCGAAGCCGGACAAGGCGCTCTGGCCCGATGCGGGCGACGGTAAACCGGTGACCAAGCTCGATCTGGCCCGCTACTACGAACAGATCGGCGACTGGATGCTGCCGCATCTGGCCGGGCGGCCCTGCTCGCTGGTGCGGGCGCCGGACGGCATCGAAGGACAACAATTTTTCCAACGCCATGCGATGCAAGGCATGTCGGAACTGTTCGACTTCGTGAAGGTGCGTGGCGACAAGGCTCCTTACGTGCAGATCGATCGGGTCGAAGCCTTGGCGGCCGTGGCACAGGTCGGCGCGCTGGAGCTGCATCCCTGGAATTGCGCCCGCAACGATCCTGAAACCGCGGGTCGCCTGGTGTTTGATTTGGATCCCGCGCCGGATCTCAAATTCACCGCGGTCATCGCGGCCGCGCTGGATATCCGCGAGCGCCTCGAAAAACTCGGCTTGATCTGCTTCTGCAAAAGCACCGGCGGCAAGGGCCTGCATGTGGTCACGCCCCTGCTGGAGGGAAAAAAGGCGGTGGCGTGGCCCATCGCCAAGAATTTCGCGCATTTGGTTTGTGCGCAAATGGCGCAGGACAGCCCGACCCGTTATCTGGACAACATGTCCAAGGCGAAGCGCTCCGGACGGATCTTCCTGGACTACCTGCGCAACGATCGCATGGCGACGGCGGTGGCCGTGCTCTCGCCGCGCGCCCGCGAAGGCGCGACCGTATCGATGCCCCTGTTGTGGCGCGAGCTCAAGGAGGGCCTCGATCCCAAAGGCTTCACGGTGCGCAGCGCTCCGGCGCTGCTGGCCAAGAACAAACCCTGGAAGGATTATGCGGCCGGCGCGCGCCCGCTGGCCGATGCCATCAAGCGTGTCACCCGAGGATAAGCGCATGAACTTCTGCTGCGCGCCGCTGCCTTAAGGTACCGTGAACAGCTCCGACGCCAAGCCGGTCACGATCTCCGTCAATGCAACGACGCGTGTTTCCGGGCTGTTGAGCGCGGCGCCGGAATCCAAAGCCTGTTTTGTGGTGGCGCACGGTGCCGGCGCGGGGATGCTGCATCCCTTCATGGCGAATCTCGCGGCCGACCTGGGCAAGCGCGACATCGCAACGCTGCGCTACCAGTTCCCTTACATGGAGAAGAACGGCCGGCGGCCGGATCCCCCCGCACTGTGCCACGCCACCGTCCGTGCCGCCGTCGATGCCGCGCGCGCATTGCTGCCCTCCCTGCCGCTGTTCGCGGGCGGCAAGTCCTTCGGCGGCCGGATGACCTCTCAAGCACAGGCCGCAAATCCGCTGCCGCAAGTGCGAGGACTGGCGTTTCTGGGCTTTCCCTTGCACCCGCCCAGGCAGCCGTCCGATTCGCGTGCAGCGCACCTGCTCAAGGTTCAGGTGCCCATGCTGTTTTTGCAGGGCGCGCGCGATCTTTATGCCGAGCCCGAATTGCTGAATCCGCTGATTACACTGCTCGCGGAGCGCGCAACTCTCATGCTGCTGCCGGATGCGGATCACTCCTTTCGCGTGCCGGCGCGCAGCCGCTTCACCAACAGTCAAGTCAACGACGACATGATCAACGCGCTCGCGGGCTGGATCGGTGCGGTAGCTCGCCGGTGACTTTGCTGGCCGAGCTCGTGCGAGCTTCGCAGCGAGTGGGCGCGACCGCCGCCCGGCGCGTCAAAACCGCCGAATTGGCTGCGTTCTTGAAGTTGTTGACGGCTGCGGAAATCAATGTCGGCGTGCACTACCTCTCCGGCGAGATACCCCAGGGAAAAATCGGCATTGGCGTTGCGGCGGTGCGCGCGGCCGCCTCCACCCCAGCCAGCGACTTGAGCACGCTGACGATCGCACAGGTCGATGCACAGCTGTCGCAAGTCGCGGCCATGCGCGGCGGCGGCTCGGGGGCGAGGCGCGCGGCAGCGCTGCAGGAGCTGTTCGCGCGCTCGACACCGCCCGAGCAGCAATTCCTGCTGCGTCTTTTGATCGGGGAGCTGCGCCAGGGCGCGCTGGCCGGCGTCATGGTCGATGCCATCGCGGCGGCCGCTTCATTGCCGGTAGCCGCCGTGCGCCGCGCGGCCATGTACAGCAGCAGTCTCGGCGAGGTGGCCTCGGCGGCGCTGCTCGAAGGCGTCGCGGGCTTGGAAAAATTCCAGCTCGAGCTGTTCGCGCCGGTGTCTCCCATGCTGGCGCAGACTGCGGCCGATGTGGCCGAAGCCCTGCAGGAAATACCCGGCCCGGCGGCGTTTGAGTGGAAGATGGACGGCGCACGCATTCAAGTTCACAAGCGTGGGCTCGAGGTGCGCATCTATACCCGCAACCTGAACGAAATCACCGCGGCCATCCCGGAAATTGCCGAGCTGGCACGCACATTCGCGGAACACACTCTGGTGCTCGACGGCGAAGCGATCGCATTCGACTCCTCGGGCCGGCCGCATCCCTTTCAGGTGACCATGCGCCGCTTCGGACGCAAGCTCAATGTCGAGGCTTCCCGCAGCGCCTTGCCGATCGGGGCATTCTTCTTCGACTGCCTGCGTTTTGGCGCGGAAAGCATCGCTGAGCGCACGACCCAGGAGCGTTTCGTCGCGTTGTCGAAAGCGGTACCGGCCTCGCATTTGATACCGCGCCTCATCACCGATTCCGAACCTGCCGCGCGCGCCTTTTATGAAGCTGCCCTCGCCGCCGGCCACGAGGGCGTCATGGCCAAGGCACTGAACGCGCCTTATGAAGCCGGCAATCGCGGTGCGGGCTGGCTCAAGATCAAGCGCGTTCATACGCTGGATTTGGTGGTGCTGGGCGCCGAATGGGGTTACGGCCGACGCACCGGCAAGCTCTCCAATCTGCACTTGGGAGCCCTCGATTCCGCGACCGGTGACTACGTGATGCTCGGCAAGACCTTCAAAGGACTCACCGACGCCATGTTGACCTGGCAAACCCGGGAATTTCTCGCGCGCGAGGTTCGCCGCGATGCCGGTACGGTGTACATCCGCCCGGAGCTGGTCGTGGAAATCGCTTTCAGCGATTTGCAGACCAGCAGCCGTTATCCGGGCGGCCTCGCGCTGCGGCTCGCACGAGTCAAGCGCTATCGAAACGACAAGCCGGCCGAAGACGCCGACACCATGGACGCGGTACGCAAGATCTATGCGGCGCAGTCCGCTGCGCGGGAGCGGGAAGCTTAGGGCCGCGCGCTGTCCCTAGCCGCCGTCGACGCGAATCCCGGGGGCAGGACCGGCGTGATCGGCGCGATCTTGCGGCGGCGCGCGGCGAAGTCGAACAATTCGTCCATACCGCGCAGCGCCGCGATTTCTCTCAATATCGCGCGCGTCGGATACATCAGCAGCAATTCTTTGTTCTCATGCTCGGCGAGCGCTTCAGCGGCGGTACGCCAAACCAGCTGCGCCATTTCGTTGCCCGCGAGGCTCGCGGTTTGGCGCGGCGGCACCTTGCACAGGAAAAACCGGGTATCGAAGCGCAGCCTGCCGGGAGGCGTGATCCAGTGGCTGAAGAATGCGAGCTTGTCCACCGCGAGTCGCCAGCCCTGCGCGCGGCACAGCTCGGCGAAAGTCAAGCGCCCGGCGGAAATCTGCAGCCGCGTCTCGCGCAGCCGCGGCTCATCCCACGAAGACAGGTCGACGATCTCGCCGCTCACATCGTAAGCCAGCAGCAAGCCGCACTCCTCAAATGCTTCGCGTACGGCGGCCACAAAAAATCGCAGGCCGTTGCAGGGCAACTCGAGTTGCTTGCTGGCGAGCGCATCGTCGAAGCCGCTGCACAGGTCATGGATGGCGGCGCTTTCGTCTTCGAGGTCGAGCGCGCCGCCGGCAAACACGTAGGCATTGGGCATGAAGCGCGCATGCGCCCCGCGCTTCAGCAACAGGATTTCCGGCTGATCGGCGCGGGCGCGCACCAGGATGGTGGTGGCGGCAAGCCGCGGCTCGACATCGTACTGAACGGTCATTCAAGGCAGTTTAGTGCACCTGCGCCACGATTGGCCATGTTTGCGCCCGCGCGGCGCCATATTGCGCCCGCATCGTGCACCGATGCGGGATGCAGCGCTCGAATTTCTGGCCTTCGGTGCAAAGCAGGCTCGCGCCTGCACCTTCGTCGGACTATTTTTCGCCGCGGTATTTCTCATGCCGCGCGCCGGCGCCTGCGGCATCCCGCGCTACGACCTGCTGCTCCTCTATGCCATCGCCGTTCAAGCGGCGATGCTGTTGAGCAAGCTCGAGACCTTCGATGAACTCAAGGCGATCTGCCTGTTTCATGCGGTGGGATTCCTTCTCGAGGTGTTCAAGACCTCGAGCAGCGTCGCATCCTGGAGTTATCCGGACCCAGGCTACACCAAGCTGTTTGGCGTACCGCTTTTTTCGGGCTTCATGTACGCGGCGGTGGGCAGTTATGTCATACAGGCGTGGCGCCTCTTTGAACTTCGCGTCCGCCATCATCCGCCCTACTGGATGGCATGGCTCATCGCGCTTGCCATCTACGCGAATTTTTTCACCCACCACTACATCGGCGATTTTCGCTGGTACATCGTCGCAGGCGCGCTTGGCCTGTATGCCAGAACCACCGTCACCTTCATTCCGTTGCGCCGGAAACGCAGCATGCCCTTGCTGTTGTCCTTCGTTCTCATCGGATTCTTCATTTGGCTGGCCGAGAACATCAGCACGTTTTTCGGCGTCTGGCGCTATCCCAATCAGATCGGCGCGTGGGCGACGGTTCACATCGGCAAATGGAGTTCCTGGTCGTTGCTGGTCATCATGACCTTCACCATCGTCGCCAATCTGAAGCACATCAAGGCGCATATACACATTCCGGAGTAGTTCAAAACTGCAATGAGCCCGGGCCGCAGGATTTATTTCAAGGCCGAGCCAAACAATGCGAAAAGTCGCTCCCAATGACGCTCCGCCGCCGGCTTGTCGTACGCCGGGCGGGACGGAAAGGCGAACCCGTGCGCGGTGCCCGGATATATTTCAACTTCCGCGTTGCCGCCCTTGGCGGCAAGTTCGGCTCGCAACCGATCGATCATTTCCATCGGCGCATAAGTATCGATTTCGGCGCATCCAAAATACAGGCGGGCGTCGGTGCGCTGCGGCGCCAGATGCGGGCTGTCGGGCTTGTCGCTCACCAGAGCGACGCCGTAAATCGAAGCGGCCGCTCGAATGCGCTGCGGATGTCTGACGGCCGCATTCATTGCATATTGTCCGCTCATACAGTAACCCACACAGCCCATCGGCCCGCGCGACGCCGCCTGGTCCGTGGCTGCGAAGGCCAGCAGCGCATCGACATCCTGCATCACCATCGCAACGTTGATCGTGGTCATGAGCTGCAGCGCCCGCTGGCGGGTGGCGAGATTCGCCTCGCCCACCACCGAGCCGAGCTCTTCGACATGGGAGCGGTAGTACAAGTTCGGCAGCATCACGTAATAGCCCACAGTGCCGAGACGGCGCGCCATATCGCGCAATTCCTCGCGGATCCCCGGCGCATCCATGAAAAAAATGACCGCCGCATGCGGCGAATCGCGCTCCGGATGGCAAATGAAGGTGTTCATGCGTCCGTCCGGGGTCGCAATCCCGATCTGCCG
Organism: uncultured Gammaproteobacteria bacterium; assembly: GCA_963794445.1. Classification (GTDB taxonomy): domain Bacteria; phylum Pseudomonadota; class Gammaproteobacteria; order Steroidobacterales; family Steroidobacteraceae; genus Bog-1198. Next base: position 711,298 of record CAWCDZ010000002.1, read on the forward strand.
CTCGATCATATCCGCTACTCCTGCGCTCCGGCACCGACCGCAACCCACGCCAGATCGCGATTCGAGACCGATTCCACCTTGAAATTTTTGGCCGCCGCCGCCATGCGCGTCAAGGCTTGCGCAAGGGGCATGGGCGGCTTGGTATCGCCCTTCTTGGCTTTGTGAAAGCGCACCGGATTGATGCGCGCAATCACGTAGTTGCGCAAGTACGGCGACTTGAAGCCCCGCGCCTGCAACGTGTCGATGATCTTCTTGGCGCGCGCATCGATTTCCAACAAGCGCGATGCATAGCCTTCGCGTTCGCGCAGGCTCGCCGCGAGGGTGCGCTCGCTGAATCGATCCACTTTCTTGAGAAACGAGCTGTACGCGCCGCCCGCAAAACGCGACGCCTTCTGGTACACGATGCCGAGCGTCAGAAGTTCGGCGGCCTCGAATTCCTTGGTGTACTGCGACTCCTTGGCGCCGCCGTGTCGTTTTGCGAGACTGCGCGCCATGCGAATGACTTCGAGGCTGCGGTCCCGCAGGTTGTGCGCCTTTTCCGTGTTGAGGGCGAGAATGCGATAGGCCAGCGTCTCATCCGGCGAGATCAAGGCGGTAATCTGTTTCAGACCGAGAACTTTTCCCGCTGCCAGGCGGTGGCGGCCGTTCGGTGTCCACAGGCGGCCGTCCTCGCCGCGCACGACGATCAGCGGGTCGAGGAAGGCCGCCGTCTCGTCGATCTTGAGGGCGAGGCGTTTGGCGTGCGTTGGGGACAGGTCGCGCTGGAACGGCGTCGGCTGCAAGGCCCCGAGAGGCAGCGATGCCAGCACCAAAGCGCGTCCGCCAAGAGGATCCCGGTAAGCGCCGATCGGTGCACCGCCTGATTTGCGCACCAGTGCGACCACTTCCGCGATCTCTGCGCTGTCCAAGGCAATGGCGACTTGCGCGGCGTCCAAGCCTCGCGCGTTGCCGCCGGGCGCCAACTTTCCCCGCCCGCGCCGGGCCGCTATGCGGGTTTTTGCTTTGCGCGCGGTTTTGGTTTTTGGTTTTGCGGGTGCCATAGACGCTCAGGCTCTCCTGTTGTGATCGACTTGCGTGATGAGGCAGGCGCTGCGGTTGCCGGTCAAGTAGATCCAGAGCCAGCTCAGAGCCACCGCGAATCGATTGCGCAACCCGATCAGGAAATAGATGTGCGCGAACCCCCACACCCACCACGCCACCCAGCCCCTGAGTTGGCACCAGCCAAAGTCAATGACCGCCGAGCGCTTGCCGATGGTGGCAAGATCGCCGGCATGTCGATAGCGAAACGGCCGCGATGACTGTCCGGCCAGACGCCGTTTGATGGTCCGAGCGACGTAAGCTCCCTGCTGTTTGGCGGCCGGCGCAATGCCCGGCACCGGCTTGCCGTTCCAAACCTGGACGGTTGCCGTGTCGCCGATCACGAAAATTTCCGGATGTCCGGGTACGGTCAGATCCGGCCCGACCTGCACTCGGCCGGCGGAGTCCGCCGGCGCGCCGAGCCAGGCGGCAGCCGGCGATGCGCGCACGCCCGCGGCCCAAAGTATCACGTCGGCCGCCACCCGTTGATTGCCGACGGTAACGCCGCTTGAATTGCACTGGGTCACTGGGGATCCCAGCCGCACCTCGACGCCCAAACGAGCGAGAGCTCGCAGCGCATAAGCCGACAAATCGGGCGCAAATGCCGGCAGCAGCCGAGGACCCGCCTCGATCAATAGAACGCGGGCCTCACGCGTGTCGAAGCGCCGGAACTCGCCCCTCAAGTTTTGATACACCAATTCCACGATGGCGCCCGCGAGTTCCACGCCCGTCGGTCCGCCCCCCACGATCGCGAAGGTGAGAAGCGCCGCGCGCCGCGCAGGATCGGTTTCCATCTCGGCGCGCTCCAGCGAGAGCAGCACCCTGCGGCGAATCGAAGTCGCGTCCTCCAGGGTCTTGAGCCCAGGCGCAAACTGCTCCCAGTCGTCGTGGCCAAAATACGCATGGCGCGCGCCGGTCGCGAGCAGCAGCGTATCGAAGCCGACAGTGCCGCCATCTTCGAGAATGACGCAGCGCTTTTGCAAATCGACGCCGGTGACGACGGCGAGCAGCGTCGTCACTTCCGCGCGCTTGCGCATCAAGAAGCGGATCGGCCACGCGATTTCGGAAGTCGCCAGGGCCGCCGTTCCGACCTGATAGAGCAGCGGCTGGAATAGATGATGATTGCGCTGATCGATGATGGTGATGCGTAGCGCCGCGCCGCCGAGTTTCTGCGCCGCGGTGAGTCCGCCGAACCCCGCACCCACGATGACGACATGATGCAGCAAAGTTCTGCGAGCTTAACGCATGCCATGACCTTCGTTCCATTTATAATGGCGCGGTGAATCAACACAGGCTGCGCACCCTGCTTTTCACGGCCCTGATCTGGCCGACCGTTCATGCGGCGGGGTCCGAGCGCGGCATCGCCCTTACCGCCTGCCGCCTCACGGACCTGACTCGGGCCGCGCGCTGCGGCAGCATCAGCGTTGCCGAGGATCCCGATAAGCCGGGCGGTCGGCAGCTCTCGGTCAGCGTGGCTGTGATCCCGGCCGCGCACCCGCCGGCGCTCGCCGATCCCATCGTCCTGCTGCAAGGGGGTCCCGGTGAGGACTCCATCAGCTCGGCGGCTTTCTTTGCGGAGCGCTTCGCGGCGCTGCTCGATGACCGCGATCTGTTGCTCATCGATCAGCGGGGCACGGGAAAATCCGGCGCGTTGCCCTGCAATTTACATTCGCAGCAGAATCCGGCGGGCAGCCTGCGCGACCTCTTTCCAATCGCAGCGGTCAAAGATTGCGCGCACCGGCTCGAAGCGCGCGCCGACCTGACTCAGTACACCTACGATCGATTCGCCGGCGATCTGGAGCAAGTGCGGCGGGCCCTCGGCTACGGCGCGCTGAATCTGTTCGCGGGATCCTACGGCACGCGCGCCGCGCAGGTGTATATCCGCAGCTTTCCCGCCAGCGTGCGGAGCGCGTATTTGGGCAGCGCCGTTCCCGTCGATGCGGCCAATCCTTTGGCGTTCGCGAAGACTGAGCAGACGGCACTCGAGCAGCTCTTTGCGGCCTGCGACGCCGACGCGAAGTGCCGCGCGGCTTTTCCCAACCTGCGGGAGGAATTTCGCATCATGGTCGCCCGGCTCGATTCGGGCGCCGTGCGCGTGACGATCCCGGGGACCAAGGCAACCGCCACTTTGAATCGCGGCCGGGTGGCGGAGTGGATGCGTTCGCAACTCTACCGGCCAAAGAGTGCGACGCCGCTGCCATGGATGATACATCGGGCTTTCGCGGGAGACTGGAGTCCGCTGGTCAAGGGCTTGCTCGCGGATGCGCATGAAGCCGATCAGGGCTTTAGCTTTGGGCTTTTCTTCAGCATTACCTGCAGCGAGGACGTCGCGTTCATTCGTGAGTCGGATATTGCGCCGGCGACGCAAGGGACTTTCCTCGGCGATTATCGCGTGAGACAACAGCAGGCCGCGTGCGAAGAGTGGCCGACCAGGACGTTGCCCAAGGACTACCGCGCGCCGGTCATGTCAGCGGTGCCCACCATGTTCGTGTCGGGCGGCGCTGATGGCGGCACGCCGCTATGGTATGCGGATCACGTTGCGGCCGGATTCAGCAATCGCGTGCAGATCGTCGTCAAAGGTCAGGGCCACACCGAATGGAGCGCCTGTCTCGCGCAGCTGTACCAACGGTTGGTGCGCGGCGGCACGGTAAGCGGAATTGGTCCCTCATGCCCGCCGGTACCGCGGCCGCCCTTCAAGCTTCACTAGGAGGTCGCGATGAGCGTGTCAGTCACGAGGATCGATCGAGTTGCGATCATTCGCATGCTGCGCCCCGAACGGCGCAACGCCGTCGATGCCGCAACCGCCAAGGCCCTGGCCGACGCATTCCGCGCCTTTGACGCGGAAGAGGGCCTCGACGTCGCGGTGTTCACGGGTGCCGATGACGTCTTCTGCGCCGGCGCCGATCTTAAGGCCCTTGCCTCGGGCGATCGCATCACATTGTCAGCAAGCGGCGACTCACCGATGGGGCCGCCACGGCTGCGCCTCAGCAAACCGGTCATCGCCGCCATTGAAGGCCCCGCGGTCGCAGGCGGCCTCGAGCTGGTACTTTGGTGCGACCTGAGGGTTGCCGGCGAGAGCGCGATATTTGGGGTCTTCAATCGCCGCTTTGGAGTTCCCTTGGTTGATCTTGGCACCATCCGACTGCCGCGTATCGTCGGCCATGGCCGCGCGATGGACCTCATTCTGACCGGGCGCTCGGTGGATACGGCGGAGGCGTTGCAGATGGGCTTGATCAATCGCCGTGTTCCCGACGGCGAGGCGCTGGCAACCGCCGTGCAGATTGCCCAGGGAATATCGGGTTTTCCGCAGACCGCCATGCGCCAGGATCGGCTTTCCGCCATCGAACAATGGGGCTTGAGTGAAGCGGATGCCATCGCCAATGAGATCGCGCATGGATTACTGACCGTGGCATCGGGCGAGAGCATTTCAGGCGCCAAGAACTTCAGCAGCGGCGCCGGCAGGCACGGCAAGCGCGTTGATCGCGGCGATCAAGAGCCCTTCAATTGAGCCCCATACTCGCCCAACTCTCGCGTTATTCGCCCGTTGTCCCCCAGGGGGATCGCGCGAGAACCGGCCAGCAAGGCGGCGAGCGCGAATTTCAGTCCACGCAAGATCTTGGAAAGATGCCGCGGCTGGGTCGGATGAGGACTTGGCGCCCGATGCAAGGCGTCTGCCGGTTCCTCGGCGGGGGTCCGGAATCGATGAATTTCGGGATGCGACATGCCCAGAAGCCCGATGGCGATTTTTTCAATTTCACTCATGGCGACCCTCTTTGCTTTCCACAACGAGGAGAGTGCTACCGCGATCCTGCCGCAACAAATGCAATGGCTGAAGGCGGGTTAAGTAACTCTTAACGCGGCAAGGCGTTGTCCGCGATGAAAGGCCGCGAGGGGCCCCTGGGCAAACACTTCGGATTGAGCTAAAACGAGCCCACCATGACGCCACTGCACTCGACCCTGAAGCGCGTTCTGACCATCGACGGCCGGGAGTACGTTCTGACCTTGAACGATACGGCGCTGAAACTGACGCTCAAGGGCAAGCGCAACGGCATTGAATTGCCCTGGTCGCAGCTGGTCAATGGCGAGGCCGCGCTTGCCGTCGCCCTGCATGCATCGCTCGGCGCCTTCGCGCCAAAGGTCGACGCGCCGTCGACCCCCGCCGCCAAAGCGCCGTCTGCAAGCAAAGCGTTATCCGCAACCCACGCGAAACGCAAAGGGCGGCGCCTCCGAAAAATGTGAATCGGCCGCGGGCGCGAGAACTGTCTTTGCTGAAACCCGGGCGCCTTATTTATTCATTCACGCGATGCCGACAGCGTCTTGATCGCCGCATACAGCAGCGCGCCGGATGCAGCCGCGATGGCGAGCGCCTTGACGGGATTTTGCTTCGTGTACGCCACGATCGAGTCGGAAGCATTCGAGGCCGCTTCACGTGCCTGGCTCGCCATGTCAGTGATCGCATCGAACCCCTGCTTGCCCATGGACTGAGCGCGCTTCGAGCCCCGGCTCACGACGGTGCCGGCCTGGCTGCGCACATCTTCCAGTTGACTGGAAAGGATGTTACCCGCACTTTTTGCGGTGTCTTGCGCGGCGCGCATGCCGCTTTGGGCCTTGTCGGCGGCCTTGTCGGCCAGCGCCTGGGTGGTCTTCGCAAAACTGCCGGTTGCTGAGTTTTCCATTGAGCATCCTTCTTTGACAAAAAATTGGCTGTATAAATTGGCGATATAAAAAAGTGCAGCGAGTGTGCGCCTCAAATCAAGCCCCAGCGCCTCTCAAACGCTGGCTGGGTTCGTCAGATAAGGGCCTCATCGCATGTCGGCCCGCGCCCTAGCGGTGCAACCAGGCACTTGCTTCGAGACGCGTAGGTGCAATCTGACCCGCAGTGAGGGTCTCGCGGGGTTGGGATGGAGAAGGTAAATGGATACTGTGCCATTCCAGCGTTGGCCCCCGGCATCTCCATTTTCGGAGCGGCGCTTACGAGTTCAAAGAAACATTCCGGATGGCAAAGTCTCGATAACGAACCAGCGCTGGATTGCGTGAGTCGCACCCACAATACACAAAGGATAGTTATGCGTTTAAATTTAACTGCGGCGATTTTGATGACGATCTGCGTTGCAGCTTGCAACAATGCGAAATCGCCGGAAACGGTCAGCAAAGACGTGGCCAAGGCGGAGCAGAAAGCTTCGACAGAGGTGGCGAAGAGCGAAGACTCGGCGGCCAAGGACTTGAGCGGCGCCGCGGCCAAGGTCGACGATAAAGTAGTCGCATTCAATAATGACGCCGCGAAGGACGCCTACAATCTCGCCATCGCCAAGGCTGACGGAGATCGCAAGGTAGCGCTTGCCAACTGCGAGTCGGCGAGCGGCGATGCGCAGAAGAACTGCAAGGACGAGGCGGAGGCGAATTACACTGCGGCCAAAGCGAATGCGAAAGCTGCGGCGCAATCTGAAAAGCAGTAGCCAGCAAGGGATGGGGTGCGGCCTGCGCCGCACCCCCGAGTCTTAGATGCTCGCCGGCCGGCAGGGAATCGGCGCGCTCTCATCGAAATAAAAAAATGGCGCAGATTCGATGATAGCCGTCGGCGACGACCAAGGGCACGCCTCGGCTCATGTCGCCCCGAATCAACTGCACGGGCGGCAACGGCGACAATCCGCCCGGCGCCCGCGCGGGCGCGCGCGAACGCATCGCTCAGGCACCGCAGTTGATCTTCGCGCTCCAATAGCTCGATGGGGGTGCCCTCGGATGATGAGCCTGCAACCTGGCGATATTGTGGACCGCCGGGTGGCCGGGATACCAGTCTATGTCATTGTTCTTGCGCACCGGAGCGCCAATCGACGGCCCCGAAGCGCGCGTTTCCGAGCAGGGTATAGCCGATACTGAAGGTACCGATGGTTTGGTGCGATGTCGGCAATGTCGCGTAGCGTCCGTTGCGGCTGGCGTCCGAGAAGCGCAGGGTGATGCCGTGCAGCTTATAGACACGAATCGTCAGCGCCGTATCGACGCGCGAGATGTCCTCGGAGCCTGTGCTTTCGGTGGCCGCGACGCGGCTGATGTAGTACTCGCGAAAGGTCGTGTCGAGCGAGACGCGGTCGCCGAATATCAGGCGCGCCTGCACTTCCCCCTGCGGCGCCAACCCATAATGATAGTCGCGCTGGCCATCGCCCAGCACGCCGGCCTGCGTTACGCCGGCGCCGTGGATGACCCCGCCACCCCCGTAACCTACGCCAAAAAGCGCCGTGCCTTGCAGCGCCACCCGGCGTGAGATCCACCATTGACCGGTGCTGCCCAGCGCGGCCGCGGTCGTCGATACGCGAAACACTTGCGGCGCGACATATTCGTAGGTCCCGTACAGCCCCCAAACGCCGCGATAATCGGCGCCCAGCGCATAATCGGTGCCGAACAACAATCCGCGGCTGAAGAGCGTCTCCACCGCATTGGTGGTGTCGGCGCTCAGTTCGAAATTGAAATAATCGAACGGTCGTTCGTAGCTGTAGTCGGGTTTGCCGGGCAATCCGTACGCCATGGTGAAAATGGCACTGGCGCTTTGCCGCTTGAATGTCTGCGCCGCCGGCGGCGCGGTCAAGTCGGCGTTCGCGTTGACGTTGGAATAGAAGTGCGTGCTCAGGCTTTCGCCGAGATCAACGCGCGTGTAGACGGCCGGATCGTTGCTGCGAAATACGCCTGCGAAGCGATCGCCGTAGACCAAGCGATTCAATCCCATGGAAGGCGAGATGATCGCGGCGCCGACTTTTCGCAACAGGCCCGGCTCCCCATTGGGACCGCTTTCCAACAGCAGGCTCGCCATCCGAAACAGCGGTTCGCCAAGGAAGTTTCCGGCGATGCCGCTCGCAACTTGGTCATTGATGGAGGGCCGCGTGGTCTCGCCGGCGTATTCCCAGAGCAAGCTGCCCGCAAAGGTATAGGCGGAGGACTGCCAGAAATCCAAGCCGGAGGAGCGCGCCAGCCCTTGGTAGAAAGCGCCTTGGTAGGGATGCAGAAACTGGTTGGTGGCGAAAGCGTCATTGTCCACCACCCATTTGTGGTGCAGATTGTCCCGGAAATTCTCCAGCGGCGATGCATAGACTTCCGAATCGACCGCGTAGTGATCGAAGCGGTTCAGCAGCAGCTCGAACGCCGGTATTTCATAGGCCGGCACCCAATAGCTCTTACCCTCACCTACGCCCCAATCCTGGACGGGCGCGGGCGGTGGCGCCGCGAACGCGGTCGGGGCCTGTTTCTGGGCGGGCGTGTCGAGCTTGGGATCGTCCGCCGCAGCCATGCGCCCAACGGTCAGCGCACCGATACACAAGCAGGCCGCCCAGCGGCTGGCAGTGCTTGGCGTGACGTTCGAGGGATCGCGGGAGTTCATGGGCGGTGGATTTCTTGCTCTCGCGAGGCACGTTCTGCGCTGATTTTAGCGGCGATTTGAGCAACTCTGGACGACGAAGCGAATACCGATTGCCCGGCTTTTGCTGTCGGCAATTGCTTACGCGCCTTTGGAATGCCGCTTTTTCGGCTCATTTTGAAAAACCGTGACGGCGGTGAACCAGCCGGCGCGCGGTTTTGCTACATTCTGGCCCTTCATGAACGACACCACGACCCAGGACCCGCGCCGCGAGCTGCAATCGATGCTGGCGTCGCGTTTGGCGCTCATCGTGGTGGAGTCGCGCGAGGAATCGCGAGTGCTCACATTGGTCCGCGAAGTGAGCCTCAAGGTGAAGGAGGGTCGCGGTTGGGGTGTGTTTCAATGGACCGTCACGGAAGGGATGCAGCGCATCGACATCGATCTCGGCGGTCCGCAGCGCATGCTCGCGGACCCGGAGCAGCTGCTGAAGCATCTGAAGGCCACGCCGATGCCGGGCATCTATGTGCTGCTCGATTTCCACCCCTACCTCAAGGAGCCGGTGAATGTCAGGCTGCTGAAGGACATCGCTCAAGGGTACGACCAGGTTGCCCGCACCGTCGTCCTGATGAGCTACGAAGTGACCCTGCCGGATGAGCTCGAGCAATTTGCCGCCCGCCTGCATTTGGCGCTGCCTGCGACCAATGAGCGGCTGATGATCATCACCCGCGTGGTGCGCGAGTGGAATACGGCCAATCCCGGCAGGCCGGCCAGCTTGGACCGCGACGTGCTCAGCAAACTCGTCGACAACCTCAACGGACTCACCGCTTCGGACGCGGAGCGCCTCGTACGCCACGCGATTTTCGATCATGGCGCCATCACGCTCGCGGACCTCTCGGCGGTGCTGGCCGAGAAATACGAGCTGTTGAATCGCGGCGGCTCGCTGAACTTCGAGCCGGCAACCGCCAAGTTCACCGATGTCGGCGGCATGCAAAATCTTCGGCAGTGGCTCACCAGCCGCAAGCCTGCATTCGACGGCAGCGCTCCGGAACTCGATCCGCCGAAGGGCGTCCTGCTGTTGGGCGTGCAGGGCTGCGGCAAGAGTTTGGCGGCGCGCGCCGCGGCGGGAATCTTCGGCGTGCCGCTGGTGCGTCTGGACTTCGGCGCGCTCTACACCAAGTGGCAGGGCGAAGCGGAGAAGAACCTGCGCGAGTCGCTGCATTCCGCCGAAGGCCTCGCGCCCTGCGTGCTGTGGGTGGATGAGATCGAGAAAGCGCTCGCGGAGGGCGAAGGCGACAGCGGCGTCTCGCGCCGCGTGCTCGGAACCTTTCTCACCTGGCTCGCCGAGCAGCGTGCACGCATCTTTGTGGTCGCCACGGCAAATGACATCGCGGCGCTGCCGCCGGAGCTGATCCGCAAGGGGCGGTTCGATGAAATCTTTTTTGTCGATCTGCCCGGCAAGGACGCGCGCGCCGACATCCTCGCCATCCATGCGCGCAAGCGGGGGCTTTCCTTGACGCCCGCGGAGCTGGCCGCGCTCGCCGGCCGCTGTGAGAATTTCTCCGGTGCGGAGATCGAACAGGCCGTGGTCGCGGCGCTCTACAGCGCGCATGCCGCAAAACAGCCCGTCACCGCGGCCATGATCGCGCATGAAATGCAAAACACCCGGCCGCTCGCCGTCGTGATGGCTGAAAAAGTGGCCGCCTTGCGCGAGTGGGCCAGCAGCCGCACGGTATCGGCTGATTAGCGCCGCCGCGGGACGGCGCAACCTGTCTGCGTCTGATTCGTTCAGCCGGCGGCCGCCTGTGGGCCCGTGGGGCGCGGGCGTGCGCGTTTCGGCCATATGGGGGACAATGCGCGCCACGAAAAAAGTTGGGGGAGTTCATTGACTCACGCAGCCATCGTCGGTTGGGGCAAATGCCTGCCGCCGCTCGTTTTATCCAATCGGGACCTTGCGACCTTTCTGCCCACGGATGATGAGTGGATCACGACGCGCACGGGCATGAAGGAACGGCGCATTTCGCATGTGCCCGGGATTGAGCTGGCGATCACGGCGGCAAGGCGCGCGATTGCCTGCGCCGGCATGTCGGGCAAGGACATCGAACTGGTGATCTACGGTAGCTGCAGCAACGATGAGCTCGTCCCCAACAGCGCCTCGGGCGTGCAGCAGCGAATCGGCGCCACCCAGGCCGCGGCCTTCGACGTCAACACGGCCTGCACCAGCTTCATGTACGGACTCTCGATCGGCACCGCCATGATCAAAAGCGGCGTCATCAAAAATGCCCTGGTGATCGGCGTCGAGCTGATTTCGCAGTACATGGATTGGGACAACCGCAACGTCGCCGTTCTGTTCGGCGACGGTGCCGCCGCCGTGGTACTGCAGGAGTCGCCGAGCGAGGCCGGGGTCGTCGCCGAGAAGCTGCAATGCTATGCCGATGCCCGGCAGATTTTGCGGGTGCGCGGCATGGGCACGATGTACGCCAATCTCGGCGTGCAGTATGGGCAGACCAGCTGGGATTTCGACGGCCAGGAAATCTTCCGCAAGGCCGTGCAAGGCATGAGCGAAGCCAGTCTCGACGTGATGCGCCGGGCCGGTGTGAGCATGGCAGACATCGGGCTGGTGGTCCCGCATCAGGCGAACCTGCGCATCATCGACGCGGTCGCGAAGCGCGCAGGAGCCGGCGCGGACAAGGTCTTTTTGACGGTGCAGAAGTACGGCAACATGAGTTCGGCGACGGCACCGGTTGCCCTGGTCGAGGCCGTGGAAGAAGGCCGCGTTGCGCCCAACAGCCTGGTGTTGATGCCGGCGTTCGGAGGCGGTCTGACCTTGTCGGCGCATCTCATTCGCTGGGGTGAGCGTCTCACACCGCTCGAGCACAGCGATGCGGAGTTGCCGCCGACCAGCAAGACGGCGCTCGACATCGTGAATGAGATCCGCGCGCAGAAGAAGCTGGGCCACGCCGAAGCGGCCCGCTTTCAGACGGTGAGCTTCGCGGAGAACCGCACCGGCTAGCGGCGAGTGCAGCACGCCACGAGGCCAGCGGAAATCGCCTAACCCGCGGCGCCGGTTTTACGTCAAAATGGGCGCTGCTAAAACAACGAAGGGGATGCTCATGACGGATTCAAGCGAGCCGCTTAGCCGGCGCGATTTGCTGCAGGGCGCATTGTCGGGCGCGGTGCTGTTCACCGTCCCGGCCGCCGCGCTGGCGGCAGCCGGCGATGATCCTGACAAGACAGCGGTGCTTGCACAGATCCCGAAAATGCACGCGCAGAACGTGAAACGCCTGCAGGATTGGATTGCACTGCCCTCCATCGCGGCCGAGAACCGCAACTATCCGCAAGGCGCGGAGTACATGGCGAAGCTGGCCACCGACGCCGGATTCACCGGTGTGAAAATCATCCCGACCTCCGGCAAGCCCGGCGTCTTCGGCCGGCTGGACTCCGGCGCCAAGACGACGGTGGCGGTCTATTTCATGTATGACGTGAAACAGTTCGTTCCCCAGGAGTGGAGTTCGCCGCCGCTCGAGGGCCGGCTGGTCGAGAAGGCGGGGTTGGGTACGGTGTGCATGGGGCGCGGCGCGGTCAATCAAAAAGGCCCGCAGAATTCCTTCTTGAGCGCACTCATGGCGTTCAAGGCAACCGGCAAGAAGCTGCCGGTCAACCTGGTCCTGGTGTGCGAGGGCGAGGAAGAGATCGCCTCGCCGCACTTCGGTGAGATCGTGAACAGCCCCGAGGTGTTCCCGCATATGAAGTCCTGCGTCGGGGTAATGCTGCCCGACGCCAGCCAAGACACCGATGGCAGCGTGCAAGTGGCGGCCGGCGCCAAGGGCGTGGTGGAGATGGAATTGGTCTCCGATGGCGTCACCTGGGGTCGAGGCCCCAAAAAGGACATCCACTCCAGCCTCGAGGCGCAGGTGGATTCGCCGTCCTGGCACCTGGTGCAGGCGCTCAACACTTTGGTGGAGAAGGACGGACATACGCCCGCGGTCGAGGGATTTTTCGAGAAGGTCAAACCCTTGTCCGAGAGCCAAAAGAAGCTGGTCATGGCGTACGCCAAGGCCGTGCCCGAGGCCACGATCAAGTCCGAATTTGGAGTCGAGCACTGGGTGCACGATCTGAATTGGCAGGACTCGCTGCTGCGCCTATTTTCGCAGCCAACGATCAACATTGAAGGTCTGGTCGGCGGCTACACCGGTCCGGGCGGAAAGACAGTGCTGCCGCATAGGGCCGTGGCTAAAATCGACATGCGCTTGGTGCCGGACATGACAGCCGCCGACACGCTGGCCAAGGTGAAGGCGCACCTGGCCAAGCATGGCTTTGCAGACATCCAGGTCAATATGAGCGGCGGCTACGATCCCACCCAGACCGATCCGGACAGTCGATTCTTCAAAACGATCGTCGCGACCTTCAATAAGCTGGGCACCCCGCCGCTGGTGGTACCGCGTAACCCCGGATCCTGGCCGGGCTACCGATTCACCGGGCCGCCGTTGAATTTGCCGGCGACCGATTTTGGCCTGGGTCACGGCACCGGCGCGCACGCGCCGGACGAGTATTACTTGGTCGACTCGAAGAATCCCAAGATCAAGGGATTGGATGGTGCGGCCGCATCGTTCGTTGAGTTCTTGTACGCGATAGCTTGACCATTCATGCCGGCGGCGCGATGCCGCCGGCGGGCGCCGCAACATAGAATACGGGGATGAACACCGAAGCCCTCACCGCCCCCGCCCCTGAAACGACACTGGCCGAAGAGGATGTACGCACCTGCGTGCGGGTCCTGCGATCGATCGAAGCCGATCGATCCCACCTCAGCCGCCTGACCCAGGAGCAGCGACGCGAATTACTGATGCTGGCCGGTCTCGTTACCAAGCCCGAGCGGCACGATGTGTCGAGAATGCTCAAGGGATTTCGGCGCGCGAAGCGGCAAATGACGCAGGAGCATGACCGCAATGTCATTGAGCGCGCGGGCCTGCGCGTGCAGCGGCGCTCGAAGATTTATGCACCGCTGCGCCTCGAGCGGCCGAAGCCCGGCGTCGCAGACGGGGATCGCGAATTCCATCAAGAGCGCAATTGCTATGTGTGCAAGCAGCCCTTCGCGAAAATGCACCGCTACTACGATTCCATGTGCGAAGCTTGCGGCGATTTCAATTATGCCAAACGCGAACAGAGCGCGGACCTGGAAGGTCAGTACGCGCTCATCACCGGCGCGCGCGTCAAGATCGGCTTTCAAGCTTCCCTGAAGCTGTTGCGGGCCGGCGCGCACGTCATCGTCACCACTCGCTTTCCGGTCGATGCCATTGACCGCTACTCACAGCAACCCGACTTCGAGCGGTTTCGGGGGCGTCTGGAGATTCACGGACTCGATCTGCGGCATACGCCGAGCGTCGAATTGTTCACGCAGTTCTTGTTGGAACGGCTGCCGCGGCTCGACCACCTTCTGAACAATGCCTGTCAGACCGTGCGGCGGCCGGCGGGATTTTTCGAGCACTTGCTGGCGCGTGAAAACTCGCCGCTCGATGCGCTGCCCGACGCGTGGCGCGGGCCGCTCGCAAACCACCATGAACTGCGCCGGCGCATCACAGGAACGCAGGAGCCAAACGCCGGGGTGCTGGTCGCGGCCGCTGGCTGGCGCGGCGAAGGTCTGCTGAAGAGCGCCGCGCTGTCGCAGCGGCGGTATCTGGATGAGGATTATCTGCGAGGCGAAGAACTGTTCCCCGCGGATCACTACGATGAGGACCTGCAGCAGGTCGACTTGCGCGATGTGAACAGCTGGCGATTGCGCATGCACGAGGTCAAGACGCCGGAATTGCTGGAAGTGCATTTGATAAATGCCATCGCGCCCTACGTGCTCAACGCGCGCTTAAAACCGCTCATGCTGCGCGTCTCCGAGCGCCACAAGCACGTGGTGAACGTCAGTGCCGTGGAGGGCCAGTTCTATCGAAGCACCAAGACCGACAAGCATCCGCATACCAATATGGCGAAGGCGGCGCTCAACATGATGACCCGCACGAGTGCGCCGGACTTCGTCAAAGACGGCATCCACATGAATGCGGTCGACACAGGCTGGGTTACCGATGAAGACCCGGCCGCGCATGCGGCTCGCAAGGCGAAATTAGGCTTCGCCCCGCCGCTCGATGTCATCGATGGAGCGGCACGCATCGTCGATCCCATCTTCAGCGGCCGCCGCAGCGGCACGCATGTGTGGGGGCAATTCTTGAAGGATTACAAACCGGCACCGTGGTGAAAACGGCGGGCGCTAAATCGCAGCCAACGCATATAAATGCATGACATACGAAAGTGTCGCGTCCGCCATACCCTGCACGGCCGGATTGCTCGACTCGATCACGTAGTACTCATCCGGCGCATGTGCGCGGCTGCCGTGGCCGGTGCCGAAATGACCGGCCGGCAAGCTCACCGGCGGACCGGTGAAGATATAGCCGGGCCACGATCCCGCGAGGCGCGGCGATAGACTCACCGGCATGCCGAGCTGTTTGTAGACCGCCGTCGAGGCCTTGATCAGCGATGAATTCTCGTCGGTCTGCGTCGGATCGTAGCCGCCCGTGACTTTCACCTCGATGTCGCCGTAGCCGCGCTTCGCCAAATGCGCCCTTAGCTTGGCTTCGCAATCGGCTGCGGTCTGGTCCGGCACCAGGCGAAAATCCAATTTGGCGGTGGCCTTTGAAGGCAGGATGGTTTTCCCGCCCGGACCGGTATAGCCGGCGTACATACCTTCGATATTGACGGTGGGTTGCGAAGCGAGCCGCTCGAGCGCGTCGCGATACGAAAGATCGCGCACCCAGTGCTGCACGCCCAAAAGCTTCTTGACGTCCGCCTCGTTGGTGTGCGCGACTTGTTCGGCGATGAGTTCCTTTTGGCGCCCGGTCAGGGGTTTCACATGCTCAAACCATCCATCGATCGCCGGGTCGTTGCCATCTTCGGACACCAGCGTCGAGAGGGCCTTGACCATGTGCCAAACCGCGCTGTCGAGTTCGGCCTTGTAGCTCGAATGAATGTCGTCCTTGGAACCGCGGCCCCACTTCGCGGTTGAGGCCACCAGTTCCACTTCCACGGCTCCCTTGGCGCCGAGCGCAATCTGCACCGAGCCCTGCGGCGACTGCGAAGCGAACGGCATGAATACTTCATGGCACTTGGCCAAGGCTTTCAGCACTTCAGGTTGATGCACCACCTGGGCGAAATGCGGCGAGGCGATTTCTTCCTCGCCTTCGGCAACCAGCACGATATTGACCGGCGGCTTGCGGCCGGCGGCCTTGAGCGCATGCAGCGCGGCAAGAAACGTCGCCTCGGGCCCTTTTTGGTTGGTCGCGCCGCGGCCGATCATGACCTTGCCGAAAGGCGGCCGCTCGACGATGGCGGCCTCCAGCGGCGGAGAGCTCCACTCTTTGGGATCGAACTGCTTGACGTCGTACATGAAATACATGCCGACGGTGCGTGCGGCGCCCGCATCCAACGTCGCGAACACGCCGGGCTGGCCATCGGTGGGCATTACTTTCGCGCTTTGAAAGCCGGCGTCTTTCAGCAGAGCGATCATCATTTGCACGCCCTCCTGCATATTGCGGTTCTCCGCCGCGATCGAGGGCAGCGCGATCCAGTCCTGCAGGCGCTTGATGGCTTCGGGCCGCTGCTTGTCGATGGCGGCGCGAACCGAACTGAGATCGCCGCCAAAGGGCGCGTGCTTGGACCTCTCGGCTGCGGCAAGAATCATACGCGGCATGGCCAAGGTGGCACCGGCCGCCGCTGCCGTGAGCAGCAAGCCGCGTCTCTGCCTGTTTTCTAGATCCCAATCTTGCATTTCTGGTTCTCCGTTAAGGAGCATGCGTTATAGCAGTTTCAGTGCGACTGCGTCTCCGGTGCCGCATTCGAGTAGCGCTTGGGGTCGGTGGCGGCGCCATGTCCGGAGTGTTTTCCCGACCCATGCCTTGCCGATAATTTTGCCTCGATCGAGCTGATCTTCGCGACGACTCCGGGCATATTGGGAGCGAGGCTGGCCACCCGTTGGTAGGTTCGGAGCGCATCGGCTGGGCGATTGGCGCGAAGCAGCGCATCGCCCAAGGCGGACAGCAGCGAGGGGTCACTGGGCCTCCAGCGGACCGCATCGTAGCAGGCGTCGATATTTCCGCCCGTCCGGCAGCGCTGAAAGTCGCCATTCAGATTCGGCTGTTCCGCCGAAGGTTTCTGTGCGGCCGGAGCGGTCGCCGCCCGGGTGGAAAATACCTGAAAAGACAGCAGGCATGCCGCCGCGGCCGCCGCCGTGGACCTGAAGCGCCTCATGGCACCATATCTCGGGCCACGCGGATTCCTACCGTGCTGGTACGATAATCCACGCCGAAGTGATTGCGATAGTTGGCCCTGACGTAGCTGGGAATGCTGAACCAGGAGCCGCCGCGCAGTTCGCGCTCGGCGCAATCCCCGTCCACGCGCGCCGTGCCATCGATGGGGGCTCCCTTATAGTCCGCGTTCCAACAATCTTCGGTCCATTGGAAGACATTGCCGAGCATGTCATTGAGACCGAATGAGTTGGCTTTGAACGAACCCACCGGTGCCGTTTGAACAAAGCCATCGTTGCAAGCGAATACTGTCCAGCCCGGATAGCGATGGAGTGCGCTTTGATCCGCCACATTCGCGTTGGCGCAGGCGTCCGAACCTCCGGCACTCCAAGGCTGCGCAGCCTTCCCGCCCGCGCGTGCCGCGTATTCCCATTCCGACGCGCTTGGCAGGCGATAGTGCTGGCCCGTCTTTGCCGACAGCCATGCCGCGTAGGCATTGGCGTCATTCCAGGAAGTGCAGGTGACCGGATTCGATCCGGCCTGCTCGAAGCCGGGATTTTCCCAGCTGTTTTCCTCTCGGTGACGCCACTCGCCGTCGTATGTGTCGCAGCCTTTCATGTCGCGGCCGGTCGCTGCAACGAATTCGCGGAATTGATCCACGGTGACGGCATTGGTCGACAAGGCGATCGGATGGTTGATCATCACCCAATGCAGCGGCTTTTCGAACGAGGAGCCGTTTTCAGCCGGTGCCGATCCCTGTTCGAATCGACCGGCGGGCAGAACCGTCAGCACAGGACAAGTCGGACAGTCGCGGATGGTGCTGCCCGGCTGTATCACGGCCGCCTTTGCCGTCACCGGCTTGCTCGGTGCGGGCGATGGGCGATGGCCAACGAACCAGATGGCGGCAAGCAACACGAGCGCGGCGCCGATCCATAAAACCGGCGGGGTTGCGCGCAAACCCCAGCGCCAGCCGGGAACATTCAAACGCAACCGCGGCAGCAGCGCAGTTGGAGCGCGTGCGGCCTTGACGTGCGGCGGAATTTCGACCGGCGGCTGGACTTCCAGCGGCGGCTGGACTTCCAGCGGCGGCTGGACATCCGCTCGCGGCAACATTTGAACGACTTTGGCTTCTCGCTGCGCGGCCGCTTGCCATTGCATCGCGCGCTTGGCCTCGTTTCGGACGGATGTGCCTAATTTTTCAATTAAAGCGTTGTTATCCCGCAGCTTCGACTGCAGGCTGTCCACCTGGCCGCGTAGGGCATCGAGCTCTGAATTCGTGGCGGCGACACGCCTTTGCGCTGCCTGCAATTTTTCCTCGGTCTTCTGAGTCCGCCCTTCCGACTCCCCCATCGCCTTGGCGTGGTTCTGCCTCAGCGCGGAGAGCTGCACATCGCGCTCCGCCAGGGTCTGACGAATCTCGGTCAACTGTGCATCGCGCTCCACGAGCGCCTGGCGCACCTCGGCGAGCGTCTTGCCCTGTGCAGCCAGCGACTCGCGCGCGGCGCCCAGCTGCGAATTGCCGTGAGTCGATGAGCGCTCGAGCTCCTGGCTCTTGCGCCGCTCCGCTTCGAGCGCGCCCACGGTCTCGGCATGTTCGCGTTGCTGCGCAGTCAATTGCGCATCGCGCTCCGCCAGCGTTTGCCGCACTTCGGCAAGAGCTTTTGCCTGCGAGGCGAGAGATTCGCGCGCGGCGCCGCTCAACGAATTGCTGTTGGTCAATGCGGATTCGTTTTCCTGGCTTTTTTGCCGCTCCGTGTCGAGATCGGCGCGCATCGCGACAAGCTCCGCGTCGCGCTGATCGAGAGTCAGCCGCAATTGCGCGGTGACCTTGTCGCGGCTCGCGATCGCGTTGCGGGCGGCGCGCAATTCCGTTTGATAGCGCTCCGACTCGCGCAGGGCGATGTCGAGGCGCGAGCGCGCCGCCTCCTCGGATATGATCTTCTCCGACAAAGCCTCTTCTGCCTCCCGAACCCGGACGCGCTCCGACTCCAACACCGCGCGGGTATCTTGCAGTTCGGCGGAAAGCCTCGCCGGATCCAATTCCTGCGCTTGATCGGGCGCTCCCTCAGGTTCGGCCTGCAGCGCCGCATCTTGCGCGATCGCTTCATCGAGAAGTCCCGCCACTTCACGATGCGCGTACTCCGGCAATGGTTCGATCAATTCGCTGCGGCGCAGAACCTCCCGCAGTTCGCTGGCCGGAACGCCCGTGGCGAGCAGTCGCTTCAGTTGAAATTCGACTTCGGCATACGGCAGTCCGCCGATCTCAAATCCCTTCAAGACCTTTCTGAAGGTGGTGGCGGAAAAGGATTGGCGCGGATCGCGGGCTATGGCGCCTTTACTGACACTGCTCATATGATTTTTTTACCCGGCTGCAGGCACTATGGCAAGGCCTCAATGCCGCGATCTGCAGCCGCCGATTGTATTTTTTTCAAAGCGGCTCGAATCGATTTAACACTGTATTTTTGCGCACGGAATCGGCAGGAAATACCTGGCCATTGGCCGTGATGTACACCCCCGGCGGGAGCACTTGAACGGCGCCGACGGCGAGTCCCAAATTGAAGGCCGCGTCGCTGTCGGCAAAACGTGCCGGTTGCAACGCTCCGGTCAATACGATGGTCTTGCCGGGAAGGTTTCGCAACTCGAGCGCCGTCTCCACCATGGTATCGGTGCCGTGGGTCACGATGATCCGGGTTGCCTCTGAGGCGGCCAGAGCTTCGCGAACCGCCGTGCGATCGGCCGGGGTCATCTCCAAGCTGTCCTTGCGCAACAGCTCCACGATGGGGATGTGCAAGGTCACGCGGCCGTGGTCCAAAATTTGGCGAACCATAGGCGCGCCGACCTCATAGCCGCCTTTTGCGTCGAAGTACACTTTGTCGATCGTGCCGCCGGTCGTGAAGATCGCGATTTGCATGCCCATCATTATAAGTCGGGCCCTTGCAATAGTCCGACCTCGTGCTGGAGGCAGGCAGACGTTAGAATCCGCCGATGAATCCGCCGACGCTGCTGACGATCGCCGAACTGTCCAACTATCAAGAGACCGGACGTCTCGAGGAGGTCGAACGCTTAAGCGCCGAACTGGCGCGTGCGTGGCCCGGAGCGGTGCGTTCGTTCGAGTACGGACGTTCGGCGGAAGGACGCGTCATGCGCGCGCTGATTGTTTCGCGGGCCGGCGCGCTGGGGCCGCAGGAATTGCGCGCCAAAGGCATTCCCCTGCTGATGCTTCAGGGCGGGATCCACCCGGGCGAAAGCGACGGCAAGGACGGCGGCTTCGTCGCGCTGCGTGATTTGCTCGCCGATTCCGCGGCGAATGCGCTGCTGGAGCGCATGGCGGTCCTGTTCGTTCCCGCTTTCAACACCGACGGGCACGAGCGCGTCGGGCGCTGGAACCGCCCCAACCAGAATGGTCCGCTCGAGACGGGGTGGCGCACGACTGCACAAAACATCAACCTCAATCGGGACTATATGAAGGCGGACACCCCGGAAATGCGGGCGATGTTGCGCCTGATCGATGCGTGGGACCCGCTGGTGTGCGCAGACCTGCATGTCACCGACGGCGCTGACTTCGAGCCTGACATTTCGCTGCAAGTCGAACCCTTGAATCAGGGCGACGCCCGGTTGCGAGTGAGCGGGCGACACATGCGGGAGGCGCTCATTGCGCGGCTCACTCAGCTCGGGATTTTGGCGCTCGACTTTTACCCCGACCTGGCCAGCACCGATGACCCCGCTTCGGGATTCGCCTTGACCGTGTATTCGCCGCGGTTTTCGACCGGATATTACCCCCAGCGCAATCGCTTCACCGTACTGGTCGAGACACACTCATGGAAAAACTACGCGCATCGCGTGCGCCTGATGCGCGACACCATCGCCAGCCTGACGGAGTTGGTCGCCGCCCACGGCCGCGACTGGCTCGAGCTGGCGCATCAGGCGGACCAGGCGGCCATGAAGCTGGGGGGCGCTGAAATGGCACTCGATTTCGTCTCGAGCTGGCGCGAACCGGCTCAGGCGGGGGGCGTCACTGCGGAGCGGGATACCCCCCGCGCGGCGCGCGTGATCGAATTCAAGGGTTACGCCTATACGCGTACGCCGTCGCCGATCTCCGGAGGGCTCGTCACGAAGTACGATCCGAAAACACCGCAGATCTGGCGCGTACCGTATCGCGATGCGGTCGAGGCATCGATCTCCACGACCGTACCGCTGGGCGGATATGTCATTCCGGCCGCCTTCGCCGCCGACATAGCGCCCCGGCTGGAAGCCCACGGCATCGCCTTCTCACGGCTGCACGGCGGCCGCGACGACATGGAAGCGAAGGAATTTCGTGCCACCGAAGTGCGCTTCTCGGCTGCTCCCTTCGAGGGGCGCATGCGCGCGCAGCTGAGCGGCGCCTGGCGCGAAGCGAGCTACGCGCCGAACGAGGGCGCGCTTTTCGTACCGATCGCGCAGCCCTTGGCGCGGTTGGTGGTGGCGCTGTTCGAGCCGCGGGCACCGGACTCTTTCGCGGCCTGGGGCCTGTTCAACGCGTGCTTCGAGCAAAAAGAACAAATGGAACCTTATGTCGCCGAGCAGATCGCGGAGCAGATGCTCGCCCAAGAGCCGCGCCTCGCGGCCGAGTTCCGCAACCGGTGCGAGCACGATCCCAACTTCGCTGCGAGTCCCGTGGCGCGCTTGGAGTTCTTCCTGCGCCGCCACGCCTCGTGGGATGCGGCTTACAACCTCTATCCGGTGCGGCGTCTCGAAGCGTCGATGCCGTAGCGCGAGCCTTCAGAGCGCGGCAGCCGCAGGCGCTCACGCTTCGAGATGCGCGCGGACTTCCCCCGCGGCATGTGCACCGCTGCGCAGCGCGCCCTCGATGTAGCCGGCCCAAATGGGAGAACTTTCGGTGCCGGCAAAGAATATTCGCCCGACGCTGGCGCGCAAGGTGGTGCCGAATTGAGTGAGCGCGCCGGGACCGAGAGTACCGGTGTAGCAGCCAAGGCTGTAGCGCTCCTGGGTCCAGTTTTTCTCGAGATACTCGAGAGGCGTTCGGGCTTCGTCTCCGAAAGCATTGCTGAGGCAGCGGATGACCTCGGCGCGGCGTTGCTCGCTGCTGCGCGCGCTCCACTCGACGGAGTTCCTGGCGTCGAAGAATCCTGCCAAAATGCCCGCACGCGTGCCGGGAGGCGTCACGTCGAACGCCGGCCCAAAGGCCGCGGTATCGCTGCTGAAGAGTCCGCTGAATCCATGGGCGCGCCAAAAGGGCGTCGCGTAAGCAATCCAGACCTTGACCACCGATCCCATCGGCATCCGTTGCGTCAATGCATTGCGCTTGGCGGGAAGCAATGGGAAACAGTTGATCCTGCCGGCCAGCGCCGGCGCCATGGCGACGATCACCGCCTTGGCTTGTAACGCCGCGTCGGGGCAGGTCACCAATACTCCCTCAGCGTCTTGTTCGATGTCGGTGACGGGCGAATTGAGGAGCACGCGCTCGCCCAATTGATCCGCCATGCGCTGCGAGAGCTGGTGAACGCCGCCTACGAACAGCCGCTGCTGTGCGCCGTTGCGAAAAGTCGTGAGTTCCTCGAGATTGCCTCCGGAGCGCAGGTAAAACAGGCAGAAGAGAAAGGACAGATCGGCCGGTTCGGCGCAAAACACCGATCGGATCAGCGAGACCATGAAAGACATCGCACCGTCGGTGTGCGTATGTTCATCCAGCCAGGTTTGCAGGGTCATGGCATCGAACGCCTCCGCCCGGGGATGAGCCCAGGGGCTTTCCGGGTTGATCGAATCGGATAGCGCGGTCAAACGATAAACGAGTTGTGCGACATCGAGTTTCACGGGCAGCGACAGCAGTGCGGCGTAGTCCTCCCCTTCCGAGGAGCGCCACTTACCGTTCAATTCGATGGCGCTTTTACCGCTGATGTACTGCGGATAGGTTTCGACGCCGTACTCACGCGCCAAGGCGTCGAGCACCGTCTGAGTGGGACCAACCCACATCCCGCCGAGGTCGATCGTCAAACCCGCGATCGATCCGGGACAAGTACGTCCGCCGACGCGATCACGCGCCTCGACAACCAATGGCTCCAAGCCGGCCGCGCGCAAACTCTTGGCCGCGGCCAGTCCTGCAAAACCGGCGCCGACGACGATGACATCGGCGGTGCGCGTGGAGGCGGGTCTCTGAGCCGGGGAGGCAATGGCCGGCGCCGCGGCGATGCCGATCAGTCCCTGCAGTGCGGCGCGTCGATCCATCGTCTGACGACTCTAATTCTTATGCATATCAAGTCTGCGCCGATATCGCGGGCCGGTCAAAGCCGGGCGCGGACGTCGCGCATAGGCCGCTACAACCGCAGCAAACCCCGCTTAGCGGCGTAGCCGAGCGCAATTCCCACCACGAACGCCAGACCCACGTTCCACATCGCGAACGCCGCGGTCGCAAGCGTGATGAAGCGCTCGGCTCGGTCCTTGCTGAATTCACCGGAACCCAGGCTCAGCTGCGCGCCCGTCAAAAACAGAATCACTCCCAATACGGCCTTCGGGAACACACTCAAGATGACTTCAACGGAACCGCTGAAGAAGAACGCCATTATCAGCAAAATCGCACCCAGGATGATCGGCGCACCGCCGGTACGCGCACCGAAGGCGACGTGTCCGGCCATGCCGCCTGCGCCATGACACATTGGCACGCCGCCGACCGCCGCGCTCGCAAGGTTCATCAATCCCGTCGAGTTCGCGATCCGTGCCTCGCTCACCGCCCGGTCGGGAAACAGCCGATTGTTCTCCTCACGTACCGCGATGACGGCATTGCCGAGAGTCAGCGGCAGCTGGGGTAGCGCCAAGAACAACGTGCCCACCCAGACGTCGTGCCAACTGATTGCTGCCAGCGCCAAGCTCGGCAGTCGAAACTGAGCGTGCACCGAGGATAAGGCGTGCGCCACCGCGGGCTGCTCGATGAGGCCGCACGCAGCACCGAACAGCAATAGCAGAAACATGGCCGGGATCGCGCGATTGGTCAGCAGCAGCAGCGTGCCCAGCAGGCCGATTGCGGCGACCAGCCAGCCCGCGCTCATCAGCTTGATTCCTTCGAGCATGAAGCTGAACCCGAGTCCCAGCACGATGCCCACCACCACGGCGCGCGGCACCAGTTTGGCAATCCTTGCGGCCGCGCCGCTCAAGCCGAGGATTAGCCAGATGGCGCCGGTCACCAATCCCGCGCTGTAGACCGTCGCCGGCGTAATCACGGCGGTTTGCGCGGCCTGCGTGACCGCGGCGGCGCCAAGGGCCTTCATCGGCTGCACCGGAAAGGGCGTCTTGTAGTAAAGACCGCAGATCACGAGCGCGGCACCGAACGCAAATAAGATCCCGAAGGGATCCATCTTCAAGACGGCTATATAAGCGACCACGAACGGAATCAGCGTGCCCAGATCGCCGAAGGCTCCCGCCCACTCCATCCGATCGAAGCGGTTACCGGACTGCCGGTCTGGGGCTTGGGGCGCCGAAGAATTCACCATGCACCACGATCGTGACTTGCCAGCGCGCAGGGTAGACTGCCGCGGCTGAAAATTCTTCGCAATTGTCGGCTGGCTATATTTCGATCGATACAACGTGCCGTCCCAAAAAGGGCGCGCGTTGTATCGTTTAAGATACGACGAATACCCGCGCCACGGATACTACGAGATCTTCTCCGCGCTCTGCACAATTTTTTTCGCCAGTTGTTTTCTGCCGCCGTGCTTGGGAAGGGATGCCTTCGCGATGACATGCGGCACGATGTCGGTGAGCCGATGCGCGCCGGCGCGCGCGATCTCGCGCTCCAGCAGCCGATATTGCTTGATGAGGGTTGCACCAAAGGTTGTCACCCGCGCGCCGCCGCCGCCGGCGCCGCCCGTGGATGAGACGGTCACCGCGTCGCTAAAGCCTTGTTTCAAGCTGTTTATGAGCATCCAGGCGCGGCGGTAGCTCATCCCGAGGGAGCGTGCGGCGTCGGAAATGGATCCGGTGGCCTTGATCGCCTCGAGTAAAGCGATCTTGCCCGGGCCCACATGAACGTTGTCGGCGAAATCGATCCGGATACGAATGACGGGGGTCATCGCGGAATTCTCCCTTTGCGGATGCAGCGCCATCATACGAGATTTATTCCGCAGACTTGAATCCGGCCGAGGAGAAGAGGATTCTTGCGGCTCCGATCCCAAGGCGGAGTCATCATGTCCATCACCTTTATCTTGAACGGCAAAAGCACCACGCTCGACGCGGACCCCAATATGCCTTTGTTGTGGGCGATCCGCGAGGTCGCCGGACTGCACGGCACCAAGTTTGGCTGCGGTCTGGCGATGTGCGGCGCCTGCACCATCCATCTCGACGGTCAGGCGGTCCGTTCCTGCGTCATGCCGCTCGCCGCCGCGTCGGGGCGGCAGGTGACGACCATCGAGGGATTGCAGAGCAAGCAGGCCAAGGCGGTGCAGGCCGCCTGGATCGAACTTCAGGTGCCCCAGTGCGGCTATTGCCAGTCGGGGCAGATCATGTCCGCCACCGCGCTGCTCGAGAAAAACTCCGCGCCGACCGATGCCGATATCGACGGCGCCATGAGCGGCAACATCTGCCGATGCGCCACCTACCCGCGCATCCGCGCCGCAATTCACGCAGCCGCGCAATCTGCCAAGGCCAATGTATGAGCAACGATATCGCCTCGCCCCGCATGATCGAACGACGGGCCTTGCTGAAAGGCGCCGGCGCCGCAGCCATCAGCGCATTGACCATTGGATTCGAATGGGCTGGCCCGGACCCGGCGGTGGCCGCGCCGGCCGGCTCCACGCCGTTCGCACCGAACGCCTTCGTCAGGATCGGCGCCGACAACAGCATCACCATTATTTCCAAGCACATCGAAATGGGCCAAGGTGCCTACACCGGACTCGCCACCGTGCTCGCCGATGAGCTCGACGCGGATTGGGCGCAAGTGCGCGTCGAAAGCGCGCCGGCCGATGCGGAGCGTTACGCCAATCTGGCCTTCGGCAAGATCCAGGGAACCGGCGGCAGTTCCGCGATCGCCAATTCCTGGCCGCAGTTGCGCGATGCCGGAGCCAAGGCGCGTGCGATGCTGCTGACCGCCGCCGCCGATGAATGGCATGTTCCCGTTGGACAGCTCACCGTCGAGAAAAGCGTGATCTTTCACAATGCCAGCAAGCGGCAGGCGACCTTCGGCTCGCTCGTGAAGAAGGCTTCGGCGTTGCCGGTGCCGCAAACCGTCAAACTCAAGGACCCGAAGGACTTCACGCTCATCGGCCATCGGCCGCCGCGCGTCGATGTGCCGGCAAAATGCGACGGCACCGCGCAATTCACCATCGATGTCGAGATGCCCGGCATGCTGGTTGCGCTGCTGCAGAGGTCGCCGCTGTTCGGCGGCACCGTCAAGTCGTTCGAGGCCGACGCGGCGATGCAAGTGCCCGGCGTGATAAAGGTCGTGCAAGTGCCGCGCGGAGTCGCCGTGATTGCGAGGAGTTTCTGGGCCGCCAAGCAAGGCCGCGATGCGCTCAAGGTCGATTGGGACGATTCGAACGCCGAGAAGCGCAGCTCCGCGTCGATGATGGACGAGTATCGGCGACTCGCCGATCAGCCGGCGCTGCCTGCTCGCAAGGAGGGCGATGCCAAGAAGGCCATCGGCGATGCGGCCCACAAGCTATCCGCAGGCTTCGAGTTTCCGTATCTCGCGCATGCGCCGATGGAACCGCTCGCCGCCGTGGTCAAACTGGACGCGAAGAGTTGCGAGATCTGGACGGGCGATCAATTCCAGACCATCGATCAGATGAACGCCGCCCACGCGGCGGGCTTGGAGCCGAGCCAGGTGAGCATCCATACCTTATATGCCGGCGGCAGCTTTGGCCGGCGCGCCAACACGATTTCAGACTACGTGGTGGAAGCGGTCTCGATTGCCAAGGCATACGGCGCGGACGGCACGCCGATCAAACTGCAATGGACTCGCGAGGACGATATCCGCGGCGGATTGTATCGCCCCATGTATTTCCACAAGCTGGAAGCCGGATTGAATGCGCAGAATGAACTCACGGGATGGCACCATGTCATTGTCGGGCAATCCATCATGACCGGCACGATTTTCGCCGCCGGCATGAAGGACGGCATCGACCCCACGTCGGTGGAAGGCGCGGCAAATATCGCCTACGCCATCCCCAACATTGCAGTCGATCTGTCGACCGCCAAGGCCGGAGTGCCGGTGCTGTGGTGGCGCGTGGTCGGCAGTTCGCATACGACCTTCGCGGTCGAAGCTTTTATCGACGAAGTCGCGCACGCCGCCGGCGCCGATCCGTTCGCTTTCCGCCGCAAGCTCCTCGAACACTCGCCGCGCATGAAAGCGGTGCTGGAACTCGCGGCCGACAAAGCCGGTTGGACTTCAGGTCCCATGCCCAAGGGCAGCGGCCGCGGCATCGCGGTGTGCGAAGCGTTCAACTCCTTTGTGGCGCAGGTCGCCGAGGTCACCGTGGATGATGCGGGACGGGTCAAAGTCGACCGGGTCGTTTGCGCCGTGGATTGCGGTACGGCCGTCAATCCGGACATCATCAAGGCGCAGATGGAGGGCGGCATCGGTTTCGGATTGGGTGCGGCCTTGTACGGAGCGATCACTTTGAAGGACGGCCGGGTCGAGCAAGGCAACTTCAACGACTATCGCGTGTTGCGCATGAATGAAGCGCCGAAAGTGGAGGTTTACATCGTGCCGTCGACCGAAAAACCGACCGGCGTGGGCGAGCCCGGCGTGGCGCCCGTCGGTCCCGCCGTCGCCAATGCCGTATTCGCCGCGACCGGCAGGCGCGTGCGTGTATTTCCCTTCGCCAACGGCGAGATTGCCAGGAGCTAAGTCATGAACGCAGCACCCCCCAAAAAAACGCGGCCGGTTCTTTGGGCGCTTGCGGCAATCGTGGTCGTTCTGCTTGCCGTGTCCGCCTACATCGTGTTCGGTCCGCATCCCACCGATTTCGCGGGCGGTAAACGCGTTGCTCTTGCGGCCTACACCGGCGCAGACCCGACCGGGGTACCCGCCGAGCTGAAATCCGCGAGCCAGGTCGAACGGGGCGAGTATTTGACGCGCGCTGCGGACTGCCTGGTCTGCCACACCGCCAAGGACGGCGCACCGTTCGCCGGCGGCCGCGCTTTTGTGCTGCCGTTTGGGACCATTTACTCCACCAACATCACACCGGATAACGACACGGGCATTGGGCGCTACAGCGATGGGAATTTTCTCGACGCCATGCATAAAGGCATCGGACGCGGCAACGTCAAACTGTATCCGGCGATGCCCTACGCCAGTTATACCTACATGTCCGATGCCGATGCGCTCGCCATCAAGGCTTATCTTTTTACCTTGAAGCCGGTGCATGCACCCGCTCAGCAAAACACGCTCGGTTTCCCGTTCAATCAACGCGGCTTGATGAGCGTGTGGTCGGCCTTTTTCAATCCCGACCGGCGCTATGAGCCGAATATGGACCGAAGTCCCGAGTGGAATCGCGGCGCCTATCTGGCCGAGGCCATGGCGCATTGCGGCGAATGCCACACGCCGCGCAATCCGGCGTTTGCGCTCGACAACCGC
Organism: uncultured Gammaproteobacteria bacterium; assembly: GCA_963794445.1. Taxonomy (GTDB): domain Bacteria; phylum Pseudomonadota; class Gammaproteobacteria; order Steroidobacterales; family Steroidobacteraceae; genus Bog-1198. The sequence continues at coordinate 739,556 of CAWCDZ010000002.1, forward strand.
CAAAAATTTGCGGGCGCCGTGCAAGCCGGCTGGCGTGCCTACAACATCACGGCCGATCACGCCAGCGGCGTCGGGTCGTGGAGCGATGCGGACCTCGCGCGGTATCTCTCCGTCGGGCACGCCGACGGCCGCGGCACGGCCGCCGGACCGATGGGCGAAGCCGTCGATGAAAGCTTGAGTTACTTGAAGCCGAGTGACGTCGCCGCGATCGTCGCGTATTTGCGCACCGTGCCCGGCATCGCCACCTCCGACCTGCCGGAGCCGAAGCAAAGTGCCGCGCCGCCGCTGTTCGCCGAGCATGCAGCGACCGGCGAGTCGCACGGAAGAGCGGTTTATGAGGGCGCCTGCGCCGGTTGCCACGGCTGGACCGGCGTGAGTCCCGTCATTCCGTTCGCGACGCTGACCGGCACCCGCGGCATCAACGATCCAACCGCCATCAATGTCGCCCAGGTAATCCTCGGCGGCGGTCAGCGGCATCTTGCCGGCGCTTCGAACGACATGCCGGCATTCGGCAGCACCTACACGGACGCGGAAATCGCCAGCGTTGCGAACTATGTCACCGCGCGCTTCGGCGCCAAGGGATCGGATTTGACCGCAGCTGAAGTGGCGAAGCTGCGCAGCCAGGAGTGAGGCAAAGCCGGCCTAGGGAGCGGCGGACTGGGACTCCGAGGCGATGCTCTCGCGCAGCAGGTTCGTTTTGCGATGCCGGGCCTCGAGCATGCTCAAGGTTCGGCTCGCCAACGCCGAGATTTCCGGATCCTTGATTCTTTGGCCGCGCTTGAAGAGCGTGATGGCATTCTCATGCCGCTCGATGATTCCGTCGGTATAGGCAATATCGAAATCCGGCCCGCTTTTCTGCCGCATGCGCTCGACAAATTGTTGGTGTTCCTCGTCCAGCGACTGCGGCATCGACAAACCCTTGCGTGCCGCGATCCTGGCAATGTCGGCGGTGCCTTTTTCGTAAACATCGAGCATGGCGTGTGCAAAATGCCGCAGCGATTCGGCATCGCCTCTGTCCATGGCCAGGCGTCCGAGCTGTGCGTCCGTCATGCACTCGAGCGCGGCGCTCGCGATAAAAGTCTCGGGCGCAATGCTCTCTGGAACCGGCTCCTGACGCCTCATAAAAATCCTATTGATTGAGTGAGCCGAATCCCCGGCTCTGGATGCTCAGTTTCGACGGGTTTGCTGATGGGCGATGTCCCCCGCGGGGCTGCTCCATTTGTGGGAACATTGAACCAAGGGCTGTAAGACAATGCGAAGCTCGCCTCGCCCTCCTAGGTCAGCGGCTGAACACCCACGTCAACCTGAAGCTTGTGACGTCCGCCGCCGACGATCATGCCGCGCAATGGCGAGACGTCGCCGAAGTCGCGGCCCCAGGCGAGCGTCACATGGTCCTCGCCGATCAGGCAGTCGTTGGTCGGATCGAAATCCACCCACCCCAATGGCGGACAGTAGACCGAAACCCAGGCGTGCGATGCGTCGCCGCCGATCGTCGCGGCGCCGCCTTTGCCGACCGTGCGGATATAGCCGCTGACATACCGTGCCGCCAATCCGGATGAGCGCACGCAGCCGATCATGAAGTGCGCAAAATCCTGGCACACCCCACGGCGGCTTTTCAGCACCTCGGCGATCGAGGTTCGATTGGTCGTCGATCCGGGAGCGTACTTGAACTCGCGATGGATCTTACGCATCAGCGCCTGGCAGGCGGACGCGGTCGGACGCCCCGGCGCGAAGCAATCGGCTGCATAATCTTGGAAAGCGAGTTTGAGCGGTACATGGTTGGAACGCATGCGAAAGCGGCATGCTTCCAGATCCGCGGACGCATAGGCTGCCGCGTGGTAACTCAAGCGCCTGCGCAGCCTGTCCCAAGGCTCGGCCGACTCGAGCGATTCGACGCTGCGCGGCAGCAGCTCGACTTGCATTTCCGCGATCACCGCGAGGCGCTCATGGGCGCGGTCGTATTCGAGCCTGGCGATCGCGTTGCCGAAAGCGTCCACATCCTCGCGGCTGTGGCTTGGCTGCGGATCGAGGGTCAGTGCATGCGTGAGACAGCGCTGATATGCGAAATCGCGCGGCTGCAGGTGCAGCAGATGATGCGAGTGCACCACGACGCCGCCATACTCGTACACGGTCGCGTGGCGTACCGCGTAGCGCGTCATGCCGACACCGCGCGCAATTCGAAATCGATGTGCGAGAAGTGCTGCGATGTGAGCTGTTCGGACAGCTGCGCCGAGGCCGACATCAATTCTTGCAGCTGCAGCGAGAGGATCTGGCGCGACGCCTGCGCCGCGCCGGATTCGCCGCTCGGGCTCGCATACTCGAGCGATACCAGGTTCGATACCGCCGGATACAATGTTTCTTGCGGTTTGGAACCCAGGGACTCGGCAACCTCGATCAACAGCGTATTGATGGCGCGCCATTGGAACGCCAGGGCCCGCGGATTCTTACCATCGTAGACCAGCAGGTCGATGGTGGTTTCCCAGATCGGCGGCGCGCGGTAGCGTGTTCGATAGGTAATGGCGCTGTCGCCGATCTCCAGCAGCCATTCGAGCTCCTGCCGCAGCGGTGTGCCCGGGCTGATCAGCCGCCGGGAAATCAGATCGGCGAGAAATTGCAGCCGTTCCAGACGGCGCCCGATCATCATCAGCCGCCAACCGTCATCCTGGGTCATGTCATCGAGCGCGAAGCCGGCGAGCGCCGCCAGAGAGAGCAGCAGGCTGTCCAGCGTCTCGCGGGCGTCGCTGCGCGCCGCTTCCGCGCGCTTGAAGTCGCGCTGCAGAACCGTCATTGCGCGCCAATTTTCCGCGGATAGGCTGCTTCGCACCTGAGCTGCGCATTCGCCGAGGCGTTCGATATCGCCGCTCAGCGTGAAGCGCTTCTCAGGATCGAAAACCGAGGTTGCGCCATAGTGCTTGCAGATCTCCATGGCCTGCGAGCGGAACGGCAGATTGCTGCGCAGTCCCATCGTGGCGCGCAGCAACCGCGTTTTGTAGTCGCAACGCTCGGCATAGCGGCCCATCCAGAACAGGTTCTCCACCAGGGTCGAGGGCAAATCATGGTGGCGATGCGGGGCGCGATCGGCCCTGACGATCGGAGCGATCGCCTCTTCGGACGCCTCATAGGAATCGCACAGCACCCAGATGTCCTTGCTGCCGCCGCCGCGCTGCATCGAAACGATTTCAGCATGCGCATCGGAAGCGAAGCGCGCCAACCCGCCGGGCAAAACGCGATAGCCGTTCGTCGTGGCAATCGCATAAACCCGGATGCCGAGCGCGCGCGCCGAAAACGCAGCGGCATTTTTCGTATACCAGACGGGCGCTTGAGAAAAGGCCAGATGCTCCTGCGCCACGAATGCATGCGGGCGGGCGTGCATGCGCGCGTATCGAGCGCCGCGCGCTCTTCGGCATCGAGGTCGCTGCCGAACACGGCCCGAGCGCTGATTGGGATAGGCGGGCTTTATCACCGAGTGGATGAGATTGGCGAGCGCGGAGTCGAGCGCCGGCGGCTCGCCGCACCACCAACTCGCCACCGAGGGCAGGTGCAGCTATTCGCCGATCATTTGCTCGGCGATTGCCGGCAGGAACCCGAGCCACGCCGCCGATTCGAGCACGCCGCTGCCCAGCGCGTTGGCGACCACCACGTTGCCCTTGCGGATTGCGCCGAGCAGTCCGGGGACGCCGAGCGCCGAGTCGACCCGCAACTCGACCGGATCGCAAAAATCATCGTCGAGCCGCCGCAGAATGCTGTGGACCCTTTTCAGTCCCGACAGGGTCTTCAAAAACACCTTCTCGTCGCGCACGGTGAGGTCGTGCCCTTCGACCAGCGGGAAGCCCAATTGGCGCGCCAAATATGCGTGCTCGAAGTAGGTCTCATTGAAGGAGCCTGGCGTCAGCACCACGGCCAGGGAGTCCTCGCCGGCATGATCCAGCAGGCGTCGTCGCGAAACGCGGCAAAGAACGCGCCCAGCGGCCGGACATCCATCGACTGCGCCAGATGCGAAAACGCCGCTGCGCACGATCTGGCGGTTTTCCAACGCGTAGCCGGGACCGGATGGGGCTTGGGTGCGGTCGGCTATAACCCACCAGCGCCCGTCCGCCGACCGCGCCAAATCGGCCGCGTAGAGCGATGCAGCCAGCGATCGTTCGGCAAGCGAATGCCCTCGCAGGGCCACAAATAGTTGGGATGGCCGAATGGGATCTCGGGCGGCAGCGCGCCCCGCGCGAGCAGCTCTTGCTTCCCGTAAAGATCCACCAGCACCGCGTTCAAGAGGCGCGCACGCTGCGCAACACCTGCCTCGATCGAGCGCCACTCGCGTGCGGAGATGAGATAGGGCAGCGGATCGAGGACCCATGGGCGGTCGCGGCCCGCGGCGATCGGCATACACATTGTAAGTAATGCCGTTCTCGACGATCATGCGTCGGGTGAATTCAGTGGCATGCCGGGCCGCCCGCGCATCGTTCTCGAACACCCCGTCGACCAAGGAGTGCCAATGGCCGCGGATGCAGCCATCCGCATCCAAAAGCTCGTCGTAGCGCTGCGGGTCGCTACGATAATGCTGAAGTCGCGGATCCTTATCGATGATTGCGCAGATCCAGCGTGAAGGGAAATTCCTCGCTCACGGCGGCCGGTTCGACGCTCATTTGGCCCGGCGTGTGGCCGATCCGGAAAAATCGGGCGAGCCGCCGGCCTTCCGCTTCGAAGGCGTTGACGGGAAATGTCTCGTGGCTACGGCCACCCGGGTGAACAACATGATATCGAAAACCGCCCACCGACCGCTTCATCCAGGTATCGACTATATCGAATGTCAGCGGTGAATGAACACGGATTGTGGGATGCAGCGCGGACCATGGCTGCCAGGCGCGATAGCGCACGCCGGCGACGAACTCGTCCCCGCGGCCGGTGGGGCGCAGCGGGATGGCGCGGCCATTGCAAGTCACCAGGTAGCGATCCGGCGGCAGGCCGAGCGCCTTGAGCTCGACGCGCTCCAATGAGGAGTCGACATAGCGCGCCGTGCCGCCCGCCGCGCCCTCCTCGCCCATCACATGCCAGGGTTCGAGCGCCTGGCGCAATTCCAGCAAAGCACCGTGCAGCGCGAGGTCGCCGAGCTTGGGAAAGCGAAATTCGAAGTGCGGCGCAAACCAGTCGAGATCCATGGCGAAGCCGGCTTCATTTTGTTCTTCAATGACGCCGGCAAAATCCTCGAGAATGAAATGCGGCAGAAGAAATCGGTCGTGCAGCTGGGTTCCCCACCGCGTCAGGCGCCCCGGCGCATAGGGCTTGCGCCAGAACCGCGCGATTAACGACCTCAGCAGCAGCTGCTGCACGAGACTCATGCGTGCATGCGGCGGCATTTCGAAGGCGCGCATCTCGAGCAAGCCGAGCCTGCCGCTGGAAGTGTCGGGCGAATAGAGCTTGTCGATGCAGAATTCCGCGCGATGCGTGTTGCCGGAAACGTCGATCAAGAGATTTCGCAGCAGCCGGTCGACGAGCCAGGGCGGCCCCTCGGCTCCCGCCGGCGGGAATTGCTGGAAGGCGATCTCGAGCTCGTACAGAGAATCGTTGCGCGCTTCGTCGACTCGCGGCGCTTGCGAAGTCGGACCGATGAACAGTCCCGAGAACAGGTACGACAGCGACGGATGATTGTGCCAGTATGAAATGAGGCTTCGCAGCAGATCCGGCCGCCGCAGAAACGGCGAGTCCTGCGGAGTGGCCGCTCCCATGACGATATGATTGCCGCCGCCGGTTCCCACGTGGCGTCCGTCGATCAGGAACTTTTCCGAGCGCAAACCGCACGCTCGCGCCGTGTCGTAAAGATGGGTGGTGAGCGCCGACAAAGCATCCCAGCTTGCGCTCGGCTGAACATTGACTTCGATCACACCCGGATCCGGTGTCACCTTGAAATTGACCAGGCGCGGATCCTGCGGCGGCTCGTAACCTTCCAGAATTACCGGTTGCTCGAGCGCCTTCGCGCTCGCCTCCACCGCGGCGACAATCTGCAGATAATCGTCGAGCGTGCGCGTCGGCGGCAAGAACACGTAGAGCACGCCGTTGCGCGGCTGGGCGCACAGCGATGTTCTGATGATTTCGGTTTCGGCGTGGCGCGGCGTCGCCGCGGCCGCCGCTGCGCCGGGCGCCTCGGGCGCCGGCTCATTCAACGGCGCGCTGCTCCAGCAAGCTCCCATGCGGCGCGAGCACGCCGAACTCCTGGGTGGGATCCGGGGGGTGGATGTGCGGAAAGTCGCCCGGGCTCACCGCCGGCAGCGAATCCAGCGGCAACCGATAGCCGATCGGCGAGTCGCCGGGAATCAGATAGCATCGCCCGCTGCGCAAGGGCCAGCGGCTGCTTTGCCAGGCCGCTGCGTCGAGCCGGCGCGCCAGCGGCAGGACATAGCCGACCGGCTCGCCCAGTTCGCCGCCGAACACCTGCGCCAGGCGAGCGCGTTCGAGAGGATCCGCGAGCCGCGAATTGAGTGGATCCACATTCGTCGGCAGGTTGCGCTCGCGCAGCAGGTAATAAAACACATCCTCATATGCGGCAAACACGTGATCGGCGGCCACACCCAGGCGCTGCGCTACGGCTTGCAATAGCCGCGGCGCGTTTGCGCGCGCCTTGGGGTATTGCCGTGTCTCGTCGGCGATGAGCGCGCGATCGCTCCAGATCGGCTCGCCGTCTTTGCGCCAAAAACAATTCAGTGACCAACGCGGCAACTGTTCACCGGGATACCACTTCCCCTGACCGAAATGCGCAAGTCCAAGCGGTGCATGGCGCTCCTTGAGCGCGCGGAACAGTGCGGCGGCGATTTTTCGTTTGTCCTCGCCGAGCGCTTCGGTGTTCCACTCCGGTGCCTGGGCGTTCTCGCCCGACACGAAGGTGGGTTCGCCCCCCATGGTCAGCCGCACATCCTGGCTTCCCAGCACGGCGTCGATCTGCTTCCCGAGCGAATCGATCGCGTTCCATTGCGATTCCGAATACGGTTTGGTAACGCGCGGCGCCTGCCAGACGCGCTCGACTTTCATCACGTAGTCGAAGGTGGTCAGGCATTGGTCCACGGCGCCGGTCAGCGGCGCGGCCGACTGCGGATCAGGGGTACAAGAGAGCGGGATGTGGCCCTCGCCGGTCAAGAGACCCGAGGTCGGATCCAGGCCGATCCAGCCTGCCCCGGGCAAATAGACCTCGCACCAGGCGTGCAGGTCCGTGAAATCCTGGTTCGGACCCGCCGGACCCACCAAGGGTTTTGTATCGGCGACCAACTGAATGAGATAGCCGGAGACGAAGCGCGCGGCGAGTCCGAGATGGCGCAGCAACTGCACCAGCAGTTCGGCGGAGTCGCGGCAGGAACCGGAGCGCTTCTGCAGCGTCTCCTCCGGCGGCTGCACGCCGGGCTCCATGCGAATCACATAGCGCACGTCGGCTGCGAGACGGCCGTTTAGCGCCACCAAAAAATCGATGGTGGCGCCCGGCGCGCGCGGGATGCTCTTAAGATAGCCTGCAAACAGCGGAGTCGCGGGCACGGCCGACAGGAACGGCGCGAGCTCACGGGCTTCGGCCGGTTCATAGCTGAACGGGAAGCGTTGCGCATAGGGTTCCAGGAAGAAATCGAAGGGATTCTGCACCGCCATTTCCGCGGTAAGATCGACTTCGACTTTGAGTTCCCGGGTCTGCTTGGGAAACACCACCCGCGCCAGGTAGTTTGACAGCGGATCCTGCTGCCAATTGATGAAATGCTCGCCGGGGGTGAGCTTCAGCGAATAAGACAGTATGCGAGTTCGGCAATGCGGCGCGGGCCGCAGACGAATCAGCTGCGGGCCCAAATTGACCGGCCGATCGTAGCGGTAATGCATGATGTGATTGAGCGCCACCTGCACCGACACTTAAATCTCCCAGAGGTAATTCAGCGGCATTCTACGCGGATCGGCCGCGGCCACCCCGATACTCATCGATCGTGGTGTGGATGAAGCGCAGCTTGCGGATGGCGGGGGTGGACAAAATAAAAGGATAACTGTCGGGAAGTCCCAGACCTCGGCTCAAGTTGTTGAGCACATAGGTGAGCGACAGCCATGACTCGATCATGGAGTCGAACGCGCGGTACTGCGGGTTGAGCGGATCGGGGGGCGGCTGCATCCGCGGCTCGTCGCTGCGTTTTGGCCGCAGCGCAAGACCGGTGGCTCCCGCCGTTTCCAGCGCGTCGACCATGTGCAGATAATGCGCCCAGGACTCGGCCCAATCCTCCCATGGATGCATGGTCGCGTAGGCACTGATGAAATCATGCTCCCAACGCGCGGGCGGTCCGACACTGTAGTGCCGCTCCAAGGCATTCTGGTAGTCGGCACGCTCGTCGCCGAAAAGTTCGCGAAATGCATCGAGATTGGGGCCGTTCGAAATCAGCGTGTCCCAAAAATAGTGTCCCACCTCATGCCGAAAATGCCCCAAAAGAGTGCGGTAGGGTTCCTTCTGCAGCGTGCGTTCTTTCTCGCGATGCACATCGTCGGCTTCGGCAATGTTGACGGTGATCAATCCATTGTCGTGTCCGGTGAATACGCGCTTGGCATCGCCGTCGCTCGAATCCTCCAGAAACTCGAACGCGAGGCCCGGACCCTCCGCGGCGGCCTTCGGCTCGATCGGCAGCCACAAGCCGAGCAAGGTGTAGAGCATGCGCCGCTTGGCAACCTCGAGCCGGAACCATGCCACTCGATTGCGTTCGCTCGACAAGTCGGGGATGACGCGGTTCAGCCGGCACGATCCGCAAAAGCCGCTGGGATCGTCGGCCGGAACCACCCAATTGCACACGCTCACTTGGTCGTAATTCGCGCACAAGCGGTATCCTCGCGAGGCGGGCGCATCCAGCTCGACCCGCCACAGCCCATCGCCACCCTCGCTCAGAGCACCCATCACTCCCACATCCGGCAGGAAGGCAAGTGCGTGGCCGCAGTTGAGACAACGCACGTTCTCGAAGAACACCAGATTTTGGCAGTGCGTGCAGTGGAAGGTTTTCATCGGGCTGCGATAGTACCGAAAAATCGCGGCGCACGGCGCACGTGGGCGCGGCACCTACGTCGGTTCGGAGCGTATTCCTACGGATTTGTTCACACGCGGATGCCATACAGTCGGATGGAAATTGCTTCATCAGCCGGGGAGGACTTTGCTTGAAAATCCGCTTCGGCTACGAACTGCTGTACTCCTGTCCGCAACCGGTTCCGATGATCCTGATGCTTCACACGCATTCGAGCCGGACAGCGGACCTGCTGCGCGCGGATGAGATGATCACGCGGCCGCCGCTCGCGCGCGAGACCTATGTGGACATGTTCGGCAATACCTGTACCCGGATCGTGGCGCCGGCCGGCGAGACTCATCTCACAGCCGACGGGCTGATTCAGGATAGCGGCCAGCCGGAGCCGTCTTTTCCGGATGCCCAGGAAGTTCCCGTTGAGCAGCTGCCGTACGACACACTCATTTATCTGCTCGGGAGCCGCTATTGCGAAACAGAGCGGCTGATGAGCGATGCGTGGCGCCTGTTCGGCCATGTGACACCCGGGTGGTCGAGGATCCAAGCGGTTTGTGATTTCGCGCATCAGCACATCGAGTTTGGCTATCATTTCGCGCGATCCACCAAGACCGCATGGGAAGCCTATTGCGAACGTCAGGGCGTGTGCCGGGATTTTGCGCACCTGGCGATCACCCTGCTGCGCTGCCTGAATATTCCTGCGCGCTATTGCACCGGCTACCTTGGGGATATCGGCGTTCCTGTTCCGGATGCGCCGATGGATTTTTCGGGCTGGTTGGAAGCCTATGTCGGCGGCGCATGGCATGCCTTCGATCCACGCAACAATCAGCGGCGCATCGGCAGGATACTAGTCGGCCGCGGCCGCGACGCCGGCGACGTCGCCATCAGCACCGCCTTCGGTCCCAATTTTCTGCAGGTGTTCAAGGTCTGGACGGACGAAGTCGAATCTACCTTGCCGCAGCCGGCATAGACGAACTCCCCGGTTGCCGCAGTACGCCGGATGCCGCTACTTGACGCTGTAACCGCGGCCCTCGAGACAGGCGGCTTGCGCGCGCTGATAATCCCATCGGTTGGAAGCAGCGCTCGTCGCCGCATCCGGAGCACCGCTGGTCGGCGCCGCAGCGGGCGCCGCAGTGGGATTGTAGCCGGACTGCGCAGCTGCCCACTGGCGGCAGTCGGCTCTGTCCTTGGCCTGTTGTTGATCGGACTGTCCGTTTTTAGGATAGGCAATCAGTTCGCCGCCCGCCTGCGATTGCGCTTGCTGCTCCACTTCGGGCGGCGGCTCGACTGTTTGATACTCGCCCGCCGATCCATCCCAAGTGTAATAAGTGTCATCAGCGTAATAATAAGGAACCCCGCCCCACCAATAGGTCGAGTAATAGAAAGGCAGCTCGGAAAAATACAAACCCAGCCCGAGGCCTGCGCCAAAACCCCAGCCGTAGCCGCCCCAGCCGCCGCGATAGCCACGCCAACCCCCGCCATAGCGGCCTCCATGGTAGCGTCCATAACCGCCGCCACCGTAGTGTCCGCCAGCGTAGTGTCCGCCAGCGTAGTGTCCGCCACCGTAGTGTCCGCCGCCGAAATGCCCTCCACCGGCAAAGTCCGCCGCCGCCAAAGTGCCCGCCGCCTCCGCCATGCCCGCCGCCGCGCCCCGCCGCCTCCGCCGCCATGCCCGCCGCCGCCTCCGCCATGCCCGCCGCCGCCTCCGCCATGTGCATTCGCGGCACTGAAAAAGCCGAGCGAAACCAAAGCCGCGCAGGCCAGGAGCGGCCAACGACGATTGATTGAGCTAACCTTTTTCATACTGCACCACCTTCAATCATGCATCACCGCAGGCGCGTCCGAGTCCAAAGTCAAAACTGTCCCGCACGCGAAGATGAATGGCCTCGCGGGCGCGAAACACGCGTGAACGCACCGTGCCGATCGGACACGACATGGCGCCGGCGACTTGTCGATAGCTCGAGTCCTTCGATCTCGCGCAACACGATTGCCTGGCGTTGTTCTTCGCAAAGCGCATCGATAGCCGCGCCGATCGCCGCGAAAATCTCCCCCGTGACGGCAAGGTTCTCCGGAGTATCCAGGTCGGCGATCTCCTCGCCATCCATGCTCTCCATGGAGACGACGTGTGCATCGCGCGCTCGCACGCTCAGGCCGGTCTTGGCCGCGTTGATCGCGATGCGATACAGCCAGGAATAAAATCCCGCGTCGCTTCGGAACGCCGGCAATGCTCGATATGCTCTCAAAAATGTATCCTGTACCAGGTCTTCTGCATCCGCTTCGTTGCGTGCGTAGCGCAGGGTCAACTGCATGATTCGCGATCGATATTTGCTCACCAACGCATTGAAAGCCCAATAATTGCCCGCTTGGGCCAGCCGGACGTGCTTTTCATCGAAGGATTCTTCTTGCGGCATTTTTATCACTTCAGCGCACTTGTTTAGTCATTTGTAGGATGAGCGGCGAAGATTAGAATTCCGCGAATGTCACATTAAAAAGAATCTCATGATGGGGAACCTAGCGGGCGCTCGTGCCTACGGGCATGTTCGCCGTAATTTCGGCGGCGGGCACCCGCTCCGCCTCAGCAGCGACGGAGAGGGCTGCGGGCGGCGGGCTCAAGGCAACCGGCCGTCTTGGAAATCGAACGCGAAAGCAGCTTCCCTCGCCCAGTTGGCTGGACACCTCGATCTCAGCGCCATGCATTGAACATATGGATTTGACTATCGACAGACCGAGCCCCGCGCCGCCATCGTCGCGCGAGCGGGCTTGGTCGGCGCGATAGAAGCGATCGAACACGTGCGGCAACGAAGCCTTCGGTATTCCGACACCCGTATCGAGCACTTCCAGCAGCGCATGGGAATCGTCCTCGGAGGTGCGCGCGATCACGCTGCCGCGCGCCGGTGTGAAGCGGATGGCATTGTCGAGCAGATTGACGATTATTTGCTTGATACGCGACCGGTCGCCCTGGATCACGGATCTTTGCAGACCCGACAACTCGATGGAAATGCCGCGGTCTTCCGCCATCAGACGCATCTGCTCCGCAGTGCTTCGGACCAATTCCGCCAGATCCAGCTCGGCGCGCTCGCGCTGTGTCTCCCCGGCATCGAGACGCGAGAGCACCAACAGCCCCGACACGAGGTGCTCGAGGCGCGCAACTTCTTCCAGCACGCTGCCGACACGCTCCCGCAAGGCGTCGCCCGATATGCCGCCCTCGCTCGAGAGTTCCTGCAACTCCCCCTTGATCACCGTCAGCGGCGTTCGAAGCTCATGGGAGGCGTCGGCCAGAAATCGCCGCGAACTTTGCACCGAGTCGCGCAAGCGTCCCAACATGTTGTTCAGCGAGATCGACAGGCGCTCGAGCGCATCGCCCGTGGCGACCACCGGCAGGCGCAGTGACAGATTTTGCAGGCTCATCTGCTCCGCGGTCCGCGACAGCCGATCGACCGGACGCAGCGCCCAGGTGACCAACAGATACCCCCCAACCGCCGCGCAGCCGATCAGGGAGGGAAGCAACACGGCCAGCAGGTCGGCCAGGCGCGCGAGGGCTGTTTCCATGGACAGCAGCGAGCCGCCTATTTCCAACACGTATCGTCCGGAGGCCGTATCGACCGAGGTCGCACCCACGATCAAATGCTGATCCGGAAGGATCGTGGAGAGGAACCCGGCTGCCGTCTTGGTGCTGCCGGCCGGCAGACGCGCGCCGACGTCGAAACGGTTGAAGCTGCCATCGGCGGGCGGCCCGGACAGAAACACCAGCTTTCCCGGAATGCGGGTGATCCGGATGAATCTATTGTTGGCTTCCGGGGCCAAGTGCAGCTCGACCTCCTGAGCAATGGCGGCGTCCGACGCTTCCATCGGTGCACGCGCCAGGATTTGCTCCACCTCGGTCGCACGGCGTCTCAAGGAATCTCGCGCATTGGAGCGCAAGTAGTGCTGCAAGCCGTAGAAAGTCGCGACGGCAACCAGGATGAAGGTCGCGCCCAGCAGCAGCGTATACCAGGCAGTGAGTCGGAACGCGAGCGAGCGCGGGTTCATTCCAAAGTCACTTCGCGATCGGCACCGCGAACGCAATAGCCCACGCCGCGCACGGTATGGATCAATTTCAGCGGAAACGGTTCGTCGACCTTCTTGCGTACATAGCGCACGTAGACATCGACGATGTTCGTGACGCCTTCAAAACTCTGATCCCACACATGATTCAATATCATCGTGCGGGAGAACACCCGTTCCGGGCTCGACATCAAGTACTCGAGCAGCGCATATTCCTTTGCGGTAAGTTCGATCAGCTTGCCGTCGCGCCGCACCTGCTGGGTCGCGCGGTCGATTTCCAAATCCGCAAGGCGCAGCACATCGTGGCGCTCCACCGGCGCGCGGCGCAGCTGCGCCTTGATGCGCACCAGCAGCTCGGCGAAATCGAAAGGCTTGGTCAGATAGTCGTCGGCGCCCGCTTCGAAATGCATCACTTTGCTGTCGATCTCGTCCCGCGCCGTGAGCACCAGGACTGGCAACGCCGGATGCGAGCGCCGCACGCGCCGCAGAAGTTCGGTGCCACTCATTTGCGGCAGCATCAGGTCGAGAACCAGCAGATCGTATTGGTAGGCATGGACGTAATTTTCGCCATCCCGGCCATTGGAGGCCAGATCGACGGCAAAGCGCTCCGCACGCAAACCGCGCGCCACGAACTCCGCCAGCTTGCGATCGTCTTCGACGAGCAGTATGCGCATCCGGGGCCTCCTAACCTCTCATTGGACCTGATCCAGATTAGAAAGTGCTTAAAAATTCAAACTTTCGCACGATTGGCCGCCCGGCCGGCGCTCGCCGCTCGCGGCAGGGCAATCTACCGCGAGCCGTGCAATTGGGGCGAATCTAAAGTGACTTAACCAGTGACCAAAGTCACTTCCCTTGGGCGGCGGCGCGACGCATGATCGCTTGCATCACAACAGGAACAGGTTCGCGACCATGCGCCGCTTCGAGCGAAGCCCCCAGTGACGAGCACCGCAGAGGCTCCCCTGCCGGCGATTAGGATCGTGATTGCCGAGGACCAGGCGCTGGTGCGCCGCGGCGCGGCGTTGCTGCTGTCCATGGAGCCCGATATGGAGGTCGTGGGCCAGGCCTGCAACGGCGTGGAAGCCGTCGAGTTGACCCAGCTGCTGCATCCGGATGTCGTACTGATGGATTTGCACATGCCGCTGAAAGGCGGCGTGGTGGCAACGCGCGAAATCACGCGCGCGCTGCCGCAGACCCAGGTGCTGGTTTTGACCACCTTGGACGACGATGAGACGGTATTTGAAGCGGTACGCGCGGGCGCGCATGCGTATTTGCTCAAAGATGCGGCGGAGAACGAGCTCCTGGAGACAATCCGCGCGCTGAAGCGCGGCGAATCGCGACTCACTCCGCAAATCGCGCGCAAAGTGATGGATCAGTTCCGCCGGCTCGCGCAAACCGACCCGTCGCAAAGCGGCCAGACCGGACCACTGCGCTCGGAACCCACCGCTGCACCGCCCGCGGCCGAAGCCTTGAATGAAAAGGAGGCAAAAGTTCTCGAGCTGATCGCCGAAGGGATGAGCAATCGGCAGATCGGAGCCGCATTATTTCTCGCCGAGGGAACCGTCAAAAACTACGTCAGTCGAATCATGGAGAAGTTGCACGCCAACACCCGCACCGAGCTGGCGTTGCTGTCGCAACGCCAGCGGCATGCCGAGTAGTGACTTTGGTCACTGTGAAAGTGACGAAAGTCACTCGCAAGTCGTGACTTCCGGCTCCTGACTTGCCCTCTTCCTCCGTCTAAATTGCAGCAGGCCGCAGAGGTTTTCGAATGTCCGTCGTCGAAATTGCGCTGAAGCGCCCGTATACCGTCGTCGCGGCGCTCATCTTGATTTGCTTGATGGGTATCGGCGCGGCGCTGCGCATGCCCATCGATATTTTCCCGGAAATCAACATTCCGGTCGTCGCAGTCGTGTGGACCTACAACGGCATGAGCGCGCAGGACATGCAAAACCGCATCCTGACTCTGCACGAGCGCCAGCTTGCCTCGCTGGTGGACGATATTTCGCGCATCGAGGCCGTCAGCTACCAGGGCGTCGGCGTCGAGAAGGTTTACCTGCACGAGGGCGCCGATGTATCGCGCGCCATTTCGCAGCTGGCGAGCAGCGCGCTGGTGGTGCTCAAGTACATGCCGCCCAATATCACGCCGCCGTTGGTGCTGCGCTATGGGGCAACCGACGTGCCCATCATCCAGCTGAGCCTTTCCAGCAAGTCCCTGCCGGACACCAAGCTCAACGACCTCGGCCAGAACATCATCCGCCCCGCCTTGGCGGTGGTGCATGGCGCGGAGGTTCCCTACCCCTACGGCGGTAAGCCGCGCGTGATCATGGCGGACTTGGATTCCGAGGCCCTGCAGGCGCGCGGCCTTCCGCCGCCGACGTGAGCGCGGCGCTGCAGCGCCAGAACGTCATCCTGCCCTCGGGCGACGTCAAGATCGGCGACAAGGACTATGCGTTGGCGATGAACAACTCGCCGAATCTCATCGAGAAGATCAACGCATTTCCGATCAAGGAGGTGGACGGGCGGACCGTCTTCATGCGCGATGTGGCGCACGTGCACGACGGATTCCAGGTGCAGACCAACTCCGTCTCGGTCAACGGCACGCCCGGCGCCTTGATGACCATTCGCAAGACCGGGCGGCGTATCGACGCTGGCGGTGATCGACGGCGTTCGCGCCGCGCTGAAGGACATCAAGAAGGTGTTGCCGCCCGACGTGCCGATCAAGCCGCTGTTCGATCAGTCGGTATTCGTGAAGGCCGCGCTGAACAGCGTGGTGCTTGAGCGCCGCCATGGCGGCCGCATTGACCGCGCTGGTCATCATCCTGTTTCTCGGCAATCTGCGCCTGTCGCTGATCATTCTCGCCGCCATTCCGCTGTCGATCATCACCGCCGTGCTGTTCATCGATCTGACCGGGCAAACCTTGAACACCATGACGCTCGGCGGCTTTGCGCTGGCAATCGGCATCCTGGTCGACAACGGCACGGTGGTGATCGAAAACATCGAGCGGCACGTGGCCATGAACGAACCGTTGCGTCAGTCCATCGTCGTGGGCGCGAGCGAAGTGGCGGTTCCCGACATTTCTGTCGACGTTCTGCATTTGCATCGTGTTCGTGCCCATATTCCTGCTGCAGGGCACGGCGAAATATCTGTTCTCGCCGCTGTCGCTCTCGGTCATGGGAGCGCTGCTCGCCAGCCTGGCGCTGTCGTTCACGATGGTGCCGGTGCTGTTCAAATACCTGATGCGCGGCTCGGTTCGTACTTTCCATGATGAACCGCAGCATCGGGCGGTGGGCAGCACGTCCCGCCGCGGAACGTGCTGGTGCGCTTCCAAGCGGGCTTCGAGCGCGGATTCGAGCGTTCCGGGAGAACTACCGAAACGCGCTGGCTTGGACGCTGTCCGCATCGGTGCGCAACGGTTGCGGCCTTCGTCATCTTGATCGTCGGTTCCCTGTGTCTGTTCCCGCTGCTGGGCCGCGATTTCTTCCCGCAGGTCGATGCCGGCCAGATGCGCCTGCATGTGCGCGCACCGCCCGGCACGCGCCTGGAGAAGACGCAGCAGTATTTTGCCGATGTCGAGGCGCAGATCCGCCAGCTCGTCGGCAATGATCAGATCGACGTCATGCTCGACAACATCGGCCTGCCTTACAGCGGCATCAATATCGCCTTGAGCGACTCGGCGACCGTGGGTCCGATGGACGGCGAGATCTTGATCTCGCTGAAGGAAAAGCATCAGCCGACGGCCAAGCTCATCGCCAAGTTGCGCCAGGCGTTGCCGGCAGCGTTTCGCGCAACTGCAGTTCTTCTTCCAGCCCGCGGATATCGTGGATCAGGTGCTGAATTTCGGCCAGCCGGCGCCCATCGACGTCCGGGTTTCCGGGCCCGAACCAGAGACAGGCTTTCGCGCTCGCGTCGAAACTCGCGCGGGATCTGACGCAGGTGCCGGGCGTGGTCGACTCGCACGTGTTTCAAGTCCCGAATGCGCCGGCACTGACCGTGGATTTGGATCGCGCGCTGGCCACCCAAATCGGGCTGACCCAGCAGGAGGCCGCGAACAACGTGCTGGTCGCGACCAATTCGAGCGCGCAGACGTCGCCCAATTTCTGGGTCGATCCGCGCAACAACGTCAGCTATCCCTTGGTGGTGCAGGTGCCGCCCTATCGCATCGGCTCGTCGCAGGATCTGAAAACGATGCCGGTGACCGCCAGCAGCGCGAGCGGACAGGGCCAGCTGCTGATGAATCTCGCGGCCTTCGGCCGCGAGGCCATTCCGCTGGTCACCTCGCAGTTCAATATCCGGCCGGTATTCGACGTGCACGCCGATGTGCAGGGGCGCGATCTGTATTCGCGCGTCGCACGACATCGACAAGGTGCTGGCGGCGAACCGGCCGGACGCCTCGAAGGCCCTCACCGTCACGCTCAGCGGTCAGGTCGAAACCATGCGCGAAAGCTACGCGGGCCTGTTCACCGGCATCGCGTTGGCCATCGTGCTGGTGTATCTGTTCTTGGTCATGAACTTCCAGAGTTGGATCGATCCTTTGATCGTTCTCATGGCGGTGCCGTTCGCACTGGGCGGCGTGCTGTGGATGCTGTTCCTGTCGCAGACGCCGATGAGCGTGCCGGCGCTCATGGGCACGCTGATGTGCATCGGCCTGACCACCGCCAACAGCATTCTGGTGGTGACCTTTGCCAACCAGCGCATGGCGGCGGGCGACGATCCCCTGCGCGCGGCGGCCTCCGCCGGCTACACGCGATTGCGCCCGGTGCTGATGACGGCGGGCGCGATGATTCTCGGCATGGTGCCGATGGCGCTGGGCATTGGCGAGGGCGGCGAGCAGAACGCGCCGCTGGGCCGGGCGGTCATCGGCGGCCTGTTGTTCGCGACCTTCGCCACACTGATTTTCGTTCCCACGATGTACCGGCTTGCTGCGCCGTCAGCCCGGCCGGTCACTGCTTCGAACGCCCGTAGGTAGAGCCAATGCAACCGCATGACCCCGAGATGCTTCCGCCGAACTCGCCGCCCGAAGTGAGCTCACGCCGCACCGCATGAATATGCCGGACGAGGCGTCGCGGCACCGAGGGCGGTGCGGTGCTCGTCGAGCTTTGAGCCGGACACCGGCAGGACCATGAAGCGCGGCGCGGGTATCGCGGTGATCGTGTCTTGCTGTTGTGTTTCTGCGTGGTGATGGTGCTTCGCCTGGTCGATGCGCACACCCGTGGCCAAGGCGGGGAGGCCGCCTACTCCACGCCCGCCGCCGGTCGATATCGTCGTCGCGCAACCCGCCCGGTCGGCCAGGACCTCGTGCTGCCCGGCGAGACGGCCGCCTGGTACGAAACCACGATTTACGCGCGCGTCAACGGCTACGTGGCGAAGTGGATGGTCGACATCGGCGATCATGTGAAAAAGGGCCAGGTGCTCGCGGTCATCGAAACGCCGGAACTCGATGCCGAACTCGAGGCGGCCCGCGCGCAATTGAAGGCATCCGAAGCCCAGGTCGTCGCGCGCCAGGCGGAAGCCGAATTCAGCAGGACCACCAACGAGCGCTGGCGCGACTCGCCCAAGGGAGTCGTGTCGGAGCAGGAACGCGAGTCGAAGAAGGCCGACTACGCAAAGCGCGCAACGCGCGGCTGTTATGCGGCCAACGCGCAGGTCGCCTCGACAAATCCAAGGTCGACCAATACGCCGCGCTCGCGCAATTCAAGCAGGTGAAGGCGCCATTCGACGGCACCATCACCGAGCGCAAGATCGATATCGGCAATCTGGTGACGGCGGGCAGCGGATCGACCACGACGCCGCTGTATCGGATGGCGCAAACGGATCCGCTGCGCATCTTCGTGGATGTGCCGCAGAGCGCGGCCGATTGAGCTCATGAAAGCGGGCGTGCCCGCCGAGATCCGCGCCACCGGGGCGGCCGGGGGCGTGCTTCAGGGGCGCCATCGCCCGCTCGGCGGAATCGCATCGACGCGCAGGCGCGCACCATGCGCGTCGAGGTGGACATGCCCAATGCCAATCACGCCTTGTACCCGGGCATCTACGTCAATGTGGCGTTCAAACTGCAGCCCACGGCTTGGTCGAGGTACCGGCGGCGGCGCTGATCTTCCGCCCCACCGGCACGCAGGTCGCGCGCGTGGATGACGAACGGCAAGATCGACGTTCCAGAACGTGACCATCGCCCGCGACAACGGCAGTCTGGTGGAGCTCGGCTCGGGGGTGAAGCCGGGCGATCGCTTGGTGCTCAACATCAGCAGCCAGATCGCTGCCGGTCAGAAGGTCGCGCCCACGGAGAATGACGCGGCGCCCGAGCCGACCCATGGACGCCAAGCGATGAAGGGCGCGGCTGCAATCAGGGCGACGTGGGGATTGCTCACCGGCCTCGCCGCTGCTCTGAGCGGCTGTGCGGCGGGACCGAGCTACCACACGCCGAAGCCGGACACGCCGCCCGCGTTCGTGGCGAGCGCTCCCACGACTGCGGCGACATCGGTGCAAACCGCCGCGCCGCTCCGGATCCTGGCAACATGGTGGCGCGCGCTCAACGATCCGGAGTTGAATTCGCTGGTCGATCGCGCCATCAAGTCGAATCCGATCTCAGATCGCCTTGACCGGCTGCAGCAGGCCCGCACCTATGAGGCGGTCGTCGCGGGCTACGCGTTGCCGGAGGTGGACGGAGCGCCGCCGCCGGGCGCGGCACGGCAGCGACTTGACGCGCGGCCGGGCCGCGCAGGGCTGGGATCGGCGGACAACGCCAACGGCTTGCAGCACATCAATACGATTGCGGGTTTCGACGCGGTGTGGGAGCTCGATATCTTCGGCAAGTACCGGCGCGAGTTCCAGGCCGCGCGCTATGACGTGCAAGCCGCGCGCCGCGGCCCGCTACGGCGTGCTGACCTCGCTGATCGCCGACGTGGTGCGTGCGTACATCGATCTGCGCGGACTGCAGATCCGTGCCGGCATACTGCGCAGCGCCAGCAGCGTGCTGCGCGAATCCCTGCGTATCGTGAATATCCGCTATGAGCGGGGAATCACCAATGAACTCGATGTCGAACTCGCCACGCGCGAACTGGACACGCTGCAGGCGCAAATCGCGCCGGTGGATGCCGAGGTGAACGCCGGCGAGTACACGCTCGCGGTGCTGCTCGGCGAATATCCTGAGAACATGGTGCAGGAACTTGTCGAGCCCCACGCTGATCCCGACGATGCCGGCGCCGGTGGCGGCCGGCGCGCCGTTGGACCTGCTGAAGCGCCGGCCCGATATTCAGCAGGCGGAACGCGATCTGGCGTCGGCGACCGCGCGGATCGGCGTGGCGACCGCTGACTTGTTTCCGCAGGTGGCGCTGGTGGGCGCGATCGGATCTCAGTCGCAGGGCTGGGGAACCCTGCCGAAGATCTCCAAGCATATCTGGTCGTTCGGACCCGGGGCATCTGGCCGCTGCTCGACTTCGGCGCGCTCGATGCCGAAGTGAATATCGCCCGCCTGGAAGCGCAGGCGAGTCTGGTGACTTACCGCAAGACGATATTGAGCGCCGTTCAGCAAGTGGATGCGGCTCTCGATGGATACACCGCGCAGCAGGACCGCTTGAAGTATCTCGGCGACGCGATGGTTGCCGGGCAGCGAGCGGTCGACCTGGCCACCGCGCGATACAACCGCGGCCTGACCGATTTTCTCAACGTCGTCGATGCGGAACGTCAGTTCTACGACCTGCAGGAGCAATACGCCGCGGCGCAAGTGGCGCAGGGAGAGCAATTCGTCGAGCTGTACAAGAGTCTCGGCGGCGGATGGCAGGGCTACCAGAATGTCCCCGCGATCCGCCGGCCGCAGCCGGCGATCATCGCGGCGTTCCGCCGAACCTTGAGCAGTTCGGCGCCTTAATGTGCCAAGACCGAAGCAAGAAGGATCGATACCCGCGACGCTGCTGAGCGACAGAGCGGTTTACTTTTGGCTGACGGTCATTCTGACCGGCACCGGAGCCGGGATCGGCGCAATCGTCCTGACAAAACTGTTGCAATACGTGCAGCACCTGTTTTGGCCCGGAGCGGATCTCCTGAGCGCCGCGTCGCAGGCAAATCCCGGGAGACATATTTGGGTATTGCTCGGCGCGGGCGCACTGACCGGCGCCGGGCAAATCGCGCTGCGCCGCCTGACGAGCGGCAATGGAATCGACATCACCGAGGCGATATCCGATTTTGCCGGACGCTTACCCGCGCTTCGAACGCTCGGCACGGCCGTGTTATCCGTGGTCCTGGTCGGTATGGGCGCGGCGCTGGGTCGCGAAGGTGCGCCCAAACAAGTGGGCGCCGTGATAGCGAATGAACTGTCCAACAAGGCACGCCTGACCGATGAGCAGCGGCGCTTGCTGGTCGCCTGCGGCGCGGGCGCCGGCATGGCGGCGGCCTATGGCGTGCCCCTCGGCGGCGCGTTGTTTGCGCTCGAAGTGCTGCGCGGCGTGCTCGCCTTGCGGTTGATTTTGCCGGCCTTGCTCGCGTGCATCATTGCCGCCGCGATTTCCTGGTTGGCACTGCCGAATGCGCCGACCTACGTGGTCCCCGCCTTCAGCGCCTCGCTATCGGTGGCGTGCTGGGCATTGATCGCCGGCCCCATCGCCGGACTCGTATCGATCGGCTACGTGCATCTGGTCGCCTGGGCAGACCGGATCAAACCGCGGGGCTGGCGCCGCTTCGTCGCGCCCGTCATCGCGTTGGGGTTTCTTGGATTCGCATCCATCGAATTTCCGCAAATCCTGGGAAACGGCAAGGACATTTCGCAACTGGCCTTCAGCAACGAAGTCGCACCCGCGCTGCTGGTCGCGCTGGTGCTTTTGAGACCCTTGGCGACGATTCTGTGCCTCGCGAGCGGCGTACCGGGCGGGTTGTTCACCCCTTCGCTGTCGTTGGGCGCGTTGCTCGGGAGCGTGCTCGGCCTTGCCTGGTCATCGGTATGGCCCGGTGTGCCTGCCGGTCTTTTCGCCATCGTCGGCGCCGCCGCAGTGCTCGCGGCCACGACTCACGGGCCGATTTCCGCCATCGTGCTGGTCATGGAACTTACCGCGCGCGACCGCTCGTTCATTCTGCCGCTGGTTCTCGCGGTGGTGACGGCGACCATCGTCGCCCGCAGCTTGGATCCGCGATCGATCTATGAAGCGCGCTTGACCACCCGCGAAATCGAAGAATTGCAACAGGCCCGCAAGCCGGCGCCCACCTAGGGCGGAACAAGAGGTTCTCTATGGCACTGAAAGATGTCCTGGTTTATTTGGATCAGACGCAACACGCCTTCGAGCGCCTGCGCTTGGCGGCCGACCTGGCACGCCGTCACCAAAGCCGGCTGACGGCCCTGTACGTGAGGGAACTGAGCCCGATGCAGCGCCATCAGCAAAGCATTGCGGAACTCGGGCAGGGTTCCGCCGACGCGATGCGCGAAACGAACCGGCAAATACGGCGCTCGATCGATGAAGCCAGCGAACGAATGCAAGCGGCGCTGGTGGAGATGAGGCGTACCTACGCACTCGAAATCGAGTGGCGCTGTCTCGACGGCGTCGCCTCGGTCATCGTGCCCCAGCACGCGCGATTCGCCGACTTGTGCGTGCTCAGTCAGGATGTTTCGGTGGCCGCGACCGCCACCGGATACACCTTTTCCGAGGAGCTGTTGTTCGTCGCCGGGCGCCCCGTGATATTCATTCCGGCCCGCGGCTCCTTCAAAACGCTCGGCCAGCATATTCTGGTCGCCTGGAATTCGAGCCGCGCCGCCACCCGGGCCGTAAACGATGCGCTGCCGCTGATCGAACGCGCGCAGCAAGTCACTGTCCTTGCGGTTAATCCGGCGCAATTTGCCGAGCGTTACGGAGCGCTGCCCCCGGAAAAGATGGTTGAGCATTTGAGGCGGCACGGTGCTGCAGTCACCGGGATTTGGCTTGACGACATTTCGACGGAATTGATCGCCGAAGCGGTGCAAGCCGAAGCATTGAGGGTGGGCGCCGATTTGATCGTTGCGGGCGCGTTTGGCCATCCCAGATTATGGGAGAAATTCATGGGCGGAGTGACCCACGATCTGCTGGCACGCATGCAATTGCCCGTCCTGATGTCCTATTGAGAGAGTTCGGATTTAGCGGAGGTGCCCCATGGCAATGTCAACGCGACGCGATTTCTTAATTTTGGCAGCTGCGGCCTCGGTGGGGTACGCGGCGCGCGGCGCAGCGCCCGTGATTCGTACCCCGGCTGTGGGACAGTCATGGCGCTATGCCAAACACGATTACTTTTCAGGCGAACTCGTCGACACTCAGATCGACCGGGTGTCCAAAGTCGGCGAATCGATCGAGATCGAATCGCGTTCTGAAACGGCCGCGGAGCGGCCGATTGCATATCCGTCTTGGGGCGAGAGCTGGTGGCGCAAATATATGGGCGCCGATGCGGCGCGCACCGGCGGTCGAATCGAAATCCACCGGCCATGGGGCATGGTGGCCGTCGATCCGCATTGGCCGGAGTTGCAATCGTTTGAAAAGGCCGTTCCAATCTGGCCTTCCGAGCTTCGCCCCGGTTGGTCTGCCGTCGTGAGCACGCACTACAAGGTTCCAGGCAGCAACGAATCCATGTCCTGGCAACTCTCCATGGACGCCCAGCGTTGGGAGACGGTCACCGTCCCGGCCGGGCGTTTTGCCGCGTTCCGCTATTTCAACTTGGTCAATTTCCGATTCAGCATATTTGCCGGGCGGACCGCGGCCCAACGCATAGAACGCGTGTGGTTTGCACCGGAGATAGGCCGCTGGGTGGCGCGCGAGAGCTTGGGAACCTTCCACGAAGAACTGAAAGAGGAAGTGAAGGAAAGCAGCTATCGCTGGGAATTGCTGAGCTGGAGCTAGCCGAGAACTTCGGTAGGCGATCCCTGCGGCGCGCCGGGCGCACTTGCAAGGCGCCGCGCGAAGAATGCCACGATGAGGCCGAACAGCAGCATCGCGGCCATATTTTCGGCAAACTTCACGGAAGTAAAATGCGGCAGCGACTTCCACGCCGAGAGCGGAACAACCACGTAGTTCATTACGAAGAAAACGATGATCCCATAGATCAGCCCGCTCACCAGCCATCGGCGCAACCATCCGGAAAAAGCCTTGCCCAGGAGGACATAAATCGCCGCGATCAAAACGCCCATGAGTTCCTGCAACAGCGCTCCGAGCAAGGCGGTGCCGGCGCCGCCCTCGAAGGTTGCCTTGCCGAGCAGGCCGCCGGCGATCGCATGCAGGATAAACGTCGGGGTGCGGCCGGTGATCAGCGAGGCGGCGCCGATGTCGAGGGTGGCCGCGACGATGCCGCCGAGAACGATTGCGCCCAGGATTTCGCGATTTTTGCGTGGCATGGATTGCTGCCAGCGTATATGCACACCCGCTCCTCCTCAAGACCCGCTCAGCGACTCTTTTAGGGGGCCACTTTGCTCAAACCCCGCTCCGCTTCGCGCAGCCAGTCATCTCGATCGCGACCTGGCGGCAGCGCCTGACTCAAATCGCGCGCGCGCCGATACGCATCTTGCGCACCGTGCGCGTCGCCGGTCTTTGCCAGGGCCTGCGCCAATGCCAGCACATTCGCCGGATACTCCGGGCGCAGTGCCGCCGCGCGCCGCGCGGCCGCCAATCCGGTCTCGGGATCCCCGGGCCCCAGGGGCCATGCGGGAGCTTTCACGAGGACGAGTGCCTGCACCCGTGCGGGACCCGCCTGGTCATAGGAGGGATCGGCCGCTTCGGCGCGGCTCAAGGCCTCGAGCATGGCCTTCAGCGTTTCGTTTGCCTGCAGGGGATGCGCCCGAGCCTTCAGACCCAAGGCGATGCCCTCATAATAAAGGCAGGCGCCAGCCTGCGGCGCGCGCGCGAGGCAGGCTTGCGCGCTCTGCAGGGCGTCGGCGGCAAGCTGATCACGGACTTTGGAATCCGTCGTCAAGTCGCTGCGTCGGGCGTCCGCGGCGACCTCGGCTGCCAGCTGATCCACCGTCATGGCTGACGGCGGCGCCGTGGGCCGGGTCGGCGTCTCGCATCCGGCCAAACTTACGGCCGCGATCGCGACACCGAGACAGCGTTTCATGGCTTGCCGGCGTCGCCCGGCAGCTGAGGCAGGACGAATCCTTTCAGCTTGAGCGATGCCAACATCTGCGCGCCGCCGCTGGTAGAGTTCAGTTTGATGAGCCCGGCCTGAAATGCCTTCGCGCGTGCCGCCGGCAGTCGCGACTCCACTACCGCGATCAGCGCCACCGGCAGCGGCGCGGACTGCGTCAAGGATTTCAGCTGCGCGGCGAATGGCAGAGTCGCCAGCGCTGCGGCCTGTGTCTGGTCGAGCAGCGCCAATACCGGTTCGCCGGAAGCGACACGCCGCAACGCGCTCAAGATTTGTCCGGTCGCTTCGATCTTGACGTCCGCCGGCAGCGGACTCCACGCGACCAGGGCCGATCGTTTCACAAACTCCGGCGCATACCCCGCGACGCTCAAAATCGTGTACCCCGCCATCGATGCCGGGCCGCTGACGGGGCCGCCGGCCTTGCCCACCAGCGTCCAGCGCTCCTCGGTGCCGACGCCCGTCACATCGGCTTGTGCCAGCGGCGACAGGTGCAGCGCCGCCGCGTGCTGCACATAGAACGCGTACGGCACGAATGCCAGCACCGCGTCCTTGTCGCCCAGTTTTGCCAGACCGCCCGGTTCGCTGGGGTCATAAATGGCCGCAAGACTGTCGGGCTTCCATCCCGACGAGGCGGCGGCCGCCTTGGCAAACTGGTCCACGAACGGCTGGGCATCACCGGAGGCACCCGGATAGCCGGGCGCGCAAAAAACCAGGGTCGCCAGGGCGGCCAATGTAAGTGCGCTCATGGCGACAGGCTATCATTACGGCACGATGAGTGACTATCGGACGATGTTCGTCTCGCCGCGCCTGTTGCAAGTTTTTTTGCGCGTCTTGCACGCGCGTTATTGGATCGTGGGTGTATTCGCGCTGTTGACCCTCGCCGGCCTCTACGGTGCGCTGCGCATACCCACCGACACCTCGATCAACCGATTGATCGTCGCCAGCGATCCGGTGGCGCAAGCCACCCGCGCCTTCGAGCGTGTGTTTCCGGAAGGCGAAGATGCCCTCATCGTGCTCGAAGCCCCGGATCCCCTGAGCCCAGAGGTACTGCAAGGCGTCGACCGGCTGGAGCGGGAACTGGACCAGATTCCGAAAGTCGAGGCGCACAGCCTGCTGACGCTGTATTTCAGATCCAGTCCTCCCGCCAGCCTCGGGGCCGCCGATGCGGCGAAGTTGCGTACCTTTGCCTCGGGTACCGTCTTGGTGCGCCGCGCCGGCCTGATGGGCGATCATTATCTGGGTATAGGGCTCGTGCTCAAGGTGAATTCGCCCGCCGAACGCGACCGGGTCTTGGCCGCAATCGACGCCAAGGTTTTGGCGCTCCCAGCCGATGGCCGGCCCTTCACCGCCATTCGACGCGTCGGTTCGCCGTGGCTCGATGCCTGGCTGGAACGCCAAACCGTCGCGTCGACAAAAAAATTCATGCCGCTGTTCGGCATCTTCCTTCTGACCTTGGTGTTCATCGTCTATCGGTCATGGCGGGCTCTCGGTGCCATCGTTCTCACCCTGGGCGCAGCAGTGGCGATCGCGGTCGGTTGCGGGGAGCTATTGGGCTTCTCCAACAGCGTGGTGTCGACCCTGGTGCCCCTGACCGTCATGGTCACCACCACGGCCACCTTGGTGTACATTCATTCGAGGTATCTGGAACCGGACGGGGCCCCGCCGCTCGAGCATCACGCCCGAGCGCTCGCCAATAAATTCTTGCCCTGCACCGCGTCAATGTTCGCCACCGCGGTCGGCTTCGCGGCCTTGTCTGTGTCCGACATTCGCCCGGTGCGGGAGATGGGTTTGTGGACCGCTTGCGGCTTGATCGGCGCGTGGGTGGGATGCTTCACGCTGTTTCCCGCGCTGCAGTCTTTTCTGTGCGCAGCGCCGCGGTCGGGCGCCATGACCGATGGCAAGTGGTTCGCGCAGTTTGTCGACGTGTTGGTGCCGGCGACCCGGCGCTATCGCTGGCTGCTGGTGAGCGGCGCCGTGTTCATCATGCTGTGCGGAGCCGCGTCGTTGTTCGGCATTCCCGGCAAGATTGCGCCGCTGCAACTCGAGACCGACGCGCTGACCTACGTCAATCCCCGCGAGCCCGTGGCGCAGGACACGCGAAAATTTGTCCAGGCGAACGGATTGGACATTCAGGATTTATGGCTGCAGACACCGCCGGGACAAGCCCTGGATCCTGCATTCCTGCGCAGCGTGTACCTGCTGACCCAGCGGCTCGAGCAGCACCCGGGGATCAATGCCGTCGACGGGCCGACGACGCTGCTGCGCTGGGCGCGCTATGTCCAAACCGGATCCGATCAGCTCCCCACCGCGCCCGAGGCTTGGCCGAAGCTCGCCGCGGACCTGGAGCAGATCCTGCTGACCGAGCCGGACGCGCGCAGCTATGTCGACGTCGCGAATCTGTCGAGCGTGCGCTTGAGCATCCGCGGCCGCGCCGAAGATTTCGGACCTACGGGCGCCATGCGCAAGTACATTGTGCAGACCTGGAACGAGGCCCAGGCGAGCGACCCGGCCCTCAAATCGGTGCGCGGCCAGATGGCCGGCAACGGCGTGTTGTCCGCCATCATCACCGAGCGATTGCTGCCCACGCTGACGCAGAGTTTCGCGATCACTGCGAGCGTCATATTTCTCGCCTTCCTGGTGGTGTTTCGCAGTCCAGCGGCGCGCCTCATGACGATGATCCCGTCCTTTTTTGCGATTCTGTCCGTATTCATCGTCATGCGCGTGGCGGGTATTCCGCTCAACATCGCCACCATTCTCATCGGCTCGACGGTGCTCGGCGCCACGGAGAACGACCAGGTGCATTTTTTCTACCATCTGCAGGAGGGCCGTGCGAGCGGCACCACAGAGGGTGCGCTCAAGCACGCGATGCTCACCGCAGGCCGTCCGATCCTCTTCGCGACGCTCATCAACACCAGCGGTTTCCTGGCATTGACGCTTTCGGATCTGCCGCCCATGCGTCAGTTCGGCATCGTCTCGTCCTGCGCTTTCGTACTGGCATTGATTGCCGACTTCACCGCACTTCCCGGTGCCCTGTGGATTTTAAGCCGCGCAACGAGGGCCAAAGCCCATTGACCCACGGTGTGGCGCGCGGAGCCAGGGCACCGCGCGCCACACCAACGATCACTCATACCGCCGGCACCCCCCGCTACTGTTTAACCGGCTGCCCTTCCGGATTCGACTGCGGAGAGCCCGGCGGGACGGCGGGATTGGTATTCGGCGTGTTCGGCGGCAGCGGATTGGATGATGGCGGTGTCGGCACCGTCGGCGGTGGATTGGGTATCGACGGCGATGAGGGCGGCGGCGGTGTGTGCTGGGTGCAACCTGCCGCGAACGCGCTCAGCGCGATGGCCGCGAGCATGGATACGGTGACTCTGGTCGCATTCATAGGGGCCTCCTCAATAGAGAAACGATGTTTGGTACTAGCTGGAACTGATTCCGGCGCTGGCCGCGATCGCTTGAATCCGCTTCAAGTGCGCTTCCAGCGTGGGCAGAGTGGCATTGGCGAATGCCCTGGCGTCGCGATCTTGGCCGGATGCCGCCTCTTTTTTGAATTCCGCGATATCTTCCTCGTGATCCTTGATCATTCCTTTGATGTAGGTTTTATCGAAGGACTCGCCGGAGAGGACTTCAAGTTTGGACTTTGTCTCGATTTCGGCGACGCTCGGATTGGCGGGCAGCGTGATGTTCTTCGAGCGGGCGAGCGCTTTCAGTTTTTCATTTGCCGCCGCATGATCCTTGACCATCTGCGCGCCGAATTCCTTCACACGCGGGCTTTGCGCTTTTTGCTGCGCCAAGTTTCCCAGAGCGACCTCTGCCAAGCCGCCCTCCGCCGCGTCTCTGTAAAACTTGGCGTCGGGAATCTCCGCGGAAAACGCGGCAATCGGCAGCAGCAAAACCATGGATGCTGCGAAATACTTCATTTTGGGGCCTCCTGCAATTGAAAGCGGTCCCGTACAAAGTGCACGTTTCGAGGTGGATTTCGCATAGCCGCGATTCTGAGTTCGGCGTAGGAAAAAGGGAATTTTCTGTGAGGCGCGACGGTTGCCACGGCGTCTCGGTGGCTTCGTAGGAACCTGCCTACGCAGGCCGCACGAAGCGGCAATGCGCCACCAGCCATTCCTGTCCGCCGGCGTAGCCGAACAGTTCCGCACATGACATCCAGAACATGCGCCAGCGCTGAAGCCATAGTGCTGCCGCCTTGCTGCCGTAGGCGCCGGCGAGGATGGACATCACCCGCTCCCGGTGTGCGTCCTGATTGGCGAGCCAGTGATTCGCCGTGCGCTGATAATGGGTGCCGTCGATGTTCCAGTGCTGTTCGATTTTCAGGTCGCGCTGGAACCAGAGCAGGGTGTCGCAGGAAGGCATCAGGCCGCCGGTGAAAAAATGCCTTCCCATCCAGTTATCCGCGCCGGCCGCTTCGAACGGATACATCAAGGTTCTGTGTGCGAAGATGTGCACGAACAGTTTGCCCTGCGGCCGCAGCCAGCCCGCGATGCGCCCAAGCAGGAGCTCATAATTGCGCATGTGCTCGAACATCTCGACCGACACGCAACGGTCGAACGTCTCCCTGTTCAGCTCCAGCCGGTTCACATCCTGAGTGACCACACGCACGTTGCGCAGGTTGCGCTCGCGGCACTGCGTCTCGATGTACTCGCGCTGCCGGATCGAGTTGGATACGGCGACGATCGCCGCGTTCGGATAGCGCTCAGCCATCCACAGGGTCAGAGAACCCCAGCCGCAGCCGAGTTCGAGGATTCTCTGGCCGTCCGCCAGTTCGGCACGGCCGCCGTACAATTCCAGCATCGCCTCTTCCGCTGCTTCCAGCGACTCGCCGCCGCTGGGGTAATAGCAACCTGAATATTTCAAACGCTTGCCGAGAACGAGCTTGAAGAAGGCCGCCGGGAGCTCATAGTGCTGGGCGTTGGCGGCAGCGGTGTGGATGGCCACCGGGCTGTGGCGCAGCATCTCGATACGTTCATTGAAGCGGGCGGCCTGCGCAGGCGCTCCGCCGGCTGCTTCTTCGCGCAGGCGCTGGGCGCATAGGCGCCGGATGCCATGGCGCAAGAGCGCGTCTGGGAGCCATCCGCGTTCCGCCAGTCCCAAAATTCCGGCGGCGGGCCGCTCGTCAAGTAACTCGTGGAGATCGGTGACGGCGATATTCATGGCCAGATCCTTTTCGGAAACCAGGGAATCAGCATCGATGTGCTGCGTTGATAGGCACGGTAGTCCTCGCCGCGGCTCTGCAGCGCCTGCGATTCCACGAACGGAATGCCGCTGATCCAGCGCAAGAATACGTACATGACCACCGGCCCCGCCCAGGCCAGCCACGCGAGCGGCGAACTCGCGGCCAGTCCGACATAGGCGAACCAATGCAGCCATTCGAAAAAGTAATTCGGGTGGCGCGAATAACGCCACAACCCTTCGCGGCAGGTACGCCCGCGATTGGCCGGGTCGGACCTGAAGCGCGCCAGCTGTCTATCGGCGATCGACTCGCCGATCACGCTGAACAGCCAGATGGCGATGCCGATCAGCGTCAGCGCGCCGAACCCGCGCGGCGCGCGCGCGACGGCGAGAAAGGGCAGCGAGAACAGCACGATCAGCAATGCCTGAAATTGGAAGAATAGAAAGAACTTGACCTGACTGCCGTTCCAATGGGCGCGCAAGTTCCGATAGCGGCCATCCTCGGAGGCGTTGCGGACGCGTGACCATAGGTGCACGGCCAGCCGCGCGCCCCACAGGCCGCCGAGCACGGCGACGCTCGCGCGCGGCCACACCGCTCCGTCACCCGCGACACCGAAGTAAATCGCGCTGAGCCCGAGGCCTGCGGCCCACAACACATCGACGATGCCGGCGTTGGCGCGAGCGCGCTGCCACAGCCAGCCTAGGCTCATCATCGACGCCGCGAGCGCCCACACGAAAGCCAGGTGAGTCCATGGATTCATGGCGCAGCCGCCAGCGGAGGGGTTGCAACGGGAGTGCGCCGGGTCGGGCGGCGCGCAGCCACCCACGCGAGGGCCGGCGTGGCCAATCCCCACCCGACACCCAGCCACACCAGGGCGCGCCAGGCGGGAGGCGCAAACGCCACGGCGTGCCAGCCGCGCTGCGCGCCAAGATAGGCAAGTGGACCGCCGACCGCTCCCAGCAGTGCAGCCAGTCGCAGGTGTGTTTGCAGGTAGGCCAGGGATTGCGTGAAAGTCAGCGAGAAGGCGGCCCACAGCGCGAGAATCCATGCCGGCGCAAACCCCACCGACGGCCATGGCGCCGCAAAACTTGCGAGTCCGGTGCGGATGAGGCCGCTGTCGAACAGCAGACCCATCGTCAGCCCCGCCGCAATCAGCGACAGGTCCGCCTTCCAATGGCGTGCAGTGCCCAGTTGACACGCCGCGTAGAGCAGCGTGCCGGCAATTGCGGGCCACGCAGCGCCGCGTCCGGCACCGATCACCGCGGCAAACCAGACCAGCTGATAGCCGACGATGCCGGCCCAGAACCTCATGACAGGAGGGGTTTCGCGAACAGCATTTGCGCGACGCCGATGGCGCGTTCGCGAAAGCCGCCCTCGCAATAGGCCAAATAGAATTCCCACAGCCGCATGAAGCGCTCGTCGAATCCGAGCGCGCGCACCTGCGGCAGCTGCGCCACGAAGCGTTTGCGCCAGGCTTCCAGCGTCAACGCATAAGAATGTCCAAAATCCTCCATATGCGTCAGTGCCAAATCGCAGCGGCGGGATTTGGAAGCGAGCAACGCGTTGATCGAGGGGATGAAGCTGCCGGGAAACACATGGCGTTTGATGAAGTCCACGGACTTCAATGCCTGCGCATACCGATGATCCTCGATCGTGATGGCCTGAACAACGGCCAGACCGCCCGGTTGCAGCAACGCGCCGAGGCGGCCGAAATAGTCGTCGAGATTGGGCGCGCCGATCGCCTCGACCATTTCGATCGACACCAGCTTGTCGTATTGCCCGCGCAAATCCCGGTAATCGTCGAGCCGCACCTCCACATGCGCACCCAGGCCGGCGTCCGCGACCCGTTTGCGGGCCAGCGCATGCTGTGCACGCGAAATCGTGGTGGTGGTCACGTGACATCGGTACCGCTGTGCCGCGTACAGCGCGAAACCGCCCCACCCGGTGCCGATTTCGATCACGCGGTCGGTTGGCTTCAGATCGAGCTTGCGGCAGATGCACTCGAGCTTGCGTGCCGAGGCGCTCTCCAAGGTGTCGGACTCATCCGCCCACATCGCCGCGGAATACATCAGGTCCGCGGAAAGGAACAGGCCGAAAAAGTCGTTCCCCAAGTCGTAGTGGGCGGCGATGTTGCGCCGGCTTCCTTCGCGGCTATTGCGCCGCAGTTGATGCCAGGCACGCATCGCCATGCCGCCGAGCCGGGCAACTCCGCCTTCCATGCCATCGAGCACCTCGCGGTTGCGCACCAGCAATTGGGACAGCCCGGCAAGGTCGTCGCACCGCCATAGACCGTCCATATAGGATTCGCCGGCACCGACGCTGCCATTGCTGGTGATGGCGCGGTAGAAGGCCGGATCGAGAATCTCCATGCGGATGTGCAAATCGGAGGGGGCGCTTTTCCCAAACTCCAGTTCCTCGCCGCCCTCGACCAGCACCAGCCGTCCATAGCCGCAATCGACGCAGCTGATGCAGTACCTGTTGACGCAGAAAACGATCGAAGGCACCCACCGGCGCACAGTTTTTGTCGGCCGCAGTGGCAATCTCGTTCATGATCGGCACGCCTCCCGGCGATCCCGATGCGATGCTGGGTGATCGTGGATGGGATTTCGCTTCAACCACAACCGCACTGCCTGCCAGTGAATCGCGCCGACGACCTGCGCAGTCATGAGCGGATAGCGCCACAGCACGCGGGCGAGCGATGCGCCGTTGAGCGGCCGGCGCCGCAGCACCAGCGTGGCGTCGAATTCGCGCTGACCATCGCGCAGCACGTCCATGTGCACGTGCAGATCCTCGCCGGGCGTGTTGAAACACCAGCTGTACTCGCGGCTCATGGGCATGAAGGGCGATACATGAAAGGCCTTGGCGAAGCTCCACTGGAGCGCGCGGCCCAGCGGCGTCGCGCTGCCCACCGGCAACACATAGGCGTGGCGCTCCTTCCACGGCGTATTGGTAATCTCCGCGACGATGCAGTTCAGCGACGCACCATCTTCAGCGAAGCAGTAATAGAAGGTGACGGGATTGAATACAAAGCCGCCATAGCGCAGATGAGTCAGCATGCGTATGGGTCCGGGCGGCCGCCGCCCCGTGGCGTTCTCGACACGGCGGCGCACCGCCTCGCTCAGCGTCAGTTCGGCAGGACCCAGATAATCGGCGCGGCGGAACTGCGCGAGGTTGCGGTGCGTACAGGACCAGAGCCAGCGGCCGGTGAAAAGATGATCGAGTTCGTCCAGGTCCAGATAGAGTTGCGCCATTCGGTAGCCGAATGCGTGGGCGTGGGGAGCGAGGCGACGATGCTGCACCACGCCTTCGTACACGGCGCTGGCCAAGGAAGAGCCGAGCGATGCCGCGACGCTCAAGCTGCCCGCTCCGCGGCGTAAGACTGCGTGGGCCAGTTCACACCGAGTGCCGCGGCAACCTCGACCGCGCTGCGCATGCCATCCTCGTGAAATCCGAAGCCCCAGTAGGCGCCCGCGAACCAGGTGCGCCGGCGGCCCTGAATTTCCGCTTTGCGCGCCTGGGCCGCCACCGACGCATGGCTGTAGACCGGGTGGTGATACTGCATGCGCGACAGCACCTTGTCCGGGTCGATGGCCGCGCTTCGATTGAGCGTCACCACGAACGGTTCCTGAGATTCGATGCCCTGCAGCAGGTTCATGCAGTAGCTCACCGTACATGCCTCGCCGGGGTCGCGCGGCAGCCAGGCGTTCCACGCCGCCCACGCTTTGCGGCGCTTGGGCAACACGCCGGCGTCGGTATGCAGTACCGCGTCATTGCGTTGGTAGGGCATGGCGCCGAGGATGGATTGTTCGCGTTGGTCCGCATCGGCCAGCAGCGAGAGTGCCTGATCGCTGTGACAGGCCAGCACGACATGATCGAAGCGTTCGATGCCGGCGGCGCTTTCGACCGTGACGCCGGCGGCATGGCGGCGGATCGCGCGCACCGCGCAGTTCGCGCGCTCGCGCACCGGCCAGCGCGCGCGCATCGCCTGCACGTAACTCGACGACCCGTTTGCAACCACGCGCCATTGTGGACGGTCGCCGGCCTGCAGCATCTGGTGATTGGCCATGAACTGCACCAGGTAGCGCGCCGGGAACTCGAGAATCCGTGTTCTCGGCGAAGACCACAAGGCTGAGGCCATCGGGACCAGGTGCTCTTCGCGAAACGCCTCGCCGTACTCATGTTCGCGCAGATACTCGCCCAGCGTGGGACCCGGAGGCGGCGAATTCAGCAGCGCCGGTGCCGCGCGGTAGAAGCGCATCAGATCGCGCACCATCCCGAGGAATCGCGGCGAACATAAGTTGCGCCGCTGGCAGAACAAGGTATCGAGCGTGGCGGCGTTGTATTCCAGCCCGCTTGCCTCACTCTGCACCGAGAAGCTCATGGTCGTGGCCTGCGAGGCCACGTTCAGCTGGCGGAACATCCGCGTCAGGAGCGGATAATGACCCGGGTTGTAGACGATGAAGCCGCTGTCCACCCGGCAGCGACGGCCCTGCCGCTCGATCTCGTGCGTATGAGTATGGCCGCCGAAATAGCCATTGGCCTCGAACAGCGTTACCCGGTGCTCGCGCGACAGCAGCCACGCTGACGCCAATCCTGCGATTCCCGATCCAACAACGGCAATTTGCATCCTCTGTCATTCGGAGGAATGGGCGCTTCGGATGCACCAAATCGGTATTTTTTCGAGGCCCGGGTGGCGGCCGCGACCTGCGGCGCGCGGTGACTCAACGGGCTTGCGATCCCCGGATCGCCAGCGCCGGCGCTATTCGCGCTGCGCGCATCGCCGGCCAAAGAACCGCGGCCTGGCCGAGCAGCAGCATGACGAGGCCGCTCCCAATGACGTACGCCGGATCCAGGCGCACCATTTCGAAGCGGCCGATCAACCAGAGGTTCAAGGCTACGGCCGACACCGTGCCGACCAGCACGCCGCTGAGCGCGATCAGAAAGTTCTCCTGCTGAAACAGCCGCAAAATCCTCCCGCGGGTGGCCCCGAGGGCGCGACGAATGCCGATCTGCCGACGTCGCTGTGCAACCCAATAGCTGGTCAACCCCGCCATGCCGAAGGCCGTGACGGCCACCAGAATGAAGGCAACGGCGCCGAGGATCAGCGTCAGACCGCGATTGCTGCGGTAAGCCATGGCGCGTATCTCCCTCATGGATCTTGCTCTGATCATGCGGGTTCCATTGATGCCTTCGAGTTTGCTCTGCGCCGCTTTCATCGCTTCGATGAGCATCCCCGGTTTCGCGCGCACCGCATAGGTCGGCGAATCGCTCAGCAGGCGAAACGGGGCGAGAATGGAATTCTCTGTGAAGGTGCTCATGAAGCCGGTCGCGGCAACGAACGGTCCTTGCAGGCGCTCGATGATTCCGATGACGGGCGACGGATTCTTGGTTTCGAGGTAAATCGACTTTCCCAGGGCATCGCCTCGAGGAAACAACCGCTGTGCCAGAGCCCGGGTAATGATCACCCCGGTCGCGGGAGGGGTGGAGGTTCCGTCTCGAGCGATGATTTCCGAAGCGGCGAAATTGCGTCCCGCAAGCAGCTTCACGCCGAGCGTGTCGAGCGCCTGCTCATCGCCAAAGTAATAAGAGACGTGCGCCGAGGGGGTCTTCTGATCCGCCGCCAGATCGGCGCTCATGGACCAGCCGCCGCCTTCGAGAGGATACGAATTGGTGGCGTAGGCGTTCGCAACACCCGCGATGGAACGCAGCACCGCGAGATCCGATGATTGCAAAGCCGCCAAATTGGCCGGGTTATCGACACTCGTGGCGTAAATGAAAAAGATATTGGCCTCGTCGATGCCGGTCAGACGCGCACTCCACGCCAGGCGGTCTACAATCAGCGCCGCAGCATTCGAGAGAATCGCCAAGGTGAGCGCGATTTGGACCGCGATGAGAACCGCGCCCAATTTCTTCCGATGAACAGCGATACGCGCGGACCTCAAGGCGGCTACTCGGATTTCAGTTGCAGAGCCGGCTCGACATGCGCGGCACGCCAAGTGGGATACAGGCCGGCGGCGATCGTCGCGGCAATGGCCAGCGACACTTCGATGCCGACCAGCTTGGCGTTGACATAGGTGAGCGCCGCGAAATCATCCGCCAACGCGGTGCGCATGGCGAGCACTCCCAATAAAGTGAGAAGAAATCCGAGAATTGCACCGAGTACGCCGATGACGGTCGTTTCGACCAGGCATTGGCCGAAGATGGCCGTCTGGCTGGCGCCCAGGGCGCGCCTCACACCGATGTCCTGGGACCTGCCGATGATTCTGGCGAGCATCAAGCCCATGGCATTCATCAGGCAAACGAAGAGAAACCCGAACGAGGCGAGCACCAAGAGGCCCAATTCGTTGGGGACGATATGCTGATACCGCAGCCATTGCATGACGTCGCGAATCTGCGTGCGCGGCGGCCAGTGAAAGCGGCCGATTCGCTGCTGATCGTGGGCGTAATTGTTCAATGCGGTTCGATACTTGAGCACATCGGCCGCCGCGGGCAATTGCACCCAAAGCTGAATCCAGAGGCATTCGGACCTCAGACGAGCAGCAAAGCTCTGATCAGCGGTGTCCTTGCAACTCATGCTGGTGGCCGGGGCTTGCGCCTTGATCGCGCGGGTAAAGGGGATGAAGACCTCATCGATCGGTCCATAAGGACGAATGTGCAGGTTGTAAAACCGCGGCACCAAGTTCCAGCTGTCCAGCACGCCGGCGACTCGGTAGCTCACACCTTCAAGTATCAAGGTTTTGCCGGTGCTGTCTGCGCCGCCGAAGAATTGATCGTTCAGCTTGCGCGAAATGACAACCACAGGGTTGCCCTCTTCGTCGTCGGAGCGGCCCCAGGGGCCGCCGAATTCAAACGGCGCGTCAAACATCGGGAAGAAATCGGAATCCACCGCCGGCACGATCACTCCGACCGGCTTGAGCGCCGGATTCTCCGCGCGTGCGTTGAAGTAGGTGGAGTAGATGCGCGATTGGCGCTGGGCCGCATGAAGATTCTTCAGCGCCATGACATCGATGTAACTCATGTACTCGTCGAGCCCATCCTCGTTGCGCTCCACCCGTTTGTCGGGTCCCACGCTGTCGATCTGCACCATGAACAATTGCCGCGATTTCTCCGGGATGGGATCGCCGGACATGGCCCGAGATACGGAGAGCGAAGTCATCGAAGTGCCGATCCCAAAGCCAATGGCGACGATCGTCAACCCCGTGAGCACGGGGTTGCGCTTGAGACTTCGCAATGCTAGATCGAGGTAGTAGCCGAACACGCAAGTCCCGCAGGTCCACGGCGCGGGCAACGCGGCCCGCGCGTCTAGTTAGACATGCTATGTAGGGCCGGTCAAATTCACAAAAGGTTCCGCCGCGCGGTATTCATCGCGGCAAAGCGTACGCGATCACATAGTCGCCGCGGTCGCTCATGTCCTTGTATCCGCCCGCCGCGATCACCAGATATTGGCGCCCGTCTAGCGCGTAGGTCATCGGCGTGGCCTGGCCGCCGGCGGGCAGCGTGGCGGTCCACAGCAATTTGCCGCTGTCCGTATCGAAGGCTCGCAACCGATCGTCCAGGCTGGCCGCGATGAAGATCAGGCCGCCGGCGGTGACGATCGGCCCGCCCAGTCCCGGCATGCCGAGATTCAAATGAATGAACGGCGTGTCGCCCAGGGGTATCTGCCATTTGATCACGCCGCGCTGCATGTCCACCGCCGCAAGCGTGCCCCAGGGCGGTTTGACGCACGGGATGCCGAGGCTCGACATGAATGACTTGCGGCGCATGCCGTAGGGCGTCCCCAGCTGCCGCGCGAACTCGAAGCCCTTGTACTCATCCGCATCGTATTGCGCGGCCAGTTCGGCGCGCGGAACCAAGGCCACGACGAACGGCAGGTTCATGGTATTGGCCACGGCGAGTTGCCGCTGTGGATCGAATGCGATGCCGCCCCAATTGGAGCCGCCGGCATTGCCCGGCTGCATCAGTGAGTCCTTCAGCGACGGTGGTTGAAAGATGCCCTCGGACCGATAGGATTCGATGCGCTTGCGGCAGGCTCGGGTATCGAACCACGCAATCCCCCAAGCATCATCGGGCGTGACCTTGGACTGCCGTACCAATGCCGGGGGCGCCGTGGGGAACGGTTGCGTGGGCGAGGGATGTTCGCCCGCAACCGCGTCTTGCGGCACCGGCTCTTTCCACAATTGGAAACAGCGGTGCCCCGTTGTCCCGATCGAAGGTGAACAGGAAACCGGTCTTGGTGGCCTGAATCACGGCGGGTACGGATTTGCCGTCGTGCACGATGTTGGCCAGCGTGGGCTGCGAACCCACGTCGTAGTCCCACAGATCGTGATGCACCAGCTGTTGACCCCACCTGAGCTGGCCGGTATTGCCGTCCAGCGCCACGATGGAATTGGCCCAGCGATTATCCCCGGGCCGAGTGCCGCCGAAGAAATCCGGGCTGGCCGAACCGGTCGGCACGAACACCAAGTGCCGTTCCGTATCCACCGACAACGGCGCCCAGGCATTGGCCGCGCTGGCATTCCCGACCGTCGCGGAGTCCCACTCCTTATATACGGGATTGCCGGGGTCTCGCGGGATGGGATCCCACCTCCATAGGAGTCGGCCGCTGCGCGCATCAAACGCGCGCACGGTGCCGAGCTCTTCGAGCACCGCGCGATTGTCGCCGATGGAGGAGCCCACGATCACCTTGTCGTCGAGGATCGCGGGCGGCGAAGTCACGAGATAGTTGCGCCACTCGTCGCCCTGCTTGAATTGCAGGCGAATGTCCTCGAGCAAATTGACCGCGCCCTGCGTGCCGAAGTCCGCGCAGGGCTTGCCGGTCGCGGCGTCGAGCGCCAGCAGCCGGCCATCGAGGGTGGGCGCGAAAATGCGCGCGCGGCACGGCGCGGAGGGCGGGGCGTGATCATCGACCCACAGCGACACGCCGCGCGATACGCCGTCGGAATAGTGCAAGTCCTTGCGGCTTTGGGAGTCATGGCGCCAGCGCAGTTGCCCGCTGGCCGCATTCACCGCTATCACATCCGTGCTGCTGGTGGTCAAGTACAACGTCCCGTCGAAGAGAATCGGCGTCGCCTCGAAAGCGGAGCGGCGCCAATCCTTGACGCCTTGGCCGAGTTCGCCGGTGCGCAATGTCCAGGCGACAGTGAGGCCCCCCACGTTCTTCGCCGTAATCTGCGACAGGGAGGAGTAGCGGGAACCCCCCGGATCTCCGCCATAAGCGGGCCAGCCGCTCGGCTGCTCGGGGGCGCAATACGCGGCGGTCGACACGGCGGCCAGAATCAACAAACCCAAACGGCGCATGGAAAGCTCTCCGCTACTTCAGTAGCGCAAATCCTACGGGCTCGCGCTAAGGCTTTCCACGTGCCTGGGATGGGAGGCCCGGCGCGGTGTCGAGCGGGACTGTGGGCGCTGCCAGCGGCGCACCGCGCGTCTGTATCCACGCGTGCCAGGCAACCGCGACCAGCACGACCGGCAAGCCCAACAGCACGTTGACGGAAAATCTTTCATGGCCCAACCACCAGCCCACCAACAGGGCCACCGGCGGATTGATGTAGGCATAGGTTGAGGCCAGCGAGGCCGATACGCGCTCGACCACGAAGCGATACGCTGAAAACGCGATCAGAGAACCGAAGAGCACCAGGTATCCCCAGGCCCAAAAGACGCGCGGCGCGTGCGGCATCGACCAGTGTTCCCCCAAGGCCGCGCTCACCACCAAGCCCATGAGGCCCGCCGTCAGCATTTCCGCGCCGAATCCGGTGGGCCCGTGTGGAATGTCCAGCCGGCGGGACAACACCGTGCCCAACGACCAGGAGGCCGTGGAAAAAAGTATGAGCGCGGTGCCGAAAATGCTTCCTTGCAAATCGCGCCCCAAAAGCATGATGGCGACCCCTGCGCCGCCAAGCGCAATCGCGCTCCATTCGGCGCGCCGGGGCCACTGGCCGAAGGCGCCGGACCAGAGAACCGTCGCCAGCGGCATCACGCTGATCAGCGCCACGGTGGCGCCGGAACTCACCCAGTGTTCAGCTATCGACACGCCGCCGTTTCCCACCACGAGAAGCAGCAACCCGACCACCGCAGCCCCGCCCCACTGCCTCGGCGTCGGCATCCTCGCCCCGCTCAGTGCTTGCCAGCCCAGCAGCAACACTCCCGCTGCGACAAAACGCGTCCCCACCAGGAAAAATGGCGCAATCCCTTCTATGGCCACCTTGATGGCGAAGTAGGTCGTGCCCCAAACGATGTACACGGCGAGCAGACAGGCGCCCACCCGCCAGGCGGCGGGTTTGACGGCGGCGGATCTCGTTGGATCGGACAACATGGAGCGCGAATCGTACCGATGTTGGCGTCGACGCGCTTTAGGTTATCTAACCTTGCTCTTAGTCCTGCTAAAGCGACAGGCCGCGTGGTGGATTTGAGAACATTCGAGGAAATTGCGCTTTCGGAATGCATCGTCGGCGCGGGTCAATCATGTATACATTGTACGCTGCTACGTATACTATGTACGCATGACAAGGGATCGCATTCTGTCCGCTGCCAAGGTTGTCGCCGACCGTGCGGGGATTGCGAATCTCACCATTCGCAAGGTCGCGGCGCGCGCAGGCGTATCGCCGATGGCGCTATACCGGCACTTCGAGGACAAGGACGCGTTATTGAGCGCGCTGGTGGCCGACGGCCTCGCCGCGTGGGAGAAAGTGGTGCGCTCTTTGACGGCGAGAGATCCCATGGAGTGGCTGAATGAATTGAGCGAGGCGTACATTGATTTCGCTTTAGAACAACCGCACCGATTTGATGCGGCATTTTTTCTACCGGCACCCGACGCACGGCAATACCCCGGCGACTTCGCCGCCGGGCGCTCGCCAGTCATTGCGATGATGATGGTCCGGATCGACGAGGCACGAGCTGATGGGCGGGTCGGCGCCAAACCTGCCTTGGAGCTCGTGTTGTCGCTATCAGCCCTGGCTCAAGGCATGGTCTCGATGCTGCGCGCGAACCGTTTTTCGGACGAAGAGCAATTCAAGAATCTGTTCCGCGCCGTCGTTCGCCACTGTATTGAGTCCTTTTCAAGAATCCCCCCTCGGAGAACCCGATGATCCTGGCCCAAGAAGCTCGCCGTTGGATAAGGATCGCGACCTGCGTGCTCATCGGCCTGAACATTGGTCTTCTATTCGACGCAAGTGCCATTGCGCGACAGGCACCACCAACAGCCCCGAATGATCTCGCAATCGTGGGGGCCAAATTGTACTCATCGCCCGACGCTCCTCCCGTTGAGGACAGTGTCGTCGTGGTGAAAAACGGCAAGATCGTCAGCGTTGGCTCACGTGCCAACACGCCGGTCCCGTCGGGAATTCGCGTGCTGGATGCACACGGTGCCGTGCTGACCGCTGGGTTCTGGAATAATCATGTTCACTTCATGATTCCCGATGTTCTCAAGGCTGCTACGGCTAAAACCGAAACCCTCGAGGGCTCCCTTCAAGCGATGCTCACGCGCTGGGGTTTCACGACGGTATTTGATCTCGCATCCTCAACCGACAACACATTGGCACTCCGATCGCGCATCGAATCGGGCGAACTCGCGGGCCCGATGATTCTGACGGTCGGTGATCCCTTTTTTCCCAAGGACGGGACGCCCATTTACGTGCGCGAATTCCTGAAGTCGCAAGGCTGGCCGAGCGAAGAAGTCGCCACGCCGCGGGAAGGCGCAGCGCGCGCGGCGCGGCAACTCAAGCGCGGCACGGATGGAGTGAAGATCTTCGCGGGTGCCATCGTCGGGGGGAAGATAGGTGTTCTACCCATGCGCGTCGATATTGCGAGAGCCATCGTTGCGCAAGCGCACCAGCGCGGCAAACCGGCTTTCGCTCATCCGTCCAATTTGGCGGGACTGAACGTCGCAATCGATTCTGGGGTCGATGTCCTCGCTCACACGACAGCACGGGATGGAGGCGGGACCGGTGGCGAATGGTCGCCTGAATTGATTGCGAGGCTGCGCAAGCACAACATGGCGCTGATTCCCACCATGACGCTATTTGAAGTGGAGTCGCGCAGAAACGGAGGGAGCTCGGGCAATCTTGCGCAATCCATCGCCATGATCACGGGCGAAGTTAGAGACTATGCGGCCGCGGGAGGCCAGATTCTTTTCGGTACGGATGTCGGGTACACCGACGCCTTCGACACCACTGAAGAATATCGACTGATGTCCGCTGCTCTGGATTGGCGAGCCATCTTAAGATCCCTCACCACGGCGCCCGCAGAACGGTTTGGCTATGCTGCGCGCAAGGGGCGCATTGCGCCTAAAATGGACGCAGATCTGGCATTGCTGAACGCAGACCCTGCGCAAGATCCGACCGCCTTCGCGAAAGTACGCGATACGATTCGAGGCGGCCGCATCATTTGGGGCGCAGATCAGCGGTAAGGTACGATGCCGGGCTATGCCTCGTAGACGGTCGTCTTCACCGCCCTGTCCGCGTACGACTGCGGCGTCCTTCGCACAAGCGTGCTCTTCCCAAAAAGAGATTCGACCAGATCGACCGCGAGGACTGCAGTCTTGTTGCGCACATCCAAGGCAGGATTCAGTTCCATAATATCCAACGAAGCGACTTGACCGGTGTCGGCAATCATTTCCATGCATAACTGCGCCTCGCGATACGACAAACCGCCGGGTACCGTGGTGCCGACTCCGGGGGCAATTTCTGGATCGAGGCAATCGACATCGAAACTGACGTGCAGGTGCGTGTCTGCATCCATATCCTGCAGCGCCAGTTCCATGGTCTGCCGTACCCCCATTTCGTCGATGAAGCGCATGTCGAAAACTTCGAGCTGTTGTTCGTGCACGAAGCGCCTCTCGCCCGCATCGACACTGCGTATTCCGATTTGCCGCACCCACTTTGCGGATATTGCCGGCGTTGCACCGCCGATCTGGAGCAGCTCGCGAGGGCCGAATCCGCACAGACAGGATAGCGGCATCCCGTGCAGACTGCCGCTCGGGGACAGTTCACGAGTGTTGAAGTCGGCATGCGCATCCAACCAAAGTACGCGCAAACGTTTGCGCTTGTCGCGGCAATGGCGGGCGACCGCTGCGATGGATCCAATACTCAAGCAGTGATCCCCTCCCAGCAATATGGGCAAACGCTGTTCCGACAACTCCCGATAGACGGCATCGTTCACTTCCTGATTCCAAGCAGTGACCTGAGTCAAATTGCGGTAGCCGTCGACTTTGGGCCGCCCGGGATTGGCGGGGCCGCTGACATTGCCGCAATCCACCACGTCCAATCCACGTTGCATGAGCGCCGCGTGAATACCTGCGACTCGCAGTGCTTCTGGTCCCATTGAGGCGCCGCGGTCGCTGGCACCGACGTCAGTGGGCGCGCCGATGAGGCTGGCCTTGCGTTTGGAGATGCCCATCAGGCGAAGCGCCGTTGGCGCACGCGCACAGTCTCATTCGCCATACAGGCAAACAGATCTTTGGGGTCTTCCAATTCGGGAATGAGATCGATACGCTGACCGCCATCCGGGTACTCACCATTCAGCCTCAGCAGATAACGCAGCGCAGAGAAGTCGCTGAGCGCAAACCCCACTGAATCGAAGATGGTGATTTCTTGATCGCCCAATCGGCCGGGCCTGGTTTCCAACAAGATTTGAGCGAGTTCACTGACTTCAACGGCGCCGCCCAATTGTTGGATTTCACCTTCAATACGGGCCTGCGCTTCGAACTCCACCACAATGCGCGCCGCTGCTGAACGCAGGATATCGGGATGCAATTCCGTCTTGCCGGGGCAATCGCCGCCGACTGCATTCAAATGCATCCCCGGTTCGATCATCTGCGGCGTTAGGATAATGGCGTTGCGCTTGTCGGCCGTAATGGTGGTGACGATGTCGGCGCCTTTAACAGCCTCCGCAATGCCGCTGCAACGAGTCACGAAGAGATTGGGAAGCTGCAGTCTGGTTAGATTCCGCACCAGTTTGGTTGTCGCCTCAGAATCGGTGTCGTAGAGCCGTACTTCGCGAACACCCACCATCCGGTGGAATGCGATGACTTGAAATTCACTTTGGGCGCCGTTTCCAATTATCGCCATGACCCGGCTCTTATGACGCGCCATCCGGGACGCCGCGAGCGCAGAAACGGCAGCCGTGCGCAGCGCAGTCATAAAAGTCATTTCTGAAAGCAGCACGGGGTAGCCGGTGGCGACGTCGGCCAGCACGCCGAACGCAGTCACCGTGAGCAGGCCCTGCTCGGTGTTTTTCGGGTGCCCGTTTACGTACTTGAATGAATAGAGACGCCCGTCGCTCGTGGGCATCAGTTCGATTACGCCCGTGGACGAATGGCTGGCATGCCGCGCGGATTTCTCAAATTCGTCCCATCGCCGGTAGTCAGATGCGATTTCCTGAGCCAGTTCCTCAATGAAACGGCCAACTCCGATTCGTGCTACGAGCGCCCGAAGTCGCTCGGTTCCAATGTAATTGACCATGATTCGCTCCGTACAACCTGATATCTCAAGTGTCAGCGGTCGTCAGGGCTAAGGACTAGCCAGAAGATTGAACAAACAACTGCTACAATTGTGCAAAATGTCAGTATTAATTGACGTTTTGCACAGCTTCACCGCTTTGGCAGGAGATGTAGATGGATTCGACCGATCGGAAACTGCTCTCCTTGCTGCGGGAGAATGCTCGGGTATCGGTAG
Source organism: uncultured Gammaproteobacteria bacterium (assembly GCA_963794445.1). Lineage (GTDB taxonomy): Bacteria > Pseudomonadota > Gammaproteobacteria > Steroidobacterales > Steroidobacteraceae > Bog-1198. The sequence continues at coordinate 784,529 of CAWCDZ010000002.1, forward strand.
CGACCATGGCCAAGACGCTTAAAGTCGCGCGCGGCACCGTGCAGAATCGGATGGCACGAATGCAGACGGACGGCACCATTGTTGGCTACACCGTCAAGCTCAAGCCGCAGGTCGAGGAGCATACAATCCGCGCGCTGATGACGGTGGCGGTTGAGGGCAACCGAACCGATGAGGTGCTTCGCGCTCTGCGTGGCGACCCCGCGATTTGCGCGCTTCACACCACAAATGGCCGCTGGGATATCGTCGCCGAACTTCGCGCCGACAGTCTCGCAGCCGTCGACCGTGTCTTAGGTCGCATTCGCCTCATCGACGGAATCTCGAACACAGAAACCAGCCTGCTGCTGTCGACCCACAAGTTTTGAGTCATCCACGAAGGAGCCCGGGACGCCAAGCATTCCCAAGGCGACAATAGCGTTAAGCTCATCAATTGGAAGCGAACCGCAAGAAAGCGGCGTGACTAGAATTTCCGTTCCGGCTCCATCGCGAAGGCGAACACGGCGCCCACCAGCATCAAGCCCATGGATCCGATGAAGGGCCAGTCCCAGTTGCCGGTGACATCGATGATCCAACCGCCGGCTACCGGACTCAAAATCGCGGCGAGCGCTGAGCCCATGTTCATGAAGCCGCTCGCCGTGCCGGAATACTTCGGCGCGATATCCATCGGGATCGCCCACATCGGACCGATCGTGAGTTCGGCGAAGAAGAAACCCAGGCTCAAGGCGATGGCCGCAACAGTCGAGTCGTGGATGAAAAGTATCGGCAGGAGCGATGCGAGCGCGGCCAAGTTGCAGACCGCCACCATGTAGCTGCGCGCCTTGGTGCGGCTGCCGGTGCGCATCAGCAGCCAATCGGTGACATGGCCTCCCAGCGAATCGCCCAGCACACCGGCGAAGAAAACGCCCGAGGCAAACACGGCGGAGTTTTTCAAATTCATGTGATAGTTGTGCAGGAAGTACTGCGGGATCCAGGTGAGGAACAACCAGAGAGTCCAGCCGTAGCAGAAATACACCAGGGTGACCGGCAGCATGCGTCGGATGAGCGCCTTCCAGGGCACCGCCGGCGCTTCCTTCACCGCGACGAACGAGGGCAAAACGTCGATCTCCTGCCGGGTGATTTTGGCATGATCGCGCGGATCATCGCGGAAGTACCATCCCCAGACGCCGGCCCAGATCATACTCAGCAGTCCGAGTACGATGAATGCGCCGCGCCAGCTCGACGCGAGCATCAGCCAGGTCACGATGGGCGGCGTAATGGCGCTGCCGACACGCGAGAAAGCGTGCGTGATGCCTTGCGCGAATCCGCGGCGATTGGCGGCGGTCCAGTGCGACATCGCGCGCGTCGCCGTGGGAAACGTCGCGCCTTCGCCCAAACCGAGCAGTACGCGGGCGACGAGGAGGGACATGAGGCCGGTGGCGAAGCCGCTGAGAACGGTCGCGCCGGCCCAAACGAGCGAGCACAGGGTGAGCGTGCGGCGCGCGCCGAACCGGTCGCCCACCCAGCCGCCGACGACTTGAAAGATCAAGTACGGATAAGCGAACGCGGAAAAAACCAAACCGACCTGCGTATTGGTGAGGTGGAAATCCTTGCTGAATTCGATCGCCGCGGTGCTTACGTTGACCCGATCGACGTAGGTGATGAAATACATCGCGCACAGCAGACCGAGCACGCGGGTCGTTGATCGGCTCAACACACCCGGGACGAAAAAACGGCGGACATTCATGGATTCGTCATCGTGGCCCGCTAGCATCTCGTGATCGCGCGGCCGGCGCAATCCGCTTCAAGCCAAGAACCCAGGAGTGCTGAATGACCATCGGAACAAAATTGGGGAACCGAATCGCCCGGCGGTCGGCGCTCGCCGCTGCCGCCACGCTCGTCGCAGTGTCGCTGGCGTTCGGCGCCCGTGCCGACGAAGACCACCGGATAGTTCGGGCTGCCGCGCCCGAGGGCGCCATCGAGCACATCCTCGTCATCAATCTGGAAAACGAGAGCGAGAACGTGACCTTCGGCGGTTGCCCGACCAGCGCCCCTCCCGGCAACGCCAACTATCTGAACTGCACACTTCTCAAGCAGGGCGAGCTGATCCAAAACTACTATGCGACCAGCCATGTGAGCCTCGGCAACTACATCGCCGAGGTGTCGGGTCAGGAAACCAACGCGACGCTGAACAGCGACTGCATCGATGCGGCGTCATTGGCCAATCCGCCGGTGGTCGGCCAGTTCACCAACATTACTCCGGGTACCGACGCCGACACCCTCGGCTATCCGCAATTTGCGGGTCAAGTGGTGGGAAGCGGCTGTGTTTTTCCAAAGCCCACCCGTAACACGCACGGGGCTCGGACGATTGGCGATCAGCTGGACGAGGCCGACCATGAGCGCCACGGCCGCGACTGGCGGCGCGAGCCGATCCTGTGGCGCGAATATGCCGAAGACATGGGCAATGATGTATCGCGAGACTTCGGTACGCCGGACCCCTTGGGCGGCACGGATTGCGCGCATCCTGCCATCGGCACACCCGATCTGACCAACAGCGCGCAAGGAAGCCCGATCGTGGACCAGTATGCCGACAGGCACGCGCCGTTCGCCTATTTCCACTCCGTAATCGACGACCCGGAGCGCTGCAATCGGCATATCGTGCCGCTCGGCAGCGTGCTCGTCGGCGCCAATGGCAGCCCCGATGTCTTCTCCGGGCATCTCTATGAGGATCTTGCGCGCATCGAGACCACGCCGAAGTTCATGTTCGTCACGCCGAATCTGTGCGATGACGGACACGACGCCACGTGCGCGGGTCTCAACGTGGAAGGCGGTAAGGCCGGGGGACTGACTGGTGCGAACCTCTGGCTCGCGCACTGGATCCCGATGATCATGGCATCCCCCGCCTATCAGAGCGGCAAGCTGTTGTTGGTCATCACGGTCGACGAGTCGGGTTCGGACACGGGCGCCGGGGCCAATGCGTGTTCGAATGCCGTTCAGTCCACCTGCCGCTCGCCGAGCGGACCGAATCTACGCAATCCCGGATGGAGCCCCCTGCTCGGGCTTTTTATTCCCGGCTACCCGAGCAGCGATCCGCCCGCGTTCACCTTTCCCGGCGGCGGCCAGATCGGGACCGTGTTGCTGAACAAGCGACTGATCGTGCCGGGCAGCGTGAATACGACGGGATATTACAATCACTACTCGGCGCTGCGCAGCTACGAGGATCTGCTCGGACTCACCGAGGGCGGCGACGACGGCCACGGCCACTTGGGCTACGCCGGCACGGCGGGGATGCTGCCGTTCGGCAAGGATGTGTTCAACGCCAGGGACTGATCGTGATCAAAGGGGCCCTGCTGCTGCCGGTGACTCGCCGGGCAGGGCTCCGCCGGGCTAGACCCGGTTTGACAGCGCCGATTGGTTAGCGGTAGGTTTCACGCAGGCTCGGTGCGGCCCGCCGCTTGCGCCTTCCATCGGGAAGGTAAGGTAAATGCAGCCCCGTCGGATCATTGATCCCTAACCGAAAGGCGAATGGATCAGCAATGCAAGCGCTGATCGATGGCATTCGCCTCGGACGGAGGATCAATCATGCGCACCTACAAAGACGCCAAGGAGATGGCGAAATCGCTTCGCGAGTCGCTGGCTGCCAGAAGCGTTTTCCTGTCGCACAGCGAGTGCCTCGAAACCGTCGCGAAGCAATTAGGCTTCGCCGACTGGAACGCTCTCTCGGCAAAGTTGCACGTGGAGCCGCGTCGCCTTGGCCCGTCAAAGGATGCTGCAAGCGCCATACTACGGCCCGCCAGTCGGGGCGCAACCCACCCCATGTCACGAATGGCGGCGCATGAGCTGATGTGTCGTTCGTTCTGCGCGAGGTCGAAACACGAAGTGCGGAGCCTCATTGAAGGCGGCTGCCGCAACCCTGCGCTATCACAGTGCGTTTTCATCTGCGATGAATGCGTCGCGTTCTGCGCGCAGGTCAATGCCGACCTTATGGGGGGCGCCACGAGCCGCGGAAACCTGTCCGCTTCTGCGCCGCCGGAGTGACCGAGAGAAGCGATAGCCAAATCGACCGCAGCTAGACTTTGAAGGCTCGAATACCGTCGTTCCCGGGCGCCGGATTCGATGTCGGCTTCGAGTCGCGAGAGATTGGCATCGAGGTTTTCGATCTTTGATAAGGTGGAGATGCTTCCGCGGACGAGCGGAGCGAGATACGCTCAAGGTTCCAGTATCCGCAATCAAGCCGTAGGGCTGGGCGGCAACACCGTGTTTAGCCAAGAAGACATTGGTGGTCCAGCGCAAGGCATTGCCTACCAGTGTCCGTGAGGATTTTCTTCGCTTAATTGCCGCAAGGCCGACACTACCCACGGGACGGCAGTCGGGGACGAGCTTGACCGAAATTTGGCGAATTCGGCACGTTTTGGCATGGACACGTTTTTTTGGCCGATCCCGCCGGTGCGCCGCTGGTTCTCAAAGCGACGATTCTAAGCAGTGGAGATGATCTGAGACTTACCCGAACTTTTCGTGTTGAGGCAGATCATCCGTGATGGTGTACCACGGGGCTTTCGACCCTACGAAGATGTGGGCGCTGGGTCGAATCGACGGCGCGTCTACCAACGTGCCCAGCGTTACGTGTACGAAGTTGGCTTCCCGCACAAGGGAGTAGAGCAATGAGCCACATATGCGGCAGTGAGCATCATGCGACGACTCTTGTCCAAATATCAGCAGCCGATCTGCGCCGACCGTGACTCTCAGTTTCGCGCGCTCAATTCCCGCGAACGGTTTGAACGCTCCACCGGTTGCCCGGCGACAATTCGAGCAGTGGCAATTGAGAGAATAGCGGAACCGATCTTCCACCTCGTATTGGACCGCGCCGCACAGGCACCTGCCGCTCAAAGTGCGCAGGCCAGGCGTTTCCCCGCCGCTCGTCATATCGGCATTAAGCTAGGCTGATCGAAGAGTGTCGTCAAGCCGCCCGGCACCGCTGCATAAGCTTTTGTTTGCTGCCGCCCGTTGTAGGGAAAAGTCCGGACACATCGCGATTGTGGGCCGCAAGCGCAGCCACAATGCGCAGCAACGCACAGACTTCAATGCTTGGCCGCCCTACCCTGGCAGCCGTATGAATGGCCACTACAATGCTGGCTTGGTTGCGCTTTCGATTCTCGTTGCGATCATCGCCTCGTACACCGCGCTCGACCTCTCCGGCTGCGTCAGTGCCAGCACTTCCAGTTCCCGCAAATCTTGGAGCTGGCTCATCGCGGGCGCTGTTGCGATGGGCATTGGCATCTGGTCGATGCACTTCATCGGCATGCTGGCTTTTCACCTTCCGATACCGGTTGCCTACGATTTGCCGCTCTCGCTGCTGTCGCTGCTCATCGCCATCATCGTCTCGGCTGTGGCGCTGTTGATTCTGCGCCGCCATGAACTCTCGATGAACAACTTAGCACCGGGCGCGATTCTCATGGGCATCGGCATCTGCGCCATGCACTACACCGGCATGTTCGCCATGCAGATGTCGCCTTCGATCCATTACGATCCACTCATTTTCGCCCTATCGTTGCTGATTGCCGCGGGCGCCTCGCTCGCGGCGCTGTGGATTGCACTCCAATTGCGCGCCATGCGCTCCAGATTCGCGCTCCTCGCCAAGCTTTGCAGTGCGGCAATCATGGGGCTCGCGATTGCAGGAACGCACTACACCGGGATGGCCGCGGCCCACTTCGCTGCGGGCAGTATTTGCCTCGCCGCCGCGGCGGGCGGCATCCACAATACCGCGCTAGCGATCGGTATTGGGGCCGGGACATTGGTCATCTTGTGTCTGACACTCATCGTGTCCGCGCTCGACGCCCACTTCGCCTTGAGTAACGCCAGGCTCGCGCGCGAGCTCGAGAAGCGCACTTCGGCGCTAGAACAAAGTCGCGAGATGTTCAAGCTCATGGCGGAAAGTACCCGAGCCGTCCCCTTCACCTTGGATCTCACAGCAGGATGCTTCACCTACATCGGTGCCCAAGGGATTGCGGATTCCGGGATTCCAGGATCCAAGTGGCACGGCCCGGGCGCACTGCAGCGCGTGATTCCGCGCGAGTCGAATTTGGAAATTCGACAACAGTTCGAGACTTGTGAAGACGGCCTGTTCGAATTCGCGGCGCCCTTTCAGCAGGCGAACGGCAGATGCAGCGAAGTGCGCTGGACCGGCACGTGCGAAACCCAGGCAGGTGCAAAGGTGCTGCGTGGTCTGATGCTCGACATAACCGAAGTGCGGCGCATCGGCCGGGAACTTGCCGCCGCGCAAAAGCTGGAGGCCGTCGGTCGCCTGGCCGCAGGCGTCGCCCACGAGATCAACACGCCGGTGCAGTTTGTATCCGATAACGTGCAGTTCGTTCGCAACTCGATGACAGAGTTGGCCACGGTAATTCAGGCCTACCGCCAACTCAAGGATGCCAATATCGCGACGGACGCAGCCGCGGCGCGCCAGCGCATCGAGGACGCCGAAAAGCGCGCCGATCTTGACTACATCCTAGAGAACGTCCCGCAGGCGCTCGACAGCTCGATCGAAGGGTTGGGACGAATTGCCACTATTGTGCGTTCCTTGAAGGAATTCGCGCATCCGGACCAGGCGCACAAGGTGCTGGCCGATTTGAATCAAGCGATTCGCAGCACTCTGGTGATTGCCCACAACGAATATCGCCACGTTGCCGAGCTTACTACACAGTTCGGCGATTTACCGTCCATCCCCTGCTTCCTCGGCGAGATCAATCAAGTGGTACTGAACTTGGTGGTGAACGCCGCGCATGCCATTGCCGACGTCGTCAAAGACAGCGGTGAGCTTGGAAAAATCGATTTGCGCACGCGGTTCGATGGCAACGAGGTGGAAATCGCCATCGCAGATACCGGCACTGGTATTCCGGAAGCACATCGCGAGCGGATCTTCGATGCCTTCTTCACCACCAAGGAAGTCGGCAGAGGAACCGGACAAGGACTCGCCCTGGCGCGCAGCGTTATCGCCAACAAGCACGGCGGCACGCTGCGCTTCGAAACCGAGTGCGGCAAGGGCACCACCTTTTTCATCAGGCTTCCCATTGACGCATCGACCGAGGATGCTACAGCGTAACTCGACGGGCTCGTTCGCTCTCTGGAGCATACCGCCGCGACAGAACGTAGCGTGCCCGGACGACGAAGAAGGGTCGTGCGCGGAAAAGCCCGCTGCGACGCTCGCCTATCCACTTGCCCGTCGGCCGATCTGCAGCTCGCGCATCGCCCGCGACAGGAGCACGAAGTTTCGCAACGCATTCAATAGCAGCGCCGGGTCGAAAGGTTTGGACGCCCGCCATACCACTCCTTCGGCAATGTGCGGAAATCTCGCGCGGGACAGGTCGCCGCTCAGCATCATGATGGGCGGCGAATAGTCGAGGAGTCCGTGTATCTGCTCGGCTGTTTCGGCGCCGTTCATCCGCGGACCCAGATCAAAGTCCACAATCAGGACATCCGGCCTAAAGCCAGTGCCGGCCAGTTCGATCGCTTCGCTTCCGCTGGCAACGCTGTTAACGAGGTAGCCGTCTGAGTACAGCAGTGCCGAGATAGATTCACGCACCAACGCATCGTCGTCCACATGCAAAATCACTCCTGAGTTGGCGTCCATAACGCAAGACTAGCGAGCCGCCCGTCAATGACCATACGTATTTAAACGTAGTAATGAGGGCAAAGGCGAAGCAGCGGCGAGGATTTTGCGACCAAACCGGCCACGCATAGCCTCGATCCATCACCAGAATCATCGGCCGGGCCTTTGCCGGCGGCGATCAAGTTGTCGAGGATGAATTGTGCCCGGCCCTGGCGCGTCCACCCCGTTTCGTTCTCGCCGGACCCATGCTGCGAAATGAGTACGGGATAGCAGGTACGCCGAAGGCGGGCAAATCTTCTCCCTTCGGCTGGCGCCATTGCGCAGCGCGAAGAGGATTGCGCCAATACTTCTGCCGCGAGAGGGCCCGATGACATTCTTCAGCCCCAATCCGAGCGCGTTATCAACGAGGAGAAGGCGAAATTCGTTGGAGGACGGCCTTAAGTTGGAGTGTAATTGATCCCAAAAGGACCGTCAGATTTTTGGTGGTGCGCCGAGAATCGATATACCCTATCGGATGCGCATGATTTTCTTCGTCGCCGCCGCAGCCGCGATCTACGCGGCCCTCTGCTTGGCGCTTTTTTTGGCGCAGCGCTCCTTCATCTACTATCCGCAACCTAAAGGCGCCGGCGACAACGGCTCAACGCTCATCCTCAACGTCGGCGGTGAACGAGTCCTCGTCAGCACCCGGGCCGGCCGCGGCCCGGATGCCCTTAGCGGGCGCCGTGATCTACTTTGGCGGCAACGCCGAAGAGGTCTCGTATAGCCTCCCTACGTTGGCCGACGCCTTTCCGGATCGTTCACTGTACGCCATGCACTACCGCGGCTACGGCGGCAGCACCGGCAAGCCGTCCGAAGCTGCCCTGATCGCCGACGCCTTGGCTCTCTACGACCGAGTTCACGCCGACCATCCGGACATCATCCTGATTGGCCGCAGCCTGGGAAGCGGCGTCGCCATTCATCTCGCGACGCTTCGTCCCATCGAACGTCTCGTCCTCGTCACGCCCTACGACAGCCTGCTCACCATCGCCGCCAGGCAGTTCGGCTTCTTCCCGCTGCGCTGGCTGATGCTCGACAAATTTGAATCCTGGCGCTACGCCGCGAAATTAAGCGTCCCCACCCATCTCATCGCTGCCGAGAACGATGAAGTCATACCCATCGCCAGCACCCGGTCGCTCTACGACCACGTGCCGCCATCGCTCGCGACCTTGAGCGTCGTCCCCGGTGTCGGACATAACAACATTTCCGAAAGCCCGGCATACATTCCCTTGCTGCAAAGACGCCAATGAGCAAACGCCGCTAATGGACTCAAACCTGGGTCCTCGGGCCGGTGGAAAGGGCCTACGGCGCCTGCACCTCTCCCTTATCGCCTTGGATGCCAGGCTTCGGCGTCAACAAATGCCCTTGGATCTGAATCGTCCCGCCGGAGGGCTTAAAGAGAGTCATCTTTTCCGACACTCGGCACCTCGTGTATTGCACGTCGTAATCCAATGTCGTGCGCGTGCCCGAATTCGTACCGAAGGAGCTGAACACATTCCAGGTCATCAGCGAATAGCTCTTCGGCGTTCCGCATCGCGCCCGTTGGTTTTCAAGAAAGGTCCGCCACTCTTCACGCGAAGTAACCTCGTAGAACTTTGGAGAATAGAGGGAAAGCACAGCCTCCATATTCCCGCTGATCATTCCGGAGAAATACTGTTCCGCCAGGTGCTCCGCTTCCTCCCGGTCTTTGGAAAAACCACAGCCAACCGCGCAGCTCATCACCACAGCCACCATGGAAACCGCCGCTGCGTGCGCAAACGAATGAGCCAGATCTCTCCGATCTTCCACTCTCCGACCACTCCGGTCCCAGCTATGGCTCACTTTTCACCGTTCTCGCTGTCGAATTTCCGCACCAACGTTTTCGATGCCACCAAGCGCCACGCGCGTTGGATCAATTCCGGCAGCACGCGCTTGTCGACCGCGCCGATGCGCAATAGTATCCAAGGGTAGTCTCGGTAATGATCGGTGATGAAGAATGCGTCCGGAGCAGATTGCATCAGAATTTCACGATCCAATAATTCGCAGCGAAGCACCACGCAGTCGATGCTCTGATGCAGGCGCGCAATGAGCTTGCCGCCCACCTTGAGGGCGGGAGTGCCATAAGAAGTGCCATCAATGACACCGGGCAACGCGAGGGCGATCGCGCGAATATCGTCGAAATTTTTCAGCGCATCCATTCCCGAAGGATGTTTCTGTTTTGCGCGTGGTGCCCTATGCTTTTTCTTAGGTGTCACTGTCAACCGCTCATCGGCGATTCGGCGGATACGGGGCTCCCGGCGCATACGCGCCACCGGGTCCTAAACAGATTGACTCACGCGCCGCGCGTACAAATCGCGTCGTCCCCAATTTCCCGCCGATCACCAGTGTACCGTCAGACAATTTGAGAACCATCGGTCCATTTCCGATGGCACTGACCGGAGCATTCACACGATCCTTCGAGACAATCTCGAACGAAGTCGCTGCGCAATGCCCGTTGGAAAGCGTCAAACCAAAACTTACGACACTTTGCGCTTGCACTTCCACCCAGCTCGGACTTGCAGAGGTCGTCACCCACACCCCATTGAACTTGGGCGCCATGGTCGGCATCCCGGCACATCCGGTAACCAAGGCCGCAAAGACAAGCATCGAGCCTGCCGAGCTCGTGACTTTCCGCCACATAACCACCAACCAAAGTCGCCACACCAACGGCTGACCTCCTTCCATGTCCATTCTCCTCTGTCTCATCGTTCAAGCCGGTTAAATGATTCCGGCTCAGCCACACCTGACTGAAGCCGGTGTCGACATACTACTAACAATCGCTGGAACATTGCGGAATGAACGGTCGATGCAGCAGCACGACAACGGCAACACGGCCGGCGATGAAAATCGCCAACGCAAGCAAAAATTGAACATAGCCTGGAACCTTGATTGCCGCGTATTTTTGCAGGAGCGATGCGCTGAGCGGGCAGGCTGCGATCCCAGAGAACATCGCAAACCAGCCGTTCGTGACTGGCAACGGTCCTTGATGGATGAGAAGCGCGAGACCTCCGACACCGGCGGCTATCGCCCACACCCAGCCCATCACCCAAAGGACGATCAGCCCAAATCGGCACGAATATCCAGTCATTGCATGCACCTGCCGATGAGAACTTCAGATCGCCTAACTATGAGATGACGGGAAGCGATTGGGGTGGCGGCGGCGGTTGGATCAAATCCCAGAGATTCCCATACAGGTCGCGGAATACCGCCACGGTACCAAAGGCTTCCTCCCGCGGCTCCCGAACAAACTCAACTCCTTTGGCCTGATAGCGTTCGTAATCCCGCCGGAAATCGTCCGTGTGCAAAAATAAGAATACCCGGCCCCCGGTTTGATTCCCAATACGGGACACTTGCTCTGGACCGGCCGCACGCGCCAGCAGCAGGCCAGCATGCGACCCGGGTGGCGCTACAACGACCCAGCGCTTGTCTTGCTCGGGGATGTAAGTATCTTCAACGACCGTAAAGCCGAGGGTGTCCGCGAAGAACGCGAGCGCCTCGTCATAATCGCGGACCACGATCGAAATAAGTGCCAAAGTCTGTTTCATGTGCACTGAAAACACCTGACGACCAAGTTGAGCCATGCGAAGACGGCCCGCAAACCTAAGTCCTCTTACCCGTGATTAGCGATTACCACGATTGCCTCGTTGATACCGGCGCCCGTTTGCTCTCGACATGTCTTGATCGCCGCGATGTCTTTTGGATCCACCGTCCAGGCTCCTGCCCGCACGGATTGGTTCAACGCATGGATCATGATCGCTTCCCGCTCAGGGTGATCGTCGGAGGACGCGAGTGGTATACCCTGAAGCGGGAACCCGGCACTTTCCAGCTTAATTGACGCCGATGCGGACCATCCCCCCGTCGCATACGCAACGCTGTGGGAGTTCGACGTTCGTAATTGAGCAACAAATTCCCTTGCCCCGGGTATCTCCGTGAAGGGCCCGGCCTGTTCGATGTGCCGCCGGATGCTTTCGACGAAATGATTTTTCACGGCAGTTAGCAGCGCAAGGGAACCGCTCAGTACATTGTCCTGGAGAATTTCCTCGAGAATTCCGCTGTCCGTGACATTTCGATAAAGCCCCCATGACTCACGGACTTTGGCTTGACCGAGCACCTTGCGCACGGCAGCGAGATAAAGCGCGTCGTCAACCTCATTCGAGTCGAGGAGCGTACCGTCAATGTCGAGAATGACAGCGTGCATCAAACGACCTTGAAGTTGCGCTGAGTGAGATAATTGACTGCGATGTGCTCATAGTGTTACCTGCTCAACCGCTTTGCTTTCCGCGGCAGCCGCCACCCACTGCGAAGTTAAAACGCGATGCGCGCCGGCAAACTTATTGGATTTTGACTCGCTTGGAGGCGCAGCCCGGTTTGGTATCGCTGGAGAGCGGCTGTGCTTTGGCAAAACCGCCCAGATTCCGACGGCGATCATCAGGAGGATGAGCCCGGCGAGCCCGATTCGCCTTTTAGTCATGATGCGCCCGGCGAATTTGCGAGGCCTTCATTTCCCTCGTCCATATCGGAATCCCTCCGTTGAGATCTCGACCCTACTTTCGAATCAACGTAATTTCGATCGGATTCGGTCTTCCCACCGCCACATCCGATGGTCGAGACCACCGATTCGTGAACTGATTGATGACGCAGGTGCTCTCATAGCTAATCAGCAGCGTGTAGTCATTTGCCCAGTCGAACGACACCCGATCACAGCCAACAGCGCTGAAGACCGGTGTGTCGAAATTCAGCGGAATCCCCTGATCGTTGACATAAATGTTCGCGTGAACCGCACCTCCGCTCAGCGACTCCATCAAGACCGCCACCAACTTTTGATCGGGCGAAGCTTGGCGATGTAGCTCCTTCTGCTGCGGTGAACAGCCGCCGAGTCCTCCGAGCCACAGCATGGCGCCAAGTGCGGTAAGTGCTTTCATGATTCTTCATGTCTCGGCTGCAGCTTGCCTGCGCGCGACGCAATCAAAGTGGCCAATCCCAGTCGTACAAACTCCCTTCGGCTCATACAACCTTTAGGCCGCCTGACACCCACCGCATTCCAGATCGAGCGCCTTCACAGTCTCGATCTCACATGCCGAGCTTTTCAAACGCTGCAACCTCTCCGGACTTGAGCTCGCGCCATCGAGCCATGCCTAAGGCTGCCTCGCTCTTAAGTTCGGCGAACATGGCCTCGTCCTGCGTCGTCGGCGCCGCATCCCCGGAACCGACGAGCGAGCCCAGCGCCGCCAGCATGTTATTGAGGCGTACCGGATAGTTCAGCGCGTCTTCCGAGGCATGCGAGCGCGGCTGTATCAAAATCTCCTCAACCTCGGTCAGTTTGCGGTCGAGGGCATCGCCAGCGGCCGCGACCTTGGCTGCTTGCGCGCCAGCGGCCGCCTTTTTTGCCGTCATGATCTTCACCCGGGTTGCGCGGATGTCGAGTACGGCGTCATGCACCTCGGTCAGCAGGGCGTTGATCGCACTGTGCAGAGCGAACTGCTTGGCGAGATCCTCAAGAGTCGCCGTGCCGCGCGGGTCCGGTACGATCTCGAGCGGCTGAGTCTGGCTCGTGCCATCCACGGTCAGCTTGACCTGGTAATGGCCGGGCAGCACCTTGGGTCCCGCCACGCTGCCCGCCCACAGGGGCGCATTCTTGATGGCGCGCGCCTTGTCCGTGCGCAAGTCCCAAACGAAGGTGTTGAGGCCTGCGAAATGCGGCGGCTTGAGTGGTTTGGAGGCACGTCCCCCCTCTTCCTCCTCTTCCGGCTCAGCGTTGGCTTCGTCGTCACCAGGACTCTTGGCATCTTCGGATTCGGGGAAGTGACGGATCAGCTTGCCACTCGCATCGAGAATATCGAGGCTGATGCGCTGATCGAGCGGGTCAGGCTTATCCTTGTCTTTGTCCTTGTCCTTCTTGTCGGAATCTTTGTCGGCATCCTCGGCCGGTCGCGGTTTGCCGATCTGCGACGACAAGGTGTAGCTGATCACCGCACCGGCCGGCGGGTTCGAACCGCCGAAATAGCGCAGTTGACCGCCGCCGAAGACCGTGTGATTGGCAACGGCCGGCTTGAACAGATGTGCCGTCTCGGCCGGGATCGTGGGTGCCCACTGCCGCACGGGTGATAAATCGTCGATCATCCAGAAGGCGCGGCCGTGGGTGGCGACGGCCAGGGCAGCGCCGTGCACCACGAGGTCATGCACGGGCACCACGGGCAGATTCAATTGCAGGCTCTGCCAGTGAGCACCGTCGTCATAAGACATCATGATGCCGCTCTCCGTGCCGGCGTATAGCAGACCCGACCGGGCAGGATCACGCCTGATGACGTGTAGATAGGCATTGGGCGCCAGTCCCTCGGTAATGGCGGTCCAGCTCTTGCCGTAGTCCTCGGTGCGGAATGCATACGGCTTGAAGTCATCGAGCCGATGGCGGTCGGCGGCAACATAGGCGACAGCGGCATTGTCGGGATCGGGCTCGATCGTTTGGACAGTGGCGAAATCGGGCATGCCCTTGGGCGTCACATTCGACCAGTGGGCTCCGCCGTCCTGCGTCAGATGCACCAGCCCGTCATCGCTGCCTACCCAGATCAAGTCCTTAGCTTTGGGCGATTCGGCAACGGCGAAGATGGTGTCATAAGTCTCGACGCTGGTATTGTCCTTGGTCAGCGGTCCGCCCGAGGAACGCTGCTTGGATTTGTCGTTGCGGGTCAGATCGGGCGAGATCACAGTCCAGCTGCGGCCCTGATCGAGCGAGCGGAATAGCATTTGCGCTGCAAAATACAGTGCGTGCGGCGCGAATTTCGAGATCATGATCGGCGCCGTCCATTGGAATCGATATTTCAGATTCTCCGCGGGCCAGCCCATGGTATTGCGCGGCCACGGCGTGATTTGGATCTCTTGACCGGTCCGACGGTCGTATTGGGTCAGCTCGGCGTCGTAGCCGCCGCCATACACGATATTGGCGTCTGTCGGGTCGGGAATGATGAAGCCGCTCTCGCCGCCGCCGACCGGGTTCCAATCCTCGATGCCGACGCCGCCTGAGCGCCCCGCTGTCGCGATCGAAATGCTGGAATTGTCCTGCTGGTCGCCATAGAGGCGGAACGGAAATTCGTTGTCCGCAGCGATGTGATAGAACTGCGCGGTCGGCTGGTTCATCTCCGAGGTCCACGTCTCGCCGCCATCGACGGAGACATTGGCGCCGCCGTCGTTGCCTTCGATCATGCGCTTAGGATTGGTCGGGTCTATCCATAATTCGTGATTGTCGCCATGCTGGGTCTTCAGCGTCTTGAAGCTCTTGCCGCCATCGGTCGAACGGTAGAGCGAGGTGTTCAGTACATAGACGGTATTCGCATCCTTGGGATCGGCGAAGACCGTGTTGAAATACCAGGCCCGCTGCTTGATGCTGTTCTTGGCGCTGACCAGCGTCCAGGTCTCGCCGCCGTCATTCGTACGGAAGAGGCCGCCTTTCTTGGCCTCGATCATCGCATAGACCACTTTGGAGTCAGAAGACGGCGCGACATTGATGCGGCCAAGGATGCCGTCCGGCAGTCCGCCGCCGCTCAAACGCCGCCAATGCTCGCCGCCGTCGAAGGACTTGTACAGACCGCTGCCCGGTCCGCCGCTCTCCATGATCCAGGGCTTGCGATAGGCCTGCCACATGCCGGCGTAAAGGATTTTGGGATTGTTTGGATCGAAGGCGACGTCCGAAGCGCCCGTTTTGGCGTCGACATAGAGCACCTTCTTCCAATTGGCGCCACCGTCGGTTGAGCGGAACACGCCGCGCTCCTGATTGTCGCCGAACGTATGTCCGAGCGCTGCCACGACAACGATGTTGGAGTCGGAGGGATCGACGATGATGCGGCCAATCACCTGGCTGTCGCGCAGTCCCGAGAAATGCCAGGTTTTTCCCGCATCAGTCGATTTATAGAGGCCATTGCCGGTGGCAACGTTACCGCGAATGTTGATCTCGCCGGTCCCTGCGTACACGATCTTGGGATCAGACGGCGCCACGGCGACGGCTCCGACGGCGGGCGCGGCCTCGGGGAATTCATCCCACAGCGGCTTCCAACTGGTGCCGCCATCGATGGTCTTCCACAAGCCGCCGGTGGCGGCGCCGAAGTAATAAGTGTTGGGCTCGCTGATAACGCCCGTAACGCCGGTGGCACGGCCGCCGCGGAAGGGACCGACGAGCCGATATTTGAGCCCGTCGAGCGGCGATTTCGAGGCCGGACCGGCAGGCTTGACGGCAGTTGACGGGGGATCCGCCGCAACCGAAACAGCAGACAAGAGCAGGGCAAGCGTGACGACCCACAGGCGTGATGCAGACATTTTGATCTCCGTTTATCGCCGGTCAGGCTAGCGGCTGCTTCCCAGACTGTCCAGCGTGGCGCCTCGCGCATTCCGTCAGGGCGGCCCAAATTCGCTCTGCAACGCGTTATTGTTTGTTATCGCGACTCTGCCTACGACGTCACTTTGTGCGATCGGTACTCATCCCGCCGCCGCGCAGCCTTCGTAGAAGTAGGCTAAGGGTTTCGGTCCACGAGCATAGCCGGTATCGAGCCGGTTCATTGTGAAGCCGGCATCTTCGATGAGAGCGCGGATGGGGCGGTTGAGATGACAGCCGCCGCCGATCTTCTTCCAAAGAGGCGTGAGCCGATTTTGCCACTTGCACACCGCTGGCTCGGGCGCCAGACCATGTTCGACGAACAGCAGCTGGCCGCCGGGTTTGAGCACGCGGCGCATGTCTTGAAGGGCCGCGGCGGCGTCGGGTATCGAGCACAGCGTCCAGGTGGTCACAACGGTATCGATGCTGCTGCGATCTATCGGGATGGCTTGCGCGGAACCTGTGATGAGAGTTACCGGGATCTTGCAGTGATTCGCCGCATGCTGCGCCATTGAAATGAGTCGCGCGGCGGGGTCTAATCCCAGAATCTCCTCAACCCCCTCTTCATACAAAGGCAGATTCAAGCCTGAACCGATGCCGATCTCGAGGACTCGGCCGCGCGCATGAGAAATCAGACGCTCACGATAGGGAGTCAGCTCGCGATTGCGCATCGCGAGGTTGATGACATGCGGCAGGATGCGGTCGTTATAGAAGCTCATCGGCGATGCAATTGCTGATGGAAATCAATTTCGACCATGTCCGCCTCAGGGCTTGAGCGTCGCCGCGATGCTGCGAATTTGCTCAGGTGTGTGCTCTCCCGCCAGCGGCGTTCCTGGCATCAAGTATTTTGCCATGTCGAGACCTCCAACGACGACAGGTTCGAAACCGGCTTCTCGCACGAGGCGCGAAGCGAATTCCAGGGCCTTTTTGTCGCCCGCGATCGGCATGCCGATTTTTCCCGGGTCTTCGTGTGCGCTCGCCATGCGCGCCGCGGGTACGGCGTTGAAAGCACGAACAACGAAAGCGCCCGGCAGCATGTGTGCGTCGAAGAGCCCGGCCCCCTCCTCGCGCGCTTGCGTGGCGATCTCGCCATCGCGTTGCGGAAATGGATTGCTCGCGTTGATGACGACCTTTCCCTTGAGCGAATCGCCGAGGGTCTTGGTGAGCTCGGGGAAAGCGCTGTAGGGAACCGCAAGCAGGATGACCTGCCCGAAAGCAGCGGCCTCTTGCGGCGTGCCGGCGCGTGCATGGGCCCCGACTTCGGCTGCCAGCTTCTTGTCATTTTCGAGATTTCGCGATGAGAACATCACCTCATTACCGGCCTTGGCCCACACGCCGCCGAGCGCGCCGCCCACATGTCCTGACCCGATGATGCCGATCTTCATCTTCTCGTCGTCTGCTGCATTTACAACGCCCGCCAAGATCGGCAGGACTGCTGCCGCACCGGCCATCTTCAGCATATCGCGACGACTCAAACCCGGAATGCCGTGCATTTGTGGATCTCCAAAGTGGGAGCGCTAGCTGGATTATGCCAAAGATATTGTTTTTTTGGCCTGTCTAAATGGAAGCGAATTTGCTCTTCATCCGTTCAGACAGTCGTCGCAACTCTATGATCATCCGTTCGTGGGTGCCGACGCCGATCTCTTCCGTTTCGTCGGCCGCGCGAACCGCAAACTCAATGCGCCGCCCCTCGACCTGGGTCACTCTGGCCTCCGCGATCACACGGCGGCCGACCGGCGTCGCCGCAAGATGCCTCACATCGACGCGCGTGCCGAGCGCGCTCTCACCGGCGTCCAGATACGGCTTGATCGCATTCAGCGCCGCGTTCTCCATCATCATGATCATGATGGGTGTCGCCAGGACCGGAGGCAGTGTCGCATCCTTGAAACGGCTGGCCAGATGTTCAGCTTCCACCACGAGACTGAACGATCCAGCGGCCCCGACCGGTATCGATTGCATGGCCATTCCTCGCATGCTGAGTGCTGGCGGACAGTGAAGTATAAGCTTACTGCCTGCTGATGACGGCGGGCCTGCAACTTGTTCGCCGCTGCGGGGTTCTCGGACAAGGGACTGACTATCTCGAGAGCACGGCTTGCAATTTGCGTTGACGCATTGCAGCACTACTTTTTGGGAGAACCTCGATGAAGCTATCAACAGCGGCCTTGAAAAGAATTGCGCGTGCCCTGCACGTTCCTCCTCGCAATGCTTGCCGCCGCCCGGGCTGGCGCCGAAGAGTATGAAAAATCGTATACCGTCACAGGCCGGGCAAGCGTCCGGGTCAAAGTCGATGACAGCATGGTGCGAGTGCTCACCTCGGACGCCCAGCAGGTCGAGTTTCGCGTGACATCGGAAGGATTCGCCGCGATCAAAATCGGCGGCAAGTTGCACATCGACTCCCAGCAGAACGGCAACGAAGTGGAACTCACGGTGCATTTGAGTCCGCAGTTGACCCTCCTCTTCAACACCAAACGTCTCAGCACGGAAATTCGGATGCCCAAAGACGCCGATTTACAGATTGAAACCAGCGACGGCCGTGTCGAATTATCCAATCTCAATGGCACGATCGTGGTGAATACATCGAACGGCGCGGTCAATGCGTCAAAGCTGTCCGGATCGATCGACATCCGCACCAAAGACGGCGATATCACCGCAGATGCTCTCAGCGGCTCATTCAAATTGCATAGCGGAGACGGCAAGATCAGCGGCGCGGCTCTTGACGGAAAATGTAACGCTTCCACGAGCGACGGAGCCATCCACGTTGCCGGCCGCTTCGACTCCCTCGACATTAGCTCAGGAAATGGGCGGGTCACCGCCCGTGCGGAACCCGGCTCGACGTTAACTTCCCCTTGGAGCGTCACGACGAAGGACGGTTCCGTGACCGTGGAAGTCCCTAAAAACCTGCAAGCCAACCTCGATGCGAGGACCGGAGACGGGCGCATCTCTCTGGGCATCCCGATCTCCGTCGAGGGAGACCTCGGCAAGAAAGCCGTTCACGGTTCGCTCAACGGCGGCGGGCCTGCATTATTGATACGCACCGGCGACGGATCGATTCATCTAAACGGCATTTAGTCCTTGAGGGCCGCCCTTCGGCTGTTTCAAGCGGTCGCTCCCGGCGGCTGCTAGCCGCCGCGCAGCAAATGCATCACGCGCGCGCGCACCTTGCCGTAGTTCTCTTTGAGAGAACCCAGCAGGCCATGCTGTTCGGGCGGCAGATGCGCCAACGGGTGGCCGCCGGGGCGAAATACATAGTGGTCGAAGAAGGCCTTCCACGCTTGCCGTTCGGCAGGCGGGCGCTCGGCGATCGTGATCATGGAGAGCAGCATGCTGGTATAGGGTGCGTCGGGACCTGAGCGGAACGCGTCCCACCAATAGTTCACCAGCACATTGAAGGGCGCGGTCGATTCGACCTTGTGCCACCAGAGCTTCGGCAAATACAACGCATCGCCGGCTTCGAGGTCCGCGATCAGCGACTGATCCTTGATCTGTTCAAAGAGAGGATATTTCTGCGCATCGGCGGCGGACGACGCTGCCAGGCTCACCGGCTGCCCGGCCATGGTGTTGTCGATCGGGCCCACGTACAGTTTGTCGATCAATTGCGGCGCGAACAGCGTGAAGCGCCGGGTGCCGACCGCCACGCAGGCCAGGTTGTCCACCGTGTCGTAGTGACAAGAGACGTTCGCGGCATGGCCGACCCAGACGCGCGGGCCAACACCCGGATTCAATAACGGCATGGGATTCAAGGCGGCGAATCGCGGCAGAAAGTCGCTCGCCGGTACCGAGCCCACATAGATCGACGGCGCACCCGGCGCGCCGAGCGAGGCGACGATGGACTCGAGCGCGGCGGCAAATTTCATGCGCCGGCGTTCGAAATTGAAGCCCTTCATATCCTCGCTGTAGAAATATTTGCCGGCGATCGCCGGCGCTGCCGAAAAACGCCTCGATCTCGCCGCCGGCATCGAACGGCACGAGGTGATCCCGGACCGCCGCCGGCGAACTCCGCCCCGCCTCGACGACCGGCCAATGCCCTACCAGCCCGCGCAGCACCACCGGCTGGCAAGCATCCACCACTTCTGCAAGAATTGCTCGGGACCCGCAAGATCCAAGGCGTCGATGCTGCGTAGACTTTCCGGCATGCGCGATGCAACAGCCACGCGCTCAGGCGGCAAGAAAGCGGTCGTTCTTCTTCTTCGCCAACACCGGCACCTGCTTCAGCGAGGCAATCATCAGATAAATCAATTGCAGATAGCCGCGCCGGAACAGTTCGACGACGGTGGCGTCCGGCAGCATTTTCAAGACCTCTTGATTGACGGTATACAGGTCCGAGAGGTTGCGTTTGCTGCCGTCGTCGAAGCCCAGGATGATGTCCACCGGCTCGATCAGATTGAGCTTCAACAACGTCTCGATGAAGCGCTTGGTCATCTCCAGGCCGGGTTTCAATTGCTGAAACGCCGCCATGATGCTTTCAAGATAAGGGGTCGGTTCGCCGCGGTCGTTGAACAAGGCTTGGCCCGAGTCGGCGCCGACCCGCGGGTGATCCAGATCGATCGCCAAATCATCGCCCGCGACGAAGAACGGCGCCCGTTGCAGATTCAGCGGGCGATAACCCTCATGGCCCGCGCCCCCCTCCTTCAAGAAAAGGTTCTCCCCTTCGTCGATCCCCAGCATGGCCCCGCAAAAGAATGCGCCCGTGTCGGCATCCTTGGAAAACAAAATGGGATAATGAACGGACGAGACAGAGAAAACTCCGTGACCACCACTTGCACGAAGCGCTGATTGTCGCCGAATCTCGCCGCCGCCTCGGCTTGAACGCGCACGGTGCGATGGCTGAGATTGTTGAGGACCACGATATGCGTCATTTAAATTTCACTAGATGGGCTGCAGCCCGTGTTCGTGAATCTTGCGCAGCAGATCGCGGTTTTTCGGCAGCTGCGACCGCAGCTTTTGGGTCAAGGCCGCATTTTCGCGCATGCAGCCGCGCCGCCGTCGCTTCGGTGTCGGCATTGTCCATCGGCCCCACTTCGGTTCGAAATCCCATGCCGTACAGGACATATTGATAGCTCGCCGCGGGAAACACTTCCTCCAGGCGGTCGAACTCATCGAAGAACCAGGGCGGCTGGTATTTCCACAGGTGCAACAGGTTCTTCAGGCGCTCGGGGATCGCTGTCGGGTCGAGATTGTCGCGCCAGAACGGCTGTCCGTGCGCTCTGCGTAAGCACATAGTGCAGCTTGAGGAAGTCGATGATGCGGCCCCAGCGATAATGGTTCACCTCGTTGAAGCGGGCCGCCACGATGTCCATGACCTCGCGGTTGGCGGGCATCTGTTCCGCGATCAGTTTCGCCGACAACTCGATGAGCACGATGGCGGAAGACTCGAGCGGTTCGAGAAAGCCCGCGGCAAGTCCCACGGCAACGCAATTGTTCTTCCAGAAGGTCTCGCGATGGCCCGAGCGGATGGTGATTTTGCGCGCCGCGCAGGTCCTTGTGCGCGGGGCCCACGTAGCGCAGCAGCGTCTCGCGCGCTTGCTCCTCGCTGCTGTGCCGGCTGGAATACACATAGCCGATGCCGCGGCGCGTCGGCAGGCCGATGTCCCAGATCCAGCCCGCCGCTTGCGCGGTCGAGATGGTATGCGAGGCCATGGGTGCATCCGGGCGTGTCGTAGGGTATCTGCAGCGCCAGGGCGGTGTCGCAGAACAGGACGTCGCTGCAATCCTTGAAGCCCACGCCCAGGGTCTTGCCGAGCAGCAGGGATGAGAATCCGCGTGCAATCGACGAACAGATCGCCGGCGATTTCGCCCGCTTGTTGTGTGGTCACGCTGGTGATGTCGCCCGACTCGGCCCTGATTCACGCTCACCACATCGGCCAGCACATGCCGCACACCCAGCTTTTCGATGCAATGCTTCTGCAGGAACGGCGCGAACTTGCCCGCATCCAGATGATAGGCGTAATTGGCGACCGCCTTGTATTCCGGCGTGGTGATCGTTTTGGGCGCCAGTCCGTCGTCGCACAGCTGCCCTTGCGGGCAAACCGATTCGCAGAAGTTCCGGCCCTTGCTGTCGTGCAGCCAGTGCGGCGCCAGATTCACCTGCGTGAAGCCCTGCGGCAGCATAAGGGGATGGTAGTAGACGATCATCGTCCGCGCCGGTCGTCCAGCGGGCGAATTTCGCGCCCTGCTTGAAGGCGGCATCGCAGTGGCGGAACAGGTCGGTTTCCGAAACACCCATCTTTTCCAGGGTCGAGCGCAGCGTCGGCCAGGTGCCCTCGCCCACGCCGATGATGGGAACATTGGGCGATTCGATCAGCGTGACCGAGAAGCCCGCCTTCATTCGCCCTCGATGACGCGCCGCAATAATGCCGGCGGTCAGCCACCCGGCGGTGCCGCCGCCCACGATCACGACTCTTTGAAGAGCTTGAGTCATGCGCGAATTATCCCACGGCCGCGGCCGCCGCCGCACAATTTTGAGCGATGAAGTCCTCATGCTTCGGCATCACCGCGGCGCAATGGCGCACCACGCCGCGGATGTTGCTGAGATTAT
Organism: uncultured Gammaproteobacteria bacterium; assembly: GCA_963794445.1. Lineage (GTDB taxonomy): Bacteria > Pseudomonadota > Gammaproteobacteria > Steroidobacterales > Steroidobacteraceae > Bog-1198. The sequence continues at coordinate 807,059 of CAWCDZ010000002.1, forward strand.
CCACGACCTGACGCGGATCCAAGATGCCGACCAGCGGGTCGTCGTTTTGCGGCATGATGTTTTGGCCGACCATGACGTGCAACCAACTCTGCATCGGGAAAAGCTCATTGTCTTCGCGGATCAGACGACCGAAGCTTTGGAACAGTTCGATTCTCTCCCTCAAGGTATCGGGCTGCTTGATGCTGCGGCAATAGCGCCAAATCTCGCCGTCGTCGCGCTCGGTCGAAGAATAGTGCAGCACCAGGAAGTCCCGAACGCGCTCGTATTCGCCGGCGACGACCCTGTTGTAGCGATCGATGTCCGCCGCGTTGAAATTGCGGTCCGGGAAGTAGCTCAGCAGCAGCGCGATGCCGCGCTGGATGAAATGAATGCTGGTCGATTCCAGCGGTTCCAGGAAGCCGGCCGACAGGCCGATTGCCACGCAGTTCTTGCTCCAGAAGAGCTTGCGGCGACCGGTGGCAAATTGCAGCTTGAGCGGTTCGGCAAATGCCTTGCCTTCGATACTCGACAAAAGCTCATCTTGCGCCTCCTGATCGCTGATGAAGTTGCTGCTGTACACGTAGCCGTTGCCGATGCGGTGCTGCAAGGGGATGCGCCACTGCCAACCCGCGGCCTTCGCCGTCACCCTCGTATAGGAGGACAGCGCACCGGTTCGTTCGCACGGCACCGCCGCGGCTCGATCGCAAGGCAGCCAGTGATTCCAATTGTCGTACCCGGCGTGCAATGCCCCTTCGATCAACAACCCGCGAAAGCCGGAGCAATCGATGTAAAGATCGGCTTCGACCTGTTCACCGCTCTCGAGGTCGAGGAGCCGGATGAAGCCGCTTTCCGGCTGCAGCGCCACCGATTTGACCTTGCCTTCCGTACGCACGACGCCTTCGGCCTCGGCGATGACGCGCAGGTATCGCGCAAACAGCGAGGCGTCGAAGTGCAAGGCGTAGGTGATTTTTTCCAAGGGGGAATTTGCGGCCTGCACCGGCCGCATGAATTTCGCGGCGTAAGCCGCCGTCGCTTCCAGCGAATATTCGTCGAGCCGGCCGGCTTTTCCCTCGCGAAAGGCTTTGAGCCAGTAGGCCGAAAACGCGATCGGCCCCAGGTCGAAGCCGGTTTGTCCGAAAGGGTGCAGGTAACTGTGTCCGACCCGCGTCCAGTCCTTGAATTCGATGCCCAGTTTGAAGGTCGATTGGGTCTTGCGGATGAGGTCGTTCTCGTCGATCCCTGCGCCGCGTATGAAATGCATGATCGGCGGTATCGTGGCTTCGCCGACGCCGATGGTGCCGATTTGCTCGGACTCGATCAGCCGTACGCGCACATTCGACGCCTTGAAGAATTTCGCGAGGCTCACGGCGGTCATCCAGCCCGCGGTGCCGCCGCCCACGATGGCGATGCTGCGGATGGGAAGTGCGGTCATGACGGCAAATAGCTTAGCGCAAGCGCTGCGACTTTTATGAAAATAAGCGCACCGTGACGCCGGCTGGAACCGAGGGCCGCCTGCGATGGCGGCCCTCAATATCCTCTATCACGTTCGCACAGATGCCTAGAGCTTCGCGTGAATTCCGAGCGTGAATTGCCGGCCGGTGTCGACTACATCCAGGGTTTGCTCGGGGAAGCGGCCATGCGTGCTATACACCTGATCGGTGAGGTTCAGTGCCGTGAAATAGACGCTGAAGTTCTTGGTGATCTGGTAGCTGGTGCTGAAGTCCACATACGTGGCCGCATTCACGAAGGTGGGCTCGATGCCGAACTGCGAATTGTTCTGGATCTGCCCGAAACTGTTCAAGAACGACGCTTGATGATTGATCGCCACCCGCGCCTGGAACCCGTACTTGTCATAGAACGGAATGAAGTTGTAGGAATTGGCCAACCCGGTCACCGCGAATTCAGACTGACTGAGATTGTTGGGATCGTACGGCTTGTTGGTACCCACGAAGGTGGCGTTGGTCTGGAAGCCGAAGCCGGTATCGCCGATGGTGTACTGCCACGCCAATTCGATGCCGCGAACCTCGGCCGAGGGTCCATTGATTTGCGAGGTGACGCTGAAAATCGCCGGCGCGTCCGCCGGGCAGCGTCACGCCGTTGATCGGCTGGGTAATCGGTGCCGCCGACCACGAAGTTGGTCACTTCTTTGACGAAGGCATCCGCCGACACATAGGAGTTCTGCGCGTAGTACCACTCCGCTCCGAAATCCAAATTGTCGGACAGATACGGCAGCAAGCTCGGATTGCCGCCCGTGGCGTTGAGCGCGCCCACGCGCTGACCCGCCGGGACATTCAGATCCGGAGTGAGGTCGCCCAAGGGCGCACGGGTCAAGGTTCGCGAGGCATCGAAGCGCAGCTTGAGGTTATCCATCACTCCAGGCCCAGATCGAAGTTCGGCAACAGATAGCGGTAGTTGCTCTCGGTGCTGATCGGGACCGGCGGGCTGGGCGTGAAGCCGTAGGCGGTATGGTCGGTCGGCACGATGGTGAGCTGACCCACCGGCAAGCTGGAGATGCCGGCAGAGGTCACGTGCGTGTCCTCGAGGCGCGCCCCGAAGTTGATCTTCAAGGGCATGTCCACGATCTTTTCGTTCAACGCCATGCTCAAATACGGCGACACCGTACTCTCGGTGACGTCCTGGGCAACCGCCGAGATTCTGGTACATGATGTATTTGCCGGTGCAGGGCGTGTGCGCCGGCCAAATTGCTGCACGCACCGACGTTCATTCCCGCGCCGTTCAATCCCTGGAGGTAATTCAAGATGGCATAGCCATTGGCGGCAATGATGTTCGGCGGCAGATTGCCGCCGTTGCCCCAGCCGTTGATGAAACTCGAGCCGGTGCTGAAGATAGCTGGAGATCAGGTTCGCCGGTATCGGCGCGACGCCACCGGATCCGACCGGCGGCGGTCCGTAACCCGCATACATCTGCCAGGTGTACGGCAGGTCGGTAAATGCGCGCAAGGTTTCCGCATCGCGCGTGAACTGCACGCCGTACTTGAATTTCAATTGATCGTCGTGCCAGCTGCCTTCCAGCTTCAGCTGGTTGATCTCGTCGGTGTTCTGGTTGTAGGACTCCACCAGCACGTGCGAACCGATGTATGCGGGATTCGCGAAATTCGCGGCATCGCCGCCCGGCCCAAAGCCGGTCGGATAGGGCAGGTTGTGACCGCCGGGGACGACGATGCCGAGCGAGGTCGCGTTCGGGCCGTTGCCGTAGCCAACATCCGCGTCGATACCGGCTTGGTCGCCGGGATTGAGTTTGGCAACGGCGTTGTAGGCGTCGAACATGATACGAAGTGTGCGCGGTCGCATCCCACTTCACGTTGAATCCAAGGGTGTTGGTCGTGGTCACCGATTGGTTGATCTGCGCTTGGAAAGTCGGTCGGCGTACCCGGCTGCGCGAAACTCGTCACCGTGCCGTCGGGTGCCTGCACCACGTTCGTCAAGCCGGCGTTGTTGAACCAGGCGCTGAAACCCTACTGCACCTGGACCAGCTTTTCCTTGGCGTAATTGTCGTCGAGGGTCATTTCCAGGCCGTCAATCGGCCTGCGCCTGCAGCACGAACCGGCCGCCGACGCGCTTGTCGTCGTTGTGTTCCTGATAGATGCCGTAGTCCTGGATGAACCAATCATTGATGCTCGGCGGGCCCGGGCTGCGTCGGCCGAGCCCGGCGGAACGGCGCAGGGTCCGGCGCCCTTCAACTGGCAGGGTACCAATCCGCCGCCCGCGGCCGGATTGCCGCCTTCCCAACCTTGGATGTTGACGTGGTTGGCGCGCACCTTGGTGTCCGAATAGCCGACGTCGGCCAAAATGCCGAAGCGATCGTCCGCGAAAGTGTCGCTGAACAACAGGCTGCCGTTCGGCGTGATTTTGTTGTCGCCGGTTACGTCGGTGCCCGAGAGCGAGCCCGCCAATTGCATGCCCGGGTGATCGAAAGGCTTCGGGTACTTGATATTGACGGTCGCGCCGATGGCACCGCTCGAGAGCGTGGCGTCGGGGGTCTTCAAGACATCAACCTGACTGACGAACTCGGAACCGATCGATCCGAAATCGAAGCCGCGCGTGACATTGCCGATCGCGGTCGGCACCTGGCGGCCGTCGTACAGGGTTTCATTGAACTGCGGACCGAAACCGCGCACGGTGATTTGGGTCGGATCGCCGGTGGTCGAGGTCCCGCCGGTGCCGGTCAGCGTCGACGCTCCGCCGGGTCACCGTCACGCCGGGGACTCTTTCCATGGCGGCGGCGAGGTTTGAATCGGGGAACTTGCCGATGTCCTCGGCAGAGATGGCGTCAACGATGCCGTCGGACTCTTTCTTGATGTCCAAGCTCTTCTGCAACGAGGCACGAATGCCGGTCACCACAATTTCGGTGAGGTCGCTGTCCGTCGCGTTGCTGTCAGGGGCCGCCGCATACACCTGGCCGCTGAAAGCCATCGACCCCAGCGCCAGGCCGGATAAACCCATCCGGGCGGTGGTCAAGCGGCGGATTGCCGCACGCAGGGTCAAATTTTGGACATCGTTCTTGGACGCATTCCGCCGTGTCTTTCGGCTCATTGGCAAACTCCCCGAAGCTCGATCTATTTGTCGACAGCGCTATCAGTCGGCGCCACGCTTTAATGGTTGCGCTACCATCTTAAACACTATTTTTTGCCTTTGGCAATCATTTTGTGGTTGCGCTACCAATGAGGCGACATATATCAGAAAAGAGCCTTGTAACGCCGCTCTTGGAAAGCGGCCCGCAGTTGCGCCGCCGCCACGCACCGGCTCGCGGGATCGCAGGCTACCCGATCATGTCCTCGAGCTCCCGGCCGCGCGTCTCGTGCACCATTTTCATGACGAAGAGAATCGAAATGAACGCGCAGGCGGTGTAGAAGCCGTAGGTGATGGGAAGGCCGATGTATTTTGCGAGGACCGGAAAGCTCACGCTGATCAAGAAATTGGCGCTCCACTGCGCCGCACCGCTGACCGCCAAGCCTGAGCCGCGGATCTGGTTGGGAAACATCTCGCCCAGCATCACCCACATGACCGGGCCCCAACTCAAGTTGAAGAAAACCACGTAGAGGTTGGCGCTGACCAGGGCCACGCGGCCGACAGTGGGCGCCAAATGCAGCGTGCCGCCGCTCAGGTTCCCGGTGGCGAAGGCAACCGTCAGCGCCGCCAAGGTGAGCGCCATGCCGATCGAGCCGATCATCAGCAAGGGCTTGCGGCCGATGCGATCGATCAAGAAGATGGCCAGCAAGCAGGCGCCGATCGACAGCGTGCCGCTCAAGATGTTGATTTTGAGCGAATCCGCCTCGCTGAAACCCACCGCCTGCCACAGCACCGCGCCGTAATAGAACACCACATTGATGCCCACCAGCTGCTGGAAGGTCGCGAGCCCGATGCCGACCCAAACGATGCGGCGCCAGCGGCCGGTGCGGCGGTCGATCAGATCCGACAGGCTCGGGATGTGGTCAGCCGCGAGGGAACCCTTGATTTCCAGGGCTTTGGTCGCGGCCGTGACACCGCCGAACAAGCGCGTCAGCACCGAGAGGGCCTCTTCCTGCCGCCCGCGCGCCACGAGATAACGCGGACTTTCTGGAATGAGCAACAAGGTCAGCAGGAAAATGCTGGCCGGAACGACTTGCATCCAAAACATCCAGCGCCACGCGGCGAATCCCAGCCATAGAATTTCGGTGGAGCGGCCGGCGACGTGCGCCAAAAAATAATTTCCCAGAAATGCACCGGTGAGTCCGGCGATGATCATGATCTGCTGCACGCTCGAGAGCCGCCCGCGCATGCTCGCCGGCGTCACTTCGCTGATGTAGGCGGGCGACAGCACGCTCGCGGCGCCCACCCCGACCCCGGCGGCGAAGCGCGCCAGGATCATCATGACCGCGGAGGCCGCCGCGCCCGAGGCGAGCGCGCTCAAAATGAACAGCATCGCGGCCGCCAACATCACGCGCCGGCGGCCGAAGCGATCCGCCGAACGTCCGGCGACAAAAGCGCCGACCGCGCAGCCCGGCAGCAAGGCGCTTACCGTGATGCCGAGCCAGGCCTCGCTCAAGTCGAAGGTGCTCTTGAGTCCTTCTTGGGTGCCGTTGATGACACCGCTGTCGTAGCCGAACATGAAGCCGCCGATGGTGGCGACCCCGACGATGGCCGCGATCAGCGGCAGGTTGGTGGATGCATCGCGATGGTCGCTCAATCTGTTTCTCCCCTGGAGCCGCGGCGCGGCTGCCCTGCTTTGCGTTCTTTTGTTGGTGCTGCCACCCAAATCCGGCATAGAATGATAGCGCTACCGTACATTCCGACCAGAACTATTTCCTTATAGGTTGCGATTCACCTGATGTATCTCGGCATCGACATAGGCACCTCGGCGGTGAAGGCCGTTGTGGTTGACGACAACGGCAGTGTAGTCGATCAGGCGAGCTCGGCGCTCGAGGTCTCGCGGCCACAGCCGTTGTGGTCGGAACAGAATCCCGCCGATTGGTGGTCCGCGGCCAATAACGCGGTCAGCGGCTTGGGGCTGTCGGCGCGCGCAGCCGTGCGTGCCATCGGGCTGACCGGCCAGATGCACGGCGCCACGCTGCTCAATCAACAACGGCGGGCCCTGCGACCGGCCATTTTGTGGAATGACGGGCGCAGCGCCGAACAATGCGCGGAGCTGGAGGCCGCGGTGCCCGAAATGACCAAAATCACCGGCAACCGCGCAATGCCGGGATTCACCGCACCGAAACTGTTGTGGGTACGGCGGCACGAGCCGAAGATCTTCGCCGAAACCGCGCTGGTGCTCCTGCCGAAGGACTACGTCCGGCTGCGCATGACCGGCGAGGCGGCCTCGGACATGTCGGATAGCGCCGGGACCTTGTGGCTCGATGTTGCACAGCGGCGCTGGTCGCCGGCGATGCTCGTCGGCCACCGGCTTGAATCGAATCGCACATGCCTGCGCTCTCGGAAGGCAACGAAATCACCGGCGAGCTGCGCGCGGAAATTGCCGAAGCCTGGGGCATGGCGCGCGTGCCGGTGGTCGCCGGCGGCGGCGACAACGCCGCCGGTGCGGTCGGTGTCGGGGTGGTACGCGAGGGCGATGCCTTCTTGTCGCTGGGCACCTCCGGCGTGCTGTTTCTCGCCAATGATGACTATCGGCCGAACCCCGAGGCCGGCGTCCACACCTTCTGCCATGCGCTGCCGCGACGCTGGCACCAGATGTCGGTCATATTGAGCGCGGCGAGCTGCGTCGATTGGGCCGCGCGCCTGTGCGGATTGGGCCCGGCAAGCGCGCTGTTCGCCGCCGCGGAAGCGCGCAACCGGCCGAGCGACACGGAAATATTCCTGCCCTACCTATCGGGGGAGCGCACGCCGCACAACGATCCGCATGCGCAGGGCGTGCTGTTCGGACTGACCCACGAGTCGCTCCGCGACGCACATCGCGCAAGCGGTGCTGGAAGGCGTCGCGTTCGCGTTTCGCGATGGACTGGATGCGTTGCTCGCGAGCGGCGCGCAAATCGACTCGATCTCGGTGATCGGCGGCGGCGCCCGCTCGCTCTACTGGGGCAAGATCATCAGTTCGGTGTTGCGCCGTCCGTTGATTTATCGCGACAGCGGCGCGGTGGGACCCGCCTACGGCGCCGCGCGGCTCGCGCGCATGGGCAAGGAACATGCGAGCATCGAGGATGTGTGCAAGCCGCCGCCGATTTTGCATGTGGTCGAGCCCGACGAGCGCCTCGCCGATCAGTATTCGGAATCGCTGCGCCGTTATCGCGCCCTGTACCAAAACCTCAAAAGTTTATTTTCGGAGACACGCCCTTGAAGCGCTCATATTTCGGCGACATCGCCCCGATCCAATTCGAAGGACCGCAATCGCAAAACCCGCTGGCTTACCGCTACTACGACAAGAAGCGCGTCATCGCCGGCAAGACCATGGAGCAACACCTGCGCATGGCGGTGTGCTACTGGCACAGCTTCAATTGGGAAGGGACCGATATTTTCGGCGCCGGCACTTTCAGTCGTCCCTGGCACGGCGGCCCGCTCGAATCAAGCCGCCGCGGATCTCAAGCTCGACGAAGCGTTCGAGTTCTTCGCGCGCCTGGGGCTGCCGTACTTCTGCTTTCACGACGACGACGTCATGGCGCAGGCGCGCAACATCCGTGAGCACGTGGCGCAACCTGCACATCATGGTCGACAAGATTCAGGCCAAGATGGCGACGAGCGGCGATCAAACTGTTGTGGGGAACTGCGAATCTATTCAGCCATCCCCGCTACATGGCGGGGGGCGCGACCAATCCCGATCCGGAGGTGTTCCGCTTCGCCGCTACCCAGGTGCGCCACTGCCTCGAAGCGACGCAACGCCTGGGCGGCGAGAACTACGTGCTGTGGGGCGGACGCGAGGGCTACGACACGCTGCTCAACACCAACCTCGCGCAGGAGAAAGATCAACTCGGCCGGTTCATTTCCATGGTGGTGGAGCACAAGCACAAGATCGGCTTCAAGGGCGCGATCTTGATCGAGCCCAAGCCGCACGAGCCGACCAAGCATCAATATGATTTCGACGTGGACACGATTTACGGCTTCCTGCTGCACCACGGGCTCGAAAAAGAGGTCAAGGTCAACATCGAATCCAATCACGCGACGCTCTCGGGCCACAGCTTCGAACACGAGATCGCCATGGCGGTCGACTTCGGCATCTTCGGCTCCATCGACATGAACCGCGGCGATCCGCAGAACGGCTGGGACACCGATCAGTTCCCGTACGATCTGCGGGAAATCACGCTGGCGCTTTACTACGTGCTGAAGGGCGGCGGCTTCACCAGCGGCGGCAACAATTTCGATGCCAAGGTGCGCCGCCAGAGCATCGACCCGGTCGATCTTTTCTACGGCCACATCGGCGCCGTCGACATTCTCGCGCGCGGCCTGCTCAATGCGGCGGCCATGCTCGAAGGCGGCGAAATGGCCTCCTTCGTCGAGCAACGCTACGCCGGGTGGCGCACCGATTCGGCCGCACGCCATGCTCGAGGGCCGCAGCGACGCTTGGCGGCGATGGCGGATGCGGCAGTCGCGGACAATGTCACGCCGGTCGCCGAAACTCCGGCCGCCAGGAATATCTCGAGAACGTGGTCAGCCGCTAACTCTGCGCCGCACGGGCTGAACACGGCTGTGCGAGGCGCCGGCGACGAGGCCTTGCGCATCAGTCTAGCCGATGTGCAGCACGGTGGCCTTCAAGTCCACGGAGTTCGGGCCCGCCATGATGTCGAAGGCGCCCGGCTCGACCACGCGTTGCATGGCGATGTTCCACATGCGAAAGCTCGCCGGGGTCAGGGTGAAGGTCACGGTCTTGGTTTCCCCGGCGCAGCGTGACGCGCTCGAAGGCCTTCAATTCCTTGATCGGACGGGTCACCGAGCCGACCTGCTTGGTGCACGTAGAGCTGCACGGTCTCATCGCCCTGCGCGCGCCGCCGGTGTTTCGAACCGGCACGCGTCACGGTAACCGAGCCGTCGACGCCGATCTGGTCGCTCGACAACCGCGGCGCGCCGATCTCGAAACTCGTGTAGCTCAAACCGTAGCCGAACGGGAAACAGCGGCGCGGCGGTGTCGAACAGGTAGCCGCGATGCGCGGAGGGCTTGAAGTTGTAGAACATCGGCAGTTGGCCGACGCTGCGCGGGATGGTCACCGGCAGTTTGCCGCCCGGATTCACATCGCCGAACAACACGTCGGCCATGGCGTTGCCGCCCTGCTCCCCCACATACCAAGCCTCGATGCAGGGCGTTCGCCTGCTTGGCGATGGTCACCGTGGAGGCGGGGCGGCCGTTGATCAAGCACCACGCGATCGGCTTGCCGAGCGCGCGCAGGGCATCGAACAGCGTCCTGTTGCTGGCCGACGAGATCCAGGCTGGTCGCGGTCGCCCAGATGGTTCTTGCGCCCAGGCCTCGCGGCTGGTCTGTTCGGTGTCGCCGATGGCGAGAACGATCTGGTCGGCGCGGCGCGCCACGGCCACCGCCGCTCGATGAGCCGGTGATTTTCGGCCGGATCGGCCAGTTGCACCTCGTCCGCCCACCAATCATCGTTGACGGTGATCTTCACGCCCTTGCGCAAACAGGATTCGGCCCGCGTCCCGACCCTGTGCCGGATGCCGTCGAGGATGGACACCGTGACCGGCGGCTGACCCATAGTAGCCGCCCAGGCGGGCCACCGCGGCGTTCGGGCCGATCACCGCGATCACGGGTCTGGTCGTGCCGGCGTCGGAAGCTCGAGCGGCAAGGTGCCGTCGTTCTTCAGCAGGATCGGCGCTGCGTTGCGCGGCCTTCGAGCGCGAGCGCGCGGCGCCTCGGCATTGTTCGTGATGGCCACCGCCTGCTCGGCGTCGGCATAGGGATGCTCGAACAAGCCCGGCGCGGAACTTCAGCGTCAGCAAGCGGCGCACGGCCGTGTCGATGCGCGCCTCGGCACGCGGCCGTCGCGCACCTGCCGCGTCAAGCGTGGCATAGGCCCGCCGCTCGGCAGATCGATATCGACGCCGGCCTCGAGCGCCAGCCGCGCGGCCTGCTCGGGCGTCGCGGCGATATGATGCACGTCTCTGCAGGTCCTCGATGGCGTAGTAATCGCTCACCACCGCGCCCTTGAAGCCCCATTCGCCGCGCAGCACTTGTCGCAGCAGCCAGACGTTGGCGTGGCTCGGAACGCCGTCGATCTCGTTGTAGGACGGCATCACGGCGCTGATCGCCGGTGCGGTCGATGATGGCCTCTTCGAAGGGCGGGAAGAAGAATTCCCGCAGCGTGCGTTCGCGAATAGGGTGCCGGGCCCGACATTGGTGCCGCTCTCCGGTTGGCCATGCCCGGTCAGGTGTTTCAGGGTGGCGAAGACCTTGCCGCGGCCCAAGCCGCGCACCTGCCTCGCCCTGCAAGCCCTCCACCGCCGCCACGCCCATTTCGCCGACCAGATAAGGATCCTCGCCGAAGGTTTCCTCGATGCGGCCCCAGCGCGGATCGCGCGCCACATCCACCACCGGGCGTGAGCGCCTCGCTGACGCCGCGCGCGCGCATTTCACGCGCCGTCACGGCGTTGACCGCGCGCACCAGCGCCGGATCCCAGCTCGAGGCCAGGGCGATGGCCTGCGGAAAACTGGTGGCGCCCACGGCGGCATAGCCATGCAGGCCCTCCTCATGGAACATGATCGGAATGCCGAGCCGGGTATGCTGCGTGGCGAAGCGCTGCAGGGCGTTCACCAGCCGAACCGTGGCACGCACGTCGCGGCCCGGCATGCAGCCGCGGCGATGCGGGGCCGATGGCGTCCGAAGGGCGCGCGAACTGGCCGATGCCGTCCGGGAACTTGTGCGCCAACTTCGCGGCATCGAACTCGAGATTTGCATCGAATACCTCGCGTCTTGTCGTCCCAGATGCTGCTGCATCTGCGCGACCTTCTCCTCGAGAGTCATGCGCGCCAGCAGGTCCTCGACCCGCGCCTCGACCGGCGGCGTCGGCATCCTTGTAGGTCAAGAGGCCGGTACGGCGCGCGCCGGCAACGCGGCTGACGCCGCCGCCATGGCGAGGACCAGCGCCGACAGCCGAGCCGTGTGAACGCTGCGATGCATCGAGAGAACTCCCGATCCAGTCAGCGCTTTTAAATTCATGATAGCGCTACCATGAGCGATTACGTCGGCGTTTGTCAATGTATTTGCTTTTCGGGCGCCCTCCGGGCGCCAAATAGACCCCGCCCTCAGTTGTAAGCTGACGCTGGAATGACCATAAGATCAGCCAGAAAACGCACCGCCCCCGCCACGAGCGCAAACCCAAGCATCGCAAACAGGGTGCTCCGACCATCGCGGATGTGGCCGCCTATGCGGGTTTCGCGCCGATGACGGTGTCGCGCGTCATCAACGGCGAGAGCAACGTCCGCCAGGAGACGCGCGAAGCGGTGCAGGCCGCCATTGCCAAGCTCAAATATTCGCCGAATCTCGCCGCGCGCACCCTGGCCGGCGCGGAACAGGTTCGCATCGGCATGCTCTACAGCAATCCGAGCGCCGCTTTCTTGAGCGAGTTTCTGGTGGGCAGCCTCGAGCAGGCGCGGCTGAGTCATGTGCAGCTGGTGGTGGAGAAGTGCGATGCCGATCAGCACGAGGACGAAGTGGTGCGGGAGCTGCTCGCCACCGGCGTGGACGGCATCATCCTGCCGCCGCCGTTGTGCGACTCGAAGCGCATTCATGCGGTTCTCAGAAGGCCGGACGCGCTTGCGGTCGCCGTCGCGAGCGCGATTCCGCGGGCCGGATTGTTGGCGGTGCGGATCGACGATCATGCCGCCGCGGTCGCCATGACGCGCCACATCCTGTCGCTGGGCCACACGCGCATCGGTTTCATCATCGGCAACCCCGATCAGACCGCGAGCGCGCAGCGTCTCGCCGGCTACAAGGCGGCGCTGACGGAGGCGGACATTCCGATGGATAACTTCGCTGATCCGCCAGGGACTTTTTACCTATCGTTCGGGCTTAAAGGCGGCCGAGCAGCTGTTGAGCTCTGGCGAAGCCGCCGACCGCTATTTTCGCCAGCAACGATGACATGGGCGCGGCCACCGTGGCCGTCGCGCATCGCCATCACCTGGATGTGCCCAAGGGACCTGACGGTGTGCGGTTTCGACGACACGGAGTTCTCGCGCTCGATCTGGCCTGAGTTGACGACCATTCGCCAGCCGATCGCCGACATGGCGAAGCTCCGCGGTCCTGCTCTTGCTGCGAAAGATCAAGGCACGCCGCGAGGGACGCGACGAGGACTGTCAAACATGCCCTGCTGGACTTCACGCTGGTGCGCCGCGATTCTGACGGGCCGCCCGCCGACCGCTGAGCTCACGCGCCTAGCGGCGGATCGCGCGTAAACGAATGCTCGCCGTCGAAGATCTCGCCGGGCGCGATCACCGGCATCGAGGCTTCTCGGTCGTCGCGGTTGATGCGCATCGTTGATGTGCGGCACCGGTTCGAAGCAGAAGGCATCCGAGCTCGCTGCGAATGTACACCACTGCGTTCGACAGCTCCCGGGAAGCGGTGATCCCGAGCGCCTGCGCTCGTCCGGCCAGGAGATGATGGCCAGACCGTTCCAGCCCGTGAAGCAATGGTCGATGTCGCGGCGCGTCCACGGGCACGCGTTCGAAAAATCGAATTTGCCCGAAGGGCTTGACCTGAGTTCGCGCGGCAGGCCGTCATCGCCGACCAGCCACACGCCTTGCGCGTGGAATTGAAGCCGCGCACCGCCGCTGCGGGAAATAGGGATGATGGCCGAACGCGAGCGGCACGGCTCAGATTCGCGAGATTCAGGGCGCTCGAATCTCGATGGTCAGCAGGTGCGCGTCGCCGAGCGTGATGCGCTGCTGCGCCTCGAACGCGAACGGCCAGCGAGGCGTCCAGGACGATGGCGTCAGCACCAGAGTGCGCCGAATCGGCCGAGCGCGAGCGCACCTGCCATGCGCGCTCGAAGCCTACGCCATGAATGGCGTGCGGTTCGGGCGGAAAATTGCGCGCCAAGGTCATGCACTTGCCGCGCCACTCGAAACTGCCGTTGCCGATGCGATTCGAGTACGGCACCAGCGGAAAACCGGCGGTGGCATAGGGGTCGCGTGCGGCGGCGGCCGACGGCCCCGCAGTGCGCAACATCTCCTGACCGCTCACGGTCCAAGCGCCGAGGCTGCCGCCTAACTGCGGCAATAGGTCGCAGCGAGCCGTCCCGTGGGTAAGGGTAAGCGTTTCCGTTTCGGTTGCGGTTGCGGTTGCGGTTGGGTGCGGGCGGATCCAAAATCACGATATGGCCTTATGATGCCGGCATGCGGCTCATGGGTTAAAGTTTCGGTATGATAGCGCTACCAAGAATCGCCGTCAGGTGCTTTGTGTGTTTGCTGGTATGCGCGGCGAGCGCGCGCGCCGAGGACGGCTACGATTTGTGGCTGCGCTATCGTCCCGTCGAGGCGCCCTGGGCCGTGCGTTATCGCAGTTTCGCCACCGAAGTGGTGGCTGCGCCCGACGCGGGCACCGCCGCGCAAGAATTGCGGCGCGGGGTGGCCGGCTTGTTGGCCGAAACGCCCGCGATGACGAGCCGCATCACTCGGGACGGTGCCGTGGTCTTGATGGCTCGCGGCTCAGCGGCCGGCGCTGTCGCCCCGCTCGCCGATCTTGAGGCCTTGGGGCCCGAGGGTTATTTGATTCGCAGCATCAAATTGCATGGTCATCGTGCCACGCTCATCGCCGCCAACTCCGACATCGGCGTGCTCTATGGCGCCTTTGCCTTTCTGCGCCTGATGCAGACCCGCCGGCCGCTCGAGGCTCTCGATGTGCGCGAGCTCCGCGCCTTGCGCATCGCATCCTCGATCACTGGGACAATCTGGACGGCACGGTCGAGCGCGGCTACGCCGGCGCCTCGATCTGGGACTGGCAGACGCTGCCCGGATATCGGGACCGCCGCTATGTCGACTACGCCCGCGCCAATGCCTCGCATCGGCATCAACGGCGCGGTGCTCAACAACGTCAACGCCGACGCCGTGAGCCTGACGCCGCCGTATATCGAAAAGGCGGCGGCGCTGGCGCGACGCGTTCCGGCCCTACGGCATCAGCGTCTATCTGTCGGCGCGCTTCACCGCGCCGATCGAGATCGGCGGACTGAAGACCGCCGACCCGCTCGATCCGGCGGTGCGAGCCTGGTGGCGGCACAAGGTGGATGAAATCTATCGCGCTCATCCCCGATTTCGGCGGCTTTCTGGTCAAGGCCAATTCGGAGGGCCAGCCGGGCCCGCAGGATTATGGCCGCACGCCATGCCGACGGCGCCAACATGATGGCCGCCGCGCTGGCGCCGCATGGCGGCATCGTGATGTGGCGCGCGTTTGTCTATTCGGCGCACCAAACGCAGGACCGCGCCCGCCAGGCCTACGACGAATTCATGCCGCTCGACGGCAAGTTCGCGCGCAATGTGCTGCTGCAGGTGAAGAACGGGCCGATCGACTTCCAGCCGCGCGAGCCCTTCCATCCGCTGTTCGGCGCGATGCCGAAGACGCCGCTGATGCTCGAAGTGCAGATCACCAAGGAATACCTGGGCTTCGCGACGCACCTGGTCTATCTTGGGCCCGCTGTACGAGGAGGCGCTGCGCTCCGACACCTGCGGCGCCAAGGCGACCGTGGCAGGTGATCGACGGCATCGCACAACAACGATCGCCGGCATGGCCGGCGTGTCCAATATCGGCAGCGATGCGCAACTGGACCGGCTCGCACTTCGACCAGGCCAACTGGTATGTCTTCGGCCGGCTGGCCTGGGATCCGGAACTCTCCGCGCGCGCCATCGCGCGAAGAATGGGTGGCGCAGACCTTCTCGACCGATCCCGCGTTCGTCGCGCCGATCGTGGCGATGATGATGGGCTCGCGCGAAGCGGCGGTGGATTACATGACGCCGCTGGGCTTGGCGCACTTGATGGCGGCAGGGCATCACTATGGACCCGGGCCCTGGGCAGGGCGGCGGCACGCGAGCCGACTGGAAGCCGCCCTACTATCATCGCGCGGATGCCGACGGCATTGGTTTCGATCGCAGCACAGCCGGGAGCAACGCGGTGTCGCAATATGCGCCGCCGCTCGCCGCCGAATTCAACGACCCCCGTTCCACGCCCGAAAAGTATTTACTGTGGTTCCACCACCTGAGTTGGGATTATCCAATGCCATCCGGGCGCACGCTGTGGGATGAGCTCGTGATTCATTACTCGCGCGGCGTGGAATACGTTCACGAGATGCGCCGCACCTGGGGGGCGCTTGCAGCGTACGTGGATCCGGAGCGCTACGCGGAAACCTCCGCCTTTCTCGCGATCCAGGAAAAGGAGGCGCGCTGGTGGCGCGATGCCTGCCTCGCCTACTTCCAGAGCATTTCGAACCGTCCGCTGCCGCCGGGCTACGCGCCTCCGGAGCACACCCTGGCAGAGTACGAAGCGATTTCCACCCCTTACGCGCCGGGTAATCCCGGCTGGACTGCCGCACCCCTGCGGCATTGAGCCGCCACTAAAGACCTGCGAGCCCGCATGAAAATACACCGCCACGCCTTGGTTTTGCTGTTGCTCCTCAGGGCGCCGGCCGGTTTCGCCGAAGCGCCGGCGCCCCCGCTGTTGCATGAGATTTTCGAGGACCACGCGGTGTTGCAACGCGACCGTCCAATTCCCGTGTGGGGCGAGTCGAGCGCGGGAGCGCGAGTCAGCGTTTCCATCGATACTCACGCTGTCGAGGCGCGCGCGGACGCGACCGGTCATTGGCGTGCGCTGCTGCCGCCCATGCATGCCGGCGGACCGTACGCGCTCGCGGTGCACACCCAATCCGGCGCCAGCCAGACCATCAAAGATATTCTGATAGGCGATGTGTTCTTGTGTTCAGGGCAGTCGAACATGGAATTGCCGGTCACGCGCACTTTGAACTACGCCGGCGAAATCGCGCGCTCGGCCAACGATCGGATCCGCATTTTGACCGTGGCGCACGCCGCCTCGCCCAAGCCGCTGACGCACTTTCAAGCGCCGGTCGCTTGGGCCGCCGCCGGCCCCGCCACGATCGGCGATTTTTCGGCGGCGTGTTACTACTTTGCGCGCGAGCTGCAAAAGTCCGTGCCGGTACCGCTCGGCCTGATTCATTCATCCTGGGGAGGCTCGCGTATCGAGCCCTGGATCAGCGAGCAAGGGCTGCGCAGGATGAGCGGTTTCGGCCCGGCGCTGGATCTTCTGCATCTGTATGCGGCTGATCCAAAGGCGGGAAACGCCCGGCTGGGCGAGATCTGGGAGAACTGGTGGCACGCGCACGCCAGCTCGACGCCCTGGAGCGAGCCGGGAGCCGACTGGCGCGAGGTTCCGCTGCCCATGCGCGACTGGAAAACCTGGGGCGTGGCGCAGCTCGCCAACCATGACGGCATGGTGTGGTTTCGCCGCCAAGTCTCCCTGACGGCGGCGCAGGCTGCGGGAGCGGCGACGCTGATGCTCGGCGGCATCGACAAAGTCGATGAGACCTGGGTCAACGGCAAACCCATCGGCAACTCGTTTGGCTACGGCACGGAACGCCCGTACGCGTTGCCGGCGGGGACGCTGCGCGCCGGCGACAACAGCATCGTTGTGAACGTGTCCAGCGGCTGCTGCGCGGCCGGAATGTATGGACCGCCGGAGCACATGATGCTGCGCTTGGCCGACGGCGGCGTCGTGCCCCTGGGCGGCGGGTGGCGCTATAAATTCGTGCCCGAAAGCATGGGCTTTCCGCCGCGCGCACCCTGGGAATCCGTCGGCGGGGTCACCAGCATTTACAACGCCATGATTGCGCCGCTGGGTCCCTACGGCCTGCGCGGGGTACTGTGGTATCAGGGCGAATCCAACACCGGCGAGGCCGCGCAGTATCAGGCACTGTTGGCGGCGCTGATGGGCGATTGGCGGCGGCAGTTCACCGCGAACCTACCCTACCTCATCGTCCAGCTGCCCAATTTTGGCGCGCCGCCGGCGGCCCCGGCCGCTTCCGACTGGGCAAATCTTCGCGAAGCCCAGCGCCGCGCCGTGCTGAATGATGCGCATGCGACGCTCGCCGTGACCATTGATGTGGGCGATCCGCGTGAGCTTCATCCACCCGACAAGCAATCCGTGGGCGCGCGGCTGGCGCGCGCCGCCCGGCACTTGATCTATGGAGAGGCCATAACCGCGTCGGGCCCTGCGCCGCGCGGCGCCACGCGCAACGGCGCACATGTCGTGGTGAGCTTCGAGGACATCGATGGCGCGCTCGTGACGTACAGCTCCAGCCGGCCGATCGCGTTTGAATTGTGCGCAGCCGAGCAGAGCAGCTGCCGTTTCGTCGATGCGGTGCTGCAAGCCGGTGGAGTGGCGTTGGACGCGGGCGGTCTTAAGGAGGCCACGCGCGTGCGTTTTTGCTGGGGCGATGCGCCGATCTGCAATCTCTATGATCACTCGGGATTGCCGGCGGGTCCCTTCGAGATCCCGATTCAATAAGCGGAAGCGTTGCCGGCAACCTTCGAGGGGGGTCGAAGGACGCAAGCCGGCAACGCTTCCTAAAGCGCGATGTTAGCGCTACCATGCTGGAAAATACAACTATCGATGTGAGACGGGGGAAACGCCGATGAACAGACGTTTTACGCGCCGCGAGTTTGCCAAAACGCTCGGCCTCGCGGGTGCGCTGGGCGCCGTGCCCCTGTCCCTGGCGCGCGGCGCGGCGTCGCCGGCGAAACCCGCGGCTTTTCCGCCGGATTTTCTGTGGGGATGCGCCACCAGCGCCTACCAGATCGAAGGCGCGGTAGCCGCAGACGGCCGTGGGCCGTCCAATTGGGACGTGTTCGCGCACACGCCCGGGAAAACCCATCGCGGCGAAACCGGCGACGTCGCCGACGACTCGTATCACCTTTACAAGGAAGACGTGCGGTTGCTCAAGGATTTGGGGGCGAAGGCCTATCGCTTCTCCATTTCCTGGTCGCGCATCTTTCCGCAAGGTCGCGGCCAGCCGAACCAGCCTGGTCTCGCCTACTACCAGCGCCTCGTCGATGAGTTGCTGAAGAATGGGATCGAGCCCTACGTCACCTTGTTTCACTGGGATCTGCCCGAGGCTTTGTCCGGCGGTTGGCAATCGCGCGATACACCCAAGGCGTTTGCCGACTACGCGGCCTATGTCGCACAAAAGTTGTCGGACCGCGTGCGTCATTTCATGACGACCAACGAAGTGGTGTGCTTCACCGATTTGAGCTACAAAATCGGTCAGTTCGCCCCCGGACTGAAATTGCCCGCCGCGCAAGTCAATCAAATTCGTCATCATGGACTGCTCGCACATGGCCTCGGCGCGCAGGCCATCCGTGCCCACTCGGCGAGCGGCACCCAGGTTGGGCTGGCCGAAAACCCGAAGGTGTATGTGCCCGTGATCGAAACCGCGGAGCACATCGAAGCGGCCAGGCGCGCCTTCCGCGAGGAGAACGCGCCTTTTCTCACCGCCGTGATGGAAGGCAGGTACACCGACGGCTACCTGAAACGCGAAGGGGCAAATGCACCGAAAATGGCCGGCGATGATCTGAAAATCATCGGCAGCCCGTTGGATTTCGTCGGTCTCAATGTCTACCAACCCGAGTACGCCCGCGCCGATGACGGCGCGGCGGGGTACGCCGTCGCACGCCGTCCCGCTTCTTTTCCGCACATGGCTTCGCCCTGGTTGTTCATCGGTCCGGAAGTGATCTACTGGGCGATCCGCCATACCAACGATCTGTGGAAGCCGCGCGCGCTCTACATCACGGAGAACGGCTGCTCGGGCGAGGATTTGCGCGAGACCGACGGACGCGTCGAGGACACCGACAGAGTGATGTTTCTGCGTAACTATTTGACGCATTTGCAGCGCGCGGCTGCGGAAGGCTATCCGATCCACGGCTACTTCCTGTGGAGTTTGCTCGATAACTTCGAATGGGCCGACGGCTATGGCAAACGATTCGGCATTCACTACGTCGACTTCAAGACCCAAAAGCGCAGCCGCAAGCTGAGCGCCGACTGGTATCGCGAAGTGATTCGGCGCAACGCCCTCGCCTGAGCGTCGCTAAGAGCGCCGGCTGGCCGTTGTCGCGCGGCGATCGGCTGCGCCGGATGCCGCTGCCACGAGCTATTGTTTCTTCTCAGGCATGGTATCCGCGGTCACCGCGCTGTCCGCGGGGCGCTCCGAGCGCACGGATTCGAACTGAGTTTTGCAGCCCTTGAATGCGTCGCGAAACGACTCCGCGTTGTTCGCGCGCAGCCGCTGCATCATGCAATGCGCCATTTGCCGAGGTGTGAAAGCGGGAGAACTCAATTCGCCGGCAAGTGCGGGAGCCGCACCAACGAGGCTGATCAGGGCAGCGATTGCCAAGCGTCGTCCGTTCATGAAACATCTGCCGCGTGCGCCCGATCCGTCGGGCGCACGCACGGGAGATCCGCCGATTTTCCTAGGGGCGCCGATCAGCGTCCTTGCGCTGCGCGTCTTGCCGGGCTTTTTCGTCCTGGTAATTTTCTTTCACGGTTTCCTTGGCATCGCCGAATTTCGCCTGCGTTTTGCCGGCCACTTGATTCGCCATGCCTTTCGCTTGCCCCGACATGCTGCCGACGGCCTTGCCGGCCACTTCCTCTACCTTGCCCGCCGCTTCTTTGGCGCGGCCTTCAACTTGATCTTTGTTAATGCCCATGGTTCAGCCTCAGTGTTTATGGTGCTCAACTATGCACGCACGGCGATTGAGGCGGCGTAGGAGAGCATGCCGAGCGGCTGTCGGATGGGGGGCCTACCGTGGCGCCGGCCGACAGGGCCGGCTCGCATACCTTGAGAATTCCCTTCATGGACGCTCGGCGGTGAGATCAGGAAGGGCCGGCCTTGCGTCGTTGTTTCGCCGCCGGAGATGCATGACTACCTCCGCACGGTCATCATTGCGCCCATGACGACGAAGAGCCGGCCGGCGCCGTTTCGGATTTCGCTCTCGCATGGGGGCAAGAAAGGACTGATACTGCTGGAGATGCGCTGCCGGCCTCTCGTATACCAAGCTGTCAAACGCACTTCAAAACCGAACGGGGATCGAACATGGTGAGTCTGGCGAAATGTTTGCGCGCAATTTTTTCGCTCGGCAGCGCAACGCTGGGCGCGCTGCTGCTCGCGACGGCTGCCGTTGCGGCAGCGCCCGCTGGCCCGACGCAGCCCGCGCAAGGGCGGCGCATCGACACGGCGGCCGATTATGCGGTGCTTGCACCGCGGGAGCGTGTGGAGCCTGAGAACCGCATCCTGACGGAACGCCTCGATCATCTGCTGCCCAAGCTCATGGCAGAGGCTGGGTTGGACATGTGGGTGGTCGTCAACCGCGAATATGCCGAGGACCCGGTGTACTTCACGCTCGTGCCGCAGCCGAGTTTCGCCGCGCGGCGCACCACGATGTTGGTGTTCAGCCGCGCGGCAGACGGAACCGTGCAGCGCCTCGCCGTCAATCGCTATCCGCTCGGCGGTCCCTACAAGTCGGCGTGGTCCGGCGGCGATCTCGACGCGCAATGGAAAGCGCTCGGTGGCCTGATCGAAGAACGCGCGCCCAAGCGCATCGGCATCGATGTCTCCCGCAACTGGCCGGCCGCGGACGGCTTGACCCACGCATTGCACCAAAGACTCGTCGAAGTGCTGCCGCCAGGATATGCCGATCGTCTGGTTTCCGCAGAGGCGCTGGTCATTCGCTGGATTGAAACACGCACGCCGGCCGAGCAGGCCATGTACCCGCACATCAACAGCATCGCACGCGGGGTCATCTCCGAGGCTTTCAGCGGCCGCGTGATCACGCCCGGTGTCACGACCACCGACGATGTGGCGTGGTACATCCGCGAGCGCTTCGAGTCGCTGGGACTGCGGCCGTGGTTCATGGCGACGGTGGATCGCCAGCGGGCCGGCCAGCCTTGTCCGGTCGGCAGCTCGGGCGGCCATTGCGGCGATGAGGGTCGCATTGAAGCGGGCGATGTGCTGCACACGGACGTCGGATTTTGCTACTTGAAGCTGTGCACCGACACTCAGGAAATGGGCTACGTGCTCAAGGCGGACGAAGAGGACGTGCCGTCCGGCCTCAAGGCCGCGCTCGCCGGCGGCAATCGCTGGCAGGACATTCTCACCGCCTCGTTCCAGGAAGGGCGTTCCGGAAACGAGATCCTCGCGGCAACGATCCAAGGCTGCGCCGCAGCCGGTCTGGCCTGCAGCACGTACAGCCATCCACTGGGATTCTTTGGCCACTCCTTGGGGCCGACCATCGGCATGTGGGACAATCAGGGCCCGACACCGGGAACCGGCGACTACCCGCTGCATCGCGACACCGTCTACGCAATCGAGGGCAATGTGGCGGTTGCGCTTCCCGAGTGGGGCGGACAACGCGTTCAGATCATGCTGGAGCAGGGTGCGCTGTTCGACGGCAAAGCAGTGCGCTACCTCGCGGGGCGCCAGACGCAGTGGCACCTCATCCGATAGCCTCGGTGTCCGTGAGGCATATCAATCGTCGAGGCCCAATCCTTTCAATATCCTCGGCGCGTGCTTCCCGACGCGCGCGGCGCGAGTCGCCGCTTGCTTCGCGGCCGCAAAATGCAGCAGGTAGCCTTTCTGCCTTCCGGGTGTGAGCGCATGGAAGGCCTCCGCGAGTTCAGGATCATCATCCAAGCGCTGCAGAAATTCGGCCGGCATCTCGTAATCCCCCACGTCTTTCTTCGCTACCTTGGCGCCGGATTTCTCAACCGCAATGGCGTCCTCGAGACAGGCCTTGATCGCCGCTTTCTGCCTCCTGATGTCGGCGAGAGAAGCGAAGCGAATTTGCCGCGCGGACTGCACATTTTTGGTTTGCTGAACCAGGAGATGCTTGGGATCCTTCAGTAGAGCGCCTTTCATGAAAAGCAAAGCGCAATAGTCCTTGAAACCATGGACGAGCACCACGTTGCCGCCGTTCAAATCGTAGCAAGCCTGGCCCCATTTGAGCTGCTCGGTGAGCCCGGCCGCAAGACAGAGTTGGCGCAGCGCGGCGAATTCGGCGCTCCAGCGCTTTTCCTTGGCATGAACTTTCGTGACCAGCGGGTTCATTTTATTCATGGATGGCTCGATTGGGTTGAACGGTCATGGACGGCCAGAGCGACATCGTCAACTCCGCCCACAGCGCCGAATAGATCTGCGCTGCCGCGCTCTTGGGGGCGAAGGCCGGAATCGGCTGCCGGCGCAGACTCATGCGCTCGATCTCGCTGGAATACGGCACTTCGGCGGCGAGCAGGGTTGGAAACCGCTCGCGGGTCTCGGCGATGATGTCGTGGTGCAGCGACTTACGGCGGTCGACCATCGAGAAAAACGGCAGCAGCATCAAGTCCGTCCAGCCCTTGCGCGCAATGAAATCCTGCAATTGCACCAGCATGCGAACCGACAGCGGTGTCGGCAGCAGCGGCACGATGATCGCATCCGCCGCGTGCAGCACATTTTCGGAAAGGAGCGAGATGCCGGGCGCGCAATCCAGGAATAGCACCGCATAGACGTCGCGCAATGAGCGGCTCATTTTGAGCAGCCGTTCCGTGGGATTCTTCCGCTGCGCTAGATGCAGGTCGAAATTTCGATACGAAAAATCCGCCGCCAGCAGATCCAGATTGCCATACCCCGTCGAGAGGATGAGCTCAGGCAGGTGGCGCTTGCCGTTCAACAGCTTCTTTGGGCTCGCGCGTTCCAAGGGATCGCCTCGCAAGGTGTAGGTCGCGGCACCCTGAGGGTCCAAGTCCCAGAGCAGCGTGGGGCCGATGCTCACGGCACACAGATACGACAGGTTGACAGCCGTGGTCGTCTTGCCAACCCCTCCCTTGATGTTGGTGACGGCGACTATTTTCATCGGGCGCGCCGGTTTGCCGCCCGCGCCCAAATCGCCGGCGGCGGCGGGCGGAGGCGCCGGAATCGGCATCGGCATCAGGTCCGGGAGTTCCACCTGTGCTACCTCATTGCTTTCGAAAGCCGCGCAGCATGCGCGGTGTCGCGAGCCACTTGAGCGCCGCGCCACCGGCCCGGGCTCTGCCGCGAAATATCAGGCACGCGACAGCATTTTTCTTCATTTCAACCGTGAAAGCACCGCGATCCTCGAGAAGACAAGCGTTCAGCAGGACCGAAAGATCGGGTTGGTGACCGACGATCGCCATCCGCTTGCTGCGAAGCTTTCCCAACAGGGCAAGAACCGCCTCCGCGCCCGCCCCGGCTTTAAGTTCGGGCGCCGCTTCGGCGCGCGGCCACCCGGCGACCTCCGTCAGAATCTCGGCAGTCTGCCTGGCACGAAGCAGAGGGCTGGTCAGCAGGCGATCGGGCACTTTGCAGAGGCCTTTGAGTCCGGCCGCCGCTTTGCGAGCCCGCCGGGCTCCCGAGGGCGACAGCGGCCTCGCGGCATCGTCGGGCCAGCGCCGTCGGTCGCGCGGCAAGGCAATCGCATGTCGGACGATCAACAATTCCATGACTTCATGGCGTCTCTGCCCGCGCCTCGCTTAGCGTCGATTTTTCGAATTTCGCCCGCAGCTTTTTCCATTTCTGCCGTACTTTTCGGTAGCCGGCCGCGGAATGCTTGCGAGCGTGCCTGTCTGCGCCGAGGTGCCGCTCCGCCAGACGACCCATCAAGAACATCGTTTGCGCCGGCAACCCGAGAGGCCGCGCTCTCGCCAGAGCGTTCAAGCGTTGCATGGCCACGGCGGCGTCTTGCTGCGACCCCAGATTCTCCTGCCAGCGGCGCAGCGCCCGGAGCATTTCGACGGCAGGCTTGCCGTACAGCGGAGCCAGCGCGTCGAGCGCGTAGCGCAGCTTCTTCACCTGTCCGCGAACCTCGTGATAATCCTCGGTGGAAGACTCCGCCCCCAGAAGGTCCGCCCGCTTCCTCAACTTGCGGAACCGCCGGCGTATCAAGCGGGGGGATTCCTGCAGTGCCAGGGCTGCCGATGAGACTTCGGCAGCGGCGTTTGGCGCGGTCAATTGAGAAGTGAGTTCCTGTAGATTCTTTTGCACCCAAACCGAGTCGAGAACGCTGAGCATTTGCGCGCGCGCCCGGCGGCGTTCCGCCGTCAAGTGCTCCCGCAAGGGTTCTACCGCAGCCCGATCCGATTTAGGCAATTTGCGGCTGAAGCTTTGCAACTCGCCCAAGGCGACATCAAGGTCCCGGGCGTGACCCAGGGCACCCAACGCACTCTTCAATGTCGCGCGAATCTCCAGTAAAACCGGCGGCAGATACGCTTGAAATTGCCGCAGGATGGCATCGAGTCTGCGGCCGGCGACCCGCAAACCGTGCAATTCTTCAGGATCGTCTCCCAACCGCGCGCCGGGCTCGTGTCGCTGCCAGGCAGCCAGGTAGCGCCGCAAGTTCGCCATGGCCACTTCGACCATGGTCATGGAGCGATCGATCGTGGTTGCGGCGAATTCCGGAGCAGGCGGCGCCAGTCCCACCGATTTGAGTCCGAGCGCGAACTTGGTTTCGGATGATTGCTCGAGGGCGCAGTCGCTGCGCAGGGTTTTGACCAGCGAGCGAAGCGGCTCGTGCGACTCGGTGAGGGCCTCCACCTCGACCCGCAGCATGCTTGCCTGGGGTGCACCATGGGGCCGAGATATCACCGTTTCGTCGAGGGCGATCTCGCCGAGCTGTCGGGCCTCGTCATCCTTGCGGATTGCAAATCTTTGCCTCGAGGTGCGTAATTCGAACAGCGGCACCAAAGTGCGCGCGCCGCTCACGGCGCCTACGCGCGATCCTACCGGCCCGTCTGAATCTCGAATCGCTTCATTGCCGCGACCATTGAGCGATTCGGTCAATTCACGGCGATCCGCCAGCTCCGTGCTCGCTGAATGAAGCGACTTGAGCGTGGCTTCGGTGGGTCCGCAACCGGACCGCACGCGCAGCGCGAAGCCCGCGCGATGTATCCGCCAATCCTCCGTGTCCAAGTAGGTATCGAAGATCTGCTGTGTGGAGCACGGTTCGAGGGTGAGTCCGTCGACTGTGCGGTGCTCGCTCAACCAGCGCCGAACGGAACCAAGATCGGTGCATGCGAGCTGCCATTCCACTTCGCGCCCATCCTTATCGGGCTTCGACTCGGGTGCAGGATGGTTTGATGGCATAGGGACGGCAGTCTAGCGGCTATGGCGGCACGGTTTAAAGAGCGATCATGCGGTGCGGAAGGCGCGGCAAACCCGGATATTCGACATAACCGGGAAATTCGCCGCAAGCGATTCTTCTTCAACCATTCTCCACGCGCGAGTCAATCCTTGGCCCGCGAACCTTCCTCAATGGGCGGCCCGGGCTTGCGCGTGAATGCAATGGCGGCGACCCTTCCGCCGCCCAAGGTCACGCCATTGACATTGCCGGCGGTGTCCCTGATGAACTTGATTTGGGGCGCAAACCACCAACTGCCGGCAAATTGGTCTTTAGCCGTCGGCGCGAGTGAAATCTCGCCGTGATGCGCGTGACGCACATTCAGAGCGCCATCGCGGACGAAAAAGGTGTACTGCGTCTCCAGCTCGTCGCTCCAATACACGCCGCTGTAGGACAGCAAGTCCGTGGCGGCGACGGCTGTTTGAGTTCGGTCGCCTTCGTTGACGGCGCCCGGTTGGGAAATCTTGACGTGCATGCCGCCGTGCTCTTGCGGCGAAAACACGATGTCGGCCTGCAACTCCTTGCAGTAGAAGTGGTGGTTGTCGATCGGATGCAGTTCGAGCTCGAGGCCGCCCGCCGCCCACAATTTTCCATCCTTCACAACGACGCTGAGGGTTTGATCGATTTTGGGAAGCGGATAGATGCCGGCAAGCTGCTGCAGTTGTCCGGCATCGATCGTTGCGTATTTGACAGCGGCGCTCTTTTTGGCCTCCTGCGGCGTCATCTCGTCACCGATGTAAACCTCCGCCACGGCTTTCGCCAAGAGGTCGGGATTAAAATTCCCCAAATTGCTCACGACGGCCACCCCGAGTTGCTGTGCGGGGAACCAAAGAACGTCGCTGCGATAACCGGCGTCCGCACCGCCGTGGGAAACGGTTCTGAGTCCACGATAGCTGTCGAGCGAGATGCCAAGGCCGTACTTGATCTTGTTGCCGTCCGACAGCACGCCTTCCTCTTGCATTCGCGCCACGCCCGCCGGGCCTCCGATCTTGGCAGTGCGGAAATTATCGAGCCACAAGGCAAGATCGCCGGCGGTGGTGAACAGACTCGTGGCGCCGACGATGGCATAGTTGAGCGGAGCGGCCGCAAAGCCGGTGCTGTTCTTGGTATAGGAATAGGCGCGGCCGGGCACCAGCTGCGTCAGATCCTGATGGAAATGCGTGTGCGTCATCTGCAGCGGGGTGAAGATGCGTTCTGCGCAGAATTTCGGGAACGGCGTCCCGGAAACGCGCGCGACAATTTCGGCGAGCAGGGTGAATCCGGCATTGGAATACAGATATTTGGTTCCCGGAGGAAAGTTCAGCTCCTTCTGACGGAAGATCAAGCGCAGTGCCTGGTCTTGCGTGATGACATCCTCCAAACTCCAACCCGCCAGCGCGAGCGTCTGCCACTGGTCGCGCACCCCGCTGGTATGCTGCAAAAGATTGCGCAGCGTGATCTTGGCGCCGTAATCCGGCAGTTCGGGCAGGTACTTGTGAATGTCGTCATCGATGGAAAGCCTGCCATCCCGCTCGAGCAGCACCACGGCCATCGCGGTGAACTGCTTGGACACCGATGCCACGTGGAAGATGGTGTCGGGTTTGATCGGGACGGCGTATTCGAGATTCGCAATTCCGTAGCCCTTGGCGAACACCAGTTTGCCGTGCCGGATGACCGCTACGGAAGCGCCCGGCGTGGTTGCGGTATCCCACTCCTTGAAAAGTGCGTCGATACGCTTGTCGGGCGAGGCGATTTTGCCGGCTTTCGCCGGGGAGGCCGCGGGCGCTGCCGCGTCAGCCGCGACGCCGGCGCTGAAGACTGCCAAGGACAGCGCAAATCCGCTGGCGAATCGCAGTTGTCGGAAACTTGAGCAGGTTCGGGCTGAGGCATTCAAATTGAGTCTCCGTTACGGCTTATGCACAATGATCGATTCGCTAGCGGGGGTCATTGCCCGCGTCGGGGGCGCCCGCTTCCATGTCCATGTCCATTCCCGCCCACTCTTTTTGCTCGTGAGGATAGACATGCGTCATCCAATTCAAGACCAGCGGGATCCATAAACCCTGCGCTGCGCGGCAGTCCTCTTGCGTGTGGATGCTGCCTTGGGGCCCAAAGCGCGCGTTGGGTCCAAATTGCTCGCTTGCGGGCAAGGTTTTCGGACCGCCGCAAAAGTCCACATGCCGATGCCAGGTGGCGATGCTCAAGGGAGCGATTGCGTTCAATTGTTCCGGCGTCGCGGCGGCGGGGGCCGTGTACATGACACCGATGGCTTTCAATCCGTCGGCCGTCCGCCGGTAGAGAATCGACCCGGGCCGGGCGTAGTCCACCCGCCGCTGTTCCGCACGGCGATAGCGATAATTCGTGTAGTGAATCTCTTCGCCGATCCGTCCGGTTGGGAAAAACGGCCGGTAGCCGTCGCGCACCGCCGTCTTGACGTCACGATAGCGGAAAAGAACCTCATCCGCGGCACTCAGGATATTCTTGGCGCGGTCTTCGTCACCCGGTTCCGCTTCGCCCTTCAACGACATTTGCATGTGCGCCATCTTCATCGACGGTACCGGTGTCGCGTCCGTCGTGCCGCCGTAGTGCTTCAGCAGGCGCTCCCAGAGGGGAAAATTCTGCGCCGAGGCGGCGCTCGCGCAGCCGACGGCAACGGCCAGCAACAAGGCATGACGGATCATGTCGGCGGTCCTCGGGTGATTTTTGCCTGTGTTCGAAACCCCCTCACCCAGCATAGCTCCCGTCACGCACTTATCGAAGGCCCGCGCACCATGGTAGGCTCTTTGTTTCCGCTGCGCCAAGGTACTCCATTGAAAGCATTCCTCATCATCTTGCTGCTTTGCGTATCGGGCTGCAGCTGGTTTCATCGCAAGCCGCACGCACCCGATCCGACCGAATTGGTTGTCGTCGGTGCGCCCGTGGGGTCGGTGGTATTCGTCGACGGTGTGCAGGCCGGCGAAGCCAAGGAGATCGCCAAACAGCCCCAGGAAGTGCAAGTCGCACCGGGCACCCACATCGTGGAAGTGAGAATGGGCGACACCGTCGCCTATCGAGAGAACACGTATGTGACGCCGGGGGAAAAGCACGTCATTTCGGTGTTGTCGGGCCGGAACTAGAATGATGATCTGAGCGGCGTTTATTTGGGTCTGCTGTTGAGGCCGTCTCTCGCCAATGCGTCCTAATCGGCATAGCCGCTAAAATCTAAAGCGAAGCCTTTGCGCGACACGAAACAGAAATACTCTGCCTGGACTCTCCTGCAAGCAGCTGCCTCCCGGCATCGTCAGTGGGCGCCTGCGTGGCGCGAGGCGCAGCCGAAGCCGGCTACGACGTCATCATCGTCGGCGGCGGCGGCCACGGACTGGCCACCGCATACTATCTGGCGAAAAATCACGGACTGACCAACGTGGCGGTGCTCGAGAGGGGCTGGATCGGAGGAGGCAACACCGGGCGCAACACCACCATCGTGCGCTCCAATTATCTGTATCCGGAGAGCGCGCGCCTCTATGATTTTTCGCTGCAAGCTGTACGAGAGCCTGTCGCAGGAGCTGAACTTCAACATCATGCTGAGCCAGCGCGGCTTGATCGTGCTGGCTCACAGCCGCCACGACTTGGAATCCATGTCGCGCTGGGCCAACGCCATGCGCATGAACGGCATGGATGCGGATCTGTTGACGCGCGACGCAGGTGCAGCACCTGGCACCGGACCTCGACATGTCCGGTAACGCGCGCTTTCCGATACTCGGCGGCCTCACGCAAGCGCCGCGCCGGCACCGCGCGCCACGATGCGGTTGCCTGGGGCTATGCGCGCGGCGCGTCGGCCTTGGGCGTCGACATCATCCAGAACTGCGAAGTACGTGGGTTCGTCGAGGAGACGGCCGGTTCGATCGTGGGCGTGGACACCAGCCTGGGTCGAATTCGCGCCGGCAGCGGTCGGGCATCGCCGCGGCCGGACACAGCTCGGTGCTGGCCAAATCTGGCGGGTTTCAAATTGCCGGTCACGAGCTACGCGCTGCAGGCGATGGTGAGCGAGCCGGTCAAGCCGAAGCTTGAACACCGTGGTCCTCTCGCGCGGCCACGGTCGCCTACGTCAGCCAGTCGGACAAGGGCGAGATGGTCATCGGCGGCGGTCTCGATCTTTTCCCCTCCTACGCGCAGCGCGGCAGCTTCGCGGTCAAGCAGGCAGATTCTTGCCGGCACGCTCGAGCTGTTCCCCTCGTTCAGCCGCTTGCCGCTGCTGCGGCAATGGGCCGGCATCGTCGATGTGGTGCGGGACTCGAGTCCGATCATCGGCGCGACGCCGATCAGAAATCTCTTCATCAATTGCGGATGGGGCACCGGAGGCTTCAAGGCCATTCCGGTGGGCGGCTGGACGTTCGCGCATGTGCTCGCAACCGGCAGGGACCATGAGCTGGCCGAGCCCTTCCAGTTGGATCGGTTCATCACCGGGCGCTGATCGATGAGGCGGCCGGCGCCGGAATCGCGCACTGAATGATGCAGCTCAATTGCCCCTGGTGCGGCGCGCGCGACGAGAGCGAATTCGTCTGCGGCGGCACCGCGCAACTCGCCCGCCCGGCCCTCGCTTGCGACGATCGCGAATGGGGCGAGTATTTGTTCTTCCGCGAGAATCCTAAAGGGCTGCATTGCGAGCGTTGGCGCCACGCCTATGGCTGCGGGCAATGGTTCAATCTGGTGCGCAATACCGTCACGCATGAAATCCTCGCGGTCTTCGGCATGCAAGAACGGCCGCCATGACCGCGCGCCGCTTGGCTGCCCCCAGCGGCACGCGGCTCGATCGCGCGCGCGAGATCCGCTTTACGTTCAACCAGCGAAGCTCACCGGGTTTCATGGCGACACGCTGGCCTCGGCGCTGCTCGCGAATGGCGTGCAGCTCGATCGGTCGCAGCTTCAAACTGCATCGGCCCCGCGGGATCTACTCCTGCGGCGTCGAGGAGCCGACGGGCCTCGTGGATGTGGGCTCGGGTCCGCGACGCACGCCCAATGTGCGCGCCAGCTTGCTGGAAATTCAGCAAGGTCTGGCCGCGCGAGAGCGTCAATTGCTGGCCCAGCGTGGGCTTCGACCTCGGCGCCGATCAACAATTGGTTTTCCGCACTGCTGCCGGCGGGCTTTTACTACAAGACCTTCAAATGGCCGAATTGGCACGTGTTTGAGCCCACCATCCGACGCATGGCCGGATCTCGGCCGCGCATCCTCGGAGCCGCGATCCCGATCGCTACGAAGGCATCGCGGTCAGCCCCGATGTGCTCGTGGTCGGCGCCGGTGCCGCAGGACTCGCGGCCGCCGTCGGCGCGGCGCGGGGCGGCGCCGAGGTCCTGCTGCTCAGCGGCTCCGCGCACTTGGGCGGCCAGCTTGGGCTACCGCGAGCGATGCGCGCACGGCGGCTCTCATCCAAGAGGCACAACTGCTCGGCGTTCGCGTCCTGACCCGCACGCTCGCATTCGGCGTCTACGATCACAACCTGGTGTGCGCGCGGCAGACTTTGGTCAATGAGGTCCGTTCATCCGATGCGCCGGGCGTGCTGCGCGAGCGCTTGTGGAAGATCCGGGCTCGCGCGGTGATTGCGGCCGCCGGCGCGTTCGAGCGGCCGATGGTATTCCCCGACAACGACCGGCCCGGCGTCATGCTGGCGGCCGCGGTTGAGAAATACGCCCATGCCTACGGCGTCGCATGCGGCCGCCGCGTCGGTGCATCGCAGCCAACAGCGATCGAGCTTACCGAGTCGCCGCAACGTTGCGCCGACTTGGCATCGAGGTGCTGGCCATCGCCGACTGCCGGCCGGACGGACTGATCGGCGCAGAAGCGCTCCAGACGCGGCACTCAATGGTTCAGCGATGCGGTGCATTTCGCGGGTTTCCGGCCGTCGCGCGCGTGCGCGGCTGCAGCATCGCATCCTCTCAATCGGCAGCCAAGGCGGGGCACTTTGACTGCGACCTGATCTTGAGCGCCGGCGGCTTTGCGCCGGCCGTGCACCTGCACTCGCAGGCGGGCGGGAAGTTGCGCTGGCTCGAAGAGTCGGCAATGTTCGTGCCGGACGGCGCGGCCGGGGCGCTGTACAGCGTCGGCGCGTGCGCGGGAGTCTTCGAGCGCGACGCCGCAATGGATCATGCCGCCGCGGTCGGCGACCGCGCTGGCTCGCGGGAGCGGCGGCGCCAGCCGCACCCTTCGGCGGCGATCGGCCGCTCGCTGGCGAATACCCATGTGCCGCGCTCCGGAGCGCGCAAGCAATTCATCGATCTGCAAAACGACGTGACCGCGAGCGATGTGTGCTTTGGCGGCGCGCGAGAACTACCGCTCGGTCGAGCACCTCAAGCGCTATACCACCACCGGCATGGGGACCGATCAGGGCAAGACCAGCAACATCAACGCGCTGGTGCTCATGGGCGAGCAGACACAACGCGCGCCGCCCGCGGTCGGCACCACCAAATTCAGCCCGCCGTTCGCGCCGATCACCCTGGGGGCAATTGTGGGGCGGCGCGTCGGTTCGCTCTACCGTCCGCTAAAACGCTTGCCCGCGCAGGGCTGGCATCGAACAGCGGGGCGCCTTGTTCGAAGAGTACGGCGGCTGGTGGCGTCCCGCGGCATATCCGCAAGGCCGGCGAAGCGATCGAGGCCGCGGCGCTGCGCGAGGCGGCGGCAACGCCGCAAGAGCGCGGGACTATTCGATGGATCGCCGCTCGGCAAGCTGGAGAGTCTTCGGCCCGGACGCCGCGCGATTTCTGGATCTTGATGTACGTCGGCACTCTATCGACGCTCGCCATCGGCCGGGCTCGCTACGGTTTGCTGCTCAACGAGAACGGGGTGGTGGTCGACGATGGCATCGTGGCGCGCCTGGGAGCGCAGCACTTCTGGGTCAACACCACCAGCGGCGGCGCGGAACGCACCGCCGCTGCGTTCGAGGAATGGCTGCAGTGCGAGTTTCCGGATCTCAAGGTGGCAGTCACGTCGGTGACCGCGCGCTGGGCGAACGTCACCGTGGCCGGCCCGCGTGCATGGGAGCTGCTCGCGGCGGCCGGATTTGACGGCGCTCTGGCGCCTTCTGCGGCCAGGCACATGAGCATCGCCGCGACTGAACTCGACGGAATGGCGCTGCGCGTGCTGCGCGCCAGCTTCAGCGGCGAACTCGGTTATGAAATCAATGTCCCTGCGGACCACGCGCCGGCGTTGTTGGACAAGCTTTGGGCGCTCGCACCCCGCTTCGAGGCGTCAACCTATGGTGTCGAGGCACTGCAGACCATGCGGGTGGAGAAAGGCTATATCCATATCGGCACCGACACCGATGGCACCACCGAGCCCGCGGACATCGGTTTCGGCCGCGGCGTCCACGGTAAAAGCGTCAACTTCGTCGGACGCCGTTCCTTAAGTCGCCCGGTATCGTGCGATGCGGGGCGTTTGCAACTGGTGGGATTGGTCCCGGCCGACCGCCGCACCCGCTTGCCCGTCGGCGCGCAACTCGCAAGAATGCGGCCGCCGACCCGCACCGAAGGACACATCACTTCGAGCGTGGTCAGTCCGGAACTCGGGCAACCGATTGCGCTCGCCATGCTGGCGGACGGTAGGGCGCGCTGCGGCGAGCGTATTGGCGCGCATCACCTGGGCACGACGATCGATGCCGAGGTCGTCCCGCTGCCCTTCATCGATCCGACAGGCAGCAGACTGCATGGCTGATAATCATTTGGAACCGATTCAAGCCGCGGGATTGCGCGTCGAGTTGCAGACGCGACTGCAGGTCGCGAGCGTGCGCCACTTCGAGGCCAACGGCGCCTTTGCGCAGCTGCTGCGCGACATGACCGGCGTGAGGTTGCCCGACCGTCTGCGCGCAGTCAGCAGCACGGCGGATCGCAGGCCGGATGCCGTCATCTTCGCTTGGCGCAGCCCCACGGAGACAGTGATGATCAGTTCGGCGCCGGCTTGGATCGACAAGTTGCAGGTCGCCGCGGCAACCATGACCGACGGCTGTATTGTCGATCAGCGCGGCGGCGCCATGGTCTTTAGCGCCGGCGGAGCAAGGGTATCGGACCTGTTTGCGAGACTCGGCGGGCACGGCGCCTGCCCGGCGCTCGGCGAATCGCTCCGCATCAGGCTGGCCGAGGTGGCGGTTCTGGCGGTGAAGGTTCGGCCCGAGGAGACGCTGTTGATTGTCGAACGCAGTTATGCGCCGCACCTCATGACGGCAATCCGCGTCACGGCCGCCGATCTGGCCGTTCCCTTGTTCGGCTGATGCGGGTTTCTTTACAACCCGAAGTGTTCGAGAAACCACCCCACATAGCGTGTCGTTGCATCGATCACCTCAGGGAAGCCGCGTATTCCGTGTCCTGAGGTCGGATAGGTTGCCAACACGGAGCGCACACCGAGCTCGAGGAGCGAACGATGAAACTCCAGCGCCTGAGTCGGGGGCGTGTTTTGGTCCAAAGCGCCGGTCAGCTGCAGCACCGGCGTTTTGACGCGGTCGGCAAACATCACAGGGCTGCGTGCGAAGAATTGACCGTTTGCGGCACTGGGCTTGCCGTCCAGAAATAGCGCGTCGAAATAGGGAATCTGCGAAGTTCGATGCTGGCTGTACCAATTCGTCACCGGTGAGATCGGCACCGCCGCCGCAAAGCGCGCGTCCTGCGTCACCAGCCAGGCCGAGATGTAGCCTCCATAACTGATTCCGGTTACACCGAGACGCTTCGGGTCCGCTATTCCGTGTTCAATCAGCGCGTCGACGGCGCTCAAGTAATCATATGTGTCGGCGCCTCCCATATCGCCGCGAACCAAAGCGGCGAAGGCGGTACCCCGGCCGCTGCTGCCGCGTGGATTGGGATACAGCGAAGCGATGCCATGATCCGCCAAGAGTTTTGCGCCCCGCAGGCGGCCTTGCCAGCGATTGCGGCAGGCCCACACCGGTCCACCGTGGATGTCCATAACGAGCGGAAAAGGCCCGCTGCCGCGCGGCTTGACCAGCCATCCTTGAAGTTCCAACCCGTCACTCGCGCTCCAGGCAAACGGCTCGGCGTCGGCGTGGTTGAAATCCGCCGCGGCGCTGCTCGGCGTCGCGAAGGAACGAACGCGTCGATAGCGGCCGCCCTCTATTTTCACGATTTCAGGCGGCAGCGCATACGACTCGGACACGGCGAGCACACCGCCTTGCGGCAGCAATGCTACGCTCGGATACCACGCACCGAAGGTGTAACGCAGGCTCGTCCAAGAGTCCCGCGCCTCGCCGTTGGCGATATTGATCTCGCCGAGCACCGTCTCGAGACCGCGGTGGCCGACAAAAACCAGCGTCGCGTTGCCGCGCCAGCTCAACTGCGTGACATCCACGGCCCCCGCATCCAGACGCCGCACGTTCCCGCTGAACACATCGATGAGCCGCACCTCGCCGCAGACAATCAATCGATCGCTGCACAGCGCCTCAATCACCGCCACGTGACGGCCATCGGGGCTCGCCACGGGCCCCCCAAGTTGATAGGCCGGTCGATACAAATCCCGCACTCCGCCATCGATTTCGATGACCACCAAGCGCGACGCGTACCAAGACCCCTCGCTGTGAGAGTCCGAGACGATGGCGATCAACTCGCGCTGGTTCAGCCAGGTGCATTCCCAGATATTCAATCCCGGCGGACTGACGCGCCGGTGGCGTTGCGCCGCGAGATCGAATACGTAAGCTGCGCGCCACAGATTTTCCGCATCGCCCGTGTCGACCGCGGGCAGCCATGCGGGTGACGCGACGGTCCTTTTGACGGTCGTCGCGCCGCCTTGCGCGCCCGCGATGTCGGCTCCGAAACCGGCGACGCCCAGCAGCACGCTCGTGCCGGCCGCGGACCAACTCAGGTATTCGATCACGCCGTCGAGGCGCGGGGCGGCCACGGTATTTTTCCCGGCCGCGTCAGCGAAGTAGAGCTGATACGCCCCGCTTTGCGCCCGGTCCGATAGAAACGCCAGGCTTTTCCCATGGGGAGCGTATCGGGCATGCCGGTCGCTGCCAGCTTCAGAAGCGCACAGTTGCAACTCAGCCGTATCGAGGTTAAGACAACCGATACGCGTCACCGGTGCTCGCGCCATATCGAGAAATACGGTCCCGGTGAACGTGGCGGTAGCGCCGTCCGGCGCCACCGACAGGTCGGATGCATCCGTCACCCTGCCCTCGCCGGGGACGTGGAGTGCGGTGAAAAACTCTTCTACCCGCTTGAAAAGATCGGTATGTCGAATATCAACGGCGCTGGAGTGATCCACCTTGGCCGGGTCACGCGTCGATGGCGCGCAGCGCCGCAATGGCAGCCATGATGTGCTTTTCCACCATGCTGATCGAAATACCCATGCGCAGCGCGATCTGCGCGTAGCTGTCGCCGTCGACGCGATGCTGTTCGAAGGCCTCGCGCGTGTTGGGCTTCAAGCCGGCCAAGGTTTGCTCGACACGCTGCAGACGCTGAGACACATCGAGCAGCTGCTCGGGTGTCGGCCGCTCGCAACGCAATTCGTCGATGTCTCCCACATCCACCGATATTGCCATAGCGCGCGTATGCAGTCGCCGGGCCCTGTCGCGCACCAGATTGCGCGCCAGGGTGAATACGAAGGCATCAGGCTTCAGCAGGTCTGTTTGGGCGCCGGGTCCCGCCAGGCGGACAAACACGTCCTGGGTCAGGTCCTCCACGTCCGCGGAGTTGAGCCGATAGCCGCGAAAAAATCTTCGCAACGGTGCGCAGAAGCGCGCGTGCAGCGCACCGAGGGAGTCGCTGCGCGAAGGAAAACTGAGGACTGCTGCCATGGAATATGCCCACCCGCGCCTGTCGTTTTTCGTTCAATACACATATGTACGTACACATGTGTATGGACGTTGTAAGGCAACTGCGAGCGACTGTCAAGCGCGGCGGCGAGAGATATTTCGATTGAGACAAAGCATGCGCGAACGCCGCCGTGTGCAGCGCAAACGTCGAGGTGCAATCGCCTTAACGGCGCGCCGGTCTACTTGGGATGGCCCGTCAAAATGCGCACATACAACGGTAAGAGATGCAGACGCTGCTCCCGCGTTTCCCGCACCCCGAGCGTGTAATAGCCCACCTGATGGAAATAAGTAGTGCGCGCGCGGACGAAGGATTCGGTCTCATCGAAGCCTAGATCGACGAAGATCCGCTGGATGATCTCGATGCGAGCGTCGTCGACCCGGCGTACAATCTTGGCAACCGCCGGCGATATGCGCGCCCATTCGCGGATGGCGGCGTCCCACTGGGGATCGTAGCCTTTCTCGTTGATCCAAAGATCGCACAGCGCGTCGAATTCGGCGATGCCGTTTGACCCACGGTCGCGGATGATGGCCTTCATGCTGGCCGAATTGGTCTCTTCCCAATCCGACAAGATATTGTCGAGGAGCTGCTTACGGCTTTTAAAAAACCAGTAAAAGCCGCCACGGGTAGCATGCAGCTTGCGCGCGAGTTTTCCCACCTCCACGCCGCCAATGCCCTCGCGGATCAGCGCGGCGCGCGCTGCGATCAGCCAAGCTTCCCGGCCCAAGGGCGTTCGGCGGCTCTTCGGCTGCCGCAAGGCGATACTCGATTTTGAGGCGACGTCCATGAAATCCCGGCGATCCTTCTACAAAGGTGCATAACGATACTCAACTCCAAGCACGGTCGCCAGCCTGCGAGCCTGCGATCGCCGTAAACTCACAGGACGCGCCGAATGCCAAACACCTCAGCAGTCCAGGCGGCGCGGCAGCCGTCCGCGGATACCCTGAATCCGTCATTTTTTTTCGCCCTGGATTTGAGGGCTGCGGGCCGCGCTGCGTCCCATATCTATATGAATATCCTCCATAAGGCCGCATTTGCAGCGGCGATTACCCTGAGTTCGGCTGCGATCGTCTGCGCCGCTGCGCCGAACGAACCCGTGGCGATGTATCAGAGGGCTGAACGCACCCGCGCTGACAAGATTGTGCCGCTGGCCCTCAATTTGTCGATCGCGCCGATCTGGGCGGCGCACAGCGACCGCTTTTGGATGCGCCTGCAAGGTCCCGATGGCTGGCAATACCTGGCGGTGGATCCGCAACGGCGCGAGCGGCACCTGGCATTCGACCATTCACGGCTTGCCGCAGCGATATCGCACGCCACCGGGCACCCGGCCGATGACAAGCACCTGACGTTCGACGATCCGCAGGTCGACGAGACGCAGCATGAGTTGAGCTTCAAATTCGCCGAGGGCCGGCTGGACTGTGATTTGACCTCGTACACCTGCACGGCCCATCGCGAACCGGCACATGACCCTTTGAGCGTGGTATCGCCGGACGGAACCATGGCCGTCGTGGCGAAGGGCGACAACCTTTGGCTGCGCACGTTGGCATCCGGCGCAGAGCGGCAACTGACGCGAGACGGGGAGCCGCATTTTTCCTATGGCGCCATGCCGGGCTCGAGCTTGCTGGTCGTGCTCGAGAAATCGAGCGGCATGAAGTTTCCGCCCTTTGGCGTGCAGTGGTCGCCCGACAGCCGGCGCATCATCGTGACTCGGGTCGATGAGCGGGCACTGCCGGACTATTTCTTCTTGCAGTCGGTGCCCTACGACGGCACGTTGCGGCCCAAAGTCATCAGCATGCGTACGGCATTGTCGGGAGAAAGCAATCAAGCCACGGCCCAGGTATCCATCATCGATGTCAAAAGCGGCATGCAGGTCGTGCTCAAATCCGCCGCGGAGGGACTCGGCGGTACTCTCTGGTGGTCGCGCGATGGTTCGCATTTCTTCGCGATTCAAGGCGGCGATTACAGCCGCAGCGAAACGCTGTTCGACGTCAACGCGAGCACCGGGGATATGCGCCCGGTACTCCAGGAGCGGAGCGATACATTCTTGCAAATCAGTCCGCTCGAGTATGACGAACCCGCGGTCCGCTATCTGGACAAGTCGGGCGATTTCATCTGGTTTTCGCAACGCGACGGCTGGAATCATCTGTACCTGGTGGACACGCGCACCGGCGCGATCAAGGCAAAGCTCGGCGACGGCCCCTGGTCGGTGCAGAACATCGTGTTCGTCGATCAAGCCCGGCGGCTGCTTTACTTTACGGCGGCCGGACGCGAGGCGCGCCAAGACCCGTATTATCGGCACCTTTATGTCGTAGGGTTCGATGGCCGCTCCCTTAAGTTGCTCACGCCCGAGCCCGCTGATCATAATTTCCCCGGGAATCCCAATCCGGCATTGCGCGAGGCGTTGACCGCGCTCGGCCTGGTGCAGCCGCCGCTGCCGCAGCTGGTAGCACCGAGCGGCCGGTATTTCGTGGACACGTGGTCGACGTTCGATGCCCCGCCCCGGTCGGTGCTGCGCAGCGCAGACGGCCGCATCGTGATGGAGCTCGCCAGAGCCGATGTCAGCGCCGTAACCCAAGCCGGTTGGCTGACGCCGGAGTTGGTCAACTCCAAAGCCGCCGACGGCACGAGCGAAATTTATGGACTGCTCATCAAGCCCCGCGATTTCGATGCGTCGCAGCGCTATCCGGTGGTCGAGTGCATCTACAACGGACCCCAGGTCGTCACCACTCCGCATGACTACCCTGGGGCTTTGTCGAACTGGATGACGGCCTGCGCACAAAGCTTCGCGCAATTGGGGTTCGTCGCATTCGTCATGGATGGGCGCGGCACGCCGATGCGTTCCAAAGCATTCCAAGATTATATGTACAACAACATGCAAGAGTTCGCCCTGGAAGATCACGTGGCGTTTCTCAAGCACCTTGCCGGCGAGCGGCCGTATCTCGATCTTTCCCGGCTGGGCGTGATCGGACACTCATTCGGCGGCTTCACCGCGATGAAGGCAATCTTGGGGTATCCGGACTTCTACAAGGCCGCGGTGGCCAGTGCCGGGCCCTACAATATGTATGGCATGTACCCGCTGGACGCCTTTTTTGCCCCACCGAAATTCGCCGCAAAAGGCGCGGGCTTTCCCATCAATTGGGGCAATGTGGATCTCACGCGCCAGGCGGATCGGCTCAAGGGCAAGCTGCTGATCGCATACGCCGATCTTGATGAAAACGCGTTTCCGGCCATATCTGCGCAGATGGTGAACTCGTTGATCGCGGCCAACAAGGAATTCGACCTGATCTACATGCCGAATCGATCTCATGCCTTCAGCGCAGAGCCGTATTTCATCCGGCGCACCTGGGACTTCTTTGTGCGCAATTTACTGGGTGCAGAACCGCCCAAGGACTATCGCTTCAGTTCCGCAGCGGCCGGCCGGTAACGCCCGCCTTCAGCGGATGCCATCGGCCACGGCACAGCGGCGCGGGTCGGCTACCGCGGTGTAGCGGTCCGTATTCTGCTCGCGCGCGATCACGGAAAAGGAGCCCATGTGGTAATCATAGCCAGGGGTTACGGCGACGCGGACGCCAAGCTTGTAAAGATCTTCGACCACGCCGGCGCCCAGGCGGTCTTCCACCACAATGCCGCGAGCTTCGTTCATCGGCAGCATGCGTGGCGCGTCGACCGCGGCGTAAGGGTCGATTTTGAAATCGAGCGCGTATGCCAGCACCTGAGGGACCGTGCAATGAACATTGCCGGGTGAACCGGCAGAGAACACCGGGCGGCCGTCCTTAAACACCAAGGTGTTGCCGATGATGCAGCGGCCTTTCGCCCCTTTAACCAGCGTCGCATCCATGGGGCTTATGCAGGGCCCCGAAAGTGGCATGACTGCCCACCATGGGCACGCCGTCGATCACCATGCCCGGGATTCCCGAACCTTGCAGCGTATCCATCATCTGTACCCAATTCCCTTGAGCGTCAACGACCGCAAGCTCGCAGGAACCCGACGGCTGCTTGCTGTCCGTCTTGGCGACCGCGGCCTGCCGGCCGCGTCCCGGCAAATGCGGACATGACATCGCCCCCGCTGCCGGCGTCGCCCGCCAGTCGGATGTGCTCGCTCAAGTCGACCTTGGGCCGCGAAATACGTATGAGCTTGGCCAGCTGCGCATGATAGGAATCATCGAGCAGCTCCGTCGCGCGGCACGCCATAGATGGCATCGTCCTGCGACATACTCCCAATGTCGCGCGCCTTGGCGCAGTGCCTGTCCCATGGCCCACCAGTGATCCGCGGAGCCGGGTTTCATGTCGCGCAGGCCGAGGTGTTCAATACGCCGAGCATGATCGAAATGTAGATGCCTTGGGCTTGCGGCGGTCCCAAGCTCACGATCTCGTACTCATGATGGCGATAGCGAATGGGTTCCACCCACCTAGGCGGCGTCTCGGTCATGTGATCCAAGGTAATTTTCCAGCCCATCTCGTTCGCCTTGGCGACGAATTTCTCGGCCCACGGTCCGGTAATCATGTAGTCCGGACCGCCGCTCGCGACGCCGCGCATCGTTGCGGCGAGGCCCGGCGGCACGAATATTTCCCCGACATTCGGAAACGTGCCTTTGGGCTGAAAGAAATCCCGGCCTTCCGGAAAATAGGTGATAAATTTTTCACCGAAAAGATTCACGCCGTACTCAAAGGTCGATACCGGGTGGCCGCGCTCCGCCCATTCCACCGCGTCCGCACATAGCTCGCTCCATTGACGCGTGCCGAATTTACGGTGGATTTCCTTCAGACCCGGCATGAATCCGGGGATGATGGCCGACGGCGGATAGGCCGCGTAGCTGCCCATGCTGGGCGGCACCGGCCTGAACGGGGCCAAGCCGCTCGGATGCGCACCCAAGCTGTCGAGCTGATGGACTTGACCGGTCTTGGCCTCGTAATAAAGGAATGTGACTAATCCGGCATGGTTCGTCATGAACGGTTCCACTGCGGCTTGCACCAAAGCGCCTGCGATCCCCGCGTCCGCTGCATTGCCGCCGTTCTTGAGGATTTTTACCATGGTCTCCGTGACGATCGACGAATCGGTGGTCACGGCAGCCTTGAGCCCGGTTACCGGCTTTTTGGGACCGGGATTCACTACGTAGCGCGAGAGATCCGTTGTCATGAGTTCGTCCTCCAAGATCTTAAGGTTCAGTGCTTCAGTCTTCGATGTCCATGGGCATGGCGCGCGCAAAGGCGTAAAAGCATCCACCGCTCGCCATCAACAGAGGCATCATGATGATCAATGAATAGCGCAGGCCGTCGGCGCCATAGCGCTGCGTGAAAAAGTCGCTCACGCCGCCGGTTACCAATGGCCCAAATCCGCCACCAAAGAGCGTCGCCGAAAAGAGCACGATCGCAATGGCAGTGGCGCGGCGGCGGTTGCCGCATACCGCATGAATCGCAGCGAATACGGGCGGCAGTCCCGCGGACAGCAGCAGCGAAGCGAGGAAACCGAGCGCCAGAAAGGCCTGAAACGACCCCACCAATAGACCTGCGATTTCCAGGGGCGCGGTCAGGAGCAACGAGAAGGCGGGGAGCCACGCAAGCCAGCGCACATCGCGCTGCGCGAGCCGGTCCGCAAGCCAGCCGCCGCCGAGGGTGCCGACTGCGCTCGCCAGGGCGGAGACCGCGCCATAGTTCACGCTGACGCGGGCCAGGGGAACATGCAGGGTCCTAATGAGATAGGAAGGTACGAAAATCAGGGCGCCATACGCGACGAAGAAATAAATCAGACAGCCGAGCAATGCGTAGACATAACTGCGCTTGTGCAGCAGCTGCGCCAGGGATTGGCGCGTCGTTTCATGTTCGCT
The DNA here is from genome assembly GCA_963794445.1 of uncultured Gammaproteobacteria bacterium. Classification (GTDB taxonomy): domain Bacteria; phylum Pseudomonadota; class Gammaproteobacteria; order Steroidobacterales; family Steroidobacteraceae; genus Bog-1198. Next base: position 849,230 of record CAWCDZ010000002.1, read on the forward strand.
CGATTTCACTTGATAATGCAGAGCCGCTCTCGGCTCGGCGAGGCAAACTCGGCTGATGACGGCAAGCAGCAAGCCCGGGACCGCTGCAGCCAGAAAAGCCATGCGCCATCCACGAGTCGCGGCTATGTACCCTCCTACTCCGAAGCCCAGCAGATAGCCTGCAATCGCCGCAGCAGTGAAGATCGCGATCGCTCGGGCGCGTTGCGCCGGGGGAAAATAATCAGCGATGAGCGATTGCGCCGGAGGTATCGCTCCGGATTCGCCGGCACCGACGCCGATGCGCGCCACTGCGAGTTGCACGAAAGACTGCGCCAGACCGCAACACAGCGTCATGACGCTCCAAATTGTCAACGCCAGCGTGATGATGGTGCGCCGGTTGCCACGATCCGCCCACCTGGCCACCGGCATACCGAATGCGGCGTAGAAGGCGGCGAAGCAAAAGCCTCCCAGTAATCCCAAGGCCGTATCGGAAACGCCAAACTCTTGCTTTATCGGCTCGAGCAGCACGGCAATCACGTTCCGGTCGACATAATTGGATGTCGACACCAAGAACAAGATCGCCAATAAACCCCAGCGCCGGCCTTCGCTGAAAAGCAGCCATGCCGCCCGCGGCGGGGCAGCGGGCGCAAACTGCGGTATACCGGCGGCGACGCCGTTGGCCATCAATTCCTGCCCCATGGGATTAAGGACGCAGCGGCTGATGCCCGCCTCAATGGCCGCGACGCCGGCGGCTCGACTGCGATTTTGCAGTTCGCGTCTATTCATTGCAAACTGAGGGCTGGGCCGTCCCCTGCGTCTGAATATCACCCGCACCAGAATCTCGCCGAGGGTAGAAAATCATGCCTGCCATTGTGTTGAAAAATGCCCGCATCTTCGACGGCGTAAGCGAGGACTGCGCGGAGGGTCAACACCTTCTCATCGAGAGTGGCATGATCCGCGAGATCTCCAGCAAGCCGATCAAGTCGTCCGACGCGAAGGTTCTCGATGTCGGCGGCCGAACCCTGATGCCGGGACTGATCGACGCGCACATTCATGCCTATGCTTCGGACGTCAGCGTCCAAAAAGTCGATCTCGCGGGCGACCCTTACCGGACTGCGCACGCAATCCGCATGCTGGGCTTTGCGCTCGATTGCGGCTTCACCACGGTGCGGGATATCGGCGGCGGAGACTGGAGCCTCTGGCGGGCAATCGAGGACCGCCTGATCCGTGCTCCGCGGTTCTTCTACGCAGGCAAGATCATATCGATGACGGGCGGTCACGGGGATTTCCGGCAAATGGGCGAATTGCGCCACAATCACGGTTATTGCTCGTGCGGCGACTTCAACACCGTCAGCGTGATCGCAGACGGTGTCGACGAGTGCATCAAGGCGGTGCGGGAAGAACTGCGACGCGGCGCGCACTGCATCAAGATCATGGGCTCGGGAGGTGTGGCCTCGCCCACCGATCCTATTTGGATGCATCAATATCGCGAGGATGAAATCCGCGCCATCGTCAACGAGACCGCCGAGCGGCGCACCTACACATCCGCACATTGCCATCCGGCAGGCGCGGTGCGGCGCAGCGTGGAATTCGGCGTGCGCTGCATTGAGCACGGCACGCTCATTGACGATGAGACATCCCGGTTCGTTGCAAAGCAGGGTGCTTTCATCATTCCCACCATGGCCATCATTTTTGCGCTGGTCGAGCTCGGCAAAAAACTCGGCTTTCCGCCGCAAAGCCAGGAGAAGGCCGAGTTCGCGTTCAAGCAGGCAATTGTCGGCATGGAGTCGATGCGCAAGGCGGGAGTCAAGATCGGCTTCGGCACCGATCTGCTCGGCGAGACCTACCGGCACGAATGCCGCGAATTCAACATCCGCCGCGAGGTCTTCTCGCCTCTCGAAATTCTGCGCCAGGCGACCTCGGTCAATGCCGAAATCTTGCTGCAGAAGGACTCGCTCGGTTGCATCAAGGCCGGCGCCCACGCAGATCTTCTGGTGGTCGATGGCGATCCTCTCAAGGATATCGGTCTGCTGGCCGACGACGGCAGGCACTTGAAAATGATCATGCGCGCCGGCGAACTCGTCAAAGACCAATTGTCATGACGGTATCGGCACCTGACTCGGCGGCGGCGGCGCTAAGCGCGGCGCTTCGCATCATCGATGACGCGTGGGAGGAGCTGCGCCGCAGCGTGTTCGTGCAGACGCAGATGGGCCTGCCGCTCGCCGGCCTGCCGAACTTGTCTCTCGCGGAGGCGCAGCGCAAGAGCGCAGTCGGCCGCTCGCTCGTGCAGCGGATCGCAAATCTCGACATCGATGCGCTGCCGCCCGATATTGCGCTTTCGGTGCGTCTGGTGAGATTCCGCGCAGGCACCTGGGCGCGCGAGGCCGACTGGTACTGGACGGTCAGCGATCCGATCGGCGTGGGCTTTTTCGGAATGTTCCTGCCAACCGCTTATTGCGGCGGATTCTTGTTGTCCTTCGTTCATGGTCAGCTCGCCGCGTTTCGCTTCGGCGAGGCCGGGGACCTCGATCGCTATCTCGGGTTGATCGCCGACTATGGGCGGCTGATCGACCAGATGACGGCGCGAACCGAAAGCCAGGCCCTGCGCGGCATGTATATGCCCAAGGTGCAGGTGGCGCAGGCGAGAACGCTATTTGAAACCTATCGGGCCGGCTGCCGACGGGCGCTCGACATCGATCCGAAACGCCTGGGGAGTTTGCCGGCGGATTCGTTCCTTCGCGAGCTCGACTCCCGGATTGGGCATGAGGTCGAACCCGCCTTCGACCGGCTCCTGGCGGTGATGTCGGACCGCTATCTTGAACTGGCCTCCGACAGCGTCGGGCTCGCGCAATATCCGGGCGGCGGCGAAATATACGCCCATCTCGTGAAACTCCATACCACGCTCGACCTTACACCCGAGCAGGTGCATGTGCGCGGACTCGAGCGCATGGTGAATATCGAAGCATCGATGCGCGACATCCGCGCGCAACTCGGATTCCAGGGTGACGGCGCTGCGTTCGTCAAGCACTTGAATGCAGATCCTCGCTGGCGCGCCGCCACGGTAGAAGGTGTCACGGCCGTTTTTCAACGCTACATCGACCGGCTCGCGCCGCACTTCGCAGATTATTTTCCGATGGCACCGGCGGCGGCCTACACGATCGCGCCATTGCCGGAAGCATTGCAAGGATCGATGACCTTCGGTTACTACGATGCTCCCCGGCCAGGCCGAAAACAGGGCATCTATCTGTTCAATGCAGCGAACCTGACCCGGCAGGCCCTATTCAATGTCGGCGCATTGACCTATCACGAGTTGGTGCCGGGACATCACCTGCACTTGTCGACGCAACAAGAGAACCAACGGCTGCATCCCTTCCGTACGCACAGCTTCGTGAATGCCTTCAACGAGGGCTGGGCGGAATATGCGGCGACCTTCGCCGGCGAAGTGGGCATGTATGAAGCGCCGGAAGAGAAGTATGGACGACTGGTCATGGATGCGTTTCTGACTTGCCGCCTGGTGGTTGATACCGGCATGAACGTTCTCGGGTGGTCTCTGGAGCGTGCCCGCGATTACATGCGCGCCCACTCCGGCATGGCGGAGACTGAAGTTCTCACCGAGACGCTGCGCTATTCGTGCGACATTCCCGGCCAATCGCTGGCGTACAAACTCGGGGACACGGAAATCATGGGCCTGCGCGAGCGGATGCGGCGCGCGTTGGGTCCGCGATTCAACATCAAGGATTTTCACGCCGCCGTCCTCGAACCCGGCGCATTGCCGATGCCCGAGCTGGCCTGGCATATCGACCGCGAGATCCAGCGCCTAAGTGCGCAAAACTAAATCACGAAGGTGCAATTCCGGCCGGGCGTCGCGTCAGACCTGGCACCGCCACGGCTCGAAGGATGATTACTGGGGTCGAGTGTGGTATGCGGCACACGCGAGCCGGAACCTGCACGGTCGCAAAGATATAGTCTACCGGTAGTTCCATTGGCTGTTATCGAAGCCCTGGGGTTGATGCTCGCGCATATGCGCGGCCATCTCCCGCAACAGCGCAAAGGGCCATGGATCCAGGCCGATGCCAGAAAAGGTGTGTCCAATCATCGGACGGCCGTAGCGAAATGATCCGCCATATTCGGGATCGTGCGTCTTCTGGAGGAAGTCCTCGAGAAGATATAGCGCATTGTTGGTGTAGAACTGGTCCATGTCGCCGCAAAGGAAGAAAAGTTGTCCTTTGACCTTTGGGCCCAGCGTCTTCCAATGAGTTTCCATGAAATAACGCAAATCGAAACCGTTGTCGCGCCACCTCTGAGCGACGTGATGATCGATGGCGCCGGTCTTCCAATCAATCAGCGGAACGGGATAGCCGTCCGGACCGACCGGTCCGAACATCGCGGCATAGGCGTCAATCCATTCACCGCCCCGTGAATGCGTGCCCAGGGCGCTCGACAATTGCGCGAACTGCCGCGCGGAGACCGCCCATTTGCCGGATACGGTTCGTGAATACGGACGCTCCGGCTTGAGCCACTTGTAGCCATCGGGGGTGAAATAGTTCGCCTCCTTGTACATGTCGGTCTGAACCAGTGAACGATAATCAACCATATCGGGGCAATAAACCCACGCGCCTCCGAAGTCCTGCGGCCGAGTCACCTGCGTGTAGAGCGATATCCAGCCGCCTGTGGATCCGCCGGTCATGACTCTCGCCCACGGTTGATCGATGGTGCGAAACTCACGTTTGATGTACGGCAGCAACTCCTTGATGAGCACTTCTTGCCATGGTCCGGTATTTGCCGAGTTGACGAAATAGGAATCGTCGTAGTACGGCGTAGGGTGCAGCAGCGTCACCACAATGACGCGCGGAGTGTCCGGGTCCTGCCAGTGCTCCCACAGCCAGCGTGCCGACTGCTCGGGCGCCGCTCCCTCTGTCTGCGGCGGTTCCTTGGCAGGAAAATGAAACGGCGTAAATTCCAGCATGTGCCCCATGTGAAAGACGACGGGATAATGCGAGTTCGGGTGTTCGTCATATCCTTGGGGGAGCAAAACGTTGATCCCGACCGGAATATCGCGGCCCCAGAATTTGGAGGCAAGTTCGCTGCGAAACTTGCGAAATTTCAGAAAGGCCGTGTCCTTGGGCTGCTCGACCGGCGGGATCCTCTTCGTCAAGGTCAGAGAGAGTTCGAAGCCCTTGCCCTGTTGAACTTTGATGCGCTTGACGTCGCTGTAATAGTTATCGGCGTCGCCATGGAATTGCGCTCCGGGCCACCAATTGTCCATCGGCAGCCAAATTGCCTTGCGTTGCCCGGGCGTAACCTGCTCATAGCGGTTAAACACCGCCTGGATCGAGTATTCTCCCGGAGGAAGCTTCGCGAGGTCAGCAAAAGGAAATCCCATCTCGTGCCCCGACAGCGTGATGGTTGCACCGGGATTCAAGCGGCTGACATCCTGGCCGAAAAATGGCGCGTAGTCGAAGCGCGGATCGTTGAAATAGTAGGCGCCGGTGAAGGGAGTGACCAGTCGTGGTTCGACGTCCACGCGATCCGTCAACAAGACAAAGACGCGTCCCGATTCGGGACCGCGAGCGAGATCTTTGTCCAGTGTTACGGATACGCTGCGGGCCGGGCGGTTGGCGCGGTTGGTGTCGGTTGCATTTGCCTGCTGCGCATCGAGCGGAGCGACGGCGACCAGAACGAGAATCAAACCGGCGCCTATGAAGCCACTGGTTCGCACCAAGAGAATCGACATTGTTTGACCTTGGATTTGGGCTGGATGCTGAGGGTCATTAGGACAGACGCGCGGAGAGCTTGGACCCTCAGCGGGAATCCGGGAATTCTGCAATCCGGCTGAGGGCTTGCTACCTTGCTGCGTCCCAGTAAATACAGGTTACCGAGGTGGTGGTGGCAAACAAGTCCGATATGACCCGCTCTTGGTACCCAGGTTACGTGCTCGCCGTGCTCGGGCTGGTGTCGGTGCTCAACTACTACGATCGGAATTTGATTGCGATCCTGGTTGAGCCGATGAAACGCGATTTGCACCTGACCGATGCCAACATCGGGTTGCTGTCCGGCATCGGTTTCGCCCTCATGTACAGCATCCTCGGGATTCCCATGGCGCGGCTAGCGGATCGCTACGGCCGCGCGCGGCTGCTTGCGGTCACGCTTGCCGTATGGTCGCTGATGACCGTTCTTTCCGGCCGCGCCGTAAACTTCACCACCATGCTGCTGGCCCGCGTCGGCGTCGGCGTCGGCGAAGCCGCGGGACTGCCGGCCAGTCACGCGCTCATCGCTGACTATTTCTCGCCGGGGAGCCGCGGCAAAGCGCTGTCGGTCATCGGGATCTGCGGGGCGCTGGGAATCGCTGTGTCTCTGGCGGCCGGCGGCTACATCAGCGACTGGCGCGGTTGGCGAGTCGCATTTTACGTCGGCGGCGTGCCTGGGCTGGCACTGTCGGCGGTATTGTTGTTGACGGTCCGGGACAAGCCATGGGGGGTCCTGTCCGGTACGCCGCAATCGTCGCCGGCAACGATCAGGCTGCGCACGGTATTTGCGGCGCTCTGGTCGAGACGCTCATATGTACTTCTGTGCGTCGGTCTCGGCATGGCGGCGATTGGCGCATATGGCCAGCAAGCGTGGAGTCCGGCGTTTCTCATGCGCAGCTACCACATGAGCGCCGGACAGGTCGGGGGCTACTATTCGGCGGCCGTGGGACCCGCAAGCCTGGTCGCGGTGTTCGTGGGCGGCGCCTTGAATGACTGGCTGATGAAGCGCGATAAGCGTTGGTCGCTTTGGATCCTGGCCGCCAGTTTCGCCATCAACGTCCCGGTCAGCCTCGTTTTTTTCCTGGTGCACAGTTTTCCGCTGGCCATGGCCATGACGTTGGTGAGCACCATCGTGGGCAGCCTCTGGGTGGCACCCTCGTATGCCCTGGTGCAAGATCTGGCCGGTCCTTACATGCGCGCCATCGCCGCAGCCATCTTCATGATGATCATCAACATCATTGGTTTGGGTCTTGGCCCTTATGTCACCGGACTGTTGAGCGACAGCCTCGTTCCTCGGTTCGGCGAGTCGGCACTGGCTGTCAGCCTGTGCACGGTGACCATGACCTGCGGCGCCGGCGCCGTGATTTTTCTGCTTGCCAGCCGCACTGTTGCGGCCGACATCCACTCCGCGGCGACTCTGCCATCCTAGTCCTGCCTGCGCAGCGCCTCAGGCCGGCGCCAGTTGGCCTCGTGCCGAGTGATACAGTTGATCGAGGAATGAAAACTCCGGATCCTCGAGCGCTTGAATGAGTGTGCGTGTTGAGGCCAAGGCCGCCTCGCGTGCTTGATCAGGCATTTCGCGTTTAAGCACCGAGGCCGTAATCGCCTTCATCGATTCAACGTGCCAGCGCGCAACCGGGCTGGCGCCGGCGTGTATTTTTGCAGTCACCTCCTGACTGACATTGATGAGACTAAGGCGTCTGAACAGCGCCCCGAGCGTGCGGCCGTAGTTATGGTCGAGCATTCCCCGGTTTCGATAGCCCTCTTGCATGGCTTGCAATATTTTGTCGAACTGCGCCGCGAGCGGATGCCAGGGATCGGCGGATCCAAATGTCGACATGTCGAGGTCTTCCGCGACGAGCCAGCCGCCGGGACGCAAACATTCGATCATGCGGCGAACCACGGCGTCCTGTTTTCCCGCCAAGTGCACCAACACGAACCGCGAAAACACCAGGTCAAAGGAACCGGGCCCCAGGCCGTCAAGCGGATCCTCGAGAAAATTATGCTTAATTACTTCGCAGGAGGGTGGTAGATGCTGCAAACCTGTGGTATCGATGTCGGTAGCCACAACTCGTCCGGATTCTCCCACGCGTTGCGAGAGCCATGCGGCGATCGAGCCTCGCCCGGCTCCAACGTCCAGACATCGCCATCCCTGCCTGACGAATCCCAGGCGGTCGCACGATGCCGGGTCGAAGATTTGTTGCAAAAGTTCAAGTCGGACACGTTCCGATTCCTCGCGTCCCGCAGATGACAACAGGTAGTTTGTGTTCATTGATTGCGCCAGCGCATTGACCCCTTCAATATATGTTTGCCGCGAACACCGCGAGTATCGCGAGCGGGCATAGATAGCGCAGCAGCGTGATGCACAGTCCGCGCGCCATCCGCGTGGATTCGCCGAGTTCGTCGTTGACGATTGCCCGCGCAACAAACCATCCGATGAACAGACTCGTGGCCAGGGCTCCAATGGGCAGCAGTAGATTCGAGGAGACGTAATCGATGCTGTCGAACAGCGATTTGTCCTGAAAACCCGGCAGCCAGCGCAGCGGCCGCACATCGGCCCAGCGATTGAAGGAGAGCATTGCCACGATGCCGGCCAGCCACGCGGCGATCGCGGTCACGAACACCGCCGCGTGGCGCGAGAGCCTATGCCGTTGCTGCAGCCAGGCGACCATCGGTTCGATGGCAGCGAGGCTCGGTGTCAGCGCTGCGAATACCAGCAGTAGAAAGAACAATGTGCCGATCAGCCGTCCGCCCGGCATCTCGGCAAACACCGTCGCCAACACGTCGAACACCAGCGCGACTCCCTGTGCAGGATCCATCCCGTAGCGGAATACCAGCGGAAATACGATGAGCGTTGCCAGCAGCGAGACCAGCAGGATCGCTGCGCTGATGATGAGCGAGGAGCGCACCAGGGAGGTGCCGCGGCTCTGGTACGAGCCATAGGCCAGCATCATGCCCATGCCGACGCCGGTGGCGTAGAACGCCTGGCCAATTGCCGCCAGGATGACAGCCGGCGTGAGCGCCTTGAAGTTGGGCGCGAAGGCAAAGGCGAGTCCATGCCGCACGTCGCCTGTGTCAAGCGCGTACGCCACCAGAATCGCCATCAAGAGCAAAAACACCGGCGCTCGAATCTTGTTGGCCCATTCCAAACCGCGGGTGACGCCGCGTGCGGAAATGACACCAACCAGCGCGACGAAGGCCAGATGCCAGCTGCCCAAGGCCCAGGGATCGGCGAGGAAGGCTTGCCACATCGACGCCACGGCGGCATGCGAGCGTCCTGAAAGCGCGCCGCTGGCGCATTTCCACGTGTATGCCGTCACCCAGCCGGCGATCACTGCGTAGTAGGACACGATCATGAAACCCGCGGCCGTGCCCAGAACACCGATGAGATTCCAGCGCTGCGACAAGCCGGATTGCGCGGCGAGGACACCGGCGGCGCGCGGCGGACTGGCGCGCGAATGACGTCCTATGATGAACTCGGCCGCGAGCAGCGGCGTTGCGATCAACAAACAGGCGATGACAAAGGCAAAAATGAAGGCGCTGCCTCCGCCGCTGCCGACGAGGTAGGGGAAGCGCCAGATGCTGCCGAGACCCACCGACGCTCCGACGGTCGCCAGGTAAAACGCGAACCCGGATGACCAGGCAGGCCGAATGGGGCGCCGGACATGATCCAGCATCGCACGCTGCGCCGCGCAAGGATAGCCGAGCGGTTCTGCGGTCCGCTCCGCGAGCAGCGATGCCTTAGCTGCGGTCGTCGTGCAGATCATCCCGCACGGTCTTGCCGCCCTTCATGACGAAGACGACCTTGCCCATTTCGTGCAGGTCGACGCGCGGATCGTGGGCAACGGCGATCAGGTCGGCAAATTTTCCGGCCGCAATGCTGCCGAGGGTGTCGGCCATGCCGAGAGCGGCGGCGGCATTCACCGTCGCGCTTTTCAAGACATCGGCGGCGGTGAGCCCGGCATCCTGCAACGCAAGAAATTCCTCCCACTCTCGCGCAATTGGCGTGACCGGCAGATCCGTGCCGAAGATTATCGGTACGTGCGCCTTGTAGGCCTTGGCGACGCTGGATTTCGCCTGCAGGTATAGCTCGATGGGTGCGCCGATCCGCGGATTTTGGGTTGCGAGTTTCGCGGTCAGCAGCGTCGGAACGTATCCGGTGCCGCGCTTGGCCATCGTCGCGATGTTGAGATCGCTCAGGGGTCCGTGCTCGATCGTATCCGTCCCCGCCTCGATCGCGATCTGATTGGCGGCCGACGACCCTACCGAATGGGTCGCCACGCGGCGATTCAAGCGGTGCGCGGTCGCCACGATGGCGTCAATTTCGGCGGGAGTTTCCATCGGGCCGCTCTTCGGGTCGATCAGGGTCTGTGCGGCCAGCCGCAATTTGATCACGCCAGCGCCGCGGCGGATTTCCTCGCGAACCACGCGCTCGCAATCGGTCGCACCGGAACAGCTGCCGCGGCTCTTGAACAGCGGCTCCAAATCTTCGCGCTCACCGAAATTGTGCGCATCGTAGTCGCCTCCGGGCACGCCGAACATCGGTTCACAGGCAATGATGCGCGGGCCGTCGATCACGCCGGCGTTGATGGCGTCGCGCAAATCGTAGGTGACGCTCGCCGGATCGCCGAGATTACGGATGGTGGTGAAGCCGTTGCGCATGATGCTGATCGCGCGCCCTTCGCTCGCCAGCACGCGCGCAGCGGGGCGTCCGAGAAAAGCGGGCATGAAGTCCGACCACGGCGTCGCGGAATCCACCTCCACCGTGACCGTCACATGCGTGTGCATGTCGATCAGCCCGGGCATCACCCAGGCTTGCGAGAGATCGACGATGCGGCCGCCCTCGACGAATCCATCGACGATGGCGCTGATCTTGCCGTTCTCGATGATGATCGACTGCTTGTCGAGCGACGGCTTGCCGGGATCGGTGATCAGATGCCCGGCATGCACGATGATCTTGGCGGCGGGCGCGGACTGGCTCGCCTGTGCGAGCAGCAAGCCCAGGCCCAGTAAACACCGGCCCAGTGCGATCAACCGCGCGGCGGCCACTTACTTCGCACCGCGATTGTTGCCGATATAGCGATCGAACCAAGCCACCGTGCGCTCCAGCGCGTCGATCTGATCTTCGCGCTTGAAGAAGCCGTGGCCTTCGCCAGGGTATACCTTGAGATCGACCGTCTTGCCCTCCTTCGACAAAACTGAAGCGACTTTCTCCGCTTCGTAGGCCGGCACGCGGATATCGTTGCCGCCCGCGAGCGCGAGCAACGGCGCCTTGACCTGACCCAAAAAGGTGAGCGGACTGGATGCTTCGTATACCGCCTTATCCTTCACCGGGTCGCCGAGCAGCCCCATCTGATACTGCCTGAGCACCGGCGAGCCTCGCTCATACATCGAGAACCAATCGGTGATGCCGCAGATTTCCACTCCGGCCGCCCACACATCCGGCGTCTTGGCTATGGCCATCATGGTCATGTAGCCGCCGTAGGAAACGCCGGTGATGCCGACGCGCCGCGCATCGACGTAGCCTGAGTCCACCAAGAACTTGACCCCGGCAACGTAATCGGTCAGGTCGCCGCCGCCCAAGTCGCGATGATTGGCCGCCTGGAAGGCGCGGCCATAGCCGGTCGAGCCGCGCGGATTGGCGGCGATCACGACGTAGCCGCGCGTCGCCAGCGCCACGGCGTCCCGATCGAAATCATCCATGGTCTGTCCCGTCGGACCGCCGTGAGGCAGCGCCACGGCGGGGGCATGGCCGTCGCGCGACAAGTTGAACGGCATCCAAACGAAGGCGCTGATGACGGTCCCGTCGGCGCTGCGGTAGTGCACCAGTTGAGTTTTCGGCAGCTTCTCAGGGTCGATGCCGGCCAGCGCGAATCGCGTAACCGGCGCGGCTTTGCCGCTCGAACGGTCCAAAATCCAGTAATCGAGCGGCATGTTGCCGGACTGATGCGGAAACAGGATGCGGCTGCCATCGGGCGAAAACGCCGGCAGCTTGCCGAAGTAATCCGAATTGACGCCGGCCGGCAGAGGCAGCTCTTCGGTACGGGCGCTCGCCAGGTCGTATGAATAGATCACGTCCCGGCCGTCAACGTTGCTCACCATGAGCAGCGAACGCCCGTCCGGGGCGAAGCGTCCGACCTTCTGTTCCCAGGCGTCCGGCTTGAGCAAGCTCAGTTTCTGCGTCGTCGTGTCATACACGGCAGCCTGCAGCGAACCCGAGGCGGTTTCCGTGGTGAGCGCCAACAAACGCCCATCGGGCGAGATATCGCTGGCGGTATTCAGACCCGCTTCGCCGGTGGCGAGCGCCGGGGTCGCCGCTCCGGTCGCGACCTCCACGCGCCACACGGCGCCGTGCGTTCTCTCGACATTGGAGCGATTGGCGATGACGTAACGCCCGTCGGGCGAGAATGCCACCACGCTCCACTGCATCGTCGGCAGCGCCTCGTGGGTGAGCACGCGCACGGTGCGGGTGGCGAAGTCCATCACCGCCACATTGTTCGACGCTCCGGTTTTCAGGCGGTGATTGAACGCAATCGATTTGCTGTCGCGCGAGAAAACCGTGCCGGTTTCGGACACATCGTCCGTGTGGGTGAGATTGACGACGGCGCCGCCCGCGGCGGGAACCGCGAATAGATCGAATATTTCCGCGCCGCCGCGATCGGACTCGAACACCACCCACTTGCCGTCCGGCGAGGTCGCGATGCCCATCTGCCGATCATCGGACTGCGTCAGCTGCGTCGGAAACGCCCCGCCCGCCGCGACGCTCCACAGATTGAAGCGGCCGGTGAGATTGGTCGAGACGATGAAGTTCTTCGAGTCCTGGCTCCAAGCCGCATCGAGACTGTTGCGCACGTAGAAAAGATCCGCGATCGGCACGGCAGCGGCGCCCTCGAGCACCGGCGAACTCAAGCTCTTCGGATCGGTGAGCGCGCGTGCGGGCGGTCCCTTCAGCACCGGCGCCGCTTGCAACGAACCCGCCAACACCAGCAACGGCGCGCAGCCGCGCACAAGCACCTGTGATCTGAAGTTCATTCGCCTCTCCCGCCTGTAGTTAGAATTTTGCCCGCAGCGTCAAACCCACTGTGCGAGGCCGGATGCGGTACAGCTCTTGGTTGTTGATGATCACCGGTCCCGCGATCTGCGCGTCCAATGCGCCGGCTGCGCCCTGGGAGTTGCTCAAGTTATTGATGAAGGCAACCACCTCGTAGGAACCGAAGTTGACGCCGCCGCGCAGGCTCTCGGTGGTGAAGCCGCCGAATTTTGTGCCGTTGTGCTCGAAGTCGGTCCACTCATCGCCGAGATACGAGGCGGTGGCCCGCACATAGCCTTGATAACTCGCCACCGGGAAGTCGAACTCGGCGTAGGTTGAAGCCTGTGCTTCGGGAGCCGCGGGCAGCACATCGCCGTTTTTCACGCCCAAGAGACCCGTTGCGGGCCGGCTGATGGTCGGATCGTCTTTGGAGATCTCGTTCTTGCTCAGCTGGAAACTCGCGCCCATCAGCAGCCAGGAAAGCGGCTTGGCGTCGACTTGGAATTCGATGCCGTAGTTTCTCGCTTCGCTCGCATTGCCGGTGTAGTTGCCCAGTTGGTTCTGCAACGCGACCTGGATGTTCTTCCAATCAATGTAGTAGAAGTCCGTGCTGTAGGTCAGCCTGCCGTCGAATGCCCGGCCCTTGGCGCCGATTTCGTAGTTCCACAAACTGTCCGGTGCGTAGCTATTCGGGCTGTTGCGGCCGCCGACATCGGAAGTGAGGTTGACGCCGCCGACACGGTAGCCGCGCGAAATTTGCGTGTACAGGGTCAGATCCGGATTTGCGCGGTAGGCGAGCGACACACGCGGATCCACCGGCGTCCCCAGGTCATGGAAGTCGGTATGCGTGTAAGCCGAGGGCAGAATGCTGAATACCGGAATGTAGCCGCCGGTGTTGATCTGGGCGGAGACCATGTAATGCGACACTCTAAGACCGCCGGTCAAGTCCCACTTGTCGGCGAAGGTGTAGGTCGCTTCGCTGAATGCGGCGATTTCCTGCTGACCGAAATGGTAAATCAGATCGACGATGTTATCGCTGCCGATGACCGGAATGATGGCTTCGCCCCGGTCCTCCTGCGAACCGCCCGCGCTGGCATGCAGGAAAAAGGCGCCCGCCGTCCACTTGAAGTTGCCTTGACCGCGCGAGTTCAAGCGCAATTCCTGCGTGTAGATGCTGCCGTCGATGCCGTAAGTAATGTTGTCGAGTCCCTGGACGATGTTCGTGCCGCCGGTGGCGATCAAGGCCGTCAAGGGCACGAAATAAGTATCGACGCCGTAGGTGTCGGCTCTGCGGTCGTGATAGGTGGAAACCGAGGTGAACGTGAGAGAGTCCCAATCGTACTGCAGCGTCAGTGCCGCAATCGTGCTTTTCAGTTCGACGATGTAGTCGTTGAAGCCGTCGGTGACCTGGCCGGAAGAACCGGTGCCCGGCGGCTTCACCGCCAAACTGCCGGCATCGGTGCCGTTGTAGTCTTTCGAATCCTGGTAGGTCAGCGAGAGGTTGGCGTTGAACTGATCATTCGGTTTGGCGGCGAACTCGAGACGCGCGCCGACGGTCTTGGTGGGATTCGCGTCCTTCTGGCCGGTGCGCAAGTCATCGATCCAGCCGCCATCGTGGTAGTCGTAGGCCGCCAGACGCATGCCGAGTTTGTCCTGAATGATGGGAGCATTGAGGACCAGGTTGGCGGAGTACGAGGCGGCGCCGGTTTCCGTGTCCGCACCGGTGATCTCGGCCGAGCCGCTGAACTGCGAGAGGTCCGGCTTGTTGGTGATGTAACGTATCGCGCCCGCGAGCGAACCCGACCCGAACAGCGTGCCTTGCGGACCGCGCAGCACTTCGACCCGCTCGATGTCGACCACGCGCAAGTTGCTTGCGCCGCCGCCCTGGCCGACCGGGTCGATCGGCATATCGTCGTACAACAGCGCCACGGTCGATTGCTTCAGACCCAAGTCGGTGCCGGTGGTCACACCGCGGATGGTGAGGTTGGTCGAGTTCCCGCCGCCTGAGCCAGGGTTGTTGAGACCGGGCGTGGTATTGATGATGTCCTGCAGCTGCGTTGCGCCGCGGTGTTCGAGTTCAATGCCGGTCTCGGCAGTGATACTCACCGGCACGTCTTGCAAACGCTCGGTACGCTTGGTGGCGGTGACGACGATTTCCGCCAACGCGTCCGACGAGGCGTTCACGCCCGAGTTCTGGGCGAAAGAAGGCTGGACCAGGAGGCAAGCCGAGGACAAGAAGGTCGCGCAAAGGGCAATTTTCATACGAGATCCCCGATTATTCTGTTGTGTAGCAATACGAGGGCCCGGATCCGTAGGTAGATCCGTTACCTCCGCACAGTGGACATCGTAATGGGATCAGCCTAAGCCTGCAGAGAGAATTGTCAATATAATTTTTCCGCATAGGACCATGCGCCCGATGCATGGCGTTCTGCGCTGCACGGACCGGTTTGATGCGGCACGGCGAAAACCCCTTAAGCAATTTTCAGGAGGGTTGCTTCGGCTGCCGCCCGACCTTCGTCGATTTATTCTTCAAGGCAATCGCGGTGGGCGAACGCGATTCCGCCGCCTTGGGCGCGTGCAGCGCCTTTTCGGCCCGTTCGGTCAAGCGAGAATCAGTGAGATTCGCTGCGACGGCGGCAAAGCTCGGCCGAGCGCCCTGCCACCGCAACTCGTCGACGTTCGAGAACAACGCGGCATCCTCGCGCAGCGTCGCCAATTTCTTGAACAGCAGGGCGCGCGCTCGACGTTCTCCCAGAATTTCCGGCGGGAAGTCTTCGATCCGGCCGAATCGATCGATCAATCCCGCCGCGCCCTTGGGGCCGATGCCGGCGATTCCGGGATAGCCGTCCGACGCATCGCCCACCAGCGCCAGATAATCGGGAATCCTTTCGGGAACGACGCCAAACTTCTCGCGCACCGCCGCCGCATCGCGGATGACATGACTCTTTCGATCGACTTGAACGATGCGGTCGGCTCTCACGCATTGCGCCAGATCTTTGTCCGGCGTCCAGATACAGACCTTTTGCACGGCGGGATCTCGCGCGGCCAACGCCGCTGCGGATGCCAAGGCATCGTCCGCTTCCAGCTCGACCATCGGCCACAGCGTCACGCCCATGGCCATCAGCGCATCCTCGAGCGGGTGAAATTGCGCACGCAGCGCAGGTTCGATGCCTTCGCCGGTTTTGTACCCCTCCCACAACTCATTGCGGAAGGACTCGATGACATGATCGGTTGCGACCCCCAGGTATTGCGCTCCTTGCTCGATCATCTCCAGCACCCCGTTGAGCACGCCTATCACGGCGCCCATGGGCCGGTCGTTGCCTTTCGTGAATCGGCGCAAGCCGTAAAAGTGCCGGAACAGCTCGTAGGTGCCGTCGATGAGATGAACGATCATGCCAGGACCTGGTGCCGGTTCAGCGCTCGTTCTTGAACACTTTGCCTTCCTTCATCACGAAGGAAACCTGGCCGGGTGCGCCCAACTGATCGATGTGCGCCAGCGGATCGACCTTCATGGCGATCAGGTCCGCGGTCTTGCCGGGCGCGATGGAGCCTAAGCCTGCGCCCAAATCGCCGAGCGCGACGGCCGCGTTGACCGTCGCGGCGCGCAGCACCTGCGCCGGCGGCATGCCGGCCGAGGCGAGCAGCGCAAACTCTTCGTGGCTGCGCTCCGGCCCGAAGATTCCTAAATCGGTGCCGAATATGATGGGCACCCCGGCGCGGTAGGCTTTGCCCACCCCGGCGACACCCTCCTGAAAGCGGTAGTCAATGAGCTTGCCGGCGAGCAGCGTCGGGGTGTAAGCCGTGCCGTGCTTTTTCATCATCGCGATCGACGCATCGTCCAGGGGCCCGTGCTCGATGGTGTCGGCGCCCGCCTCGATGACCGCGTGAAGAAAGGCCGGCGAGCCCACCACATGCACGGCGACGCGCCGGTCGAGTTGATGCGCCGTGTCGATGATCGCCTTGATTTCTTCCGGCGATTCAACCATCGCGACCTTGGGATCCTCCGCCGCCAAGCCCGCCTGCCGGAATTTCACGATGTCCGCGCCGCGGTGCACCTCCTCGCGAACCACCTTGGTGCACTCGACCACGCCGGAGCAATTGCCGCGGTTGGTGACAAATTTCTCCACGTCGCTGCGCACATCCCAGCTCGACGCATCGAAATCGCCGCCGGCTACCGAGATCTGCACTTCGGAGACGAACATGCGCGGACCGGGCACGATCCCCTTGTTGATGGCATCGCGCAGCGCGTAAGTGGTCAAGCTCGGGTCGCCGACATTCCTGATGGTGGTAAAGCCGTTCATCAGGAGCTCGTTGGCGCGCGGCAACGTATTGAGCACCGCCTCGGCGGGGCGCGACATATAAAAGAGTGCGATTTGTCCGCCGACGGGTTCGTCCAGCTTTTCAACGCCGCTGACATGGGTGTGCATGTCGATCAACCCCGGCATGACCCAGGAATCTTTGAGTTCAATGATGCTGTCGCCCGGCACGAAGCCATCCTTGATGGCCGTGATCTTGCCATTTTCGATGATGATCGATTGGTTCGCCGTCGGCGGCTTGCCCGGTTCGGCGATCAAGTGCCCCGCATGGATCACCGTGGTGGCGGCGAGCAGCGGTGCGGCTGAGATCGCCGCGCTCAAGGCGGCCGCGATTTGTTTGGCAATCATGCAATTCACTCCCTCAGTATTATTTGGCGGCGCTCAACACGGTGAGCACCGCCTCCGAGACCCGCTCGTCGATGTCG
This sequence comes from uncultured Gammaproteobacteria bacterium, assembly GCA_963794445.1. Classification (GTDB taxonomy): domain Bacteria; phylum Pseudomonadota; class Gammaproteobacteria; order Steroidobacterales; family Steroidobacteraceae; genus Bog-1198. The sequence goes on from CAWCDZ010000002.1 coordinate 866,727, forward strand.
GCGGCATGCTGCGAATGTACGGGATATCCGATCTGTGCCTGCATGTGGCCATCGACGATGTGCATTTGTACATGCACCTCGGTGTCGCCGCCGCCGCCCGACAAAGACATTTCTCGGATCTCGCCGCGCTGACGCTCGATTTCGCCCCGATACTCTTCGGTGACGGTGCGAACGGCCTCCAACAGCCGCAGCTTCAAGGCGGCGTAGTCGCCGACCGCGGGCAACGGCACCGTGATCTCGTGCCAGGACAGATTGACGCCGGGCAAATGTTTGAACAGCCCGCCCGTGGCCTGGAACACAATCAAATTGGGAAACGCCACCACGCGCCCCGTGGGACCCAAGGGTCCCTGGTCGTTGAATTCCATGAGGTGCATGCGCACCAGCCCCAAGTCCATCACTTCGCCGACCACATTGCCGATTTGCACGCGGTCTCCGACACGTATGCCGTATTTCCCGATGAGGAAGAAGTAGCCGACAATCGACACCAGCACGCTCTGCATGGCGACCGCGACGCCGGCGGTGATGAGGCCGGCGAAAGTGGCGAAACTGCTGATCTGCGTGACAAAACTCAAACCCACGATGGCGACGATGACCACCCACATGAGGATGGTGCGCACCAACAGCAGCACGTAGCGTCGCCGTGGCTCGTGCACATAGCGCATCACGGCACGGCGCCATATTTCCGCGAGCACGAAGACCGTCGCCAGCAGGCCGATCAAGACGCCGAGCCGCGCCGCCAACACCCGCCATGCTTCGAGATACTCGCGCCGCGTCGCATCGCGCCAACTGGCAAGATTGTGCCGGTACTGCTGCAGCAGCACCGACTCCTGGCTCAAGGGCAGCAGGATCGAAGAAGTCTGTTTGAAAAGCCACGCCAAGGTGTCAAATTGCGCCCGGAAGTGCTGCAGCGCCGCACCGTTGGCGCTGTCGGCCGCGGATGCGAGCGAATCACTGTCCGCGGCGTAGGATTGCAGGCGCTCCCGCGGCGCGCCGCTGTATTTTTCGAACAGATTGGCCAATTCCTTGGTGCGCGCATCGATCACCGCGATCGCTTGGATCTTATTGCGCAGATCGAAAACGTTTTTCGCCAGATCCCAAATTCCATCGCGAACGGTGGCCTGGGCGGCACTCGAGCTGGATGCCGCCGCGACGGCGGAGCTTGGCGCGGCCGGTGCCGTGGCCGCCGGCGCCGGCACGCCGCTCGCGGGAATGCTCGCGGCAATCGCGTCGATGTGCGCCTTGAGCGCCTCGGCATCCGCGCTTTTTGGGTCGCGCTGATTCACGAACCCGCCCATGGTGTCGAGCAGGTTCGCGCGTGCGGCATTCATCGCCAATTCGCCTTGCAGCTCCGCCAGCTTGGCTTCCAGCTCCTTGCCGGCGCGGCCGGCGGTACCAAGTTTTTGCCGGTCGGCGGCGATTTCCTGTTGAATCAACTGATGCTGCGCCGCGAGTTGCTCGCGCTGCTGATTGAGCGAGGCGACCGCCGATTTGTCAGCGCTCGCCTGCGCCGCGTTGGCTTCGCTGCTCAACAACTCCGCATCCGCGCGCGCGAGTTCGATCGCCAGCTCGATCACTTTGCCGGCAATCTGCCGGTTGCCGTACAGGATCAAGACTTCGCCCGGTTGAAGGGCATTGTTCTGCCAGAAGCCAAGCGTTCGATACCACTCGCTGGTTTGGTCCAGAATCTGCACGACTTGATCCGCGCTCAAAACCGCTACCTGCGTCGTGTCAAGACTCGCCGGCGCCGCAGGTACTTTCGCAGGCGCGGCCGCCGAAGCCGCCGGGCCTGGCGCGGCCGCGGCGGCGAGGGCACCGAGAAGGGCGATCGAGGCAAGCAGGAATCTACCGAGCATAGGGAATCCTAGCTCAATTCGCCCGCCCCGACGCGAGAGACGATTTTAGCTTTGCGGCTGGCCGGGAATCGGCAGCACTTCCATGATTTCGACCGAGTCGCCGGGGAAAATGCTGAAATGCGGGTGTTTTTCGAACATTTTTGCCGCCGCCTGGTGCGATTCGGCCTTCACGACGACATAGCCTGACAAATTGTTCTTGGTGTCCGACACGCCTTGCACGGCAGCTTTTTTGGTTTTGCCGAGCGGGCCTCCGCTATCGACGATCACGGCGCTGTGCTGCTTCATCCAGTCGGTCCACGCCTTGATCCCCTGCGCCTCGACCTGCTTGCGCTTGCCTTCTTCCATCGCCAGAAACTCGTTGAATCTCGGCGAGCCCGGCGAACCGAGATAAATTGCGAGAAAATTTTTCATCGTTGACTCCAGTGACTTAAAAACGAATTCGCGACGGCGGAGCCGCCCTCTTCAGCCGGCCGCGGCGGCAAGCGCGTCCTTCGGTACCGGCCAGGGATGCGCCCAGGCGGGAATTCGCCGCAGATGCTCGAGCCAGCGCACAATATGGGTGTGCGATTCGAACGGCATTTCCGATTCGCGCCAGTAGTTCGCCATCGAGGCCAGCTGGAAGTCGGCAATGGTCAGCCGTCCGCAGGCCGCGTAAGTGCGGCCACCGAGGTGCTCGTCCAACACGCCGGCAAATTTCAGCAAGTTGGGCACGCTCAACTTCAGCGACTCGCGATCCGGGGGCCCTAAGTTGAAGGTGGATTTGACCACGTGCTCAAAATAAAACGGGCCCACCGCCGGAGACCAGTGGCAGTCATTCCACGACAACCAGCGCAGCACCTCGACTTGCTCGAGCGCATTGCGCGCCGGCCACATGTCCGACCCGGCTTTGATGCAAAGATACGCCATGATGGCGGAGGACTCCCACAGCACGTGATCGCCATCGACCAGCACGGGCGCCTTCTTGTTCGGATTCATCGCGGCGTAGTCGGGCGATTTCAGTCCGCCGGCCATCAGGTCGACCTCGATGAATTCCGCCTCGATGCCGAGATATTTGGCGAGCGCAAGGACCCTGCGGGGGGCCTGCGCCTTGATCCAGTAGATTTTCAAAATGGTTCTCCTTCGTCGCTCCGCAGCCGCCAAGACGTGCCGCGCAAACGCGTCCGCGGCGTGAGGGCGACCGCCCTATTGCATTGAAGACGATCGAAGCGTGCTCATTTCGACACCCGGCCGACAATTTTTCATCCTGCCATCGCTGCTGCGCTCAGGCCTCTTTTTTGAGAGCGTGCTTATTGATGGGGAGCTCGCGGATGCGCACGCCGGTGGCGGCAAAGATTGCATTGGTGATCGCCGGCGCAACCGGCGGCGTCCCCGGTTCGCCGCCGCCGCCGAGCGGCGCATCACTCTCGATGATGTGCACTTCGATGGCAGGGCAGTCCGCAAGACGCACCATGGGATAGTCGGGAAAATTTTGCTGCTCCACGGCGCCGCCTTTGAGTGTGATCTCGCCATACAGCGCCGCGCTCAGTCCGAACACGATGCCGCCTTCGACTTGCGCCTTCAATCCGTCCGGATTAACCGCCATGCCGCAATCCACGGCGCTGGTGATCCGATGCACCTTCACGTCGCCCTCATCCGACACTTCGACCTCGGCGACGTGTACCACGATGGTGCCGAAAGACTCCACCATGGCAATGCCGCGCGCGCGGCGCGCTGCAAGCGGCGCGGCAGGTGCGGGCGCCTCACTCCATCCGGCCTTTTCCGCGGCCAACTGCAGCGCAGCGAGGTGGCGCGGTTTGTGCTTGAGCAACGCTCGGCGATATTCGAGGGGATCGCGCTTGGCCTGATGCGCCAATTCGTCGACGAACGACTCGATGAAGAATCCGTGCCAGGATGACTCCACGCTGCGCCAAGGGCCCACCGGCACCGGCGTCACGACTTTGACGGCGCCGTAGGCTTGATTGGGCACCTCGTAAACAATGTGCGCCTCCGCGCTGGAATCCGCATCGGTGGTGTATTCATCGACCCACGCTGCGGGCGAGCCATCCGCATTGAGCGCCGCCTTGAAGCGGCTGGTCACGTTGGGACGGTAATAATCGTGCTTAAGGTCCTGGTCCCGGGTGAAGATGAGTTTTACCGCGGTGCCCGGCAGCGCCTTGGCGGTCTGCACCGCATACGCCAGGAAATTCCACAGGCCCGGCAGGCGCCGGCCGAACGCGCCGCCGCTCGGTAAAAGATGAAAGGTCACCTTGTCCAGATGCAGGCCCGCGGTTTTTGCGCAGAAGTCGCGCGAGCCGAGGCCATCCTGGCTGCCCGCCCACACCTCGAGCGTGCCATCCGCTCGATAGAGTGCGGTCGCGTTCACCGGCTCCATCGCCGCGTGCGCAAGATACGGGACGTGGTAGACGCGCTCGAACGCCGCTTGATTTTGCAGTGCCTTGGCGCCGGCGCCGACCGAGTGCTCGTGTTTGATGGACTCCTGATTCAACGCCTTCAGGTGGCGCTCGCGGATACCGTCCGAGGAAACAGCCGAGTTGCCGGCATCGCCGAAAACCGTCTCCAATACGTCCGCCGCCCGCTGCGCACGCCAGAAACGGTCCGCGACCACGACGACCGCGTCGTCCAGCCTGATGACCTTCTTGACCCCAGGGCTGCCGGCAATGCTCGCTTCATTCACCGAAACCAATTTGGCGCCGAAAATCGGCGCGATCTTGATGGCTGCGTAGTGCATGCCGGGTATTTGAACGTCAATGCCGTATTGGGTCGCGCCGTTGACCTTGGTGGGTATGTCGATGCGGGGCACGGGCTTGCCGACCAGGGTGTACTGCGACTTGGGTTTGAGCTTGGGGTGCGCCGAGGGGCTGTAGCGCGACGCGGCCGCAGCCAGTTCGCCGAACCGCCAGCTCTGACCGGAAGGCCGGTGAATGACGCGGCCGCCGTCGGTGTGAAACGCCTCGAGCGGCGCCTTCAATCGGTCCGCCGCGGCGGCAATCAGCATTTCGCGCGCCGCGGCCGCCGCGATTCTCACGCCATAGACGCCGCTGATGCGCACCGCCGAGGAGCCGCCGGTGACCTGGATATCCATGAATTTCGCCAGCCGGTTTCCGGCGGCGAATGCGGATCCTTGCAGAAATGCGGGTATCGAGTCGCGTGTCAGGCCCGCTTGGCCCAACGCAAAACCTTCCACCAGCGCGCCGTTGGCGAACAAAGGATCCGGCGGCGCGGTCTCGGCGCGCGTCTGGTCCCAGTTCGCGCCGAGTTCCTCAGCCGCCATTTGCAGCAACGCCGTAAAGATGCCGGTCCCCATGTCGCAGTGGGGAATGACCACCGTGACGCTGTCATCGTCGGCGATCTTGATCCAGTAGGCGAGAAACCGCTCGCCCGGCTTGGCGGCGAGCCGATCGCCTGCCCTCAGCCTGCCGCTCGGCCACAACGCGTAACCGACGATCAGCGTGCCCGCCGCCGCCGCCCCACCGAGCAGAATCTTTCTGCGGGAGATCACTTTGAATCTCCCTTGGGCGCTGCAGAATCCCCCGCCAGAGAGCTCACGGCCGCCCGCATGCGTGTATAGGTGCCGCAGCGGCAAATATTGGTCACGACAGTTCCGAGTTCATCTTGCGTGGGCGTCGGATTGCTCGCCAGCAACGCGCTCACCGCCATGATGAATCCCGACTGGCAATAGCCGCATTGCGGCACCTGATGAGAGATCCACGCCGTTTGCACGGCGCTCAAGGCCCCCGCGCCGATGCCTTCGATCGTGGTGATCTGCGCTTGCGCCACCGCGGAAACCGGCAGCACGCAGCTGCGCATCGGCTTGCCGTCTACATGGACGGTACAGGCGCCGCAGGCACCCACGCCGCATCCGAACTTCGTGCCGGTGAGACCGAGTTCGTCGCGGATCACCCACAGCAGCGGAGCGTCCGCCTCCACCTCGATCTGCCGAATACGGCCATTGACGTTCAACTGTAGTTGCATAAATCCCCCTCCCCCCGCCTGACCCTCAGCCGGCCAATCGATTCCACCACCACGCCGCCGCAAACAGCACCACCATCATGATAGAGGCCGCCAACTTGATCAGGGTACCGAAAATCACGCCGATCCATGCCGCCATGCCGACGTGGGTAGACCGCAGCAGACTGCCGCCCGCGGACAGTTCGCCCATCAGCGCGCCCAAAAAGGGTCCGAAGATCAACCCCGGGATACCGAAAAAAAGTCCAATGAGCGTGCCGATCAGCGCTCCGGAGACCGCTTGGGCGCTCGCGCCAACGCGTTGCGCGCCCAAGGCGGCCGCGGTCAGGTCCAAAGCCAAAGCCACGGCCGCGATGCTGCCGATACCGATCAGCCACGCCGCACCGACATGTTGATAACGATCCGCCGCCGCGGCCAGCCAGATACCGCCAAAAATCAACGGAATGCCGGGCAGCAGCGGCACCACGGCGCCCGCCAAACCGACCAGGATCAACGCTGCCGCAAGGACATTGAGCGCGGTATGCGTAATGGGCCGCCTCAGCCACCGCCGCCCGCAACGGTGCAGCCCGGATCCAATAGCAATTCAGCGCTGGGTCCGGTGCTGGTGAGGATCACGAAGCCCGGGCCGTCGGGGTACCGCATGCCGGCGATGAGAATCGTATAGTTGGCGAGGTGGTGTCGCGCATCCGCACTGAGCTGCGCCACCAGGTCGAAGGGCCGCGTCGCGGCGAGACTGGGATCGGAAATGCGCATGGCCTGATAGGTCGAGCCGTTGACGATGAGCGGCGACCATTTTGCGCCGATCTGCGCGGTGGCGGCCTGCAGGGCCTCCAAGACCTCCGGCCGCAGACACTCGACATGAATGTGGAATTGATCTTGCTCGCGCGCCCGCGCTTCATTGAGCGCGAGTCCCACGGCGGTACGCGGCACGGCATGGCCGACAAACTTGTCCAACAGATCGCGAACGCCCCATGCCTGCGCAAAGTAGTTCGGCAAGTCAGGATCCAAGAGTTCGGCGCTATCGGTGCCGGCAAAGGTCTGAAGCGGAATCAACAAATAGTGCGCGCCCCCCTTGCGGTCCTCGAGCACGGCATAACCCGGGCTGTCCGGCTGTGGGCTCGATAGCCAGATGCGCTCGCAAGGCGCGGGACCGCGGTGTTGCCGCCAATTTTGCAGGCACTGATTCTGGACCACCTGCCGGAGCGCATCGCGGCCGGCATCCGGCAACAAGTCCGACCCTTCCGTGCGCGGCGGGTGCGAGCCCTTATCCTCGCCGCCGGCAGCGGCGCGCGACGTCATGGCCGCCAGCATGAGCGCGCTCGACGCGAGCAGTGCTGCAAGGATCATCACAATGTGTCTTCGCATCGAAGTTCTCAAAAAGGCGAGATGGCATTAGCGGCGCAGCCAAGAGTAGACTACGTTCGCAATACCCGCCAGAGAAGAAGAGTGGACGCGCCACACTACCGCGCCTTTATCAGCTACAGCCACCGGGATGCGGTATGGGCATCGTGGCTGCACAGGTCCCTCGAGCGATACCGTCCGCCAAAGTCGTTGATCGGCACGAAAACGGCCCAGGGCGAAGTGCCGAAGCGGCTGGCGCCCATTTTCAAGGATCGCGATGAACTTCCCAGCGCCACCGATCTGGGATCGTTGATCAATGCCGCGCTGGCAGGGTCCGCCGCGCAGATCGTCATCTGCTCACCACAATCCGCGACATCGAAATGGGTCAATGAAGAAATCCTCGCCTTCAAGCGGCTCGGTCGCGAGGACAAGATCTTGTGCATCATCGTCGGGGGCGAACCCAATGCCACCGACTTGCCGGGACGTGAGGCGGAAGAATGCTTCCCGCCCGCGCTGCGCTTTCGCCTGGGCGACGATGGCAATCTGAGTACCGCGCGCACCGAACCGATCGCAGCCGATGCACGGCCCGGCAAGGACGGCAAGAACAACGCCAAGCTCAAACTGATCTCGGGATTACTCGGCGTCGGATACGACACGCTACGGCGGCGCGAGCAACAACGCCGCAACGCGCGACTGTTCGCCTTTTCGTGCGCGGCCGCGGCCGGCATGGTGCTCACCAGCGGCCTCGCCGCCTATGCCCTCGTGCAGCGCGCCGCCGCGCAGCGCCAGACCTTACGCGCCGAGGCCGAGGCGCGCACCTCCAAAGAGGCGACCCGGTTCCTGGTCGATCTGTTCAAGATTTTCGATCCAAGCGAAGCGCGCGGCAGCAAGGTGACCGCGCGCGAGATGCTCGACAGGGGTGCGGTGCGCATCGAGAGCGAGTTGGCGGCAGAGCCCGCCATTCAGGCGACGCTGATGGACACCGTAGGTACGGTTTATATGGGGCTCGGTCTGTTTTCGCAGGCGCGGCCGCTGCTCGACGGCGCGGTGGCGAAGCGCCGGCATCTGCAGAGCATCGATCCTCTCGACCTGTCCGACTCCCTGAGTCATCAAGGCGATCTGATGACGCTGCAGGCCGACTACGCCGCGGGCGAGAAGGCGTACCGCGAAGCGATCCGCATCGAGGCGGCGCGCCCGAACGATCGGCAGAGTCAGGAAAAACTGGCGAATTCGCTCTACGGGCTCGGCACCTTGCTCGCCAAACAAGGGCGCTACGTGGACGCCGAGAAAAGCCTGGGCGAAACCTTGGAGCGGCAGAAGGCTCTGTATGGCGAAACTCATCCCGCGGTCGCGCGCACGCTCAAGGATCTGGCGCGCGCCATGGCCGACCGCGGCGATCTCAATGCCGCCATCCCACTGATGCAGAAAGCCGTCGCCATGCAGCGCGCGCTGCGCGGCAGCGAGCCGCATCCGGATCTGGCTGAAGTCCTCAATGACATGGGCGTCCTCCTGTATCAGCAAGGCGACAGCGCCGGGGCGGAGAAATACTATCGAGAATCGCTGGCGATGAACCGCAAGCTGCTCGGCGACCAGCATCCGGAAATCGCCAACGGACTGGAAAATGTCGCCATGACGGTGCAGGACAAGGGCGATCTCGCCGGCGCCGAAACGCTCTACCGTCAATCGCTCGACATGCGGCGCGAATTGCTGGGCCCCGAACACCCGGAAGTCGGCCGAACGCTGCTCAATCTGGCCTCGCTGCAATACGATCGCGGCGAAACCGGCGAAGCCCTCGCGAACATGCGCGAAGTGCTCGGAATTTATCGCAAAGCGTACCCGAAGGATCATCCGGAGACCGCGAGGGTATTGAACGTGATCGGATCGTGGCTGACGATGGGAGGCGAGGACACGGAAGCCGACGTCTATCTGCAAGAAGGGCTCACGATGCGCCGCCGGCTGCTGAACGCGCAGCACCCGGACGTCGCTTCCAGCCTGATCGCTCTCGCCATCCTGCGAGTCGACCAGAAGCAATACGCGCAGGCGCTCGATTTCGCGCGCAACGCCAAATCGATCTATACGGCGGCGTTGTCCGCCGATCACTGGCGCACCGCGCTCGCCGAATGCGCCGAAGGCGCCGCGCTGACGGGCCTCGGCCGTTACGCCGAGGCCGACAAACCCCTCAGCCACGGCGAGGCGATCTTGGTCAAAGACACCGGGTTGCCCTTGATCTATCGAACCCTGGCCGAGCGCTACTTGAATGCCCTGCATCGACGCGAAAAGACCCAGGTTGCCGTGGCGGCGCGACAGAACACGGCGACGCCGTAACATAATCCGCTGCGCGCCGCGACATGCGCGACGATCGTTGTGATAGCGTAGGCGTCACTCGACCGGGGCAAACCGACCAGCGATTCCCTGCAAGAACAAAAACACTGAGGGTTACCGATGAATTTTCAGTCCGCAAAGAAATACTTGCGTGCATTGGCTTCTTTGCGCCGTCAAGCGCTCGCGCAGCTTTGCGTCGGTGCCGCCGCATCGCTGGCGTTCGCTTCTCTGCATGCGCAGACCGTACCCGTGCAGCAATTTGGCCTGACGGCCGTGAACAGCAACGGCAACACGCTCTACAACGTGACCGTCACACCCAAGACGCCGGCCAACACCGGCGCGCTGATCACCGGTACGACCGCTCTGAACACCGATGGCGCCGCTCAGGGCAGCTTCTTTGCGGTCGCGCGCGTTCCCAATTCGGTGACCAGCGCGATGGATTTGATCGTGGCCGATGCGGAAAAAGGCCGCATCCTGCGTTATGCGGGTCCGGGTCCCGCGAGCTATGCGCTGGCAACTCCCATCTTCACCTGGTCGCGTCCGGGTTCGGGACCCCGATACCCCTTGGCCCTCTCGTCCGACGTCGCCGGCAACCTGTTCGTAATTTCGGCCGGCGTGCCGTTCGAAACGCAGCCGGCTCTCTGGGTGCTGCCCTTCAACGCCACCACCGGCGCCTACGGCGCGCCGATCTTGATCGACAACACTTGCGGCATCGTCACCGAAGTCTTGGTTGCCACGAGCGCCGCCACCTCCGTCGGCGCGGCGGCGCCTGCCTGGAATGTCGGCGATGTGCTCGTGCTGTCGAACGACATTTTCAATTCGCGCGTCACGGTCTATTCGCAAGCGGCGATCCAAAGCGTCCTGGCAAATCCCGGCAAACCTCTCAGCGGTCCGACTTCCACCGTGGTCGGACCCGCGCTGCTGCGCGGCACGCTGCCGATCGGCATGGATGTCTGGCCGGCGGACGCGTCCCACGGCGTCAGTCTGCTGCTGACGACCTTGGGTGGCCGAGTCATGCGCTTTGATTCCGCCAGCGGCGCGATGGCCGCGGATTTCGCCAGCGGCTTAGGATTCGGATTGGGGCGAATCAAAGTCGGCACCTACTCAACCTTGACCTACGCGTTCGTCTCGCAGTTCACGCCGGGGCGCGGTCAGATCCTGCAATTCGGCGCCCCACCGGCGAGCGGCGCGAATCCGCCGCTGGCGTCATTGAGCACGGGCAACAAGGATCCGCAGGGTCTCGCGACCAGCAGTTCAGGCTCGGTGCCGTCGAGCGCCTGCATCGCGCCCAGCGCGTGCGCGCCCTTAGGTCCGGAGTTGACCACGCAACTATCGGGCACCGGCAGCGGCGCCCTGCCGCCCGCCGCGCCCCTGCTCGAAGAGAGCTGCGTGGTGAAATCCGATCCGCGCGTCACGGTGGTCGGCGGCGTCTGGAGTTGCGCCGGCGGCAATTTGGATGTCGCAAATTACTGCCCAGGCTTTCCCAGCACCGTACTGCCCGGCTCCATGTGCGGTCATTCCGGACCCACGGGCGCCGGATTCGTGGTCATCAAGAGCACCGCGAAATCGATCGATCAGAATGCCAACAACACATTCTTTCAGCACACGGTCGATCCCGACGTGCCGCTGCCCGGACCCATGAATCTCACCTGCCCACAATTGGAGGTATTCGCCTGGGCACCGCGCTCCGACCTCCCCTTGATCGAAGGCAGCACCGTCGAGGGTGGCCCGGCGCCCGGCAGCAATTACTTCTTGGATCTCTCCGGCTTCTGCGACAACGGCGGCGGCAACAGCCACGTACTGTCCATGATGGCGTACGGCCTGGGCCTCAACAGCGCGCCGAGCGGCATGGCCACCGGCCTGCCGGGATTCGTGACGGACAAGTTCACCAACCTGACCGCCACCATCAGCGCGGCGAGTGCGCAGATCGACCCCGGCGTCGCGGCCACCGTTCAAGGGTACGTCAATCAGGCGCAAGCTTTCTTCAACGGCGGCGTCGCCGAATCGGCATCGAACGGCTACAGCTGCGCAATGAACTCGCTGGCCTCCGTGGATGCCTATGTGCGCTCCAACTTGTCCGCGTTCTCAGGACTCGCTCCCCCCGGCAACCCCAATCCGGCCGGCGACATCGACGGGCGGCTCGCCAACTTGTTCTTGCCCATCGATCTATTCTTTCTCACGCAGCCTCCGAATGCCGAGTGGCCGACGAACAACGTTCCGCCGTGCGTGACGCTCACGCCTGCGCCGGCCACGGTGATTATCAGTTCACAAGGTCCTGTGGCCGCAACGCTGACCTGGGGGCCGGCCGCAGCGGCGTACGCCTTGTCGTTTCCGCCCACGCAATGCTTGATCAGCGCGAGCGATGGAACATTCCAGACCCAGGCGAGCCTTGCTGGTTCGGGGTCGGTCTCGACCGGCCCGCTGACCACGCTGGGTACTTACTCCGCACAGCTGTCGTGCTCGGCGGCCGCGGGCAACAGCATCAGCAGCTTTACACAAGCGACCGTGAACGTCATTGCTCTTGCATCGATCAATGTGACGCCGCCGGCGCCGCAAGTGGCGGCGGGCGCGACGATGCAATTGACGGCCACCGGGACCTACACCGACGGCTCGACGCAAAATCTCACGCCCACGGCCACCTGGGTTTCCAGCGCCCCGAACGTGGCCACGGTTTCAGCGGGATTGGTGAGTTGCAGCGCCGCCGCGACCGGCGCAGGGTCGGCCACGATATCGGCAACCGGCGCCACCGCCACGGGCACCACCACCGGTTCGACCACGGTTAACTGCCTCGCACCGGTGCTTCAATCGATCACCATTGCACCCGCGCAGCTCGTGCTTCCGAGCGGCGGCTCCGCCCAATTGGCGGCGACCGGCAACTTCTCGTCCGGACCCGCGCAGCCTCTCACGAATTCGGTCCAGTGGAGTTCCAGCGTCTGCGAGCGTGGCCGCGGTATCCGCCGCCGGTCTGGTGACCTGCGCGGCCGGCGCGACCATGAACGGCTCCGCGACGATCACGGCCACGAGCGGCAGTATCAGCGCATCGATCGGCGTGACCTGCCAGGCGCCGCAGCTGAAGTCCATTGCGATCACGCCGTCGCGAGAGGGTGAAATTCCCGCGGGCGGCAAGATCCAATTGACGGCGATCGGCACCTACGCCTCGGGCGCGACCATGAATCTCACGGCCACGGCAACCTGGACTTCCAGCGCCACCAGCGTCGCCACGGTATCGGCGGGACTGGTGAGCTGCAAGGCGCCGCGCTCGTATTACGACGGCCATGCGAGCATCTCCGCTTCCGTGGGTGGGGTGAGTGGATCGACCAACATCACGTGCGAGGGATTGGGCCGCTGAACCTGGGCCGTGCGATTATTCTGACAATTCGACGGGGATTTTGACGGGCGACCGCCGCCGTGGCGCGCTGCACACTTGGGTGTCGCCGCTGCGGGAGTTCTCATGTCAGAAGATCAATATCAGAAGGGCCTTGGCATCATCCGTGATTTCGTGGATGCGGCGCTGCGCGACCGTGGCATCGCCGCCCAGTCAGTGCAGTTGGCCGAACAAGGTCCGAAGCGCGATGCGAATCTGTCGATTTCCGCCAATGGCAAGGCGCAGGCCGCTGTTTTCAGCTATGAGGAAGTCACTGATTGCGGAGAAGCCATTGATGCACCGATCGCCGCGAAGGTGCGCCGCTTGGTGAGTAATTTCATTCCAGACAATCCGTAACAAGCGCCTTAGGCGCGGCGAGACGTCCCTCGCGCGACTTGTCGTATAGTCGGCGTCCAACTGTCGCCAACTTGCCGTAGCAGAGTCGTAAAACAATCCTCGGTTTTCTGACCCAATGGGGCCGCCTCAAAACTGACGGCCGTGGACGAGTTATGAAGATAAACGCCGAACTGGTGATTGCCCTGCGGACCAAAAGGGCTTGGTCGCAGGATGAGCTCGCGATTGCCTCCGGGCTTAACTTACGAACGATTCAGCGCATTGAAAACCAGGCATCCGCATCGCTGCAGTCGAAGAAGGCCTTGGCATCGGTCTTCGGCATCGGCATTCATGACCTGGAGTTCGTGGAGAAAGCATCCGTGACAAAGTACGAGTACAAAACGGTCGAAATGCCGTTCCGCTTCGGTGTCCTCAAGCAAGGCACGCCCGACATCGCGAAGTTTCTGAACGCCGAAGGCGATAAAGGCTGGCGGCTGCATCAGATCCTTGCCCCGGCCGGCGCGAGCTTCGGCCAGGCGGACCGGATGATCGCGATATTCGAGCGCGAGAAGAGCTAGACGTATCTCTCGGCGGCAAGAATCGCGGAAGCGCGCTTCAAGTGGCTCCGCTAAACAACCACGGAGTGGAACTTCTCTTCCTCCCGCGTTTTGGCTAGGATCGCCCGCACCACGACCCATAATAAAGAGGTGGCGAATGGCATCCATTTGGGACCGGATATTCGCGCGCCCCGTCAGTGTTCGCATCTACGGTCTGGGAGCCGTTGCACTGGGGCTTACAGGTCTCGTCTGGGGAGATTTCGCGGTGGTGTGGCAACCGGCGGCGAATGGCTATGCGGGACCGAGTCCTTTGGGATACGCAGTGGCCATCATTCCCTTGTTGGCGGGGCTGGCGCTGCAATGGCAACGCGCCGCATTCATCGGGGCCGTGGCGCTTTTCGTGCCCTATTGTCTGGCGATATTCTTCTTTGACATTCCTAGAGGCTTCGCGCACGCAACCGAGTTTGGCGCCTGGTACGGCGTGTTCGAGAATTCGGCGCTCGCCGCGGCAGCACTGATCATTTGCGTCCGCTACGCGCGGCTCGAAGCGGCCCGTGCCGAACGTGTCGCGAAGATCGCGCGCATCATCTTCGGCATGTGTCTCATTTATTTCGGCCTGGCTCATCACTTCTATCTTGCCAACACCGTGAGCATGGTTCCGGCGTGGCTGCCGCCGGGCAAAATCTTTTGGGCATACGCGACGGGAGCGGCACACATACTCGCCGGCGTTGCCATCATTTCCGGTGTCTACGCGCGTCTAGCCGCCATGTTGCTGAGCGCGATGTTCGTCGTATTCTCCATCCTGGTGCATGCACCGCGGGTGCTCATCACCCTCCCCCACAATCACTTCGCCTGGGGGGAGAACGCGGTCAATATCGCCTTGATCGGATCTGCGTGGGTGGTGGCGGCTTCGATCCCGCGGCGGGTACCCAGTCACGACCTTTCTTAGGGCACGATCTCAACGCGCGTCTGGCCGGCGGTGAGGTTCCAAACGTCTTGCAAATCCTCATCGGAGAGAGCAATACAGCCGTTGGTCCAATCCCTCGTCTTATAGTAAGAGACCGGCTTGGTCGGTTGATTCGGTTCACCGTGGATGAAGATATCTCCGCCGACGCGTTGGTGCAGGGAGGCGGAGCGTTTGAGATCCGCGGCGCTGGGGTACGAAATGTGCAAGGCCTTGAAATAATGGCTGTGTTCTTGGCGAAAATCGATGACGTAGCTGCCTTCGGGCGTGCGAAAGTCCCACTCGTGTTCCTTGGCGCCGGTGGGGCTCAAGCCGAGCGCAATCCGATAGCTGCGCAGCGGCGCGTTATCGTGCAATAAATAGAGTTTGCGTTCGTGTTTGACGATAAGAATGGTATCGGCGCGAAAGCCAGGGTCGGCGGATGCGGTACTTGGCGCCGCAAACGCGAATAAAAGCAACCAGGGCGACAGTAAACGGCAAGTTGACATATGCTCGAGTAGTCACGCAATGGGCGATGCGGCTACCTTAGCCAAACGCGGCTGATATGAACTTAGGAGTGGATCGCAGTACCGTGCAAAGCCGGCGGCGGCATCACGCCATTTGGAAATCCGTCACACTTCGAGTGCCGGGGCGAAGGCCGGCAGCCGCCATTATGCTCAGGAATCGAAGCGCCCAAGGCGCCGGGGGACAACATGAATGGACATTTTCTTCGGGCAGTTGCCGGGCTGATCGTCGCGGGCGCGGTCAGCGCCGTGGGGGCCACACCGAAGGACACTGCAGGCTTTGAGAGAATTACGCCGGCACAAATTCATTGGCAGGATATTCCCAATGCGCATGGCGCGCAGCAGGCGGTCCTGCTGGGGGACCCTGAGAAACCCGGCATGTATGTGATTCGAGTGAAGTTCCCGCCGCACGTCATGGATATTCCACATCGTCACCCGATGGCGCGCTACGTGACCGTAATGCAAGGGACTTGGATGAGCGGTACGGGCGATACTTTTGATCTGACCCATGCCGTTCCGTTAAAACCCGGCAGCGTCATGCTGCACCCGGCGAACGCGGTTCACTGGGACGGATCGGCTGGGGCGGAGACCGTCATTGTTCAGATCATCGGCGAGGGTCCGGCGACCACCACGCCGGTCGATTCGACCCAGCCGTTCTGGATCGAGGTACCTCACCAGGGGGGCGACCGGCGGTGATAAAAAAAACAGGAGTCAATGCATGTTAGCAACGCGTCCCGGACTGCGGTGGTCCAGCTACTCGATCATGGCGCTGCTCGCTGCCGCCGGCGCGGAGCTGCGCGCGGCAGACGCCGGCGTTCCTTCCAACGAAGATCTGCGCCATGTGCGTGCGCTCGCCGAGCCCCAGGTCTCGCCGGACGGCGCCCGGGTACTGATTCGAGTCACGGACGCGACGGCGGACGGCGGCCGTCACCACTTGTGGCTCGTGGATGTCGGCTCCAACACGGCGCGCCAACTGACCTATTCCCCCGCGGCGGATAAGTTCGGCGAGCACAATGGGCGCTGGCTGGGCGACGGCGGCAGCATCGTGTTTCTGGCAAAGCGCACCGAGCACGTGCAATTGTTCCGTTTGCCGATGGCGGGCGGCGAGGCGCATGCCTACGAACTGAGCGTGGCACCGCTCGTGGATGATTCCCAAGAACCCGACGCCCTTCCGCCGCGCAAGCCGAGCGACCCGCCGGCGCAGCACGATCCGGTGCCTTTGGACATCGATCAGTATGAAGCCGCGCCCGATGGCCGCACGATCGCAATCGTTGCGCGCGATCCGCAGACGCCGGGCGAGAAGAAACAAAAAGACGAAAAAGCCGACGCCCTTTGGGTCGACCATGACAAGCATGGCGAGCGTCTCTACCTGCTAGATGCCGAATCAGGCAAGTTGACCGCCGTTGCGGTCGCGCCGAACGTCGCCAAGATAGCCTGGTCCAGGAAGAGCGACCGGCTCATTGCACTCAGCGAGGGCAGCAACCATGCGGGAGATCTCGGACCGGCGATGAGCGCATGGCTTATCGATCCTGCGAATCCATCCCACCCGGCGCAACTCAAGCAACTTCCGCCAACGATCCGCGCAGGCGCCTGGTCCGAGGACGGTTCGCGTTTTTTCTTCAAAGCTCAGGCTAAACCGGATGCGCCGCCGGGATATGACGATCTTTTCGTCCTGAGCCTCGAGGATGGATCGGTGCGGAATCTGACTGCCGGCAGCGACGGATCCTTGGGTCCCGAGGATCCGGTAGCGGCCGGAGCCGGGGTCTTGCAGGCCGTGCAGCAAGGTTTTCATCGCGTTTATTGGCGCTTCAGCGGCGACGGTAAAACGCAAGAGCTGCACTTCGATCGCCCCGTGGTGCGCGGCTTACAGTGCAGCGCGCGGCATGCGGCATGTACGTGGCTCGGGGAGAGCGGCACGCAAGCGCCGGCGCTTTACTTCGCGTCGCAACCGGGGCGGCCTGCGCGATTGCTCAAAACCCCGGCACTACTCCCGGCGCAGTGGCAGACCCCGGCGGTACATGCGCTTCGGTGGAAAAACGACGGCCTCGACATCGAAGGGATGCTTTATCTTCCGGCTCAGGCCGCCGCCGGCAAGGTTCCGTTGATCGTCGAGGTACACGGGGGCCCGACCGGTGCTTTCGTCGATTCGTTTTCGCCGATGACGGCGCATTTGTTGGCGCAAGGCTGGGCCCTGCTGATGACGAATCCACGCGGCAGTACCGGCTACGGGGCCGCCTTTGCCGCGGCGAACAAGAACGATTTGGGCGGCAGCGATTACAAGGACATCATGGCCGGGGTCGATGCCGCGCTCGCGGCCTACCCCATCGACAGCCACAAACTCGCCTTGATGGGCTACAGCTACGGGGGCGAAATGGCGGCATTCGTCGAGGGCAAAACCGACCGTTTCAAGGCGATCGTCAGCGCCGCTCCCGTGATCGATCAGCAAAGCGAATACGGTACCGAAGATGATTCTTGGTACGACCGCTGGTTCTACGGCAAACCGTGGGAGCATAGCGAGGATGCCTGGCGCCAAAGTCCTCTCGCCTATGTCGCGCACGCCAAGACGCCGTTCATGCTCATTCAAGGTGAAGGCGATACCACCGACCCGCTCGGTCAGAGCTTGGAGATGTACCGTGCGTTGCGTCAGCAGGGCGTACCGGTGCAGTTGCTGCAATATCCGCGCGACAATCACGGCCCCTTGGGCATGAATATGTACGGTTTCCCGAACACCGAGCCATGGCATGGATTCGATGCGCGACGCCGCCTGGTACAGTTCATCGCAACGGCGTTCGATCAGCCTGGCGCGGCGGAGCATATTCAATAAGTGGAAACTTGCGAGAATTCAAATTGGCGACGCTTTGCAGCACGAAAGATGGCGGCAGCGCGGTCTTCGTTGCTCGGCGCTCTGCTCCTCTGCAGCGGCGTATCGCACGCGGTCGATTGTGGACAAAATACCGCGGGCAGCACGGCCTTCACCGTGTGCAGGGTGAATCTCAAGTTCGAGCAGTTGGAGTTATTCTGGCGGGACGACACGGGCCGCCCCTTTCGCGAATTCTCCGCACTGCGCGAGGCCTTGCTCCTCAAGGGCAAGCAGTTGATCTTCGCAGTCAACGCGGGGATGTACCAACCGAACTTCTCGCCCGTCGGTCTTTTCGTCGCGCAGGGTCGAGAGCTCGTGCACCTGAATCGTCACGTGGGTTCGGGCAACTTCTCGCAGCAGCCCAATGGTGTTTTCCTGGTGGAGAATGGTTCGGCTCGGGTCATGACCACGGAGGATTACGCCGGCGAGCACCCCAAGCCGCAGCTCGCGACGCAATCCGGGCCGATGCTGGTTCACAATGGAGAGATCACGACATCCGCGGTCATGAGCCCGAATTCGACCTGGCGCAAGATCCGCAACGGGGTGTGCGCACCTTCTCCCGATTCCGCGGCGTTCGTCATCAGCGACGTGCCCGTGACATTTTACGAATTCGCCAGCTTCTTTCGCGAGGCCCTGCATTGCCGCGAAGCGCTGTACCTGGATGGGACTGTATCGAGCCTTTATGCGCCGAGCCTCAATCGGGAGGATCGGGGGGCCGACATGGGCCCGATTCTAGGGGTCGCCGTGGCTCGTGCCGCGCCGGCCCGTTGATGAGCGCACGGATGGGAGTATTCTGATGCGCCGCGCAGTCAATGTCCGTGACACGCAATAAAGGAGATCCGCAATGCGCTTTCATTTCCTGACCGTCGGTCTCGCTGCAACCGGCCTCTGCTGTGGTCTGTCGAGCAGCGCGCAAACGCCCACGGCGGCGAACCCGCTCGATGCCGTTCCGGAAAACATGCCCTTCGACGTTCCTTACGGGGCGCCGATATCATTGGACCGCGCCCAGACGGCAATTGCAGCTGCGGTGGCCGAAGCGAAGAAACATCATTGGAAACTCAATGTCGCAGTGGTCGACTCGGGCGCCAACTTGGTCGCCTTCCAGCGGATGGACGGCGCACAACTCGCATCGATCGCGGTATCGCAACACAAAGCGCGCAGCGCCGCCAGCTACCGGCGCGAGACCCGCGTATTCGAGGATGCCATCCAGTTGAAGCAAAATTACTACGCGCTCACGCTTGACGGCATCATTGCCTCGCGCGGTGGAATACCGCTCATCGAAGGCGGAAAGATCGTGGGCGCGATCGGCTGTTCGGGCGGCACCGGGTCGCAGGATGAGGAAGCCTGCAAGGCGGGCGCAGCCACCATCAAGTAGCTCGCCGACCACCGGATGGGTGCGGACAAGATCATCGATCTGTACGAGCGGCATGCTCGTGACTATGTCGCGGATCGTCAGCGTGCGGGCTGCAACGAAAGTGCGTGGCTCGATCGATTCAGCGCTCTGTTGTCGCCAGGCGCATCGATACTCGACATCGGCTGCGGTTCCGGCGAGCCCGTTGCGGGATATCTGGTCGGTCAAGGCTTCGCGGTGGAAGGCGTGGACAGCTCGCCTACCTTGATAGCCCTCTGTCGTGAACGCTTTCCGCAGTGCGCTTGGCATATTGCCGATATGCGCGCCCTCCACCTCGAGAACACGTTCGACGGCTTGCTCGCTTGGGACAGCTTTTTCCATCTCGCCCACGACGACCAGCGCCGGATGTTTCCAATTTTCAGGCGACATGCTGCGCCGAATGCAGCGCTCATGTTTACCAGTGGAACATCACACGGCGAAGCCATTGGTTCCTATCACGGCGAACCGCTCTATCACGCCAGCTTGGCGCCCGAGGAATATCTGAGGTTGCTGACAGCAAATGGCTTTCGCGTGGTGGCGCACATCGCTGAAGACCCCGACTGCGGTGGGCACAGTATTTGGCTGGCGCAAGCGGCGCGCTAGGCGGCCCTACCCTGTCGTTGGCGAGCGATTGCGAGGCGTCCGAAAATAGGCAGCCGCGAGCGCGGACTCTCAGGTTCGAACACATGCCACAATCAACGCGGCCGCGTGAGCCGCAAACGTTCTTTCCCCACACCAGCGAATGAAATTCCTGCAGGGCGGCTATTGGATATTCGCGACACGGGCTTTAGGATTGGACCCCTCGATATTGGATTTCGACCAGAGCGTCGCAGCGGTTTTCTTTGAACGTACAGGACTCAAGGAATGCACATAAAGATCACCCGTGCCGCGCTAGCGGTTGTCGCATTGTGGTCGGCGCTGACCAGCGCAGAGACGCCCGTGCCCGGATCGCCCGTGATCACCGCCGAGCAAAGCCGCTCTCGACCGGTCGTGATGAACAAGGCGGAACAGTGGACTATGCGCTCCAAGAGCGGCCGCATCTTCGAGATTTCGTTGGCGCGACCTGGCCACGATGCCCCGGCGAGCGGTTATCCAGTGATGTACGTGTTGGATCCGGATACGGCTTTTGCCACGCTGGTCGATACGGTGCGAAATCAGGAGCCGATGTTCGGTCCTGTGGTCGTGGTGGGAGTGGGCTACACCAGCGAAGCGGAAGGCGATAATCGCTCTTACGACATGACGCCGGCCACCGATCCAAAAGACTTGCCGGCCGGGCCGCCGGCTGGGTGGGGAGCGAGCGGCGGCAACGACGCCTTCTTAAGCTTCCTCATCGACGAACTCAAGCCCGTTGTCGCAAAGCGGGTCCCTGTCGATAACAGCCGGCAGGCTTTGTTCGGGCATTCGCTGGGCGGCTTGTTCGTATTGCACGCGTTGTTTTCACGCAGCGAAGGCTTCGATACGTACATCGCCGGAAGTCCTTCCATCTGGTGGGGCAAGAAGTCCCTTCTGCGCGAAGTGCCGGCCTTCAAGGCGCATCAGCAGAAGACGCGGTCACCGAAGCGACTGCTGATAACGGTGGGAGAGCTCGAGGCCGCGGCGAGCCCGGAGGAAATCAAGCTCGGCACCACCCTGAAGATGGGGAATGTAAACAAACTGATGCTCGACGCCAAGCAAGTGAGCAATTCGGCCGAACTTGCGCGCGATCTGACGAGTCTCGCCCCGGATGGGCTGAAGGTTCTGCGCGTCGCCTTCCCCGACGAGACGCACAACTCCGTGATCCCCGCCTACCTGGCGCGCGGTGCACGATTTACACTGCAAGGCTGGTCACCCGACTAGAGATTGGGGAATCGCCTACTGTCGACCCGGATTGGTGGATTCGTATATTGAAGAGTATCGAGCACGCGGGGTGAGCGCCGCATCGGTGGCGATGAACGCGGCACGGCTTGATCTTTGGGGACGATAGTTCTTTTATACGGCTCGACCGTAGAACCCCTCACCACGGAACCTTGCGACCCAGGTAATCCAAGTACTGCAGGCCCGCCTTGCCAGCTTGTGCGTCCATGGTATTGGCGAGGTTGGGTATGCTTTGCTCAATGCTCAAACGCGCCTCAGGTCCGCCGAGTTCTGTTCGCACCCAGCCTGGCGCCATGAGCAGCAGCGTTCGCGCATCATTGGTATGTCGGGCGGCGAAACTGCGCATCAACATGTTGAGCGCCGCCTTGCTGGCACGATAGATCTCGTAATTGCCGTTCTCATTGTTGGTGATGCTGCCCTGTCCCGAGGACATGATCCCAATCGTGCCGGTTGGCACCACGAGATCCTGCAAACTCTCGACCACACGCATGGGACTCAAGGCGTTCGTTACCATCGTTCGGTTGAATTCGTCGGTCGAGATCTGCGCGATCATTTCTCGAATACCGATGCCGGCATTGACGAACAGCATGTCGAACTTTCTCGATGCCAGGCGCACCCGCAGCGAGGAAATCTGATCTTGATAGGTGATATCGATGGTCTCGATTTCGAGCCGATCTTCGCTGCGTCCCAATAGCGCGCCCAGTTTTGATGTGGTTCTGGTCCGCTCGGTGGCCACCACGCGCCAGCCGCGCTTGAGGTACTCCTCAGCGAGGGCAAGCCCAAGGCCCCGGGACGCACCAATGAGCAGCAGTGCTTTGGCAGTGGATAAAGACGGCATTGAGGACCTCCCTAACGCTTTGCTAACGTGATTGCGTGTTCAGGGCACGCCGTGACGCACAATCCGCAAGACCGGCACGCATCTGCATTCGGCGTGTACGCCACCTTGAATCCATGAACCCGAACCTTCAATCGGTTCAACACCCCGAGCCGCCGATAGTCGTGCTGATCGATGCGCCTGACGACGAATACGCTCTCCGGACAGACTCGCTCACAATCGCCCTTGCCCTCGCAACTTTTCAGATCGACCACCGGATAGACGACACCCGGGTCTTGTTTGCAAGCTTGCGCAGCGGTGCTCACGTACTTCCTTCGGGTCGGCCGCAACGCGAAGCGTAAGACGCCTTAAGTTGCTCGCGCTCTTCCGGCGTCATGGTCTCCCATCGACGCCAGCGCCTGCCGTGCCAGCCGCCGCGACCGCGAAATCCACCGAATAGAATGCGGCAAAGAACCAAAAGCCCCAATGCGTGCCAGTAATCGATGACGCGACCGCCGACGAACACCACGGGAACGACGGCATTCCACAACATCATCACCACCCATCCGAGCACTGCCGCCGCAAACAAAAACAACACGGGTAGCCCTAATCGCCAAATTCTGTACTTCATCGCCACTCCTTCAAGGTTCTAAATCGTCATATGCGGCTTGCAAGCGGCTGCGCAAATGCAGAACCGCGCTGCGCTTGCGGGTGAGCAATGTATTGAGCGGAATCCCGCTCCTCTCTGCCATGTGCTTGAAGCTCAAGCCGGTAAGCTCATGTTCGACGAACACATCGCGTTGCTCGGGCGGCAGCTCCTCGAGGGCTCTTTGCAATGCCTCTAAAACTCTCGATCTTGCGTAAAGCGCTTCGGGTCCTTGGTCGAGTGCGGGTAATTCAAGGTTCAACCGATGCTCTTGATGATTCGGCTGCAGCGCCGTCCTCCAGGTCGAAACGACGCTTGGACCTGCGAAAGCGGTCAATGAGGCGATTGCGCGCCACACGGAACAGCCATGCCCCCACTTGCTCAATGGGCTCGGGAAGTCGATAGGCCTCGACCAGCTCCTCAAGCACATCCTGCAATAGATCCTCAGCCTCCTCAGGGCTGCGGATGCGACGCCGGATAAAATTGCCAAGCCTGGAACGCTCGCGCACTACCGTCGCAGCCAGATCGCTGTCGGTCGCAGGAACGGAGGTTTGCGAGGATTGCATGTAGATAAAGACGCTCGAGAGCCGCAGATATTGTAGACAGGCGAATATTTGTCCGCGGACGGAATATCTGCAGCGCGATAGACCTTGAAAATCCCTCTTCACGACAAGAACTGTATCTATATCCAGCACGGAATCGCTGCGGTCCGTCTTCCGGACTACGTCCGTTGCCACGTCCTGTGGCAATGCGCGTCAGCGATCCCGACGGCGTGGCCTCCGGCAATTGGGCCGAGCTTCCCGAGGGTCGAATCGTGGGTCGCAGTATCTACAGCGGCGCTTATCTCTGCGATCGATGCGGGCGCGAATGGCGCCCCGTTCCTACATTTGGTACGGCCGTCGCAATGTAAGCTCAAGCTTTTCTGCCACTCGCGACGAAGGTCATGACAACAACCAAAAAGAAAATCACGCCGAAACGCTCGCCGAAGGTTCCAAGCCATTTCATCGAATCCATGGAATGCCTGCCCGTCACTAAACTGCCCGGAGGTCCCGAGTGGAGCTACGAGATCAAACTTGATGGCTTTCGCCTCGAAGCGGTAAAAAGGAACGGCGAAACCACACTCTACTCCCGCCGCGGCAACATCCTCAATCGCAAATTCCACTACATCGCCACCGCGCTCAAAAAACTCCCCGACAACACAGTCCTTGACGGTGAGCTCGTGGCTCTCGACTCCAACGGCAAGACCGACTTCGGTCTCTTGCAAAACTTCCGCTCCGCGGAATCGAAGATCCATTACTACGTCTTCGATATCCTCATCCTCAAGGGCAAGGACGTCTCGCAGTTGCCGCTCGACAAAAGGCGTGCACTGTTCGACAAGATCCTGCCCCGCAACGACCATATCAGCGCCTCCGCCGTTGAGCATGGCTCCTACGCCAAACTGCTCAAATTCGTACAGCAACACGGCCTCGAAGGCATCATCGCCAAACGTTTGGATAGTCCCTATGAACCCGGGAAGCGATCTGGTCTCTGGCAGAAGTACCGCCTCAATCTGCAGCAAGAATTCGTCATCGGCGGCTACACCCGCGGCTCACCCGGCTTCGATGCCCTGATCATCGGCTTTTACCGCGGCAAGGATCTCTTCTTCGCCGCCCGCGTCCGCGCCGGCTTTATCCCAGCGACCCGGCGCGAAGTCTATGAACAACTCAAGGGCCTTAAAATCAGCGAATGCCCCTTCGCCAACTTGCCTCAAAAAGAACCCGGCCGCTGGGGACAAGGACTCACCGCAGAGAAAATGAAACAGTGCGTCTGGCTAAGCCCAGAAACTGTAGTAAGAGTTGATTTTGCCGAGTGGACGAGCGGCGATCACTTGCGTCATCCAAAGTATGCGGGGCTCCGCGATGATAAGGACCCCACAAAGGTCGTCAGAGAGACCTGACGTGAATAAATGCCTCGTCTTCACCGCCGCCGTATGGCGGGTCGTCGGGTTTGTCGGGCTTTCGCGCGCTTTCAGCCATGAGCTGGACGTCGCGGGGTGGCTGAGAAGGCTTTAGAACGGGTCGCCGTGATGTCGCGTAGGTGCCGGACCATGGACTGGTACCGGCACCGCTTCTGCGTGAGACTAAGCACAGAGTGTCACTCACTACAGAGTACCTAAACCAGTTTAAGTGGCGCGACTGGCAACGCGCGCTGTCACTGTGCCCGATCAGTCCTGGCCAAAAGATCCTGGACCTGGGCTGCGGTCCGGGCAACGTCTCCGCTGCATTAGCGGCCCGCGGCGTATCCGTCTTAGGCATCGACAACAACCGAGAGCTTCTTGCAACTGCCCGAGAGCGCAACCCGGATTGTGTGTTTGAGCAACAAGATCTCAGCGATCTGACTTTGCCGTCGGCCAGCTTCGATGGCCTCTGGTGCAGCTTCACCGCCGCATACTTCATCGACTTCGAGCAGCTCCTCACGCGGTGGTGTGGATATTTAAAGCCGTCAGCTTGGATATGCATCATTGATATCGACGACCTTTTTAACCACGAACCGTTGTCTGAGACGACTCACAGCTCCCTCGAGCGATTCTATGAGGACGCCATTTCCCACCGACGCTACGACTTTCGCGCAGGAAGCAAACTAGCGAGCGCCCTCGAGCACAATGGATTTAATGTGCGGACGTCGCATCTCGCTGACAGAGAACTTGCCTTCGACGGACCGGCCAGTTCCGAAGTTCTCGACGCCTGGCGCATGCGCCTAAAGCGCATGGCGCGCATGCGGGATTTCTTCGGCGCCGACTTCACCGCTTTCGAGACTGAGTTCTTGGGTTGCTTGACAGCCCACCATCACCGCTCGCTGTGCAAAGTGGTTTGTTGCGTGGGGTCACGTTAAGTGGATGCGGCCCAAGTTTGTTATGTGGAGCGTAAATACAAAATCTTGCTGGATTGGCCTTCCGCAGCTCGCCACTGAACATTACCTTCCGCTGCACATAAGTCCAGTAATGGTGAGCTCACCATTACTCGACAAGCACCATCGGCTCATCAGCTACCAGGAAATGTTCCTAGGCACGATCGATGGCGCATCGTTCATCCGCGTGAGGTCGTAAAGGAAGCCTGGAAGCAAAACGCCGCGGTTGTCATCCTAGTTCACCCGCACCCGAGCGGGGTCGCAGAACCTTCCCTGGCCGACGAATTCATCAAGCAACGCCTGAAGGACGCCCCAAGTCTTGTCGACATCCGCGTTTTGGATCACATTTTAGGTGGATTTTCAAGTGTCACTACCGTAGATCCAAATACCCTCAGTTGCAGGGCTTCCGCTGTACCAATTGCGAGGAAATGTTCAAGAGACGCATGGTGACACTTGTGGGCCGACCGAATTGGGAAGTCTTGCATAGACAAGGACTGAGCGCCCTCGGGGAAACAGCGCTTCCGGATCGATCGGCGGTAATGGTTTAATCGACTCGACCGGCAATGCTATTCTCGTAGGCGTCGGTGCCTGGACACGGACCGGTTGCGGACATTCGTTGGGACCGACTGCTAAGCGCGATTTTTCAATCCAGTCAGCGCAAAGGCGGTGTCTTCCTAAAATAGTGCACCGGCCTGACCCCACCGCCTCGGTCAATGGTTACAGTTTGTTTTGCGCAGGAGATTAGAGCATGACTCCAACCGACTCAAAGCGGCTCGCGGCGCTGGGATGCGCCATGCTCGTGATGGCGCGATCGTACCCTGTATCGGCAGCGGGATCGATCGCCGAGGCTGATCTGCATCAAATGCTCGTCACCCGCGTGGATTCGCAGAAGCTGGCGACTGGCGTCGTCGTCGGCATCGTCCAACTCTCTGGCAAGCAGATTGTGAGCTATGGGGTGCTCGGTGAGGACGACAAGAGACCGGTGGATGGCGACACCGAATTCGGGATAGGTTCCGTGACCAAGGTGTTCACCGCTCTGCTTCTCTCTGAGATGGCCGAAAAAGGACAAGTGAGCCTCGATGATCCCGTGAGCAAATACTTACCGTCTGGCCGCGTGAGGATGCCTACCTACGGCGGGAAGCCCATCACCCTCGCGGATTTGGCTACCCACACTTCCGGTTTCCCGTTGCGACCCACTAACCTCGTATCTGGCTGGACGGAGCAGGGCGAAATGGGGCAGATGCTTTTGACCGAGTACAAAGAATATGAAGGCTACACGCCAGAAGATTTCTACAGGTTCCTGTCGTCTTACAAGCTGCAGCACGCACCGGGTAGCCACTACGAGTATTCCAACATCAACTACGGCTTGCTGGGCCTGGCTCTCTCGTACTGGGCGCGCAAGCCCTATAGGGATCTGGTGCAGCAGATCATAACCGGGCCCCTAGCCATGGACGATACGCGCATGGAACTGTCGCCTGGCATGCGGCAGCGCCAGGCGAAGAGCTACACCTATTACTACAGCCAGCTGATCGCCGTTCCGACCGAGCCGTTGGGTCCTCTCGATGCCGCCGGGGCCTATTACTCAACTGCCAACGATCTCATAAGGCTCCTCTCTGCCGTGCTCGGCTTCGTTGATTCGCCGCTGAAGCGCGCCATGGATGCAATGCCTAAGACCTTGCGGCCGGGAGGCATGCCGCCCGCGGATGCGAGGACTGGCTCATCTCAGATCGCACTGGCCTGGAACGTCTACAGCGACGGCGATGATGAGATCATCTGGAAGAACGGCAGTGTGAGCGGCTACCGGGCATTCATCGGATACGACCCGAAGCGGCGCATTGGCGTCGTGGCCCTCGCTAACGCGCAGAGTGGCAACGGCGTGGACGACATCGGTCTGCACATCCTGGATGAGAGGGTCCCTGTCGACATGTCGGTGCCGAAATTCTATAAGGAAGTACCGGTACGCGCTGGAATACTCGATGAGTACGTCGGGACGTACCGTTATTCCCCGACCGATACCATGACTATCAGCCGCCAGGGCGACCATCTTTACCTAAGCGTCCCTGAGCAGCCCAAGATGAAGATGTTCGCTTACGATACGAACGAGTTTTTCCTGAAGGTGACTGATGCGCAAGCCACTTTCGGCGATGTGAAGAATGGGCGGGCGACAAAAATAGTATGGCATCAGGGAGGACAGGATTCCACAGGGCATAGGGTCGACTGATCGGCTCAACTCAAAGCACGCGCGCGCTCCAATAGCTCCGATTCCGGTCGGATAGCGACCTGTTCTAAATTTCGATTTTGTTTGCCTCCACGGCGCGCGGGAATGCTTCCATTGCGGAGCCTGGGGTGCACCGCTAGGCCTTGTACTTGGCAATGAGCGGGACTCAGTTGAAGCCGTGAAGACCCAAGAAGGGCGGGCTTGCTGAATCTCTTGATCTTACGCCATCGTTCTCGCCGTCAAGGCCTGCGCGCGGAAAGTCCGTGCTCGCGAGCGCGCTTCGCGCGGCCCTGACGGCTGCGCTGCGATGCCAACTCTCCGGAATCGGGCAATCCCGCCCGAAACAGATCCGGAGAACGACCATGTCGAACCATAACCTTTTTACCCTAACCGCCGACGGTGCGGCGGTACCCGCGTCGAGTGAGGCAATCCTCATGGCGGCGCGGCAAGTACTCGCTCATCGAGTGCGGCGTGGTGCCTCCTTACAATCACCGCAAAAGACGGGTGAATACTTAATGGCGCGTCTCGGCCACTTGGACTACGAGGTCTTCGGACTGATCCTGCTGGACAAAAGGCACCGAGTCATCGAGTGCATCGATCTCTTCCGCGGCACCATCGACGGTGCATCGGTGCACCCGCGCGAGGTAGTGAAGCTCGCTCTACTGAAAAGTGCAGCGGCGTGCATTGTGTACCACAATCATCCGTCGGGCGTCCAAGAGCCGAGCCAGGCGGACGAGCTGATCACGGCACGCGTGAAAGAAGCGTTGGCATTGATCGACGTGCGCCTGATCGATCATCTGATACTCGCCGGAACAGGAATACTCTCGTTCGCTCAACAGGGGCTCTTATGAGCCCCTTCGAGCCCTCAGCAGAGGAACCACGTGTTTACGCTCGCGCCGCTCGAGCTGTGAGCGTAGTTCCGCGGCCGCCGCATGGTAGTGGTCTGCCGACGAACTTTAATCCCCCTCCTTGAAATGTAAATACGGTTGACACTCCGGAAATCCTCCTAACACGTGATTGTTGCGGGCGGCGAAACCACGAGCTTTGCAGAGCGGGGTTTGCTGTAATGCTGAGACGCATTTCTGCAGATCCTATTGCCCACAAGGAAGTGGCAACGGACTCTAAGACGCCTTGGGCGAGAGTCCGACTCGCCTCCGCCGACGGCATTCGCTTTGTGGTGCCGGTGAAGACCATCCACGCCGGCCCGAATCCACAGTACTTCGGCATCGGTCGCGGCGTCACTTACTATAACCTGGTATCGAATCAGTTCACCGGGCTAACGGCATCACGGTGCCGGGGACGCTGCGCGATAGCTTGATGTTGCTGGCCGTCGTCCTCGAGCAGCAAACCGAATTGCAGCCGACCCAGATCATGACCGATACGGGCGCCTACTCGGATGTGATCTTCGGCCTGTTTCGATTGCTCGGCTATCGTTTCAGCCCGCGCCTGGCAGATATCGGCGGCACGCGTTTCTGGCGCATCGATCCGAATGCCGACTATGGTCAGCTCAACGATATATCCCGGCATCGCGTGAATGTCGCAGCATCACAGAGAACTGGGATGGCTTCCTGCGTCTTGCAGGCTCGCTGAAATTAGGGCGCGTGCCCGCCACCGGCATCATGCGGACGCTGCAAGTCGGCGAACGAGCGACGCGCTTGGCGCAGGGCATCGCGGAATTTGGTCGAATCGACAAGACCATCCATACCCTGAACTACATCGATGACGAAACCAAGCGGCGGAGCACGCTCGTGCAACTGAACCGCGGCGAAGGGCGCCATGGTCTGAGCCGAGTAGTGTTTCACGGCAAGCGCGGAGAGCTGCGGCAACACTATCGAGAAGGCCAGGAGGACCAGCTCGGCGCGCTCGGACTGGTGGTCAACATGATCGTGTTGTGGAACACGATTTATATGCAGGCGGCGCTCGAGTCAAGTACGAGCGGAAGGCTTTCCCGTTTTGGAGGCAGACATTCCACATCTGAATCGCATGTCCACGAGCACATCAATATGCTGGGGCGTTATTCGTTCGCAGTTCGCGAATCAGTGTCTCGCGGCGAACTTCGGCCCCTCAGAAACCCCACGAACGACGATCCTTAACCCGGTTTTCTGTTCCATTGCGCCCCAGACCCCATCTTCGATGCGAACCCCGTGACGCCAAGGGATATTCAAATCGTACTCGTAGAGAAACCTGTTCCCTTTGCGCAGGCGCAGCGCAGCCAAGGTCGTGTCAGATGAAGTCGCCGACAGCTCCGAGGACGCGGAAAGGGGGCTCTCATGCGCACCAACGTTAATGACGCAGCCCTATCCCAGCCGCGGCCAGCGCACGAAAAGCGCGCTCCCACTTCGTCGAGTAAGAGCGCGCCACTCAATCACGCAAACCGCAGCACCGAGTCGAAGATTACCAGCACTATCATCCCACAGGTCACCACCCGCGCGAGCCCGGATGGAAGTGGCTGTTGGATTAGCTCTCGGATCGGTCGGTTAATGGCGGTCCAGTATTCTCGCGTGTAGGCCTTATTCACAATTATCCACGCGAGCACCCAAACGTCGGCGACATACCCAACAATAGACTGAAGCTGAGAGCTATGCGTGCTCAGTGATAAGGCACCGAGTACTGCAGCCACTATGCACGCAATGACAGCGATGATTTGCATGGCTAATTACCTTGGCAATCTAACCCGAGCAGACAGTTGCCGAAGGCATCGAAAACGGTATACGGCGGATAATAAGCTGGATCCGGCGAGATTCCGTAATTGGTGGTGGTTGGCGGCGGAACGACATTGCCATATTGATCCATCCAAGAGCCATCCGGGTTTTGAACCCAAGCCGAACCGGGAGGATCACTCAATCCGTTCTCTGCCATGATTTCACCGTATTCAACCACAAGGTCATAACCGTAGGAAGGATCAATCGCCACCGCTGCATTGTAAAAGGTGGTTCCGATTGTCGTGCCGACTTTCCAAGCCAAACCTACAGGCCCCGCGAGAACAGCCGCGACCTTGGCCAGAGCACACACGGCGGCGCAGTTGTTGGCTGGATTGGTCCTGAATTCCAGGTACATCTGTTCAATAGGCGTATTAAGGTATGCAAACGGATCAGGGGGGGTGGGCGGAGGAGTCGGCGCTCCCCTGACTGCCGCATGCAGTCCTGGGTGGGCAAAGTAGGCACTCGAACTCCCTGGCGTGGTGTAGAGGGCAACGGCAGGACTTAAGACCGCCTGAGTAAACGCCGCCTGCCATCGCACCAGATTCGTGGCGCTCAGGTCAGTAGCCGCCAATTGGGCCAGCAAGGTCTGATTGCCATTATTGGCAATGAAGTATTTTGCAAGCAGCAGCAATTCATTGTCCGTCATGCTCTTGATCGTCGCATCCATACCAGTGCCACCACTCTCGAACTGCCATATGATATACGCAGGAAAATCGGCCGCAATTTCGGCGGGAGTTGTGCCCTGCGGCGGTGCCGGGATCGTGGACTGTAGAGAACCGGTGAAAGTAATGTAGTTGTTGTAAGACACCCCGGCAGCGGCGCTGCTGTAGTAATACAGTTCCGAGAACGCGCCGACGGCAGGAGCAATCGGCCAACATACTTGCGATGGTATGCCAATGTTTGACTTTGCAGGCAGGCAAGCCTGGATAGGGTTGCCATTGACGGTACCGAGACTAACCGTCCAATCGCATTCGACTGGATTGCTATCCCCTCTGTTACAGCCGGCATACGCGCCCGAGCTTGCAAGCGATGCTCCTATGAACATTAATTTTGATATCAACCTCATGAAAACCTCTCCCTGTAAGACGATTGATCATCGGCGGAACGTAGGATCCGGAGTCCGTTCCGTAATAAGCAGAGCGCCAACTGATTATCAATACCATCATGTCACGAGAAATATAATTATCTCGTCATCTTCAGGTGTGATGAATCGAAATATGGATCACGCGAGGGCCTGGCCGCAATGCGTTCGTAGCCGAGCCCCTAAAAAGGGTTAGGGCTTTGCACGGCAAAGGACTGACCCGTGATGTTGATGTTGCTTCTCCACGCCTAATCCCATCGCCCAAATAATCTGCAAATCGATAGCCACTCTTGTAGAACGTCGCCAACGAGAGACAGCACCGTGTCGAACAGCCGTTAGTACGGGAACGACTGAGGAACTCTGTGCCCGATAGTTCCTTACGACTCACGCCTGGGTCTGGTGGATATTTACCAGTCTTGGATCACATCGTCGCTGGCGGCGAGAAGGCGGCTCTGGTGATATACCCGAACGACGATCTGTCAGTCGTGATCCTGACGAATCTACAAGGGGCATCACCAGAGCAGCTCCTTGAAAAGGCTGCCGCGTTTTTCGTTCCGGACTTGGCCAACACAGTAGGACAGTGATCCCTGAACTGCATGTGGCCGCTCGCACCCTGCATGCGGTTTTCGGCCTATAATTTACTCATTGTGCAAGTCGTAGCCCTTGGTCGCGTGCTTTGGGATTACCTGCGGATCGGTGCGCCACTCGAGCGGCGCGAAGGGATCGTGGCCTTCGGCGGTCGCGATCTGCGCGTCGCCGACTGGGCGGCCCAGCTCTGGCTTGATGGATGGCCCCAAAGCTCGGCTTCACGGAAAAAACCCAGGTGCCCGAAGAAGTCATCGCCGCGAAGCGGCAACTGGTTGAGGGTTTGCGAATCATCTCATTTCAGAGCGTGCTCATTGAGCGGGGCAAGCATTCCGAGCGATGAATCGTTCAGTCAGCGTTTCTAGACCCTGCTTTGGCGCCCAATGCTTCCTATCTTGATAACATATTTTATCAAGATAGAATAGCGCGCATGAAAACCCCATCAATTGCGCTCTTAATCGGGCTTGTATTCATCCTCACGGTCTTAGCCGTCCTCGCCGCCAAATTAAAACCGCGCGACGGCTTGTTTGCGAAACCCTGGCCGCTCGAGGCGAAGCGCCAACTCCTGACGGAACGTGAACGCGCGCTGTTCCAGCGGCTCGTGCAAACCTTGCCCAACCACATTGTCCTGGCTCAGGTGCAGCTGCTGCAGGTTCTGAACTTCCAGCGCGGACGACGGACCCAAGCGATCCTCAATCGCATTAGTCAGCTGTCGATCGATTTCCTGATCATAAATCCCGACACGAGCATCGTCGCCGCGGTTGAACTCGACGATGCCACGCATGCGTCCGAAAAGCGGCGCCAGGCCGATGACCGCAAAGACCATGCGCTCAAGTCCGCCGGCGTTCCCTTGATCCGATGGAACGCGAAGATTCTGCCCGACAG
The DNA here is from genome assembly GCA_963794445.1 of uncultured Gammaproteobacteria bacterium. Classification (GTDB taxonomy): domain Bacteria; phylum Pseudomonadota; class Gammaproteobacteria; order Steroidobacterales; family Steroidobacteraceae; genus Bog-1198. The sequence continues at coordinate 899,851 of CAWCDZ010000002.1, forward strand.
GGTAGCCATTCTCGCCGCCATTCCAATCGTGGCCACCACAGCGCGAGGCAATATATGATTCTGTCTGAAGACGTCGTTGCACACCGGGACTGGCTGCTGAGCTTCGTCGAGCTGCCCGAGCCGGGTGCGGTGGTCGATCTGGGCTGCGGCCGCGGCGCGGACCTGCTAACTCTCGCCAAGCGCGCCCGACACCCCAAGAATCGATTTGTCGGGCTTGACTCGTCCGAAAAGGGAATCGCCGTGGCCGCCGGGACGGCGACGGATACTCGATTGGAGTTCAGGCAGGCTCGCCTTGAAGTGCCGTTTCCGCTCGGTGATCATGAGTTTGACGTCGCATACTCCAGCAACCTTCTGGAATGCCTCGCGGATCCAGCCGCCTTTGCGCGCGAGGTAGGCCGAATATTAAAACCCGGCGGCACGGTCGTCATTGGACATTGGGACTTGGATTCGCAGGTCTACGACGGCAGTGACAAGGCCTTGGTGCGGCGGTTAGTACAAGCGTTTTCGGACTGGAAACAGGCTTGGATGGACCATGTCGACGGTTGGATGGGACGCCGCCTGTGGGGAATCTTCAACCAAGCGGGGCTCTTTGACGGTACACCACATGCACGCGTACTTACTAATACGATCTACTCGGAACCCTGGTACGGGCATGAACGAGCGAACGACTTTCTCAGCTTGGTAGAACGCAACCTTGCGAGCGCCGATGACGTTGCAACCTTTAGGGCGGAGCAAGAGGCACTGGCGACGGCCGGTCGGTACTTCTATAGCATTACTGGCTACGCATTCGTCGGGCGGCGCCGATGAGCCCCAAAAACCTCACTCCCAGGCCCGTTACGCTGCCCCGAAGGGCGCTGACCTCCTCAGAATTCTCCCAGCTTGAGGATGTGCCGCCCGAAACCGAGTGGTTTGCGAACATCGACAACCCACATACGCGGCGCGCCTACCGCAATGACCTGAAAGAGTTCATGACCTTCGCCGGTATCCGGACACCCGTTGAGCTGCGCCTGATCACCCGCGCCCACGTCATCGCCTGGCGCAAAGACCTGGACACCCGGAAGCTCGCCCCTGCATCAATCCGCCGCAAGCTCTCCGCCCTCGCCTCTTTATATGAGTACCTGACCGACCAAAACGCCGTGTCGACGAACCCCGTTAAAGGCGTGAAGCGGCCCAAGGTCGACAGCTACGAAGGCAAGACGCCGGCGATCGCCGACAAGGAAGCCCGGCAACTGATGAATCTGCCACACGACAAGACCCTCAAAGGCCTGCGCGATCGCGCGCTACTGGCCACCCTGCTCTACCACGGCCTGCGCCGCGAGGAGCTCTGCCGCCTCAAGATCAAAGACATCCATCCCCGCCGCGGCGTTCCGCACTTACGCGTCCACGGCAAAGGCAACAAGACCCGCTACATCCCGCTGCACGCCGGCACCCAAGAATTACTGAACGACTATCTCGACGAAGCACGGCACGCCGCCGACACGGAAGGCGCCCTCTTCCGCCCCGTCAGCAACAACCGCACCGGTGAGCTCGACAATGCCATCACCCCCGACGGCGTCTACAAGCTCGTGCGCCGCTACGCCCTTGCTCTGGGCCTCAAAATCGGTGCGCACGCACTGCGCGCCACCGCCGCCACCAATGCCCTCGACCACGAAGCCGACATCGCCAAGGTCCAGGAATGGCTCGGCCACGCCAACATCGCCACCACTCGAATCTATGATCGGCGCAAAATGAAGCCCGAGGACTCGCCCACCTTCAAAGTGAGCTATTGACTCCATGCGCGTGGCATTCCGGCACTTCTTACTTGATCGGGAAGGCGCTCTGTATCGCCTGCCGAGTGCGGCGCTCGATCGCATGCTGCAAGACCCCGCTCGCCACCGCCTCCCCTGCCTTGCGGGCGAGCGTGTGCGGACAGCCGAGGTCGTCGTGGAAATGGCAAATGGTCGACCATTCCGCGTGGTGCGTTCCGTGTTCAATATGGTGACGTTCAAGAGCAATGGCGCTCTGGTACCGCCGGTACAGGATCGCCACATTCGGGCCCGCGCCGAACTGGCGCTGGCGCTTGGGCAACCAGTCGGCCAGGCAGGAATAGCCCCAGCCAGTACCCGGTTTGTCGCTCGAGGCGGCCAATGGTCACCGACGCAGGCGCTCAAGCGCCGGATCGAGCAAACAGCCTTAGGAATCCAGAGATGCCCCCGAATATCACCCTTGAAACCCGCAAACGAATGACCGCCCTCCTCGCCCGTCAGAAGTCGTTCAAAAACACAACCGGCCAGGAGCTGCCGGTAGCGGCGTTCGACTAATTGCCATTTAGCTGCCATTCCCAGAGTCTCTGTAGACTGAGCAAACTTAGGACTCAAGTTTGGAGATCAAGGATTGATAGCAATGCTACTTTGGATAGCCTGCCTTTCGGTGGCATTCGTACCTGTCGGCAAAGGAGAAACCCATCACCGGTTGGCTCCGGCCTGCATTAAGATCGAGACATGGAAATAATTCCGATCGCAGCCCGCAGCTGTCATCCGTACTGGGGGAAATCCAACTGAAAGTGATCGACGACCATCAGTCTTTGGGCGTTGAGTTCCGACGACAAGACAATGCACGTTCGGTTTGATGACACGTACGGACACGTGCGAGAGCAGAATGGACGCAAGGTCGAATAATTGAGCAACAAAGTATGTCTAGCGATGCACTAGAAGCCGGCTTGACTCCCGATCGGCGCGACACACGTCCCACTGGCGGGTTCTTCTTTCTCGCGCATGTAGCGCTGCTGGCGGCTGTGTTCGTGGGCTTTGCGCCTACTTTTTATCTGCGCCCGCTCCATAGCGCCCACCCGCTGCCGATCGTGCTGTACGTGCACGGTACGGTACTTACCTGCTGGTTCCTCCTCACTGTCTTGCAGGGATGGTTGATTCGAACGAAGCGCCACAAGTTGCATCGCCAGATCGGCTTCGCAATCGCAGGTTACGCGGTGCTCGTGGTCGCCATGGGATTGATCGCGGATGCGCGGATGGCTTCGGAAATCCGCACACCCCAGGATGCCGATAACATTGTCGTTTGGGGCAACTTCTTCTCGCTGATTCTATTCACGGCTTTCGTTTCGCTTGGGGTGGTCTTGCGAAAGAGGCCTGACGCGCACAGGCGGCTAATATTGCTGGCGTCAATTTCCATTGTAGGACCGGCGTTGGCGCGCTTCACGGAGTGGCCTATCTTCCCGGGCGGAATGGGCGCACGCCCTTTTTATGGCATCGGCGGACTGCTGGTGCTGTATGGTGCGCTGATCGTGTATGACCTGATTGTCAGGCGCCGACCCCATCTGGCGAGCTGGATTGGTGCTCTGGCCATGTTCGCGAGTCTTGCAATAACGGTGTTTCTGGCTGTCTCAGGCAAGGGTTTCCACATTCTGCACGGCGCCTGAGGTTACGCCGCAAGAGGTCTATCTGTCCGATGCTACCGGCTCCCCTGTGGCGCAGCTTGGCACCTCGGCTCGCAAGCAGTCGAATGCGGATTTCGGGCATCGGACCAACAACCTGCGGAAACGTCAGGTGGCGTAGCCGTCGGGACAGCAATAGTGCGGATTGTCGGGGGGATTGGAAACCATGTCGGTCTACCGGTGAGTCGACGGCAACGTCTACCGAAAGTCTACCGGCAACATGACCACGACCAGTTAATCGCTTGATTTCCGTGTAGGAAAACGCTTCAGCGCCGACTATCACCAGAAGTCCTCAGGGAAAAGCCCCAACACCCGTTTGGGTTGCCCGATACTTGCCGTTCACCACTGGCACGCTTGGGGTCCGAGAGCGGGAATTCGGCAGCCAGCGGCAACAGACGGCACGGCAGGTCACGCCATCCGCACGCACGCTCGTACTATGGGGAGATAGCGAGCGGCTGGTGCCAGTTGACCGTGGCCGAGCAGTAGCCGCGGAGATCCCGAACTCTGTCTTTGAAGTTTGTTTCAGATGCAGGCCATCTGCCACAGGTAGAGCAGTCACATGCTGTGTCTCGATCTATCGCGCAGCTCATCTTTGGTGCGTGAGCCAAATTTCGGCGTCTGAGCGTAGGATGCAAGGTGATGAGCTGGGGCGACTTGGCGAGTGAGATTACTGAGGCGGCAATATGTCCGGAATAGCCGTTTTTATGTGGGAATTACTATGGACAGCTGTCACGTTTGGTTGCTGCATGATTCTTGACATGCTTACCCTGAACCGGACCGGCATGGCGTGGGTTGTACCCGAAGGGGCTCCAACGCTCGAGCCGAAATTCTGGATAGGCTGGTCTATTCGACACCTTATCTTGGTACCTCTTTCGTTCTGCCTGCAGTATGTAATCCGCCGACACATCGTTGAACTGTGGCCAATGTGGCTGGTTATCGGATGCCTGGTAATATGTTACCTCTTGTTCTTTTTCCGCGATCTATTTAGGCAGGTTCGTTTCAGAAAACCTTAACTCATCTAGAAACGAGTGACCATCAATTCATGCGATTCGCGGATTGTCGAAGCAAAGCGGACGTTGATCGACGACCGCTTCGGGGTCGACTTTTGCCAATTCGCACGCCCGCCAAATCCTAACTGTTAAAACGGAAATCCAGATCTGTCGACCGGTAGCTATGCCCTCAATCAAGTGAATTTCACGCTGGACTCCCCTTCAAATAGCAGGAGTTCATCATGTTGGCACTCGCCGCAATTTCTGACCGTCGCGATCCCTGGAACAAGGGCAAGTTGGTCGGGCAAAAGGCACCGCTTAAGCTTCGGGACATCTGTGCTATTCGAGTTCGCCTTGAGATGACCGATCTGAAGCGCGAGCTCGCATTATTCAATCTGGCTATCGACAGCAAACTGCGTGGCTGTGATCTCGTGCAACTGCGCGTGCGCGATGTCGCACATGGCGAGCGAATCGCTGCACGCACCATCGTCATGCAGCAGAAAACACAGCGGCCGGTTCAATTCGAAATCACAGAGCCGACCAGAAAATCGGTCTTGGCCTGGATCCGGCACGCAGCGCTCAAAACAGAGCATTATCTGTTTCCGAGCAGATTACGGCATTCTCCGCATCTATCGACCCGGCAATACGCCAGAATCGTCGAGGCCTGGGTGACCGAAATCGGCTTGGACGCGGCCGCGTATGGGACCCACACGATGCGCCGCACGAAAGCCTCCCTGATCTACCGGCGGACGAAAAACCTGCGCGCAGTGCAGCTGCTGTTGGGCCACAGCAAATTGGAAAGTACAGTCCGCTATCTCGGGATCGAGGTCGATGACGCACTCGAAATGGCCGAGCAGACTGAAGTGTAAGGGCCCGCCAGGGCAGCGGCGGCGTGATCGAATCGTTCCGGCCGACGCCGCCGTCCGTCAAATTGGGAGATACAGCTGAATGGGCCTGATCGACCCATTACTTCCGGACGCAAGCGTCAGCTTCCGGTTATCTCAGGGGGACGTCCTGCTTTCCACGGAGTCAGGGCACTTGGCTATCGATGTTCTTGTTGTTGGCGCAATCTGATTCCGCCGATGCGACGCGAAACCTAATAGCTTCATCGGTTCGGGGGATGAGCGCCATTGTGACGGGAATGGAAACCGCGGTCGAAATAACACAACTACCTCGCTGCGCACTCTCTTGCACCGAAGCGACGATTCCTGAAGGGTTTCTAAAAATCGCTATGAATGCGATTGAATTGCCGGTGCCGAGCTTCGCTCCGCTACTCGCGACAACCAAAATGTAGTGCTCAAAATCGATGTCTGGCGGTGGCGGTCGCGCCGGAATGGACGGAGTGGGTTGTTCAGGGGTTGACGCTGGGAGACGGCCGGTTACCTTGGCATTCCACCATTTGAGCCATTGTTCTTTGGTGCGGACAGTGAAATACGCGGGCTGACCCACCAGGGGGCCGTGCGGTGGATGAATTACTTCGAAGTCGATCTGACCAAGTGGAGGCGCCGCGGATACCGCTGGTGCCGCAAGTAGGGAGTATGCGACCAACGTCACGCATTTTAGGGTTTGGTAGACGTCCATGTTGCTTCCCAGAATGATTTTGCGATTTGCCTCCGCCAAAGCGTACGCGAATGTCTGGAATGGCGGAAGCAATCGCAGGCGCGACAGTCGGCTCTTGGCCCGGCTGCCGCCCGTGGCTGCGGGGTCGTGCAGCGACCGGGCGCGATCGACCCTAAGTTGCCAGTGGGCGGCGGCCGCTATCCGGCATGCCGAATGAGCCTCGAGGCAGCGAGCCGATTGAAGAATACTTGAGTCCACCGCACGAATTCTTGCAAGCGAGGTCCCATACTCAAATGTTTCAGCAATAACAGGTTTAGCTCAGGTTCATGGACGATCGGCAGCGGTGGAAGCGATCCAGGTATGCCTCATGGGCGGCGGTGGTCACACTGCACATCGCGGTGCTAACGGCGCTTTCTCTGACTCCCAAGACTCGCATTGCAACGCCTACCGCGATTGCACCGACCGAATTGTTGACGCTACCAAGAAGCCTGCGCCGGCAAGATCCCATCCCGCCGCCCTCACTGGTCACACCGGATCTCGAAATGCGACCGCAAGCGCTTACGCCTACGACCCTGTCCGATGCCATTCCCGAGATCCCTGCGGCGGATGGTAACTACCTCGGATCGACCATTGACTGGGCACAAGAGGCACATGAAGCCGCGAGCAGGTATGCCGAACACGGCGAGAACGAGCCTACCGCCGCCGAGCCAACAGCCATTTCGCCCTTTCCCCGAGCGGACCCACATCACAAGGGTGAACAAATACCAACGGCAGAGGGTAGATCGATGGTTTTCGTATCCAAAAACTGCTATCAGCTCTCAAAAGAAATCGGCTACATTGAAAATAAGACCAATATGGGCAAGAAAATACAGACGTACTGTAATCGCCGCTCGAAGACGCCGCGCGGGGATTTGTTCAAGGAACTCCGCGCCTACAAACGGCTCCATCCCGACGAGTAGCGCTAGGAACTACGCGATCGGGTCACGTCAAAGACGAGCTCCCCTTCTAGTTTTGCTTGACGAATCTTTCTGCGAACAATCTCTCTGCCAATTCTCCCGCCCGTCCGTCGGCAAATCACGAGAACAGGACTTACTCCTTCCCTCCAATCCCTCCCGTTTCTTGGGTAGGTTTTTGTCCCGGTCGAGCAAGTCCATGAGCTTTTCGAAAGAAATCCGCACACGCCCCGTAACCGCTGATGGATTTGATATCGACGGATCGGTGATTGGACTTCCTGTGAATGGCAGCTTAACGGCAGCCATTTCGAGACGGTCACCGACCGGAGTTGTTAAGGGTTGCCCGATATCTGCCCGTCAGCGCTGAGCATGCCATACCCGGTGAGGTGTGAGGGCAGATGTTGGGCAAGCCCCAAGGGAGGAAACCGCGGGAACGTACCGCGACGGTCAGCGGTGGCGATGGGCTATGGGGATTTGAACAGGGAGATGCTGTGCACGGCGAGCTTCGATCGGCGGAGACAATGCGACTGCCATCGACGATGCGGCGTGAAGTCTCGGTGCGGCGAGATGCGGACATTGGCGAAGCGGCGTGCAAGAACCGAGTTAGGATGCGGCAGTGACCATGGGCGTTTGCGCCAGCGTGATCGAGCGAAGCGCCGGCAGGCAGATTGCGGGTGAGCATGGGTGCTCATGGCGACCTCGAGAGGATCGGTGGCCCGCGGATGTGCTGAGCGCGGGCGAAGGTCTCGATGACGAGCATCGGGGCGCCGCAGTGCCGGCAGAGGAAGGTGGGCCTGTACGGCCGCGTGATCGGCGCTGCCGTCGCCGTGCTCGGCGGGCGGCGTGGGCAGCTGGCTGATGCAGAGCTCGCGAACGGTCGGCGATGTCGTGCTTGCGGTCGGCGTTGGCGATCAGCCCGTAGTGGCGGATGCGATGAAAGCCAGAGGGCAGCACGTGCAGCAGGAAGCGGCGCATGAACTCATCGGCTCCAGCGTCATGGTCTTGTGGCGCGTGCGTCCCTTTGCGCGGTAGTCCTTCCAGCGGAAGGTGACGCCGCGCTCGTCCATGGCGACGAGCCGCTGGTTGGAGATGGCCACCCGATGGGTGTAGCGCGACAGATAGGCCAGCACCGCCTCGGGTCCGGCGAAGGGGCGCTTGGCATAGACCACCCACTCGCATTGGCGCAGCGGCGCGAGCCAATCGGCGAAGGCATCCGCGTCGGCCAGATCGCGCGTGCTCGCCGAAGAACTGCAGCTGGCCGTCGCGATGCAGGTTCTGCAGTTCTTCGAGGAAGCGCCGCCGGAACAGGCGCGACAGCACCCGCACCGGGAGGAAGAACCCCGGCTTGCAGGCGACCCAGCGGTCGCCATCCGGCGCGAGGCCGCCGCCGGGCACGATGCCGTGCACATGCGGATGATGGGTCAGCGCCGAGCCCCAGGTGTGCAGCACCAGCGTGGTGCCGATGCGGGCACCCAGATGCTTGGGATCGGCGGCGATGGTGCGCAGCGTCTCGGCGGCGATGTCGAACAGCAGGCCATAGATCACCGCCTTGTTGGTGTAGGCGATGGCGCTGATCGGCGCGGGCAAGGTGAACACCACGTGGTAATAATCCACCGGCAGCAGATCGGCCTGCCGGGCTTCGAGCCAGCGCTGCGCGGCGCTGCCCTGGCACTTCGGGCAGTGCCGGTTGCGGCAGGAGTTGTAGGCGATCTGCGGCTGCGCGCACGCCGGACAGCGCAGCACATGACCGCCCAGCGCCGCACTGCGGCACTGTTCGATGGCCGACATGACCTTGAGCTGACCCAGGCTCAGATGGCCGCGCTGCTGCTGACGCCAGCCGGCCCGTGGGCGCGGAAGATGTCCGCGACCTCCAGGGCGGGGCGCTCCACGCGCGGCTACGCGTCGGGGCGGGACCAGGCTCCAGCGGACTGATCACCTGGCGCAGGATCTCGGTGGCGACCTGGGTATAGAGCGCCGTCGTCTCCAGCTTCTTGTGGCCGAGCAGCACCTGGATCACGCGGATATCCACCTTCTGTTCCAGCAGGTGGGTGGCGAAGCTGTGCCGCAGCGTGTGCATCGAGACGCGCTTGTCGATGCGCGGCTGCGAGCCGCGGCCATGCACGGCGCGGTTGAGTTGGCGGGCGGTCAGACGGGTCGACCGGGTTCAGGCCCGGGAACAGCCAGCCGCCGTCGAGCATCTTGCCTTGGGCACGGGCGACGCGCCACCAGGTGCGCAGCCGCTCGAGCAGCACCGGCGAGAGCATGGCGTAGCGATCCTTGCCGCCCTTGCCCTGCTCGATGCGCAGCGTCATGCGCTGGCTATCGATGTCGCCGACCTTCAGCGACGACGACTTCGCTGGCGCGCAGTCCGGCACCGTAGGCAACCGACAGCGCCGTCTGGTGCTTCAGGTTCCCGGTCGCCGCGATCAGGCGGGCGACCTCCTCGCGGCTCAACACCACCGGCAGCGTGCGCGGCACACGCACCGGGTTCATCTTGGCCATCAACTCGGCACGATCGAGCGTGACGTCGAAGAAGAACTTCAGTCCGGTGATGGTCGCGTTGAGCGTGATCGGCGAGGTGCCGTGATCGACCAGGTGCAGCTGGAAGCTCCGCAGATCCTCGACCGTCGCCGTGTCGGGTGGACGGCGCAGGTAGCCGGCCAACTTGCGAACTGCGCGGACGTAACGCCGTCTGCGTGCCGGGTGCGAGCTTGCGCAGCCGCATGTCTTCCAGCATGCGTTGACGCAGCGGGGAAATCTCTCGGGTCGAATCGTTCATGGCTCTGCTCCGGTTGCGATACGAGGCGGAATGCCTCACTTCGCAACTTACGAAACAGAACCTCAGCGGTCAGCCTCTCCGACGCCGGATCGAAGCCACCCCTACCGCGCGAGCGGTTTAGTCCTTTGGCCGACTTTTGCCGGTGGCGGCGCTACTCCCGCTGTCGGACCCAAAGCGGTCCGCGGCCAATGTCTCATTTGTGACAATTTGGTCGATGCGGGGCAGCAAGTCTAAGTTAATGGCTGCCCCGAGGAAGATTTGGAACTAGATATCTTTAGCGCAAAAGTTGCTGCTGCCAAATACAGATAGAAAAAGCCGCAAACGCTCGTACCGTAGATAGCGGCTGTCAGGAATGTGTCTATATGAATCTCTGCCAGACTAAAGAGCCCTGTGGCGCTAAGTATCGCAGGCACGAGCAGAATGCACGTGATCCAAGTATTTTGCTTCCTATCCATGTGAGCTCCTTAGGCGAGGGCGGAGTGATCCTTCGCGCGTAAACTAAAGCAAAACGGTTTCCGTGACCACTACTACGAATCGTCCAATGATGGCGGTAACCCGAGCGTGGCTGCATTTGAGTGACCGCTATTAGGCACTCGCGTTTAACCGCGCTACTTCCGCTGCTGGCCGACAGTTGCCCGATGCAGTCCACAGACCCTCGCGACACGATTCGTCAAACCACACGCAATTTAACTGGTGACCATCCGGCACATCGGCGATCTGCTTGGCCAAAATCGCCCGACGCGCCGATGAGTTCATTTAGACCAATCGTTGCAAGATTGTCAGCGGCATAGTTGCCTCCCAGAACGGCCGGAATCTTGAGACAGTATTTTCGACCCTGGTCGAGAGCACCCAACTTTGCAGTTGCTTCTCGCACCAAAGGCCCCAGTCCTCTCGAAATGCTTGCGAAGCGGACAGTTGATCCCATTCAGCTCGAGTGCTGGAAACAACGACGCAAGCAAGCTCCTCGGGACAGATTCGCCAATATCGGCCTGTAAATCCTCGACGATGACGTTGCCTAAATCGTTCTCTGCGACGACCAGGCGGGGGTGTAATCCAGTCCAAGACCAAGCTCTCGCAATGTGTGAGATGTGATCCATCTGTGCTACCGGCAAATATTTACCCTAGGTTATCGCAGCTCCTGACTGGTTGCTTTCCGGCAACTATTTCTGCTCGGCCAGTGCCCGCTTTTAGCCGTTCAGCGACCGATTTGCTGCTTCAGACCAGTCATTCGCCATAACGTCGGCCAAACTTGTGCGAATGATAACTTTCTTTATCAAGAGCACACGCTCCCATTCTATTCCGCCGTACCGCGTCCTCATTGATTGGCGGCTGTGCCCACAGCCTGCGATCGGCTGGGTAAGCTGTTTCGCTGGCACCTTCATCAAGGCTCCGTGATCTCGTAGCCTCTCGCGCGAAATTTGGCCAACCAGCCGTCGGGCTTCACCAGCTCCGTCATGGACAGCACCGCCACCGTGCTCACGTTGGCCGCAATGGCCTTCTCGGCGGCCGCTAGCCATGCCGCCTGAAGCTGCGCGTTGAGTTTCTTATACTCCTCCTGAAAGCTCGGCACGACCAGCACCGCGCTGGCGCAGGTATCCACAGCTTCCGGGCGCAACAAGCCGCTCAAGCGTTCGACGTCGCCGGTGGACCATAAATTCCCACGGGTGCGCATGACCGGCAGTTGTGTTTCGACCAGACCGATCGTGGAGCGCAGGCAGTCGATCTCTCCCGCGGAGGGAATCGCGCTCAAGTCGCGCACGTATTGCTTGGGGTTGTCGATGGGAACTTCCAGACTCACCGGTTGCACGGGTACGTGCTTGGCTCGTGCAGTGGCCTCGATGCGCTGCCACACATGAGAATCATGCGTGAGTCCGGCCTGATTGATGGCGCGTTGGTATAACTTGGCGGCCGCGAGCAGCGGGCGCAGCTTTTCATCGTCGGAATAGCCCAGGTATTTCACGCGCAGCGCCAGCCAGCGCATATACAAGTCGTGGGGGAGAGATTGTTCCAGCGTCTGGCCATCGGGAGCGTGCCGCGCATGCAACAGCGACGGCACCAGGGTCAAGGAGCGAAAGAAGCCGATGTGTGCCGAGAGCTCCGGTGGGGACAGCACCAGCTGCGAGGCGCCGATGCGCTCATCCACGCTCTTGGAATGCCACACCATGTCCTTAGGCAGCGGCTCGAGGGTGGCGAAGATCCAGAGAGTGTGGTCGCCCTTGGCAACCCGCCACATGGCGGGTCCGGGTTGTTCGCCCACAACCAGAATTTCCGCAAGACCAGACTCTGCCGCGGCCGGCTCCTCGGCATTGACGGAGTGATAGACGGCGACGGCACAGCACGTCGGCAACCACCAGCCGATCGCCAGCCGCCACGCACCGCGAAATGTTCTTTTGCAATTGACTCTTGCCGATCGACCCATCCAGCCACCCCCCAGCGCACGAAAAGCACCCTTTGCCGGGCCCCCGAGGCTCGCGAAACAGCATCGCAGCCTGGAAAATCCGTAGAGCGATATTAGGCTAAACTGCAAATTCCACACATTGGCGAAAACTCCCGGAGCTTGAAGTTGTGACTGACCCCGCTGACTACACTCCCCCAAAAATCTGGCTCTGGAACAAGGAAAGCGGCGGCCGATTTGCGAGCATTAATCGCCCCATCGCCGGACCCACGCATGACAAGCAACTGCCCGTCGGGCGCCATCCCCTGCAGCTCTATTCGCTCGCCACACCGAACGGCGTGAAAGTCACGGTGATGCTGGAGGAATTGCTGGCGCTCAAAATCGGCGGCGCCGAGTACGACGCCTGGCTGATCAGGATCACCGAGGGCGAGCAATTTGGTTCAGGATTCGTCGCCGTCAACCCGAACTCCAAGATTCCGGCGCTCATGGATCGCAGCGGTTCGACACCGATCCGGGTATTCGAGTCGGGTGCCATTCTGCTGTACCTCGCCGAGAAGTTTGGCGCCTTCCTGCCCAACGACGTTGCGAGCCGCGCGGGGTGCCTGTCCTGGTTGTTTTGGCAGATGGGCAGCGCCCCCTATCTTGGCGGCGGGTTCGGTCACTTCTACGCCTACGCCCCGACGAAGATCGAGTACGCCATCGATCGCTTCGCCATGGAAGTGAAGCGTCAGCTCGATGTCCTCGATCGCCGCTTGGGAGAGTCCGAATATCTCGCCGGTTCCGTCTATACCATCGCGGATATCGCGGTTTGGCCGTGGTATGGCGCTCTGGCGAAGGGTTTGCTTTACTCGTCGGGAGAATTCCTGCAGGTGCAAAGCTACCTCAATGTGCAGCGCTGGAGCGATGCAATCGCCAAGCGTCCCGCCGTGCAACGCGGCCGCAAGGTCAACCGCACATTCGGCGATCTATCAGAGCAGCTTCACGAACGTCATGACGCGGGCGACTTCGACACCAAGACGCAAGACAAAATGACCAGTCCCGCTGCATGACCAACGTTTCGAGATGCGCCGCGGCGGCGGCCGTGCACCGTAGTCTTTATTCGCCAGAGTTGAGCCTAACGTCTCGGCGATCTTAGCAATGCAGCCCTGTCAGACCCGGGAATTGATCGAAGCGCGCACCGCAATTCCTTACCACCTGCATTCATTTGGCTATCTCGCAATCGTTCTGGGCGGCAGCTACGTGGAATTCAGCGACAGTGGCCGGCTCCAGGTCGTGGAAGGCGACGTCATTTACCACCCACCGTTTCAAGCCCATTTCAACCGGGTGGGACCGGCCGGCGCGCGAGTCGTTAACCTGCCTCTCGGCCTTCAGAGCGGCTCAATCGGATGGTTCGGAACGGTACAGAACCTGAGTTGCCTGTTGCGAGCGGCGCAGCAGGGTCGCCAGGATGTGCTCGACTATCTTGCAGAGTGCGTGTCCATTCGAAAGCCGAGCCTGGTCGATTGGGAGGACCGGCTGGCGTGGGATCTCGCTCACGGACGCGTTGATGATCTCGGTGTTTGGGCCGCGGAACGCGGCCTGCGCCGCGAAACGCTGTCGCGCGGTTTCAAGCGGACCTATGGCGCCACGCCGGTCCGTTTTCGAGCCGATGCGCGCACGCGTAAGACATGGGCGCAAATCATCGGCACAGAGACTTCGCTCGCCGACTTGGCCTCGCTGCACGGCTACGCCGATCAAGCGCACATGACGCGCGCGATCCGCTCGCTGACGGCGAAAGCGCCAGGAGCATGGCGCACGGCTTGCTCTTGGAAGCCTCGCTGATTACCCTGCTCGGGCGGTTGTTCACACTCTATTGAGGCGGCCGGAGGGACAATGAAACGCGTATGGACGATCGTTGGCGTCAAAGACGTTTCCCGTAGCTTCAAATGGTATCAAACGCTCCTCGGGCAGCAAGCAACAGCACCGGCTCATGACGACTGGGGACAGATTTGCGACTCCGACGGGACGGTCTTGCTATGCCTGCACCAATGGGGCGCGCACGAGCATCCGTCTTTGATGAGCCCTCATGAGGCATCGCCTGGCAACGGCCTGCTGTTGTTTTTTCGGGTCGATGACTTCAATGAGGCGCTCCAAAGGGCTCGCGCGCTCGTCTCAGAACTGGACGAGGAACCTCATGTGAATCCCAGCACCACGACCCAGGAATTCTCGCTGCGCGACCCGGACGGATACTACGTAACCTTAAGCGCTGTCTAGCCGGTCAATTCAAATCGTCATTGACGAAGCCGATTTTTCGCAAGCCGCGAAGCTGCAAATCCGCCAGCGTCTGCGCCACGATTTGATAATTCGCGAGTTTGTCTACGGCGATATGCACTTCGGGTTGCGGTGACTTCTGCGCCTGCGCGCCGACGTAGCGCTGCAGCGTCGCACGGTCGACGACCGCTCGATTCCACAAGATCGTGCCATCGAAATCGATTTGCAAATCGATCACGTCCGTCGGCGGCGGCTTGGCAGGGCTCGGCAAAGGATTGTCGATCTTGATGGCGTGCGTCTGGGCCGGGAGCGTGATGATAAAAATTATCAACAACACCAACATGACATCAATCAAGGGAGTCATATTGATTTGGGAATAGGAGTCTCCGGTGCTGCTGCCTGCTGTGATGGCCATGAGTTTCTCCTTACGTCTGACACCGGGTTGCTTGACATAAAACCAGGTCGCTGCGCCTGCGCCTGAAGGCTCCGCGGCGACTTGCTTTTATCTTATACCCTATGTAGAGTTACTACTATGGGTACGCAAGACAATCGCGTGCGGATGTCGCTGCAGACGCTGCGGGTATTGGAAGCCCTCTTGGAAAACCCGACGGTGCAAGTGTCGGGCGCGGACTTGCACCGGCTCTGCCATATTGCATCGGGAACCTTGTATCCCATCCTTCTGCGGCTCGAATCTGCGGGTTGGCTTGTCAGCCGGTGGGAATTGATTGATCCCTCGAGGGCCGGAAGGCCGCGCCGTCGGCTGTATCGGCTGACTTCAGTGGGTTTAAGATGTGCCGGTGGGGTGTTCGCAAGCTTCAATCGAGGAGTACTCGCATGAGCCAGCGTAACGAGCAGTCAACGCGCCCGAATTCGAGCGGCGCAAGTCATTGGTTGATCCATCAAGCTGCGCAACGCGCACCGGAACTGGTTTCCTCGAGGCTGGAAGAAGAGTGGCTCGCCGATTTGGAGTCTCGAGTCGGTGCGTTGTCGAGACTGCGCTTTGCGGCGGGTTGTTGTTGGGCGAGCCTGGTGATTGCGAATGACTACCCGCGAAAGGCTGTAACCGCGGCCGTGCCGGCGCCCGCGAACGAATTCGCAGCGCTGGTCGATCGGAATTTTGGCTACTTTTCCCTTCGTTCCGCCACGCTGTTTCTGATCGCGGGACTTCATGCGGCGCTTTTTTATGGGCTGATCACGAGCCTTGGCACCATGCATGGCGCCAAGGCTCCGGACGACCTACAGAACCAACCTGTGAAATCCGAACCGGCCAAAAAGGTTCCTTTCGCAATTTCGGCGTCGGAGATCAAATGGACCATTCAAGTACCGAAAGCGGACGTCGATCCGCCAACCCGGCTAAATTTTGCGAACGACCTGACAGTCGACGTTTCCGACAAACCCCGTGAAGTCATTTTGCCGCCTTTGTCAGACGCGCCGCCTCGAACCGTTGAGCGAACGGCGGGAGGCCCTGGTGCCGGCTTTCCAGAAACGGCCGACTTCTATCCGCCGCCTTCGATTCGATTGGGGGAAGAGGGTTTGAGCACCGTTCAAGTCTGTGTCGACACCAGAGGCCGATTGACCTCCGAGCCGACCACTTTGAGAGGCAGCGGCATAGCACGGCTCGACGGTGCGGCACTTCGATTGGCGCGAGCCGGATCCGGGCACTATCGTGCGGCAACTGAAGACGGCCGGCCGGTGAATTCTTGCTATCCCTTGGCGGTGCGCTTTCAGCTGAAAAAGTAGCCCGAGGGGCGAAAGGATCTCACCATGGCCGTGCCGGCAAAATCAATGGCGGTCGCGAGCGGCAATGAAGAGCACGCCATGAAGAAGCCCAAGCAGGATGCGGTACTGCTATTTTCTTATGGAACACTGCGCGACAGTGCGGTGCAGATGGCTAACTTCGGACGGCTGCTTGCGGGCCGCGCGGACTCCCTGCCCGGCTACACGCTCATGCCGATCACTATCCACGATCCTGCGGTCGTGGCATTGAGCGGCAAATCGCAGCACATGATCGCCCGGCGCAGCAAAGACGGGGATGAGGTGCGTGGCGTGGTATTTGAAATCACCGCGGAGGAACTCGCCGCGGCGGATCGATACGAGGTGGCCGAGTACACCCGCGTTCTGGTAACCCTGAAATCCGGCGTGAAATCATGGGTGTACGTCGGCGCGTGAAGGTGGCGAGGTCAGAACCCTCACTCGGCGAGTGAATAGCGCCTGCGGTTGATGAAGGCCAGGTGCAGCACGGCGAGCACCGGCAATACGGCGATGAGGACGAACTCGCGCCACCAGTCTGACAAACGGCTCTGGCCGAACGTTAACATTTGCAAAGAATAGACCGCGAGGGTCCATGCGGCGAGCACGCAAAGCGCGACGATGGCTGCGCGGCTCACTGCGGCGGACTTCGAGAATATCGATCGAAGCGCCGCCGCGAAACCCAGCGGTCCCAGCATACTGGCGGAGATGTAGAGCACAGCCTCCCCGCGGTCGAATCCGCCGTGAAGCCCCCTTTGCAGCACCGCTGAAAAAAGCACGGTGAGCGGCAGGAAACACACCACCATCTCGAGGATCACGAGGCTGCGCGGAAGGGATTCCAATGATCGGAACATGGCGCACATCCTTTCAGAATAACAAACCCATAGGCACCCGAGCGACCAGCCAACGGCCGATAGATCGGGAGACATATATTCCATTTCGTTGAGCATGGCCTGGGCCCATTCGGCACGCGCCGCGGGCGAAATCGCGGCCGCATGCTTCACCAAGCCACGAGTCACCCCGCGAGCCACTGCGTGAAGAGCATTCATGCGTACCGCCAGGCGGGCTGCGCCCGCGTTTTTTCCGTGCGATCGCGTCGAAGCTCATTTCGGGCAAACGCGGCTCCTGAGCTGGTCAACCGATACATGTGGCGCGGCGGCCGTCCGCGCTGCGGCGAGGGCTGCCATTTTGATTCCAACAACCCGCGGTCGCAAAGCCGCATGAGGATCGGGTAGAGCGTTCCGGACTTTAGCGCCGTCTGTTGCGACAACTCGTAACCGTACTGCCACGCCTGCGGACGCTTGGCGAGTGCAGCGATTAGTGCGAGCGTATGCGCGGAACTGCGGCGAGTTCTATCCATGCCATAAGTCTACATATATAGATTTATTTATCCAGCGTCGATGGATTAACTGTGACGGATGTCCCACCGCGTGTGTGCATTTCATCATCGCGACTCGAAATCATTGTCAATAAACCCTTTGATCCGCTCGCGTGTCCCCTTATCGATTGGCGTCCTCTCCAGCAGCGCCAATAACTGCGTCTTTTGCACCAATCCGCGCGCCGCCAGCGCGCGCGTGAACACCATGTCCTTCTCGCGCCATGCAACGTACTTCGCTATCGCGAGATCATGGGGATCCAAGCACAACCCGCTCACACCCAGGGTATCGCCCGGGGGCAAATTGACCAAGCGAGCTTTCCAGCCTTTGGGTAAAGTCGCGGTATTCTCGTCGACCGGATCGGCGTAATACCCGTGCGTTTCATGGAAGCGCGAATCCTGGCCGATAAAATTGAGCCACTCACTTCGGTTCGGGTGTTTCTTGGCGATCAGATCCACTTCAAACGATCGAAGTATGTCGTCGGCCACATCGGGATACTTGCCGTGCAGGGACTGACTGCCGATGATGACGAATTGCTTCTCCCCGGTCAGTTCCCCCGCCGCGCGCAGGATATGATCAACCTGTTGCTTCTTCATTAAGCCTCGTGACGACCTCGCGCGGCAACAGTCCGACATAAGGGGGAGACTGGCGCAATCTGTTGGAATTCTCGTCCCGTCCCAGCATGGCGGCAAACAGCTCGCCGTCGCTTCCGCTTTCCAGTATCTCCCACCATTCCGCGTAAGCGTGTCCCCAGAC
Source organism: uncultured Gammaproteobacteria bacterium (assembly GCA_963794445.1). GTDB lineage: Bacteria > Pseudomonadota > Gammaproteobacteria > Steroidobacterales > Steroidobacteraceae > Bog-1198. Next base: position 918,085 of record CAWCDZ010000002.1, read on the forward strand.
TCCGCTTTTTCTCCACCGACTTAAATTTGCGAGACCCTGGGCGCGAATCAGATTCGGCGTGAAGCGCGAGGCAACCTCAAACGCCAGCAACCGCTTGAGTTCATCGAGCGCTTCGTGTGACGACCCGGATTTTGGGTGGGGGCGAATACCAGTCTCGCTCAAGTTCAAGTGGTCGCCTTCACTCACCCCCCAATTCTGCAGGGTTTTTTTAGGCACGATCACACCCAACGAATTGCCGATCCGCCGCAGCTGCAGTTTCATGCAAGTTATTATAACGCGTTATAACATTAACGCAAATCGACTCGCGACGGCAAAGCCCACACCGTTTCGCGGCTCAAGGTAGAGTGGTGGCGAAGCACAGTTAGAAGCTCCAATCTGAACTCCATCGATCGCGATCTCGAGGCCGACTATGAAACCATGGCGATTGCTCACTGCGCTCTTACTCCTTGATTTCTCGATCGTCTCCTCAGCGGCGCCGGCGGAGCAGATCCCAGGTAAATTGGCGCATCTCTTTGACTATGACTCGCACTCACCTCTGGATATTCACGACAAGGCTCTGAAGGATTTCAACTGCGGCGTGATCCACGACATCGCTTACGCCAGCCCTTCTGGTGGAATGGTTGCGGCCTATGAGATCGTACCAAGAGGCAAGGGCCCCTTCGCCGCGATAGTCTTCGGACATTGGGGAAACGGCACACGAGGCGAGTTCATTCCAGAGGCCAAGGCTTATGCTTGCGCGGGCGTGATTTCGCTGCTTCCAGATTACCGCTGGGAACGCCCGCGACCAGCCTATTCCGCAATCGACGACTTTGAGCATCCAGATCTAGATCGCAAGACACGAATAAACACCGTCATCGAGATGCGCAGGGCCATTGATCTGCTCGTGACTCGCACCGATGTTGATCCAAACCGTATTGGCTACGTCGGACATAGTTTTGGTGCGCAATGGGGTGCAATCCTGGCTGCCGTCGATCCACGCATAAAGGCCGCTGGATTAATGGCCGGTGTTGCGGAAGAGGCGGATATGCTGCAGCGAAGTAACAATCTGCAAATTGCCGAGTTGCGCGCCGGTCTGCCAAAGGGCCAGCTTGAAACGTATCTAAAAGCCGTCGAAGATCTCAATGCCATCAACTACGTCCGCTTCGCCAGAATCCCCCTGCTCCTGCAGTTTGCAAATTTCGAACAATATTTTGACAGGCAGTCCATGGAGCACTATGCAACCGCTGCGCCAGAACCGAAGACCGTTTTATTTTACGATTCAGCGCACGATTTGAACGATCCGCAGGCCTCAAAGGATCGCATCGACTGGCTCGCGAAACATCTCGCCCTGCGAAAATTACGCCTGCCAGCGCCCGCGACCACTCGGCCCGCGACTCCATCGTTGGGGCATTAGCGCGCTCGACCTCGCTCCGGTGAGGACAAATCACCAGGAAACGCGTCGCGCCGCGAAGTAGGGCGCAACGAGATTCTCCGCGCGCCCCTGTTTCGTCGACCCGAAAAAGCTGACGCTTTCGAAGTCGCCATCGGGCAATGCCAACAGGAAGCGGTCGCCCCCGAGCGCGACCAGATCCCCTTCCTCCTCCGCGGCGGGTGGTTCGTCCTCGAGCGCGCCCTCGTAGCGCATCGTCATCTGGAAGTGAAGCGTCGTGTCGGACTGCGAGACTTGGTAACGAGCGCCGGTGTGCACGTAGGTGCCGACGAACCGCTGTGGGTTCGAGACCGCAACCGCCACCGCAGGAGGTGCGGCGTCGGCCGCGCGGATGCCGAATACCGCTTGGGCAAATGATCCCCGCAGGAACTTGAAGAACTTCGCTCCCGCCGCCGGCGTATTGATGAGCGCGGCCAAAACAGCGTGCTGTTCGGGAATCCACAGGAGCAGGGAAACACCGCTCTGGTTACCGCCCGGGTGCCACCACACATCCGTGCGGCCCCAGCGCATCAGACTCGGGCCAACGCCCCACGCAACGAAATCACCGCCCGGTGAGGGCGTTGTCGGTGTCATCATCGTCGCAATGCTCGCGTGCGATAGTACTCGGTGGCCATTGCTCGCGACGCCATCGTTGACGAACAGCGCGCCGAACTCGGCCACGTCGTGCGCAGTCGCCGCCAGCGTCGACCCGGCGGGCCCCTGCGCACGGGTGATGTACCAGGGCCGCACGACAGTCGGAGGATGTCCGTCCTTGCCTGGTAGATGACCCACCGAGACGCGCTGAAAAGGCAGGTCCTCCGCCAAAGTGACGGTGTGCAAGAGGCCCGCCGGCTCGAGGATCCGGGCGCGCAGCAGCGCATCCCAGGTCTCGCCCGTGAGGACTTCGGCAACGCGGCCGGCGATCGACATGCCGGCGTTCGAATACCCAAACCCCTTCCCCGGTGCAAAGATCTGCGGCAGCGTCCGCAAGGAATCGACATACGAGGCCAGCGCCTCGTCGCCATTCGAAAACTGCGTGTACGGTCCATTGTCGAGGCCCGAACTCATCGATAGCAGCTGGCGCAAGGTAATCGCCCCGCGAGCCTTCGGGTCGGCGACGTGAAAGCGCGGCATATACTGGACGATGGGAACGTCGAGATCCAGCCGGTGCTGCTCAAGGAGTGTCATGACGAGCGCCGCGTTGAACACCTTGGTGGTCGAACCGATCTGGATGACCGTATCGGAGGTCATCGGCAGATTAAGTTCCGCATTCGCGCTGCCGAACACGAAATCGGCGTGCTGCGCGCCGACGATCACCGACACCTGGCCGCCGACCGCACCGCTCTCGGCGCTCGCCTTGTCGACGATGCGCTGCAGTTGCGTGGTCGTCGACCGCCCGATCGGCGCATCGGCAGATCCTGCCATCGCAGCTCCCACCAGAAACGACAACCCAACGCCGATGATACGCACGGCCCAACCGTGACCGCGCCTGCCGGTCCGTTGCAGATTCGGGAAAGGAGGGTTCATGTGCCGCCCTGGGGTCAGTCTGTCGGCTGTCACGCGGTTGACTCCTCGTTCGATTAATTTATCCGTAGGCTACCACGCCTCCTATCCGTCCAGGCCGATGACGAAGCGGTCCTCGGCTTCGCGTTCTGCCCCGCAGGCGTTCCTCATTGCATGGTCGCAATCGGACGCCTAGCCTCAAAATGGCTCCGTGTGACTGCGCAATTCCAATTCCCAACTCCACGCTCCCTTCGGTTGCCCCAGCGCACCCATATAGGAGCGCGCGATCGCCCGCGGCGACAAAACGCCAAGATCTTCACTCCCCTGAACCACACCGCCGTCGATGACAAAGTGCACCACATGGATTCCCTGCGGACCCAGCTCCCGCGCGAGACTCTGCGCCAGACCCCGCACCGCGAACTTGCCCATCGCAAATACCGTCGATCGCGCAAATCCCTTGACCGCGGCCGTGGCGCCCGTAAAGAAAATGCTTCCCCGGCCCTTGGGCAACATTCGCCTGGCCGCCTCCTGCGCAGTCACCAACGCGCCAATGGCCGTGGTCTGAATCGAAGCTGCAGCCTCCCCTATGTTCAGCGCGAGCAATTCGCCACGAACTCGGGCACTGGGGTTGAAGAGCACGACCTCCGGCTCTCCCAGTGAGCGATCCACGTCCTTGAACAACTGCACCAAACTCGGGGACGAGGACGCATCGGCCGCAAACGCGGTCGCCTGCATCTTGGCCGCCAAGGGCTTTAATCTCTCGAGATTGCGCGACGCCAGCGCCACTTGATAACCGTCCGCCAGCAATGCCTCGCCAAACGCCGCGCTAATGCCCGGCCCCGCGCCCACAATCAACGCGACCCGTTTGCTCATGGCTGATGAAACTCCTCGATCACCTCAATCCGCCCCACAATATTCGAATTAAACTCCACAAGCTCCTCGGCGGGTGACTACTAAGCGCAAAAAGCCAGCAAGCATTTCCACTGTAGTCGGTCGCGGTCTCGCCGCACCGCCAAAACTGCCCGCAAAGACGGTACCCCGATTTATTTCTGGTATCGAGGCGACTCCTTCCGTCGCCGATAATTGCAAAATCAACGGGAATTCTTCTCCAGCATCTTCAAATTGACCTGCCATACTTGACCTTTCAGTTCATCGATAATCCACGCGGAACCGAAATCCACCCTGAGTGTGTCGTCTTTTTCTCCGCCGACATATTGGCGAATTAGTTTGTTGGTTCTTGGGTCGATCTGAGATAACGGAACGCCTTCCGCGCTAACCCAGACATAGCCCTCTCCAATGCAGAGGTCACCGCCCTCCCCTGGTACCCCGATCTCAATGGTTGCAATCACGCGATTTGTCAGCGGGTCAATGCGCGCAAGACTTCCATCCCCCTGACTCAATACCCAAAGACCGTCGGCACTTGCCGCCATAAAACGTGGTGCCGCACGCACCGGAATATCGGCGATCATTGCGTTGGTGTGCGGATCGACGCGGGCAACCGAACCGCCGCCGGTGCTGGTGACCCAAACCGATCCGAAAGCGAAGATCGCTGCATGCGATTTGGGCTTCACCGCAATATTGGCAATGACCTTTCCGCTCTGCGGATCAAGACGTGACAATGTTCCGGAATCCGTGCCATTTTCGTTTGTAAGCACCCACAGGCTGCCGGCACCAATGGCGATCGACCCTTCAGTTTCATCGGTAATTTCCGCCGGAATGGTGCCCACTACCTTGTTCGTCATTGGATCAATTTGCGTGATGGTTCGATCTTTTGTATCGGCAATCCAGACAGAGTTCATTCCGATCCCGATGGCGAGGTCAGGGTGCGAGCCGACCCGAATTTGTGCAATGATGCGGCCGGTAGGCGGATCGATCCGTAACACGGTGCCGCTGTCGATCTTCGTTACCCAAACAGAACCAAAACCAGTCTCAAGCCAACCCGGCCCCACGGGAACCTTGATTCGCTGCACGATAGGAAGCGCCGATATCGATTTCTGCCACGGCGACAGGTGAGTTTCCGTGCCGTGGGCGGGAGAAAGGAAAAGCGCAGCGACGCAGGTTGCCAGTAGACTTGGGCGCGCGCTGGGGATTTGCAACATGTTGTTCAGGGTCTCGTCTGCGAACGTCCAGGCTGGGGGATGGCGAAGGCAAACAGCGCTGAACCCGAAGGGATGACCACGTATTGCATGTCGTTCAGCCGATAGGTGACCGCCGCGGAATAGATGGCAGCTCCCAACTGCACATGCCACAGGTCTTTGCCGGTGAGCGCGTCCAGGGCAATGAAATTACCGCTCGAGTCCCCCGCGAACACGATACCGCCCGCGGTGGCCAGTGCGCCTCCATTGGGGCTGCTAAAATACTTGAATTCCCATTTCTGCTCGCCGGTAAAGCGGTCAAGGGCGACCAGTGCTCCGCTCGGCGTTTGCTTCGGATCGGCCGGCACTGCGAGGCTGCCTTCATAATCGTGACCGGTGCGAAAGCGCTGCTGCGCCGATGTGAAGACATCGCACTCCGTGGTGGTGGCCACATAGAGTAGCTCCGTTTTCGGACTATAGGACGGCGAATACCAGTTGGTCAGGCCCAGGGCGCCGGGACATACCACAGTCCCTGCGCCATTCGGCTCGGCCGCCAGATACTGAGGCCTGCCGTCCGGACCGATTGCTTTCGCCCAGGTAACTTTACCGAAGGGCCTGGCGGAGAGAAATTCGCCGTTTTCCCGATCGAGGACGTAGAGAAATCCGTTGCGATTAGCCTGGATCAATAGTTTGCGCGGTTTGCCCAGCCAGTCGGCATCCAGCAACACGGGAATCTCGGTGGCATCGTAGTCATGCACATCGTGCGGGGTGAATTGAAAGTGCCATCTAAGCTTTCCTGTATCCGGGTCGAGCGCCAGCATGGAATTGCTATAGAGATTGTCGCCGCGACGACTCCTTCCATCAAAGTCAGGTGAAGGATTGCCTGTCGGCCAATAAATCAAGTTCAGCTGAGGATCGTAGGACCCGGTCAGCCATGCAGGCGCTCCGCCGTTCTTCCACGAGTCACCAGACCAAGTTTCATGACCTGGCTGGCTCGGGCCAGGAACAGTGTCGAAGCGCCACAATCGACGACCAGTTGTTGCGTCGTAGGCATCGATGAAACCACGCGCCCCATACTCCCCGCCTGATGATCCGATGATAACTTCGTTCTTGAGCGCGAGCGGCGCCACCGTCAACGTATAACCCAACTTATGGTCGGCGACTTTCGCGTCCCAAACGAGGTTTCCCGTCTTGGTGTCTAACGCGAGCAAATGCGCATCCAAGGTAGCCATGAACAACTTGTCGCCGAGCACCGCAAAACCACGATTCACCATGCCGCAGCACGCCGCAAGTTTGTCGGGCAGAGACCTTTGATAGCGCCAGATGGGCCGCCCGGTGCGCGCATCCAGTGCAAACGCGCGATTATTTTGACCGGTTCCGTACAGCACCCCATCCACCGCGATGATGCTCGTTTCGAACTGACCCAGATCAGCGACTTGGAAAGCCCACTGCAAATCAAGGTGTGGCGCAGTGTCAGTGTTGATTTGGTCCAATGTGCTGTAGCGCCAGCCCGCATAGCGGCCCGAATAGGTCAGCCAGTTTTGTGGTTCGTCGACCGCATGCAATAGTCGATCATAAGTGACCTGCGAACGCGCGCTCATCGAGGCGCTAAGAGTGAGCCCCAACAGAATGGCAAGTCTCATTTGCAACATGCGCGACCGCGTCAGCGCAAGGTTTCAAGGTAGGCGATCAGATCCCGCAGATCCGATTCGCCCAGCATCGTCTTTGAATAGGGTGGCATGATGGATTTGGGCTCGTGGATTACTTGCTGGAGATCGCTTTTGAGGAACATTCTTATACTCTGCTCCGTATCCATCATTTGGATCGAGAAGGTGTCCTCGTTCTTGACAATACCAGAAATTCTCGCCCCCTCCCGGGTGATTACGCTCACCGTGTCATACACCATCGGAAGGCCGTAGTGATCATTCGGATCGAGTCCCCCGACGCTCAAGTCCCTGCTCGGCTCACGGATCGATTCGACCAGATAAGCGGTTGACCGTGATGCGCCTACCCTGGACAGGTCGGGCCCCAGCACGCCACCACGCCCTTTGACCATATGGCATTTCGCGCAGCCTTGAGCGTCGAAGAAAAGTTTGGCGCCATTGACGCTATTGCCTTGGGCCACGTGAGCGATTGGAGCGAGAGAGCGCAGGTAGGCAATGATGGACCACACCTCGGAATCTTCCAGGTCATTCGCGGGCATCTCCGTTCCGGAAACGCCGTGAGTGATTGTCTTGAATATTTCAGCATCACCCGAACCGTGACGCCAATTATTGGCGCTCAGATCCGGTCCTCTGCTGCCGCCTCCCGCATTCATCCCGTGGCAAATTGAGCAGTTGACGCGAAACAGCGAGGCGCCATCCCTGATAGCAGCCGGATTCCCTGCCAGAGGATTGGACAAGTCGATCTTCTCGCGCGCCACGGCCGGCAAGGTCAGTGCGATGGCGAGCACTGCGCAATTAACGAGAATCCCGAGGCCACCGATATCGAAATATCGAGCAAAGTAGCTTCGAGGCAAGCGGCTCAGCATGGCCATTGCATTATGCACGAAGCAAACCTCAATTGAAGCGTGGGCCAATATTTGAGTTCTTTCGATCCCAGCAAGAGGCGAACGCAATCACCAGGCGGCAATCGCCTGCCGTAATCACTTGATGAGCAAAATCTACTCGCGCACTTGAATCGTTACGATATTAAGATTTTCCAATCCCAACTGCAGCGGATTTAAGCTGACATCAGCGGGAATTTCTGAACCGTCCTTGCATAGAGCAAACAACTTGAGACCCGCTCCCATCGGCCGCAAACGCCGGTCATCCGTAAATCGCAGTCGATGCCCAATGTGCGTAAGGCGATGTCGATCGGGGATGAGTAATTCGACCATCTGGCCATTGAGTTCGCCCGCTTCGTATTTGAGCAGCTGACAGGCCTCACGGGTGGCGCACAGCACCATTCCCCACTCATTAACAATGAGCGCGGCATCCGCCCTGCCCGCCAGAATTTTCTCGAGGGTTTGGGTAATAAACAATGGCCCGGACAAGGGACAGGCCGATTTTAGCGCTAGCAGGGTGAGCATAGAAGTACGTACCTATACGTATAGCGATCTGTCGGTCAACGCGCGTGCTCTGCCGAACAGAGTTGAGACCACCCACAAGGTAATGTGCTACCAAGCACGGGGAGGATTTTTCGGAGACATCGCTGCCAGGCGTCGGCGCCGACCGTGCAAAGGTCCCCTGCCGGCGACTACTGAAGCTTCTACGCGCCACCCAGCATGAACTCGCGTCGACAAATTTCACGAGGTGATGGCATCGGGCACAGTTCACCGCGCCGATTATTTAAAGGCCGATGTTTGACCGACCGAACAGTAATTGGTCTATTGCGCTCAACTCCGCCGGCAAGGTCCGGACCAACCTGTGCGTTGTGGCGTCCCTCTTCTTTAATGACGGGAACTTATTGATCCGCGATTGGGTTTAATCTAGAAGGGAGTGCGACACACTCGCAGTTGTTGCGGTTTGGCAGGAGGTCCCGGAAATATGCAATTCGCAGAGGTCAAAGCGCTCTGTGATCAGCTCCGCGAAGTGATTGCAATCGGGCCTGCGAAAAACGATCTCGCGCTGCAGGAAGCGATCGGGATCGTGAGCATGCTGCAGCACGCGGCACCGTGGAACGGGCCACGTGACAAACTCGTGACAATCCGAGGTTGGCTCAACATCTGGTTCAGTCAACGGCTGTGGCGCGAATACGGGGATGAGGGCGAGATCTGCCGCCAAAGCCTCATCAACGACATCCTCGTGGTCGAATCCTACTGGGAAAGAAGGACTGCTCCGGCATAAGAATCGCCGTCGCGACGCGCGCATGCGCCGATCTCAAGAAACCGGCTGAGTGCGTCCGCTGGAGGGTGTGATCGGCGCGGCTAGGGTTCTTTTTTGCGTCTGTCGAATCGTCCGATGCGTCGTTCACCGTGCTTCGGCGGCGCGGAGACCAGCCCGGTGGTTTCTCTGCGGTCGGCCGAGCGACGATCGGCATGATGCCGATAACGGCATTCGCAGTGCTTGGCGTCGCAACCCTCGATGGGCAACTGCGGAGCTTCCGCGGACAGCCATTTGTGCCCATTGAGAGCAACGACCGCCGCGCAGGCGTGGCGCCCTCGAATGATCGACACAGAATGCCAGGCCTGCTTTTTGACAGGTTTTCTGTGGTCCGCGGGACTCGAGGGCCGTGCTTCGGGGATCTTGGGGGTCGGTCGTGTCTTGAGCAGCATAGGAATAGCACCCTCAGGCTTTAAACAAGACAGTAAACCCCTTAAATTGAAGCGTTTGAGTACCCGGTCACGCTCTGCGTGTCTTGCAGTGCAAATGTCGGCTCAAAATGCGACCGAAGTCCGCATTCCTGTGCCATCGCGAAACGCGATCGTCGCCGCGGCGCGGTGATGCGCTGCCGGCCACAGGCCTTATAAATTCGCCAACATGTTGCCGGCCAGGGTCTTTTCCATGGACATCTGGTCCGTCACATTGGGACCGTAAACCTTGATCAGATAAGCCGTGCTTCCCTTCTTTACGTTCAGCGTAACGAACTGCCCGAGCGTCGTATAGAAAGCATCTTCGCCGAGACCCGATGCCGGCGTTCGGCTCGCGCCGGGCAGCGGTGCTTTCATTTGGTTCCACTTGCTTCCATCCCAAAGCGACAGTGTGACGATCATGTGCGGGCCGGACCATGAGCAACCCGTGGTGGCGATCGGTTGTGCCGCACCGACGCTCACTCCCACCGCGGCGCTGACCTGGGCCGATGTCAACAGGCTGCAAGGTGCGGCCGCAGCGGCCGTTTTCGAGCCCAGGACCGCTGAAAAGCAAATGCAGGCGATGATGAAATGCCGTGAGTAATGAGTTTTCATTGGTGTCTCCCCGGGTTGATTCCTAGCCGATCCGCTCAATGCGCCGGCGATTTTAACTCGATTGGCTCAGCGAACCCAACGTGCGGGGCTCCGTCCCGGCCCGGGATGTAACACGCCGGCAATCATCCGGCCCTGGCCTCGGTTGGCGTACAGCTTCGCGGCGGCCAGGCCGAGTCTTCGAATCAATATCCGGCCGCCTGCCCGTCACGCCGCGAATCGCTGGCCGCAACGTAGCCCTCGACCGCCGGATCGCCCAAGCGCCAGATGAACTGCCCGGCGCCGAAATCCTGGTAGCTGTCGCGGATGACTTCGATTTGATGGCCCAATTCGCGCAGCTCCTGCATGGCCGCGCTCGGCATCGCTGCCTCGACGTTGATCGACAGGCCTTCATTGAAGCGCCAGCGAGGCGCATCGCAGGCGGCCTGCGGCTGCTGTGCGTACACCAGCATGCGTACCAAGGTCTGCAGGTGTCCCTGCGGCTGCATATTGGCGCCCATCACGCCGAAGCTCATTTGCGGCAATCCGTCCTTGGTGAGAAACCCTGGAATGATGGTGTGGAACGGCCGCTTGCGCGGCGCCACGCAGTTGGCGCTCGCCGGATCGAGCGAAAAGGCGTGACCGCGATTTTGCAGCGACAGCCCCCATTGCGGCACCACGACTCCGGAGCCGAATCCCATGTAGTTGCTTTGTATGAAGCTCACCATCATGCCGCGCTCGTCCGCCGCGGTGAGATAGATGGTGCCCCCCTTGCGCTCATGGCCCTCGCCGAACACTTGCGCTCGCTTCGGATCGATGAGTGCGGCCCGTCTCCTGAGATATTGAGGATCGAGCATCTCCTCCACCGTGCGGCGCATCGCGGTCGGATCGGCGACATGGGCATAAGTGTCGGCGAATCCCAGTTTCATCGACTCGATTTGCAGATGCAGGCCCGCGGCGCTATCCGCCGCATGCGCCGCCACATCCAGCTGCTGCAGAATACCGAGCGCAATGAGGGCCGCGATGCCCTGGCCGTTGGGTGGGATTTGGTGCAGCCGATGGCCATAAACCTCCAAGCCGATGGGTTCGACCCACTCGGGCGAATAGGCCTCGAAGTCGGAAACGCGCATGGCGCCGCCGTGTTGCGCAGCATGCGCCGCCGCGGCCGCTGCGATTTCGCCGCCGTAGAAGGCAGCGCCCTGCGTCACCGCAATTCTCGTCAGCGCACGGGCCGCGCCCGGGAAAGCGAAGCGCTCGCCCACTTTGGGTGCGCGGCCGCCCGGCAGAAAGGTTTCCGCAAAGCCGGGAAGATCTTTGAGATCCGGCACGGCCGCCGCCCACTTCTCCTGCACCACCGCCGGTACCGCATAGCCGCGCTCGGCAATCTCGATCGCAGGGGCGAGCAGATCGGCAAAGCCCAGCTTTCCGAATCGACGCGACAGTTGCACCCAAGCGGCCACCGCGCCGGGCACGGTGACCGAATCCCAGCCGCGCATCGGCGGATGCCGGGCGTCCACGCCATATTTTTTCTGGAAATACTCGGGCGTCCAGGCCGCCGGCGCCCGGCCCGAGGCGTTGAGACCGTGCAATTTCTGGCCGTCCCAGAGAATGCAAAAGGCGTCAGAGCCCAGGCCGTTGCTGCATGGCTCCAGGATGGTCATCGCCGCCGCCGCGCCGACCGCCGCGTCCACCGCGTTGCCGCCGCGCTGCAATAGCGTCAGGCCGACTTGAGCGGCCAGCGGATGAGAGGTCGCCACCACGTTGCGCGCGAAGACCGGCAATCGGACCGACGGGTAGCCCGCGCGCCAATCGAAGTTCATCGCGCTACTCGGCGGCCACCGGCGCGGCCCCGCCGGCGGAGGGCCGCCGCACCAAGAAGCACAGGGGGATCATCAGCACGCTGAGCCATGCCGAAGCATAGAACAGGTCGAGCGAGGATAAGAGATAACTTTGGCCGATCATGGTCTGGGTCATGGCGCCGGCGGCCAGTTGGTCGGTCAACCCGAACTGATGCATCCGGGTGAGCACTTCTTGATAGGCGGGCGAGTATTGCGTGACCACGTCGGCGAGCTGCGATTGATGCAGCGCTTCGCGCCGGTCCCAGAAAGTCGTGATGAGCGAGGTGGCGAATCCCGCCGCCGTGATGCGCATAAAATTCGACAAGCCCGAAGCCGCAGGCACTTTCTGCGACGGCAAGCCGTCGAATGAGACGGCGAGCATGGCCACGAAGAACATGCCCATGGCCAGGCCTTGCACCAACTGCGGCGCCATGAAGACCCAATAGCTCGAATCCGCGGTGAGCTGCGCGCGCATGAAGTAGGAGGATGCAAACAGCGCGAAGGAACTGGCCGCGATCATGCGCGGATCGAAACGGCGCATGAGCTGCCCCATGAGCATCGAGGTGAGGATGGCGGTGATGCCGCTCGGCGCGGACACGAGGCCCGCCCAGGTGGCGGTGTAGCCTAGATTGCTCTGCAGCCACAGCGGCATGAGCACGATGTTGCCGAAAAACACCGCATACCCTAAACACATGGCGAGCGTGCCGAGCGCGAAGCTGCGCGATTTGAACAGGCTCAAGTCCACGATCGGATGCTTCTCGGTGAGCTCCCAGATCAGCCAGGCGGCAAAACCCACCACCGTGACGATGAGCAGCGCAACGATGAACACGGAATGGAACCAGTCCAGATCCTTGCCCTTGTCGAGCATGATTTGCAACGCGCCCACCCACACGAAGAGCAGCGTCAAACCGATGCGATCGATCGGGATCTTGCGGGTCGGGGTTTCCTGCGATTTCAGATTGTTCCAGCACATCCAGGCGCAGAACACGCCGACCGGCACATTGATGAGGAAAATCCACGGCCAGACGTAATTGTCGGAAATATAGCCGCCGAGCAAGGGACCGGCGATCGGCGCGACCAAGGTGGTGATCGACCAGATGGTCAAGGCGAGGGTGCGCTTGGCCGGGCCGAACACATTGATGAGCAACGCCTGGCTGCCGGGAATCATGGGTCCGGAAACCGCACCTTGCAGCACGCGAAACGCGATCAGCGAGGGCAGGCTCCAGGCGAGCCCGCATAACAAGGAGGCGATGGTGAAGAGCGCCACCGACATCACGAAGGTGCGGACCACGCCGAAGCGCTGCATGAGCCATCCGGTCAGGGGCACCGACACGCCGTTGGCGACGGCGAACGAGGTGATCACCCAGGTGCCTTGATCGACGCTGACGCCCAGGTTGCCGGCGATGGTGGGTATGGACACATTCGCGATGGAGGTATCGAGGACCTGCATAAACGTCCCCAACGCGAGCGCCACCGCGGTGACGGCCTTGCGCCCGCCGAGCAGCGCCGGCGGCGCCGCGACGTCGGCAGCACTTGCGCTCACGGGCGCGCGGCCAACATCAGTGCACCCTTCGTGTCGGCCGCCTTGTTGCGGCTGAGTCGCGCGCGTTCTTCCGCATGCGGACCGGCATTGTCCGCAATGATGGCGGCGATCAGGGTAGCGACGCCCGGATCATCGCCGGCGCTCGCCTGCTTCGGCAGCGGCACATTGCGCACGGCGGTCGACATGAGCGGCCCCGAGGTATTGTGCAAGTCGACGCGCACCGTGGTCGAGAGCCCGATGCGCAGCGGATGCGCCTTCAGTTCGGCGGGGTCCAAGAGGATGCGCACCGGCACACGCTGCACGATCTTGATCCAATTGCCGGAGGCGTTCTGCGAGGGCAGCAGCGCAAAGGCATTGCCGCTGCCGGCGGCGATGCCGGCCACATGTCCGTGATAGGTGACCTGATGGCCATAGAAATCCGTGCGCACCGTGACCGGCTGGCCGGCGCGCATGCGCTCGAGCTGCCCTTCCTTGAAGTTCGCATCCACCCAGACGTTTTCCAGCGGCACGACCGCCATCAAGGGCGCGCCCGCTGCGACCCGCTGGCCGACCTCGACGGAACGCTTGGCGATGACGCCGCTCACCGGCGCGGTCAGCTGCGTGCGATGCAGGGCAAGCGCGGCGTTGCGCACTGCGGCCGCCGCGGCCAGCACCTGGGGATGATCTGCGATGGTGGTGCCGTCGATCTGCGCCACGGTCTGGCTCAATTGCTCGCGCGCGGCGGCGACATTGGCGCGGGTTGTGGTGACCGCATCGCGGGCGTGCGAGAGTTCTTCGGCGGAAATGGCGCCGTCCGCGATCAAGCTGCCGCGGCGCTGCAAATCTTCGTCCGCGGTGCGTTCGGCTTGTTCGCGTTGCGCGATCTGCGCCCGCAATTCCTGGCCCTGCGCGAACAGGCCGCGCACCTGGCGAACCGCGCGCGCCAGGTCCGCCTCGGCGTTCTCCTCGGCGATCTTCGCATCCGCCGGATCGAGCTGCAGCAGCGGTTGGCCGGCCTGGACCAATTGGGTGTCATCCACGTTGAGCGCCAGCACCGTGCCGGGGACTTCGCTCGTCACCTGCACCACATCGCCATTCACGTAGCCATCATCGGTGCTTTCGAAATAGCGGCCGTCAAACAACCAGTAGCCGCCGTAGCCCAAGGCAGCCAGCAAGACAACGGCCCCCAGGCCGAACAGGCCTAAGCGGCGGGCGCGGTTGGGTGCTGGCGCGCGGGATGCCGGCGCGGCGGCGGCAGCCGGCGGCGTGGCCGGAACAGCAGCGGCAGGAGAGGTCTCGACGGACTCATTGGTGTTCATGGTATTACCCGTGTCAAAACTTGAGCGGAATTCGGTTTGATGATGGCGGCGGTTGCGTCCGCGGAGCGCGCATCGAAGCTGCCGCCGATGGCGCTGAGCAGCGTGACCCGGGCGACGGCTTGATTCGCCGCGAGGTCGACCATCGTCTGGCGTGCCGTGAGCACCTGGGTTTCGGCGTTGAGAACGGCCAGATAGCTCGCCAGGCCCGCACGATAGCGCTCCTCGGCAAGTTTGTAGGCCGCTTCGTTGGCCGCCAAAGTCTGTTGCTGCTCCACTCGCTCGCGCGCCAAGGCGTCGATGAGGGTAAGCTGATCCGCCGTTTGCTGCACGGCGCGCAGCACGGTGTCGTTGTAGCCCTCGATGGCTTGGTCCAACTGCGCCTCGCTGCTCTTGTATTGCGCGCGCAGGCGGCCGCCGTCGAACAGCGGCAGGGAGATCAAGGGACCCACGCCCACGCCGCGCGCGCTCCACTGCAGCAGGTTGTTGAGGCCAAACGCGCCGATGCCGGCGAGCGCCTTCAAATTGATGTCGGGATAAAACGCGGCGCGATCCGACAAGCGCTGCGCATCGGCGGCCGCAACACTCAGGCGCGCGGACAGCACGTCCGGCCGGCGCGCGAGCAAATTGATGGGCAGCGCCGCCGGCAGCGGCAGGGCCGCATCGAGATTCAAGACCGGGCGCTTGATCGATGCATACCCATCGGCACCCTGCCCCGTCAGCGCAGCCAGCTCATGCACCGCCAGTTGCGCCGCCGCCTGCGCTTGATCGCGTGCCACATGCGCCTGCGGCAGCTGCCCTTCGGCTTGCCGAAGTTCGAGCTGAGTATCGACGCCGGCGGCAACGCGGCGGCGCGTGATGGCGACGATGTTTTCGCGCTGCGCGGCGGAGCGTTCGGCGATATCCGCCAGGGCGTTTTCGCGATACAACTCGACGTAGGCTTGCGCGATCGCCGTACCGAGCAGGAGCTTGGCATTTTCTACATCGAGTTGCGCAGAGCGGCTCAAAGCTTCTGCGCGATGCACCGCGTCGGCCTGCCTGCCGAAGAAATCCAGGTCCCAGCCAAGCGACGCGCCCGCCTGGCCCATCCAAAAGGTATGTCCGGCCAGCGGCGGCGGAATGATGTAGTTCTCCGGCGCACGCTGATACAGCGCACTCGCATCGAAGTTTGCCGACGGCAGCAACTTGGATTGCGCGATTTGCGCACGCGCCAGCGCGTCCGCCACGCGCGAGCGCGCCTGCGCCAGGGTCGGGCTGTCCGCCAGGCCCGCGCGCATCAAGCGATCGAGCTGCGGATCGTCGAAGGATTTCCACCAATCGTCGGCGGCGGGCTCAGCGGCCGCGCCGCTCAAACCGATGCGCGTGGCGGCGAGCGCCGCCGGGTGCGCGGACTCCTTCGGCGGCAGTACGCACCCGCTCATGAGGAGGCCCAACAGCAGGAAGGTGTACTTGAATGCCATGGCTTTCACGCTTCGCTGGCCGCGATGCTCGGGTCGACATGCTCTTGCAGGGTGGTGTTGAGCTTGACCAGCAGGCGCAGTAATTCCTGAACCTCGGCCTTGGTGAAATCGGCCAACACCTCGTTGAGCTTGTCTATCACCAAGGGAATGAGCGATTCGATGGTCTCGCGGCCGGCCGGGGTCAGCTGCAATTCCACCTTGCGCCGATCGCGATCGCGGCGCACGCGCTCCAGCAGGCCGCGCTCGGCGAGCTGATCGATGACCCGCGTGAGCGCGCCGCTGTCATGCCGATATTGCGCACAGATCGCCTGCGGATTCACCGCGATGCCGTCGCGCAGCGATGACATCACGATGTACTGGACGAAGCTGAAGCCGCGCTGTTCGATCACCGGCTCCATGATGTCGAGCATCAGGGAATGGGCGCGTTTCACCAGGTAGCCGACGCTCATCTGCGCCTTGTACGTGGATGTTTGATAATGCTGCTTGGACATTGAATGCCTCGGCAATTACTGCTTTGGCAGCTATTATGCACCGGCCGCAATTGTTGTCAACTGACTCTAGTACCTTATTAATCCAGTACTTACGTCGAATTGACCGCCCGGCCAGGCGGGCAGTCAATACCAAAAATGCATGAAGAAATTCGCTCCAGATATCGGAAAGCGCGGCCGCGGCGCCGACACGATCCCAATTATTTGGCCGCCCACGACAAGCATGCGGTGACAAAATCCATCAACAAAAGTTGATCTTGCACTCAGTTGGCGGAACGGCGCGGGCTGGGAACCAGCCACCCCACCGCTTAGCTCAGTCCCCGCGCTTCGTGCGGCGGCTCCTAAATCCGCCTCCAAAGTAGGCAAGCCCCAGCCCGAAGCCGGCGACGATCATCAGGAACAGGATCGAGTCGCTGACACTCATGAGCAGTGGCATCCCGACCAATCACAGCGCAACCCGGGTATCGTCTGCGGCGCCGTCGCGCTCGCCGCGACGGCCACGTCAGCTGCGGCGCGAGCGTTCGGATCGGGCTCCGGGCGCTTCAGCGCGCTGCTCACCAGGGAATATATCCACAGCGCGGGCGCCATCACACTGCCGCCCGGCATCGCAAAAACCTCGAAGTCGAACTTCGCGCCGGCGCGCTGCCAGCCATTCGCCGCGCGCGCGGCCACCGATTCCAATATCGCATTCATAACCCTTCTCCTGGTCTTCGCTGCCTCAGCAACATATGCCTCTGCAACACATGCCTGGGCAACTATCAATTCAAAAAAACGCTAACTGTTCGCCAACATTTGTTTCAAGGTCCGTTCCACTTCGCGCACCTGTGCCTTGGTGACCCCGTTCAATAACCGATTCAGCACCTTCGCCAGACAGGCCTGCATTTTGGGGAAGGCCGCCCTTCCCGCGGGCGTCACTTCGAGCGACTGTTCGCGCCGCGTGTGCGCAAGGGCGACCCGGCGCAGCAATTTCTTGCTTTCGAGCCGATCGATCATGCGGCTCATGGCGCCGCGATCGTAGTCCAACGATCGGCACAACTCGCAGGCCGACTTCGCTTCACCCTTGAGCAGATTCGCCAAGATCACGAACTGCGCCGCGGTAACTTCGAGCGCCGCCAAGTCTTTGTCCAGCAGAAACTCTTGATCGACGCCTTTGAGAACCGCCATGCGCACCTGGCCCACCAGGGGCGCCAAGCTGGTCTGAACGTCCAGTGACTTCGGATCGTAGATGTCGTTCATCATGAATTCCCACCCGGCAACAATATAGATGCCTGGGCAACAATTGTCAAGGCAGCCTACGACCGACGGCGCCGACCGAGTGCCGATCACGCGCCGGCTATTTGAAGTCGCCGGCTTTGACGGTCACGAAGTGCTGCGGATCCAGGAAATCCTGCATGGCCTTGTGGATGGCAGCGGGCGTGGCCGCTTCGATGGCCTTCTCGAAGCCCTCGTCCCAGGTAAAGTCGCGGTTGAGGTATGAATGCGCCGCCAAATCCCGAGCGAGCGCCGCATCGTTGGAGCGATTGAGGGTCATTTCCGACAACAGACCCGACTTGGCCGCGCTCACTTCCTCGGGCGTGAAACCCGTGGCGATGACTTTGGCCATTTCTTCCTTGGCATCGCTCTCGACCTTGGCGGTGTTTTGCGGGGCGCTGATGGCGAACAACGCGAAGGAGCCGACCGGGTCGAGAGCTTCCGCATGCACCTGCGAGCCCACGCCGTAACTTAAACCATCTTTCTGACGGATGCGGGTCGCAAGCCGCGAATTCATGACGCCGCCGCCGAGAATCTCATTGCCGATTTCCAATGCCGGGTATTGCGGATCGTCGTCGCGAATTTTCAGAAGTCCGGCGACCAAGTAAACGGCATTGGGTTTGTCCGGCGTGGCAAACACCTGGGTGTCGCTCGCGGTGGGCTTGTATATCCCAACGGCGCGCTCGAACGGACTCGGACTCTTCCAGCCGCCGCAGAGGCCGCTGAGCTCCCGAGTCGCCGCCGCGGCGTCAAAATTGCCGACCAAAGCCGCTTCGGCATTGCTCGCGCCGTAGAATTGCCGATAGAAGGACTCGATGTCGCTGCGGGATACCGCATTGACGGCCGCGGCACTCTCGTCCGGTGTCGGAACGTAACGGAAGTCCCCGGGGGGATAGGGCGAAAGCGCGCGGCGCAGGGCCAGATTGGCAATGGCTTGCGGATCCGTGCGCGAGGTCTCGATGCGGGACAACGCTCCGCGCTTCAGTTCATCCAGGTCGGCGGCCGGAAACGCCGGCTTTTGCAGCAGCTCGGCAATGAGCTGCAGAGTCGGATTCAGATTCTCCTCGGGGGTCTCGAAGGAGGCCGACACGCCGGATGCGCCGCCGTTGATTCGCAAAGTCGTTTTCAGGCGGGTGAGTTCGTCCTCGATCTGCTGGCGCGTATGCGCCTGAGTCCCGCGCATCAACAGCGCTGCGGTGAGCTGACCGATCTCGGCCTTGTTCTGCAGCGACGCGAGGCTCCCGAAGTGCAGATCGATGAGGCCGCTAACCCGGCCGCCCTTGGTTTTTTTCACGAGAAAGGCGGTCTTGATCGACCCAGCCATGCCGCGCTTGACGCGTGCCTCGAGATTTTTTGGTGTCGCGTCGAAATGTTCGCCCGCGGCGACCGCCGCCTGACCGGCATAGCCGGCGAGCAGCGCGTCGAGCTTGGGCGCGGGGGTGATGAGCGCCCGCAGCGGCTTGTCGTCCGGAATGAACGTCCCGACGGTGAGGTTTGATTCGATAAGATAGGTATCGGCGACGCGCTTGACGTCCGCAACGGTCACTTTCTTCAAGAGATCGCGGTCCCAGAACAACAGCCGCCAATCGCCGACCGCGACATTTTCGCTCAAATTGCTGGCCATTTCGGGCGATGAATTCAAGAGCCGCTCGTAGCCGTTGAACTGATCATTGCGAACACGCTCGAGTTCCTCCTGAGAGAAGTCCTGGCTGCGAATGGTTTGCAGGATGCCATCCAGCTCGCGGCGAACCGCCCCGGCATCGCCGCCCTTGGGCAGCGTCACCGAAATCATCAAAAATCCCGGGTCGTACATGGCTTCCAAGTCAGCGGATGCGGACACCGCGAGCTTGGTCTCCACCAAACGCCTGTAAAGAAGACCCGCCGGCCGTTCATTGAGAAGCGAGGCCAGCAAGCTCAACGACACACTGTCGGGGTGCGCATCCGCGGGCACGTGAAAGGCCTCATCGAGCAGTTGCTCGCTCCCCGCGCGGCGCAGCGTGACTTCCCGCATGCCATCCTGTGGAGGCTCCGCCGTATAGAGATTCGGCAGGATGCGCGTCGGCTTCGGTATGGCGCCGAATACTTTCCCGATGTAGGCGAGCGTCGCCTGCGGATCGAACTTGCCGGTAACGATCAGGGCCGCATTATCCGGTTGATAATAGGTGTGATAGAACTTCTGCAGCCGCTCGATGGGAACTCCTTCGATATCCGCCCTCGCTCCAATGGTCGGATGGCCGTAGTTGTGCCACAGATAGGCGGTTTCCAGCACGCGCTCGCGCAACACGTTGGCGGGACTGTTCTCGCCCGCCTCGAACTCGTTGCGCACCACGGTCATTTCCGTGTCGAGATCCTTCTGGGCAATCAAGGAGTGCGTCATGCGGTCGGCTTCCATGCTTAAGGCCCATTCCACATTGGCCGCAGTCGCGGGCAGCGTTTCAAAATAGTTGGTTCGATCGTAGGCGGTGGTCGCATTGGCGCGCGCGCCGCGGCTGCTCAATTCATCCATGATTTTAGGATGCGTCGGCGTACCCTTGAAATTCATGTGTTCGAGCAGATGCGCCATGCCGGTCTCGCCATAGCTTTCATGACGGGAGCCGACCTTGTAAGTGACGTTGATGCTGACCGTGCTGCTCGATTGGTCGGGATAGAGAAGCACCTGCAAGCCATTCGCCAAGCGGTATTCGGCGACTCCCTCGATGCTGCGCACAGGTTTAAGCGCCGCGCGGGCTTGCGGCGCGGCGACGGGAGCCTTGGGCGGGGCGGCGAAGGCGGCGGCGCCGGCCAAGCCGGCAAGGATGAGAATCATCGTCCGCGCCGGCGGCCGCCGAGAAGCCAAATCAGTCATTGCGTACTCCGAAGGTGCAAGGCACGAGGCGGGCAATTTGCAGGCCACCGGAAGACCTTGCATTCGAGGCTTAAGTTCCACCCGCCGGCGTTTTAGCTCGCCGTCTTGTCAGGATCGCGCCAGACACGCTCGAAGGGCAGCCTCCAGGCGAAAGGCGCGACGAGTTGGTGAATGGCATTGGGCCCCCAGGACCCCGGGGCATAGCTGCGCACCGGGGGCGGCGCTTCGAGCAGCGCGGACGAGACCTGCCAGAGCCGTTCGATGCCGTCGGCCGTGGTGAAGAGGGTGCGATCGCCGCGCATCGCATCCAGGATCAAGCGTTCATAGGCTTCCAGCACATCGCCGATATGATCGGTGTTATGCATGGCGAATTGCAGGCTGAGCTTGTCGAGCCGCATACCGGGACCCGGACGCTTGCCGTAGAACGAAAGCGACAATTTTGCCGCATCGGCCAGATCGAAGGTCAGATGATCGGGCCCCTGCTCGCCGATTCCGGAGCCGGCGGGAAACATGCTTTTGGGCGGTTCGCGAAAGGCGATCGAAATGATTCGCTGCCCTTCGGCAAGACGTTTGCCGGTGCGCAGAAAAAACGGCACCCCGGCCCAGCGCCAATTGTCGATGGTGCATTTGAGCGCGATGAAAGTCTCGGTATCCGAGTCCGACGCAACCCCTTCTTCCGATCGATAGCCGATGTACTGGCCGCGCACCACGTCTTCCGGTTTGATCGGCAGCATGCTGCGAAACACTTTGTTCTTCTCTTCGCTGATCGGCGCGGGCTCGAGCGCGGTCGGCGGTTCCATGGCCATGAAGCCCAAGATCTGAAACAAGTGCGTGACCACCATATCCCGATAGGCGCCGGTGGCCTCATAGAAGCCGGAGCGCTTCCCCAGCCCCAAGGTTTCCGGAACGTCGATCTGCACGTGCGAGACGAAATTGCGATTCCAGATCGGCTCGAACAAGCCGTTCGCGAAGCGGAACGCCAGAATGTTCTGCGCCGGTTCTTTGCCGAGAAAATGATCGATGCGGAAAATTTGGTCCTCGCGGAACACCTCGTGCAGCTTGGCATTGAGCAGCACGGCACTCTCGAGATCCGTGCCGAAGGGCTTTTCCATGATGACGCGCGATCGATCCACGATATCGGCCTCGCCGAGCAGCCGGACCGCCGCGAGCGCCGCGCTCGGCGGAATGCTCAAGTAATGCAGGCGACGGCTCTCCTGGCCCAATGAACGCTCCGCATCGGCGACCGCGGCCTTCAAAACCGCCGGACCCGCGGTCAGCGGCACGTAGCTCAAGCTTTGCGAAAAGGCGTTCCAATCCGCGTCGTTGACACTTCGCGTGGAAAATTCGCTCACCGCCTGGCGCGCGAGTTGGCGAAACGCCTCCGAATCCAAATTCTCCAGCGACACGCCGATGATCCGGCATCCCGGAATAAATCCTGAGTTCACCAAGTGGAATAGTCCGGGCAGCAGCTTGCGTTTCGCCAGGTCTCCGGTCGCACCCATGAGCACGACCACTTGGGGGAAATTGGGACCGACTCCGCGGGGAACTTTCGTCATGGAGAGAAACCGTTGGCGCAGTTTACTTGGGATCGAGCGTTCGCAGCCGCTCGAGCGCCGCGTCGCGCGTGCGCGCATCGTCGAACTCGACCACGATCTTGCCGGTCCCGTTGTTGCGCTGATGCAGCTCGATGCGCAGACCGGGAGCGCTCATGATTTCGCTGATAACGGCGAGCAAGGGAGGCGAGGACGCGCCGCGGGTCTTCTCGGTCGCCTTGCGCACATGAGATTCGGTGTCGCGCACGCTCCACTGCCGCGTCGCGATCAATTGGGCGAAACGCACCCGCTCGGCATCGTCCGGCAGGCTGAGCAGGGCACGCGCGTGTCCCATGCTGATTCTCTGAGTCTCCAGCATCGTGGTGACTTCGGCGGGCAAATCGAGCAGACGCAGCAGGTTGGTCACGGCAGCGCGCGAACGGCCGATCGCATGCGCAACCTGTTCATGCGTGAGGCTGAACTCCTCGATCAGCCGCTGCAGCGCGCGCGCTTCGTCCGCCGGACTGAGCTCCTCGCGCTGAATGTTTTCAATCAGAGAAATCGCGAGCGCTTCCGGATCGTTGAAGTCGTGGATAATTGCCGGAACGGCGCTCAGTCCGGCGAGCTGCGCGGCCTTGAGCCGGCGCTCGCCCGCCACCACCTCGAATTGATGCGGGAAGCCGGGCACCGGCCGCACGATGAGGGGTTGAATCACGCCGGTGGCCTTGATGGAGGCGACGAGTTCCTCCAGAAGTTCGGGTCGGGATTCGCTGCGTGCCGGCTTCAAGCTGGCTCGAATCGCCTTGATCGGAATCGAGCCGGGGCCCTGCCGATAGAGGCGTCGAGGATGCGCGTTCAAGAACGCTTGCAGCTCGGCCATCCCGCCCGGGGTTGCACTCATGGCTGCAAGCCTACCGCAAACGGGCGCGCCAATCGAGACAACCGCGGATTCGCGCCCGCAAAACCTGCTTCAAGTCCCCCCCCGGCCCCCGGGCTCAGGCGAGCCCGCGAAGCGGGTTTTTCCCGCAAAAGGTGCGGGTTTTGCGACGTGGTGCGCGCCTTTCGCGGGGTGGAAATGTCAGGATGCGCCCCCACATAAAGGCACGTGCCGCAATTTGGTGCGGACTGTTTAGCGAAGGTTTTTAGGAGTTTTACATGTTTGCGACTATTGCTCGTTGGAGCCACAACACCCTGCTTTTGGCCATGGCGCTGCTCACCGCTGCGCTGGTGGTCTTCGCGATCTAGCGCTCGCCCAACTGGGCGACGCGTCGACGGCAAGCGCGCCGCCAACGCTTGGACTTTCAGGTCATTCGGGTAGAATGGCATTCAGTATAAGTTCCTCGCTGCACGATGCCCGAATCCAATCCCCCTACGCCCAGGTTGACGCTCAAATTGAAGGCCGGCGTAAAAAAAGCGCCACGAGACAGTCAATCGGTGCAGCCCTCGAAGCCGCACAACAAAATGCAGCCGAAGACCGGCGCCGCTTGGTCAGATGAGTACAAGCGGCAAATGCAGGCAGACATGGACGCCTTGGCGTCGCGCTGACCTCGGCTCCGAACAGCGGCCGCTAGATCCGCACCATGAGCGAGCTCGAGCCAAGACTTCCCGCGATTTTCCTGGGACATGGCAGTCCGATGGAGACCTTGGGCGGCCCTTACGCTGACGCCTGGCGGCGCCTGGGGGACACATTGCCGCGACCGCGGGCCGTATTGATGATCTCGGCTCACTGGTACATCGACGCGACCGCGGTGACCGCCATGAAGTCCCCGCGCACGATCCATGATTTCTACGGCTTTCCCGAGTCCCTCTATCAGATCAGCTACCCGGCGCCCGGAGAGCCATGGCTGGCCGAGCGCGTCGCACATCTGCTCGCACCCTTGGAGGTTATCCAGGATCAGGATTGGGGGTTGGACCACGGCGCCTGGTCCGTGCTGCGGCACATTTTTCCCGCCGCCGATGTGCCGGTGCTGGAACTTAGCATCGATAGGACAAAGCCGCCCCGCTTCCATTTCGATGTCGGGCGTCGACTGCGCGATCTTCGCGATGAGGGCGTGCTGATCGCCGGCTCAGGAGACGTCGTCCACAATCTTCGCACCGCGAGCTTTGATGAGAGGGCGCAACCTTACGACTGGGCAGTCAGGTTCAACGACGTGGTGCGCCGGTCCATCGCCGCTCACGAGTGGCAGCCCCTGATCAACTATGCGGCGCTCGGAGCCGACGCGGTGAAATCGATTCCTACGCCCGAACACTACTTGCCGCTGCTCTACACCTTGGGCGCAAGCTATGAGGACGAACCGGTATCCTTCTTCAACGACGCGATCGCCCTGAAGTCCGTCAGCATGCTCAGCATCAGCATCGGACACGCCCAGCCGGGCGGTGAGGCGGTGACAACGCATCGCAGCCGCTGAAAACGCTCAAACGGCAAGTGCCGCCCTCTCAATCACTTGCGCCATCACTCCGCGCGCGAATGTGTACCCGTCCTCCCACCCGCTCGCGCGCGGCCCCGCGACGTTCAGCGTTTGAATGCGATTGTCCTCGACGAATTTGCATACCGCCTCGGCCGCGGCGGCTGGCTCGGATATTTCGCGTGCGCTGATGAGAACGCAAGGCCGACGCAACAGTTTGCAAAGCTCGTGGGTGAGGCGGGTACCGTCGCTGAGAGAGCGATCATATAGGATGAGCGTGCCGTCGCTGTCGACCACATTCAGCCGCGTACGCTGCCGATAATTGCCGTGCGGCAAGGGAGTCACCGGGTATCGATCGGATATCACGCCATCCTCGGCCATCCGATCTCCCGGCACCCACCCGCCGCAGGGAAAATCCACGCCAAGGGCTGCATCCAGCGCGCCACGATCCACACCCGTCTGGCCGCCGGAAACGATTTTCTTCAGTGACGAGGACACGGTGCCGATCCGGTAACTCATTTCGCTAGTCGTCTCCTGCTCGATGATGGAGTGGGCAGCAGGCGCCCACGGTGCTTTGGCTGTCATGAGCGCATTGTCGAGTCAAATCCGCCGGACGCCCAACCTGTCGCGACGTGAAGACAGCCGCGATCACATGCTGCAGCGCCGTGTTCGCGCAAATCCCGACATACTTGTTACTCACCAGCTCTCGAGGTCCGCATTAGAATTTCCACCTGAGCGCGACGCGTTCGGGTTCTCTCAAAATCGATTTTCATCGGAGGGTCTATGTGTCCAGCATGTATCGCCACTACGGCAGCAATGATCGTCGGGGCCGGCTCCACGGGGGGATTTCTGGCAGCCTGCATCGCCAAGGTCCGAAGAATCTTCCGGGCCGATGGAGCATGAACATGGGAACGAAAAACGAGACAGGCAAGCAAAACAGTGAAGGCCACACCACCCTGCAGAAGCCGCCGGTTGTGTCTCAGCCGGAGTGGGACGCTGCAAGGCAGCGTCTTCTGGTGAAGGAGAAGGCCCTCATGCGCGCCCGCGATGCGCTGGCGGCGGAACGCCGGCGCATGCCCTGGCTGGCGGTGGAGAAGGCTTACCGGTTCGAGGGACCCCACGGCAGCGTAAGGCTGCTCGACCTGTTCGAGGGCCGCCGTCAACTGATCGTCTATCGCGCCTTCTTTGAGCCTGGAGTTTTCGGCTGGCCCGAGCATGCGTGCCGCGGTTGCTCACTGGGCGCTGACCAAGTCGGCCACCTGGCGCATCTCAACGCACGCGACACCACCCTCGTCTACGTCTCGCGCGCGCCGCAAGTGGATATCGCACGCCTCAAGGCGAGGATGGACTGGAAGATGCCCTGGTTTACCCTCACCGACGACTTCGATAAGGACTTCGGCGTCGATGAGTGGCACGGCCATAACGCCTTCATCCGCGACGGCGATCGGGTATTCCGCAGCTATTTCATCAACGAGCGCGGCGATGAGGCGATGGGCACCGTCTGGAGCTACCTCGATATCACCGCTCTCGGACGTCAGGAGACTTGGGAGGACTCGCCGCCCGGGTATCCCCAGTCGGCGCCCTACAAATGGTGGAACTGGCACGACAACTACCAGACCGACGTCTCGCCCGATGCAAAATGGGTCGAAGTGTCGGGCGCCAAGGAAGCAACCTTTCGGTAGCGCCGGGCGATTTCCTCAATCGGCCAACGGTGAGGGGCGCACTTGAAAGTGCACCACCAGCGGCTTGGTGCCCTTACCGCCTTCCTTGTGCCAGGGCGTTCGATCGCCGCTCGTCATCCAGAGACCCCGCCCCTTCCAGCCTGCGGCGGCGTGCCCGCTCGCCAAGGAGACCCAGACCACGCCATTGCGATCGATATCGCCGCCGCGCACGCCGAAACCGGGCGGCGGCACATTGTAGATTTCGCTGAGCCGGGTGCGCGGATCGAATCGAAGCTTGGCACCGGGATAGCGAAACGCGACCGTGCCCCAGACGCTGCCGTCCACCGCCTTTGAGGAATGCAGCTACTTGGGTACGAAGTCTTTGGGTTTTGCCGAACCGTCGCCGAACAGAAATTTCTCCATTTCAGCCACCAAAAATGCCCGCGCCTTCGGCTCGATCGGCGTGAGACGATTTTCATTGATCAGCATCGTTTGATGCGCGACCCATTGAGCCCATGCGTCCTTGGAGATGTGATCATAAATTCTCCTGCCAAGTTCGCCGGGGTAAGGCAAATAGTCGAGGCCTTCCGCCTCGCGCTTCAAAAAAGAACACTGAACCTTGCGTGCCATGGGCGGAATCTTAACCTAAGCGGTTCCGGCGCGCAGGCGCTCGAACAGTTGCCGTATGGGCTGCGGCAAACCGATGCGAGGCGGAGCATCGAGGGAATACCACAGACGATTCTCGCCATCGCGAACCAACAGCGTACGGCTGCGCACCAGCAGGGGTTTCAAACGCAAGTCGAAGTGCGTGAACGCATGGTCGATCGGCGCGAGCGCCTCGGCATGCGCGTCGCCGAATTCTCTGGCGCACCACGCCAATGCATCGCTCTCGTTCGCAAATTGCGGCGGCGACCAAAGACCTCCCCACAGACCCGCATCGGGTCGGCGCTCCAGCAAGACCGCGGCGCAGCCCACGGTGCCGCTTTGCGCGATCAGCAACGTCGCTTCGCGCGAGGGGCGATTTCGACGCGATTTCTTTCCCGGCAATTGCATTTGCCGCCCCTCGAGCGCGGCGCTGCAATGCGTTTTCATGGGACATCGGGGGCAGGCCGGTGTGGCGCGAGTGCACAGCGTCGCGCCCAGATCCATGATGCCTTGCGTGTATGCCGCGACGTCTTCATGCGGCGTGCAGGCCTCGGCCTGGCGCCACAAAGCGGCGAGCACGATGGCCGAACCGGGGTCTCCCGCAATCCCAAAGACGCGGGCCAATACGCGTTTGGCATTGCCGTCGAGAATGGGATGACGTTGCCCGCGCGACAACGCCAGAATTGCGCCTGCGGTCGAGCGGCCGATGCCGGGCAACGCCATCAAGTCCTCGATCCGGCTGGGGAAAACACCCTGGTGCCGGGCGAGCACTGCTTTCGCGCAAGCGGAGAGATTGCGCGCGCGCGCGTAATATCCCAATCCCGTCCAAAGGTGCAGCACTTCATCGAGCGGTGCCGCCGCCAGCGCTTCAATATCCGGACAATGCGCCATGAAGCGCGCGTAGTACGGGATCACCGTCGCCACCTGCGTCTGTTGCAGCATCACCTCGGAAATCCACACTCGATAAGGCGTGGGGTCGGTTTGCCACGGCAATGAGTGCCGGCCGTGCACGCGGAACCATTCGAGCAGCCGCTGCGCGAACGCCTCGCTCCCCCAGCTCATTTTTTGAACAACTCCTGCAGGCCGTTCTTTTTCAGAACGTCGCGAAGCTTTTGCTTCAACTGATCCTTCGCGAGCCCTTCGATATCCGGTCTGATGGTGGGCGCCAGGTAGCTGCCGCTGATCCTCAAGGGGATGTCGGTGTTGCGGGCCGGGGCGGTAAGCACGCTCGCCAACAGCTTGAAATCAATGCCCTTGGTCGCCAGGTTGGCGCTGCCCTGTCCGGTTATTTTGAGCGCCTGCGAAACGATGGTCAGATCATGCGTTTCAGCGATTCCGTTGGTGATCTGCGAGGACAGCCTGAAGGCTTGAAACGGCGTGCGGCCGGTGCTGGCAGGCACCGAGGCGGATGATCTATCGATCAAGGCTTGCGCGACGCCGATCTCATGCCCCACATCGATGCCTTCCAGCGCACCGTCCACCAGGTCCGCATCGAGGTGTCCGCTCAGCGATTTCAGCATGGCATCGACGCCGGCGCCATGCGCCGTGGCTTTCAGCGCAAGCGTGGCGCGTCCGGACAAGCGCCCCTTCCCCGCCGTGTTCGCCAACAAGCGGGCCAGGTCGATTCCCTTCACTTGCGCATCCACGCTCAATGCGGGAATCGCGCTTTGACGATCGAAGGTGAGGTCGGCGGCCACATCGCCTCCGTCAACCTGCGCATCGATGGGCGAGAGATGCATCAGCTTGCCCTTGGAAGCGACGGTGACGCGGACGTTGGACAAGTCCAGATGCGCAAGCTTGGCGGACTTGAGGGTGAATGTGCCGCTCGCATCCCAAGCCTTCTGCGGCGGGACCGGAGAGTTCGCGCTCGCTGCTGTCGACAGCGGCGCATCCGCCGCGCTCGCGGGAGCGCGATAGCGATCCAGATCGATCTGGTCGGCACCCAGGTCGAATTGCAGCGTCTCGGTCTCGCCGCTGAGCAATTTCAGGTCTCCTTGAATTTCCGTCTCATCCAAACGCAGCTGCAGGTGCGTCAGCGTCAATGCGTTCGCCTGGTAGGCGAATTGCGTGGTGGCGGAAAGCTGCGACAACGCCTTCGGGTCGCGCGTCTTGGGCAGGGAGAACCCCAGCCGCGGTTCAATCTCGCGCAGCACCAGGGGCGCGAGACTCGCCGAACCGGTGACGCCCGGGTCGCCGATTATTTTGGTGGCCTGAGCACTGCCGCTGAAATGCGCGCCGGAATAATTCAAGGTGAACGCCGGGGCAGCGAGGGTCTGCTCCGTCAAGTCGACGTCGATCGCCGGCGCGGCCAGATCCCACTGGGCCGGACGGCGGTCCGCCGGACGGGCGAGAGTGCCGCTCAAGTTGATGGCGCTGAAGCGGAACGGTTTCTGCGCCGCCTCTTGGCTCAGGTCGAACTGCGCGTTCAGCGACAGCTGCTCCCCCGTGGGAGCGCGGCGGGCATCGAATTTCAGGGTGACGGGGATGTGCCGATCCGCGGCCAGCGATCCGGTCTCCAGATCGAACTTCTCGATGGTGATCCCCGCATCGCTCAGGCGGCCATCGACGATGCGGATATTTGCAAGCGAGGCCAACGCGGGGCCGTCGGGCGAATGATCCGCGTCTGATTTGATCTGCGGCTGCCCGGATTGCGCCCCCTGCCAATTGCCTTGGCCCGCGGCATTCTTGCGCAGGCGCAGGTCCAGGCCCTCTATTTCCACGCGAGCGACCTCAAGTCGCTTGAAGAGCAGCGGCATCAATCGGACACGCACGCTGGCGTGGGTGAAGGATAAAAAAGGCTCATCGCCGAAACCCGGCGGGTTGCCAAGACTGGCGGGACCCAACTCGAGCGCCACCCAGGGAAGCACCGACAGCTTGATATCACCGGGTAGCTGCAAATCTCGCCCGGTGTTTTTTTTGACAGCCGCGACAAGCTGACCCTTGTAAAGGTTGGGATTCACGAGCAGCCACGCGCCGAGGAGCACGGCGCCGAGGAGCGCGACGATGGCACCGCCTAAAACGCCTAAAAACCTAAGGTTTCGCATGCCTTTCACTCGAGATTGAGAAGTCGATCATAGCTCAAGCGCTGACCCCACCCGCCGATACCCCTAAAATGATGGGCTAAAGGCCCACCGGGCACGGAAACCGCATGCCAATCTGGTCGACACAGAACAAAATTCTCAACAAGCTGCGCCGCCGATCCGACACGCGGGAGCCCGCCGCTCCGCTGAGCGCAGTCGTGTCGCGCCCCGGGCCGGCGGAGGCGGATTCGCCGGGGCGCCGCTCGGCCGAGTTCCTGGAATTTGCGCAGGCTGCGGGCGGCTTCGGCGTTTTCGAGCTGAACCTGGTGACCGGGATCATCAAGGGCACGTCCCTGTTCTTCGAGCTCATCGGCTTGGAATGCCGCGACCTATGCCTGACGCGGGAGGAATGGCTGGCCTCCATCCATCCGCAGGATCTGGAGGGCGTCGTGCATGCCTTGAGCGCTGCGGTCGCCACCGGCAGCGGCTATGAAACCGAATATCGCACGCTCACCGCCACGGGTGAGATTCGCTGGCTGGCCGGCCGCGGCCAGGTACTGCTGGGGGGCGAGGGCCACGATTCGCGCGCCGTCGGCACCATCACCGACATCACCGAACGCAAGGAGTTGGAGGACAAACTTCGGTATGCCACCGAGTCGCTGAACATCGCGCAGACAGCGGCCGGCGTCGCCACCTTCGACTTCAACTTCCGCCGCAACACCCGGATTTGCTCCGACAATTTTCGCGAGCTGTTGGGCATCGCGCCCGCCACCTCCCTCGAGGATCTGAATCGGACTCTATCGCGGGTTCATCCGGACGATTTTGCGCGCGTACGCAGCGCACCGCTGGATACCACGCCCGCGGAGCCCTACTATCGCTGCGAATACCGCGTGCTGCTCGACCACGGCGCCGAGCGCTGGATCGGCGAAAAAGCCAAGGTAACGCGCGACGCCTCGGGAAATGTTGAACGCATCACCGGCGCTCTGATCGACATCAGCGACTTGAAGCGCACCAAGGCGGCGTTGGGCTCGGTGGAGATGCGCCTGGAGCGGGCGCTGCGTGGCACCCAGGACGGTTTGTGGGAAATCGACCTGTTGACCAACGTCTCCTGGTATGGGCTGCGCTTCGGCGAGCTACTGGGCTACAGCGTCGAGGAGCTGGGCTCCTCGCACGAACAGTTCGCCAACTTGATCCACCCGGAAGACCGGGAGCGCGTCGCACTCGCGCTCGACAATCACCTCGAGCATCGCGCGGTGTACGACCTGGAATTTCGAGTGCGGCACAAGGCGGGACACTACGAATGGATGCGGGCGCGCGGCCAAGCCGAACGCGCCGCCGACGGAACGCCGTTGCGATTGGCCGGTGCGATGCAACTCGTGACCGACCGCAAGCTCGCCGAACAGGCGTCGCTCGACGCGAAGCTCGCCGCGGAAGCCGCGAACCGGGCGAAGAGCAGTTTTCTCGCGAACTTGAGCCACGAAATCCGCACACCCATGAATGGTGTTCTCGGCATGTCGCAGATCCTGGCGGAAACCTCGCTCGACAGCACGCAACGCGAGTACCTGGACATCATTCGAGGCAGCGCCAAGGCGTTGCTCTCCTTGATCAACGGTGTTCTGGACCTGTCGAAAATCGAAGCGGACCGGCTGGAACTCGAGAATGTCGAGTTCGACCTCATCCACATGCTGTACGAGACGGTGGCGGCGACCGCACTGCAGACCGCCTCAAAGGGCATCGAACTCATCGTCACGATCGAGGCGCAAGTGCCGGTCATGGTGCGCGGCGATCCGGTGCGTTTGCGCCAGGTCGTACTCAACCTGTTGGGGAATGCGGTTAAATTCACGCACGAAGGCCACATCAGCGTCCGGGTCGCCAATCGCGCGGCGACGGGCGAGCGCGCCTCATTGATCCTCGAAGTGACCGACACCGGGATTGGGATACCGGCGGACCGCATCGACCGGTTGTTCAAATCCTTTTCGCAGGTCGACTCCTCGACCACGCGGCATTACGGCGGTACGGGTTTGGGCTTGTCCATCGTCAAGCGCTTGGCGAAGCTCATGGGCGGCGAAGTCGGCGTGCGCAGCGAAGTCGGCAACGGCTCGACCTTTTGGGTGACGGGTCGAGCTCGACGCCGTGAAGGAGCAGCCGGCACGTGAACCGATCGGCTTGGGCCGAAAGATCTTGATCGTCGACGATATCCCGGCCGCGCGCGACAGCTTGGTTTCGAAACTCAATCTCTACCACTTCGCTACGGTTGCGGTCGGCAGCGTGGACGAGGCGCTTGAACGCCTGGCCCAGGAGCCGTTCGATCTGGTATTGGCCGATGAATTGATGCCCATGCGCGGCGGCTTGGAGCTTCTCAAAGTGCTGCGCACCGATGCACGTCACGCGCGAGTGCCGCTGATTTTAATGTCGCTTTTCGGCGCGGAACATGACACCGCGGATCGCGAATACCGCCCGGATGCCATCGGCCTCAAGCCGATCCGCGCCGCGCTGCTGGCGAAACTCGTGGATCAGGTCTTGACCGGCAAGACGCCGCACGCGCCCAGCAGCAAAACCGCGCCGCAGTCGCTGCCGACGTTTCGCGGCAACAGGATCCTGCTGGTCGAAGACAATCCGGTCAATCAGCGCGTGGCGCAGCGAATGCTGCAGAATCTGGCGGCGGAGGTGACCATCGCGAACAACGGCGCCGAGGCCCTGGAGCGCATCGGCGCGTCGAACTTCGATGCCGTGTTGATGGACTGCCAAATGCCGGTCATGGACGGATTCACCGCCACGCGGCGGATTCGCGAGGCCGAGTTGAGCCGTGGCGCCAAGCGTCTGCCCATCATCGCGCTCACGGCGAATGTCATGAGCGAGGATCGCGAGAAATGCCTCGCCGCGGGCATGGATGCGCACCTCGGCAAACCGATCGAGGTTGCGCAGGTGATCGAAGCCTTGAGCCGATTCTTGAAAGCGCCGGTCAGCGCGCCGGCGATCGATCGCGGGGCGCTCAAGGAGCTGACCGGCGGCGATGCGCAATTCGAGCGCGAGCTCGCGGAGACCTTCGTCAGCAGCGGGGATCAATGCTTGGCGGAAATCATCTCGGCGCTCGCGGCCAGCGACTTCGATACGGTGCGCAAACGCGCGCACTCGCTCAAAGGCGCGAGCGCCAACATATACGCGCGCGAGCTGAGCCATGCTGCGTCCAGCCTCGAGAACGCGGTGCGTGAAAATGCTTTGCCGGATATCAACGGCTTGGTGACCGAGCTGAAGGAAAAGCTCGCGGCCGTCAACGCGGAACTACGCCGGGTCGGCTGACGCTCAGGCACGCGCCGCGAGCGGCAGCTCCACGCTGAGTTCCTGGCTGCTCGAACAATTTCGTCCCGCGAGCTTGCTCTTGTACAAGCTTTCATCGGCCGCCCGAATCAACCTCTCCACGTTGAGGGACAGATCCGGGCCGTTCGCTCCCGTGGAGGCAATTCCGAAGCTGGCGGTGACGGCCGTGTCGCCGGCACGCGTGGCGAAGGGCGATGAGGCGACCAATTGGCGGATTTTCTCGGCGACCAAGACGGCGCCGGCGTGCGGGGTTTCCGGCAGCACGATCAGAAATTCCTCGCCGCCGTAGCGGGCGATCCAATCGCTGTTCGTGCGGATGTACTTCTGCGCCCGGCTGGCAAACTGCTGCAGCACGTCATCGCCCGCCGCATGTCCGCGCTGGTCGTTGACCTGCTTGAAGTGGTCAAGATCGCACATCAGCACGGACAAAGGATAGGCGTAGCGGCGGCAACGCTCGAACTCACGCGGCAATTGCTCCATCAGGTAGCGGCGGTTGTAGGCGCCCGTCAGGGCATCGGTTATCGAGAGGATGCGGTTGCGTTGATTGGCGACCCGCAAGGAGTGTTCGAGCGCCAGAATTCGACGCCCCGCATTCAAGCGTGCGATGAGCTCCGCCTCGTGTACCGGTTTGACCAGATAGTCATCGGCACCCGCTTCGAGCCCCGCGATGATGTGTTCCTTGGCATCGCGCGCCGTCAACAGCAGCGCGTAGACGTAGCCGTCGAGCTGCATGTTGCGCACCGCCTCGCACAAGGCGATGCCGTCCATTTCCGGCATTTCCCAATCGGTGACCAGCATGGGGTAGTAGCGCTTGGTCATTTTGTCGAGCGCTTCGGAGCCGTTGGCCACGGCGTCGACTTCGTAACCGGCGTTCTTGAGAAAGCGGGTCATGAGCATGCGAGTGACCGGATCATCCTCGGCCAGCAAAATCGCCGGTGATTGCTCGACTGTGATCGGCGTCACAGATTCGGTCTCAGACACTTTTCTTCAACCCCGCATGCCTTGAGCGTCTCGTGCTATTGAGGCTATCGGCGCCACTCTTCATGACTTAATCATGTGTGAGAACCTTGTTGCAAATCTCGGCACTGGCGCTCATTGGCGCTAGGCGAAAGCCTGATTCGGACCGAATTCGCGACTTCGACACGGGTGGCGACGTCAAGAGCCCAGCATAGCCGACCGATACCGGGGAATGTGCGATTCGCGTCCCCATAGCCGCAAGTCATCCATGCCCGGTGCCCGCGCCATGCAGGCGAGCGGCGATGGATTCTGGGAATTGGATCTGGCGGATGGGTCCGCGTGGTTCAGCGACTGGTTCTGCGCGCGGCTGCAATGCAGCGATGCAGCACGGCGCCCCGCATTCGGCGACTTGCGCCCCCTCATGTCCGAAGAAACCTGGAGTGCCTTGCTGCGCAAGTTCCGCTCCTCTCTCGAAGAGCAAGCGCCGCTGGACACCGAGTTTCAGGTGCAGCTGGCCTCCGGCCGGGTCGAGTGGTGGCAGATGCGCGGTTCAGCGCAGCGCAGCGAGACCGGCCATCCCACGCATTTTGCCGGTTGCGTGCGCGAGATCACGGCGATGCGATCCCTTCCAGTTCCAGCCCGCTAGCCGTTCGGGATCTCGCTCGGGCCCGGCGTGCCGCGCCCTTCCCGGCCGGTGAACCAGTTCACCGCGTACTGCACCAGCTGGGTGCCCGTATTCAGGTTGAGCTTGCGCTTGATGCGCTGGCGATGCGACTCGACCGTCTTGATGCTCAAATTAAGGAGTGCGCGGTCTCGCGCGTGCTCATGCCCTTGCCGATCATGTGCAGGATCTGCAGCTCCCGATTGCTCAGTCGATCGATCGGGTTCGCGGAGATATATGAGCCGCCCGCCGCGAACTTCTGAATCATGTTGTTGCCGACGGCCTCGGAGACATAGATCCCGCCGTCGAGCACCCGGCGCAGCGAGATCGAGAAACTGTTCGCTGGCGGCTTGCTTCATGATGTAGCCATTCGCGCCCGCCGACAGCATGCGCTCGGCATAAATGGTCTCATCGTGCATCGACAACACCAGGATCGGCAATTGCGGGTAGTGCGCGCGCACGTCGCGCACCAGCTCGATGCCGTCGCCTTGCTTCAGACTGATATCGGCAATCACCACATCCGGATTCAGTTCTTTGATTGCGGTGCGCGCATCCCGTGCCGTCTCCGCTTCGCCGCAGACGATCAGGTCCTCTTCATTCTCCATGACGCGCCGCAGTCCCTGGCGCACGATCGGATGATCGTCGACGATCAATACGCGCCGCACGCTGCGCTTGCCCGTATTAGCCCCGCTGGGGGACATCGACGATCGAATCCATGTGCTGCTCGCTGCCAGTATGCACTTCCTCCTATAAATGGCGTGCATCACATTGTAACGCATGCTTCACGGCTCGCTGCCTGTCACCGTGACTATCGTGCCGTGCGGCTCGTTGGCCGCTGATCTCGAATTTGGCGCCGATCATGTCGGCGCGGTATTTCATGATTTTGAGGCCCATCCCGGGGCCGGATGGTGCTGTGCGCGCGAATCCCACGCCGTCATCGGTGATGCGCAAGGTAAAAACGGCTTGCGCGTGACCATCAGCGAAATCTCCACCCTGCTGCGCGTGCCCATGTCGGGAGGCATTGGTCAGCGCTTCTTGTGCTAATGCGATACAAATGGCTCGCATCGGTTTCCGTTCAGAGCAGACTCCGGCCAGACTCGGAGCGAAAAGTCACTTCGAGGCCATACAGGTCGCGGCTGCGCGCGGCGAGCTCCCGCAGCGCCTCGTCAGGCCGCCGGTTTCGGTGCGCACCGGCAGCAGCCCGCGCGCCAAGCGAGCGGGCCGTCTCGATCGATTGATTGACAAGCCCGATGATTTCGTTGAGGTGCACGACGACGTCGGGACAGCGATGCTTGAATGCGGCTCGACAATCCGCGCAGCATGAACGCGACGCCGGTCAGTTCCTGACCCAGGCCATCGTGCAAGTCGCGGCCGATGCTCTGGCGCTCGCGGCTGGAGACATCGAGAATTTCCTGTTCAAGCCGCTTGCGCTCGGTGATGTCGCGCATCGAAATGGAAATGCCCGTGGCGATGCCGTCGTCGCGCACCAGCACCGCGCGATTTTCAAAATACTGCGCGCTGCCCCGCCTCGCGGGATTCGAAATTCAAAGGTCGCGGCTTCGCCGGACTCGAGTATGTTGCGCAGCTTTTCCAGCACGCCGGCCGGGCGCGCCTCCGGCAGCAGCGTCCCGATCTCGCGGCCAATGATCTGCTCGGGCGAGGCCGCGGACGGAATTATTGATGAAGCGCACCCGCATGTGCAGTATCGAGCAGAAACAGCGTATCCGCCGTGTTGCTGGTGGTCACGCGCAACAGCTCCTCGGAGCGGCGCAAGCGCCGTTCCGAATCGCGCCGTGCGGTGACATCCTGGACGACGCCCACCAACCCGCGAGGTGCGGCGCCGTCAAACAGCGGCCGCGCGGTCGTGGCGTAGGATCGGTAGCGGCCATCATTGCCGAGCAGCTCGAATTCCTGGCGCACCTCGACCTGGCCCGCAAAGGCGCTGTCGATGGCGCGTTTGACGGCGCTCTGATCCTTCGGATGCACCCGGGCCAACAACGTCTGCATGTCGGGAAAGACCGTGGGAAGGTGAATCTGGGGGTTCTCGAGATTGGCAAACTCGAAGGAGTTTTGCGCTCGATCCCAGCGCCAGGCATGCATGTTCGCCATGGTCATCGAGAGCTTCAGCCAGCCGGTGCTGTTTTCGAGCGCAATTTGCGCGAGCTTCTTTGCCTGAATGTTCTGTACGGATCCGTAGGCGCGAAACGGACGACCACCCAACATCTCCAGGTGTCCAATGACCCTCACCCAGATCCTCTGACTCTTGAGGGTGTTGATTTCAAGTTCCAGGTCGATGTGTCCCACGCCGGCCTCGGCTCTTTGGCAGGCCTCACGAAACTGTTCTCTCGACTCAGGAACGCATTGACCGAGCATGGACTCCCAGGTCAGGTCGACCTCCTGACGTTTGGCGCCGAAGATTCGATACATCTCATCGGTCCACGTGAGTTCGCGCGCCGCATAGCTGTATTCCCAGCCGCCGATCTTGGCGATGCGCTGAGTTTCTTCGAGAATGTCGGTCAAGCGTTTGATTTCCGAGACGTCCACGCAGCAACCGATGACACGCAGCGGATCGCCCGCGGCATTGCGCTGAATCAGGGCACGATCCAGGATGGACTTGTAGTGACCCTTGGCGTCGCGGAGTCGATAGGTCGTAGCCCAGCCGCGACCGCTGATGAGCCCGGTGCTGATCGCCTTCTTCGCGGCGCCAAAGTCGCGCGGATGTATTCGTTCCAACCAGGCATCTGCGGTGGATTCAAAGTCTTCCGGCATGATCCCCAACACTTCCTGCACGCCGCGTGAGCGATGCACGACACCGCTGGCAATGTCCCACTCAAAAATGATGCCCTCGACCGCATCGGCGGCCAGGCGGAACACTTCCTCGCGCTGCGCCAGACGGAATTCCGCCTGTTTGCGCTCGGTGATATCGCGCGAATTGATCACGATGCCGTCGATGAGCGGATTGGCGAGCGCCGAAACGCAGCGTGATTCGAGCCAGCGGTAAGAGCCGTCCTTGTGACGAGTCCGAAACTCGCGCGAGAACCCCTTGATCTCGCCGGCAACCAATTGCCGATACTTGGCGAGCAGATCCTCGCGATCATCGGGATGAGCGAGATCGAACACAAAATGCGACTCGCGTTCCTCGGAAGTAAAGCCAAGCGAATTGTGCATGCCCGCACTGATATATTTCAGGCGCCCATCGGCTGCCGCGATCGTAATTATGTCCTGGGCATGCTCGGTCAAGGCCAATAGGCGCCGTTCACCGGTGCCTTGAGCGCGATCGATCGCGCGTCGCTCTGTCACCTCCAGGGACAAGATCGCCAGACCGACAATTCCAGACACATCCTTGAGCGGCTGCACGTCGATTTCGAAGCGGCGCGCCGGACGCCCGGGCTCCTCGAAGGCGAGCGATTCATCATGATAGGCGTGCCCTTGGAGAGCGCGCGCAAACACTTCAGGCCTCAGCAGCAGCGTTGGCGTCAGCATCCGCGCAGAGCAACCCACCACGCCGCCCGGAATTTCGCCGGCTGAGCGCACCGCTCCGGCATTCGCGTATGTGACTTTAAGGTCCGTGTCGAGGATCAGCAGGTCGTAGGGCAGCTGATCGACGGCTGTCGCCACATCCGGTTGGGGTGTCGGCGGGGTGAACGTAAGCACCACAAGGTGCTGGCCGGAAGCCGACGGCAACGCCTTCAACTCGGTGAGGACCGATTGTTCCACCGCGGAGACGCGCCAGGTCAAGACACGGCTCGAATGGGTCTGAGCGAGAGACGAAAGGATGGGCACGATTTGTGTCGCGGAACTCGCGGCCAGATGGCGGGTGAGCGGCGTTTCGATCAACGCCGCTGGATCGCGTGCGGACAGGCATCGGCGCGCGGCCTCATTGGCAAGCACCACGGGCAGGAGCTTATGACGGGCATCGACCACAAGCACTGCGTCTCGCAGGCTGTCGAGAGCCGAGTCGGCCAACGCCCGCGTCGCACTAGACGCAAGACGTAGAAAATCCGGAGACGACGCCATCCTTTGGAACTCCGGGCACATCCTAATATATCAGTGCCAATAGCTTATACGCTCAACGTAATGTGAGCGTATCCCCGGGGGATGCATATGCGGGAATCCCCTAATTTAGGACCTTGGGCTGCAGTTTTGTCAACAGCTCTGCCTTGCTGAGCCGCACTTCAGGTCCGCCGCGAAAACCTTGCGATCGGATTAAAATCTCGCGATGACGACCCCGGCTATCAGACACCTGCGCAAGAGTGATGCCCGCTTCGCCGAGTGGATCGATCGCATCGGTACGCTCGTGTTGCCGGCAGCTCCGCCGCGCGAACCGTATGTTGCGCTGCTCGAAAGCATTGCCCATCAGCAACTCGCGGGGTCCGCGGCGCGTGCTATCTGGGCCCGAGTGCTGAACTTGTTTGCCGACGGGGTTCCCTGCTCGAAACGCCTGGCGGAAATGACCGAAGTCGAATTGCGGGCGGCTGGATTGTCGCGCAGCAAAGCGTTGGCGATGAAAGACATCTGCATCCGGGTGAATGAGGGAAAGATCGCAACCAGCGCTCAAATCGCCCAAATGTCGGACGCCGATATTTACACGCAATTGCTCGAAGCCCGCGGCGTGGGTACCTGGACCGTGGACATGCTGATGATGTTTGCGCTGTGCCGGCCCGATGTAATGCCCATCACCGACTACGGCGTGCGCAAGGGAATTCAGGTTCTTTATCGCAAACGAGCGCTGCCATCACCTAAACAGGTTTTGAAGTATTCGGAGAAATGGCAGCCGCATCGATCAGTGGCGGCCTTGTATTTGTGGCGGATTGCCGAGAGCGCCAAAAGGCCCAGGAAGGCTCGCAAGGTGAAGTCACTTTCGAAATAAATCATCCAGCGCCGATTTCGCCTTGGCGATCTCCGCTTCATTCTTTGGGATATAAGCGCCGGCCTTGGGTTTGAAGAAATCGCAAAAGTTTGCCTCGTCCTTCTTGCGCACTTCTTCGGCGGTCGGTTCCTTACAGTGCTTGGCGTATGAAGTGTCGTACTCGACGCACATCCTGCAGACATGCAATTCGGCGTTACAAGCTTTGCAAATATCGAGCCGACGCAGCGGCAGACTCAGTGCGGCAAGTGATGCTCCGCAACGCCAGCAAGCTAGAGATAGCGCCATAGGAACCTCAACAATAAATCGCCGGAGACCACAGATATGCAAATTGCGATATTGGTAGAAACGGGGTCAATTTGCTTTATGCGATGCATGGGCGCGCCACGGTACTTCCAAATCTGTTGAGAGATTTCGTGGGTCCCGTGCCCCCCAAATTATTTGCATGTTATTTTACTCATATGTTGACATTTGGTAATCCGGGGGACTATGAGAAGTCTAAGGAATTCTAAATTACCGGATCCTCTTAAAGATACAGCCCTAACTGCATTAAGACGAGTGGTGGACCCGCTAGTTGATCTAATGTTTGATACGGGAATAACAGTTAAGGAATTCTCTCACTTAGTGAGAGACCGCGCTGTACGGTCGGCCGCCGCGCGTATTGCTCGGGAGAGCGGACGCAAGAGCAATTCGCGAGTTGCCATTACAACCGGACTCGCCAGAGGCGAAATTGCACGAATTCTTGAGACGAAAGAGCCTTCGTTTCGCTCACGCGGTGAGCAGCACCCCGCGAGAAGGGTGCTAGCTGCTTGGCATGACAATCAACGATTCCTCGCTGCAAATGGCGATCCGGCGATTCTGCCAATGTTTGGTAAGCGCAAGAGTTTCGAAAGGCTGGTTGCTGCTAACAGTGGAGGGATCCCAGTACGGGCTATGCTAGATCAGCTCGTGCAAATAAGTGCTGTGGAAATTCTCTCGAACCAGCGGGTCAGAGTGAAGTCGAGAGTTCCTATCTTTAAAGGAATGACTGCAGGTGCCATCTCTAATATTGGAGAGCGAGCTGGCGACCTGCTCGCTACCCTCTTGCACAACTTGCGTACGTCATCTACACCATTGTTTGAGGGAACTGCGCTTGTCAGCAATGTGGATATGGAAACAGTTCCGCTGGTTCGCCGTCAAATGGCTGAACAAGGGTCCGCATTCATTGACGGTGCAACTTCGCTGTTTTCTAGGTCGCGTAGCAGGCGTAAGCAATCCGGTATTAAAGAAGTTCCACAATGTCGCGTGGGTGTCACGCTTTATTATTTCGAAAACGAGATTGCAACTGCGAGTCGCAGGCAGGCTTTTAGGGATGTGGATCGTCGAAAGAATTTCCAGCGACGGCATAATAAATCAGGACGTCCAGATAAGTAAGTCAACCTTTCGCGCTTTATCACGACGGAGTCGATTAATGAAAAACTTAGGGTCTCCAAATCCCGAAATCGTTAAGCGCCAAGGGGCGCATGCGTTGATTGCGGCGACCATTAGGTTTCTGGATTCAAACAACATTTCCAAAAAAATGATCCTCAATTCGGTGCGCCGATGCTACGGGCCACGCAAAGCACAATGCAATCGACGATATAGGAGACTGGCACGAGTGTATGAAGACATGGGTATCGTGATGTCGACATGGTTTTCCGCTTCGAATTTCTTGGATAGGGAATGCCGGCCCATTCCATTGGCGACCAAACCTGGTCCCAGATCCGTCTATTCATTGGTGCGTGCAGCTCGCGTTTCGATTGCACCCAGATTGGCGATTGCCTTGATGCGAAAGTCTTCGTGCGTCGCCATCAATTCTTTAGGTAACTTTGTGGCCCAGAGGCGAGAATTCGTGCTTTCAGATTTCGCAGTACTGCGGGCGGCTATCATGATGGAACGGTACCTGGATACTCTTTATAGAAATACTGCCCCAAACAGAAAAAAGACGGTACTTCTGCTGGAGAGAAATTGCCATGTGCCGGAGGTGAATCTGAAAACAATATCTCCAATACTTCGAGATATTAAGAAACGGGGCTCCGCCTATATTGAGGCCGTAAACGGTGATATAGAGGGCTTACGTCGAAAACGCTCGAAACAAAAAGGCTCCGGCGAAATGAGCGTCCATATTTTTGCGTGGACTCGATCAACGAGGGCGATGAAAAAAAAACGCGATTAGCTAAAGTACGTCACCATTGCGGGGCAGCTGGCGCACGGCAGCCCGCGGCGGCCCACTTCAGCTTCATAGAGGTATTAGCCCTGTTTTCGAAACGCTGATTAATTTATAGCGGTGGAGGTGCCTGCCCGCATGACGCCAAATTGCGCTGTTGGCTGGATGATCCTGTTTGATCCAATTTGCGCGTCCGGACGCACAATCGCATTGGAACCGATTTGCGCATCGGGTCGGGAAACTGCATTTGAGCCGATTTGCGCCTCAGGGCGAGTCACGCCGTTGGACCCAATTTGCGCGTCCGGACGTACAATTGCGTTGGAACCGATTTGCGCATCGGGTCGGGAAACTGCATTTGAGCCGATTTGCGCCTCAGGGCGAGTCACGCCGTTGGACCCAATTTGCGCGTCCGGACGTACAATTGCGTTGGAGCCGATTTGCGCATCGGGTCGGGAAACTGCATTTGAGCCGATTTGCGCCTCAGGGCGAGTCACACCGTTGGACCCAATTTGCGCGTCCGGACGTACAATTGCGTTGGAGCCGATTTGCGCATCGGGCCGGGAAACTGCGTTTGAGCCGATTTCGCCTCAGGGCGAGTCACGCCGTTGGACCCAATTTGCGCGTCCGGACGTACAATTGCGTTGGAACCGATTTGCGCATCGGGCCGGGAAACTACGTTTGAACCGATTTGCGCCTCAGGGCGTATCCCCGCACTCATGCCTCGTGGCATTGGGAGAAAAGTCTGTGCCTCAGGCCTATTTACAGCATTAGATCCAATTTGCGCACTAGGACGGAATAGGCCATTCGAACCGATCTGTGCGCTTGGGGCGTATTAGACCGTTAGAGCCAATTTGTGCGCTCGGACGAAATAGGCCGTTAGATCCAATTTGTGCGCTCGGACGAAATAGGCCGTTAGATCCAATTTGCGCGCTCGGACGAAATAGGCCGTTAGATCCAATTTGTGCGCTCGGACGA
Organism: uncultured Gammaproteobacteria bacterium; assembly: GCA_963794445.1. Lineage (GTDB taxonomy): Bacteria > Pseudomonadota > Gammaproteobacteria > Steroidobacterales > Steroidobacteraceae > Bog-1198. Next base: position 960,878 of record CAWCDZ010000002.1, read on the forward strand.
AATAGGCCGTTAGATCCGATTTGCGCTGCCGGGCGAATCAGCGATCCGTGGCCGGCATAAACGATACTCGTCCCCATAACACTGACAACAACGCACGCTGGGGCGATCCCTCGTACAAGTCTTCCGAAACTAATGTCCATATGTAATCCCTTCAGTTAGGCAATTCTTTTGCTAATGCGCGTTCGTCTTCCTCGTTCACTATGTAGTGATAAATTCCGACTCCCGTTTTAATGCTGTCTTCGCTTCCTTCCTTGTCTCGCTCCGATAACCAGTTGTCGATGTCATCGGCAAATATTTGACCTCTCGCACGAATGAACTTATCGAAATCCTTGAGATCCTTCTTCGTGATTCCGTGAACTGTATAAACGGTCCGTTCCACCAGGCCGTTTCCACCAATTGATTCCGCGCGAAAATTCACTTCGAGGGTTTCGCAAACGTTGTGTACAACCCGTGCAAACCATAAAACGCTCTCGGTACTTAATGGATCTGGGATGTAAAAGCGCTTTACAGCACGATAAAATCCATTCCCAACATCCTGCACACATCCTGTTCGGATCAACTCATCTAAAAGAGCACGTGGCGAAACCCCCGGGCAGTAAGATGCAGTCAATTCTGAAAACGTTGCGCCGGTCTTCTCACCTGGATTCCGCGAAAATTCGAGATCGCGAAGCACTCCGTACGGGCCCGTGTAATTCACATCGGTGTGCCACGCTGCCAGTACAGTCGGCAGAGGATTGGATTCTTGCGCCGCGACTCCGAACTTTGTGCCGGTGCTCGACGCCATAATTTCGCGAACAGCCTTCGGTTCGATGTTCGCGATCAATGAAATCCCCTCTACCGTCGGGTCTTTGCCCGACGCCTCAAATTGCTTTCTCGCCACATCCACATATGCCTGCTTCAGGACTTCGCTGAATTCGGGAAATGCGACCGCGTTCTTAACTGCCAATCGCACCAACGGCTTCAACAAATATCTAAAAGCAGCGAGCAATCTCCTTAACAGATTGCGTCATTGCTGAACATATTACAACTGTTTTGTTGTTGTAATTCACACTTTTGCGTTATTGCTGCAACGCCGCATTGCGACATCTGGTACCACGAGACGTTCACCAGATTTTGGATGTGGTGAGCGACCCTGATTCGGAATACCGAATTTGGGATCGAAATGGCCTCCGCTAGCCGCAGCTAAAGTCCGTACGGTGACGTATTGAGGCCTTATCTTCCGTAGACTTACGCGATGCTGCGCCCTTTCATGTTGAAAATGACTTACGCCACTCGACTACTCATTTTTGCTTGCTTCGGCTTGTTGAGCTGCGGGAAGTCGACAAATAGCGCTGATTCTGCGGAGGTTCTGAGGCGAGGCTTAGCAGGAGAACCCAGTTCGCTGGACCCGGCAGGGGCGGCCGACAACTTTTCGTTTCAACTACTGCAAGATCTTTACGAGGGGCTCACAGTTGAGTCGGCCAGCGGGCGAATTCTGCCCGGGGTGGCCTCTTCATGGTCCGTTGATTCCCTAGGTACCAAATACACGTTTCGCCTGAGAAACAGTGCGCGCTGGTCAAACGGTAAGCCAGTCCGCGCACAAGATTTTGTGTTCGCTTGGAGGCGCGTGGTAGACCCTGCTCGTGGCTCTCCCGTTTCAGACGACCTACGTCTTATTGCTGGAGCTTCAGATATTGTTGCTGGTCGGTTACCTCCAAATGACTTGGGCGTAAGCGCTACTAGCGATGACGTTCTTGTCGTAAAACTTGATCGGCCTGCCCCTTATTTTCCACAAATACTTACACACTCTGCCACTTTTCCGATCTATTCTGAAGATAGCGCCCGATCAAACTCGCCTGATTCGTGGATCTCTAACGGAGCCTACATACTGACTAAGTGGCGACCGGGCGCATCTGTTGAGTTAGCAAAAAATACACACTATTGGGATCGTGAAAACGTTCGTATTGCGAAAGTGCGGTATGAAATTACGCCGGATCAAAATTCGCAATTTACCCAGTATCGCGCGGGTCAAATTGATATTACGGACGTGGTTCCGGCCAACGCGATACCCTGGATCAACGCACAGCATCCGAAAGAGTTGGTCGTAGCTCCCTTTCTTGCAACCGCCTACTTTGGAATTAACTTATCAGAGCCGATCTTTGCGTCAAATCTCCGACTCCGAATGGCGCTAGCATTGGCAATTGACCGAAAGCGCATTGCTGCCGCTCAAGGTTTTGGTCAACCGCCAGCGTATGGCTTCGTACCTCCAGGTATCGGGAATTACAACCCGCAAAGTTGGCGATGGGCTGACTTGGGTGATGCAGATCGCATTGCGGAAGCTAAGCGCCTCTATTCGGAAGCTGGTTATTCCCCGATGAAGCCGATGCATATTAGATTGTTGATTAACGCAAATGTTGCCATTCGACAAACCGCTATTCTTATATCGGCGATGTGGAAAGAGACGCTTGGAATTGAAACCGAAATTATCGAGGAAGAATACCGGGTCTTTCTACAATCGCGGCATGATAAATCAAGATGGGAAGTAGCCCGATTGGGCTGGACTGCCGACTTCAACGACGCCAGCAATTTTTTGGAATACGTTTCGTAGAGATTCCCCTAATAACGATTCGGGGTACGCCAATGAAGCATTTGACGCTCTCCTTAACGATGCAGCACGCTCTTCAGATCCAGAGAAAAGGAGAACCATTCTAGAGGCAGCGGAGCGCGTGATGCTTAATGACTATCCCATTTTGCCTTTGTATTTTTTTGTCTCAAAGCGACTCGTAAAACCGTACGTGCACGGTGTTCGGCCCAATCCGCTTGATCGACTGACATCAGAAATGCTTTCGATGTCAGCTCATTGAGGTAGTGCGGTAGGGCAAGAGTCATCGTCCGCATTGCGCTTGAGTCCCGGCTCAGTTTTGACGATGCGAGGCGAAGGCACTTGAAACTACTGCATCACCTCTTGCGGCCTGCGCGCGGCGGAGCCGCGGCGGTCGTCGTGGTTTTCGCCTTCGTGCTCTTCATGGCGGCCAAGGCGCGCTTGGTCGGCATTCCGCTGGCATTGCTCGTTACGTCCTGGTTCTTCAAATACGCTTATATATTGTTCGATCACACGGTGCGCGGCTTCGATGAGCCGCCGACGCTCGACATTCAAATGATGAATCCCATCGACGAACAGCGACCCTTGGCGCAAGTCCTGATTCTAGGGCTCATCGGTTATGCCATGTACCTGACTTACGAACATTTCGGCGTTGCCGCTGCGTTCGGCCTCGGCTGCGTCTCTCTGTTCTTCCTCCCCGCTTCGGTCGCGATTCTCGGGCTGGAGAGCAACATACTGAAAGCCGCATATCCGGTGTATTGGTTCAGTTTAGTGCGCGGCCTGGGGATTTTGTATGGTGCGGTCCTGTTGGTGATTCTGGCCTATGCGCTGGCTTTGAAGCTGTTTTGGAGCTTAAATCTCTGGCTACCCGTAGAAGTCATCTTCGGCATGTTTGCGGTGCTCTCCGTGTTCAGTTTCTTAGGGGGAGCCCTCTACGAGCGGCGCCACGAGCTGAATCTTGAGACTTGGGTCAGTCCCGAACGCACAGCGACCCTCAAAGAAAAGCAAACCCAGCGCGACAGCGACCAACTCGTGCATGAGGCTTACGGGCTGATGCGTGCCAACGCTCACGTCAAAAGCTTCCAAATGCTGGAAGATTGGCTCAAAAGCCGCGGCAATACACCCGAAGACTATGGCTGGCTATGCGAACGCACCGTAAGCTGGGACGATCCGCGCTACGTCACCCGGCTCACCGAAGAGCGTGTTTCGCGCCTGCTGATGCTCAAGCGTACCGGGGAAGCGTTGGACGTGGTGGCGCAACGATTGAAACTGGACCCGGGCTTTCGGCCCAAGTCGGCGGCCGACACCTTGAGTATTGCTGAGCTGGCTGCGCGCGGCGGCGGAGCCCCCCGGCTGGCCCGAATGCTGCTCTCGGACTTCGCCGTCCGTTTCGCGGGCGATCCACTCTTGAACACTGCCCTGGCGCTCAAGGATCACTTAGGGCCCCTCGCGCCCCAATAAAGTGCAGCCCACGCTCGAGCCGGCATTGCGGCTCATGGCTCCTTATTACATGATTGAGGCTCGCCCGCCATTAGGCATCGGGCAAATCACGAGATTTCATGGCCGCTACGCCGTACAACGAAATGTACTTGGGTCAAGGTGTCGGACGCCCCCACTACCTGCGCTATTCTCGCTGGCTGGGGGAGCAGCCGTCCGATCGGCTGGCGCAGAAGCGCGCCGAGGCGGATGCGCTTTTTCACCGCGTCGGCATCACCTTCGCCGTGTATGGTCAGGAAGAGGGCTCGGAGCGGCTCATTCCATTCGACATCGTGCCGCGCGTGCTGCCGCGCGAGGAGTGGATCCGGCTGGAAACAGGCTTGAAGCAGCGCGTGCGGGCGCTCAATTCCTTTATTCACGACATCTACCATGACCAACAGATCCTGAAGGCCGGCGTCATCCCAGCGGAACAGGTGCTCTGCAACTCGCAATACCGTCCAGAGATGCAAGACGTGGATGTGCCCGGCGGCATCTATGCCCACATCGCCGGCATCGACATCGTCCGGGACGATGCAGGCGAGTTCAAGGTTCTGGAAGACAACCTGCGCGTGCCCTCCGGCGTCTCCTACATGCTCGAAAACCGCAAGATGATGATGCGTCTTTTCCCGGAGCTGTTCTCCATGCATCGCGTCGCGCCGGTCGACCACTATCCCGAGGTGCTGCTCGAAAATCTGCGCAGCGTCGCGCCCACCGGTGTCGCCGATCCTATCGTGGTGCTCCTGACCGCAGGCGCCCACAACAGCGCCTACTTCGAACATGCCTTCCTGGCGCAGCAAATGGGTATCGAATTGGTCGAGGGCCAGGATCTGTTCGTACGCGACGAAGCGGTCTTTATGCGCACCACCCAAGGCCCGCAGCGCGTCGATGTCATTTACCGGCGCATCGATGATGATTTCATGGACCCGCTGGTGTTCCGGCCCGATTCGATGCTGGGAGTGCCCGGCTTGCTGACGGCATACCGCGCCGGCCACATCACCATCGCCAACGCCATCGGCACCGGGGTCGCCGACGATAAATCCATTTACCCTTTTGTACCCGAGATGATCCGCTTCTACTTGGGTCAGTCGCCCATCATCGGCAACGTGCATACCTGGATGCTGCGCAACCCCGAGGACCGCGCGTACGTGCTCGCGCATTTATCCGAATTGGTGGTCAAAGAGGTTCACGGCGCCGGCGGCTACGGCATGCTCATCGGGCCGGCCGCTTCTAAAGCCGAGATCGAGAGATTCCGGCAACAGATCATCGCCACACCCGAGCGCTATATCGCGCAACCGACGCTGGCGCTGTCCACCTGCCCGACTTTCGCGGAAGCCGCTTTGGCGCCGCGTCACATTGACCTTCGGCCTTTCGTGCTGTCGGGTCGCGAGGTCACCATCGTTCCCGGCGGCCTGACCCGCGTGGCGTTGCGCGAGGGCTCGCTGGTGGTCAATTCCTCGCAGGGCGGCGGAACGAAGGACACCTGGGTGCTGGAGACCTAGTGCTCAGCCGCACCGCCGATCATTTGTATTGGATGTCGCGCTACATCGAGCGTGCGGAGAGTCTCGCGCGCCTGGTCGATGCGCACTACCGCATGTCGCTGCTGCCGCATTCGCCCGACGAGCTGGCCGAATCGCTGCAAGCGACCATGAAGGCGCTGCACATGGAGCAGGGCTACACGGCGCGGCATCCGAACATCGAGCCGAAGGCGGTATTCGCCTTCATCTGTCTCGATCGCGATTACAGCGGCAGCATCTTCAGCTGCCTGCGCGCCGCCCGCGAGAATGCCCGCGCGGTGCGCGGCTCCTTGACTTCCGAGCTGTGGGAAACCCTGAACTCCACCTGGCTCGACACGCGTTCGCACGCGGCCGGCCGTTCCCTGGACGTGGGCCGGTTCGTCGAGTGGGTGAAGGAACGCTCGCATCTCACCCGCGGCGTCACCGTCGGCACCATGATGCGCGATGAGGCCTTTTACTTTACCCGCATCGGCACTTTTCTCGAACGCGCCGACAGCACCGCACGCATCCTGACCGCGCATCAGAACGACCTGATGCCCGGCGCGGATGCCGGCGTGGTGCCGGATCCCTATCAATGGAGCGTGCTGTTGCGGGCGCTCTCGGCTTTCGAGGTGTATCGGCGCGTGTACCGCGATGTGATCACCCCCTCGCGCGTGGCCGAGCTTCTGATCCTGCGCGACGACATGCCGCGCTCGCTGCTGCGCTGCTGCAAGGAGGTGTACGGCAACGTGAAGTCGGTCGCCAACCAGCAATCCGCGGAAACCGAACGGCGCGCCGGCGAAATGCATGCCTTCCTGCACTTCGCTCGCATGGAGGAGCTGCTGCATTTGGGACTGCCGCGCTTTTTGCAGCAATTTTTGGCGAAGCTCAACGATTTGAGCAGCCGCATCGCTTCGGATTTCTTGGTTCCCCCCGCGGAGGCTTGACGCTATGCACATGCACATTCGGCACGAGACCCGCTATCGCTACGAGCGCCCGGTGAAGTACAGCGTGCAGAGCCTGCATCTCACGCCGCGCCGCGACTTGAGCCAGCGCGCGCTCAGCTGGAGCATCGTCGCGCCCGGCAGGCGGCTTGAACAGATCGATGCTCACGGCAACATTGCACACCTGCTCACCATTGAGGAGCCGCACCGGGAGATCAGCATCGTGGTGCGCGGTGTGGTCGAAACCGCGGACACCGACACGCGCCAGGACGACGGGCCCCTATCGCCCTTGGCGTATCTCGCGCCCACGCAACTGACCCGGCCGAACGAGGACATCAAGGCCTTCGCGAGCGCCGCGCTGGCGCGCATCGTGGATCCCAAGGCGCGCGTCCAAGCGCTCGCCGAAGCCGTCTTGAGCGCGGTGCGCTACAAAACCGGCGCGAGCGAAGTGCAGGACAGCGCGGCTGAGGCATTCAAGAGCGGCGAAGGCGTGTGCCAAGATCATGCCCACGTGTTCGTCGCTTGCGCGCGCGCAGTGGGCATGCCGGCCCGCTACGTCAGCGGCTATTTGTACACCGGCGATGCCAACGATGCCGCGAGTCACGCCTGGGCCGATGCCTGGCTGGGCCCGGAGATCGGCTGGCAGAGCGTGGATGTGACGCACGCGCGCCCCGCGGTGCGCAACTATTGCCGCCTTGCGGTCGGCCGCGACTATCTGGACGCCGCGCCCGTGCGCGGCATGCGCCAGGGCGGCGGCGGCGAGAAAATGGAGGCCAATGTGCTCATCGCGGAGTCGGCCCAGCAGCAGTAAGGTACAATTTCCGCATGACTTACTGCGTCGGGCTGCTGGTCGACACCGGTCTTGTGATGTTGTCGGACTCGCGCACCAACGCCGGCGTCGATCAGATCAATACCTTTCGGAAAATGGCCACCTTCCAGCATGCTCACGACCGCGTGCTGGTGTTGATGTCGGCTGGAAACCTCGGGATCACCCAGGCGGTCATCAACCTGCTCGAGGCGCCCGATCTCTCGCAGCCCAAGACCCGCCTGTTGAGCGCCAGCAACATGTTCAATGCCGCGCGTGTGGTCGGGGATGCGCTGCGCGAGATCCATCAGCGCGATGCCGAGGATCTGCGCGAGCACGGCTATGATTTCAACGGCACCTTCATATTGGGCGGCCAAATCAAAGGCGAGGAGCCGCGCCTCTTTCATATCTACTCCGCCGGCAACTTCATCGAATCCTCCATCGACACACCGTACTTTCAGATCGGCGAATCCAAATACGGCAAACCCATCATCGATCGCGTGATCACCCGCAGCAGCAGCTTGAGCCAGGCGGCAAAATGCGCGCTGGTCTCCATGGATGCCACCATGCGCTCGAATTTGACCGTCGGACCGCCCTTGGATTTGGCCATCATCAAGCGCGACGAATTCAAGCTTTCGACGCACATCAGCATCGACAATGACAACGCCTATTTCAGGATGATCCGCGAACACTGGGGTCTTGCGCTGCAAGAGGTGTTCAGCGAACTTCCCAATCCCGACTGGTGAGTGCATGAGCCGAATTTTAGGTTTAGCTCTGCTGCTTGCCGGCGTCGCCGCCGCGCAAGTTCACGGTCCGGATCTGGCCGGCATGGACCTGAAAGTGGTACCGGGCGATGATTTTTACGCCTATGCCAACGGCGGCTGGCTAAGATCCACGGAAATTCCCGCCGATCGCAGCAGCTCCGGCAACTCGGCCGTTTTGACCGAGCTCACCGCCCAGCGGGTCGATGAACTGCTCAAAGCGGCCGCGGCGCGGCACGCCAGACCGAACTCCGAGGCGCAACAAATCGGCGACTTCTACGCCGGTTTCATGGACGTGGCCGCGATCGAAGCAGCGGGGCTCAAAGTCATGCAGCCGGCGTTCGAGCGCATCGACGGCATCTTCAGCCGCAACGAGCTGGCGGCCGCCTTGGGCGAAACCGTACGCGCCGACGTGGATATTTTGAACAACACCAACCTGCACACGCCGCATCTTTTCGGCCTGTGGGTGGCGCAGGATTTCAACGATCCGAAACGCTACCTGCCATTCCTGCTGCAGGGTGGCCTCGGGATGCCGGACCGCGAATACTATCTCGGCACCTCGGCGGCCATGGCGGCGATCCGGCCGCAATACCGGGCGCATATTGCCGCCGTCCTCGAATTGGCCGGAATCGACGCGCCGCAACGGCGCGCCGCCAACATCTTCGAGCTCGAGCGGAGCATGGCGGAAGTGCACTGGACGCGGGTGGCATCGGAAAAGATCGAGGCCGGAAACAACCACTGGAGCCGGGCGCAGTTTTACGCCCAGGCGCCGGACCTCGATTGGCGCGCATTCTTCTCCGCCGCCGGCTTGGGCGGACAGAATGAATTTGTGGTCTGGCAACCGAGCGCGCTCGTCGGTCTTTCGAAACTCATCGCGAGCGAACCGCTCGAGGTGTGGAAGGACTATTTGAAGTTTCACGCGCTCGAGGATGCCGCGCCTTATTTGCCTCAGGCGTTCGTCGCCGAGCACTTTGCGTTTTATGAACACGTCCTCAAGGGCACGCCGCAATTGAGTCCCCGCTGGAAGCGCGCGGTGGCCGCCTGCAATGCTTATCTTGGCGATGCCGTCGGCAAGCTCTATGTGGGCAAATACTTCTCCCCCGAGCGGAAAAAAGCCGTCGAGGCCATGGTGCGCAACCTCTTGGCGGCTTTCGAGGCGCGCATCGATCGCCTCGATTGGATGGCGCCGCAAACCAAGCTGGTCGCGAAAGCCAAGCTCAAGGCGCTGAAGATCGGGGTCGGCTATCCCGATCATTGGCGCTCCTATGCGGATTTGAAAATCACCCGCGGCGATGCCTTCGGCAACTTCTCGCGCGCCGAACTCTACGCTTACCGGCGCGAGCTCGCCAAGTTGGGCCAGACGGTCGACCGTTCCGAATGGGTCATGAACGCGCAGTTGGTCAATGCGGTCAACCTGCCGGCGATGAATGCGCTTAATTTCCCGGCGGCGCGACTGCAGCCACCGTTCTTCGACCCCGATCAGCCGCTTGCCATGAACTACGGCGCCGTCGGTGCCACCATCGGGCATGAGATCAGCCATAGTTTCGATGATCAGGGCGCACTCTTCGACGCCAAGGGGCGCCTGCGCAACTGGTGGCAGCCGGACGATTTTGCGCACTTCCGTGCCTCGGGCGCACGGCTTGCGGCGCAGTTCGATGCCTATCGCCCGTTTCCGGACCTGCACGTCAACGGCGAGCAAACCTTGGGCGAAAACATCGCCGATGTCGCGGGACTGAATGCCGCCTATGATGCCTTCCACCTGGCGACGCGCGGCGCAGCGCCGGCCGAGGTGGCCGGATTCGATGCCGATCAGCTGTTCTTTTTGAGCTTTGCGCAGAGTTGGCGCACGAAAATCCGCGATCCTGCGTTGCGCGCCCAAGTCATCACCGACGGCCATGCGCCGGCGCAGTACCGTTCCGATACGGTGAGAAATCTGGACGGATGGTACGCGGCGTTCGCCGTCAAGCCGGGCGAGACGCTTTATCTCGAGCCGGACGCTCGCGTTCGCGTGTGGTGAACCTGAAGCGCCTCAATTGATCTGACCCGTCGCAAAATCGTAGCCGGCCAGCGAGCTGGGCTTACCCAGCAAATAGCCTTGCGCATAGTCGACGCCCAGCGAGCGCACCGCCTGCAGCTCGATGTCCGACTCCACCGATTCCGCCACGGTCTGCACTCCGAGATCGCTTGCCATGCGCACGATGGCGGAAATCATGGCCCGCGCGACCCGGTCGGTCGGCGCCGCTCCGACTAAGGAGCTGTCGATTTTGAAATAGTGGGCCGGGACTGATCGAAGATAGCCGTAGGCAGGCGGGTTGGCGCCGAAATCATCCAGCGCCACCTCGCAGCCTAACGCCTCCAGCCGCTTCATGGACTCGGCCACACTGATGCTGCCGGAGGCAGCGAATCGTTCCGTGATGTCGAAGCACAGCGCCTGGGGCGGCAAGCCGCTTTTTTTCACGCAAGCTTCGACGAAGCTCACGAAGCTGTCGTCGGTCATCGACTGCGACGACAGATTGACGGAGAACACCGAGGGCACGCGCGCCCACAGCCTGCGGTTGGCCGTCAGCCACACCAACAGCGTCCGAACCACCCAGCGATCGATGTTCGGCATCAGCCGCTGCTGCGCGGCCCGCGCGAGAAATTCCTTCGGCTCGATCAGGCTGCCGTTGGCCGTGCGCAGGCGCAGCAGCACCTCGAAATGCGCCAGGCTCACGTTGTCGTGCAGCGAACAGATCGGCTGCAGAAATAATTCGAAGCGCTCGGCGTGCAGCGCATTCTCGATCTGCGCTCCTTCGGGTGTGTCCTCGCTGATGAGCAGCGGAAATCCCTGGCGCCGTTCGAACTCCGCGGACAGGCAGACGAACACCGGCGCGAGTTTCTGCTCGAGCGATTCGTCGGTGCGCGTGTCCTTGATCGAGGCATCGATGCTCAAGCGCACCGCGCCGTTGACCGAGCCTTGCGCGTCGCGCACCGGTATGGCAAGAGAATAATTGCCGTCCTCGCGCGGTGCGTAGGAAACATCGAGATTGCCGCCGGAATCGCTCGAGAGCGAGTCCTCCACCAATTGATAGTCTTCCGGCAGGATGAAATCCTCGGACATCCACAGCGTGTCCGCCGCGAAATCATGGAACGAGACTCCGGATACTTCCGGCGCCAGCGCCCGAATGACCTGAGCCAACGCCTCCAGCGTTTTGCTCGAAGCAGCCTCGGCGGCATAAGTAAGACTGGTCACGCTTCACCCACGGTGAGAATTGGATGGCGTCATGGTACGGAACGGACCGGCCTCAAAACATGTCGGCAAAACCCGACGTAAGCGCGCGGCGACATTTTATTTTGCTTAAGGCGCGCAAGATCGCTTGATCTGCCGCCTGTTTGCGGCGGCGGCGCCGATAAGTCAAAGCGCCTTAAGTTAATGGACTAAATACGGCTAATTCAATAGCTCATCCAGGACCGGCAGCGGCACCGCACCCTCGCGCAACGCCGCCTCGTGAAATTGTTTCAGGCTCATCCTATCGCCGTGGGTCGCCTGAAAGTGGTCGCGCACCGCCAGCCATCCCTTGTAGCCGGCGTAGTAAGTCGGCAATTGACACGAGGAGAGCTTGGCCCGTTGCAACTTGGCGGTGGCCTCCTCCATTTCTTGATACGTACTCTTGGTCATGAGCTCCAGCGCTTCCGTATCGCTCATTCCCATCGTCTGCAGCCGCACGTCCAGAATGGTGTTGGCGAGCACCCGCAGCTTTTGCTTCGCCAGCGTCAAGCGGTAACCGGGCGAGTCGCTCAAGAAGCCTTGCTCCGCCATGAGCTGCTGCGCGTACATCGCCCAGCCTTCCACGTAAGGACCGTTGCCATAGATGCTGCGCAGCAAGCGCCGCGAGCGCGGCTGCACCTCATTCGCGTACTCCGCCTGGACATAGTGTCCCGGCATCGCCTCGTGCACGGTGAGGTGCGCCAATCCCGAATCGTTGTACTCGCGCAGTTTCGAATCGATGCGCGCCTGCGGCCAGGAATCCGGAATCGGCGTCACCCAGTAAAATGCCCCGAGCTTCGGTTCCAGCGGCGGCGCTTGATTGAATCCCCCGACCCCGTAGATGCCGCGCATGAACACCGGCGTGTCGATCACCTGCAGATTCGAGTTCGGCGGCAGGCCCACCAAGTCCCTCAGTTTGACGAAGGCCGTCGCCGCCGCCAGCGTCTGTTTGGCGGCGCTTATGTAGGTGTGCGGGGTGGCATGCTGGAGCGCCACATCGGCAAGCGCCTCCTCGACGCTCTTGGGCGCGGCGAGTTGCGCCATCTCGTCGCGCGTCTTGCCAAGATCTGCTTCCGCTTCTTTCAGCAGCGCATCGGGGGTCTTGCCGGTGGCCAACACATAACTGAATTTTTTGGCGTAGTACACCTTTCCCAGCCGCCAGTCCGAGGTCTTCTTCGCCAGCGTGCCGTCGAGAAAATGATTGAACGCGCGCAGCGCAATGAGCGCCGGTTCGGCGGCCTGCGCGTACTCGAGAGCCAGCGCGCGCGGGCAAGCGCCGCGCAGCACACCCTCGATGAGATCGATGTTGCCGCTGTTCTCCTCATGCGCCACCTTGTTCCAAATCTCCGGCGAATCGGCAAGGTTCTGCTCCGCCTGGCGCACCAACTCCGGGATCCGGATCAGGCGTTGGATGATGTGCTTGAAGCGTTCATCGGCGGCCGCGTAGTGCAGCACAAAAGGGGTGTAGAGGGCATTGCCGATCAGTTCGACATAAATGCTCGGGTTATGCCGGTAGCTTTGGATCTCCTCGATATCGAGCCGCGTCGCTCCGATGGCACCTTGCATGACCTCGATGTCGGCGCGCTGTTCGGCATTGAGCGCTTTGGCATCGAGGTTTTCGATGCGCGCCTCGATGTCGCGCTGCAACTTGATCTGCGCCTTGATCCCCGCGGGGCTGAAATCATCCAATTGATCTTCGAGCATCTCGTCGTGATGACGGTGATAGCCCACGGTGCTGGCGGTCACCGGCGACAGCGCCAGGCTGCCGAAGACAAAATCATCCACGACCTGGCTGAACTGCAAGTCCGCGGGCGCCGCGTCGGCCACCGAAACCCCAAGGCCGCAAATAGCAACACTTAAGGCGAAACTTAAGTATCCCAGATTTTCCATCCCTCACCTTTCCCGCCCAAAGGCAGCGTCCTGCGCCTTAAGCTTGTTAAGATACTTGAGACAGCCGCGCACGTCCAAAGGGAACAATAAATAATGCCGCTTATCATTCGCATCGCCTGTGCCGCATCCATCCTGCTCGCACCGCTGTCGCACGGCGCCGATCTGCGCACCCAAGTTGAACGCTACCGGCTCGCGCACGAGGCCGAGATCGTCGGCCGGCTCGATGACCTTGCGCGTTTCAAGAGCATCGCGGCGGATCCGGCCGGCCTCGCCGCGACCGCGCATGCGCTCGAAGCCGCGCTGAAATCGCGCGGCTTTGAGGTCTCGCTGCTCTCCACCGGCGCGAATTCGCCGCCCGCGGTATTCGGATCGCTGCCCTCGCCGCAGGCTAAACGCACCGTGCTCTTTTATGCCCACTATGACGGCCAGCCGGTCACGCCCGCGCAATGGAGTTCCGATCCCTTCGTGCCGGTGATGCGCGAAAACGCGCTTGGCGAGGCGCCGCGCGATGTCGATTGGAAAAGAGCTTCGCCGCCGTTCAATCCGGAATGGCGCCTGTTCGCGCGCGCGGTCAGCGACGACAAAGCTTCCATCGCGGCATTCCTGGCCGCCTTCGATGCGCTGAAGGCCACGCGCAACGCGCCCTCGGTGAACATCAAGGTTCTGTGGGAAGGCGAAGAAGAAGCCGGCTCGATGCACCTGAGCCACGCGTTGCATGAGAATCAAAAGCTCTTGAATGCGGATCTCATTCTCATCGGCGACGGGCCCGTGCATCAGACGCGCCGTCCACTCGTTTACTTCGGCGCGCGCGGCGTCATGCAGCTCGAGGCCACGATCTACGGGCCGCTGCATGCGCTGCACGACGGCCACTACGGCAACTGGGTGCCGAATCCCGCCGCCATGGCCGCGACGCTGCTCGCGCAAATGCGCGACGACAACGGCCGCATCCTGATTCCGGGCTTCGATGACGGCGTGCGCGCCATCACGCCCGCGGAACATGCGGCGCTCGCGAATCTGCCGCCGGTCGGCGATGCCTTGAAAAAGGAATTCGGCATCGGGCGAACCGAAGGCGATGAAGATCTGCCGTCCAGTCTCATGCGGCCCGCTTTCAACATCCGCGGCATCCGCTCCGGCCAGGTCGGCGACGCGGCGGCCAATGCCATACCGACCAGCGCCATCATCTCGCTCGACTTCCGCTTGGTGCCCGATCAGGTCCCGGCCGCCGTGCGGGCGGCGGTCGAACGTTTCTTGACCGCGCGCGGCTGGACCATTGTCGCCGACGATCCCGACCGCAGCGCTCGATTGGCACATCCTCGCATCATCAAGCTCACCTGGGATGAGGGCTACCCGGCATTGCGCTCGGACATGTCCTCGCCTGCGGCCAAGGCGGTAATCGCCGCCGCGACGCGTGCCGCCGGCGCGCCGGTGGTGGTGCTGCCCATGGCAGGCGGCAGTGTGCCGCTGTATATGTTTGCCGACGAGTTCAGCGCGCCGATCATTTGCCTGCCCATCGTGAATCACGACAACAACCAGCACGCCGCGAATGAGAACTTGCGACTGCAGAATCTCTGGGACGGCATCAACACCTACGCGGCGCTCATGGTCGCGCTCAACTGGTAGCCGCATGAGGATACTGCGCAGGATTTGCGGCGTTCTGGCGTTGCTGGTCGTTGCCCTGGCATTGCTGTTGTGGCTCAGGCCCCCGGCGCTGCTGCGCGTGGGCGCGAATTACGCCGCCAAAATTGTCTGCTCCAATGTATTTCTCGCCGGACGCGATGCTGATGAAGTGCTGCACATCGACGTGCAGGCGCCGGGCCTCGCGATACTGAAGCTCATGCGGGTCTCGGTCGATCGGTCGCGCGGCATCGTGCGCGCCGGCTTTCTCGGTGTGATCGGCGATGGTGTGGCGCAGTTTCACAAGGGTCGCGGCTGCAGCGTGCTGCCGGACGGCAGGCTCGCAACCGCGCCCGACCTCGATGATCCGCATGCGGGACCGCCGCCGTCGGCGTTTTCCGGCGCTCTCTGGCCGGACGGCGCCGCGGTGGACACCACCAAGAGCCTCGATGCGCTGCTCCAAGACCCGGTGCTGGCGGGCCCCGGTGCTCGCGCCATCGTCGTCGTCGAGCGCGGCCATATCGTGGGCGAGTATTACGCCCCCGGTTTCGCGCCCGCCACGCCGCTGCTCGGCTGGTCCATGACCAAGACCGTGATGGCCGGCGTCATCGGCATGCTCATCAAGGATGGCAGACTGTCGCTCGCTCAAGCCGGATTCTGGCCGGGCAAAGATGGGCGCGAGAAGATTCGCCTCGAGGACCTGCTCGCGATGTCGAGCGGTTTGCAATGGAATGAAGCCTACGGTGCGGTATCGGATGTCACCCGGATGTTGTACTTGCAACCCGACATGGCCGCCTTCGCGCGCTCGCAGCCTTTGGCGCATCCGCCGGGCGAGGAGTGGCTCTATTCCAGCGGCACGGCGCTCATTCTGTCGCGCATTGCGCAAGAGGCGCTGGCATCAGGCAAAGCTGAAACAGTTGACCTGGCGGCCTTCATCAAAGCCCGGCTCTTCTCACCCCTCGGCATCAGCACGGCCGCCATCGAGCCGGACGAACACGGCACCCTGGTGGGCTCCTCTTATATGTATGCCACCGCGCGCGACTGGGCCCGCTATGGACTGTTTCTGATGCAAGACGGGGTTTGGCAGGGAGAACAATTGCTGCCCCCGGGGTACGTCACCATGATGGCCACGCCCGTGCAAGCCTCCCGCGGCCAGTACGGCATGGGCCAAACCTGGCTGTGGGGGTCCGACGCGCTGACGCCCGGCGTGGATCCGGATGCCGCTTTCGGTATTCCATCGGATGCCTTTTGGATGTCCGGCCACGACGGCCAGAGCGTCTGTATCATCAAGTCGCGCCAATTGGTCATCGTGCGCTTGGGTTTGACGCCCGATACCGACGGCTACACGTCGCAGGCCCTGGTGCAAGCGGTCCTCAAAGCCACGCATTAGAATCCGTACGCCATGGACGCTTTCTCTTTCTCGACTTTCCTGCTGGCCTTCACCGCGCTGTTCTCCATCGTCAATCCCTTGTCCGGCGCGTTCATTTTTTTCGGCGCGACGCGCGAGCTGGAACACAAAACCCGGGCCGCGACCGCGCGCTGGGTTGCCATCTACTCCTTCATCATCGTTGCCGCCTCGCTCTACATTGGCGCCTACGTATTGGGTTTTTTCGGCGTCTCGCTGCCGGTGCTGCGCGTCGCGGGCGGCATCATCGTCGCCGCCGCCGGTTGGCGCATGCTCAACGCCCCGGACGCCACGGAGCAGCGCCGCACAGAAACACCCGAGCCGAAGTCCATCGATGTCGCGCCCAGCCGGCTGGCCTTCTACCCGCTCACCATGCCGTTGACCACCGGTCCCGGCACCATTTCGGTCGCCATCTCGGTGGGGGCCGGCCGCCCCAGCGGTTTCCACACATCCTCGCTGGTGTTCTTCATCGAGACTCTCGCCGCGACCGCGCTGCTCGCGGTGCTGATCTATGGCTTTTATCGAAATTCCGCCTACCTCGCCAAATGGATCGGCGCCACCGGCACTACCATCGTGGTGCGCCTGTCCGCTTTTCTGCTCTTTTGCATCGGCATTCAGGTCGCCTGGAACGGCGTCTCGGAGCTCTTGAGCTCGCTGCCATTTGCGGCGGCGAGCTGAAGGACAGCCCTTAAGTTCGCGCCCGCGGAGACGATAACCCGTGGGGGACTTCAACGCGGTCCCGATCTGTGTTCGGGCGCGGAGTCTCCGAGTGGCGAAGTCGAGAATCAGCAACCAGCCGGAGCATCCGACGCTCCCGATGCGGCGAGCCTCGCTCGCTCATGTCCTGCTGCTGCTCCTGATGGCCGGTCTCCCGGCGCACGCCCTCGATCCCGCGTTGCAGCTGAGCCAATACGTGCTCGACAACTGGCAGATCCCGCAAGGATTGCCGCAAAGCTCCGCGCAGGCCATCGCCCGTACGCCCGATGGCTACTTGTGGGTGGGGACGCAGGAAGGCCTGGCGCGATTCGACGGCGTGCGCTTCGTCGTATTCGACCATGCCAATGTGCCGGCCATTCCCGATAAGCACATTTCCGTGCTGTATGTCGACGCCGCCGGGCGCCTCTGGATCGGCACCCGCGCCGGCATTGCACTGTACGATCATGGCAACTTCGAGTCGCTGCGCGTCATGCCGGCGCTCGCTCACGCCTATATCCGCGCCGTCGCCCAGGGAAAGCACGGCCGCATCTGGGTGGGTACCGAGAGCGGGTTGTTTGGTATCGGCGACGGCGCCGCCGTGTCATTCGATTCGAACAGTGGCTTGCCGGACAGCAGGATTCGAGCGCTGCTGGAGGATCGTGCGGGCATTCTCTGGGTGGGCACCGCCGCCGGCTCGCGCCGCTTCGACGGCAACCGCTTTGAAAACCTGAACTTCGGCGCAGCGGCAGGCGAGCAAATCACCGCCCTGCATCAGGATAGGCAGGGAACGGTTTGGTTGGGAACCGATTCCGGATCGCTTTACCGCTACGCAGAGGGCCGTTTCAACGCGGCCGCCGGCACGGGTCAGTTGGGTTCCATCGTCCGGGCCTTGACGACCGATCGCGATGGAAATCTGTGGATTGCGACCCATGGCGGCGGCCTCGTGCGCCGGCGCGATGGAAACTTCAGCGCCCTGGCCGCGAATCAGTTTGCGTCGAGCGACCTGCGTGCACTGTTCGAAGATGACGAAGGCAGTCTCTGGGTCGGCAGTTACGGCGAGGGGCTCTTGCGGCTGCGCAACGGCAAATTCGTGTCCGCCGGCGAACCCGAAGGCCTGCAAGGCAACTTGAGTTGGACCATTACGCCGCGCAGTGCCGGCGGGGTGTGGGTGGGCTCGGACGGCGGCCTCAGCAGTTACACCGACGGGTCCTTCCGGCACATTGCCTTCGCAAAAGGTCAGGACAATGTTCGGGTCCGCGCGATTGCGGAAGATCGGGCACATGCGTTGTGGGTGGGCACCCAGGGCGCGGGGGTCTTCCGGATAGCGCAGCACGGCACCACGGTATTCGATCAATTGCATGGACTTGCGGGAAACTCGATCAGCGCCCTGTTCATGGATCGGCAAGGACGCATATGGGTCGGCAGCAACCAAGGCCTCGACGTCATCGATCAGGGCGTTGTCAGCTCGCGGCAATCCTTGTTGCCGGGCTCGGACCGCAGCGCCGTGCATCTGATTTACGAAGATATCGGCGGCAAGCTCTGGGTGGGCACCGAAACACGCGGTATTTTCCTGGTCAGCCCCGACGGCACCCGGCATTTCGGCGCCGCGCAGGGGCTGCCCAGCGATTGGGTCATTTCCATTCATGAAGATGAACGCGGCACCATCTGGCTCGGCACAACCGACGGGTTGGCGCTGTGGCGCGGTGGCAAGATGATTTCTCTGGCGCTGTTCGGGGGCCCGCTGCGCGAAACCATCCTGCAAATCTTGGAAGACAAGTCGCACCGTTTTTGGCTCACGACCAACAAGGGATTGATGTCGGTGCCGCGCGCGGATCTCGACGCGCTGGCCGACGGCGTGCAGACGAGCCCGCAATTCAAGGTCTATGACCTGGCTGATGGCCTGCGCAGCGCCGAGTTCGCCGGCGGCAACACGTCGGCGGGCTGCCGCACGCCGGACGGCATGCTCTGGTTTCCGAGCATTCGCGGGATCGTCAGAGTCGATCCCGAGCACATTCAATTCAATTCCGTGCCGCCCATCGTGCACATTGAACAGCTCTCGGTCGACGGCGTGCCCTTGGATCTGAGCGGCGAGATAGAGGTCAAGCCGGGCCAGGAGAAGTGGGAATTTCAGTACACGGCCTCGAGTTTGCTGGTGCCGGAGCGCACCCGCTTCAAGTATCGTCTCGCCGGGTTCGACACCGGTTGGATCGATGCCGGCAACCGAAGAACCGCCTACTACACGCACCTGCCGCCCGGCAGCTATACCTTCCAAGTCATGGCGGCGAACAATGACGGGGTCTTGAGCACCCACGACGCCGAGCTTCGCTTCAGGCTGGAACCACCCTTTTTTCAGACCTGGTGGTTCAGGCTGCTCGCCCTGTTGAGCCTCCTCGCAGCGGCCGTGGCGCTCTACCGGCTGCGCGTCGGGCACTTGAGGCGCCTGGCGGCGGCGCTCGCGCAGCAAGTCGCGCACCGAACCCGGGACCTCGAGCAGGCCAACAGCGCTCTGCTACAGGCAAAAGACCGCGCGGAACTCGCGGTGGTGGCCAAGTCGCAGTTCCTCGCCAACATGAGCCATGAGATTCGCACGCCGATGAATGGCGTGATCGGCATGTCCGAGCTGCTGCTGGATACGCGCCTTGATCGAACCCAGCGCGATTACACCGAAACCATCCGCGCCAGCGCCGGCGGCCTTTTGACCATCATCAACGACATCCTCGATTTCTCGAAGATCGAAGCGGGCAAGGTCGAGCTGGAACAAATCGAAATGGATTTGTGCGCCATCGTCGATGATGTGGCGCATTTGCTGTCCGTTCAGGCGCATGCCAAGAAGCTCGAACTGATCACCGATATCGATCCGCTGCTTCCGGCCTACGTGATCGGGGATCCGGGCAGGCTACGGCAGATTTTGCTCAATCTCGGCGCCAACGCCATCAAATTCACGGCCGGCGGCGAGATCTCGATCAGCATGCGGCTGGCGGGCAGCGATGCGCAGGGTTGCATGGTCCGTTGCGAAGTGAGCGATACCGGAATCGGCATTCCCGCGCACCGCCTGGGAGCGCTGTTTCAACCCTTCTCGCAAATCGATGCCTCAACCACCCGACATTTCGGCGGTACGGGTCTCGGACTGTCCATCGTGCGTCGCCTGGTCGAACTCATGCAGGGTGAAGCCGGAGTGGACAGCCAGGAAGGCGCAGGCTCGACATTCTGGTTTAGCGCGCGCTTCGGCAAATCCACCCGCCGGTGCGCCACTGCGCCGCTCGACTTGGAGATATTCAAATCTCGCCGCGCGCTCATCGTCGATGACAATGCCTCGAGCCGAAAAGTGCTGCGCCTGCAGCTGGCGCGGCTCGGCATCGAAGCGCGCAGCGTCGATTGCGCCCAAGCGGCGCTTCAGGCACTGGCGGAAGCCGCCGATCGGCAGCAGATTTTCGATTTCGCGCTGCTGGATCACATGCTGCCGGAATGCGACGGCCTCGCATTGGCGCGGCAAATCGTTGCCGACGGGCGCTTCGGCGCGATGCGCCTGGTGCTGCTGGCCTCGGCCCAGGCGGTTCGAGCCGGCGGCGACATCGCGGCCATGGGGTTTTGCGCCTACCTGATAAAGCCCGCCTCCAATCGAGCATTGCATGAAACCCTTCACCGGGTGATGTCAGCGCAATCG
The DNA here is from genome assembly GCA_963794445.1 of uncultured Gammaproteobacteria bacterium. Taxonomy (GTDB): domain Bacteria; phylum Pseudomonadota; class Gammaproteobacteria; order Steroidobacterales; family Steroidobacteraceae; genus Bog-1198. Next base: position 981,454 of record CAWCDZ010000002.1, read on the forward strand.
CTGCAATGGCAGGGCAGCACGCAAAGCATCGTGCTCGATGCGCCGCAGGCAAACCCGCCGGCCGCCGGACACGTGCTGTTGGCGGATGATAATCGCGTCAATCAGAAGGTGGCCCTCGGGGCATTGCAAAGGTTGGGCCTCACGGTGGATGTTGCCAACAATGGCGAAGAGGCGGTGGCGGCTTGGGCGGCCGGCATATTCGATCTGATCCTGATGGATTGCCAGATGCCCGTCATGGATGGTTATCAGGCCGCCCGCGAGATTCGCGCGCGCGAAGCGGGCGGCGCAAAGCGAATTCCGATCATTGCGCTGACGGCCGATGCCATGAAGGGAACGGAGCAACTCTGCCGCGATGCCGGCATGGATGACTACCTCACGAAGCCGATCGATCGCGAGCGCTTGAGCGAAGTGGTGAACCGCTGCCTGGCGCCGTCCTCAGCCGCAGCTGCCGCGGCACCCGCGCAGACCTCGATTGCTCCCGTCGATTGGGAGCGCCTCATGCTCACCGCCGACAATGACCGCGATTTTGCGGGTGAATTGGTTCAGCTCTTCATCGAATCCGGTGATACGGTGCTGCGCAATATTCGCGACGCACTGGAGCGCGGCGATATGGCGGCGGTCGGGCGCGCGGCGCACTCGCTCAAAGGATCGAGTGCGAATATGTGTGCAAGCCTCACCAGCGAGGCTGCTGCGCGGCTCGAGTCGGCGGCGCGCACCGGCACCCTTAAGGACGTAGCCGAACTTGAAATCCAATTGCGCGCGGAGACGCTCAAGGCAATGGAATATCTCCGGGCACGCCACGGCTAGTTCTCAAGATCCACGAGGGCTGCGCGGCTCACTCTTCCGGCCTTGACTGCCACGCCTTCGGCCCGCAAGCGGCGCGCCTGCTCGCGGAAGTGCACCGAGGTGGGTGGAAATACGATCCTCCCGCCGGCGCCGACCACCCGATGCCAGGGCAGTTTCAGTTCCTCAGGCGACTCGCGCAGCGCCCGCCCCGCCATGCGCGCGCGGCCGGGCAGCCCCGCGGCACGCGCCACCGCGCCGTAGGTCGACACCGAGCCTCGCGGGATCGCGCCGACCACCGCCCAAATTTCCTGAAAGGCCGGATTGTCCTCGGGGAAGGCGGCGCTTCGGGCGCGTTGCTTGCGGCCGCGGGACGGCAGAAAAAGCTCGTGGAATGCTCTCGAACGCGCCAATGGCGGTGCCTCGAATCAAGGGGCTGGACAAAGGATAACGCATGGCCGACGATGGGTGCGCGCTCCTTGGCGCGTGTCCAACGCGCCGCACCAAGCCCTCTGCGGCCTCCAGGGCTGCCGCCAAAATGCCTGCGGCATGCGACAATTCGTGCGGCCGAATCCAAAACGTCCTGGGCATTTCAATGCGGCTAAGCGCTTCTCAAATCGCACTGATGAGCCGCCTGCTCGACGAGGCGCTGCCCTTGGACGACGCCGGCCGCCGGCGCTGGCTCGAAACGCTTCCCGAGGAATTCGCCGACCTGCTCGAGCCGCTGCGCCAGGCATTGCTGCCGGAGTTCCACCAGTCGCCCAACGGTCGGAGCTTCGCCACCTTTCTTGAATCGGCGCACCCCGGATCCGGGCGCGTCGAGCCCACCGGACTTCAGCCGGGTGATCGCGTCGGCCCCTACGAGTTGAAACGGATGCTCGGCGCCGGCGGAATGGCCGAGGTGTGGCTGGCCAGGCGCGCCGACGGCGCATTCAACCGCGAGGTGGCATTGAAGCTGCCGTCGATGACGCGCGTGCGCCAGGACTTGGAACAGCGCTTCTTCCGCGAGCGCGACATTCTCGCCGGGTTGGAGCATCCGAATATCGCGCGCCTGTACGACGCGGGCATCGATCCCAAGGGGCTGCCCTACCTGTCGATGGAGTACGTGCAAGGCGAGTTGCTCACCGATTGGTGCGATGCCCAGCGGCTCGACATCCGCGCGCGGCTGCGCCTCTTCCTGCAGGTGCTCGAGGCCGTGCAGTACGCCCACGAGCGTCAAGTCATTCATCGCGATTTGAAGCCCTCGAATATTCTGGTCACCAAATCAGGTCAGGCGCGGCTGCTCGACTTCGGCGTCGCGACGCTGCTCGATGACGGCGAGGTCGCGGGACAGACGCCGCTGACCACCGTTTACGGTCATGCGCTCACGCCGATTTACTCCAGCCCCGAATTGATCCGCGGTGATCCGGTCACCGCGAAGAGCGACATCTACTCGTTGGGCGTGGTGCTGTTCGAGCTGCTCACGGGCGGCCGCCCCTATCGATTGAATGCCGGTGCATCGCGCGGCATCCTCGAGCACGCCATCGCCGCCGCCGAGGTGCGCAAGCCGAGCACGCAAATCGTGCAGGAGGCCTGGGGCGCACGCGGCGTCACCCACGAGCAGCTCACCCGGCAATTGCGCGGCGACATCGATCGTATCGCGCTCAAATCCCTCGAGAAGGAACCGCACCTGCGCTATGCCTCTGCGGCCGCCATGGCGGATGACGTGCGGCGATATCTGGATGGCCGTCCGATCTCGGCACGGGCGCCGCGTGTCAGCTACCGGCTCGGCAAATTCTTGCGCCGCAATCGCCCGGTCGTCTCGATTGGCGCCATCGCCGCCGTCCTGGTGCTCGCCATGGCCGGCTACGAAATCGATCGGCGTCTCAATCAAACGCCGGAGGATTCCCGGTCGCTCCTCGCCAACCGTCCGATCAATGAGAAATCCATCGCGGTGCTGCCGTTTTTGGATATGAGCGAGAAGCACGATCAAGGCTACTTTTCCGACGGCCTTTCCGAGGAGCTGATCACCCTGCTCGCGCAAATCAAGGATCTGCAGGTCATCGCGAGGACTTCTTCCTTTCACTTCAGGAATCAAGACGTCCCGCTGCAGGAGATCGCCAAGACCTTGAGGGTCGCGCACGTCCTGGAGGGCAGCGTGCGCCGTGCGGGCGGCACAGTGCGCGTGACCGCGCAGCTGATCCGCACCTCTGACGGGGTGCAGCTCTGGTCCCAGTCCTACGATCGCGACGTGAAGGATATCTTTCAAGTGCAGGATGACATCGCCGCCGCGGTGGTTGCTTCCCTGAAGCTGAAACTGCTCGCTGCCGGTACCGATCCGCATCGCAGCGACAACCCGGAGGCGTACAACCAATTCTTGCTCGCGCGGCAATTCGGCCGCCGCGGCAATTTGGAGGACATCGAGCGCGCAGCCACCGCCTACCGCCAAGCCATTGCGCTCGATCCGAACTACGCCGCCGCGTACGCGGGCCTCTCCTTCACCGAGACCGCCATCGCCAACTCCATCCAGGACGCCGCCCGCTACGCACTCGCCCGCGAGGCAGCTGAAAAAGCGCTGCGTCTGGCGCCACAGTTCGTCGATGCCTACCGCGCACGGGCCCTGTTCCGTCTCGAAACTCTGGATTTCGCCGGAGCGCGCGCCGACAGTGAAACGGCACTCAGCCTCGCGCCCGGCGAGAGCACCGTTCAGAGCCTGTACGGCGCGCAGATCGCCGCCTTTGGGAAGATCCCGCAGGCGATCACCGCCATGAAGAGAGCCATCGATTTGGACCCCTTGAGCGGCTACGCCTGGTGCAATGTCGGCTTGCTCCAGACCGTGACCGGCGACTATCCCGCCGCGCGCGCTTCCATTGAGCGCGCACTCGCGATCAGCCCGAGCGCCGATGCATTCCACTTCGCCTTGGGTCAGCTCGACCTGCTGCAAGGCCGCCTGACCGACGCGCAAACTGAATTTCAAAAGCAGGGCGCCGAAGGCAATCGGCGCATGGGCGTCGCCATGGTCGAGTACGCCGGCGGTCGCGAGAAACAATCGCAAGCCGCGCTCAAGGAGCTGATCGCGCGCAATGCCGGCGACATGGCCTACCAAGTCGCCGCCGTTTACGCCTGGCGCGGCGAGAAAGACAAAGCCTTCGAGTGGCTGGAGCGCGCCTTCCAACAGCGGGACAGCGGCCTGAACGGCATCGCCTGGGATCCGCTGCTCAGCAATTTGAAAGGCGACCCGCGCTACGGCGTGCTGCTGACGAAGCTCGGACTCTCCGACCACGCCGGCAACTGAAACGCAACCTGATCACCGGGAGACAGCATTTGAGCTCAATAGAAGACCACCGTCGCTTTTACGCCAACTTCGTGGTGCTGCTCGCCCGTCCGGTGCCGGCGCATGAGGTGCTATCTCTGATCGCGACGCTGCCCGATCATCTCGCATCGCTTCTCTTCATCCAGTCGGGCAAGCCTGACGGCCAACGCCGCTCATCCCCCAGCCCGAAAATTGCGAGCGCAGCCGTCCGCAGTCGCTAGAGAAAGGCCGGCAACACGCCAGCCCCCCCTCTTTGACCCGGTGGACTATTGATACCGGCCCGTCGTCTTGACGCCGTAGAAGTTGTGCACATCGGTTACCCAAGTGCTGTCAGCCATGGCCGGCCAATGATCCTTGTCAAACCCCGGCGCGTTCTTGAGCTGCTCCTTGTTCACATTGAGGGTGAAGCGCTTATTCGCGGTATCCAGTTTCAAGGCAGCCCAGGGAACCGCGAAAAGCCGATCGCCCATTCCGAGGAAGCCGCCGTATGAGAGCACCGCGTAGCTGATTTTTCCGGAACTCATTTCGATCATGAGTTCCTTGATCGTGCCCAAGCTTTCATCGGCGGTGTTGTATACATCATTGCCTATCAGCGTGTCGGCTCCCATGAGCGCAGGCCCCGGACCGGATCCGATGTTTTTGTACATGCCGTAGGTGTCGCGTGAAATATAATTCGTTTCCATGCATTTACTCCGAGTTGATGGGGCTCCATTGAGCGGACGGCCACAATGGACCCGACCACGGTGCGAGGCACTCAGCGAAAGGCGCGGGTTCGAATCGATGCGGCGCCCGAATTGGTGTCAGCGATCGCCGTCGGACAGAAAATCAGCAATCAGCGGCGCTTGAGCGCCTCCAGTTCATCCAGCGTCCGCGGCCAGTCGGCTCCCAACAGCCTCGACAGGGCCCGATCCGCGAGGACTCGGCCCCCGGTCTGGCACTTCGCGCAATAATTGGTTTCATTGTCGGCATAACGGATGCGCTGCACGGGTTCGCCGCATCGCGGGCACGGCTGGCCATAGCGCCCGTGCACCGCCATGCCGGCGCGAAACGCGGTGACCTTTTCCGGAAATCCCTGGGCGGCCTGCGCCCCCAGCCGCAGGGTCCACATCTGCAGCGTCTCACGCGTCGCACCATACAGCCGCTCCCACTCCTGCGCCGACAACTTCGAAGTCAACGCAATCGGCGACAGCATGGCGGCGTGCAGAATCTCGTCCGAATAGGCATTGCCGATGCCGCTCAAGATGCGCGGATCGGTCAAGGCGCGCTTGAGCGTGCGGTTCTCCGCCGTCATCGCGGCAATGAATTTCCGAAGGTCGCTGTCGCATACCTCGATGCCGCCGGGGTCGAGCGACCGCAGGCCCTCTTCGCCCGTCACCACATGCAGCGACGCGCGCCGCTTCGTGCCCGCCTCGGTGAGCACCAAGGAACCTTGCGGAAAATCGAATGCCGCCAGACTATTCCGGCCTGCCAGCTTCGCGCCGGGGGAGCGCCAATGCAGCCGGCCGGCAATCATCAGATGCAGCACCAACCACAATGCATTGTCGAGCCCAATGGCGACGCGCTTGCCGAGCCGGCGCAATTCCGTGACTTGATGGCCCTCAGCTTCGGAAATCGGCGGCACGGCCGTGCGCAGCAAAAAGGGACTGCCCAGGCGCACGCGCTCCAAGGTTTGACCGATGATGCGTTCCTGCAGTGCGCTCAAGTACGCAGAAATGTCCGGCAGTTCTGGCATGGGTCTTGGGGCGAACTCCGTTTGCTATGATGCGCGGGCCAACAACCAAGAGGATCTCATGAGCGCCCTTGCCCACAAAATCGCCCTTTGCACCTTCTTGGCCGCAAGCCTGGCGGCCGCGGTCCGTGCCGCACCCGAAAGCCCCGGCCCGAGCGCGATCGCCCCCATCACGCCCATCGCCGCGCCGAAGGATCGCGCCTACGGCGGCGAAATTCAGCTCAAGGTCGATGCCAGCGACATCAGCCATCGCGTCATGCATGTGCATGAAACCTTGAGCGGCGTCAGCGACGGCACCGTGCTGCTGTATCCTAAGTGGCTGCCCGGCACGCATGCGCCCGAAGGGACCATCGATCGGCTCGGCGGCATCCGCGTTAGCGCGAACGGAGCAGCGGTGGCATGGAAGCGCGACCCGGCCGACGTCTTTGCGTTTCGCCTGGCCTTGAAACCCGGTACCCACGCGATCGACATCGACTTCGATTATCTCTCTCCCACCAGTCCGAAGGTTGGGGCGCTGGAAGTGAGCCGTGAAATGCTCATGATCGAATGGAATGAACTGGTGTTCTACCCCGCCGGCTATTTCGCGCGCCGCATCCCGGCCGAGGTACAGCTGACCTTGCCCGCCGATTGGCAGTTCGCTTCGGCATTGGAAACCGCCAGCAACGATCATGCACGCACCCAGTTCAAGCGCACCACGCTGGAAACCCTCATCGACAGCCCGGTGTATGCGGGCCGCTACGCCGCCAAGCTCGATCTGGATCCGGGTGCCGCGGTCCCGGTGCACATGGACCTGTTCGCCGACCGGCCCGAGAATCTTGCCGTCAAGCCCGAACACCTGGAGGCATACCGCAATCTGGTTCGACAGGCCTACAAGCTCTACGGCTCGCATCACTACAACCACTACGATTTTTTGTATTCGCTCAGCGACCAGATTCAGCAGAACGGGCTCGAGCATCATCAATCGAGCGAGGACGGCAGCGACCCGGATTCCTTCACGAAATGGGACAAGGAGGCATTCGCCAGGGACTTGCTGGCGCACGAGTTCACACATTCGTGGAACGGCAAGTTCCGCCGCCCCGCGGATCTTTGGACCCCGAACTACAACGTACCCATGCAGGACTCTCTGCTGTGGGTCTATGAAGGACAAACCCAGTATTGGGGTCAGGTGCTGGCCGCCCGCTCCGGTTTGCGCACGCGTCAACAAGCCCTCGATCAGTTCGCGATCACCGCGGCGCATTACGAGGTGCAAAAAGGCCGCCAGTGGCGCCCGCTGCAGGACACCACCAATGATGAAATCATCAATCCACGCCGCCCGATGTCCTGGCTGGACTGGCAGCGCTTCGAGGATTACTACGATGAAGCGGCGCTCATCTGGCTCGATGCCGACACCTGGATCCGGAGCACTCCAAGGGCGCCCGATCGCTGGATGATTTTGCGCGCGCTTTCTTCGGCATCGACGACGGCAGCTTTGCGGTCGTCACCTACACCTTTGACGACATCGTCAAGGCGCTGAATGCCGTCGAGCCCAACGATTGGGCCGGCTTCCTGCGTGGGCACCTCGACAGCATCGGCAAACCCGTTCCGGAAGGCGGCTTTCATCACGGCGGCTACAAGCTGGTCTACACGGACAAACCAAGCGACTATCAAGCCGCGACCGAGGAGCAGCACAAGCGCATCGACCTGCTCAACTCCATCGGCATCGAGATCGACGCCAAGGAAGGCAGTAATGGCACGCTCACCCAGGTCATCTGGGACAGTCCCGCCTTCAGGGCCAAGCTCACCGAGGGTGCGCAGATTCTCGCCATCAACGGCATGGCCTACGACGCCGATGTGCTCAAGGACGCGATCCGCGCAGCGCATGGCACGCAGGCGCCGATCCAACTGATCGTCAAGATCGGCGATCGTTACTTGATCGCCAACGTGGACTATCACGACGGACTGCGCTACCCGCACCTCGAGCGCGACACCGCCGAACCTGCGCGTCTCGACGAGATTCTGACGGCCCGGCCATAAGGGGTGCGCGCAATTCGTGCACTCACCTCCATGGCCGCTCGATCAACAGATACATATAAGAGTAACGAAATGACCAAAGATCTGAACCGCCGCACCTTTCTCTTGGGATCGGGCAGCGCCCTGTCGCTGTCGTTGCTGCCGTTCGAGGGCTGGGCGAAGCCTGCCGATACCGCCAAAGGTTCCGTGCCGCCGGCGCCGGTTGCCCGGGTCGAAGTGGTGAAGGACACCTATTTTGGTGAGACCTTGAGCGATCCTTATCGCTGGATGGAAAACAGCAAGGACCCCGACTGGCTGCCGTTCCTCAAAGGGCAGAATGCGCACACTCGCGCCATCATCGATGCCCTGCCCGGCCGTGCAGCTCTGCTCAAGCGCATCGAACAGCTCTCCGGCGAAGCGGCGGCGACCTCGCGTGTGCAGCGCGCGGGTGGGCTGACATTCATCCAGCAGCGCCCCTTGGGCGCCGACAACTTCAAACTGTTCGTGCGCCAGGGTCTGGACGGCCCGAGCCGCGTACTGGTCGATCCCACCGCCCAGAGTTCCGCCAAAAGCCACGTTTCCCTCGACTGGTGGCGCGCCTCGCCCGACGGCAAATACGTGGTGTACGGTCTGTCGAAAGACGGCAGCGAAGATTCCCTGTTGCACATACTCACCGTCGCCGACGGCAAGAATCTGCCCGAGACCATTCCCAATACCGAAGGCGCCAACCCGCAATGGCTGGATGATGCCAGCGGATTTTTCTATACACAGCTCACCGGCGTCGTTGGCACACCGGAGCGCTACTTGGACGCCCAGGCGCGCTTTCACAAATTGGGCACCGATCCAAAATCCGATCCCATCCTGATGAAGCGCGGCTTGGTGGCGGGGGTCGAGTACGACAAGATCCAGTCCCCCTCCATCCTGACATCGCCGGGTTCTCGCTACGCGATCCTGCTGCTCGCCGACGTCAGACCCGAGGGCTGCTGGTTCATCGCACCGCTCCGCGACGCCGTGGCCGGCAAGGCCAAATGGACTGCATTTGCCGGCTTCGATGACGAGGTCACCGACCTGGAGCTCGACGGCAACGACTTATATCTGCTGGTGAACAAGGGCTCGCCGCGCGGGCGCATCGTCAAGACCTCCGCCGCGGCGCCGAGCATTGCCAACGGCGCCGTGGTCGTCGCGCAGCATCCCACGCTCGTGATTCAGGGCACCTCGCGCGCTCGCAACGGCATCTACCTGAGGATCATGGACGGCGGCATCAACCGCCTGCAGCGCTTGGGTCACGACGGCAGAGTCGTCGACATCGCTCTGCCTTTCGACGGAACCATCGGCGCCGTGTTCGCGGTACCCCACGAGGACGGTGCCTTGCTGGCCTATCAAGGATGGCTCACACCGGCGGGCATTTGGTCGGTGGACCTCGCCGGTCATCTCAGCGATACCGGCATCACGCCGCGGCCCGCCATCGACGTCAGCGCCTACGAAGCGAAGCGCTTCTTCGCCACGGCAAAGGACGGCGTCAAGATTCCCTACACGCTCATCTATCGCAAAGGCATGAAGCAGGATGGCGGCAATCCGACTTGGATTTCCGCTTACGGTTCCTACGGGCTGTCGGCCTACACGCCCACATTTGCCGGACGCTCGCTGGCGCTGGTCGATGCCGGCGCCATCGTGGGTTACGCCGACGTGCGTGGCGGCGGCGAGTACGGCCGCGAATGGCACAAGGCCGGCCAGCTCGCCAACAAGCCCAACACCTGGCGCGATCTGATCGCCGTGTGCGAAGAACTCATCGCCAAAAAATACACCTCGTCGAAGCACCTTGCCATCGGCGGCCGCTCCGCCGGCGGCATCACCGTCGGCCGCGCCCTGACCGAGCGGCCAGACCTCTTTGCCGCGGTAATCGACGGTGTCGGCTGGTCCAATCCGCTGCGCTATGTGGTCGAGCAAAACGGCTACGGTGAAGAGCCCGAATGGGGCGCGATCTCCGATCCGGCCGGTTACAAGGCGCTAAAAATGATCGACAGTTATCAGGCGGTGAAGGACGGCACCGCCTATCCCGCGGTCCTGCTCACCACCGGCGTCACCGACCCGCGTGTCGCGCCGTTTCACGTCGCCAAGATGGCGGCGCGGCTCCAAGCCGCCAGCACGTCCGGAAAACCCATTCTGCTGCGCGTCGACTACGACGCGGGCCATGGCATCGGCTCCACTCGCGCGCAGCAGGACCGCGAAGCAGCCGACACCTACGCCTTCTTGTTGTGGCAGCTGAGAGGTACCAAGGCCTAGGCGATGCACCGGATGAGGCCGGGCTCGATGCGGCAAAGTCGAATATGGCGCAAATCGAACCGCAAATCCGGATCTTGACGGCCGAGGACGCCGCGGCGCTTTTCGCGCTGCGACGCGCCGCGCTGCTCGATTCGCCCTCGGCATTTCTGGCCTCCCCCGGCGATGATTTGGCCGCCTCGGAGGCTGCGGTAAGCGAAATGCTAAGGCGTGCGCCGACCTCAGTGGTGTTTGGCGCCGTTACACCGCAGCTCGTCGGCTTGCTGGGGTTGCACCGGGCCCCTCAACTCAAGGCCGCTCACAAAGTCAATCTCTGGGGCATGTACGTCGCGCCGCCGTGGCGCAGGCACGGCCTCGGCGAGAAACTGCTCGAGGCCGCGATTTCCCATGCGCGCTCCCTGCCGGGCGTGAGCACCGTGCGGTTGAGTGTGAGCGGCTCGGCACGCGCCGCCCGGCGTCTTTACGAAAAGATGGGCTTCAAGGTGTGGGGAGAGGAACCGGACGCCATGCGAATCGACGGGCACGCGGCCAGCGAGCTTCACATGAGTCTATCCTTGGAACCACCCCGCTAGTCGTTCACTGCGTTTTCGGCGTCGACGATGCATCTGTCCGCAAAGCGGCGTAAGCCTCCTTCTGGAAATTGCGCACCCCGACAATTCCCGGCATGCGGGGCGCCTTGCCCGAGCGCTGCGCCATGGCGTTCATCAGCGACAGCAGCCGCGGCGAGGAGAACACCCAGCGCAGCAAGGTTTCAGCCATGCGCGAATTCCCCCGTGCACCGCTTTCGGGAATCGCCGGCGGCATGGTTTGCTGCAGCCACATCAGCACCGACTGTTGCGCGGGGTCCGCCTGCCACCAGCCGCCGAACAGACCCGGCCATCCAAATGCGCCCGCGCCTCCGGCGCCCGCCCAGGCGTTTCTTTTCGTATCGTCGATCACCGACAGCCCGAGGCCGAACCCCTGACCCATGAAGAAAGGAATACCGAATTGCAGATTTCGCCGCTGCGCCGTCGTCAGTCGATTGGTGGTCATCAGTCGCACCGCCGCTTCCGACAGCACCCGCGTGCCGCGGTGCTCGCCGCCCTGGAGCAGCATGCGCGCGAAAGCGAGGTAATCATCCGCCGTTGAGAGCAGCCCTTGTCCACCGGCGCAGAAGGACGGCGGTGCAGGATCCATGAAGCCCGGCAAGTCGATCGCTTGGAAGTTTCCCGGCGCCGCCGACCGATAGAGAACCGCGGCCCGAGCGCGCTTTTCGGGCGGAACCCAAAAATCGGTATCGACCATGCCTAAAGGCTCGAACAGCAGCTGCTGCATCGCCGCGCGTGTACCCAAACCCGTGGCCCGGCCGATGATGACGCCCAGAAGATCGGTGGCATGACTGTAGTTGAAGCGCTCGCCGGGCGCGTAGCTCAAGGGCAGCTCGGCCAGCGTTTTCACCCATTCATCGGGAGTGCGCGCGCTGTCGAATTCGAACCCGAATCTTTGCTTGAGCGCCTGGGCAAGCGGGCCCCGGGCGGTGAAGCTGTAGGCAAGGCCCGCGCGGTGAGTCATCAAGTCCTCGATGCTGATGACCCGCGGCGCGGGATACGTATCCTGCAAAGGTCCATCGGGTCGGCGCAGCACCTGCATAGCGGCGAACTCGGGCACCCAACGGGTGATGGGATCCTCGAGCCGCAGCACGCCGCGGTCCAACAAAACCAGAGCGGCCGCCGTGATGACCGGTTTACTCATGGATGCGATGCGAAAGATGGTATTGCGCTCGACCGGCAGCCGCGCCTCGATGTTGCGCAGCCCCACCGCCTCGATCTGCAGCAACTCACCGCGCCGCCAAACAAGGCACACCACCGCGGGAATATCGCCGCCGGCAACGGCGTGCAGGGCGGGAGCTGCGATGCGTGGACCGAGTTTCACCGGGTCAGACATGATCTTTCTTTGCCTCCGCGTTGTCGTCCCCAACGAATCACTCGATGAGCAGCAGGCCGCGCTTTTTCTGCGCGGCGCCATCCACCGTGTTCATCGCTTCGTAAAGTCGATCCGACTTGACCAGCCACGGACCGTATTTCTGGTTGACGTCGAGCACGAGCACCAGATCTTGTTCGCGAAGATACGCAGCGATGGGTGAATGATGGCCGCCGCCCGTCCCAAAGAGCGGAACGCGGGAGAAATTGACCACATAGCGGCGCGCGGGGTCATTCACGTGGGTCAACTGCTCGCGGAAAGCGGCCAAATCCAGATCGCGCAGCACCGTGACTTTTCGCCCCAGCTTCTCTCGCGCAATCGTCGCGAGCTGATCGAGGGTCAGGCCTTGCGGCAAATATCCCATGATCGTGGAAAAGCCCGACCCTTGCAGGATGCTTTCCTGGGTTCCGGCTCGTTTGAGCGAGTGCAGGACATTCGCAAGGCTCGACGGACCGCAGACGCTGCCATTTTTCTGGAATTCGATGTCAGTTTGGTAGGCGGCAGCGACGGGAAGTGCCCATGCTTGCTTGAGCAATGCGGGATCTTGGTATTCGCGCGTGCCCTTGATCGAGACTATGCGGGCGGAGTCGGCGTGTCCGTCGGATACGATGATCGGCAGAACGAGGCTTGCGCCGCCCAACGCGAGAGCGGCTGCCGCCATCCACAAAACAATCTTGCGGTTTCGCGCCATCGTCTCTTAAGGCGCCGCGGGACTTTGCAAGTTGCGCACCATCTTCAGCACCATCGCGCGCGGAAGGAAGGGGACCATTCTGGCGGTGCGATGATTCCCTTTGCCGGTAATGACGACGCGTTGGTTGTCTCGAAACCCTTGGTAGCCTGCGCGTGCCACCGGCATGGACTCCATGACCGCGGCCGTCTGGCCGAATCGAGTGGCGCCGGTTCCGGCGCGCGCGCGGAACTGGCTCTTGGTCGCGCCGGGGCACAGACAGCTGACATGCACGCCGGTGCCACGCGCCTCTTCCCAGAGCGCTTCGGAAAAGGACAGGACAAAAGCCTTCGACGCGTAGTAAATCGCCATGAAGGGGCCGGGCACGAAGGCGGCCATGGAAGCGACGTTCAAGATGCCGCCGCGCTTTCGAGCAAGCATCTGCGCCCAATAAATATGCGTCAATTCCACCAGCGCACGGTCATTCAGATCGATCATGCCCAGCTGCAACTCGATATCGGAGCCGGCGAAGGCACCGGCCTTGCCGAATCCGGCGTTGTTGACGAGCACATCGACCTGGAGTCCCGCTGCTCTTATCGCTTCGGCCAAGCGGGTTCCGCCGCCGCGTTCCGCCAAATCGACGGTAAATACATTGGCCCGCACGGCGTAGGTTTTTGAGAGCCGCTCGGCAACCTCTTGCAATGCCGCTGCGCTGCGGGCGGCCAGGATCAGATCGTAGCCGTCCTGCGCAAAACACTCCGCCAGATCCACGCCGATCCCCATCGACGCGCCGGTCACCAGCGCGGTCTGCCCGGCTCCAATCTTCTCGTTGTTCATCGGTCCATCCCTTAAGGTCAGGCCACTTTCACCATCCGCTTGCCGACATTATCGCCGGCGAGAAGTCCCACGAGCGCCGCCGGCAAATTCTCGAATCCATCGACTATGTCCTCGAGCACTTTCAGCTGACCGCTGCGCACCCATCCCTCCAGATCGGACAGTGCCTGGGCCGCTTGGCTGAAAAAATCGGTGACGATGAATCCACGAATTGTAATTCGCCTGGAAACGATCATCGGGGTGCCCTGCACGCCATAGGGCGCCGCGCCGTCGTAACGCGACACCGCGCCGCAAGCCGCGATGCGCCCGTGCTCTTTCATGCCGAATAGGCAGGCATCCAATGTCTCGCCGCCGACGTTGTCGAAATACACGTCGATGCCGCCGCCGCAGGCCGCCTGCAGTGCCTGATGGAGTTCCATCGGCTTCCCGGCAAAGCGCTTATAGTCAACCGACGCGTCGAAGCCCAATTGCGAGGTCACGAGAGCGCATTTGTCGGCGCCGCCGGCGACGCCGACCACGCGGCAACCCTTGATGCGGGCGATTTGCCCGACGATCGACCCGACGGATCCCGCCGCGGCCGAGACCACAACCGTCTCTCCCGCCTTCGGCCGTCCGCATTCGAGCAGACCAAAATAGGCGGTGAGTCCGGCGATCCCATAAACACTCACCGCGTGGCTGAGCGGCTCGCGCGGCGTCACTTTCATCAGACCCGCCGCGGGCAGAACCGCATATTCCCGCCAGCCGATATCGCCGAACACCAGGTCGCCTGGCTTGAATGCGCCGTTGCGGCTTTCAACCACCTCTGCCAGCGCGCCCCCCGCCATCACATCGCCGGCCTTCAACGCGGCTCGATAGGTCGGACCCAACATCCAAGCGCGATTCGCCGCATCCAAGGACACATAGCGCACCCGCAACAGCAATTGACCTTCAGCAGGAGATGGAAGCGGCGCGTCGGTGAGACGGAAATTCTGCGTGGCGAGTTTTCCTTTGGGTAATTGATCGAGCACGAACTGGCGATTCTTCTTAGTCATTACCATGCTCCAAGGCCTGCCAACCGGTGCGCTAGTCTAGACCCAAATGTGCGGCGGGCGGCCTCTGCACGAAAAATACGCACGCCACGGCGAAAAGCGAAATGATGGCGCCGCAAAGAAAGCCGGAGCGGATGCCGCCAGACAGGGCATCCACCGATCCCACCCCGTGCGCGGTCAAGGTCAGCCGTGCGCGCCGACATCAATGCCACGAACAGAGCAACTCCAGCCGCCCCCGCAACCTGCTGGATGGTGCCGATGAGCGCGCTGCCGTGCGAGTAAAGGCTGGGCTTGAGCGACGACAAGCTGGCGGTAAACAACGGCGTGAACAAAAACGCGAAACCGACGCTCATCACCACGTGCCCCGCAAGTATGTAGCCCACCCAGGTGGTCGTACCCAGCAGCGTCATCGCCCACAGCACGGCACTCACGACGATGACGCCGGGAACCATCAGCCGGATCGGCCCCGCTTTGTCGTAAAGGCGCCCAACATGCGGTCCCAGCAGACCCATCAACAGACCCCCCGGCAGCAGCAGCAGTCCCGTCTGCAGGGTCGTGAGTCCAAGCACGTTCTGCAGGTAAATCGGCAGCAGAATGATGGTGCCGAACAGCGCCATCATCATGATCGCCATGAGCAGCACCGAGACCGTGAAGTTGCGTGACTCGAAGGTGCGCAGGTCGAGCAGTGGATAACCCGTTCTCTGCAACGAAATCTGACGGAAGATGAACACCGCCAAGATCGCCGCCGCCGCCGCACTGACGACCCCGGCAGGGAGCGAGCCGGGAGCGGCGCGATCGCCTATATGACTGAGTCCATAGACGAGGCCGCCAAATGCCAAGCCCGAGAGAATTACCGAGACCGCATCGATCGGCGCATGGTGCGGCGTGGTCACGTTCTGCATGCGGCGAGCGCCCAGCGCAAGCGCGCCCAGCGCGATAGGCAGCACGAGGAGGAACAACCAACGCCAACTGAGGTAGTTGAGGATGACCCCCGAGATGGTCGGGCCTATGGCGGGTGCCACCGATATGACGGTGGAAATGAAGCCCATGGTCTTGCCGCGAGATTCCGGGGGCGCCAGCGTCATCACGGTGGTCATCAGCAGCGGCACCATGATTGCAGTGCCGGATGCCTGGATGATGCGGGCGAGGATCAACATCTGCAGATTCGAAGCCAGCGCGGCGATCAACGTCCCCATGGAAAACAACGACATCGCCCACACAAAGATCGGCCGTGTGTTCATCCTTTGCAGCAAAAACCCGCTCACCGGAATGACCACCGAGACCGTGAGCAAAAATGCCGTGGTCAACCACTGCACCGCGCCGGCCGTGACATTGAGGTCGCGCATGAGCCGAGGAATGGCCACCGCCATCAGGGTTTCGTTGAGAATGACCACGAAAGTGGCGACCAGAAGCAGGTTGATGACCAGCCGATTGCGTCCTGCGGTGTCGGCAACCGCCGGGGCGATGGCGCTATCCGCCGACAGGTTGGTGGCGCTCGCTGAATTGTCGCTCAAGTATCGATCTCCTAGATATCCTTCGGCCGCAACGCAATATCCCTTAAAATCATGGCCGCTGTCGGCAATCCGAGCTTTGGCACTATAATAAAAGGCATAAGTTACCAATCCACGCACGGAAGTACGCTCATGGCAAGCACCAAGCTCGCACCACGTCAGCCACCGGCTTTCCAATTGTCCCTGCGGATCAAGCATCCGTCCATGGATCCGGCAGACATCTCGAAAGAACTCGGCATCGAACCCGAGCACTCCTTTCGCGCCGGCCAACCGCGTCCATCGAAAAGCGGCCTCGTGCCGGCCGCGGTTCACAGCGAATCCTATTGGTTGGCGCCGTTGAATCCCGCGTCGTGGCTCGGCAACCCATCCTTTGCCGAGCCGTACAAGCTCCTGAACTTGCAGGAACATGTGGACATGGCCATTGCGCGCAATCTTGCCGGGGCGCTCGGCTTATGCGCCGCGCGCTTCAACAAAGCGCATGCCGCATGGCTGCAAAAAATTTCCGCCGCGGGCGGTGAAATCAGTTTGCTCGTGACGCTGTCGCCCGCCGCGGTGAACACCTTCAGCCTTTCGCCGCAGGCAAGCCGCCTGTTCGGCAAGCTGGGAATCACGCTCGAATTCGAAATGACGAACGACTGACCTATTGCTTCGCCGCGTTTCCAAATACTGCCGCGGCAGTGCGTACGACACTTTCGTCAACACTCACCGACTGAAAAATCCGGTGACTGCGAATCGCGACAACTTGCAGATATCAACCATCCGAGCACCGGGCGTGCCCTACTGCGGTGCGAACTCTTCTCGGTCAAGTACCAATCCAGTGCGGCGGCCGCATCAGCACAACTGCGCTCGCAAAATCTTTTCACTTCCTTGCATTTCTGTAATGCCATGAGTTGAGGGCGGGCGCTATAGTGTGTCCTTCCGATATTCACGCCAGGACCAGAATTGATATGCGGGAACCCACTCTGAAATTTTCTGTCACCTGCCCCGACTGCGCGCTCGAGTCACTTTCGGAAATGCCCATCGCTGTCGTCGCCAATGGCTTGCTCACCGGCAAGAGCCTGCGCCTCTACAGCAGATGCCACGACCGCTACTGGACGGCCACATTCACCGAGCGCGAGCAATTGCGAGAATCGCTGGCCGTCCTGAAGATCGAATCCCACGGCAACCACAATCTGCCGCACGGCGAGCAGTTGCTTTTCGCGCGTTGAGAATGTCCTGAGCGACACTTAGAGACCGCAGCCGCGCGGCACACCGGCGGCGCCAAGCGTTTACGACTCCGCATTCTGCGGCGGTTTCCCGCTCATCGGGTCATATTCCAAGATGCCGCCGTTCTCCAACGAGTGCCCGGTCAAAGCGAGAATAAAAGCCCAGTGACTCACCAACAGCGTGGTCTTTGCATCGGCGCGCGCCGCCATCAGCCTGCGAAAGCCGTCCGCCCTGAGTCTGGTTGCTTCCAACGTCTCAACCGGTTTCGACCACCACATAGAAGGCAAATGCCGGAAATCGTGGTGCGGAAACCGTGCTGCCAATGTGTCGGGAGAACTACCGACGTCGCAGACAAACGCCGCGCGCTCCCGCACCTCGTGCATGATTTCCACCGGCGCCGGATGAAGCTTTAGTATCGGTTCGGCCGTCTGCAGCGCGCGCATATAGGGCGAAATGATGATTCGCGTCAAGGATACTTGCGCCAATTGCGCTGCCGCCGCATGCGCTTGCGCCACCCCCAACTCCGTCAACTCGGGATCCTCGATTCCCGGATCGATACGGGTCGGCGTGAAATGCAGATTGAAAAAGCTTTGCCCGTGACGCAGTAAGAACATGAGGCATTGCCCGCTTGCGCCAAAACAACGCCGCTATTCGATGACCTCGAAGTGGCGCACACGATGATCGAACTCAACCATCATTGCCGCGGCTTTGGGGGGCACCACCGCTTGTTCCATATCCGCGCCCGAGAAGCGCGCAATATCGTCCGGCGAGCGCCATTGCGTCACTACCAGGAACTCTGTGCCGCGATCGATGCGGCGGCGTAAGATGGAGGCACTCACGAAGCCAGGAAGTTGCCTGAGCGCGGGAAAGGTTTCCTTGCGCAGGTGATCGATGTAGTTGAGCTCCTGGTCCGCTCGGGCCAGGCCGCGCCAATGCCTTGATATCACGTTGACTCCCAGACGGGTCCGCCAAGGGGCGCCCGGCACGCGCAATCATCGCACTTTTCTCTGCAAGCGGTGTGCTGGCGCTGCCGACAGGCCGCATTCGCGAATTGAGAGCGCGGTCGAATGCTAAGGCTGTCCGCCGCCGCCCGACGAACCATAGATCTGGCCGGTCGCAAAGCTGGCCTGATTGTCCGCAAGCTGCACGTAGATCCCGGCGAGTTCCGCCGGCATTCCCGCCCGCCCCAACTGGGTTTGACTGCCGAACTTCTGCTGCTTATCGGGAAAGGCGCCGCCGCTCACTTGCAGCGGCGTCCATACCGGGCCCGGCGCCACACCGTTCACGCGGATACCCTTGCACGCCAGTTGCTTGGAGAGCGACTTCACGAAGTTCATTGTTGCCGCCTTGGTCTGCGCGTAATCATAAAGTTCCGGGCTCGGGTCATAGGCCTGCTCGGAAGCGGTTGCGATAATGCAGGACCCTGCCGGCATTGAGGGAAGCGCCGCCTTGATGATCCAAAACGGTGCGTAGATGTTGGTCTTCATGGTCCAATCGAACTGCTCGGTGGAGATATCGAGAATCGATTTGTTCGCCTGCTGCCGCCCTGCGTTGCTGACCAAAATATCGAGGCCGCCGAGCTCTTTGATCGCCTGGGCCACCAAAGACTGGCAGAAGGATTCGTCGCGAATGTCGCCGGGAATCGCCGCAGCCTTCTGGCCGGCCTCGCGGATCAGCGCGATGACTTCGTCCGCGTCCGCCTGTTCATCCGGATGGTAGTTGATGGCCACATCCGCGCCCTCGCGCGCAAACGCGATCGCTGCGGCCCGGCCCATGCCGGAGTCGCCGCCGGTGATGAGCGCTTTGCGTCCTTTGAGCCGGCCAGAGCCGCGATAGCTTCTCTCACCGTGGTCGGGACGCGGCTGCATCTTCGATGCGAGTCCAGGCCACGGCTGGTGCTGCTCGGGGAAGGGAGGCTTGGGATACTTGGTTCGCGGGTCACCCACATCCTGGTGGCTCATGAGCGCGACTCTGCGGCACGTTCGTCCGCGCTTAAGCGGCGCGGCCCGCGGCCGCCGCCATCTTCAGATTCAATTTTCTCGTCTTCGCCGGGCAATTCGTCCTTGGAGCCATTGTGCGGGGGCAGCGGGGGTTCGCGGACGTCCTCGCTCGTTGGAGGCACCGGGGGTTCGCGCACATTATCAACCGGACTGAAAATACCTTTCATGAGAATCTCCGACAGGGGGCTTCGGCAACGCCGCAACATGCAAAATGTTGCCGCTTCGAATTATTTGCTTCTGTAGGCAGGTCTCCCTAGCGAGCGTCAGCCGCTGCGCTACGCGGCGCGACGACCACCGCGCTTCGTCAGCCCTTTCGTTATCATGGCTTGGCTAAGGCTTTCATTTATTTGATGAAACAAAAATCAGGAGATGCCTTGAAAAACTCACGCAGACTTTTTCTCACCAACGCCTCCCTCGGCGTGGTCGGCGCCACCCTCGGCTACGAAGCGGTACAGGCACAAAGCTCGGCGGCAGCGAGCACGCCGCCACCGGGGGCTCCCTCGGCATTCGCCACCTCGCCGCCGGCCGGGCCGGACGTTGCCGCTGCCACCTTCCTGGAAGCCGAGAAATTGATGCAGGTCCATTTGAGTCCGCAGGAAGCTCATGAGGCGGCGGGGAGTTGGCGCGAAGCCATGGCGCCGCTGTATGAGAGGCGCACCGGGCCGAAAAAAGTGGCGTTGGAGCCGGCACTGGCTCCGGCCACACGCTGGGAACCCAATCAATTTGGGCAGAAAGCCGGTCTCCGTAGCCAATTTGTCCGCAGCAAGCTCGCGGAGCGGCCGCTGCCGAGCCGCGATTCAGACATTGCCTTCGCGTCCGTGGCGCAGCTGTCGCGCTGGATCGAGGCACGGCAACTCTCGTCGGAGCGGCTCACCCGGATCTATTTGACTCGCTTGGAGCGCTACGATCCGAAACTGCGTTGTGTCATCACGTTGACCCGGGATCTCGCGCTCCAGCAAGCAAAAGCCGCGGACGCCGAGATCGCGGCCGGAAAATATCGCGGCGCGCTGCATGGCATTCCATGGGGCGCCAAAGATTTGCTCGACACGGCGGGCATCGCCACAACCTATGGCGCGGAACCCTACCGGAATCGCAAACCCGACCAGGATGCCACGGTGGTGCGCCGGCTGCATGAGGCGGGCGCCGTGCTGGTCGCCAAGCTGAGTTTGGGTGCGCTGGCGCTCAACGATGTCTGGTTCGGCGGACAGACCATGAATCCCTGGTTGCTGGAGGAAGGATCTTCCGGGTCGAGCGCCGGCCCCGGCGCCGCCACGGCCGCGGGCCTCGTGGGGTTTGCCGTGGGCAGCGAGACCGGCGGCAGCATTGTGGCGCCGAGCATGCGCTGCGGTGTCGCCGGCTTGCGGCCCACCTATGGCCGCGTCGCCCGCACGGGTGCGATGACGCTCTGTTGGTCGCTCGACAAGTTGGGGCCGATGGCGCGCAGTGTCGAGGACACGCTGCTGGTTTTGCACGCCATCTCGGGACCGGACAAGACCGACGTCGCCTCCGTACCGAGCACGCTGGACTACGACGCGAACGCGGCGATCCGCGGGTTGCGCGTCGGCTACTTTCCGGCGTGGATGAAGCAAGCGACCCCGGTGGACCGCGCGGCACTCGACGCCGTGCGCAAGCTGGGCGCAACCGCCGTCGAGGTGGCGATTCCCGACTGGCCGTATGATTCGCTGAACGTGATTTTGTTCGCCGAAGCGGCCGCGGCCTTCGAGGAATTGACTCTGAGCGGCGGCGTAAATCAGTTGAAAATGCAGGTGCCCGATGCGTGGCCCAACATTTTCCGCCAATCGAGATTCCTCTCCGCGGTCGATTTGGTCCAATCCGACCGGCTGCGCCGCAAAGTCGCGCTCGAAATGGCGCGAGTCTTTTCTGAAGTCGATTTGCTGCTGGTACCCTCGCTGCAGGACGAAATTCTCGTCATCACCAACGCGACGGGACATCCCTCGCTGACGCTGCGTGCCGGATTTGTCGAAGTCTCCGAGGCGCGCAGCGATTGGGCGCCGGATCCTGCGCATCCCGCTGCCCCGGTTCGACCCGCCGCGCCGCGTGCCGCACGGCGTGACGCTGATCGGGCGCCTATTCGACGAGGGCACCATCGGCCGGGTCGGACTGGCTCTGGAGCGAGAGTTGGGTGTTTCGGGGGAGAAGCCGGCCGGGTTCGACGCCTGAGCTTGAATCGAGTCGTTCAGTCGACGGCGGTCTAGACCGCCACACGACGGAACGCCATTTCGCGGCCAATCGAACTGCGGATACTCAGATTTCCGACCACGCCTTCAGCAGTGCGTGATAGTGCCCAGCGAGGCGCACCAGCGATTCCGGATCGGCGCCGGTTTGCGTCAAACGCTGGATGGTACCGTCGAGTTCGAACAGCTGCGCACGCCGCGCGTCCTCTCGGATCAGGCTCTGAATCCAAAATACGCTCGCCAAACGCGTGCCGTGCGTGATGGCATTCACGCGATGCCTGAGACAAGAGGAGTAGACGACCAGATCGCCGGCCGCATATTTTGCGCTGTGGCTGCCAAGATCGCTGTCCACCACCAGCTCGCCGCCCTCATAGTTCTGCGGCTCCGCCAGGAACAAGGTTGCCGACAGGTCGGTGCGCATTTTTTGCGGGCTTGCGGGAATCATGCGCACCGACCCATCGACATGCGTGCCGAAATGCATTCCCTCGCGGTAGCGATTGAACATCGGCGGATAGACTTTGTTGGGCAGCACCGCACTGATGAATAGTGCGTTGCGCTCGAGCTGCGCCAGGACGAAATTGCCGAGCTCGCGCGCCATGGGGCTCGCCTCCTCGAGCTGTTGATTGTGCTTCACCGGCGCACCCTGATGCCCGGCGGTCGCGCGCCCATCCACCCACGGCGCGTTCTCGCCATTGAGCGATGAGCGCACCGTGGCGAGCTGCTCGTCGTTCAATATCTTCGCGATGCGCAGAAACATCCCGACTCCCGCACCCGATGAACCGCCCGGCGGACCGCGGCCGTGCCGCCCGCAGCGGCGCGCTCGAACCACGCGGCGGACTCATCCAGGCGGCCCGCCTTCAGCAACAAGCTGGCCCAGTTGTACTGACCCCGGAAGTAGCCGGCCTCCGCCGAGCGCCGGTACCAGGCCGCCGCAGCGTCCAAATCACGCGGCGTGCCCCAGCCTTCTTCGCAGCACCGGCCCACCAAGTTCATCGCGCGCTCATGCTGTTGCTCGGCGGCTTGCAGATAGTAAAGGTACGCAAGGGTTCGATCGCGCGGCAGCCCGCGGCCGTCCAAGTACATGTGACCCAAGTTGTACCGGCCCCAGGGATGCCCCAAATCCGCGGCGCGCCGGTAGTGCAGCGCGGCGGCGGTTGCGTCCTCCGCCGTACCCCAGCCGTTGTCGAGGCAGCGTCCCACCATGTTGAAGGCATCGGCGTCTTGGTTCGATGCCGCGCGCCGAAACCATTTGAGCGCCTGAGCAGGATCCCTCGTCACTCCGGTGCCCTCGAGCAGCATCCGGCCGTAGCACACTTGCGCCTGCGGCAGGCCTTCGATCGCTGCGACGTATACCCAATCCGCGGCACGCCGCGCATCTTGGCCGAACAAGGCCTCGAGGCGCGGCATACTCATTTGACCGAGGAGCGAGCTGATTGATACGGCGCCCATGGCTTGGGATCCTTTAGAAGCGATAGTTCGCGGTGCCGATGAGCGTCCGGCCGGCGGCCGGCAGCGCGTGATTCTCGGCGGTGTCCACATAGTAGACGCTGGCGAAATACAATTTGTCCGTCACGTTGTTCAAGTTCAGCTGCAGCCTGAAGTGCTGATTGACCGAGTACGATGCCATCGCGTTGAACACGATGTATCCCGGCACTCCCGCGGAGTTCTGCGTGTCCGCATAGCGATGACTGACGCCGGTGAAGCCCGCGCCGATTTTCCACGCCGGCGTGGGTTCGAGCGTCATCCAGACATTGACGGCATCCTGCGGCGTGTTCGGCGCGTATTTGCCCTGCGCCAAGGGGTCGCTTGTGGCCGTGATCTTGTCGATCAAGTGCGTGTAGTTCGCGCTCAGCTCCCAGATATCGCCGACATGCCCGTTGATGCCGAGTTCCAGCCCCTGCACGTGCTGATCGAAAGGCATCTGCTGCACCGTCGGGTCGTCCGGATCCGAGATGCGCGCGTTGTAGACGTGCGTGTCGAACAGCGCGCCGCTCAGCTGCGCCTCGCCATTGAAAATGTTGATCTTGCCCCCGAGTTCCAGCGTGTCGTTCTTCTCAGGCGACAAACTCTGATCGGAGGGCGCCACGATCAAATACTCGATCACTGGATTTTGCGAGGCACCGTAGGAGGCGTAGTAGCTCTGCGCCGCGTCCGGTTTGTAGATCACCGCGAGGCGCGGGCTCAGGAAGGTATCGGTGCGCTCGAACCCGGTTCCCGTGAACACTTCGCTGAAACGCGAGCCGAAGCGGTCCCAGCGAAGTCCCAAGTCCACATCCCAGTGAGAATTCAAGGCGATGCTGTCGAGCGCATACGCGCTCACATCGGAGCCCCTGCCCTTCGGATTGGAATAAATGCGCAGCGGCGTCGGTGGATAATAGAAGGGCGCGGGCCTGAGCAGCGGCGTCGCCGGAATATCGTTGAGTCCGTTTTCGAAGCGGTTCACGTTCGACTGCTCCTTGCTCAGCTCCACGCCGCCGGTGAGCACGTGGGTCAATCCGTCCGCCTCGTACGTCGCGGTCGCATCGGTGCGATTGATCAAAAGGCGGGTGGTGCCCGCGCTGCTCGGCTGATCGCGGGAAACTTCGATATCGGCATACGGCGTACCGCCCGGCGGCGGCGCGACGAAGTCGTTGCCCAGAAAGGGCCCCGTCACCAAGTATCGGAAGCCGTAATTCGCATAGCGCAGGCTGTCGCTCAAGGTCACGCCGCCGGAAAACTCATGCTCGAATCGAATGGTGCCGATGTCGGTGCGGGTCCGCGTGCGGTCGTAGTTGGCGAGCGAATAGTAATTGCTGCGCTCCACGTGCGCCGGCGCGCCGTCGATGAACGGAATGCCGTAATCAGGCAGATTGTTCTCTTCCTCGTTGAAGTAGCTGAAGCTCCAGCGCGTCGGCGTGTCGATGCCCAAACTCAAGGATGGCGCGATGCCATAGCGGTGATAGTGCACCTGATCGCGATCGACCACGCCATTGCTCTGGTCCATCAACGTCACGCGCGCCGCCGCGCTCGCGCTCAACGGCAGATTGAAGTCGCCGGTCCCGCGGAAATAGTCCGCCTGACCACCGGAAACACTGAGCGCCGCGTACGGCGTCAGCATCGGCTGCTTGCTGATGCTGTTGATGACGCCCGAGGTCGAGCCGCGGCCGAACACCGCCGAGGCCGGCCCCAGCAGCACCGCGATCGATTCGCTGTTGAAGGTATCGCGCTGGTACTGGCCGATGTCGCGGACGCCATCCAAGAAAAAGCTGTCCGGGACCGACAGGCCGCGCAGATTCACCGAGTCGCCATGCGCGCCGCCCTCGCCGGAGTTGAGCGTGATGCCGGGAACATTGCGCAAGGCGTCCTGCACCAGAGCCAGATTTTGTTGCGCCAATGCCTTCTGATCGACCGTATCCGTGGACTGCGAAATGTCCTGGGAGGCGTGGATCGCCGTGCCGGTCACTTCGATGCTTGGCAGCCTGTCGTCGTCGGCCGGTGCCGTAGCGTCGGCCTGCGCGTTGGCGGAAATGATTGCGCCGACCGCGAGTCCGGCGGCGCCGAAAGCAGCTTCGGAGGAGTGGCGGCTTGCAAGCATTTCTCTATCCCTATACTGGCATTTCGAGCGAATGCTAACACGAATGATTATTATTTACATTACAGTTGCGTGTCAGAGAACGATTCAAATCCCACTGCCGGATCCTCAGCGACGTGATTTCGGGTCGCGAGGTGCTCGATTTAACTTAAAGTAGGTACCCATGCAGTCCTGAGTCACCGCCTGCCTCAGGCCTGCTTGCGCAGCCCGGCCGGAATCAACACCCACCCCAGAAGTTCGAACAGCCCATACGCGATGAGCGCCATCAAGGCCGCCGGAATCGCACCGGTGAGAATCGTCGGTACATCGTTCAGCGACAGCCCGGACACGATGGGCGCCCCGTAGCCGCCCGCGCCGACCAGGGCCGCGAGTGTGGCGGTGCCGATGCTGACGATGGTGGCGGTTTTGATTCCCGCGAGAAGGGTCGGACTCGCCAGCGGCAGCACGATGCGCAGCAGCATCTGTCGGCGCGTCAGGCCAAAGGCGCGCGCATTTTCCAGATGCTTGGGATCGATGCCGCGAATTCCGGTGAAAGTGTTGAGCACCACGGGCAGCAGGCTGTACAGGCACAGCGCCGCCAGGGCGGGTTTCGTGCCGACGCCGAACAGCGGGATCAGGAAGCACAGCAGCGCCAGCGAGGGCACCGTCTGGGTCATGGCGCTCGGAATGAGGATGACTTGCCCGCGGCGGGAAACCGCACGGCGATGATCCCCAGCGGAATCCCGACCAACACCGAGAACACCAGCGACGACGCCGACCAGCCACAGGTGTTCGCGCGTGCGCTGCAGATATTGCTCTTCAAGCGATTGCGAGCGCGGAGCTTCGGAGCCCAGGAATTTCGCGGCGACTCGGCGAAACTGCGATGCGCAATATCGGCCTGCGCGTTCATGTCGAGCATGGCCTGCGCGCCGATCGCGCCCTCCCAGCTTGAGAAGCGCCGCCACGGCGCCGGGTGCCGCTCGATGAAGGCGCGGCGCGCCACCCACACGGCCTGATAGCTCGGGAAATAGCCGTCGATCGTCCTTGAGCACCCGCAGATTGGATTTCTCGATCTTGGCGTCGGTGGAATACACGATCGATCAAGTCCACCGCGCCCTCGTCGATCGCCTGAAAGGTCAGACTGTGCTCCATGCGATTGATGCGCTGTCGGAGCCAAATGCAGGTGATAGCGCCGCGCCATGCCCTGGATAGCCGTCCTGGCGGTCCATGAATTCATAGCTGAACGCGGCGCGGACCGTCGCTGCGACCTCGACAGATCGCTGATGGCGTCAAGGTCGTTCTGCCGCGCGAACGACTCCTCGCACCGCCAGCGCGTAGGTGTCGTCAAATCCCAGCGGCGCGCGAGATCACCGATCCAGCTGCAGGAGCGCGCGCCGAATGTCCTCGACGGACTTCAGATCGGGATGCTTGAGAATGGCCTCCGCCAGAGTGCCGGTGTAATCCGAATACACATCGATGGCGCCGCTGTTCAGCGCCTCGAACAGGATGCCGGTGCTGCCCATGCCGAGCTTGCGCGCCACCGGCACGTGGGTCGAGGCCTCGATGGTCTGCGCCGCAATCTCCCCCAGCACATAGCCCTCGGTGAAGATCTTCGAGCCAACGACGATGCGGTCGGCCGCGACGCGGCGCCGGCAGCGAGCGCCAGAAGCCGACGCACCAGCAGCACGCCGCGGCCGCGTGCGAGCTTCATTGCGGCTTGCGCCGCATCGGGCACGGTGCGCTGGGCATTGATGAAGGCGTGACGAAGGGATTGGCGGGCTCAGCAGCAGATCGCGGTAGGTCCCGTCTGCAGCATCTTGCCCTCATGCAGCAGCGTGATCCGCTCCGCGAGATATACCGCCTCGCCCAGATCGTGGGTGACCAACAGCACCGTCTTTGCCGAGCCGCTGGAAGATGGCTTTCAGTTCCTGCTGCAGGCTGCGCCGGATGAGCGGATCCAGCGCCGCCATGGGTTCATCGAGCAGCATCACGGCCGGATCCATCATGGCCGCGCGCATGATGGCTACGCGTTGGTTCTGGCCGCCGCTCATCTCGAAGCGGAAAGCGCGCCAGACATCGCCGCCTCCAGGCCGACCAGCTTGCGCAGCTCCTCCACGCGGGACTCGATCCTGCGTTTGCTCCACCCGCGCAGCTTCGCAATCAAGCGCACGTT
Source organism: uncultured Gammaproteobacteria bacterium (assembly GCA_963794445.1). Lineage (GTDB taxonomy): Bacteria > Pseudomonadota > Gammaproteobacteria > Steroidobacterales > Steroidobacteraceae > Bog-1198. Next base: position 1,008,650 of record CAWCDZ010000002.1, read on the forward strand.
GTTCGCAGCCGTTGATGTGCGGGAACAGGCCTCCATCTTGCGGAACGTAGCCGATGCGGTCCGCCCACTCGACGGGACTGAACGACAACAGGGCGTGATCGTTGATTTTGACGTAGCCCTTGTCGAACGGAATCAATCCCAAGGTGATTCGCAGCAGGGTCGTTTTCCCCGAGCCGCTCGAGCCGATCAAGGCATGCGTCGCGCCCTTCGGGACCTCCAGGTTGATGTCGGTCAGCACCGGCTTTCCTCAAACGTCTTATAGATGTTCTGCAGCGTCAGCATGAATGAGTACGCGGTGGCCTCGCGCTTACGACTGCGGCTCGACGATGGTGCCCTGGTGATACAGGATCTTCCAGCCCGCAGCGGTCCGGCGCCACAGCGTGGCGCGGCGCGTAACGCGCTTGCCCTGATGCAAGGTGTAGGTGATCAGATAGTTGTCCGCGGCGATCTCCCGGCATTGGAAGTCGCGCGTCAGCCATTTGGATTCGTCCGGATCCGGCACGCGGTTCTGCAACGTTGCCAGCACGAACTCGCGGCTGTAGCGCCGCCCCGAAGCGCCCACTTCCCAGAAATCCGGATCGGTCATTGCCTCGTAGTCCCGGCGTGTCGTGCCGAACTCGGCGATGATGAAAGATGGGCTCGCGCAGTTTCAGCTCCTCGAGCACCGCCAGCAGCTGCGGCGAGGTCACCGATGCGATGTGCGGCCCGCTTGAGTTTCGCTCGTTCGTAATAGACCCTCCTCGCGGCGGTTGCATGACAACTGCCTACGGCTATACGATCCCTGCGCCCGCATTGCAAGCCCCCTATCGGAGTCATCATGGATTTAGGCATCCGCGGCCGAACCGCCATCGTCTGTGCGTCGAGCCAGGGACTGGGAAAGGGTTGCGCCCTGGCGCTGGCCGAGGCGGGAGTGGCGCTGGTGATCAACGGCCGCAATCAGGCGCTGCTCGAGCAAACCGCTGCAGAGATTCGCCAAGCCTGGAAGGTTTCCGTGACCCCCGTGCTCGCGGATGTCTCCACCGCCGAAGGCCAAGCGGCACTGCTCAAAGCCTGTCCGACGCCCGATATCCTCATCAACAACAACGGCGGGCCGCCGGTGAAGAATTTCCGCGAGCTCGATCGGCAGGCGATTCTCGGCGGCGTGACCATGAACATGGTGACGCCCATCGAGCTCATTCAAAAAGTCATCGACTCCATGGTGAACCGCGGCTTCGGCAGAATCGTCAACATCACCTCCTACAGCGTCAAAATGCCGATCGTCGGTCTGGATCTCTCCAGCGGGGCGCGCGCCGGCCTCACCGCCTTTTTGGCAGGCGTCTGCCGCAGCGTCGCCGACAAAAACGTCACCATCAACAACTTGCTGCCCGGCAGCTTCGACACCCAGCGCCTGCGCAACAACTTGAGTCTCGCAGCGAAGCGCAATCAACTGAGCGATGCCGAGGCCGCGGCGCGTTCAATGGCCAATATTCCCGCCAGGCGCTTCGGCACACCGGCTGAGTTCGGCCAAATGTGCGCATTTCTCTGCAGCGTGCACGCCGGATACATGACCGGCCAGAACATACTGTTGGACGGCGGGGCCTACCCCGCCGCGTTCTAGACGGGCGCTCTGCCAGCTTGGAGCTGGTGCCGCGCAATCCTGGCCGCCATACTCACGCCATGAACACGCAAACAATCGCCGGCGCCGCTTTAGTCCTTGTCAACTCCTTGGCTCTAGGCCAATCGGCCGCAGTCCGCGGTCCGGTTTACACCGAGGATGGCCGACTGACGTTGCCGGAGGATTATCGCGAATGGGTGTACTTGAGTTCGGGATTCGACATGGCGTACAGCCCCATGTCCACGAGTCATCACACGTTCGACAACGTGTTTGTCGAGCCGGGCGCCTACCAGGTATTCCGCGCGAGCGGCACGTGGCCCGACAAAACCATGCTGGTGCTGGAGGTCCGCGGGGCGATGGACAAGGGGTCCATCAATAAGCACGGCCATTATCAAGGGACCGAAGTGAAGGGCCGGGAGGTTCACGTGAAGGACAACGCGCACTTGCATGGGTGGGCGTTTTTCGGTTTCGGTACCGAGAAGACCGCAAAAATGATTCCGCGTACCGCCGATTGCTATTCGTGTCACGCCGCCCATGCCGCGGTCGACAACACCTTTGTGCAGTTCTATCCCACCTTACTGCCGATCGCCACCGCCAAGGCTACCTTGTCCGCCGGATACATGGCGGAAGGCGGCGCCAAGAACTGACGCTGCAGCACCTCGCCGGTTGGGGGTTTGCTGCCGGGCGCCAACGCGTCTCGCGTCAGTTTCAGGCGGCGTAATCGCGAGCGATGTCTTGTTGCAACGCTTCTGGGGGCTCTGCCGATTCCAGCTGTTCCAGTTCTTCCAGCGCCACCATGCGCGAAATGATCGCAGTCTTGCGGGCCTCGAGCTGTTGCCAGGTCATCTTGGCACGCGCGACGGCAGCGGGGGTGCAGCTCGGATCTCCCCGCAGCGCCAAATAACGCGTTTTGGCCGCGACGGCGCCGCTCAACGCATACGCGAACAACGACTGAAGCCTCTTTAGCCGATCCTCGATATCCACGGTTGCACCTCATCCATGGCCGCTGAAGGCGGTATGCGCCAGTGTGGCTGCGCCGCCGCCATGACATAACCCGGCAAATCCAGCGAGTCTCTATAGGATCTGTCCTATAGCGCAGTTGCGGGTTGTCGGAGCGTTCTGCACACTGCGTACGCGCCATAAATGATCAAAAAATAGGGATGTTCCATATGATGTTTTTGCGCCCAGCGGTACGACGGACGATGTTGCCCTTTGCGGCCGCGATTTTAACGGCCTGCGGGGGCGGCGGATCAGGCGGCGGCAGCTCCGCGCTCACCCCGCCGGCAGGATGGGTTCAGGGTCAGTTTCAACCCGAGTCGACTTTCGCGCAGATGTGCGTAGCGCCTCGAACCGGCATCGACCCGGGAACGCAGAAGCCCTACCCCGACGTGCAAGGCACTTTGCTCGACGAGTTGAATTGGCTGCGCTCGTGGAACAACGATTTGTATTTGTGGTTCGACGAAGTGACCGACCAAAATCCGGCAAATTTCGCCACCGACGCGGCCTATTTCGCGGTACTCAAGACAACCGCAACCACGCCGTCCGGCAAACCAAAGGATCGATTCCATTTCACCTATGCCACCTCGGTTTGGGAACAATTGTCGGAGTCCGGCGTGCAAGCCGGCTACGGCGCGAATTTCGTCGTCATTGCGGCGACGCCGCCGCGCGATGTGGTCGTTGCGTACACCGAGCCGGGATCCGCCGCCGCGACGCCGCCCGCGAGCCTCGCGCGCGGCGCGAAGCTTTTGGCCATCGATGGCGTCGACCTGGTCAATGCCACTGATCAGGCCAGCATCGACATACTCAATGGGGGATTGAGTCCGCAAACCGTCGGCGAATCGCACACCTTCTCGATTCTCGATGCGGGCGCCACCGTCCCGCGCACCATCACCATGGTGTCGGCCAATGTGACCAGCACCCCGGTGCAAAACGTCCACACCGTGACGGCGCCGAACGGCAACCTGGTCGGCTACATGTTGTTCAACGACCATTTGGCGACCGCCGAAGGCGAACTGGTGACGGCATTTTCCCAACTGCAGACTGCCGGCGTGCATGACCTGGTCTTGGACATCCGCTACAACGGCGGCGGGTTCTTGGACATTGCGAGTGAAGTCGCTTACATGATCGCGGGGCCGGCACAGACCAGCGGTCAAACCTTTGAGCTGACGCAATTCAACAGCAAGCATGCGAACGTCAATCCGGTCACCGGCGCCGTCATAACGCCGGTCGGGTTTCATTCCACCACGCAGGGTTTCTCGACCACCGCCGGGCAAGCGCTGCCGAGTTTGAATCTGGCGCGCGTGTTCGTGCTCACCACCGCGAGCACCTGCTCGGCCAGCGAATCGATCATCAACAGCCTGCGCGGCGTGAATGTTCAAGTGATTGAAATCGGCTCGACCACCTGCGGCAAGCCGTACGGGTTCTATCCGGCCGACAATTGCGGCGTCACCTACTTCTCCATTCAGTTCCAAGGCGTCAATGCGCAAGGGTTCGGCGATTACCCGGATGGGTTCACGCCGCAAAACACCGTGGCCACGGAGGGTGTGCTGCTTCCCGGTTGTTCAGTGGCGGACGATTTCAATCATGCCTTGGGCGACCCCGCCGAAGGACTGCTCGCATCCGCGCTCAGTTATCAATCGAGCGGCATCTGTCCGGTGCCACCGAGCGGAATGGCGGTGCCGTCCAATTTGGGACAATCCATCAAGTCGATATGGCAGCAGAACCGGATTGCGCGGCCCCGCGCGCCATGAACGCGTCATGGGCACGCCCGCGGCGGAAGTAGCGATCGATGAACGTCAGGCCCGACAGTTGCTGGCCGCTCAGCATCCCGATCTTGCCGACCTCTCCATTGTCGCGATTGCTTGCGGCTGGGACAATCAGCTGCTGCGCCTCGGCGACTCGCTCGCCCTGCGCTTCCCGCGGCGGCAGCTTGCCGCACAGCTGATCCTCCATGAGCAGCGCTGGCTGCCGGGCTTCCAAGCGCGCCTCCCCCTGGCCATTCCCGCACCCGTGCGGATCGGCGTGGCGCAATTTCAATACCCATGGGCGTGGAGCGTGACGCCATGGATTGAGGGCGAGACGGCGGACCTTTCGCCGCCCGATGCGACCCAAGGCGAGCGGCTCGCCGCTTTTTTCGAGGCCCTGCATACGCCGGCGCCCGCCGATGCGCCCCACAATCCTTACCGTGGCGTCTCCTTGAACGACCGCGCGCCGACCTTCGCCGACCGGCTGGCGAAGCTCGAAGGCAAAACCTACGCTCTGGACCGGCGGGTGCATGCGCTTTGGAACGATGCCCTGGCGGCGCCGAACGACACGCCGCCAACCTGGATTCACGGCGACCTGCATCCCCGCAATGTGCTCATCGAAAACGGCCGTCTGACAGGCGTCATCGATTGGGGCGATTTGGCCGGCGGCGATCGCGCGTGCGACCTCGCTGCCGTATGGTTGCTGCTACCGCAACTGGAAAGCCGCCGCCGCGCGATGGCGGCATGCCGCTCGGTGTCCGAGGCAACCTGGCGGCGGGCCCGCGGCTGGGCACTGCTGTTTGCAGTCATCCTCTTGAGCGCAGGCTTGGTCGACGATGCGCGCATGACCGCCATCGCCGAGCGCACGATGGCACGGCTCTGGGAAGGGCCATGAGATTTGCGCAAAATCCGGCTGACCCCCCATGAACCCGCGCGGGCGCACGTGCCGCCCGCAGCCTGCTCATTGCCACGACTTCAAAGCTTAAGTTAGGCTCGCCCCATGAACCACGGAAAACAGCAATGCAAAATCCTGCCGCTCTCGTTGCCGCACTTGCCACATTTCTCCTCGCGCTCGTGTCGCCTGTGAACGCGGCGCCGGCCGCTTACTTCGATTCCACCGGCCGCGACGACGTGCTCTCGGGCGGCGTGAAGATGATCACCATTCAGACGCCCAAAGGGGCTTTTCGCGTGTGGACCAAGCGGGTCGGCAACAATCCGCGCATCAAGGTGCTGCTGCTGCACGGCGGCCCCGGCGCGACGCATGAATACTTCGAGGCCTTCGACAGCTACTTCCCGAAAGCGGGAATCGAGTACTACTACTACGATCAATTGGGATCGGCTTATAGCGATCAACCGGATGAACCCACGCTGTGGGAGTTGCCGCGCTTCGTCGATGAGGTGGAACAAGTTCGCAAAGCCCTCAAACTCGACAAAAGCAATTTCTATCTCTACGGCCAGTCCTGGGGTGGCATTCTGGCGCTGGAATATGCGCTCAAGTATCAACAAAATCTAAAAGCGCTGGTCATTTCCAACATGGTGGCAAGCATACCCGCGTACAACCGCTACGCGAACAGCGTGCTCATGCCCGCGATGAATCAAAAAGCTCTCGCTCAGATCAAGGAACTCGAGGCGCAGGGCCGCTACGATGATCCGCGCTACGAGGCTCTGCTGATTCCGAATTTCTATATCGATCACATTCTGCGCATGCCGCAGGAGCAATGGCCCGATCCGGTGCTGCGCGCTTTCGCCAGGATCAACAAGAAGATTTACATCCCGATGCAGGGGCCGAGCGAAATGGGGGCGAGCGGAAAGCTGGTGGAGTGGGATCGCACGGCGGACCTGCACAAGATCACCGTGCCTACGTTGGCCATCGGTGCCCGCTACGACACCATGGAACCGGCGCAGATGGAGAAAATCGCCAAGCAGGTTCAAAAGGGACGCTACCTCTACTGCCCCAAAGGCAGCCATCTCGCGCTTTACGACGACCAGCAGGTGTACATGGACGGCCTGACAAAATTCATTCTGGACGTGGACGCCGGCCGCTACTAGAACAACGACAGGGAGTTCATAACGATGAATCGAAGATTCTTCGCGGCCTTGACTGCTGCAATCGTGCTCGTCTCGCCTGCCAGCGCCCAAAATGTCGTCAAGCTGCTCCAGTCCGATATCTACTTTCAGTGGAAACCGGCGCCGAAAGGCTCCGCCATGTGCGGCTACAGCGTTCTCGGCAATCATCTGAGCCATGACAATCCCAAAACCGAATGGGACATCAACATCGACGAGATCGTGCAGGGGAACAACCGCGCCATCGGCGTCAGTGCCGGGACATTCACGGTGCAGGACAAAAAACGCAGCCCTCGTCCTGCAATTACCGAGCTTTCATTCACAACCCAAGACGACCCCGCTCCCGTGGAGGCCCGGCTGCTGGGAGCACCCAATTCATTCAACGGAATTCGCGCCGCACTGGACTTCGATCGCGGCGCGAAGCTGCTTCACTCGATATCCGAAGACCGGCAAATTGCGGCGACGCTCAAGTACGGTGACGGCACTATCGATGTTCTGAAGTTCGAAGGCTTTCGCGATCGTCGTAAATTTGGAGGGGGCAAGAACAGCCCGTTCGAAGAATGCCTCCGAGGCCGTTTACCGGCCGCTTCCCAGTTCAATATTCAACCGCTGCCGTAATCGAACCTCGATGCGGTCGGAGCCATGTGTCTTTGCGCCGACTTTTTGAGCTTATTGAGCCGGCCGCCGCTTGAACATCTGATCGATCCTCGCGTTGAGCGCCTCGATCGCTGCGGTATTCGATCCGGCCATCGATGCGGCCTGTTTCGCGTCGCCGGCGGCCGCTGCCGCAGACGCCGCAGTGGCCTTGTTCGCAGCAGCCGCGTTGCGGGCCGATATCGCGAGATCGCTCTGTAGTTTATTCACCTGGCTCTGCAGTTCGTCGATTCGCTCTTCCACGGGTTTAAGATCGGTACAGCCCGCAGCCATTATCAGCAAAGCGAATATGAAACTCTTGATCATCATTTCTTGCCGCATCCCCGCTGCCTCCATCCCCACTCAGGCTGCCGAATATCATACAACGCGCTGCCTCTCACATACGGCTTTTGGGAAGTACCACCCGGGCTGTTCCCTTTCCGTGCAGCTCATACGTCCAACGCTCAACGCCGTGACCTTCGTAGGCCCATTGGGATGCTCAATTGCGGCGAATTCTGACTTACCCACTCTGCCCATCGCGCTAAACTGCAAATCGCTGCGTAATTCGGCGACTGCCCGGTCAAACCGCGACCGTCGCATTTGCGCATCGCAACAGCATCAGGAGAGTCCCATGAAAGTCCTCATCACAATCATCGTATCGGTCTTTGCATTTAGCGTCGCTGGTGCGCAGACGGCAAGCGGAGCGTTGACCGGACCCGAAGCGACCCCGGCGGCGTCAAAGAACCACGATGAGGAGACCTCGGAGGCGCGAAATGTCGAGGACCATATCAGCCAGCTGCGCAACGAACTTAAAATTACAGCTGCCGAGGAGCCCCAATGGGACAGCGTTGCAAAAACAATGCGAGAGAATGCCGAGGAGATCGACCAAGCGATCGACAAGCGAGACACCACCATCAATACTGCTACTGCAGTTGAGAATCTCAATTCTTATGCCGATGTCGTGCAGACTCATGCGGCCGCGGTCAAAAAGCTCGCGCACTCATTCTCGGCGCTGTACGCCGAGATGTCGGACAGCCAGAAAAGGATGGCCGACGAGATCTTCGCTCATCGCCATCACGCAAGGACCGCCGCTAAAAGGCCCGCCGCTAAAAGCTAAGGCTTACAAACCGGCGCGCCGACGTTCAAACGAAGGAGTCAGCCTATGAACAATCAATGTGTTCGAGCCTTGGGGCTCGTGGTCGTCTCGCTGCTGGGGAGTTCAGCCGCTGACGCCGGCATACAGTTCGACGTCCATCTCAATCCATTCGGCTGGGGTTCGCCCCCGCCCCCCGTAGTCTACCAACCGCCCGGCTACTATGCTCCCCCGCCCGTCGTCTACTATGGCCATGGCTACTGGGGAGATCGCGATTGGCGCCGACATGACGATTGGCGCCGACATGACGATTGGCGCAGAGATTGGCATCATCATCACCACGACGATCGCGGCCGCCATGACGACGGGGATCATAGACACTGACTCCTGAAGTTTTGCAACTCCGGCGCCGAAGGCGGTGTGGACACTCGATTTTCTCCTCGCATTCGGGTTTGGCATCATCTTTCAGTACTTCGCCATCGTCCCGATGCGCAAGCTCTCGCCGGGGAAGGAGATCGTTGCCGCCCTCAAAGCGGACTCGCTCTCGTTGACGGCCTGGCAGGTCGGCATGTACTGCCTGATGGCGGTGTTGCAGTTCGAGGTGTTCAAGCGCTCCTTCGGCGGTGAGGCGCCGGTCGATAGCGTTGAGTTCTGGGGCGCCATGCAGCTCGCGATGATTGCTGGCTTCATCACCAGTTATCCGATGAACTGGTGGCGGATCAAGATCGGCATCAAAGAGCGGATGTAACGGTGACTTCGCTGCGGAGTGCACATTCGCGCATTCCCGATCTCGTGGTCGGCACCGCCATTGGCGCCTGCGACATCGAAGAGTCGCTGGAAATCCACAGCACCGCCTCATACCCCTGAGCCGTGGAGCAGCGAACCATGGGCTTGCGCGATGTCTTGGAAAGATTTACCCGCCACGATCCTCGCGAACTGCTGTTTCGGGTGAGCGTCTGGCTGAAGGGTCTCGATGGAGTGCTCGAGCTCGCGGGCGGCGCGGCACTTCTCGCCGTCGGTCCGGCGATGATCGTGCGTGTGATCCATGGTCTCACGGAAGCGGAACTCACCGAGGATCCGCGCGACTTGGTCGCCAATTATTTGCGCCGTTCGGCGGCGCATCTCTCAATTTCAGGCGAGCACTTCATCGCCTACTACCTCTTGATCCACGGGGTGGTCAAACTCGCGCTGGTGTGGGGCCTGCTCGCGCGCGTCCTCATCACGTACCCCGTGGCGCTCGTGGTTTTCGTGCTCTTCGTCGCGTACCAGATTTATCGTTATACCTTGCAACCGGGCTGGGGACTGATCGCACTCACCGCGTTCGATCTCGCGTTTATCGTGCTCATTTATCTCGAATACCAAGCGTTGCGCCGCCGTCGGATATGATCGTGATGGTAGAATTTGCGCGATTCACGCTACCGGATGGAGCTCGGCGTGAGGGTGGCGCTTCGGGACACTCGGCACCCCTCGGTGTGGGCGCTGCATAGTACGGGCCCGGCAGTCCTGCGATTGCTGGTTGTGGGCCGCTTGAGTTATCGCTACCGGCGAGGGAACCAAACGGTACAGCCGCGCCCTAAGTCTCTATAGCCGTCGAGGGCGCATATATGAATCAATCGTCGAGTCGAAACAGAAGCCGCAATGCCATCGCGATGATTGGGGTTGCGGCCGCTCTGGCTTTCAGCACGGTGGCAATGGCCTATACCGGTGAAGAACTGGCCAAGGACGCCAGGATTAGTATCCAGGCCGCGCGCGACATTGCACTGAAAGCCCGTCCAGGCAAGATCACGGACGAAGAACTGGAAAAGGAGAAGGGCGGCAGTGGCCTGCGTTATTCTTTTGACGTCAAATCCGGTGCCAGGACCTACGAGGTGGGTATTGACGCGGTCACCGGCAAGGTGCTGGAGAACAAGCAGGAAGGGCAGCATCCGGATTGAACTTCAAGCGGGGGGCTTGGGGTCATCCGAAGCACCCAATAGCACGGCAGCGCCTGTCACGCCGCCTAGTCAAGCTTCTTCGGTCGCACTCGTGCGGCGCTAGTCTGCGGTCAGCGAGCCGAACTCATTGACCGGGGCGAGATAGCCGTACAGCACCGCCAGTTCGTTGGTTTTGGATTCCAGCTGCAGCAACAGCACCGGCGCTTTTTTCGAATAGCCGCTCAGTTCTTCCGCGGACATGCGCCTGGCGGGCAGCTTGACGAACAGCACGTTATCGCCCGTGTGCTGAAACGCCGAGTTGATCTGCGACTGGAAAGTCTGCACCACCGATTCGGCGAGCGGATCGTCGGCGTTTTTGATGCTGATGCCGGTGCCGACGAGAACGACCTCATCGCCCTTTCCCACGATGAATCCGTCGCGAATCCGCGCGCCGCCCACGCGGCTGGCAGAGGAAGCCTTGAAGAAGCACACCTCGTCGAAATCGCCCGCGTCCTTGACCGCTTGGCAGTTCAATTCATGCAGGAAAGGATTTTGCTTGCTGCGTTCCCACGAGCCTCCCAACTGGATCCCCAACATGCCGCCGGGCAGAAACGCTGCGGGTGTCTGCGGCTCGAGGTCATCGATTCGCGGCGCGCCGCACACCGGCGCGGCGCCGATCAAGAGAAATGCCAGCGCGACGGTCAAATTCAAGGATAGCCGATCAGGGTGCACTGCTCCTCCAAAGAAGATGTCCTACAAAAACAGATCTTGGAACTTAAGCCGAGGTAGTCTAGCAACGTATATCAACGGGGGGCCGGCAAAACCGTGAGCAAAGTCATACTGCAGTCAATCGTCACCTGCCCGAACTGCGGCGGGCAGCGTGAGGAGACCATGCCGACAGATGCCTGCATGTTCTTCTACGAGTGCACCGGCTGCAATACCTTGCTGCGCCCGAAAGCCGGCGATTGCTGTGTATTCTGTTCCTATGGCACGGTCGCGTGCCCACCCATTCAAGAGCAGCGTGGCTGCTGCCGCTAAAGAGGGCTCATGGATCCGATGACTTTCGATTTGCAGGAGCTGGAGAGCGCCGCGGCGCTGGTACATCGCGTGATGCCGCCCACACCGCTGTATGCGTGGCCGAAACTCAAGAAGCGCCTCGGATGCGCCGTCTGCGTCAAGCACGAAAATCACACCCCGACAGGTGCGTTCAAGGTGCGCGGCGGTATCGTTTATCTTGATCGCTTGTGCCGCTCTCAACCCGGCGTTGCCGGCGTGATTTCCGCGACGCGCGGCAATCATGGGCAATCCATTGCGTTCGCCGCGGCCCGCGCCGGTGTGCCGGCAAAGATCTATGTGCCCAAAGGCAACTCCCCGGATCAAAACACGGCCATTGCCACGTTCGGCGCCCGCCTGGTCGAGTTTGGCAAGGACTTCGATGAGGCCAGACACGAGGCTTTTCGAGTGGCCGCGCTCGAAGGCCTGCACTTTGTACCGTCCTTTCACCGCGATCTGGTCGCCGGTGTTGCCAGCTACGCGCTGGAGTTGTTTCGCGGTAGCGGCGCATTGGATGCGGTGTACGTCGGCGTCGGCATGGGCTCGGGTATTTGCGGACTCATTGCGGTTCGCGATCTTCTGGGATTGACAACCGAAATCGTCGGCGTGGGACCCGACAAAGCGCCGGCGACGGCGCTGTCCTTCGCCGCCGGAAAACCTGTCGCCTACCCTTCAGCGCATACATTCGCCGATGGTCTCGCGACCCGGGAACCCAATGAGCAGGCGATCGCGACCATCAGCCGCGGTGTGTCGCGTTTCACGCAAGTGAGCGAGGATGAAATTGCGGAAGGCATGCGAATGTATTTCGACGACGCCCATCAGGTGGCGGAAGGCGCCGGTGCCGCGCCGCTGGCGGCATTATGGAAGGATCGGCAAAAAATGGCCGGCAAGCGCGTTGCGATCGTTTTGAGTGGCGGGAATATCGAGCGGACCCGGTATTTACAGGTCATGCGGGGTGAAACACCGCCGGCGTGATCGCGATACTGAGCGTGAGACCATGGAACGACAGTACAAGAATCTTGGATTTTTCCTATTCGTTCTCGTGGCGTTGATCGTTGCCGGATTTTACAAACCCTATTTCGCGCTCATCCCCGATTTCGGCCCCGACATTACACCGCTGGTCCAGGTCCACGCGATCCTGCTGATGAGTTTTGTCGCGCTGCTGGTCGCGCAGCCGCTTCTGATCCGCTTCAAGCATCGGGGAATCCACAAGAGCTTGGGCAAGCTCACCTACATTCTCATGCCGTTTTTGGTGGCGTCATGCGTCGGCGTTATTCTCAAGGAGTATGGTGAGGCGCTGTCCCGCTCAGCTTCGGTCGATACCGCCCTGCGATCGATTTTCTCCGACGCTGCACAACTTTTGCTGCTGGTCATCTGCTACGGGCTCGCGATCTTCAAGCGTCGCGATGTTGCCGCTCACATGCGCTATATGATTGTTGTGGCTCTCATCGTCGCACCGGCCGGCATCGCACGTATTTTGGGCTACTGGTTCGATGTTCCCCGATACGCCTCAGGTCTTGCATCGAACGCGCTCATCGATGCCGGCATTATCGCGCTGATCCTGTTCGACAGGCGCAATCACCTCGATTACCGCCCTTACCTGCGGGTTTTGCCGCTGTTGCTGCTCGCGCACATGGCATTCGCCATATTGGCGCGGCCGGTCGGACAATCCTAGGCTGACGCCGGTTACCAGCCGACCGGTGGGAACAGATGAGGCGTGCGCTCGTTTCGCGCCAAAGTCGCCTGGCCCGCGGCACCTAATTTCACGCGGCCATGGGGCAACGGCACGGCGAGCGGAGAAACTTCCACTCGGGTAATGCCTTGGCGATGGCTGAGACCGATTTCTCGCGCGGTCGAGGGCGACAGATCGACGATGCGGCCATCGACATAAGGGCCGCGGTCTTGAATGGTGACGAAGGCACTCTTGCCGGTTTCCAGATTGGTGACTTTGGCCGTAGTGCCGAGGGGCAGCGTCCGGCTCGCGGCATTGTCGCGCTGCGGGTCCATTTTCCTGCCGTCGGCCATTTTCCGGCCCTCGAACATATGCGCGTAGAACGACGCCTTGCCCACGCGCTTTTTGCCGGACCGGTCGATGGGGGCTCTTTCTGCCGGTGAGATTCGTTGCGGCAATCGTCTGGTCACGTCCGGCCGCGCGGCCGGTTCACGCGGATTCATGGGAGCGATGTCAGCGGATGTTGCTGCGTGCGCCGTCAACCCACAAGTCGCCACCGCGAACAGAGCTGCGATGGAAGCCAGGGCAGAATTGCTGCAGCGCGTACTGAAGGACATTGCACATTCACTTTCGTTGTTGATGGGGGCTCATGATCGCCCATGCGCTTGCTCCCCAGCAGCGGGTCAGCGGCGCAAAGCCGTGTCAGACAGCGGGAAAATTCCGCAGCCGGGCGGCCGGCCGGCTGATTTCAGAATCAGCGCAGCCGCACTCCCTACGAATGGGGCGCGTCGAACTCCCGTTCCGCGTCTTGCAATACGCGGGCAATGCGGGCCGCCCATTCGGCCTGACCGGCCTCCTCGAGGACCAGATCCTGACGGATTTCAATTTCAACGTGCAGCAGCGAGCGAGCCTCGCCGTGATGAGGGATGGTGTAGTCGGTCTCGTCGCTGACGAAATACGGTTCGTTGTCGGCGATGATCAAGTCCCGCTCGCGCCGCAACATCCGCAGCACCGCGCCGGCGAAGCGCCGATCGCGGTTGTAGAGCACGGCGGCATGCATCGGGCGTCGCTCGCCCATGTACACATCCGTCATGGTGTGCTGCGCCACCAATATCACGCGGCGCGCGCTCGCCTGTCTTTGGTCGAGCAATTCGCCGATGCGCCGGTGGTAGGGATCGAAAATCTCCCGGCGACGGGCGGCGATCTGTGCCGCGCTCAAGCCGACATTGCCGGGTATCTCGCGCCGTTCGCTGACGCGGGGAATCGAGCTCGCAACCCGGGGGTCGCGGTTGCAGTCGATCACCAGCCGCGAATAATTTTGCGCCACCAGGGGCGCATCGAGCGCCTGCGCCACGCGCCGCGCCACGCCCAAAGCGCCGATGTCCCAGGCGATATGCCGCTGCAACTCCGAATCGGGCAGTCCCAGATTCGCCAAGCGCCGCGGAATGCGCGCGGACGCGTGATCCGCGACGATGACGAAATCCGAGCCACCCTCGCTCTGCAATTCCTGGAAGGCCGGCGGCTCGTCGGCATCGAGCAACCGTTCATCGTGGTGCGACATGCCCGACGCGCCGCCCCTACCGTAGGCCGACCAGACCTTGCACGGACTGGGTCAGCTTTGCCGGGTCGAAGCCAACGCCATCCTTGAAGACCAGCTGAACGTTCTCGATGTCCTCGATATTTCGCGCCGGATCCCCGGCAATGACCACCAAATCGGCGGCCTTGCCGGGGCCGATTGAGCCGATTTGATCGCTCTCTCCCAGATACGCGGCGCCATTCTGAGTGGCGATGTGAATGGCCTCGAGCGGCGTGAAACCCGCCTCGACCAAGAGTTCCAATCCGCGCTGATCGCCATAGCCGGGCAACACACCCCCGAATGAGGTGGGATCGCATCCCGCCATCAGCAGTCCGCCCGCTTTCACGAAGTCGCGCTCGAATTGCATTTCCTTCTTGAGCGATGCGGCGCTCAGAGGACTGTTCTCTTCTGCAATCCCGCTGCGAACCCGAAGGTACGTCGACCAGCCTGGGGGGCTGAGCGCGTCCTTGACGCGCAGCATTTTCCGCATCGAGGGGCGGTTCGGCACAGAGATTTCAAACACCGCGAGCGTGGAAGTCACCGCAACGTGATGGGCGACCAGATCGCGAATCATTGCCTGCACCGGCGCGGACTCGATGTCGACATTCTTGGCGAAGTCTTCCGCCGCATCTTTCGCCGGGCAAATGCCGGGCTTTTTCGTCGGCAGGAACTCCGTATCCACGATGATGCCGTGCTCGAGATTGTCGATGCCCAAGCCGGCGGCTTCCGTGAAGCCCACGGCGCAGAGGTGCCCCGTGATTTTCAATCCCTTGGCGTGTGCGTGTTCGATGGCGACCTTCAACTCTTCGGGCTTGATGCCCATGTAGGCCTTGAATGAGCTGACGCCCTCCGCCGCCCAATAATCGACTGTGCGGCCGGCATCCTCGGGACTGCTCAGGGTGTGCAGTTGCGGCGCCAGCCCCAAAAAGTCGCCGATATAGGGGCCGGTGATCCGCAGTTTGGGACCGGGCTTCTCGCCGGCATCGATGAGCTTTTTCAAGGAAAGATCGGTGTACGGCTCCATGCTGCCGGCCGTGCGCGCCGTGGTAACGCCGCCGGCGAGATAGAGTCGAGGTCCGCTGTCGATCATCTCGATCCAGAATGGCAGTCCATCCTTGCCGCGTTCGGGTCCCGTATAAAACAGGTGCTCGTGCATGCCGACCAGGCCGGGAATGACGGTCCTGCCGCTAAGATCCAAAATCTTGGCATTCGGGGGAAACGCGTTTCGCAGCTTTGCGCTTTGCACCCGCGCGATCTTTCCCGCCTCGATGTCGATGCGCTGGTCCTCCGCGGGCGCAGCTCCGGTACCGTCGATCACCCGCACGTGCATGAGCACGATGACCGGAGAGTCTTCACTCACATAGGGCTTGAGCGCCGCCGGGACCTGCGCCCCGGCGAGGCCGGCCATCGACAGCAGGGCCGCCGTGGTCGAGTAACGCAGAACATTCAAAACTGAGGCCATCGCTCGGCTCCGATCCATCGATTGCACGGAACATTACACGTTTTGCCGCCGGTTCGCCGCCGCGCAAGGCGCCGCAATTTCCGCCCATTGACAGCGCCTTAGATTTCATTATGATATCACTCCAATATCAACGGTCGGAGCCACACATGCCTGCCCCCATCTCCCAGTCGGCCGCCTCGGAACGCATCGCCAGCACGCTGAATGGCTGGGGAATTCTAGTTTTCAACATCGCCTTGCTTCTCGGCGGGGCGTATCTCACGGCCCTGGCGGCCCCCGAGGGCGGTCCCATGCGCGCCATCGGCGCCTTTTGCGTGCTGCTCGGACTTATCATGGTCGGCGGCTATTTCACGCTGCAGCCGAATCAGGCCCGCGTGCTCATTCTGTTCGGCGCCTACAAGGGCACGGTGCGCAGCAGCGGCTTTCACTGGGCCAACCCCTTCTACTCGCGCAGCCGCGGCATCAACCTGCAAAAGGACGGCGGTTCAAGCGATGCCGATCAGCGCAACCGTCCCGGCCGGCGGCGCGCCGGCGGACTGGGCCTGCAGTGGCTTTCCACCAAATTATCGCTGCGTGCCCACAACTTCAGCAGCGACGCCATAAAAGTGAATGATAAGCGCGGCAATCCGGTCGAGATCGCGGCCGTGGTGGTGTGGCGGGTGGAAAATACCGCCCAGGCCGTGTTCGACGTGGAAGACTACAGCAGCTACGTCGAAATACAGAGCGAGTCGGCCATCCGCAGCATCGCGAGCCGCTATGCGTACGATCAGGGCGAGGAACACGAGATCACGCTGCGCGGCGGCGCGGATGAGGTCGCGCTGGCGCTGAAAGAGGAGCTGCAGGCTCGCTTGCTGAAGGCTGGCGTCATTGTCGAGGAGGCACGCCTCACGCATCTTGCGTACGCGCCGGAAATCGCGCCGGTCATGCTGCGGCGTCAGCAGGCGGAAGCGATCATCGCGGCGCGCAAAATCATCGTGCAAAATGCGGTGAGCATGGTGCACATGGCGCTGGACGAATTGGATCAAAAGAATGTCGTGAAGCTCGACGATGAGCGCAGGGCTGCCATGGTCAGCAATCTGTTGGTCGTTTTGTGCGGAAACTCGGACGCATCGCCCGTCATCAATACCGGCACGCTTTACACCTGACGTGTCCGCGGAACAACGCAAGCCCTTTTTGCTGAGAATTTCTCCGGATCTTTGGAAGGAAATCGAGAAATGGGCGGCTGACGATTTACGCAGTGTGAATGCGCAAATCGAGTTCGTATTGCGGCAGGCCGTGGCGAAAAGAAAGGGTCCTGCGAAGGACAAATAGCCGTTGGTTATTGCGGCCGGCCGTCTTGTGGGCGATGAGCACCGTGCCGCCAAGCTTCACCGCATCACCGTCATGCAATATCCGATCGACCTTCGCCGGTGCGTAGAGATCTTTTGCATACGCGAAATCCTTCGCGCCGCCGCTTTCCACCACGGGTACATCCGCGTCCATCACCCAATACTTGGCGCCCGTCTGACGTATCAGCTCGGCACTCCCCGAATCGTGATCGCCATGCGCATGACTGATCAGCAGGATTTTGATGTCTTTGAATTTGAAGCCGAGCTGCTCGACGCTGGCGCGGATCATCGCGGTCGCGCCTTGCAGGTTTGAGTTGATCAGGATGTTGCCTTGGGGGGTGACGATCAAATACGAAGCCAAATCCTTGCCGCCCACGTAATAGAGATTACGCGCGATGTGAAAAGGCGCAATCGGCGTGGTCCAATCGGGGTTCGTCTGCGCCCGCAGCCGCGGCGCCATCAGCAGCAACGCGCCCATGATCATTGCAATGCGCCACTTTGATTTGACCATCGCCCGCTCCAAAATGAACCTGACGACAGGATACCGTGAGGCGAACGCAAAGATGCTAGGCTTATAAAGTGACAAGTTTAAAGCTCGGTTCTGACCCCTCCGTGCGCATCGTCTGTAGGGTGCGCCAGGGCGTGCTGGTCCTCGCCTTACTCGGCGCCCTGCCCTGCGCGAACGCGACGACCTACACCCTGTCCAATCCGGAGGACATGGTGATCGGCGAAGACCAGACCATCATGACCGTTTATGAAGACACGCTTTATGACCTGGCGCGAGCTTACAGCCTGGGCTCCGAGGAACTCATCCGGGTCAATCCCAAAGTCGATCCCTGGTTGCCGGGGGCAGGCAAAATGCTGGTGGTGCCGGGGCGCCACATTCTGCCGCCGGGTCCGCACGAGGGAATCGTCGTCAATCTCCCCGAGCACCGGCTTTATTATTATCCGAAGCCCAAACGGGGCGGCCCCATCGAGGTCATTACCTACCCGGTCAGCATCGGCAAGATGGACTGGCGTACGCCGCTCGGTGTCACTCACGTCATTCAGAAGCAAAAGAACCCGACCTGGTTCCCGCCCGAATCGGTCCGCAAAGAGCATGCGGAAGCCGGCGATCCCCTGCCGGCGAAGGTGGGACCCGGACCTGACAATCCACTCGGGGCCTATGCCATGCGTCTGGCCGCGGGAAATGGCACCTACCTCATTCACGGCACCAACAATCCGATCGCTGTTGGACTTGCCGTCACGCACGGCTGCATACGCATGTACCCGGATGACGTCGCTCAACTGTTCCCGCTGATTCCCGTCGGCACGCCGGTACGCCTCATCAATGAGCCGGTGAAGGTCGCATGGGTTGACGGCGAACTGCTGCTCGAGGCTCATCCGCCCGTCGATGCGCAAGGTCAAAGCTTTGAGCCCAACATCGATCAATTTTCGGATCTACTGAAAGCAGCGGTCGGCGACACCACGGTCGCGATCAATTGGGACTACGCGCGCGAAGTGTTGCAAAAGGCCGATGGTGTCATCGCCACGGTGGGTCTCGAAGCCGAATTGCCCACGGACGCGGCCACGCCGGCCGCACCGGCGGCGGTCCCTGCGACCGCGGCGCCTGCAGCGGCGACACCCGCCGGCTCTCAGCCGTAGCGATTGCCTGGCCTGCGTTTGAGCGCAGTGGCGCAGCCTGAGTGCGGCGCTGGCGCCGGCGCCAGCGATTCGATCTCCGGCTCGGTCACGACACGCCATCCGCCCTTGGGAAGTTGGCCCAAGGCAAGTTTGCCGATGCCAACTCGGATCAAGCGCAGCACCGCAATATCGAAGGCGCTCAGTAGGCGGCGTATCTGCCGGTTTCGCCCTTCATCGAGGACGATTTCGAGCCAGCCGTTTTTTTGACCGCTGCGCAGAGCACGAACAGTTTTGGCCCGCAGCAATTCACCCTCGATATTGGCGCCGCGATTGAGATTTGCGATCAACGCCGCGTCCGGCACGCGATCGATCTGCACGTGGTAGGTTTTATCCGGCCCGGTGGATGGGTGCGTCACGCGGGCCGCCCAGACCGGGTCGTTGCTGAACAGCAGGAGGCCCTCGCTGGCTTTGTCGAGCCTTCCCACCGGCGCGAGCCAAGGCAGTTCGGCTGCGGCGAAACAGCCGTAGACCGTTTCGCGGCCGTGCTCGTCCCGGGTGGTCGTCACCAAGCCTCGAGGCTTGTTCAGCATGATGACCAACCGCGGCCGCGAGCCTTCAACTCCTGCCACGCTGAGCCGATCGCGGTCCGGGTTGACGGGGAATTCCGGGTCTGTCACCACACGGCCGTTGACGCGAACTCGTCCGTCCTTTACCCACTGGGCCCCCAGTGCGCGAGAGCCCAAGCCAAGTTTTGAAATCGCGCGCGCCGCCCCGCAACGCGGCGGCCTGCGCGTCATGGATGCAGGGATATCGATGCTTTAGATGCGCTGCTCAATGCACTGCCGCCACTGGGGTTGCCGAGGACGACATAGAATAACGCAGTTCGTTTGCGCGATGCATTTGGCAGAAGCTTGACGAACAAACTGACCGTGCGCACGCCTGCCGGGAAAAACACGGTGGTCGGTGCTTGCGGCACAAAATCGGTGCCCGCCAGCGCGGAGGCAGGCTCGGTCCACCATTCGAAACTCGTCGTGGCCTTGGATCCTGTCGAGCGATGCACGCGGATCTCGGCAAATTTCTCGCCGCCTCGAATCGAATAGGAACCGGCCACCATGCCGATTCTCTCGGTCTTGTCGATCGGCCGCGCCGCGGCATTTTTTGCGACGCTGATCTTCGGGGCCGGCGTCTTTTCAGCAGGTGGCGCAGCGTCGATGTCGGCATCCGCGGGCGCCGTGTCGACAATCACCGGCGCCGCGGCTTCGGTCTCGGCAGCCGCGGTATCGGCGAGCGTGGGTGCGGGTTTGGGGCGGCTGAGCACCGCCCAGGTGACCGCCCCGACCACCGTCACCGCCAACAGCGCGATCAGCGCTGAATTGACGCCGGTTTTGCTCAAGAACGCGGTTTTCGTATTCTCCGGCTGCGGAATCGGTCCCAACGGTTCGCTGCCTAAGTCCAGATCCGCCAGCCAATCGCGCAGCGAAGCCGGACGATCCGCACGATCCCAGGCGAGTCCCCGCATCAAAGCCCTCCATTGGCGGCCCGAGAGTCCCGGCGGACGGGAGGGCGCGATCTTCAGCGTGCGCGCCTCGGTTGAACGTCGATGATGGAAGGGATGTTCGCCCGCCAACAATTCATAGGCGAGACAGGCAAGTGCGAAAAGATCGTCGCGCGGATCAGCTTCGCGCCCCTCCAGCAATTCGCATGACGCGTACGCCGGCGTCAGCGAACTTGATTCGCCTGAGGTACCGAAATCAAGAATGCGCGCCTCGCCTGAATTGGTGACCATGACGTTCTGCGGCTTGATGTCGCCGTGAATCACGCGCCGATCGTGCGCATGCGCAAGACCTTCCCCCACCTCGCGAATGACCGCACAGGCGTAGGATCGCGGCAAGGGCAGCGGATGAAATTTCTGCATCAAGCTCGGCAGGCTTTCGCCATCGATCAGCTCCATGGTGAAGAAGGGCAATTGATGCAAATCCAGCTCGTACACCTTGACGACGCTGCGGTGCGACAGCGCCTGAGCGCAGTAGAATTCGCGCCGCAACTTGGCCAGCACGTCCGAGCGCGTGCGGGTGTTCTCATGCAGCACTTTGATGGCCACATAGGCATCCGCCGCGGTGTGTTCGCTGCGCGATTGGTCGAGCGCCTTGTACACGGTGCCCATGCCTCCGCTGGCCAGTTGGCTCTCAATCACATAGCGGCCGCAGAGAATGTCGCCCACGCCAAAGGCGGCGCTGGCGGAATCGTGAGCCACGGGGGTGCCGAGTTCAGGGATCGGATCTTCGGCTAGTGGAAACAAATCGACGGTAATGCTGTTCACTTCGCCGCGCTTGTCGCGCTGCGCGAGCTTTGATTTGATGGAGCGAAACAGGTCGTCCGGCTCCTGCGAGTCCTCGATCGGATGGCGCCGCTGTTGAGTCATGGGTGCAGGTAGGGGTCCATTTACCACCGCAGCCTACCCGGTTGGCGATCCCAAGACTGAAGACCGATCCGCATAAAAAGGCCGCGTTTGTCGAATAAATTGACGACCTGTGCGCTATTTCACACCTGATTAGGTCAAATCGCGGCCCACCCGCCCGTGACCCAGGGGTCACCGCTTGAGGTACTGGTGCACGATCTCAATGAGTTCTTCCGCAGCCACGGCTTGCGGCGCTCCCCGTGCGGCACGCGGATCGATCATGTGCTCGCGAATATGATCCTCGATCACCTCGGCGATGAAGCCGTCGAGAGCGCCGCGGCAAGCGGTTGCCTGCTGCAAAACGTCCGCGCATTCGTCGTCCGCATCGAGAGCCCGCTCGATCGCCTCAATCTGACCGCGCAATCGTTTCACGCGATTCAGGAGTTTCATCTTTTCTTTGGCAACGTGACCCATGGCGCAAATACCTCTTGCCCAACTATACCCCCGTAGGGTATCGTCCGCCCGGTAACACAGATGGTGCCGGATTTATTCAATACTCGTGGATTTTACAGACCTTATGGACCCACCACCTACCATCCCCACCCTACCGGCAGCGCGCCGCGGCGCTCTGCCGAATATGGCGGGAGAGCTCGGGGGAGATTTTTGTAACGGACGCGGTGCCGTGAACCGCTGATTCGTTGCCATTTTCGCTCCCGGGCTCGAGCCAAACCGCTTGAGCATGTCGAGGAGCTGCGATGGCCGCGATCTTCAATCCTATTTCCCGCTACCCCTGCGCGGTATGTCAAAAGGCCGTGCCGCCCGCCCGTTGGCTCTTGGTTGCCCGGCAGCGCTTGCGGGATGCCGCCACCAACCTTTTCCGGCGCGCCCAAGAACTTCTCTGTGCGCTGTGGATGCTTGGCGCGCTCGCCTTCTCCCTATTGCTCGCCGCCGGGTTCGTGGCTTGAAGAGCACCCATGGCGATCTTCCATTCATCCTCGGAAGCTTTGGCGCGCGATTCGCTCGAGAGTCTGGTCTTGGCGGCATCCTTTGCGATCATGCTGGCCCACTCGCCCGCGGTTCTGGCCGGCGACGACGCGGACACTGCTGCGGCGCCGGCGGCGCGCGCCGAGCCGTGGGCTGTGCATGGACAATTTACCTACGTGGAGCAAAACACCAACGCGTTCTCCGCGCCCTATGCCGGACGCAACAGCCTTACGCCGAGCCAGGGCCGTGAAACCACCGATGCGACGCTGTATTTAGGCACACGCCTGTGGCGCGATGCCGAACTGTGGATTGCTCCTGAACTCGATCAAGGCTTTGGCCTCGACGATACGTTGGGAGTCGCAGGCTTTCCGAGCGGCGAGGCCTACAAGGTGGGCAAGAATCAGCCGTATCTACGCCTGACGCGCGCATTCGTGCGTCAAAGCATCGATTCCGACGGCGAATTGCAGAGCGTTGAACCCGACCTGCTGCAATTGGGCGGATCGCGCACGGTGAACCGCTGGGTGTTCACCGTGGGCAAATTCGCGGTGACAGATGTCTTCGATACCAATCAATACGCCCATGATCCGCGCAACGACTTTCTCAATTGGGCCGCGATCGATGCCGGCACTTTCGACTACGCTGCCGATGCGTGGGGCTACAGCGTCGGTGCCGCCGCCGAGTGGTATCACGGGTCTTGGACTTTGCGCAGCGGATGGTTCGCTCTGTCCGATGTCCCGAACAGTGCGCATCTGGATCCCGGCGGCCACGAGTTTCAACTTGTCGAGGAAGCGGAGAAGCGCTTCACGGTCGCAAATCGAAGCGGACGGGTATTGATCACCCTGTTCGACACCCGCGGACGCATGGGGCTGCTCGAGGAAGCGGTCCAAGCCGCTCTGGTGAGCGGGGAGCCCGCCGATGCCGCTGCGGTCCGTCATTATCGAAGTCGTTTAGGGGCGAGCCTCGGTGTGGAACAAGAGCTCGGCGCAGACCTGGGCCTGTTCGCGCGAATCGGCAAGGCCGCCGGCAACGTGGAGGCCTATGAGTTTTCCGACATCGACCGCAGCGTGTCGGCGGGTCTTTCGATCAAAGGTTCGGCGTGGCATCGGACGCACGACACCGTCGGTGTGGCGGCGATCGTCGATGGGATTTCCGCCGAGCGCGAACGGTACTTGAATGCGGGCGGCCTCGGGATACTGGTGGGAGATGGCAGGCTGCCGCATCCGGGACCGGAGCAGATCGCAGAAACTTATTACCGGCTCGATGTGTGCTCGCACGCGCAGCTGAGCCTTGACTATCAGTGGGTCAGAAACCCGGCCTACAACACCGATCGCGGTCCGCTGTCGATCGTCGCCGTGCGCATGCACGCGCAATTCTAGCCAAAGACTTTCAAGGAAGCGATGTAATGGGATTCAAAGAGACCGCGCCGATCGACGCCACGAATGCGCCAAGGCAGCCCGTGGCGGCCGGCGCACAGCTGGATCCCAAGCACAGCGGAGATATTCGCGGAGGTTTCGGCACAATCTTCATGCACGATACGGGACCGCGCAGCGGGTGGTCGCGCATCAAGACCCTGCTCGCGATCTTGGGTCCCGGCGTCATCGTCATGGTGGGCGACAATGATGCCGGCGCATTCGGCACGTACACCCAGGCCGCACAAAACTATGGCACCACGTTGGTGTGGACGCTCCTGCTCCTCATCCCGGTGCTTTATGTCAATCAAGACATGGTGCTGAGACTCGGGGCCGTCACCGGCGTGGGTCATGCGCGGCTCATCCTGGAGCGTTTCGGCAAGTTCTGGGGCGCCTTCAGCGTCATCGATCTTTTCATACTGAACGGACTGACCATCGTGACGGAGTTCATTGGCTTGACGCTGGCCTTTGACTATTTGGGCATCCCAAAATTCTGGGGCGTCGGGATTGCCGCCGTCGTCATCATGGGCTCGGTGAGCACCGGAGATTTGCGCAAGTTCGAACGCTTCGCCTTGGTGCTGGTGTTCGGAAGCTTGCTGCTGGTGCCGATTTTGGTGATGTCCAATCCGCCGGTGCCGCAGATGGCCCATGACATGTTCGTACCCAGCTTTCCGAAGAACGCGCCGATCGCCGATGTGATGCTGCTGATAATCGCCATCGTCGGGACCACCGTGGCACCCTGGCAGCTGTTCTTCCAGCAAAGCTATGTGATCGATAAAAGAATCACACCCCGGTTCATTCCTTACGAGAGAATCGACCTGTGGATCGGCATCGGCCTCATCACCATGGGCGCCGTGGCCATGATGGCCTTCACCGCCGTCGCTTTCGAAGGCACTCCGCAGTTTGGCCATTTCAAAGATGCCGGCGCGGTAGCGGCCGGCATCGGTTTGCACCTCGGGCGCACGGCAGGTGTGTTCTTCGCGGTCGCGTTGATTGATGCCTGCATCATCGGGGCGGCCGCGGTATCCCTGTCCACCGCCTATGCCATAGGCGATGTCTTATCGTTACGCCACTCCTTGCATCGCAAGGTGAGTGATGCCAAGGGCTTCTATGCCGTCTATTTCGCTCTGATCTTGATCTCCGCCGCCGTGGTCCTGACGCCCGGCGCGCCGCTCGGGCTTCTCACCAACGCCGTTCAAACGCTGGCCGGCGTCTTGCTGCCGAGTGCCACGGTGTTCTTGCTGCTGCTCTGCAACGACAAGGCGGTATTGGGACCTTGGGCCAACAGCCGGCTGGTCAACGTGTTCACGAGCGTCGTGATTGCGATCCTGGTGATGCTATCGATCATCCTGACCGCCTCGGTTCTCTTTCCGGAAATCTCGGGCGCGCACATCATCGGGATTTTGATCGGCGGCAGTACGCTCGCACTGGTTTTGAGCGTGGCGGCGCGCTTCATTGACTTGCGCGACGGCGTGAAATCCGCTGACACCGTCCAGTTTACCGCCGCTGATCGAGCGACTTGGCGAATGCCGCCGCTGAATGAGCTGCCTGCCGCGCGCCTGACCGTGCTCGATCGCACCTGGCTGATCGTTCTGCGCGGCTATCTCGTCATTGCCGGCGGCCTCATGATCGTGCGCATGGTGCTGCTCATGACCGCGGGCCATTGACCGCCATAAAACCTTCCCGCTAACGGGAAACCTGCGCGGTCGCCGACGGATCATCGGCCTCGAGTCCCACCGTCGCAATGACGCCATTGGCCTTGCGCAACACTTCACGCGCATAGTCCCAGTCGATGGCGACCGTCGTGTCACCCACCGCGGCCCGCAACAGATCGGAAAATTGGTCGACATCCGGCTCGAAGCTCTCGCCCTCGGCATTGACCGGTGGGTGTGCCTCGAGCAGCAGCTGACCGTTGATCCATGCCACTTTCACCGGGACGTTGATCAGACGAACTGCTGTGCCCACCGGCAGCTGCGCAAATAAGCGGGCCACATCCTCGGGATACATTCGAATGCAGCCATGCGTGATGGCCAGACCCACCGCGGTGGGATTGTTGGTTCCGTGGATCTCGTAAGTTCCATCGCCAAACCCGAGCCGGATTTTATAGTCGCCTAACGGATTGTCCGGCCCGGGACCCACCACGCCCGGCAATGGATCGCCCGCCTCGGCATGCTCTTTGCGGATAGATGCCGGCGGATACCAGGAGGGATGTTTGACTTTGGCGATGACGCGGGTTTGCCCCAGCGGCGTGGTACGCCCCAACTTGCCGATACTCACTGGAAAGGTGATGACCACCCGCTTTCCGTTTTGTGTCGTTCGGGGATAGTAATACAAGCGGTGTTCGGGGAGATTGACGACAACGCCTTCGCGTGGTCCAGGCGGCAAAATCCGCTGCCCTGCCAGGAAAATTTGAGTGCCTTCGCCGGGCAACCACATATCGACGCCCGGATTGGCGCGGATGATTTCATCGTATCCAAGACTGTAGCGCCGCGCGAAATCCAGAAGTGTGTCCTGATAGCGGGACGTGATCGTGGTGTCGGCGCCCACAACCGCGGAACCGTCGGCGGGTAACTCGAAAGCGGTCGCTTCGGCAGGTGTGGATCGCAACGCGAGCGCAAGGACCAGTGCTGCCGAGAAAAAAGCACAAGCCTTCCCGGCTCTTCGGTGCCGTTCGATGTGCGATCGCGCCCGCATCAGCCCCGCTCGAGCGGCATGGTGAGACAGTGCGGGCCGCCGTCCCGAGGCCATAGTTCGCGCCCCGGGAAAGTCGTAACCGCGATGCCCGCGCGCCTCAGAGCGATGTGCGTTTGGGGCGCGCCCTCGTATGCGATCACATGCGCCGGGGAGGTGGCAACCACATTCGCGCCCTGATGTTCATGTTCCGGCAACACCGTCGTGAACAAATGCCGGATGGGGTCCGAGGCGGGTGGTTCGCCGCCGACAAAATGCACGGTATAGCCGCGGCTGCGAACGAAGTCGACCAGCTTCATCTCACCGACGCTGGTATCTTCCTCCGCCGAGCCGGCCCGATACAGCCGCACCTGTCCGAAATCTTTCATGAATTCCCGGGCTCCTTTCAGATCTTCATCGCTTATCGCGCCGTCGGCCGCCATCCCCTTGAGATATTGGGTGTAAGGATCCTTGCCAACTTGCGCAGCTTCGAGGAACCACGGCAGCGTCAGAACCTGTCTGTCCGCCACGTGCGTGAAGTAGCTGTCGAGATGCAGAAACGCCGAGCGCAGGCCGAGCCGCTTGCCCATGGGCCGCAAGAACTCCACCTTTCGCGTCTGCACTGCCACGACATCCATATGCAGGCGCCGTGCAAGCAGCGGCGCCATGCGCGGATCGGTGCGATTGCCGACACCGAGGAACAGGGTGTGTTCGTCGACAACTTGAAAATCTCCGCCTTCCGCCAACATCCCCTCCTGTCTGGCGTCGAACAGGACCGGATATCGGGCAAGCTGCGGCGCCCAGTCAAAAATAAAGCGCAGCAAGACCTGCTCGCGCACGCGCTGCGCGGAGCCGACATTCAGGAGGACGACGCCTCCGGGGAGCGTCGCCGCGGTATCGCGACTGAAAATGAATGAATTGATGCTGTCGACAAGGTGGCGGTAGCTCCCATCCGGCCACGTGCGGTATTGCGTCGTGGGATCGCGGCCGAGAAGCGTCTTGGCGCTCACCGCCTGAGGATTGGCGGCAAGCTTCGGGTGCGTACCCCGCAACCAGGTTTCCCAAGCGCCGTGGATGCGCGCCGCGGCGATCGCAGAGCTCAGCAGCTCGGGTATCGTCAAGATCTCCGCGCCGGCGGCGCGTATGGCGCGCATCAGTTCGGCGTGCTCCTCGACCATCGCCTGACCGTCTGAAACCGGCGCCGGCAGTACGTCATCACTGGTGCTCAACGGGGCGAACATGTCCGGATCCGGAGGACACATGATGAGGCGCCGAAGCCGAGCGACGTCGCTTGTCACGAATGAGCGACCGGTGGTGGCGCCGACGGCGGATGCCGCGGCGCCCCAGCGCGCAACGGCTGCGCCGGCGCTTAGCAACTTAATCGCGTCGCGACGATTGAGGACGGTAGTCAGCTGCATATGATCTCCACTGCCCAAAAATCAGGCGATTTTGGTTGGCACGTGCCGGAGCGCTCGCGCGATCGTCTCGATCGTGTTCCAGTTGCGGGTGGTCGCTCGGACCCCATACAGCCGGTCCAGCGCACCCAGCAATCCGATGACCTTCATATGACGGCGATAGGTTCCGATGATGAATCGGCTTCGTCTCGCGAGGATCTTCATCAGCCATGGGCCACGCGGTGGGAATCGCATGGGCATCGCCGGCGTCAAGCGCGGGCGCCCCGACAGGACGCTGACGAAGCGCACAACCCCCGGTTGCACCGACAGTGCAGCGAAAGGATTCTTCGAAACCAAATTCGCAATATCGCGGCCGCGGCACACAACGATCTCGGCGACAAATGGCAGCTGGCGTGCCACTTCCGCGCGTGCTTGGGCCTGGGTCATCGGACGCCGTAAGATGAGCGTGCCCGCCGCGCCAATGTTGACGGCGTCCAGATGCTTCAATGCTTCGGCCAACTTGGTTGGTCGGAAAGAGCGATGACCGCCAACGTTGATTCCCCGCAAGAAAACCACGAGTGCCACTCGATTCCCTCGAAATATCCGCTCCAGATCCCGGCTGGGAGAGTACCGGATCGGCCACAGCGGAGGTGAAAAAATAATCCCATGAGCGCGCCGCCTGTAGATAGAGAGAACCCGTGCACCCATTGATAGCTCCTGCTCGCGGCTATGCCGCAGACAGTGATGGCGATTCCGGTCTATCTGCGGTATGAAGGGGGACGTCTGTGGGCGTGCCTCGGGCACGGCACGGATATAAGACAATAACAGCAAGGGGGACGATATGAGCAGCCCTGCCCAGCCAGCACCGCTCGCCACCACGTCGCGCGCCGAACTGACGCTGCGCGGCCTGATTCTCGGTGTGGTCATCACCGTGGTGTTCACGGCGGCCAATGTTTACTTCGGACTCAAGGCGGGCCTCACCTTCGCCACCTCAATCCCGGCCGCGGTCATTTCCATGGCGCTGCTGCGAGGATTCAAGGGCATGACCGTTCAGGAGAACAACATCGTGCAGACCGTCGCCTCCGCGGCCGGCACCCTGTCCTCGGTCATTTTCGTGCTGCCCGGCATGGTGATCATCGGCTGGTGGACCGGGTTTCCCTACTGGGTATCCTGCGCAATCTGCGCTCTGGGCGGCATTTTAGGCGTGATGTATTCGATCCCGCTGAGGCGCGCGCTGGTGACGCAGTCCGATCTGCCCTACCCGGAAGGGGTCGCGTGTGCCGAGGTGCTGAAAGTCGGCGGCGGCGAACACGCGGACGCCGCGGCGGTCGAGGACAGCCGCGCGGGCTTGGCGGCGGTGGTCTGGGGGGCGGTCGTTTCAGCGGCATTTGCCTGCATCGTCGCTACGCGCATCTTCGCCGCCGACGTGGTGCGGTATTTTCGTGTCGGTGATCGGGGCGGCGTGACCGGCTTCGATCTCTTGTTGTCTTTCGCGCTTTTCGCCGTCGGCCACTTGGTCGGCCTCTGGGTCGGCATCGCGATGTTCGTCGGTGCGCTGATCGGCTGGGCCTGGGGAGTACCCCATTTCTCGGCGCTCGCCGCCAGTGCAGAGCCAATGGCGCAGTTGGCCCAGCATACCTGGAGCCATCAGGTGCGCTTCGTCGGCGCCGGCACCATTGGAGTAGCCGCAGTATGGACGCTCGCGAAGCTCGTCAAACCGGTGATCGCCGGACTGCGCTCTGCCATGGCCGCCTCGCGCGCACGCGCGGCCGGGAATGCCGCGTTACTGCCGCGCACCGAGCAGGACATTCCGATCGGCTATGTCGCTCTGGTCTCCTTGGTCTGCATGGTGCCGATCGGCGCGCTGATCGCCAACTTCTCCGCGGGCAGCGGCCTCGGGGGACATATGTTCGCGATGGTGGCCGGCGCCCTGGTCTACATCGCCCTGATGAGCTTCTTTGTTTCCGCGGTTTGCGGCTATATGGCCGGCCTCATCGGCTCGTCCAATAGTCCATTGTCGGGCATCGGCATCTTGGTGGTCATCGGCGCTGCATTGCTTCTCGTCCCCGGCATCCGCTCCGGGCTGCCCGCCGGCGGCGATACGGCGCTGGTGGCCTATGCCTTGTTCGTGACCGCCGTGGTATTCACCGTGGCTGCCATCGCCAACAACAATCTGCAGGATCTGAAAACCGGCCAACTCGTCGATGCCACACCATGGAAGCAACAGGTGGCGCTGGTCATTGGAGTCATCGCCGGCGCCGCGATCATTCCACCGATCCTCGATCTGCTCAACCACGCCTACGGCTTCGCCGGCGCTCCCGGCCACCACGAACACCCGTTGCCGGCGCCGCAGGCCGGCCTGATTTCCGCGCTGGCGCAGGGCGTGATTCAGCACAATGTGGACTGGAGTCTGATCCGCATCGGTGCGCTGATCGGCGTATTGGTCATCGCCGCCGACGAAATCCTGCGCCGCTCTACGACCTCGGCGCACCTCTCGCCGCTCGCCGTGGGCCTGGGCATCTACCTACCGACGCAAAGCACACTGATGGTCGTGGTCGGGTCGATCGTTGGCTGGTACTTCGACCGTCGCGCGGAGCGCGCCTCCGACCCGAAGGCCACCAAGCAGCTCGGTGTGTTGCTGGCCTCGGGCATGATCGTCGGCGAAGGGTTGGTGGGCGTCATCATCGCCGCCTTTGTCGCCTTCTCGGGCAAGGACTTTCCGCTGGCGCTGGTTGGCGATGAGTTTGCCGACAACATCGCGGTCTGGATCGGAAGCGGCATGTTTGGACTCACCGTGTTTCTCTTGTATCGCTGGGCGGCGCGGATGCGGCCTTAGCTTAAGACCGAGCGCCCAAACGTTGCGCCACCCATGAGGGCGAGAGTACCGGCCAGCAGCATGATATGGCCTGCAAAGAAATTGCCCATCGTGGCAAAGATCGCCGTCGCGCAAGCAAGTGGCGCAAGTGCCAGAAGCATGATCAGTGTTCTCGACGCCAGTCGGGGGAAGGCAGCAATTGAACCCAGTGCCAGCGCGAGAGAGACAGAAGTTATGGAATCGCAGAGCCACAGGCCCTTGAACGCTGCAGAAAAAAATGGCGGAAGGGCCGAGTGCTCGGCCACTGTCGCAGCCTTCGGAAAGGCCAGCGCGTGTGCGGCCCCACCCGCCGCCAAACACAGGCCGCTAAGCGCGAGCAACAGACGTGGAGCGAAGCGTATTGCGGCGCTCATTTCGCAGTGGCGCGATCGGCCTGCGCCCGTTGCATAGCTTCGAACGGGCGCGCATCGAAAAACAGCTCGATGTCGCGAATCAGTCCGTCCTGGAATTGCACCATTTCCGCGGTCCGGCACACGCCGATCGGGTCGCGGCAGACAAAGTCGTAGGCGAACATGGCGCGATTGCCGGCCACGAACCGTGCCCGAACCTCGAGCCGCTCGAGTAGCGGAAAAATGCGCTTCGACGACGCCAGCACGGCATCGCGACCGTTGAGTTCCTGCATGGGACCTTTGAAATGAACGTCCGGATGCAGATGGACAGCGATCCCATCAAGGTCCTTGCGTGACCAAGCATCCAGGTAGGCGGCGCAATTCGAATCGATTGATTTTGGCATGGTTGAATTTCCCGGTTGAGTGGCTTGGGCCCAGCCAGCGCGCGATGCGATAAGCGCGCCACTGGACAGTGCGAGGACGGAGCGGCGATTCAAAAGTGGGTTCATGTGTGGCCTCTTGCGTGACGTGGAAAGCGTATGATTGATGGTACGGAATCGCAAGTATGGACAAAAAGGATACTGTCGCGATCGTGATCGAGGACGACCGGCAAACGAATTCGCTTAAGTTAGGAGTGTTCCATGTCGCGCAAGAAGGCACCCTCGGAACTGAGATTGTGTCCCGCCGTGGGATTCAGTCAGGTCGTCGGTGGGAAGTACAAACTTCGTATTCTGTGGATTTTGATCCAGCGACCGTACCGTTACGGAGAAATCCGCACCTCATTGCTTAAAGGCACGTTGGGCAAGCCAGTGACTCCGCGGGTGTTGAGCCGCGAGCTCAAAGAGCTTCAGCATCGAGGGCTTATTCATCGCAAGCAGTACGATGTCGTTCCGCCAAAAGTAGAGTACAGCCTCACCGACCTCGGTCGCGGGCTGCAACCGGTGCTTGAATCCATCGTCGAGTGGGGCTTGACGGGTGCTCACGAAGAGATTTTAGGAATGAACACCAATCCACCAACGTCAACTGTGAAGGGCCAACGCGCCTAGATCGGAATTGGCACCCCACGCTGGCACAGTTGCCTCACCCACGCGCGCCATCCTCGATGATTCCCCGCTCGATCAATGCCCTACGCGCTTCAGCGATCCCCTGGACCCGGATGGCCTGCATGCCGAAGCGCTTCGCAGCCTCGACATTGACCTTATTGTCATCGAGAAAAAGCACCTGCTCGGGCCTGCAGCCCACCGATTCGGCCACATGCTGAAAGGCGTCGGCGTCCGGTTTGATTCGCCCGGTCAAATGCGAAACGAAGTGATGGTCGAAGGCTGGGCCGAGCCGTAAGTCGTCGACAACACGCGGCCAATGCAAGGCATTGCTATTCGACAGCACCGCGCGCTGATATGAATCCGGTATCTGTGCCAGCATCTCCAGCGTACCGGGGTAGAGGCCGGTGACCCAACCGGTAAAGGATTCCAGGAACTCTTGCGGACGCACCGGAAGGCGGAACTCCGCTGTGACTGCGGCCGCAAATTCCGCGGCCCCGATTCGCCCCGTCTCGAACTCCCGCACGGGTGTCGAATGCAGCCACATGCGCCACATCTCCTCACTGGTGGCATTCTCACCCATCCATCCGAGCATGGTTTCAACGCCGCTGAGCTGAACCAGCACGCCTCCGACATCAAAAAGCAGCACGCGCGGCTTCGCCGCGATACCGGTCAGAGGCATGCGGACTCTCGAAGCAATTCGAGCAAATGTCGCACAGCTGCCAAGACCGATGGGCTCAGCGGCCTAAGTGACGAAGGAAAGCAGCGCATCCGGCATCGCTGCCCTCTATCTTGTAGGTGCGGATGATGTTGTCGGCGCTGACGCTGACCTCCAAGGTGCATTCGCGTTGCACCGCGTAGGTACCGTTGGCGCTTATCCCGCTGGGCATCACCCCTTCGCTGCTCACGGACCAGACGTACACACGATCTCCGGTGATCTCGAGCCTTCCGGTGGGATTTCCCAAGCGAGCGTAGAGCTCGTGAATGTCGCGGCCCACGAAGGCTTTCACGTCATTGGAGAGCCGGGTTGAAGCGCAACCCAAAAGCGCCGCCCCCAACGTTGCCAAAAATATGAGTCGCATTTGACCGCGCCCGTGAGTCATTCAATCATTCACGCCAGCGGGATTTTACACCAAGCCTTGCGGCTGCCGAGTTGATTGCCGAGAGCATTCTCGTACATTTGTTGGTCGCAAGCTTGCTGCGACTTAGGGTCAGCTCTGTAACGAACAGGCGTCCGGGCTATTTTGGACGAGCCCTTGCAGGTTCGGCGATCGAACGACGGACCTGCGCGAGCCGTGCCTGCAACGCTGGCGCCGCCGCAGCGGCCTGCGGGCTGCGCGCCATCACGTCGATCGAATGACTGATGGCATCGAGTCCGAGACTCAGTCCGGTACGCATACCGACCTGCTTCAGCGCGGACTGGAATTGCGGGTCCGTCTGTAGCTCGGTCTCCCCGAGGGCCTGCGCCTTGGACAGCAGATCGCCGAGCACCGCCACGGCGCGCTCGACGTTGGCGGATGAGGTAAAATCGCGGTTGCTGGTGAACTGCGCGACTTCCGGCAGGCTGGTGACGAAGCTGCGCATCGCCTGGCTTTGGGCCGCATTGCGCGGCTTGTCCGAATGCATGAGCGCCTGCGCCGCCCCCATCATCGCGAACGGAGCAAGGGCTGCGTGCGTGAGCACGGGCGTCCCGGACACGAGGCCGCTGACCGGGAGCGCCATCAGGGCGAGCCCCGCGATGACATGCACCAGGTGCATCGCGCCGCGCTCTACGGTGAATATCGCATGCATGAGCGCCTTCAGGGGCGAGAGGGCGAGCAGGGCGGCGCCTGCGAGGCACACATAGGCCGGCGCTGGCGCGCCATTGATCTTCAGGTGCTGGTAGGCGACGAACAGCGCCGTGGCACCTGCCACCGCCAAGACCCAGTGCAGCATGTGACCGACGATGGACGGACGCCGCGATGGGTGCGGCTCCCCCATTTGCCGGTCGCGGGCAGCTTGTGTCGCCGCGCGAAGCTCATCGACGTTCAGGCTGTTCATGGGGTCTCCCTCGTCAATGGCTCGCGGCGCAGGCGAGCTCCACGCGCCGGTTGCGGGCACGACCCTCGACGGTGTCGTTGCTCTCCACGGGATGCGCAAATCCGAAGCCCGTCGCCGTCAGCCTCCCGGGGGGGACGTTGAACTGCGCTACGAGCGCCTGGCGTACGGACTGCGCACGTCTCTGCGACAAATCCTGATTCAGCTGCGCGGTGCCGACGTTGTCGGTATGCCCTTCAATGTCGAGTACCGGCTGTTTCGATTGCAGAACCGCCTGCGCGATGTTTCGCAGCGCCGGTTGCGACTCCGGCAGCAGTACCGCACTGCCGGTATTGAAATAGATGCCCGACAGCTCGACGTGGCAGGACTTCTGCAGCGCATCGGCAATGCCGCCGAATTTCGCTCCGGTGTCCGGCGGCGGCCGATCGATCTTCGTGACCTGCTGGCTCGCCTTATGGCTGTCGCGGGTAAGGCTCCATTCCAAGGTGACCGGCCACGCGGGACTGTCGAGCCACCAGAACTGCGCCTGGATCGCCTTGTCGCCGTTCGCGATCGTTCCCTGGGCGTGCACGGCCGGCAGGCTGATCCGTACGCCGTCCAGCAACACCGGCAGCATCACAGATCCGGCCTCCACCCGCTTCAGAGTGCCCCGGTAATAGGTGTGGCCTGCTGTGAACAGCGACGCCATGCCCGAAATCGGCGAGCCCGGCTTCGCTCCCGCGGACTGCTTCGCCATCTGCTGCATCATCGCCCCAATGCCCCCCATCGGGTCCTCGCCGTCGATGACGCCGATCACGTATGGCACTTCCGCGCCGGACTTGAGCATCGTCACACCCTTCACGGAGGTCTCCTCGAAGGTCTGTCCCGCAAACATCTGTGGATCGACCGAGGAATAGAAAAGGTTGATGCGCGTCGCCTGCGCGATGTCCTGGCGGCGCACGCTCCGTTGAATCACGAACTTCGCGAGGTCGGCGTTCGCCTGGGCATCCGCCGGCGCGCTCACGCGAAGCTGGTAGACAATCGCTTCGGCGGTCGCGTCCACCACAGAATCCCATTCCTCGACGTCTGTGCCCGAATACGATCGGTCTGCTCCTCCTTCGCCGCTCACCACGAATGTGCTATGCACCGTGCTCGTCAGCACCAGACCCTTCACCGGCTGGATGGAGGCGACATCGGCCGCGGCCACCTGCGGAGCGACCGCCAGGGCGAGCGCAGCCAGTGCAATCACGATCCGACCTCGCAGCCCTTGACCGGCGGATCGAGGACTTCATGGGTGTGCTGGAACACCTCTTTCTGCGTGCTCAACTTCTTGCTGATCACATCGGCGACGAAAGGAATGGGCAGCGGCATCACCTGGGTGTCGATGCCGACGTGCCCGTAGGCGGTGTACGTCGTGCGCTTGCAGGGTGGCGTGAGCATGATCCCGGTGGATACCGCCGCGGCATTGGTCATCGTCACCACGTTGACGATATCGCTGTAGGCGACCGACGAGGCGCCGAATACCCCGACACCGAGCCCGACGCGGGGTGCCTGGATCGCGAGCACGAGCCCCGAAACACCCGGACTGTTGGCGACAGCCGTGCCGACCGCCGGCTTCTCGCCGCTCATGCTGGTGTTGTCGGTCGCGCCCGCCCGCGTCGCCGTGAATCCCGTGGATCCGGAGAAGGCATAGTCGCCGGAGAACTGTTGTGCCGCGTGGTTGCCCGCGAGGAAGACATTCGCGCTGAAGTCGGTGCCGAGCTGGATGACCAGCGGAAATCCGCCGATCGGAAACGGGATGTTGAACACGAACGGCAGATGAACCACCGGCACTTTCACCGCGCCGTTGCCGGGCTTGCCCCAGCGTCCGACATAGTCGATGTGGATCTTGCCCTTCATGTTCTTGAACTGTGCGCGTGCGCTGTCGAGGTCGCCGTCCACGATCTTCAGCGCCCCGGCAACCTGAAAGTTGTCGACATCGGCCCGGACCTTGAAGCGCACATCGAGGTTGTCCGAGATGATGCCGAACAGGTCGACGAGTTTGCCGCCGACCTTCTTGAGCTTCTGAAGCTTTTCTTCGTCCTGCTGCTTGATCGCGTTGACTGCATTGCGCGTCTTGTCGAGCGAATTGATCTGATCCTGCAGCTTGACATGGTCGAGCTGGTGCTGCTGCGTCAGCGTCTGCGCGGCTGCGGCATCTCCCTTGCCCTGGAGGAAGGACAGCTGCTTCTGGTACTGCAGGTCCATGTCCGCGAGTGACGCCTGGTCCGTGTGCAGGGAGGCGTCGAGTTCCGAAAGCTTCTCGAGGTTCTCGTGCAGTTCCTTTTCGTCCTGCGCCGCCTCCTTTTCGGCGTCCTGCATCTTCTCCTCCATCTGCTCCGGATCGCCGTCGTCCTTCTTGCGAGCCGCTAGATACAGGGTCACTCCGTCCGGCTGAGTGACATAGGACATCGAATACTCGAATCCGAGCAGCTCCCCGGTGTGCGCATCCCCGGGCGAGCGGGTCTCGCCGTAATCGCCGTCCGAATCATCCTCGCTGTTGGGCGCGGAATCGTCCGATACCTTGAGCATAAAAGGTGCCGCATCCGCGTCGCCGCGCCACACCGCCGACATCAGTGCGGGCGGCCGACGCTGCCGCCACAACGCGGCCGGGTGGTCGGACTTCAGGTGCGGACGATACGCGGTGTAGTAGTCCACGAGACTGGGTGCGGCATCGAACTCGATGTCGGCGCGGGTAAAGGCCTGCGTCAGGCTCGCCGGCGAGGTCCGCACGACGACGGTATCGCCCGCAGTGTCGACGCCGTCGACCTTGCGTACGGCGATGTCGTAGATCCATAGTACGCTGCCGGGCCGGATGCGCTTCGACACCGGCTCGCCGGCGGCGAAACGAAAGATGCTGCCGTCGCGGCTGACGCCAAGCAGCGCGCGCATCGCTTCGTCCTTGCTCACCGCGACGGTGTCCGCACTCCATTGGACGTCGAACTTCGCGGGTACGATTTCTTTGACCGTTTTGAGATAAGCCCGGATTTGCTCCACGTCGTCGCCGTCGAAGAGCGTCCCGGCGACCGCCAACGTCGCACCCGGCGGCTTGCCGGCAGACCGTGCCGGCACTCCGGGCAGGCCCGACGCCGGTGTCGCGGCATTGCCGGCGCCCGGCGACACCGCGGGTTCACCGCCATGGCGGTTGCAGCCGGCCATGAGGCATAGCAAGGTAAACGCCATCGCGCTGAGGGAAAATCGCGAGCCACCTTCACCGCGGCTGGAGGACGTCGGGCTATTCATTCCCTCGACCCATCGTGGTCTGAGTAAATCCCTTCGGAATCGCGAACCGGTCTGCCGCCAGCGAGCGATGCTCGATGCTGGAGACGGTCAGCTCGCTTTGCACTTTGCCCCCTTCGAGTTCGCGCGTGCGCACCGGAAAACCATTGACCTGGGCATAAACCGCCATCCTCTGCGCGGTCGCGTGCGCCGCCGGTATCGAGGACAGCACGCCGCTTGCGGTCGTCGCGGCCTTGTGGACGGCCTCGACGAGTTCGTCGCCGCCCTCCAGCGACCCGCGCGAAGCGATACAGGCGTCGCTTGACACCGCCCCGCCCCTGCGCACCTGCCATATCTCGCAGGACCAGCTCCCGACCTGATCTCGCTTGCCGGTATCGGTCATCGTGAAGGCGGGCTGCGACCGGCCGGTCATCATGCCTTGCATTCGCGCCTCCATCACGGCGCGCTTCTCCGGAGGCAGGCTCTGCAGCATCGCCTGCATCCTTTCCTGCATCTCGCTCTGTTTCCCCGAGAGCGCGGCCTGGTCGATTTGCATAAACGTCCGCTTCTCCATGTCCACTTGCCAGATGTTGCCGTCGCGTACGAGCACAAAATCGCGCACGTGACCGGCGGCGTCCAGCGTATCCATGCGAAATTGCCCGTCCTGCGCATAGATCATCGATTCGGGGCGCACCTTGCCATCATCGGAGTCCTTGCGGTCCATGTGTACGATCGTGCCGCCCTGGGCCACGGCCGTGAACGCCGCGGTAACCAGAATGAGAACCTGGATCTGTGTTTTCATCTTCCGTCCTCCCAGCATTGCCGGCGCATTCAGAACTTACCAATCGCGGCAGCCACCAGCGCCCGGGCCTTGCCGGCATCGGCCGACCAGGTACCCCGCACCAGCACGTCTTTTTTCACCGCCTCGAACCTGTGCCCCGTGGTGGCGGAACGCTCCCAGGGCCCGGTGCCGGCCGCGTTCTCTTCCCCAGTCATGTTCATATGCTTCGAGAATGTCTGGCCGGTCATCTGCTTCGCGACTTCGTCCACGGTCGTCGTGACGTTCTCTGTAACGGTGTGGGTGCCGACCGGGGGCACCGGGCCTGACCCGGCGGGTATGCTCGCCGGGGGCGCATCGGACACCTGCCGATCCTCCTTCACGGTCATCGACATGCTGCCCAAGGCCGTGCCGCCCATTTTTGCGGCTGACAAGTCCTGTCGGAAGTTGTAATTGCCGCCCGACCAGAGGAATTGCAGGTCGTAGATGCGCGGCGGCACATTCGGAAGCTGCGGCAGGGTGTAGGTACAGACCGACTTGTCCTCCTCCGGTGCCTTCGCCAGGGCCGAGCCCAGGATGGCTTCGACCTCGGCCTGGGTGAGCACGCTGCAGGGGGCAATCGGTTTTGGGCGTCCCTGGAGAAAGGTCTTCGCGGCGGCGACGTTCGCGTCGCCATCCAGACTGAGCGGCTTATCCATCCGCTTGAGCGCGGCATCGACGAGTGCGGCCGCAGCCTTGAGCGTCATCGTCGAACCGGTGAAATCGATGCTGATCATTTGGTCGGCTCGCAGCGCATTGAAGATGCAGCAGTTAAAGGCCGTGAGCTTCGCCTCGTCCCATTCGCCGCCGATGCTCGAGCCATCCTCCGACACCATCGCCTGCTTGGCCTTGTCGGAGAGCGCGCCGGTGCGCTTCACGGCGTTACCGACGAAATCCCCGATGTGATAGGCCTGCTGGCCTCCGTCCCAATCGACGCTCAGAGTCACTGTCTGGAAGCGCGCGGTCTGGTAGGTGCAGTCATTGCTGCCAAGGGCCGGATTATAGGAAGCCCCGCGATACGGGGGCGTTCCGAGCGGCGCCCCCAGCGCCCCCTCGACTTCGGAGGTCTGCAGCAGCGAGCACGGATCGTTGTGATGGTCTGCGTCGTTTTCCGATTGCGCCATGGGCGGTTTGGCCGAGGCGGTTTCGGTCCTGGGTGCCGGAGCCGGCTTGCTGCATGCAGCCAATACGGCGCCCGCGAGCACCACGAACAGCCAGTACCGCGATGCACCATGCATGCGCTGAGACGGCGGGACCTGATTGTCGATTGCCACATGCCCCCCTGCTGCGGAGTTTTTTCGAAGCTTACCTCCACCCGATGTCACAATCCACAGGCACTCGCGATCGCAGGCCGCACAATCGTGTTGTCAACGCCGGCGGTCTGCGACAGCAGCACTACGAATTCATCGCACCATAATTTGACCCCTCTACGCCGCTGAGCGGCCGCTTAACTGGCGCCATTTTGGCGCCATGGGTGCCCGGTTTTAGGCCGTTTGGCGACATGCGTCACCCTGCCATTAGAGCGATACGGTACCTGGCAGCCTGGCCGCTTTGCCATCGAAGGTAGCCGTCGCGCGGCATCCCATCTGACGATTGTGAGCTGCAATGAGGCAATCCGAAAAACCGCAGGCGCTATCCTTCCAACGAAACAGCGCTTCTTCCAATGCCGGTTCATCTTCAAATGAAAGTTCGCGCGCCTCAAGCAGTGCGCGGAATATGGTCAGGAGGGCTTCACGATTGAATCCATAGCGGCTGCGCAGGACCCATTCCGACTCGAGCAGCACCAGCAGCGACACCAGCACTGGTTCATCACGACCGAGCGCTTGATCGACTAGCTTGCGCGCACGGCGCGTTTGTTCCGCATCGTCCGAAATGACCAGTCGGATGACCACATTTGTGTCGATGCCGAGCATCTCTATACGGCTAGCGCGTCATCTGGGCGATTGATACACGCTTGCCGCCCGGGGGTTTAAAGGAAATGTCTCGAATGCTTCTGTTCTTCACACGCACGATAATCGTGCCGTCCTCAAGAACGGTGAAATGAATTCGATCGCCGGACTTGAGATTCGCAGCGGCCCGCACTTCTTTGGGGATAGTTGTCTGACCCTTACTGGTAATTGTTGCGAACGCCATATCGATTTTCACCTATTCTTACGATTGGTAATATTGTAAGGCAGTCGCTTTCGCTCGTCCACCCCGGCAATTCGTGGATCGACTCACATAGCCGCAGCCCTTCCGCTGGATTTCTCTTGTTGGTGGCCCGCAACCAATGCGCCGTTCTGCGTCGTCAGAATTGCGGAACGAGTGACCTTGGTTGGGGCGAATCATAGGGCAGTGTGTGATACCTCAGGATATGAGGCAGGCCCAAAATCGACTCATATTCCCAGAGACTTTCCCATCGGATCAATGTGTCGACGCCAATCGTAGCGTGTGAATATTTGCGGTGTGTGGGACCACGTAAGCTTACGTAGGGATAACATCGGTGCGCGAAGCCCGGAGCTTGAGCCATTTTGCCGTAGGTCTCTGAGTGCCACTGAACATGCTTAGTTATCTGGGGGCAGGCCGATTAACCTGCCGATAAATTATCCTCATTCTGAGGGACGGCGTGCACCGTCGGGCGCCGCGCGCACGTTGCTGCTCGTTGTCGCCAAGAACCCTAGGGAAAAAAAAAAAAAAAAAAAAAAAAAAAAAAAAAAAAAAAAAAAAAAAAAAAAAAAAAAAAAAAAAAAAAAAAAAAAAAAAAAAAAAAAAAAAAAAAAAAATCAATAAAAATAAAAAGAAACTGCTCGCACAGCAAACTCGCGGCCCATTCCACCCCCCTCGCGCCCCTGCTAAATAGTGGCCGGGGATGAAAAAAAAAGGTAACAACCGCTTGATTCATCGCCCGTAACGCGTTACAGTGTAACGCGTTACACTTCGGAGACCAATCATGGCACAGACTGCCGAGCGAATGAAGGCCATGCGCGAACGACGCCGCGCCCGAGGTTTGCGGGAATTGCGCCTGATCGTACCGGATGCGCGCTCGAAGGCGGTCCGCAGGCGGGTCGCCAAACAGGTGACGGGCCTGAATCAAGCGCGCGAATCTGGCGCCATGCGATGGATTGAGTCGGTGTCGGAATTTGATACTCAATGAAGCGCGGGGATGTGGTGACAGTTGCGGCAGCCGGCGACTATGGAAAACCGCGCCCTGCAGTGATTGTGCAGACGGACGCACTGCCTGCCGGAGCATGCATCTGTGGTGATCTGCCAGATGACTTCGAGTGCAGCGATGCGCCTGATTTTCGTGTCACCATCGAGCCGACCGAAGAACAATGGACTGCGTGTGCGGTCGCAGGTGATGGCCGACAAGCCCGTCACCGTCCGGCGAGAGCGGATTGGTCGGCAGGTCGGCTATCTTGATCACGAAGGACATTTTGCGGCTGAATGTTGCTTTGGCATTCGTCATGGGTCTTGGCGGACTAACCACGAAGTTACCCTATTTCACACCGATCGTGCGGCCGCGGAAGGCTGCGGTCATACGGAGCGAAGTTTTGTACGAGTCCGGCGCCACGCTAACCCACGTCTACTTTCCGACCACTTCCATCGTCTCGCTGCTTTATGTAATGGGGGATGGCGCGTCGGCGGAGGTTGCCGTCGTCGGGAATGAAGGAATTGTCGGTAT
Organism: uncultured Gammaproteobacteria bacterium; assembly: GCA_963794445.1. Classification (GTDB taxonomy): domain Bacteria; phylum Pseudomonadota; class Gammaproteobacteria; order Steroidobacterales; family Steroidobacteraceae; genus Bog-1198. Next base: position 1,050,253 of record CAWCDZ010000002.1, read on the forward strand.
CTCGTTGTTCATCGGGGGCGAATCCACTCCCAGCCTGTTGTGCGAGTGCCGGCTACGGCTTCCGGTTGAAAGCGCAGTTGATGAAAGATGCGTTCAACCGAGCGGGCCCCGTGCTACACCTGTTGCTGCGTTACGAGCAGGCGTTGATAACGCAAATGGCGCAAACGGCGGTATGCAACTGACACCATTCGCTCGACCAACAATTGTGCCGATGGCTATTGTTAAAGTCTGGATCGCCTGCGGGCTATGGACTGTTGGCGGGCGGCGAGCGAGCGAATAGTATTGTCGAATTGAATTGAGAGTTTTTCTCCGGGAGGTATGGTCATGAGCAAACTTGGAGAGTGCTTCGCAACCGCACTACTGGCTTCCGTAATGTCCGCATCCTCGGCATTGGCCGGTTCGGTTGCTCCGTGCGAGTGGGTGACGCTGGCGCAAGTCAAGGCGGCGGCGGGACCAGACGCGGATCGAAGCATTCGATCAAGTGAGCGGTTGGGCCACATATCGAGGCTGTGGGAAACTGGGCGCTCCGCGAGGTCGCGTGCTGAGGCAACACAGAGAGACGCCAGACAACGAAAAGTGGAGCGGGCGATGGGAATCGAACCCAAACGGGGTCGGCGCATCCGGACGCGTGAAGAGCAAGCACTTTGGCTGAAAAGGCGGATCCCAAGTGTAATTAGCGTGTGAATTTTCGCGGTATGTGGGGCAACGTAGGGATATATCGATGTGGGAAATCCCAAGCTCGGGCGTTTCAGTTGTAGGTCTCCGATTCGGGCCATAACCGGCCTCCCCGAATCGGGCTAAGCAAGCGGACATAGATTATCCAATGTGTAGTGGGAACTTCGCCGCTTGATCTTATACGGCACTGCCGTATAATCCTCTGATGTTCAGCTTCATTGAGACGCGCCTCTTTACGAAGCTCGTTCTCGGCTACATGACGGATGAAGAGTACTTGGCACTGCAGACAGCGCTGATGACGGATCCGGAGGCTGGACCTGTAATCCCGGGCTCGGGCGGTGTCCGCAAGCTTCGCTGGGCAGCACCGGGGCGCGGTAAGCGGGACGGTTACCGCGTGATTTACTACGTCCGCCGTGCGCATGGCGTGATCTGGATGCTCACGATGTATCCGAAGAACGTCGCCGACAACATCCCCGCTCACGTACTCCGGCAGATCCGGAAGGAAGTGGAAGATGGCTAAGACAAAGAGAAGTGTGGGCCGTGAGATCCCAAATGGGCTGCGACAATCAAGCGCGGCGAGTACGGTCGCGTGATCAACGTGCCGGATGTCGCGATGATCCGAGGAAAGACTTGGACTTTCCCAGTCGCGGTTTGCGTCGTTGCTTGGAGTATCTGTGCGAACGTTGCAGGACTGGGAACAGGGACGGCGTGCACCGTCGGGCGCCGCGCGCACGTTGCTGCTCGTTGTCGCCAAGAACCCCCGGGCGCTGCTCGACGTCGCGTAAGGCTGAGTCGGAATCCGCCGCGAGGGCGCGCAGGAACGACACCGGCAGCAAGATAAACGGCGGCAGGCGGCCAGAAGGCGTCAATGGCAGTACTGAGTTGACCGCCACACAGCTGACATTCGCTGGGCAATGTAGACTCACTGGCGGCCAGCGAAACAGTTCTCATGCTGTGATGAACCTGCTGAAGAGAGTGCGATAGTGAGACAAGCAAGGAAGCCAAACTGGGACCGCGTTATTGCAGGCCTGCGGCAAGGCGTAGCCGCGGGAAACGCTCCAGCCATGACTGAGCTGGCGATTACCATTAATGACGGAATCCGTGACGCAAACGGCCGTATTCTCGTAAGGCGCAACGCACCGTATGCGTTTCGTCTTTTGCGCCGGGCAGTCGAGAGCGGTGATGAAAACGCTGCCGGTTCCCTGGGCTATGCCTATAACGTCGGACGAGGTACTAAGCGGAACGTCGGACAAGCCATCCGTTGGTACCGGCGGGCCGCACGATCGGGCGACTCCAACAGCAACGTCCAATTTGGCGACGGTATATGCGCGACGCCGGCAAAGCCGGGCTCGCGTTTCAATGGTGGAAACGAGCCGTCGACATGCGCGATGGAGACGCTGCCGTCGATGTTGGCTACTGTTATCGATACGGCATTGGCACAAGGAAGACACCGCGAACGCGAAGCGCTTGTTCAGACGCGCGATTGAGTCCAAAGGCATTTCACAATATGGCCGCGAAGAGGCGATGTATCACCTTGCCGTTCAGTTCTTAGACGAAGGGAAGTGGCAGATTGCGATTCCTCTTTTTGAAGCGGGCGGCGGCAGATGGCGATTTTCCCGAAGCGGCATTGGTACTCAAGCAACTAAACACGAACTCTGACTACGACCCGTGCCGCTGTAGGGCGATTCATAAATAAGCAATTGCGCGGTCACACGAAATGCTCGCAGCATGCAGATAGACGCCCTGATTGACTGCCCGATTGCCGTCGGTCACGTTGGTCAGGGTCGAGTGCAGCCACATGCGATCGCTCTCGCTACGAGGGGAGGGTGGGAATCACCCAAATTATTTTTGGAAACTGCCGCGTGTGACTGTACGTGTGAATGCTGGGGCAACGTAGGGATATCCCAAGATACGAGGCAGGCCACAAATCGATCGGTATTCCCAAGATTTCCCATCGGATCAATGACTTGACCGCAGTTTTGTAGCCCTGCGTGGGTTGGCGTTGGCTCAAGAGTTGGAGCGGGCGATGGGAATCGAACCCACGGCTCAAGCTTGGGAAGCTTGGGTATTACCATTATACGACGCCCGCGTGAGCGGGATTCTAGTCGCGTTCGGAGGAATCAGGCAAATCGGGGCCGCCATAAAGGAAAGGCGCCGTGCGGCGCCTTTCCTCGTCTTTCCAACTTCCATTCCACCCTTTTAGTAGAACTTGTAGTCAGCCTCGAGCTGCAGAGCCCGGCCAAGAATGCCGGAGAAGTACGTCGTGGTTCCCGGTGCATAATTGCCGCCGGTGCCCGCAATGGCCGGGAATGGCGGCTGCTTGTTGAACACGTTGTCGACGATGAATCGCAACTGAAATGCCGGGGTGAATTTCATGCCGATGGTGGAGTTGATGAGCCACCAAGAACCCACGCCCAGGATGTCCTGCGAGGTCGGACGTGTTTTGATTGCTGAACTTCGCCGGGCCGATGAATATGCCCCTGCCAATCCCACGAAAACCCGCGGTTCGCATACAGAAGATCGATCTTCCCCCTGCTCTTGCTGTAGCCGATTTGTCCCGAGATATCGAGCGGGGCGGCGGTTGCAATCTGCGACTTCAGTCGCTGAGTATCCAGGTAGTGGGCGCTGCCCTGCAGGCTTCCCAGAGCCCACGGCAGCTTGAAGGTGTAGTCCAACGCCGCTTGAATGCCGGTGAACTCCAACAGACCCGCGTTGACGTAGCCCGAATGGAAGTCCGTGATCTGGCCGGCCGCGTTTCGCGTGAATGCGGAGCAGGACGGATTGTCGGGGAAATTGGATGAGTCGTAGCAGGCATCGAGATTATTGGTGAGCGTCAAGGACTCGATCGCGTCCTTCAGCGCGATATCGATGTAATCGACCGAAATATTGAGTTTCGGCACGAAGCGCGGACGCAGCACCACGCCAAAGGTCTTCGAGAACGCGATTTCGCTCTGTAGCCCGGTATTGCCGGAGCTCGTGCCCAGCGCGCTCGCGTTGACCACGTTGGACACGAAGGTCGCCGGGTTATAGCCGGCGATTGCTGCCGCGCAGTTGGCGGCGCGTGTTGTCGGCACCGGTCCTTGGCCCACGAAGTTCTTGTCGCAAGGATCGTTGGCAAACGAGAAAACTTTGCGCCGTCGGCAGGAACAACTCCGTGATCGACGGCGCGCGGATCGACTTGGTCTTATTGGCGCGGAATACCACATCCTCGATCGGCGACCAAGCCAGTGCATAGGTGTAAGTCGTGGCATTGCCGGCGATGGAATTGTCGACGCGCCGCGCCTTCAGCGTCCGCCTCGAGGCGATCCAACCCGGGAATATCTTGCATGAGGGGAGAAGATCGGCAACAAGCGTCTCGAAATAGGCTTCGTTGGTGACGTACGAACCCTCGATCCCGGTGGTCTTGGTTTGGCCGAGATCCTGGGTGTAGTAGTCGTCCGGCGTGAAAGCCGCCGATTCGCGGCGATTTTCAAATCCGGCCGAGAATTTCCACTCGCCCGCCGGCAGCTTCCAGATATCGCCGCCGATGAAGGCGTTGGTGTCCCGTTGCGTGTTGAAGGAATCGACCACCGCCATGTGGGTGATGTACTGCAAGCGCCGCGACGCTCGGTGAATTCTTGCCGAAAATGTCGATCGGAGCGCACGGTGCTGGACGCCGTCGTCGTCGGCGCCGTTGACCGGCTGCCCGGGGCGCATACGATCTGGCCCGCCGCGTTGGTGGTGGCATTCAATGCGTTGGCGAAGTTCTGACGAATACCATGGACGGCGTGGCCTGCGGGTTGTCGGCCGCGCCGTAGCTCACCGATACTTCCCAGTTGAAGTTTCTCGCTGGCCAAGGTGAAGTCGCCATTGAGTCCGCCCACTCCGCGCATCCACCAGTTGCGTGTCCGTGGCAAAGCCGCTCTGCAGGTCCAGGTTGGCGCGTGAAATATAGAACTGCTGGTTATTCCAAGCCGGGTACGATACCGGGCTGTCCCGGCCCGGCGGGACTGCCCGGGAAGAGGTTGGGACCCAAGGGCAAGGAGGCCGCGTAGTTGTTCAGCGCCGTTTGGATCAGGCCCGGTCGGTCGGGCGTGAGGTACGGATTATTGAGGCTGACGACGAAGTTGCCGTTGGCGGTGCCGCCTGTGCCGAACAGATTGGTGTTGTATGCCGGCTGGCCAACAGGTTGGTCGCATGCGATTCGGAGAAAGTAGCCTTCGCCGAAGGCATTGATATGGTCGGTTGACCTGAAAATGCATCAGCGTATCGACATTGGTGCGCTCGGTCGGCGACAACAGGTTGCTGACGGTGGATAGCCGCAGGCCGTCGCCGCCGCTGGCGAAAATCGGATTTCCCGTGACAGTGCCCGTGTTGTAAGGCTGCAGGGTGCCGCCGGGGCCGAAGGCCAGCGTTTGGCCGGCGGCGTTCGTCACGCCCACCACGCTGCCGGTCAGCCGATCGCCGGCGCCAAAAGCGTGTCGTCCACCAACGGGACGCCGCCGAAGTTCACCGCCGGTACGGAATTGGCGGCGTCAAAACGGTGCGTGTATTTGCCCGGCGTCAGCCGGCGCGAGAAATCCTAAGTCAGCGGCGTACACCGGACGCTGGAAGTGCCGAGCAAGCCATCGGTCTTGGTGAACTCGGCCACTCCGGTGATGTTGGCCCGGCCGTCGAACAAATTCTGGCCGGCGAGGATACGCGTGCGCGATAGTTCCAGGCATCGCCCTGGCCCGATGCGCCCACCTGGGCATCGACATCCAGGCCTTGATAGTCCTTCTTCAATATGATGTTGACTACGCCGGCAATTGCGTCGGCGCCATAAATCGGCGCGCCGCCGACTGAAACCACTTCCACGTGGTCGATCAGCTTGGTGGGTATGACGTTGAGGTCGACCTGCGTGCCGTTGCCGCCGTTCTGGGTGTTGGCGTTGGAGTTGTTCAAGGTGGCCGAACTCTCGGACACGAAGCGCCGGCCGTTGACCAAGGTCAGGGTGCGTTGCGAACCCAAGCCGTAGAGGTCGACGAAACTTTGCGCGATGCCGAATCCGGACTGGGTGTTGGCCGCGCTCGAGGGTGACACGCCGAACGCCGGCAACTCGTTGAGGGCCGAGCCGACATCCAGATAACCGCGCTGGTCAAAGGTTTTCGAATCGACGCTGGTGGTCGGCTCGAGGTTATCGAATTCCGGACGTGCAATGCGTGAACCGGTGACGACGACTTCCTGCAGGGTTTGGTCATCCGGCGCGGCCGCTTTCGGCGTGACCTGGGCGTGCGCACTCATCCCGAATGCAAGAATAAGTGGAGACGCGAGTAATCCGCGCGACACTCGGTACCGAGCGAGTCGTGTAGTCATTGGTATTCATCCCCTGCGGCGTTATATTGAAGGCAGAATCCGTATATGAGATATCTCATAGCCGGATATCAAATAAGTAACAAATCCGCCGAGTCCTGTAAAGAATTCCGCAGAAAATAATTTGCACTACCGTCCACGCCGAGAACGCATGCTTGGCGTCGGCCCGACTGAAAAAGCACAGAGGATATTTCATGGATCGCCGACGTTTTCTCGCAACAACCGGGGCTCTATCGCTCCTCGCCGGCGTCGGGGAGCTGCGCGCGGCCGAGCATGCTTTCGACCCGACCGAACAGTCCATGGCGGCTCTCCTGCGCGCCCTGGCCGCCGGGAAGGTGACTTCAGAGGCTTTGACGGCCGCTTATCTCAAGCGCATCGCCCGCTTCGATCACCATGGACCTGAGTACCGCGCGGTGCTGGCGCTCAATCCCAACGCCCTCAACGACGCGCGAGTGCTTGATTCCGAACGCAAATCCGGCAAGCTACGCGGATCGCTGCACGGCATTCCGATCCTCGTCAAAGACAACATCGAGACGCGCGACCCCATGGCCACCACGGCCGGGTCGTATGCGCTCGCGAAGTCCTTTCGCACCGCCGATGCACCGCTCGCGGCCCGCTTGCGCGCCGCGGGGGCCATCATCCTGGGCAAGGCCAATTTGAGCGAGTGGGCAAATTTTCGCTCGACCCGATCCTGCAGCGGTTGGAGCGGCATCGGCGGCCAGGTGCGCAACGCCTACGATCCCGCGCGAAACCCATCCGGCTCGAGCGCCGGTTCCGGCGTTGCGGCGGCGGCGAGTTTTTGCGCGGCGGCGATCGGTACCGAGACCAACGGCTCCATCCTCTCGCCGGCTTCAATCAACGGTCTCGTCGGCCTCAAACCCACTGTCGGCGTCGTCAGCGGCAAGGGCGTGGTGCCCATTTCGCCGCGGCAGGACACGGCGGGTCCGATGTGCAGAACGGTGGGAGATGCCGCGATACTCGCCGGGGTGATTGCGGAACGGCCATTGGGATTCGGCGCGCACGGCAATGACATCGAGGCTTTTCGTCTGCGTGGCGTGCGCATCGGTGTCATGCCGGTGCCCCAGGGCGCGCATCCAGACACGACTCGCCTATTCGCCGACGCGCGCGCCGTGCTGGAGCAAGAAGGCGCCGTGACCGCGGAGCTGAAGCCGCCGAAGGCCTTCGACGAGATGGGCGAGCCGGAGTTCGAGGGCCTGTTGTACGAATTCAAGGACGCCATCAACGCCTATCTGGCGACGCTCGATCCGTCGCAGGTTGATTGCAGAACGCTCGCCGATCTGATTGCCTTCAATCGCGCTCATGCCGACGAGGAGCTCATCGTCTTCGGCCAGGAGATCTTCGAAATGGCCGAGGCGAAAGGCCCCTTGAGCGACCCGGCTTATCAAAAGGCATTGGCGACCTTGAAGCGCACGGCCGACGTGGAAGGCCTTGCCGCACTTCTCGGCCAGCAGGGCGTGGAACTGCTGATGGGACCGAGCAATGGACCGGCCGATCTCATCGATCCGGTGTGGGGCGACCGGCGCGGCGGCGGATCATCGCAAATCGCCAGCGCCGCGGCGATTGCCGGCTATCCCAGCCTTACGGTGCCCGCGGGGCTGGTGAGCGGCCTGCCGGTCGGCATCACGCTCGTGACCCACCGCAATCAAGACGGGCTGCTGCTGCAAGTCGCGCGCGCCTATGAGCGGGCGGCCAACGCCCGCGTGCCGCCGCATCTCATGATCTGATCCGGGTATTGATCCGGGCGCAGCGGCCCAGTAGATTTTGGCGGATGGACCGCCGTTGGACGCACGCGGGAATCGAGGAAGCGGCATTCGCGGCGCTGGCGCAAGGTTTGGCGGCGTCCGAGCTTTGGTCCTTGCTGCTCGGCGTCGCTGAGCGGCGCGCCGCGCAGCGATCGGCGGCGCATCTGCTGCAGCAATGGGAAAGGGATCGCTTCGTGTGCCCGGCGCAGGTCGATCAACGCACCCTCAATCAGCTGGACCGCCATCTGCTGGAAGCAGCGCACGCATTCGAAGCCTTGGAGCTCTCGCCGCTGGCGCCTTTGGGCTCCTGTTCGGCCGTCGCGCCGGCCAGCCAAAACAAAATCGTGTCGACGATGCGCGGAACGGAGGTTGTTTCGGACCCGACCAACGTGCTGGCGCTCGAGAGCGCACGGCGATTGCGCGACGGCGGCGGGACGGTCAAGCTCGCCACCAATCATCGCTGCGTGCGCGCCCAACAGGTGCCCAAGCTTCCGGGCTTTGCCGCCCATTTCCGCATGTTTTGCATGACCACGGCCGGCCACGAACGCAAAGATCAGGCGTTTCTGGTCGAGTCGATGTGCGAGCACATCCAAACCCACATCGGCGCGCTCAACCGGCTCGAGCAGCACGGTTACCGCTTTGCGGATCGCAGCCTCAAAATTCTCGCGACTCGCGAGCGCCAAGCGCTGGCCGAGCGCATCGCCGCGCGCCTGGGCACAACACCGGTGCTATTCGAGACGCTCACGCACGGCTATTACGATGGATTGCGCTTCATGATCAGCGCGCGCGCTCCCGGCGGCGAGCAGATGCCGTTGATCGACGGCGGCGCTTTCGATTGGCTGCGCAAGCTGACCTCGAACAATAAGCTGGTGTTCGTCGCGAGCGCACACGGCTCGCAGTTGGCCGCATATCTTTATCGGGTGCCGCCCTAAGAACGCTGCTTCAGCGGCGCAGGTAGGCGTCCGTTCCGTCGAGCCAATCCTGCCGCGGCGGATTGAAAACATCGACATCCAAGGTGTCTTCCAGCGCGACGGCGCGGTGCTCGAGATGGGAGGGGATGACCAGCACTTCGCCCGCGCGCACCGTCACCTCGCGGTCGCCTTGCGGCCCCAGCCAGAAATGCAGCGCCCCCTCGAGAATGTAGGTGATCTGCTCGTTTTCGTGCGAGTGTTTCGGGACCTCATCGCCCTTCTTCAGGCGCACATGCGCGATCATCATGCGCTCGGAGGTGATCAGCTGGCGGGTGATACCGCCCTTCATCGGTTCCCGGGGTATGTCCGTCCACCGATAATGTTGGGCAGCCGCCGTGGCGGCATTCGTTTTTGCGTGGTCCATTTGAGAGTTCCGGGTCATGGGTCCGAATGAAGGCTTATCAATAGCACGATTATCCGCCGGCGCGCATCCTGGCACCGGGAATTTTCGAGTCAGCCGACCGCTTCGATTTCAACCAGCAAATCCTCGCGGCAGACGTCGGCCTGCAAGTACACGACCGATGCCGCCGGATCCAGCCGTTCACGCAAAACCGTCTCGATGGCGGGGAGGTCTGAGGGATTGCGCACATAGACCTTGAGCTTCAGTCCATTCAACGCGTAGTGATTGGAACCGACGATGCGATTGGCTTCCTCCAGCAAGGCGGCAATATTGACCAGGGTTTCGCGCGTCTGCGCAACCACATCGCCGCGATGAATGGTTTCATGGCCGACGATGCTGGCGGTGCCCGAAACGAATAATCTGCGACCGCCGCTTTCGCCCCACACGCAGGCGCGCGAAAACAGGGGACTGTGGCGGCCGAATTTCGGCGGGTAATGATAAGCGCTGGTCTGGCGCGGATTCTCGATGGTCTTGGGAGGCAGCCGTGCCGCCAAAAAATAAATGCACAGCGGGCTGCCGGCCGGCGAGCCCAACGCGCAGGCCGCCGGCACCGTACCCAGGGTCGCTCGCCCGGATTTTCGGAAGGCCGTTTGCCGCGCCGAATTGAAATGCCGATAGCGCTCATCGCCCCCGGATTGCGCGTTGATTTCCGGCAGGTAGTTCCAGATGCGCAGCAGATGCCGATGGTTGGTTGCATCGAGCACGGCGAAGATGTCTTGGTAGGCGCTCTCGGTGGCAAGCTGCAGCGCTCCTGCCTCGCTGTGCGCCCCGATGGACCGCTCGCAAATCGTCAGCGAGCCAAACAACAAGTCGTCGGAAAAGCGATAGCTCACCCGAGCTTGCGCCGAACCGCTGGCCAACGGCACTTCGGGGCTGGCCACCCGCCACACCTCGCAAAGCTCGTTCCCGCGCAGCGAAGGGATCATGCTGGCGGTCAGAGGAACGCGGCCGCAATCGATGTTCGGAATTTTCTCGAAGCCGACGACGCCGAGGACACCTTGCCACCAGAGTGGTGACTGAGACGCGACTTCGCGCGAGGATAAATAATCGAGTTGCAAACTACCGGTGTCGGCCGCGGTGCAAGACGCCGTGGTATTCATTGGAGGGGCAGTCTATCCTGCCTCTTCGGGCCACGGTAGACGCCCGCTGCTCGCCCTGCCGCTTGAAGCCGCGGACTAAAATGCGATATACGGCCCGGTGCCGACCTTGGTCATCGCCCCTTGCACTACCACGGCAACGCGCCGGCCATAGAAGAACGGCAGGCCATAGTCAAAGGTCCCGGCATTGCCCGCCGGAAGGGTGCCGGCAAGCTGCGGAAAGGCATCGAAGTTATTCTGCAGCATGGTCTCGGCGTTGCCCACTTGGAATGTGAGGTTATCCGTCGAGGTGCCGTTCATGCCCACGATGGTGATCGGCAGGGTCAGCGTACTCGCAGGACAGTAGAAGTTCACAATTTGAGAAGTCGGGTCGTTGGGCGGCGCGATGCAGGTGGCGATGCTCGAGTCGCTGAAGTAAATGCCGTTCGAGCCGCTGTCGATGAAGCTGTTCGCGAAGGTCGTGCTGTTGAACATAATTGCCAGTTCCGCATTGTTGTTCACGGTCAATACGGTTTGAGTGCCGGACGCATTGTCCGCCTGCGTGTCGATGCCGAAGATCAGCGAGCCCATGACATTGGAGGCGCCCCCCGCCGCGACGCTGGGAAGCGAAACCATCACGCCGTTGTTGTCGGCCGCAAAGTGCGTGACGGGGTTCGGCACCTGCTGATTCGCAGGCACGGTCGTGTCGCTGCAAGTCCCGGCGCAGGCGAAATACAAACCATGAGTGACGGTATCGCAATCGCCGCAATCCAGCTCGAAAGGCCCGACTCCCATAATCCCATTGGCGCCGAAGCTCGCGACCGTGTCTTCCTGGGTGCCGCCCGTGCTGGAACACGCGGTGGGGATATTGGTGAAACGCGAATCGCCGATCACTTGCACGGGCAGCGATTTCGCCGTCTCGCCGGCGATTTGCAGATCCGCCGTCACGACCGGTCCCCAACTGTAACCATCGACGAACTGCGTGCACTCCGCCAGCGAACTGCCGTTCGCCAATGTCTCAACCGGCAAGGTCAACGTGAGAACCGGCGCCAGAATGCGCAGGCCGTACGAGCCGGTATCCACCTGAATGTGATCGATCGTCTGGCAATTGGTGGTGCTGCCGGGAACGCAAAGCGTCACGGATGTGAACATGGTATTGACGCTGTTGTTTGATGGACCCGCATCGACGATGACGCTGGTCGTGTTGTTCGTCGGGCCGCCGCCACCGCCGCCTCCCGCGGTACTGCCGCCACCGGCACCGCCACCGCCGCAGCCGATCGCGGAGGCTCCCAAGACGGCACACAGCAGGAGCTTCAGCGCGCGCATCGAGGCCATCAGTGCAAATCTCCCAGATTGACGCCGCTGGGGATGGCGCTTTTCAGGTAAGCCCGTCCGGAAAGAGCGCGCATGTGTCCACCGCTTTGCAAAACCAGATCGCCTTGCTGAATCTGCACATGACGGCGATCGGTCAATTTGCTGCGGGACATCGAATCGAAGGCATCGAAATATTGGCCGAGGACCTGACGCAAATCAGGCCGGGTCGGCCCCTGCCATGCCACCGCGAACACCATGCCGTCCGGTGCGACGAATTCGCGCACCACCGTGCCGGAGGGCAATTGGATCTCGTGCACGCGGTAGCCCGTGCGATCTTGCGAAAACTTGATCGCGGCGCGTGCACGCTGCACGTCGGTTTGAACCGTGGCTTCCGGTTGACCCAGCGTCGCAGAAGCGAGGCCCGGACTCAAAGCAGCCACGAGCGCCGCCAAGCCCAGCGCGGCGGTTTTCAGATCATTCGATTGGAGTATGGGCATGCATGTCCTTTGGAAACTATTGGAGGCGCGCCGCCTCACTTGGTTCACCGGCGCAGGTATTTGTCGGCCTTCGGCGACATCACTCCTTCACAGGAGGCTTGGCTCGGGCTTGTCCCTGAAATGCCAGCATCCATCCGGGGTACTCCGCCGGCAGTGCGCTGATTTCGTCCAGCTGCTTGATCTCCGCATCGTCGAGTCGGATTCGGGTCGAGCCGATATTGTCCCGCAACTGTTCCATGGATTTTGCGCCGATGATCACAGTTGTTACGAAAGACTTGGCCAAAAGCCACGCCAAGGCGACCTGCGCGACCGAAATTTGGCGCTTGCGCGCCACCTCGCGCATCACCTCGATGCAGCGGAACGCCCGGGGCTTGTCCACCACCGGGAAATCGAACGCCGCACGCCGCGCACCCGCCGGTCCTTTGTCCTCGGCGCTGCTGAACTTGCCGGTGAGCAGGCCGCCCGCCAGGGGACTCCACACCATCAATCCCAACTTCTGATCTTGGATCAGGGGAACGAGTTCGCGCTCGAGGTCGCGGCCCGCGATGGTGTAGTACGCTTGCACGCTGACGAATTTGGCGAGATTCAAGCGTTCCGACACGCCCAGGGATTTCATGATCTGCCAGGCCGTCATGTTGCACAGCCCGATGTAACGCACCTTTCCCGATCGCACCAGATCGTTCAACGCGGCCAAGGATTCCTCGAAGGGCGTCAGAGGATCGAATCCGTGAAGTTGGTACAGATCGATGTAATCGAGCTGCAGGCGCTTAAGGCTGGCATCCACCTGATTGAATAAGTGATGCCGCGATTGCCCACGGCCGTTGGGCGAATCGTCCATGCTGCCCGTGGCCTTCGTGGCAATGATCAGTTGATCGCGCTTCAGGCCGAGCATTTTGAGCGCTTCGCCGAGCAGCGCTTCCGACTTGCCGACCGAATAGACGTTGGCCGTGTCGATAAAATTGATACCGGCATCGACGGCGAACTTCACCTGTTCGTTGACCGCCTCCTGCTGCAAATTGCCGATGGCCTCCCAGATGCCGCCGTTGCCGCCGTAAGTCATGGTGCCAAGACACAGCTCCGAAACGTACAATCCGGTTTGCCCCAATAGTCGATAACGCATGTCTGCCGCTCCAATGATGCAAAGATCCCCTGCTCCCGCATCCGCAGCTTACAATGAATCGGCCGGGCGCCACCCCGCGCCGCAACGAACTGCACAATTCTTTACGCGAATTTCGCCTTGAAGAGCGGCATGAATTCGCGCCGCGGTTGTCGCAGTAGGAGCGTGTAAAATTTTCCGGAGAGCCTTCGTGAAGATATTGCTTAACGCGGCATTGGGGACCGCAGCGCTGATCTTGTCGGGTTGTCCCATTACCGGCGGCGCCAAATACACCGTCGGCGGCACGGTCACCGGATTGAACGGATCGGGTTTGGTGCTGCAGCTCAACGGCGGCGATTCCTTGAGCTTCAGCGGCAACGGCACCTTCGACTTCGGTACGCGGCTCGCCAACGGCGCCGCCTATTCAGTGACCGTCCTGACGCAGCCTTCCAATCCTACAGAGGCTTGCACGGTGCGCAACGGTTCGGGCGCGATCGGCAAAAGCAGCGTCACCAACGTCATCATCGCCTGCACAGAGATCGGGCGGTTTGCCTACGTGGCGAATCGCCAGTCGAACTCGATCTCCGGTTTCGCCATCGATCCGAATAGCGGCGAGCTTCTGCCATTGAGCGGATCGCCATTTGCCTCGAACGGCACGACGCCCACCGCGCTCACCGTCGATCCGGACGGTCAATTCCTCTATGTGGCGAACAGCGGCTCCAATTCCGTGTCGGTGTATTCGATCGGCGCCACCGGGACGCTGAGTGCAGTCGGCTTTCCGACGGCGACGGGAACCGCTCCGGGCGCCGTGATTGTCGATCCCACGGATCACTATCTGTATGTGGCGAACCTCGCTTCCAACGACGTGTCGGCCTACTCGATCAGCGCCGGCACGCTCACGCCGGTTGTCGACGCACCCTTCGGCGCCGGCGCAGAACCCTCCTCTCTCGCCATCGATCGCAACGGCAACTTCCTCTATGTCACGAATTTCAACGGCAAGTCGCTCTCGGTGTTTTTGATCGATCCGGCGAGCGGCATGTTGAGCGCCATCTCCGGTTCGCCGTTCGCGGCGGGCGCCGGACCCGTGTCGATCGCCATCGATCCCACCGACGCGTTTGCGTTCGTGGCGAACAATACCGACCAAACGATCGCTTCCTACGCGCTCAATGCGACAACCGGGGCGTTGACGCCGGTCTCCGGCCCGCCCCTCGCGGCCGGAACCCACACGCAAGCGCTGGCTGTCGATCCGACCGGCAGTTATGTGTTCGCAGCCAACGCAGGCGCCCTGAATCAAGCCGCCACCTTCGCCATCACGCCGGCCAGCGGCGTGCTTTCCCTGTCCTCGGCCGGCGCGGCGGGATCTTTGCCGATCGCGGTGGCGATCGATCCTTCGGGGCAATTTCTGTATGCGGTGAATTTCAATTCCAACGATGTGTCCGCCTATACGTTGAGCGCGGCCGGCGTGCTCACCGCCGTCGCCGGCTCGCCTTTCGCCGTCGGCACGCAGCCGCATTCGATCGCGATCGACTAGTTCTCGTCCGCGGTTGCGAGTATGTTCGCGGGATGAGCATTCATGAGGTGACCGCCGGCAAGCACGTACCGCGCGAATTCAACGTGATCATCGAGATCCCGCAAGCCTCCGATCCGATCAAGTACGAGATAGACAAGGAGTCCGGCGCGCTGTTCGTCGATCGATTCATGATGACCGCCATGCACTATCCGGCCAATTATGGCTACGTGCCGATGACCATCGCCGATGATGAGGATCCCGTCGATGTGTTGGTGCATACCCCGTTTCCATTGCTGCCGGGCGTGGTCGTGCGCTGCCGCGCCTTGGGGGTGCTGCGCATGGACGACGAATCGGGCGGTGATGCCAAGATATTGGCGGTCCCGACCGACGACATCTGTCCGCTGTTCACGCATTGGAAAACCATCGAGGACGTGCCGGAAATTCGCCTGAAACAGATTCAGCATTTCTTCGAGCACTACAAGGATCTGGAAGCCGGCAAGTGGGTCAAGGTGTTGGGCTGGTCCGGCGTCGAGCTTGCCCACGAGGAAATTCTCAACGGCATCAAACGTCACCAGGCGGAACGACAAATCAAGGTTTGAGCCATGACGATGGGAAAAAACCGCGGGCTGCTCCTTGCCGGAATCGGCGCGGCCTTGATACTGGCGGCGACGCTGGCGGCATACCGCACGCCGGCGCCGCTGGGAATCGATGCGGCCGCCACCGTGTTCTCTGCGGGGCGTGCACGCGAGATTCTGCGAGATCTGGTCGGGGATGGCGTGCCGCACCCCATGGGCAGCGCCGCCAATTCCAAAGTGCGCGATGTGATCGTGAAACGCTTGACCGCGCTCGGCTACACCACCGAGCTGCAAACCGGTCTGTCGTGCAACGATTTCGGCGCCTGCGGCACGCCCACCAACATCATCGCGACGCGCGGCGCATTCACAGGCGACGACGCCGTCATGCTGGCGGCGCACTACGATTCCGTGCCCGCCGGTCCCGGCGCCTCGGACGATGGCGTCGGCGTCGCGAATTTGCTCGAGATCGCGCGCGTTCTGTCGGTCATGCCGCACCTGAAGCACCCGATCGTGCTGCTCATCACCGACGGCGAGGAAGGTGGATTGCTCGGCGCCTCGCTGTTCACGCGCGAACATCCGCTGGCGAAGCGCATTTGGGCCGCGGTCAACATGGATACGCGCGGAGTCTCCGGACCCAGCCTCATGTTCGAAACCGGAACGGCCAACGCGTGGCTGATGCATCTCTATAGCGGGGCGACCGCCGAGCCCATCACCAATTCCCTGTGCTATGTGATCTACAAGGCGTTGCCCAACAACACCGATTTCACGGTCTTCAAGGCGGCGCACTATCAGGGCTTCAACCTGGCCTTCATCGGGGATGTTTCCTACTATCACACGCCGCTCGACAATTTCGAAAATGCCACGCCCTCCACCATGCAGCATCAGGGCGCGAACGCCTTGAGCGGCCTGCTCGCACTGGCCAACGCCGCGGATGTGAGCCCTCCGGCGGCGGATTCGCTGTTCTTCGACGTGCTCGCGCGCACCGTCGTCGTCTGGCCCCTCGATCTGGTGCTGCCGGCCGCGTTCGCGGCGCTCGTCCTGTTGGCATCCGCAGCGCTTCTGTTGATCCGCAAGGGCCAGCTCAGCTACGCCCAAGCGGCTTACGGATTGCTCGCGGCACTCGCCAATGTCCTGCTGGCCGGCGCGCTCAGCGTCGCCGTGCTTCTGCTGTTGCGTCTGTTGGGAAGGCTGCCGCCCATCGCGGGGGCTTCCTGGATCGCCCATCCCCTGGCCCTGCACGTGGGATTCTCCGCACTGGTGTTGCTGACCTCGGCCGCCATTGCGGCCTGGTTCGCGCGCCGCGCGGCCTTTTGGGGTTTTTGGTTCGGCGCCGGCATGCTGAACGCGCTCTTGGCGCTGCTCAGCGCCCTGTACATTCCTGCCGCCGGTTATGTCGTGCTGATGGCGGCCCTCGCCGCAGTACTCGGGTTCCTGCCTTGTGCCTGGGCGCTCATGAAGGGCCATGAGCCCGCGCAGGGTGCCGCGGACTTCGCCGTGCTGTTTCCCGGCCTCATCGCTTTGATCCTGCTGCTGCCGCTGCTGCTGCTGCTGTACCCCGCGCTCGGAGCGCCCGCGTGGCCCATCGGCGCGGTGACGATGTGCGTGACAGCCGCTTTTTTCTTGCCGCTGCTTTGCAACGCGGCGCCGCCGGTGCGCCAACGATTGATGGCGTTGGGCGCGGCAGCAAGCTTCGGCGCGATCTGCATCACGGTGTTGCTGCCGACCTACTCGCAAACTTGGCCGCAGCGCGTGAACATCGAATACTGGCAGGATGCCGACAGCGGCCGGGCTCATTGGTATACGCAAACCGGATCGCTGCGCTTGCCGATCGCGATGCAGGAGACGCTGAAGTTCGACCCGGTGGCGCGTGATCGCTTCCCGGGCTATCCGGTGAAGGGATTTTACGCGGAAGCGCCCGCCTCGAATTTGGCCGCACCGGAATTGACGCAAGTCGCGGGCGTGGATCGCGGGCGCATGCAGCTGCTGTTGCGCTCGGCGCGCGGCGCGCCGAAGGCGTTCGTCATTTTTCCGGCAAGCGCGAAGATTCATGAGATCGAGGTGGCGACTCCGGTGGGGCCGCTGCGCGCCAAGCTGCAAACGCTGCCCAACGGCGGCACCATCATGCTCGCGCCGGCCATTCCCGGGGCAGGTTTGCAATTTTGGGTCAATGCGCCGGCCGAACCGATGGCGGCGCAAGTTTTCGACGAAAGCTATGGATTATCCCCGGACCTGGCGGACGGCAAGAAGCTGCAGCGGTCCCGCCCGAAGAACGCGACCAGCTCGCAGGATGGCGACATCACGGTGGTGCAGCGCACCGTGCGCTTGGATCCTGCGGCCGGCCGCTAAAGCGTCATTTCCTTAACCTGATTTCGTGATGCGGGCCGCGTGCAACGCAGCGAGCCGCTGGCTGTGGATTTTGGCAACGGCGGCGGTCAGCGCTTCCTGCCGGCACTTGAGCACCACTTCGCTCACCAAGCGTGTATTGCTCGGGTTCGGACATACCGCTTCGGCCGCCTGGGACAGCCGGCGATACAGTGCGCGCGTGCCGCTGTCGGTTGCCAGCGCGTCGCTGTTGTACCGCACGACCAGGGAGGGCGTATCAAGCGCCGCGGTCAAGGCTCCCGCGGTGCCCACCGTCGCCAGACCGGCAAGGCCCCCAAACAGCAACATCGTCGTAGCTAATCGAGTCATGGTCTCTCTCCTTCGGTGATTCACTGGACACCCCCATAAGACGCCGCGAGAGGGCAATTGGTATGCGTCGGAATGTCGTGTTCGTCCCGAAATGCGACGGTTTCGTCCCGCCGCATTGGGCCGGTACCGCAAAAAACAGCGAGTTGCGGTAGTCTTGAGCCATGATCGGCCTGGGATCCTCTCAATCTGCGCAGCGCTTTGCCGGCGGCCTGAGTCAGGTCCAGTTCTTGGGTATCGTCGGTCTGTTCTGGGTGTACGTCACCGTATCGAATGTCCTGTACGGCTACAGCATGAGCGCGGGCATTGCGCGCGTGACCAACGTGACGGTATTTGCCAGCTGGGACACCCGTCTGCTGCAGCACCTGCTGCTGTTGCCGATGCTGCTGGTCTCGTTCTGGGCCTCGCTCAAAGTGCAGTGGCGGCCCGTCCTCATCGCCCTGCCCTTGCAGATGATTTTGGGCGCGGTGTTCTCCGCGATGGCCTACCCGGTGATGATCCTCTCCGAGGTCATCATGTCCGCGGATCAAGCGCATGGAACCGCGCTCTCGCATGTGGTGAGCGCTTGGAGCGATCCTTTCTGGGTGACGCTCTGGCTCGCGAGCTTCGTGAGTTTTCTGCCTTCCTATGGGTTCGGGCTGGCATTGGTCACCGGCTTGGCGCTGTATACGCGCTTTCGCGATTCGGAACTGCGGCTCGCGGCGCTGGAGCGCGAGTGGAGTGCCGCCCGCCTGGCGGCGCTGCGCATGCAGCTCTCGCCGCATACGCTGTTCAATCTGCTGCACACCATCCGCGGACACATCGAGTGGGATCCGAAGGCGGCGCAGTCCATGGTGGTGCAGCTCGCCGATCTTTTGCGCCGCCTGCTCAACGCCGGCGAGCGGGATTTTTCGCGCCTTGCGGACGAGCTGCAGTTTGCGAAGCTGTACTTGGAGCTGCAGCAGCGCCGCTTCACCGATCGGCTTCAGGTCGAGCTGCCGAACCCCGCTGAAATTCCCGCCGTGTGGGTGCCGAGCTTGATACTGCAGCCTCTGATCGAGAACGCCGTGGTCCACGGCATGGCGGGTCACCAGGGGTCCGTGATGGTGAGGGTCACGGCGCGGCTGGTCAACGAAACCATTTTGCTGCGCGTCACGAACACCATGGCGCTGAACCGCGCCGCCGGTGCGGACGGCATCGGCCTCAGGAATGTGCGCGAGCGCATGGCGGTGCAATTCGAGGGCCGGGCTGCGCTCATGTCGGGCGCTCACGGCAATGAGTGGATCAGCGAAATCTCCATGCCCGCGATACGCGAGACGCCGCCGATGGCGCGCGAGGCGCCCGCGGGGAGCAAATTACAAACCTCCCTGCTCGGCACATGATGGATGTCATCATCGTCGACGATGAGGCCGCCGGGCGGCGTACCTTGCGCGAATATTGCGAAGCCGAACGCGATTTGCGCGTGGTGGGCGAGTTCGGCGACGGCAATGCCGCCCTCGCGGCGGTTCGTCAGCAAAGCCACAGCTGCTGTTTCTGGACATCCAGATGGATCCGCTGAACGGCATCGACCTGGCGCGCGCCTTGGATCCGTCGCAGCTCCCATCCTTGGTGTTCGTGACCGCCTACGATACCTACGCGCTCGAAGCGTTCGAGGTGTGCGCGGTGGATTATTTGCTCAAGCCGTTCGACCAAGAACGCTTCCGCAAGACGCTCGCGCGGGTCAGGCCGCGCCATTTGAATTCCGGCGCTGACGAACGGCAGACCTTGCTGGCGGGGTTGCTCGCACAACTCGAACGCGGCACACGCGCTGCCGCCGAGGAAAAGCCGCGCCTGCTCGCCGAGCTCGGCGGTCATCTTCATGTGCTCGACGTGACGCAGGTGGAGATGATCGAAGCGGACCGCAATTACGTCCTCATACGGGTCGGCAAGGACAACTACCATGCGCGCAGCACCCTGCAGCAGGCGGAGGTGGCGTTGCGCTCGCAGCCCATGCTGCGCATCAGCCGCTCCTGCCTGGTGAATTTGAATTACGTCAAGGAAGTGAACCGCACGCTGCGCGGCGACTTTATTTTGGTGCTCGCCGGCGGCGCCACCGTCACCAGCAGCGAAGGATTCCGCGCCAAGGTGAAGGAATATCTGAGCACCTTGCGCATCTCGCCCTAGTCACTTGACGGCCGGCGTCATGGCCTCACAGCAGGTCGTCGGGCGCAAAGGGCGTGAGAATTTTCAGCCACAGGCGCTCGATGCGGCTGGTCGCGGGTTCCGTGTGCCAGATCTTCTGCGTGCTGCCCTCGCCGCTCACCCACTCGACCCGGCCATGCGAATCCAATTGCAGCTTGTAGCTGCCATCGGTGCTGATGTCGTCCAACAGGCTGGTGACCTCGTGCGCGATCTCCGTGCTGCTGATCACGATTCCCAGCTCGCTGTTGATCTTCGCCGAGCGCTCGTCCATGTTCAATGATCCGATGAAGACGATCTTTTGATCGATCACCAGCGCTTTGGCATGCAAGCTGGCATTGGAACTGCGGAAAGGATGGAAGCGCGCATGCTTCTGGCCCAGCTTCGGACGCATTTCCCGCAGATCCACGCCGAGCTCGAGCAGCGGCACGCGGTAGCGCGCATAGCCGATATCCACCAGCGGAGAGTCGGTGGACGCCAGGGAGTTGGTGAGGATTCGAACCTTCACGCCGCTTGCCACCAGTTTGGCGATGAGCGCCACGCCTTCCTTGCCGGGTATGAAATAGGGCGAAATGATGCTGAGATCCTGTTTCGCCGTGCCCATCAGCGCCGTGATGTCGTTGGCGATGGTGAGTTCCTCGTTGGGCGAGGTTTCGCTGGCGATTTTCGCGGGCCGATCCGCGAGCACGGTGGCGGGCGCCCAGATCAGCTGCAATTTTTTCGCGTCCAGTTCTTCCTCCAGCCACTTGTCGCTGTCGGAGAAGCGCGCTTCGAGCGCGGGCACCGCTTGGCTCTCGCCTTCCACGGACGAGGCCACCGAGGCGATCGGAATGGCGTACTTGCTGTTCCAGAACTGATCGAACGTCGCGGACAACTGCGGCACGATCGGCCCCGCCGCGACCACGTCCAAATCGACGAAATTACTGCGCGGATCCAGGGTGAAATATTGGTCGCCGATGTTGCGTCCACCGGTAATCGCGAGCGCATCGTCCGCCACGAACAGCTTGTTGTGCATGCGGTGATTGATGCGCCGGATATCGGTCGCCGAGGCGATGAAGCGTGTCCAGGTCGAGAATCTTCCGGCGGTAAACGGGTTGAAGACGCGGACCTCGACGTTGGCATGCGAACTCAAGTGCATGAAGCGCCGATCCTCGCCCGCGGTATTGAGGTCATCGACCAGCAGACGCACCCGCACGCCGCGGTCCGCGGCGAGCCGCACGTGTTGCAGGAGTTCTTGCGTCGATTCATCCTCGTGGATGATGTAGTACTGGATGTCCAGCGTCCGTTCGGCGTGGTCGGCCAGGGTGGTGAGGCTGGCCAGGGCCGCCTCCCCCGAGGACAGCAAGCGGAAGCCGGAGAGGTTCTTGCCCAATTCGTCGGCGGCGACGATGCGCCCGAGCGTGGTGGTCTCCGGGTGCTGAAAAGCCACGGACGGGGTTTTATGCACATGGCGCGGCAGCCCGGCGCAGCCCGCCAGCACCGACACCACGGCGATGACTGCGGCCAAAAAGCTATTGCGCACCATCGCTCCATGATATCAGGCAGACTTTGCAGCAATGCACACGCAAAGACGCATACGCAGCTTCGTTTTGAGGGCGGGCCGCACCACGGCAGCTCAGGAGCGTGCGCTGAAGGAACTCTGGCCGGTCTACGGCCTCGACGTGACGGCGGCACCGCTGGATCTTGCGGCCGTATTCGGCCGCGAGGCGCCGCGCTGCCTGGAAATAGGCTTCGGGGCCGGAGAGGTTATCGGGGACCTGGCCCAGGCCAATTCGCACATCGACTACCTCGGAATCGAGGTGCACCGAGCGGGGGTCGGCAGACTGCTGCTGCGCGCCGAGCAATGCGCGTTGAAAAATTTGCGCGTGATCTGCGGCGACGCCGTCGATGTGCTGCGCGATCACATCGCGGATGCTTGCTTCGATGAAGTCTTGGTGTTCTTTCCCGATCCCTGGCACAAGAAGCGCCACCACAAGCGGCGCCTGATCGAGCCGTCCTTCGTGTCCCTGGCGGCCGCCAAGCTCTCCGGCGGCGGAATCCTGAGGCTGGCGACGGACTGGCAGGCGTACGCCGAACAGATGCTGAGCGTGTGCAATGCCGAGCCGGCACTCGAATCCTTGAGCCCGGATAAAACCTATGTGCCTCGCCCTGAGTTTCGCCAGCCGACGCGCTTCGAGCGGCGCGGCGAGCGTCTGGGACACGGCGTGTGGGATCTGGCTTTTGCGAAGCGCGCGACGGAGCGGGATGGCCGCAGCGCGCTATAGCCGGCTCGGGGTGCGTGCGCGAAAGCGCAATAAGATCAGGAAAAAAAACTGCCGCGAATGCCCTCGACGATGAATTGAACGGCGAGCGCGGCCAGGATGACGCCCGACAGCCGGCTCATCACATTGGCGCCCGTGACGCCGAACACCTTCATGAGGCGCGGCGTCGCCAGCATCAGCACCCAACAGACCAGCATCACGAAGCAGACCACGCCGAGGAACGCGGCGAACTGCAGCGGCTTGCCCCACAACTCGCCCGAGGTCAGCAAGATCGTGGCGAGCGCGCCGGGCCCGGCGATGAAGGGGAATGCCAGAGGAAACACCGAGATATCGTCGCGCGTTTTGGCTTCCTCTTTTTCACTGGTGGTCGATTTGGTGCCCGAGGTGCGCGCGAACACCATCTCGAGCGCGATCAGGAACAGCAGCGTGCCCCCGGCAATGCGAAACGAGCTCAAAGAAATTCCCATGATATCCAGAAAGCGCGCACCCACCAAGGCGAACAGCACGCAGATGATCAGCGCGATGGCGGCTGATTTGCTGGCCATTTTTTTCTTGTAGCGAGCGTTCGCTCCGTGAGTCAAACCGGCGAACAGCGGAATCAAGGAAATCGGCTCGACCACGACGAAAAACACCACAAAAAATTTGATGAGCTGTTCGATCATTTATTGTTGCTGCGCGCAAAAATTACATATTGCGCGTTGGGCTCATTGGGAGTTGAATGGAGCGGAGCATAGCAGACGGAGACGCCGATGAACGTTATCAGGCCGATCGTAGGCGAATGGTATCGAGGTGGTACCAACGAGCTCTTTGAAGTGGTTGCCATCGATGATACGGATCAGACCATCGAGATCCAATATTTCGACGGCACCGTTGCCGAAATGGATTTCGATTCCTGGAACGAACATCTGTGGGACGATCTGATCGAGGCCGCCGATGCGCCGGAAGATTGGTCGGGCGCGATCGACGTCGAAGCCGAAGACCTGGGGCGCGAGTTCGAGGACAATGCCCGGACGGCGTGGTCCAATCCGCACGACCGCTCGGCGCGCCGCTGAGCAAGCGCCGCCAAAAACAACATCTGGTTGGCGCGCGCAAGCTTACCGGCGCCTAACGCATAGCGGCCTTCTCGCGCGCCGCGAGTTCCTGCATGGGCTTGCGCAAAATCACCAACAGCACCAGCCCCGGCACCGCCGTCAGGCAGGTCACCACGAAAAATTTCGGCCAACCGATGGCGGAGACCAGGGTTCCGGCGATGGCTCCCGTGACATTACGTGGAATGGACGACATGGCCGAGAGCAGCGCGTACTGCGTCGCGCTGAAGCTCGAGCTGCACATCGACATGAGAAATCCCACATAGGCAGCCTGCCCCATGCCACCGACGCCGGTGTCGAGCGTGGTGGCAAGCGCCATCAGCCAGAGCTTCTTGCCGGACAGCGCCAGCAAGGTGTACAGCAGATTGGTGAGCGATTGACCGATGCCGAAGACCAGCAAGGAGCGGAACATGCCCCAGCGCATGTAGATCCAACCGCCCAAGGTCACGCCGGTGATGGTGGAGATCGTCATGTTGGCCTTGCCGGCGATGCTCAGCTCGGCCAGCGAAAATCCAACACCCTTGATCATGAAGGCGCTGTACAAGCTCAAAGCGAAAGCATCCCCCGCCTTGTAGAGCAGCACGAGCAACAGAAATCCCCATGCGCCCTTCTGGCTGATCAGGTGCTTGAGCGGATTCCAGAACGCGGTGGCGAGCGTTCTCGGCGGCTGCCCCGGCGTCGAAGGCTCGGGCGCCCAGATCGTGGCATAACATGGCCGCGGCCATGAACACGGCGATGACCAGAAAGGCCAGATGCCAGCTGCTAACCGAGGCGATGAGCACGAGCACCGTGCTCGCGAGCACCGATCCGGTGCGGTAGCCAAAGGCCGTAGCGGCCGCGGCGATGCCGCGTTCGTTCGCTGGAATGGTATCGACGCGATAGGCGTCGATGACGATGTCCTGCGACGAGGACAGGAACACCATGAGCAATGCAATTGCAGCCAGATAGACCGGAGCCGCGGTCGGCGAACTGAAGCCCATCACGCCGATGACCACCGCCAGACAGGCCTGGAAGATCACGATCCAACCGCGACGCCGGCCAAAAAACGGCGGTACATAGCGATCGAGCAGAGGTGCCCATAGAGATTTGATGCTATAGGGCAGGCTTACGAGCGAGAAAAGCCCGATGGTACTTCAAATCGACGCCGGCGGAGGCGAGCCACGCCTGGAAAGCAAATCCGGAACCGGACAAATTGAAGGGCATCCCGGAGGCGAAGCTCATGAGCAGCACGGCCATGATGCGTTTGTCGCCGAGCGCCTGCCGGAGCGTGGGCTTGGGTTGTAAAGCGAAATCCGTCAAAGGGAGGCGGGTCTCGGGCGTGACGATGCGCATCGCGCGCGATAATATCAGCCGCCATGAGCGCGGCGTATCAAAGTGAATTCATCGAGTTGTGTGCGCAGCTCGGCGTTTTGCGGTTCGGCAGCTTCACGCTGAAATCGGGGCGCGAGAGTCCCTACTTTTTCAATGCGGGATTATTCAACACCGGCGCCGCCATTGCCGCCGTGGGCCGCGCCTACGCAGATGCCCTGGCGGCCTCCGATTTGAAGTTCGATATGCTGTTCGGGCCCGCCTACAAAGGGATTCCGCTGGTGACATCACCGCGGCGGCGCTGGCGGAGCGGCACCAACGCAGCGTGCCTTTCGCCTTCAATCGCAAGGAAGCCAAGGACCATGGGGAAGGCGGCCGGATCGTCGGCAGCCCCTTGAAGGGCGAGGTTCTGATCGTCGACGATGTCATCACCGCGGGCACGGCGATCCGCGAGTCGATCGAAATGATACGCGCCGCGGGCGCAATCCCCGCCGGGGTGCTGTTGGCGCTGGACCGCCAGGAGCGGGCGTCCGGCAGCCGACTTTTCGGCAGTGCAGGAGGTCCGCAGTCAATATCGAATCCCGGTGGTCTCGGTGATCACCTTGTCCGACCTGATGTTGCATGTCTCGCGAAACGGTCAAGCGGCCGAGCTTTCGAGCATGCGGCTATACCGTGAGCGCTATGGGCTGGCAGACTGAGGAATGGCCCTGGAAAACGCCGCCGCCGCCCCTCACAATGGCGGCCGCTTCACTCGAGGGTAGACTCTTGAAGAATGCAGCTTGGATCCTCTGTTCATGCGCGTTGCTGACGTTCCAACTCGCCGCGGGCGGCCCCGTACCCAAGGGCTCCGGACCGTCGAACAACGGCCGCGTTCTATATAAGTGGGTGGACAAGGACGGCGTCACGCACTATGGCGATCATGTGCCGCCGGAATACGCCAGCCAGGAGCAACACATCCTCAACTCCCGGGGATACGAGATCAAGCATCTCGATGCGCAGAAGACCCCGGAGCAGGTGGCCGCCGATGAACAAAAGCGCATCGACGCGGATCAGCGCCAGCAGCGCGACCGGAATCTGCTGAGCACCTATGCCTCGGTCCAGGAGATCGAGCGCCTGCGCGATCAGCGCCTCACGCTGATCGCGATCAGATCAAGGTCACCGACCAATTTCTCGACACCTTGAACGGGCGAATGAAGAAGATGCGCGCCGACAGCATGCGGTATCAGGCCTTACAGCAGCGATCCCAAGGCGCCGCAGCCATGCCGGACCAGATGGCGGAAGATCTGGTGCGGTCGGCAGCCGACATCCGCACCCAGGAACAGAATCTGCGCAGAAGCACAGCGAAGAGTCGGCGATGAGCAAGCAATTCGAGAGCGACATCGACCGTTTCAAAGAGTTGAAGCACATTCAATGACGCCGAAGACCCGGGTTCTATTGGGTGTGACCGGCGGTATCGCCGCGTACAAAAGCCCCGATCTGGTGCGGCGGCTGATCGAGCGCGGCGCCGACGTGCAGGTGGTGATGACTGCCGCGGCGCAACGATTCGTTTCGCCCATGACCTTTCAAGCGGTATCCGGGCCGCCCGACGCGCAGCGACTTGTGGGACAGTGCCGCGGAAGCCGCCATGGGGCACATCGAGCTCGCGCGCTGGGCGCAGATCGTACTCATTGCGCCCGCCAGCGCGGATCTTCATCGCGCGACTCGCCGCGGGCCGCGCCGATGACCTGCTCTGCACGCTGTGCATGGCGACCGAGGCGCCGATCATGCTCGCGCCGGCGATGAACCGCGTGATGTGGGCCAACAAAGCGACGCAGGCCAATGTGGCCACCCTGACGGCGCGCGGCATTCGCATCCTGGGACCGGCATCCGGCAATCAGGCCTGCGGTGAGGTCGGGGCCGGACGCATGTGGGAGCCCAGGCAACTGGCGGAGTCGGTGCTCGCGGCGCCCGCCAACGCCGGTCTGTTGGCCGGGCTGAATGTCTTGATCACCGCGGGGCCCACGCGCGAACGGCTCGATCCGGTGCGTTACCTGACCAATCGCAGCTCGGGAAAAATGGGCTTCGCGGTGGCGGAGGCGGCACGCGAAGCCGGCGCGCACGTCACGGTCGTGACCGGGCCGGTGCAATTGCAGACGCCGGTGGGCGTGACGCGCATCAATGTGGAAAGCGCGCGCGAGATGTATTCGGCGGTGCATCGGCAGGTGGGCGATGCCGACGTTTTCATTGCGGCCGCGGCCGTCGCCGACTTTCAGCCCGTGAGCGTCGCCAAGCAGAAGATCAAAAAACAGGGCGGCTCGGTCAAGCTGGAACTGGAACCCGCGCCGGACATCATCAAGTCGGTCGCCGACATGCCTAAGCGCCCGTTCGTGGTCGGGTTTGCCGCCGAAACCAACGACGTCGAGGAAAATGCGCGCATCAAGCTCAAGCGCAAACGCTTGGACATGATCGCCGCGAATCAAGTCGGCGACGGCATCGCCTTCGACTGCGAGGACAACGCGCTGACGGTGATCTGGCCGGGCGGCAAACTGGAGGTTGCGCGCGGACCTAAACTGGAGGTGGCGCGCGAGCTCATCGCGCTCATCGCCAAACGCTTGCCGCCGCGCGATGAGCGGCCCGCGGCGCGGCGTCAGAAAGCGCAGAACCGCGGTTGGCGGCACCGCGCGACCGCGTGCGCGGCCGCCGCCCGCGGCGCGTTTAGCACCGATGCAGCGCACCGTGAAACTGCGGATCTTGGATCCGCGTATTGGGCGCGAATTTCCCTTGCCGCAATACGCGACGGCGGGCTCGGCCGGCATGGATTTGCGCGCCTGCCTCGACGCGCCGCTGCGATTGCCGCCGGACGCAGCGGAATTGATTCCCACCGGCATCTCGATTTACATCGCCGACCCGGGACTTGCCGCGATGCTGTTGCCGCGATCGGGTTTGGGTCACAAGAGCGGCATCGTGCTCGGCAACCTGGTGGGCTTGATCGACTCCGACTATCAAGGTCCCTTGATGGTGTCGTTGTGGAATCGCGGTGCCCAGGCCTTCACCATCAATCCCGGCGACCGGGTTGCGCAGATGGTGATCGTACCGGTGGTGCAGGTGGCATTCGAAGTGGTTGAGGATTTTTCCTCGACCGCGCGCGGCAGCGGCGGCTTCGGGAGTTCCGGACACACCTAGACTGTGGTTTTAAGCCTCATCAGCGAGGCGCGCCACCAAGCTGCGACGTGCTGAAGCGTGACGTGCTCGGGAAAGCCATGCCTGGCAACGTGCCTTTGCGGAATCGTGTCCCACGCCCGGTGCTCGACTGAAATACGTGTTTCATCGCCAATAGCCGCAAAGCGTATTTCTACCTCCGTCGACTGCTCGGATGTGAAGCTGGCGGACCGCCAGGTGAAAACGAGCCGCTTCCCCGGCTCCCAAATTGAAATTCTCCCTATTTCGAATTTCTCGCCATTCGCCAGCGTAGTGAGCAGCCGGCCGTTGACGCCCGGCTCGAACGCGAGCCTCCCGTCACCGCCTGGCGTCAGCTGAAAAAGGCTGCTGGGTTGCCACCACAGCGCGATCTCGTCGGTGAACGCCTGAAAAGCCCGCAACGGATTGGCAGGCACCCGTAACGCTACTTGGACTTGCGAGGTCATCGCTTGGTCTTGAGATGCGTCTTCAAGGCAAGCAACTGCCGTGTCCACATTGTTTCGGTCGCTTCAAGCCACGCCTTCAGCGCCGTCATCGGCTCGTTCCGCAAGTGATAGATCCGCACGCGAGAATCAAATTCGTCGCGCTCTTCTTCCACCAGTCCGCTCTGGCGCAGAGTTTTCAAGTGCCGGCTCATTGCCGGGAAGGAAATACGCGTCGCCTCGGCGAGTTCGCCGGCGCGTCGCGGCCGATCACGCAGCAGATCCACCACGCGCCGCCGATGTGGATCCGCCAAAGCGGCAAGCGTGCGGTCGAGACTGTCGGCACTCATGCCAATGTCTTGTAGGTGAAGCCGCTGGCTTTTTCCATTTCTTCCCTGGAGGTGTTTTTGACCGGCTGCGAGAACGTCCAATGATGACCTTCGAGATCGACGGCCATGTAGGTGCGGTCCCCATAGAACTGATCGGCCGG
This sequence comes from uncultured Gammaproteobacteria bacterium, assembly GCA_963794445.1. Lineage (GTDB taxonomy): Bacteria > Pseudomonadota > Gammaproteobacteria > Steroidobacterales > Steroidobacteraceae > Bog-1198. The sequence goes on from CAWCDZ010000002.1 coordinate 1,079,052, forward strand.
TTCCATGGCGATCTCCGCTCCCGCTTGCCGCGCATGTGCGCAATGCTCATCGATGCCGCGCGCGAGACGGACGTGAACGCGCTGGGTATTCTTGCCACCGATCGATGCGGGGCTGGCGGTCCACTCTGCGAACTCACTGCCAATCATGACGACGCCCTCATCATGGCTCATTTCGGCGTGAACGATGTCGCCGTTGGCGGCGGTGAGGACTTCGCTCGCTTCGAATCCAAAGGCTTTTTCCAGCCATTTGAGCGCCGCGCGGTTGTCCTTGTAAATGATCGATGGGATGAATGCCGGGCGCCGCGGGGTTGTGGTAGCCATCTTTTTGCTCCTTGGTCATTTGTCTGAATGTGCAATATTTAACTATATTGATAATCATATTGTCAACCGCGGTCCGCGGCGCGCCCCGGGCGACGTTTTATTGACCCCGCTGCCGCGGCAGAGCACCATCTGCTCGCTCTCAGTTGGGAACAGGGTTATCGATGAAGATCTACAACGCGATTGGATTCGCAATACTCGCGCTGAGCGTGGCGGCGGCGGCGCTCTTCGCACCGGCAGCGATGGGCCCGTGGATGGGGGCGGCTATCGGGGCCCTGTACATTCTCTTCGTCTGGTTCCTTGCCGGCATCTATTTGTCGGACGTGATCCACATGGGCCTCGCGCACGGTGCGTTGGACTATAAGATGTGGTTCATCAAGGCACTCGTGCTGCTCAACAACACCATCGGTATTTACGTGAATCCCGTCAGCTGGATCAATCGCCACCGCAATCATCATCGCTTCGCCGACACCTTGGGCGATCCGAACAAACTCTCGGCCGACGGATTCTGGAAGACGGCGTACCTTTGCCTGATGCCGTACCGTTGCGCAGAGGACATGGCCCGCGACGCGATCTTGAAAACCTGGCCTTTTTCCATGGTCGGCAACCCGCTGTTCGCGGTTTTGGCGCAAGTCATCAGCTACGCCTTCGTTTGGGCGCTGGTGCGCGATTGGAAATATGCTTTGGTGCTGTGGAGCGGCATCCGCGTATTCGCTCTTTGGGTGAATCTGATTCAGAATTTCTGGACCCACGATCGGCGCTTCGGCACGCGCCGCTATGACGATCCCGGCGACAATGCGATGAACATCGGCGATTGGCTGCCGGTGGTGGCGACCTTCAGCGCCTGCTTGCAAAACAATCACCACCACTACCCGCATCTATTGCGGCTTTCTCATGCCGACGGATGAGTTCGACTTCGGATTCATGACGGTGAAGGCCATGGCGGCGCTTGGGTTGGTCAAAGCTTCCAGGACAGGAACGGTGAGGCCGGCGGAGCTCGCGGAGCTGGAACTCAGCTTGTAGCAAGCCCGTTTGACAGGCTGCCGGCGCCTTCAGCGGCCCATGAACGGGTCGATGAACTGCCTGAAAAAGCCGGGGCGGACCGACCTACCGCTCAGACCGTAACTCTCCGGCCACAGATCCTTGGGGAAGTGGCTGGTACCGAAGATGCGATCGATCCACGGGAAGTGAATGGCGAAGTTGCAGTCGATCGCCTCTTCCTGAGCGGAATGATGCCAATGGTGATAGCGCGGCGTGACCAGATAATTCTCGAGCCAGACCGTGCGCGGACGAAAGTCGATGTGCGAGAAGGTGGCATGGAAGGACACGAACAAAATGTAGCCGATGATCGCGCCTTGCGAGAATCCGCACAGCGCCAGCGGGATCATGATCAGGCCGCGCGTCGCGACAATATCGAAAAAGTGCGAGCGCGAGCCTGCGATCCAGTCCATCGTGCGGATCGAGTGATGCACGGCGTGGAAGCGCCACAGGAAAGGAATCTTGTGGAACATGCGATGCACGGCATACTGCGATAGGTCGGCCACGAGAATCACGCCCAGGAGTTGGATCACGAACGGCCAATTGCGCACGTAGGCCTGAAGCTGCGGAATGGCGAGCCAGGGAGCCGCCAGCGCCGCCGGCAGCAGCATCAGGAAATTGATCAATTGCGACGGGAGATGCGTCGCGACGAAATAGAACGCGTCCGTGGTCCACTCCGGGCGGAACGTTCCTTGATTGGGATGCAGCGGCCAAATCCGCTCGAGCGGAACGAACACAACGGTCATCACGAACAGATCCAACACGAACCAGTCCAAACCGATCCCTGTCTTGGTCCCAATCTCCTGCGGCAGAGGAACGGCGCCGCCTCCGAGAGCGGCCGCGGCCAGCGCCAGCGCGGCGCCGGTGAGGGCCAGAACCTTGCGTTCGCGCAAAACGGCGGAAATCGCGGCAAGTACGAAAGCGGCGAAAATGATGCCCTGAATCAGCGGGCGTATCAGCCCCATCGGATAGTGCGCGCGGGCTTCCGGCAAAGTCAGCAGCGCGGGAAAGCGCAGGCACAGCACGGCGCCCAAACCCAACAGACCGAGGAAGATCGCGCTCACGCCGCTGACCCAGCCGCTGCCCAAGTGGACCGGCTCAGAGTCACCGAATGTTTTGCGAAAGAATTCGTCGGACATGCCGCCTCCTGGCGCCAATCGCTGCTCGATTTAAGCATAGGCAAAGCGGCCGAAACACCGGCGTCCGTCCGAACTTTGCGTTGCGTCACGACACGCGCGCTGCGCGGCCGGCGGTTTTGCGCCGTTTCAACCCTTTTCGGCGTGAAATGCGCCTGGAAGCGGATGCGGCCCCAACCATCAAGCTGGCGCATGGCAATTCGGGACTGGCCGAGCGATGAACGTCCGCGCGAGAAGCTTCTCGACAAGGGGGCCGCGGCGCTCTCCGATGCGGAGCTGCTCGCGATCTTGCTGCGTACCGGCACCCGGGGGCGCTCGGCACTCGACCTGGCGCGCGACGTTCTCAAAAACTTTCACTCGCTGCGCAAGCTGATTGCCTCCGACCGGCAACGATTCTGCGCCGAGCCCGGGCTGGGACCCGCTCGCTACGCGGAATTGCAAGCCTCCGTCGAGATTGCGAGAAGGCAACTGTCGGAGACCTTGCGGGCCGGCCCCTCGCTGTCGAGCCCGCGCGCGACCCGGGATTACCTGAGCGCCCGCCTACGCGATTTGGAGCACGAGGTTTTCTGTTGCCTGTACCTCGACAAGCGCCATCGCTTGATTCAATTCGAAGAACTGTTTCGCGGCACCATCGACGGCGCCAGCGTGCATCCGCGGGAGATCGTGAAACTCGCCCTGCAGCGCAACTCCGCCGCGGTGATCATTGCCCACAATCATCCGAGCGGGGTGGCCGAGCCGTCGCAGGCGGATGAGTTCATCACCCAGCGCGTGAAGGAGGCGCTGGCGCTGGTCGACATCCGTCTGCTCGATCACATCATCGTCGGCGACGGCGCGTGCGTGTCTCTGGCGGAACGTGGACTTGTGTAAAATGTCGGTCAGTGCGGGAAGTCGATTCGAGCAATCAAAAAAACCCGGACTGGAGATTTTGCGTATGGCGAAGCTCGTCTTTGGTTTGCAGCAGTCCTTGGACGGCTACGTCGACCACATGAAATTGGGACCGCCGGGGCCCGCGCTCAGTCGTCACTTCACGGATCATGCGCGCGGCCTGACGGGCGTTGTATACGGTCGCCGCATGTACGAGATCATGCGCTATTGGGACGAAGACAGTACTGATTGGGGCGCCGAGGAACACGACTTCGCGAATGTTTGGCGAAGCCAACGGAAGTGGGTTGTGTCGCGCTCGTTGAAATCGGTCGGCCCCAACGCCACGCTGATCGAGGATGGCGTCGAGGCCGTGATACGTGGGCTGAAGGCGCAACTCGCCGGAGAGATTGAAGTTGCCGGACCGGACTTGGCACGAAGCCTGACCGACCTTGGCCTTATCGACGAGTATCGACTTTACCTGCGCCCCGTCGTGCTCGGCCGCGGCACGCCATTCTTCGCCGGTCCCCGGCCGCCGCTGCGCCTCGTGGCCAGCGATCTTATCGGCGAGGATGCGATCAGGTTGACGTACGTTCCCGCTTAGTTCCCCCTTCTCTCATTCGAACGCGGGCAGGCTGGCGACTTCTTCCGGCGGTACCGCTTCCACGGGGAGTCCCGCCTTTATCCACGCGCGCAGACCCCCCTGAATCACCATCACACGCACATCTTTCCCCAGGAGCATGGTCTGCAGCTCACGCGCCACCCGGGTGCTGGTCGCTTGCCGAACACAGGTGCAGTAAACAAAGACATTCCCCCTGTCAGGCATTTCCGCGCCCGACTGGTGCAGCGCGTGGGGGTCGAGGCGCCGGGAACCTTGGATCCGGGTCGCCTTGGGATCGAAGTAACCGTGGCTGCGAACATCGTAGACCGGCGCACCCGTCGCCAGATCTCGCGCCGCCTCTTGCGGGTGGGCGAACGGCACCACGCTCAAGGTCCGGGCTCTCGCCCACAGCCACGCGCGAAACAACACGTAGCCAATCAACAGAGCAAGAATGACCCAGCCGATGATGCGACCCGCCGAGTCGTAGCCGCGCGTCACCGCTTCCAGCGCGCCGCTGAAGAGGAACCCCACCGCCAGATAGGATCCGACATAGAGCAGCGCGCCGGCGAGGTCCAGGCGCAAAAACGTGAGGGTTCGCATATTCATGCTGCCTGCCAGGGGCGGGGCCATGGTATTGATGCCGGGAATGAACTTGGCGACAACCAGGAGGGTGCGGCCGCGGCGATAGAAAGAATCGGCAGAGCGCAAAATGCACGCCTCCGGATTCAGAGAAATGCGGCACAGCAGCCCCAATAGCCACCATCCGGTATAGCGGCCCAGGATGAACATCAGGCTATCGCCGGCGAGCATCGCGAATACCGCGACACCGAGCACATACGGAGCCTGCAGCACCCCGCGCGCCATCGCGCCGCCGGCAATCAGCAGTGCCACCGCGGCCGGCATGGGAACGCCGATGGCTTCGAGGAAAACCACACCGGCCAAAATCGCATAGCCGTGTTGCATCAGCGCCGTATTCAAAGTTCCCATGGTGTTCCTCGGGGACTGATTTCAGTTTCTTCCAAAGTCATAAGTTTCTTTGTACGTCCGGTACCAGTCCTGCGTCTGTTGGTCGGCCGGTAATCGTTCGGCGATAAACTTGAGTTCGGAGAGCATTTTTTCGGCGCGCGAGGTATTCAGATACAAATCAACCAGCCGCCAACGATATGTCAGATCTTCCGGCGCGAGGGCCGAGGCCCTTTCATAGAGGCCGAGCGCGCGTGTCAGCCAATTCATCTCGAACAGGTATAAATCGGCGAGCGCGGCGTAGCTGTCAGCGGCGCCGGGCGCCGCGAGAATTTTCGCCTCACCGGCCTGAACGGCGTCTGCGAGCGAAAACGGGTATGCGGGCGCTGCCGGCGTGCGCACATGCGTGCCGTATATGGCGCTCTCCATACCCGCCACGCCCTCGGAGCGCAGCGCCGGGAGAAACGGGTTGTCGGCGTATTTTACAAAGAAGTTGGTGTTGTCCTCGAACCGATGAAAATAGCTCCATGCCTTTGCTTCGTCGACATACCAAAGATTGTCGGAGCCGCGGCGCAGCACAATGGGGAGGTTCGAGCCTCCGGAGCGCGGAATCGCGAGTCCGAAGCCGCCCGCAAATAGAATGCGCTCGAGGCCGGCGCTGCGGAACGATGCGCTGACCCGCAGTTGCTGTTCCTCGTTACGCGGCACGATCACCCGAAAAATCCGGCTGCCTTCGGTCAACAGCGGCAGGCGCGGATCGCCGATCCCTGCCGCCAGCGAGGCAAGATAGCGCCGCAGCGATTCTTCGGCGTCGGTGGACGGCTCGAACTGCGTCCAATCCTCCGCAGGCATGTTGCGAATGGCGCTCTGATAATCCGCCAGCGAACGTCCATAACCTTTCGCGAGCGCCCCGCCGCCGCCCGACAAGAACTCGCCGCGCAACCAGCGCGGCGCGGCAGCGTGATCGAGGTCCTTGGTTCCCATGCCGCGCAAGTTCGTCGTGATGATGAGTTCGGAGATGAAGTCCTGCGGCACCTCAGAAAGCATGTACGTCTTCGCGGCCTCTTCCAGCCGATGGCAATACGCATCCGGAATGTCGCCCTCGAGTGCGTAGGAAACCTCGATCTTGAGGAGATTTTCCTTCGCGGAATAAAGATACAGAATGCCGCGGCCGTTTCGCCGTTCACCGATGTGCATGCGCGTGAAGATATCCGCCGCCACCTCTTCGATGCCCTTGGTCGGCGGCAACGAGTTCATCAGGACGAGTGCATTTTCAATGCCCGACTTCGCTTCGGCGAGTTTCAGGCTCATGCGAAACGCGAGATCAAAGTCATGTTGATCGGTGTCGTTGATCATCACGTATTGCGGCCGTTGCGGAGCCTGGACGCGATGCCACGCGAATGCCGCGCCGAGCACCAAGAGCACGGCCGCACACGCCGTAATAAGTGATCGGGTCACATTGCCTCAAAAGCTGCCGAACACCGCAGTTTTTACGCGCTCCGCGGAATAGTTGACCAAAAAGGGTTCCGTCGACGTCGGATTGAGGCCGAGTATCGAGCGGTCCGCGCCTTGATTCTTCAAGACCACCACGGGCGTCTCGCGAGCGCCGAACAGCCGGAAAATGCCGGCGGCTTCGCGGTGCGTGTCATTCAGCACGACGAAGGGAAATTCGCTTTCAGCCGGCGAATACACTCCCAGCTCCAACCGGTTGCGCCCTTTCGTGTCATAGAAGAAAAGGCCTGCGCCGCCATCCGGCGACATCGCCAATTCGGCGCGGGTCCGGCCGCCGGCATCCACCATGCGAATAACATGCGCTGAAATCACCTCCGGCGGCGCGGCGGCGGCGCCGGCGGAGGATATGGCGAAGCCGAAGTGACCGAGGAGGAACGCCCCCGTCACACCGCCGATAAATCCCGATACCAGCCCCGTCACGTATGTTTTGCTCATTTGTTAGGCTCCCTGTGATGATTTCAATCTGGGTCGAAATTGCACTCCTTGAGCGGCACCAGATGGGTCTTGTTCCACAATTTATGACCCAAATATAAAACGACGACGGTGGGGATGATCAGATAGTCGGTCACGAAGTCGAACCAGGAGAACACCGGGGTCTGAAAAACGCCGATGTTGGCGCCGAACAAGACGATGAGAAACAACACCAGCGCGAGCCATGGACCGTAGGGATAGAACTTGGATTTGAACTTGAGGTCATCCAAGCTGCGTCCCTGCGCGACCCATGCCTTGCGGAAGCGCAAATGGCAGATCGCGATTCCCAGCCAGATGAGAAAACCGCTCAAGCTCGAAGCATTGTAGAACAGCTGGTAGATCTTCTTGTCGCCGACCTCGGTGGAGAAAAATGCCAGCGCGCTGACGCAGCCGGTCGCCAGCAGCGCCAGTACCGGCACTCCGCGCTGATTGAGGTAGCCGAACACCCGCGGGGCTTTGCGGCTGTGGGCCATCGCATGCAGCATTCTCGATGCCACGTACATGGATGAGTTCCCGCACGACAACACCGAGGAGAGAATGACCGCATTCATGAGGTTCGAGGCGTAATAGCCGACCGCCGGCAACTGCTGCAGCACCATGGTGAAGGGGGAGTAGGCGATGTGGCTTTCATCGGCATTGAGCAAATTCGGATCCGTATAGGGAATCAACGTGCCGGCCACGAAGATGGCACCGATGTAGAACAGCAGGATGCGCCAGAAGACACTGCGAATCGCCTTCGGCACGTTCTTGGCGGGATCCTGGGTTTCGGCGGCGGCAAGACCCACTCCCTCGGTGCCTTGGAAGGAAAACCCGGCCACCAGGAACACGGTGAGCATGGAGGTGAATCCGCCGACGAACGGCGCGTGCGTGCCGGCTTTCGGATCGCTCAAAGCCCAGTTGTGAAATCCGCTGCTGTGATTGCCGAACATGCCCGCGATCATCAGGAAGCCAACCGCCACGAAGATGATCACCGTCACCACTTTGATGCCGGCGAACCAGTATTCAGCCTCGGCGTACGCTTTCACCGACAGCAGATTCAAGGCCAGCAGGACCGCGAAAAATCCCATGGCCCAATAGGCGGAATTCGAATGCGGAAACCAAAATTGCACGATGAGCGCGCCGGCAACCAACTCCGCGGCGAGGGTAATGGCCCAACTGAACCAATAATTCCAACCGACCGCGAAGGCCAGCGAGGGATCGACGAAGCGTTCCGCATAGGCTTCGAACGACCCGGGTATCGGCAACTGCGTCGCCATCTCGCCCAAGGACTGCATCATGCAATAGACGGCAAGTCCCATGGTGGAGTACGCCAGCAACGCGCCGCCCGGACCCGCTTGCGCGATGGCAGCGCCGCTGGCAAAGAACAGGCCCGTGCCGATCGCGCCCCCGATCGCGATCATGCTCAATTGCCGATTGCCGATACTGCGCTTGAGCTCTCGTGCTTCGCCTACGATCATGAGGTTCCCTCGTTGGATGCAGGAGTCTAGTCGGTTGGTCCAACGAAAGACACGGGCGCGTTGGCGCTGCACCGTGTTACGTAGGGTAGGCGCCGCACGTAAGATATTCGATTTCGACGCGGACATAACATGGAAAACCCGGCACCCAGCAGAACCGCGCTCGCGACATCGCTGATGCGTGCGGCGCATACGCGGCTCGATCCGCATCCCGTGATCGATGATCCTTGGGGCGACCGGCTGGTGCCTGAAACCGTGAAGCGAGCGCTGGCCCCGTCGAACGCGACACTTGACGAATCGCTGATGCGCAGCCGGTCCTACGGGAATGTCATCATGCGGACCCGTTACACCGAAGACGCGTTGCAAGCCGGCGTATCCCGGGGCATTCAGCAGTACGTGTTGATCGGCGCGGGCTTCGACAGTTTCTCGTTAAGGCTCCCTGAATTTGCCGTGGATCTGCAGATTTTTGAGATCGACTTCCCGGCGACGCAGAAGCTGAAGCTGGAACAAATTGCTGCCTGCGGAATCGCGTTGTCCGATTCGGTGCACTTCATCGCGGCGGATTTGTCCCAAGAGAGCGTTGCCGCCGCGCTTGCGCGTTCAAGCTTCGAGACCGGTCGATTGACATTTTTCTCGTGGCTCGGCGTAACGATGTATCTGACCCGCGAGGCCAATCTTGCGACCTTGCGCTCGATCGCCTCTTGCAGCCCGGCCGGGAGCGAGGTGGTTTTCACCTACCTCGATGAACGCGTTTTTCAAGCACAGTCGGAATCGTTCCGCGAACTGCAGCAACGCGTCGCCGCGCTGGGCGAGCCGTTCCTGTCGGGCTTCGATCCTGCGGCATTGGCGGCAAATCTCGCGGCCTGCGGACTCGATCTCGTGGAAGACCTGACCGGCAGCGAGTCCGCTGCGAGATACGATCCGAAGGGCGAGCACGGGCTGGGACAATCGATGTATTCGCGTATTGCATTGGCGCGCGTCAAAGACACGGCTAGGGCAATTCGCACAGTTGCCGTATGATTCGTTCATGTCCAGCTGGGGGCAAGACACGCTGATCGACGAAAACGCGCGTTACAAGCGCGTGATTCGAGCGGCCGAAGAATTGTTCAAAAAGATCGGCTTTCGAGCCGTCACGATGGAGTTGGTGGCGCGCGAAGCCAATGTGGCCAAGGCGACGCTGTACAGCTACTTCAAGAACAAGGACGAACTCTACATGGCCGTTTGCGCGCGCATGGCGCGCATTTTGCGCGGCTCCGTCGAGCAAGCGTTGGCGAAGCCTGACACCCCCTTGGATGAGCGGCTGGCCGACGCCATGGTCGCGAAACATCGCCCCGTATTCACACTCGTACGCGCCTCGCCGCATGCCACCGAATTGCTGACTTACACGCACAGCATGGCCGGCGAAATATTCGCGAATCTCGATCTGGAAATGCTCGACATGCTTCGCGCCGCCATGGCAGACGACCCGGACCTCAAGCGCAATGCCGAGCAATTGGCGCGCGCGCTGTATTTCGGCAGCGCGCCTCTTGCCACCCGCAGCGAGACCACGGCGCAAATGGAGCAGGAAGTCGGGGCCTTTGCCCGCGCCTATTTGGCGGGTGTTCGCGTTCTTGCCCGAGCGGGCTAAATCCCAGTCACCGCGGAACTGCCGATCATTTGACTTATTTCTGTATTGACAAATCATACGATAAGCATATGATTCGTTCAGATCGTATGGTCAATGGAGGAACCGGTCATGAACCTCGCCCGCTTCGCCTTGTTAGCTGCCGTATGTTTTGCCGATGGCATCTTGCTGCTGCGCGCAGCTCCCGCCATGGCCGCCGAGATCATCGCCGACGCGGCGCCGCCCCCGCCCCGGGCCGAAAACGTGGGTCACCGCGATGGCTATGTGTGGGCGGCGGGACATTGGGATTGGAATGGGCGGGCTTACCGATGGGTATCGGGAAGCTGGATCGTCGAGCATGGCAAGGCACATTGGATCCCCGATCAGTGGGAAGCAATGGGCACGCAGTGGCGGTATGTACCGGGCCATTGGGAACACTAGCCGGCGGCGCCGGCAGCGCGCAACTCGTTGAATTTGGCCTCTTATTTGGCTGACGCTATTGCCGCAGCGTATCGACCCTGGTATAAAGCGCGGCTCTCTCAAAGCTTCCATTTCAAAGGTTTTTAGCCATGTCGCGAGTTTGCCAAGTCACGGGCAAAGGCCCCAAAACGGGTAATACGGTGTCGCACGCGAACAATCGCAAGCGCCGCCGCTTTCTGCCCAATCTGCATAGTCACCGCTTTTGGCTGGAATCGGAGAAGCGTTTCGTCAGCTTGCGGGTAAGCACACGCGGATTGCGAACCATTGAAAAGCGCGGCGTGGACGTCGTGGTCGCGGACTTACGGGCCAAGGGCATCAAGGTTTAAGGGGGCCGCACATGCGCGACAAAATCAAATTGGTTTCTTCCGCCGGCACCGGTCATTACTACACGACCACCAAGAATAAGCGCCTGCATCCGGACAAGCTCGAGACCAAGAAATTCGATCCCGTGGTGCGCAAGCACGTCGCCTACAAAGAATCGAAGATCAAATAGGCTTCGGCGAAGCTGCCCGAGCTTCCTGAAGTAGAAACCACGCGACGCGGCATCGCGCCGGCGCTCGTCGGCCAGCGCGTCATCGAGCTGATCGTCCGCGATCGCCGTCTGCGCTGGCCCATTGCGGCGGATCTGGAAGCGTCGGTTCGAGGCCGGCGGGTCTTGAGCGTCGAGCGGCGCGCCAAATACTTGATCCTGCTGCTCGAGAGCGGCGCGCTCATCGTGCATCTGGGCATGTCCGGAAGTTTGCGTCTCGTCGGCCGCAAGACGCCGTCCAAACCGCATGATCATTGGGACCTGATTCTCCAGAGCGGCCAGGCCCTGCGCTTTCACGACCCGCGGCGTTTCGGCAGTCTCATTTGGACGCGCGAGGATCCGGCGAAGCACCCGCTCCTCAGCAAATTGGCGCCGGAGCCGTTGAGCGCCGCGTTCAACGGCGCGTACCTGTTCCGTGTCACGCGCAAACGCGCCGTCGCCATCAAACAGCTCATCATGAACTCACAGCTGGTCGTCGGGGTCGGCAATATTTACGCCAGCGAGGCGCTGTTCCGCGCGGGCATTGCGCCGCGGCGTGCGGCTCGCCGGCTGACGCGGGCGCAGGCCGACAAGTTATCGGCGGCCATCAAGGCGGTGCTCAAGGCCGCCATCAAGATCGGCGGTACGACGCTGCGCGACTACGTCAATGCGGACGGCCTGCCGGGATATTTTCGCCAGAAATTATTTGTCTACGAACGCGCGGGTGAGCGATGCCGGGTGTGCAAGTCGCCGGTCAGGCAATTCACGCAAGGCCAGCGCTCCACGTATTGGTGCGCCACCTGCCAGCGCTAGCCCGATTTTCTAGTAAACCAGTCCCTCGCCCTCGCCGCGCGGATCTGAAGCCGCTTCGACTTTTGCGTTGGCGAAATCCCAGGTGATCACTTGCATGTTGCCCCATTGACGGCTCGACAGGCGCAGCTTGTGTCCCATGGACTCAAGCTGCGTAATTTCATCGCCGGTGAGCGCACCCTGCTCATACATGACTTCGTCGGGCAGATATTGGTGATGGTAGCGCGGATACTTGACGATATCCGCCGCGCTCATGCCGTCCACGTAGTTCAAGATTCCGAGCAGCACCTGGCTGATGATGGTACTGCCGCCCGGCGAGCCGATGATCATCATGCCTTTGGGAGTCTCCACGAACGAGGGCGACATGCTCGACAGGCTTCGCTTATTGGGTGCGATCGAATTGGCCGTGTTGCCGATCAACCCGAAGACGTTGGGCCGGCCGGGCTTGGTGGAAAAATCGTCCATTTCATCGTTGAGCAGTACGCCGGTTCCGGCCGGCATGAAGCCGCTGCCGAAGAACAGGTTCACCGTGATCGTGACGGCGGCCCTGTTTCCCGCGGCGTCGAGCACGGAAAAGTGCGTCGTGTTCATGCCTTTGGGCTCCGACTCGATGCCGGGCAACAAGTCGGACGGCATGGCCTTGTCGGCGCGAATGCTGCTGCGCTGTCCGGCAGCGTAGTCGACACTCGTCAGTTGCCGCAGCGGCATCTTGATGAAATCCGGATCGCCCAGATAAATCGCGCGGTCGCGATAGGCCCGGCGCATCGCCTCGATGATCAGATGCTTGCGCGTAGCGGAATCCACGTCGTGAAAATCGAAACCTGCCAGGATGTTGAGCGAATCGATGATCGCGATGCCGCCCGACGAGGGCGGCGATGCCGTCACGATGCGCGCGCCATGGTATTCGCCGACCAACGGTTTGCGTTCGGCGACGCGGTAATTCTTCAGATCCTCGAGCGTCCAGATGCCGCCGCCCGCCCGTACCCCGGCGACGAGATTCTGGGCAACGCGGCCCTCATAAAACCCTCGAGCGCCCTGGGCTGCGATCGCCTCGAGGGTCTTGGCCAGCTCCGGCTGCTTGATGATGGCGCCGATCTCGGGCACGTTGCCGTCGGCCGTCAAAAACACCTTCGCGGCATCGGGCGAACGCGCCAAAATTTCGCGTTTCGCCTTGATCGCATACTGCATGCGCAGATACAGCGGAAAGCCTTCCCGCGCCAGGCGGATCGCCGGCTGCAAGCTTTGCTTCAGCGGCAGCTTGCCGTATTTGCGCGCCAAATATTCAAATGCCGCGGGCTCCCCGGGGATCGCCGACGACAAGGGCCCGCTGGTGGAGCTGTTGGGGATCTCATTGCCCGCTTTGTCCAAGTACATGTCGCGGGAGGCGGCGCCCGGCGCCTTCTCGCGCGCATCGACCATGGTTTCAAACCCGTCGGATTGACGGTGCAGCAGGAAGAATCCGCCGCCGCCCAACCCTGAGCTGGTGGGTTCCACCACGGCGAGCGCCGCGGCCACCGCCACTGCGGCATCGAAGGCGTTGCCGCCCGCCTCGAGAATTTCCTGACCCGCCTGGCTCGCGAGCGGATAGGCGCTGGCGATGGCGGCTTTGTGCGCAGCGGCTGTACGCGCCGCGTCGGTTACACGAGCTGCGTCGGCTCGGGCGGCGGGCGCGTTGCCGGCAATGATCGCGAGCGCGAGCCCCGCCCACAGCAGGCCGGCGACACGCCATGCGCGAGGTGTGGTCCGCGCGATCAAAGTTTGCGATGCCGCTTCAGTTCGATTTCCACAATGGGATGCACGAACTCGGAGACGTTGCCGCCCAGAACCGCGATTTCCCGCACCAACGTCGATGATATGAATGTGTATTGCTCTTGCGGGGTCATGAAGACTGATTCGATTTCCGGGGTCAGGTGCCGGCTCATATTAGCGAGCTGAAATTCAAATTCGAAGTCGGAGACGGCGCGCAGCCCGCGAACGATCACCGACAGTCCGTTTTGCCGGGCGAAGTCCGTGGTGAGTCCCACATACCCTTTCACTTCGACATTGTGCACGTCGGCGAGCACGCGGCGCGACATGTCGACCCGCTGCTCGAGCGTGAACATGGGCGCTTTGTTCGGATTGGCTGCGATCGCCACCACCACTCGATCGAAGATCGAAGCGGCGCGGCGCACCAGGTCGGTGTGACCGTTGGTGATCGGATCGAAAGTCCCGGGGTAGACGGCATTTCTTTTGTGCATTTGGCTATATCCGTCCGTTGACGCGCGCCAAATGATACCCCACCTCGCCCGCCGACTTCGATTTGAGCAATTCCCAGCGGCCGGGCAATGGCGGGATGCCCGCGGCGCGCTCGTTCTCCAGGTAGACCAAACCGCCGGCGTTGAGCCAGTTGCCGGCATCGAGAAGTGGAATGTACTCGGCCAGGGCGTTCGTGCCAAAGGGCGGATCGAGAAACGCGACATCGAAGGGCGCGCCGGGCGTGCGCAAGAAGCGGGCGGCGCCCATCTCCAAGATGCGCCCTCTGGCAGCCCCGCCGAGACGCACCAGCTGCTCCTGCAGAGCGCGCGCAGCCACCGGGAATTGCTCGACAAACACCGCTTCCCGGGCGCCGCGCGACAGCGCCTCCAATCCCAGGGCGCCCGACCCGGCGAACAGATCCAACACCCGAGCTTGGGCTATGGAGTGCTGCAGCCAATTGAACAATGTTTCCCGGACGCGGTCCGGTGTCGGACGCAGGGCGGGCATGTCGGGAAAGTGAATGCGGCGGCCGCGCCACGTGCCGGCGATGATGCGCACCGAATTGCGGCCGGTCGGCGCCGGTAAATCGCTCTTGGAAGTTGCCACAGCCGGTATCATACCTTTCCTATGACACATGAAGCCGAACGCCCCGGCGTGCGCGGGTTTTTCAAGCGGCTGCGCGCCAAGCTGAATCAGGGTCCCGCGTGGCTCACCACCGATATCGCGGAGCTGTTGCCGGGCCGCAAGATCGACGCCGAGATTTTGGATGACCTGGAAACGCGGTTGATCATGGCCGATGTCGGGGTGGAGGCCTCGGCGAAAATCCTCGACGAGTTGCGCAGGCGCGTGGCGCGAAAGGAACTGGGCGATGTCGATGCACTGCTCGAGGCGCTGCAGGAGGCGATGTCGCAAATCTTGACGCCGGTGCAAAAGCCGCTGGTGATCGATCCCGCCGCCAAGCCCTTTGTGATTTTGGTGGTGGGAATCAACGGCGCCGGCAAGACCACCACGATCGGCAAACTGAGCGCGCGGCTGCTCGCCGAGGGCAAGAGCGTCATGCTCGCTGCCGGCGATACTTTCCGCGCGGCGGCGCGCGAACAATTGGAGGTCTGGGCGGCGCGCAACAATGTGCCGGTCGTGGCGCAGCAATCCGGGTCCGAACCCGCCGCCGTGATCTTCGACGCCCTGAACGCGGCACGCGCGCGCCATATCGACGTGCTGATCGCCGATACGGCGGGCCGACTGCACACGCAGACCCATTTGATGGACGAGCTCAAGAAGATCAAGCGCGTGCTCGCGCGTTTGGACCCCGGCGCGCCGCATGAGGTGCTGTTGGTGCTCGACGGTACGATCGGCCAAAATGCCGTGGCGCAAGCCGAAGAATTCAACAAGGGGCTGGGCGTCACGGGATTGGTCATCACCAAACTGGACGGCACCGCCAAGGGCGGCGTGGTGCTCGCCATCGCACAGCGACTGAAAATTCCCATTCGCTTCATCGGCGTCGGCGAGCAGGCGGAGGACTTCGGCATCTTCAATGCAGCGGAATTCGTTTCCGCCCTGTTGAAATCGGAACCGCGCGACGCGGCCGCATGATTCGCTTCGACCAGGTTTTCAAGCGCTATCCGAACGGCCGCGAGGCTCTGGCGGGGGTGACGTTCACCATCGAGAGCGGCGCGCTGACTTTTTTGACCGGCCATTCCGGGGCCGGCAAGAGCAGCATTCTCAAGCTCATCGCACTGATCGAGCGGCCCAGCCGCGGCCAGGTGATCGTCAACAGCCAGAATACCTCGGGCGTGAAGCCGCGCGGCATAGCGCATTTTCGGCGTCAGATCGGGGTGGTGTTCCAGGATCATAAGCTGCTGCATGACCGGCCGGTGGCCGATAACGTGGCATTGCCTCTGGTGATCGCCGGCGTGGCGCGGCGCGAGATCGACAAACGCGTGCGGGCGGCGCTCGATCAAGTCGGTCTGTTGGGCAGGGAGAAGTCGCTGCCCTTGGAACTCTCGACCGGCGAGCAGCAGCGGGTGGGCATCGCGCGAGCGGTGGTCGCGAAACCGATGCTGCTCATTGCAGATGAGCCGACCGGCAATTTGGATCCCGAACTCGCGCTCGAGATCATGAAGCTCTTCAAGCGCTTCAGCGAAGTCGGTGTGACCGTGGTGGTCGCAAGCCACGATGTGCATCTCATCGAGCAAGTCGGTGCGAGACGCATCGTCTTGAGCGCGGGGCGCGTCGTCGGGCAGGAAGCATGAGCGTCGGCGCTTATTTTTCGCGTCACGCCCAGGTGCTGATCGGCTCGCTGGGCCGCATCGTGCAGCAACCGTTGGCGGCGATGATGACCATGGGGGTCATTGCCGTGGCCCTCGCCCTGCCCCTTTTCTTGAGCCTGCTGTTGCAAAACGCCCGCAGCGCCACCGGAAATTGGAACGAAGCCTATGACCTGTCGGTCTACATGGATAAGAAGGCCGGCGCTGCGCGGGCTCAGGCGCTCGCAAGGCAGCTCCGTCAACGCGGCGATGTCGCCAGCGTCCGCCTCATCACCGCCGAGCAAGCGCTCGCCGAGTTTCGCAGCGGCTCAGGTTTCGGCGCGGCACTCGACGCCTTGGACGACAATCCGCTGCCCGACACCCTGGTGGTGACGCCAACGCTCGGCGCAAGCACCCCGCAGGGAACCGAATCTCTCAAGGGTGCGATTGCCGCCATGAGCGGTGTGCAAACCGTGCAGATCGACACCGAATGGGTGAAGCGGCTGCACGCCATGTTGGATCTGCTGCGCCGGGTGGTTCTGCTCACCGGCGGCCTGTTGGGCCTCGGCATCGTGCTCATCGTCAGCAACACCATTCGATTGGATATATTGAACCGGCGCCCCGAAATCGAGGTCATGAAACTGGTGGGTGCTTCGGACGGCTTCACCCGCCGGCCCTTTCTCTACACCGGCGTCTGGTATGGCTTGGGCGGTGGTGTGCTGGCCTTGATGCTGGTCGCCGTGGCCTCGGTGGTGCTGGCGCGGCCGGTTGCACAGTTGGCCTTTTTGTACGGCAGCACCTTCAGCCTCCAGGGGTTGAAAGTTCTCACGGGAGCCGCGCGTGTTGGGGCTCTCGGTGGCGCTGTCCTGGCTCGGATCCTGGCTTGCTGCAACGCGCCATATCCGAGCGATCGAACCGGCATAAGTATATGTTTTTAAATACTTTGCTGTCGCGCAGAACTCGGCGCGGCTTTAGCACTCTAACCCCTGGAGTGCTATAATCCACTCCAAAGTTGGAAGGAAAGATTTGATCGGAGGTAGGAATTAAATGACTGCTTTAGTCGCTAAACAAACCGGAATGGTGTTCGCGGGTCCCGTGGGGAGCTTGGACTCTTACATAGACCGCGTATCCCAGATCCCGGTTCTGTCGAAGGAAGATGAAGTCGCGCTGGCGGTGAAATTCCGTTCCGAGGCCGATTTGGACGCGGCCCGGCAACTGGTGCTGTCGCACTTAAGATTCGTCGTGCACATTGCGCGCGGCTACCTGGGCTATGGCTTGCCCATGGGCGATTTGGTTCAAGAGGGCAACGTGGGACTCATGAAGGCGGTGAAGCGCTTTGACCCGGGTGTCGGCGTGCGCCTGGTGTCGTTCGCGGTGCACTGGATCCGGGCCGAGATCCACGAGTACGTGTTGCGCAATTGGCGGCTGGTGAAGGTGGCTACGACCAAGTCGCAACGCAAGCTGTTCTTCAATCTGCGCAAGATGAAGAAGAATTTGGCGTGGCTGTCGGAGGCTGAAACCGCGGCCGTCGCGCGCGATCTCGGCGTCGACGTGGCCGATGTGCGCGAGATGGAACAGCGTCTGTCGGCGCGCGACATGTCGTTCGATCCGACTCCGGAAAGCGATGAGGAAGAGGCCTACTCGCCGGCCATGTATCTGCCGGCCACCAATGCCGACCCCGCGCTCGAAGTCGAGCGTGAGGAGTGGGCGGAGGACGCAAGCGATCGCTTGGAGATGGCGCTGGAGAAGCTCGATGAACGCAGCCGCAGCATCTTGAAACGGCGCTGGATGACCGACGACAAGGCGACCTTGCATGAATTGGCCGATGAATACGGCATTTCCGCCGAGCGCGTGCGCCAGGTGGAGTCGAATGCCATCAGCAAGCTGAAGGGCTTGATGGCTGCCGCTTAAGGATTTGCGCTACGCTAGGCCTTGGGATTCGTTCAAAGCAAGGGAAGTCCGCATGCGTGCACTCATCGTACTGACGGCGATTCTGGCGGCCGGCTGCGCAAGCCAGCCGAGCAATCCACAGACTGCTTCGAGCGGCGGTGCCATCGCCGCCAGCGACGCGCAGCGATTGGCGCTCGCCAGAAATCTCAATCTCAAGGTCATCGACAAGGACGGCCAGCAGCTGTTCTGCCGGTCGAATTGGCAGACGGCCTCGCGTATCCAGCGCGACACCACCTGTTTCACCGCGGACCAGCTCGATAAGATGGAGGCGCAGCAGCAGCGCGAGCTCGACCAACTCAATAACCGGCCGAATAACGTCAAGGGGCTGCCATAGCAGCGTATTTGAGTTGCCGGCGATAAGGGCATAGCGTCGTTTTCATGCGTACCGCCGCACAGTGGCTGGACGAATACGGCTCGAGCCATCGCAACCCGACCAATGAGGCCCTGCATTGGGTCTGTGTGCCGGTCATTCTGTGGTGCGTTGTCGGCCTCTTGTGGATTACGCCCTTTCCCGGCGCCATTCGCGGCGCCGTCCCCTTCGCAAACTGGGCGACCGTGATCACGCTGTGCGCGGTCATTTACTACGCGCTGTTGTCGATCCGGCTCGCGCTCGGCATCCTTCCGCTGCTGCTGCTCGCATTGTGGTCCGTCGATGCCGTGAATCGCGACGGCTTCGCCCCATTGTGGCTGATCTGCGTCTCGCTGTTCGTGCTGGCGTGGATCGGCCAGTTCATCGGTCATGCCATAGAAAAGAAGCGCCCGTCCTTTTTCAAGGATGTGCAATTTCTGCTGATCGGACCGCTGTGGCTGCTGGCTAATGTTTACCGGCGGCTCGGAATCCGCTTCTTGCCTCAGGCCTAAACCGCGTCGTCGGCGTCACCGCCAAGGACAGCCGCGCCGTCATTTGCTCTTCGAGTGCATCGCGCAGCGTCTCGAATTCCGCCAATTGCACGCAGGCGCGTCGCCAGGCGATATCGGCCAATTTCGAGGCCTCGAGCAAAATAGCGCACTCGCCCTGCAAGCTTCTGATGGCGGACAGCAACGCGAACCAGCGGCGTTCGATCAATTGCGCGTCGGAGCCTGATTCGCGATCTACCACGCAGAGTCCCATCAACTGAGACCGAGCATGCTGTTTTCGAGCAATTCCAGCTTGGCGAATATCCGTGCCTCCGCGACTTCCGCGCGCCGCAGTCGCTCGCGGGCAATCTCGATGGCGGCGGAGTTCGCGTCAAGATTAGCTCCCAGCGCC
This sequence comes from uncultured Gammaproteobacteria bacterium, assembly GCA_963794445.1. Classification (GTDB taxonomy): domain Bacteria; phylum Pseudomonadota; class Gammaproteobacteria; order Steroidobacterales; family Steroidobacteraceae; genus Bog-1198. Next base: position 1,098,487 of record CAWCDZ010000002.1, read on the forward strand.
AGGTATTCTGCGCGCGCTACGATGCAGGCCTCGCGTGCCTCGCGCCATTCGAGTTCCAAGTCATCCATTCGGCCGTCAAGTTCCAGATCGAGACTGCTCATCGGTAATTCCTCCCAATGGTTGAGTCACGATCCTGCCTCGCCAATATGACGATTGAAGGACAGGCGGTTGTTCTAATTTTCGGTCGTGTGCTCGCGCCTCGCACGGGTTGCATCTGCCGCGGCGCGTGCTTGCCTAAGCCAAGAGTTGCCGCCCGGCACCGGGGGCTGCTGCCCTTGGGCATCGGGCGCGCCCGCCGCCAGGCTCTTGTGCAAGGCGCGCCATGGCGAACTCCAGCCATCGAGGACATCGTTCATTTCATCCGCCTCTCAGGCCGCCTGCCCAATCGGCAGGGACGCCATGGCGTGCGCTTCGGCACGCAGCTTGGGCCAATCGATCAGCCGTAATTGGCCGTTCATGTCTTCGACCAACGATGTGCAACTTTCCACCCAATCGCCGTCATTGCAATACAAAATACCGTTGATGTCGCGCATCTCGGCACGGTGGATGTGGCCGCAAACGACGACATCGACGTCGCGCTTGCGCGCCGCCTGCGCCACCGCATCCTCGAAGCTGCCGATGTATTGCACCGCGGTTTTGGCCGTATTCTTGAGGTACGAGGCCAGCGACCAATGCGGCAGTTCGAGCTTGCGACGCACCCAGTTGATGTAAGGATTTGCGGCCAGCAGCACGTCATAAATGTTGCTGCCCAACTTTGCGAGCCAGGGGCTGCATTTCACGACACTATCGAATTCGTCGCCATGCAGCACCAGCATCCGTTTGCCGTCCGCGCCGCGATGCACGTACTCGCTGTGAATTTCCAGGTTGCCGAATACCGCGCCGTCGAATTCACGAAACACTTCGTCGTGATTGCCGGGCACGAAAATGACCTTGGTGCCGCGCTTGGCTTTCCCCAAAATCGTGCGCAGCACGTTGTTGTGCGATTGCGGCCAGAACATCGATCTTTGCATGCTCCACACATCGATGATGTCGCCGACCAGGAAAAGCGTATCCATTTCGACGTAATGCAGGAAATCCAGCAGCAAATCGGCGCTGCATCCTTTGAATCCCAGATGAATGTCCGAAATGAAAACGGTGCGCAATCGCAGCGTCGGGGGGTTGCGGTCCATCAGGTCTCTCCCAAATGTCAGACTCGTTACCCGTCACCTTCGCGATTCGTTGTTACGAAAGCGTGACTCGGAAGAGAAGATTTGCTTACAAAAAAGAGGCTTAGCCGTGGAACGTCGCGTGAAACAGTAGAAATGTGACTTATCTCTCGATCGAATCGATATCCAAATCCCCGTACCGTTTGAATGCAGTTTTCATATCCGGGCTTGGCGAGCATTTTTCGCAGGCGCTGGACATTGACATCGACCGTGCGCTCGTCGATGTCGTTATCGCCCGCCCAAACCTGCGCGACCAGTTGCGCGCGATTGAAGGTGCGTCCGGGATGCGACATCAGAAATTCCAGCAATCGATATTCCGCGCCGCGCACGTTCAGCGGCAGCCCTCGAGCGGTCACGCGATTGGTCGAGGTATTGAGCATCAGGCGGTCGAAACCCGGGTCGGCGCGATCGCCGTCGTTGGGAAAGGTACGCAGCACTGCATTGATTCTGGCGGCTGCCTCGCGCACGGAGAAGGGCTTGGTAATGTAGTCGTCGGCTCCCAGATTCAGGCCGGAAACGACGTCGTTTTCTGCGGCGAGATCGGACACGATGATGAGCCGCACAGGTCGCAGGCGGCGCGCCGCGCGGACCCGATCGATCAACTCGAGCGCGGCGAGGCCCGGCATGTTCCAGTCCACGATGATCAACTGCGGCGGACGCTGCGCGATCATCGCCGCAGCCGCTGCTCCATCGGTGATGGCCAGCACCGTGAAGCCGGTTTGCCTCAGCCGTTCGCGCAACGGCTCGACTGTTGCGACGTCCCGATCGACAATCAAGATGTGTTTATTGACGTTCGACGGCCAGCATGCGCTCGCTGCATTAGAGGTACGCGGCGGATGACAATACTGTGACGATGCCTTGCAACAGCGCTCCGTCACGGTTCAAAGGACGCAAGCCGGTGCGCCGCCCGCACCGAGACATGCGGATGGCTGCGCAACGCTGCCGGCTTGGGGCGGGCGTTGGCGGCCGCATCGTTGTCCGTGGCATTCCAGGCTGCGAGCAGCAGTCCGAGCGCCAGCCAGTTCAGCGATGCTTCGCGCCGCGCCGACCAGAACGCGCCGCTGGGTTGCCGCAGGGTTGAACGTGTGTTGGGCATGGGGCTCTCTCCTCTTCGATTCGAGGCCAGTGTGCCGGGGAAAACGCGGGTCTTTAGCGCCGCGAATCGGGCGCAGCGCGGGCCAATTATGACCAATCGTGGCAGCGCCTCTGCGGGCGCCGAAACTCCGAGCCGGCTTCAGCTATGATTCAGCGCGTGAAAAAGCAGATTGCCATCGTCGAGGATGAGCCGGCTTTGCGCGAAAATTACGCCGCGGCACTGGCGCGCCACGGCTATTCGGTCAAGACCTACGGCAACCGCACGCACGGCCATGCAGGCCTTCAGCACCCGCCTGCCCGACCTTGCCATCATCGACATCTCGTTGGAGGACGAGGCCGAAGGCGGTTTCGACCTGTGCCGCGATTTGCGCGCGCTGTCCGCGGAACTGCCGATCATCTTTCTGACCGCCAGGGACAGCGAATTGGATGCGGTGTCCGGGCTTGCGGCTGGGGGCGGACGACTTTCTCACCAAGGACGTGAGCCTGCCGCACCTGGCGGCGCGCGTCGCGGCCCTGTTCCGGCGCATCGATGCGCTGCGCCGTCCGGACAATGCGGCGCGAAATCGTGCGCCGCGGGCGCTTTGTCGATCGACGCCGAGAAAATGCAGACGACCTGGAACGGCGCTGCCGGTCACGCTGATCGCTCACGGAGTTTTGGATCGTCCATGCCCTGGCGAAGAACCCGGGCCACGTCAAGAACCGCCAGCAATTGATGGATGCCGCGAACGTGGTACTGGACGACAACACCATCACCTCGCACATCAAGCGCTGCGGCGCAAGTTTCATCGAGGTCGATGCCGGCCTTCGATGCCATCCAGACCGTCTATGGAATGGGTTATCGCTGGGTCGAGTGAGCATCCGATTCCAACTGCTGATCGTCGCGCTCACCACCCTGGTGCTGCCGTGGGCCGGCTGCCAATACGCCCGCGAACTCGAGACCGCACTGCGCAGCTCCCAGGAGCAATCGCTTGTTGGCGAGCGCCGGCACCATCGCCAACGCCCTGTCCGCCCAACCGCAGCGGGTGTTCCACGATGTCGCCGATACACAGGCTTTTTCCGCCGGCGCGGGCGATATGTACGTCTATCCCGTTGGCGACGCAGCCGCTGCTCGACGGCTATCGCGAGGACTGGGACGTCCCGGCCGAGCCGACTCCCCTGCCGACGAGCACCGGGTATCACGCGCGCGCTCAGGCCGGCTCGACCGAGGGCTTCCTGTATCTGTTCATCTGAAGTCCGCGATTCGCATTTCGATGCCCAGCCCTTGAATGTGCACCCGGACACGGATCGCTTCGATCGGGTCAATCTGGCGCTGGACGGCCCCAACGGACGGAAGGATTATTTTTTCGGAACGGATGCGCCGGGGCTGATTGCCGCGCAGAGCGCGGTCAAGGGCGAGGACGGCACCGACCAAGTCGTGGCGGAAACCCGCATTCAGGCTTTTTGGCTGCAGACGGCGGCCGGCTACCACTTGGAGGTGCGCATTCCGTTGAGCTTTGTCGGCCGGCATCTGTGGATCGAGGCGCAGGATGGCCGCGGCAAAGGAAAGGCCGGCTTCAAGGGCCGACAGCACCGAAGGCGGCCGGCTATTTTTCCCAACCGCGGGCCTCGACTACGTTGCTCGAGAGCTTCATCGGCGACGGCACCCGCGCCACCGTCATCGATGCCAACGCGCTGAAGCTGGGCACGGCCGGCACCGTGGAGTCGAAAAAGCGCGGCGAAGCCGAGGCGTCCGAACCCATTTGGTATCGCTATTTCTTGACGCGTCGACACCGCCGACTTGCCGAGGCTGGCCACCGCGCCGGATCATTTGAGCGGCGCGAGCGTCAGCTCGGCCCTCGATGGACGCCCGCACGCGCAGTGGGTGCTGCGGCGATCGACGCCAGAATGCTCTTGACCGCGGCTGCGCCGATCGTGATCGACGGCCGCCTGCACGGCGCGGTCGTTCTGGAGCAGGCCGGCGGATCAACTGTTGGCGCTGCGCGACCGCGCGCTGAGCCGCTTGTTCAACCTCACTCTGATCGCGACCGCCGCTCGCGGTGATCGTCATGTTCGCCTTCGCCACCTGGTTGAGCTCGCGCATCGGCAGGCTGCGCGATGCCGCCGATACTGCGGTGGGCAGCGATGGAAGAATTCGCTTGAGCATGCCGGAATCGGCAAGCGCGGATGAAATCGGCGCTCTGGCGCGCGGCTTCGAGAGGCTGCTGGCGCGATTGAATGAACATGCGCAATATCTGCGCACCTTGGGCGGCAAGCTCGTCGCATGAGCTGCGCACGCCGCTCACCATCGTGCGCTCTTCGCTGGACAATCTCGAGTCGGAAGGCCTGCGCGACGATCAACGCCGCTACATCACGCGCGCCCGCGAAGGAACCCAGCGCCTGCAATCGATCTTGAGCGCCCTGGGCGCGGCGGCGCGGGTCGAGGAAAGCATCAAACAGTCGGAGCGGGTGAATTTCGACCTGCGTGACTTGTTGATTTCCGCCGTGGCCGCTTATCGCGACGGCTTTCCCGGCACCCATTTCGCGCTGCGAACGCCGGAAGATGCCTGCTTTGTCCTGCGGCGCGCCCGATCTGATCGTCCAGCTGCTCGACAAGCTCATCGAGAATGCGGTGGATTTTTGCCCGCCGGCAGGCACGGTCATCGGTGCGCCTGGCAGCGCGTGCAGGCGAATTATTCGCTGCAGCGTCGCCAACGACGGTCCCCCATCCCGGAAGCACTGATGGGCCGCCTGTTCGAATCGTTGTTCGAGCAGCGCGAGGGCGGCGACGACAAGCCGCATTTCGGCCTGGGGCTTGTACATCGTGCGGCTCATCGCCGAATTTCATGGCGGCTCCGCGGTGGCGGCGAACCGCGACGATGGCAGCGGCGTGATCTTCAGCATCACGCTGCCGCTGATCTAAGCAGGATATTTCAAGCCGCGACCCCTGGACTTGCCGAATCGCCCAGAGGCAGGGCCCGGGTTCCGGGACGGCCCTCATGGCTCAGCAGCCACTCTTTGCGGTCGATGCCGCCGCCGAAACCGGTCAGCGAACCATCGGCGCCGATCACCCGATGGCAGGGAACGATGATGGCGATCGGATTGCGGCCGTTTGCCAGCCCGACCGCGCGCGAGGCGTTGGGATTGTTCAAGCGCTTCGCAAGCTGACCGTAGCTGCGGGTTTCGCCGAAAGGAATTTTTGTCAGCTCGCGCCAGACGCGCTGTTGAAACTCCGTGCCCGCCATGCGCAAAGGCAGATTGAATTCGCGCCGCTTGCCGGCGAAATATTCTTTCAACTGCCGTGCGGCGGCCGGCAACGGATCGATGGTGGCATTTTGTATCCACTCATCGTCCAGGGCCGGCAGCTTGCTCGGTTTGTTGCGGTATAAATTCATGTACAGGCCGGTGAGCGCCGTGCCGTCGCAGGTCAGCATCAAGCGGCCAATGGGACTGTCCACGTAGCAAAATACGTTCATGGTGCGACTCCTGATGACTGCCAAAGATAATGCGCCGCATACGCGCGCCACGGCCGCCAAGCCTCTGAGCGCTGTTGCAACTGCTTCTGATTCGAGCGTGCGGCACGCATCAACACCAAGTCCCCCGCCGGAAAGGCGTCGGGCCAGTGCAGTGCGCGCATGGCGATGTAATTGGCGGTCCAATGTCCGATGCCGGGCAAGCGCATGCAAATTGTCGATCTGCTCTTCGACATTCGCGGCGTAGGCCAGCACGACCTTGCGCGCCGCAACCGCGCCGGCCAGCGCCGATCAAGCAGCGGGCGCGGGCGCCGACCATGCCCAGCGCCGCGAGTTGCTCGGCGGGGATCTGCGCCATGCGTTCGCGCGCTGGGACTCAAACGATTGAGTTCCGGATAAGGCGTGGCGATGGGCTCGCCGAAGGCTTGCGCCCAGCGTCCGGCAAGGGTGCTCGCGCCTTTCACCGAAACCTGTTGTCCGAGCACGGTACGCACCGCCAGCTCGAATCCGTCGAAAGCCCCCGCGACGCGCAGTCCCGGCAAGCGGCGCACCGTGGCGGCGAGCATGTCATCCTGCCGCAGCACCATGCTCACCGAATCCGGCGCGGCGCCCAGATCGAACAATTGCTTGACCCTGCCAATGACCGCGCCGATCACCGGCGTCAACTCCGGCGAGAGTTCGAGATTCAGCGCCTCGCCGCCGGCGTGCATCGACACCGCGATCCAACCTTTGGCGGCGCCGATGGCCACGGTGCGACGATAATGCGTGTCGTCCGCCGATTCGACTCCCGGAATGGCCCGCAGCCGCAAATAAGCCAACAGACTCTTCCAGGCGAGCGGCGGCCTGAATTCGAGCTGCACGCTCAAGCTGTCGGTGTCGATCGATTTGCCGCGAATCGCGCGCGGACTCAAGCCGTAGCGAGATTTGAACAATGCGTTGAATCGGCGCACGCTGCCGAAGCCGCTTGCGAAGGCGATGTCGGTGAGATCGAGCGCGGTCTCGCGCAACAGCCGCTTCGCCAAAAGCAAACGCTGCGTTTGCGCCAATTCGATCGGCGACACGCCGAGTTCGGCTTCAGTGATCCGGCGCAGATGCCGGTCGCTGATTCCGAGCGAAGCCGCAAGATCTCCAACCCGCGCACTGGAGAGCGCATGTTCTTCGATGCCGGCGATGGCGGCGCCCACCAATCGGCTCGACGGCATCGACCGGCGCCAATCCGGGCGCCCTTTCCGGCCGGCAGCGCAGACAAGGTCTGAAACCTGCGCCTTCAGCAGCAGCCGCATGAGAATAAAAGCGCATATTGTCGCGCTTGGCTGGACGCGCCGTGCAAATCGGCCGGCAATAAATATGTGTCGAGGTGATGGCGACGTAAAACCGGCCGTCAAAGCGCCGATCGCGCGCCCTGGCGGCGCGATAACAAGCATTCGAGTCGAGTTCCATCGGGCTATATTAGCCCTTCCCGGAACAAATACTCGCCGTTTTCGGACCTGGAAATCGACGCTGATTTCGCATCAATCGCCTCAAGCTTCCCGCAAACCCAAATGCCGCAAGATCCCCTGCGCGGCTTCGCGTCCTTCGAACACCGCGGTCACCACCAGATCCGAGCCGCGCACCATGTCGCCGCCGGCGAATACCTTGGGATTGGTGGTCTGAAAGCGCGATTGCGGCGCGCCGGAGACGCGCACCCGTCCATTGCGCGTGCAAGCTCGATGCGCTGCGACTCGAAACCAAGCGGGCGGACTCGGCAGAAAGCCGAACGCGACGATCACCGCATCGGCAGCGATGGTCTCCTCGGTGCCCGGGCACGACCTCCGGCACCCGGCGGCCGCGCGGTCCGGGGGCCCGAGGCGCGTCTCGACCAGCTTCACGCCCTCGCACCTGATCGACGCCGACGATTTCGATGGGCTGGCGATTGAACAGAAACGTCGACGCCCTCTTCCTTGCTGTTCTTGTAGTCGCGCCGCGAGCCGGGCATGTTGTCCTCATCGCGCCGATAGGTGCAGGTCACGCTGGCGGCGCCCTGACGGATCGCGGTGCGGTTGCAGTCCATGCCGGTATCGCCGCCGCCGAGCACGACCACGCGCTTGCCCTTCATGTCGATGAAATCGGCGCCGGCCGTCGGCAGCCCGAGCTCGCGGTTGATGTTGGAGATCAGATACGGCAGCGCCTCGTGAACGCCCGGCAGATCCTCGCCGGCGAAGCCGCCCTTGACGTAGTTGTAGGTGCCCATGCCGAGGAACACCGCATCGTATTCGGCGGCAAGCTGCTCGAAGGCGATGTCGCGGCCGACCTCGACATCCAAGCTGAAATTCCACGCCCATGCCTTCCATGATCTCGCGGCGCTTCTCCACCACCTCCTTTTCCAGCTTGAACGGCGGGATGCCGAAGGTCAGCAGTCCGCCGATCTTGCGCGTAGCGATCGAACACCACCGGCTTGACGCCGTTGCGCACCAGGATGTCGGCGCAGCCAAGGCCCGCGGGCCCCGCGCCGATGATCGCCACGCGCTTGCCGGTGGGCGCACGTGCGACATGTCCGGGCCTCCAGCCCGGCTTGAGACGCCTCGTCGGTGATGTACTTCTCGATGGCGCCGATGGTCACCGCGCCGAGGCCGTCGTTCAGCGTGCAGGCGCCCTCGCACAGCCGGTCCTGCGGGCAGATGCGGCCGCACACCTCCGGCAGCGAATTGGTCTGATGCGACAGCTCCGCCGCCTCGAACAGCTTGCCCTCGTTGACAGCGCCAGCCAGTTGGGGATGTAGTTGTGTACCGGGCATTTCCATTCGCAAAACGGATTGCCGCAGGACAGGCAGCGCCCCGCCTGCTGCGCGGCGCCGATTCGCGTCGTACGGCGCATAGATCTCGCGAAACTGCCGGATGCGCGATCTCGACCGGCATCTTGTCCGGGTCGCGGCGCGGAATGTCCAGGAATTGCAGGTGTCTTGTCGGCCATGGCGATTCGCGGCGCGCTTTAGGCGGCGCGGCGCAGGTTCTCGAGCAGCGAATCGATCGCGGCGGCCTTCGGCTTGACCAGCCAGAACTGGCCGATGTAGGAGCGGAAGTCGTTGAGCAGCTGCGTCGCCCCAGACGCTGCCGGTGGCTTCGACGTGCTGCTCGATGAGCCCGCGCAGATGCTGCACGTGCGTGCCCATGCCCTCGGGCGAGACGCGATGGATGTCGATCAGCTCGTGGTTGTAGCGGTCGACGAAGTCGCGCTCCATGTCGAGCACGTAGGCGAAGCCGCCGGTGAAGCCGGCGCCGAAATTGACGCCGGTGCGGCCGAGCACGCAGACCACCCCGCCGGTCATGTATTCGCAGCAGTGATCGCCGGTGCCCTCGACCACCGCGAGCGCGCCGGAGTTGCGCACCGCGAAGCGCTCGCCGGCCGTGCCCGGCGGCATACAGCTCGCCGCCGGTGGCGCCATACAGGCAGGTGTTGCCCATGATCACGGTGTCGCGCGCGACGAAGCTCGACGCGCGCGTGGCGGCTTCAGCACGATCCTGCCGCCGGCCATGCCCTTGCCGACGTAATCGTTGGCCTCGCCTTCCAGGTGCAGATGCAGGCCGCCCGCATTCCAGACGCCGAAGCTCTGGCCGGCGGAGCCCTTCAGGTGCACGATCAGCGGCGCGTCGCTCATGCCGTAGTTGCCCCAGCGGCGCGGCGATCTCGCCCGAAATGCGCGCGCCGATCGAGCGGTTGAAATTGCTTCACCGCGTAGTGCCAACTCGCCGCCCGACTTCGCCTCGATCGCCGGCGCGCATGTCGCTGCGACCATCCGCTCGGCCAGCTCGCCCTTGTCGAAGGGCGCATTGCGCGGCTCGACGCAGTACTGCGGCTCGTCGGACGCCGAGCGCCGCGTTCGCCAGCAGCGGCGTGAGGTCGAGCTTGCGCTGCTTCGAGGTCTCGCCCGGCAGCATCTCGAGCAGCTCGGTGTGCGCCGATCAGCTCGGCGAGGCTGCGCACGCCGAGCGACGCCATGATCTCGCGGCACTCCTGCGCCACGAAGCTGGAAATAGTTCATCACCATCTCCGGCAGGCCGACGAAGTACTTGCTGCGCAGCACGTTGTGCTGGGTGGCGACGCCGGTGGCGCAGTTGTTCAGATGGCAGATGCGCAGGTACTTGCAGCCCAGCGCCACCATCGGCGCGGTGCCGAAGCCGAAGCTCTCGGCGCCGAGGATCGCCGCCTTGATCACGTCCAGGCCGGTCTTCAGTCCGCCGTCGGTCTGCAGCGCGCACGCGGTGGCGCAGTGTCGTTGGCGCGCAGCGTCTGATGCGTCTCGGCCAGACCCAGCTCCCAGGGCGTGCCGGCGTACTTGATCGAGGACAGCGGACTCGCGCCGGTGCCGCCGTCGTAGCCGGAGATGGTGATGAGGTCCGCATAGGCCTTGGCGACGCCGGCCGCGACCGTGCCGACGCCCGGCTCGGCCACCAGCTTGACCGACACCAGCGCCTGCGGATTGACCTGCTTCAAGATCGAAGATCAGCTGCGCCAGATCCTCGATGGAATAGATGTCGTGGTGCGGCGGCGGCGAGATCAGGCCCACGCCGGGGCGCGCAAAGCGCAGCGCGCGCGATCATCTCGTTGACCTTGTGGCCCGGGCAGCTGGCCGCCCTCGCCGGGCTTGGCGCCCTGCGCGATCTTGATCTGCAGCACCTCGGCATTGATCAGATATTCCGGCGTGACGCCGAAGCGGCCGGAGGCCACCTGCTTGATCTTGGAATTCTTCTCGGTGCCGTAGCGCGCGCGGATCCTCGCCGCCCTCGCCGGAGTTGGAGCGCGCCGCCCAGGCGGTTCATTGCGATCGCGAGCGCCTCGTGCGCCTCGGGCGAGAGCGCGCCCAGGGACATGCCGGCGCCGTCGAAGCGCGCGAGGATGGCCTCGACCGGCTCGACCTCCTCGATGCGGAATCGGCGCCGCGGCCGCGCTTCAGCTTCAGCAGATCGCGGAGGCAGGACACCGGCCGCTCGTTGACCAGTGCGCGCGAACTGCCGATATTGCTCGTAGTCGCCGGACATCACCGCCGCCTGCAGCGTCGCGACCACGTCCGGGTTGTACATGTGGTACTCGCCGCCGTGCATGTACTTGAGCAGGCCGCCCTGCTCGACCGGCTCGCGCGGATTCCAGGCGCGCTTCGCCAGATATTCGGCGTCGGCCTTCGAGGTCCGCGAAATCCGCGCCCTGAATGCGGCTGTCGGTGCCGGCGAAGCACAGGTCGCACGACCTCGTCGCTCAGGCCCGACGATCTCGAACAGCTGCGCGCTGCGGTAGCTGGCGATGGTCGAGATGCCCATCTTGGACATGATCTTGAACAGGCCCTTGCGGATGCCGCGCCGGTAGCTGCGGCCCAGTTCCTGGCGCGCATCGCCGTCCAGCTTGAGCGCGCCCTTGCGCATCATGTCGAACAAGCGTCTGATAGGCCATGATAGGGATACACGGCGGTGGCGCCGTAGCCGATCAGGCAGGCGAAATGATGCGCATCGCGCGCGGTGCCGGTCTCCACCAGGATGTTGCACTTGCAGCGCAGGCCGGTGCGCGACCAGGCGATGATGCACCGCGCCGGTGGCAAGCAGCGCGTGGATCGGCAGCTTGCCCTTCACCAGGTAGCGATCGGACAGCAGCAGCACGAGCTTGCCCTCGCGCACCGCGGCCTCCGCCTGGTCGCAGACGCTTCAGCAGCGCGCTCTCGAGGTCCAGCTGCTCGGATCGTACTGCAGATCGATGAATTCGTTGGGCACTCCGCGACTCCGTCGAGCGCCACGATCTGCCGCAGCTTGCGCTGCGAGAGAATCGGCGAGCTCGAGCACGATCTGCTCGGCGTGCTGCGGCGCCGGCACGAAGATGTTGCACTCCGGGCCGATCTGCGTCTGCAGCGACATCACGATCGCTCTCGCGCAAGCGGATCGATCGGCGGATTGGTGACCTGCGCGAACTGCTGGCGGAAATAGTCGTACAGCGAGCGCACCTTGTGCGACAGCACCGGCATGGGCGTGTCGTCGCCCATCGAGCCGACCGCCTCGCTCTCGTCCTCGGCCAGCACGCGGATGATCTCGTCGCGCTCCTCGGCCGAGACGTTGAACATCTTCTGGTACAGGGCCAGCGTCTCGCGGTCGAACGGCTCGGCCGCAAGCCGCGGGTCGATCAGATCGGTTTGCAGATAGCGCACGCCTTTCTTCAGCCACGCCTTGTAGGGATGGCGGCTCTTCGAGCAGATCGTCGATGTCGCGCGGTGTCCAGCAGCGTCGCGCGGTCTGACAGATCGAGCGCCAGCATCTCGCCGGGGCCCGAGCTTGCCCTTGTCGACCACATCCTCCGGCGCGTAGTCCCACACGCCGGCCTCCGAGGCGATGGTGAGGTGCCGGTTCTTGGTGATGACCCAGCGCGCCGGGCGCAGGCCATTGCGATCGAGCGTGCAGCCGGCATAGCGGCCGTCGGTCAGCACGATGCCGGCCGGCCCGTCCCAGGGCTCCATGTGCGTCGCGTAGTACTCGTAGAAGGCCTTGCAGGTCCGGATCGATCATGTCGACCGACTGCCAGGCCGGCGGCATCAGCAGGCGCATGGCATGCATGCGGATCGAGACCGCCGATCAGCAGCACTTCGAGCATGTTGTCGAGCGATCTGCGAGTCGGAACCGGTCAGCGACACCAGCGGCAGGACGTCGCTCAAGTCCGGCAGCAGCGGCGAGCGGAACAGCGGTCCGCGCGCCACCGCCCAGCTGCGGTTGCCCTGCGACGGTGTTGATCTCGCCGTTGTGCGCCAGGTAGCGGATACGGATGCGCGAGCCGCCATTGCGGCAGCGTGTTGGTGGAGAAGCGCTGGTGAAACACCGCCACCGAGGCCTCGAGCCGCGGATCCTTGAGGTCCGGATAGAACTCGCGCCAGGTACTGCGGCATCACCATGCCCTTGTAGACGATGGTGCTCGGCCGACAGGCGACGGCACATAGAACACCGGGTCGTCCGCCTCGAGCGCTTTCTCGGCAGCGGCGCCGCGCCATGAACAGTTTGCGGTTGAACGCCGGCCTCGTCGATGTCGGCGCGCGGCAGTTGACGAACATCTGCTCGATGCGCGGGCAGCGTCTTGAGCGCCTCCGCGCCGCAGGCGCGCGGGATCCGTGGGCAACACGCGAAAACCCGCGACGCCGAGCGATTCGAGCTCGCAACTGTTCGGTCAGCGCCGCGCGCGCCGCCGCGGCCTTTGCGGCATCGCGGCTCAGGAACACCAGCCCGGACGCGAACAGCGGCGCCAGCGCGAAGCCGGCCTCCGCGGCGACGGCGCGCAGGAAGCCGGTCGGCTGCTTGATCAGCAGGCCGCAGCCGTCGCCGGTCTTGCCGTCGGCCGCGATCGCGCCGCGGTGCGTGAGCCGATTCAACGAGCTGATGGCGGTCTGCACGACCCAGTGGCTGGCGCGGTCATCGAGGCTGGCGATCAAGCCAAAGCCGCAAGAATCTCTTTCGTGAGCGGCGCGGCACAGGCCCCAATCCGCGCGACGCGGATCGGCGCCGCCCACGCTGGTGTTGAAAATGTCGTTGATCGTCATACGCGCGCCCAAGGTAAAGCCAAGCCCTGCGCTTGGAACGCGCGGAGCCTTTTGATAACAAGAATTCAAACTCGGTTCTTGGCGCTTCACTTCGAAGCGCCAGTGGGGCAAACGCCGCTAGGCGCGCCTGTGTATGGGGTTTACCTTATATGGATGGCGCCCCGATTGGCAAGCTCGTCGCGCCGCGAATCTCAACGGTCAGCCCGCGATGTAGCGCTCCAGCTGCTCGATGTGCTGCGATCTGCTCTTGGATGACCGCCTTGACCAGATCGCCGATCGACAGCATGCCCACGACACGCCCCGACTTGACCACCGGCAAGTGCCGGAAGCGTCCATCGGTCATCAGGTGCATGCAATGGTGCACGGTGTCCTCCGGGGTCACGCTCACCACCGGCGAACTCATGATGTCGCTCACCGGCGTGTCGTGCGAGGAGCGATTTTTCAGGATCACCTTGCGCGCATAGTCGCGCTCGGAAATGATGCCGAGCAATGTCCCCTCCTGCATCACCAGCAGCGCGCCGACGTGCCGCGTCGCCATGACTTCGATGGCGTGCAGCACGGAATCCTGCGGCGCGACCGAGAAAATCTGGTTGCCTTTGGACTGAAGCAATTGGCTCACGGTTTGCATAACCCCCCCTGTCGCCGGGCGTTCGGACGCGCTGCCGGCCTCTTGACTATACTCGTGCCTCATACCAGGACAACTCAAAAAGAATGACCGAATCCGAGCCCCAGCCCCCGATTGCCGCCGTGCGGCCGCACCGGGTCGATTCGCCGTTCGGCGCGCGTATCGATCCTTACTATTGGCTGCGCGACGATGAGCGCAAAGATCCCGATGTTTTGGCCTACCTGAACGCGGAGAACGCCTATCGCGAGCGCAGCATGGCGGCGGTCAAGCCGCTCGAAAATGCGCTGTACGATGAAATCGTCGGCCGTCTGAAGCAGGACGACTCGAGCGTGCCGTACCGCAAGAGCGGCTATTGGTACAGCACGCGCTTCGAACCCGGGCAGGAACACCCGATTTTTGTGCGGCGCAAGGACGAGGCCGGGGCGGCCGAGGAGATCTTGCTCAACGCCAATGTGAACGCCCTGGCACATGGCTACTACCGCGTGGGCGCCATGGAAATCTCGCCGGACTCGCAATTTCTGGCCTATTGCGAGGACACCACCGGCCGGCGCCAATTCACGCTCAGATTCAAGGATCTACGCACTGGAGCGATTGCGGCCGAGGCGATCGAGGATGTGGAGCCCGACCTGGCGTGGGCCAACGACAATCGGACCGTGCTCTATGTCGAGAAGGATCCCGACACGCTGCTCGGCGTCTATGTCAAAAAACACGTGCTGGGGCAGGATCCGGGCAGTGATGAATTGATTTTCGAACAAACCGACCGGCGCTTCTACACCGGCGTGTCCAAGTCCAAATCCGAGGCTTTTATTTTTCTGTACATGGAGAGCACCTTGTCGTCCGAGTGGCGCTACGCGCGCGCCGACGATCCTAAGCTGCGCTTCGAAACCTTCCTCGCCGCCGAAGACGATCATGAATACGACATCGAGCATCTTGGGCAGCAATTCATCGTCCGCTCCAACTGGCAGGCCCGCAATTTCCGCCTGAGCGCCGCGCCCATCGGCGCACACAGCGACCGCGCCCGATGGATCGACGTGATGGAGCATCGGGAAGATGCTTATATCGAGGAATTCGAGGTGTTCAACGAGTTTCTGGCAGTGTCGCTGCGCAGCGGCGGCCTGCGCAAAATATGCATTCATCCGCTGGACGGCGCCGCCGAATTCTTCATCGCCAGCGATGAGGCCGCTTACACCACCTCGATCGCCGTCAATCCCGAATTGAACACCCGCATTGTGCGCTACGCCTATTCGTCGCTGACCACCCCGACGACGCTGTACGACTACGACACCCGCACGGGCGAACAAGTGCTGCTGAAGCGCGATCCGGTGCTGGGCAGTTTCGATCCCAAGGACTACGCCACGGAGTTCATCTGGGTGACGGCGCGCGACGGGGCACCGATCCCGGTATCGCTGGTGTATCGCCGCGGGTTCAAACGCGACGGCGCGGCTCCGCTGCTGCAGTACGGATACGGAGCTTATGGTCTCTCCATGGATCCGAGCTTCTCATCGGCCCGCATCAGCTTGCTCGACCGCGGCTTCGTGTACGCCATCGCGCATGTGCGCGGCGGCCAGGAAATGGGCCGCGCATGGTACGACGCACGGACGGCAACTGCATAAGAAGAATACCTTCAACGATTTCCTGGATGTCACGCGCGCATTGGCAGAGCGCGGCTACGCCGCCCACGACAAGGTGTTCGCGATGGGCGGCAGCGCCGGCGGCTTGTTGATGGGGGCGGCGGCCAACATGGAGAGCGCAGATTACCGCGCGATCGTCGCACAGGTGCCCTTCGTCGATGTCGTGACCACCATGCTCGACGATACCATTCCGCTCACCACCAACGAATACGACGAATGGGGCGATCCGCACCAGCGGGAGTGCTACGACTACATGCTGTCGTATTCGCCCTATGACAACGTCAGCCGCAAGAGCTATCCGGCGATGCTCGTCACCACCGGTCTTTGGGACAGCCAGGTTCAATACTACGAACCGGTGAAGTGGGTCGCCAAATTGCGTGCCCTGAAAAGCGGTCGGAATCGCTTGTTGTTGCACGTGGAAATGCAGGCCGGGCACGGCGGAAAATCCGGCCGCTTCCAGCGCTATCGGGAAATCGCCATGGAGTACGCGTTCTTGCTGGACGAATTGGCGAGATAAAAAAAAGGCGCCGCGAGCGGGAGGGGGAAGCTTGAACCGCGGCGCCTCGGGGGTGACCCAAAATCTTTGAAAACTATCGCTTCGCGGTGATCTCCGGTGCTGCGCGATACGCCGGGGCGGGCGCATAGCGGGCGGCAAGCCGCTGGGCAGTGGCCACCCGCGAATCGATTCGCGCCAGCGCGAACTGGCCGTCGCCGCGGCGAACCAGCAGTGCGGCTTCCGGGCTGCCTTCCGCCGCCAACAGTGCAATGACCTTCGATTGCATACCCTGGCCGAAGCAAACTGCGTGCCAAGCCGGACCTTCAAGAAAAATCAGTGGGTTAGGCGCGGGCGAGTGACGCCCGAAGGTGACAGGAATTGTCGGGTGCTGACACGCTTGGGGTTTGAGGGCTGTTTAGGAATGAATCAGCACGCAGGCTTGCGAGTGAGCCTTCAGCGTCTTACAAATTGCGTGCGCGCGCTTTTCGGTCAAGCCCGCGACCTGCAAGCGATAAAGCATTCCGGAGGAGCCCTTCTTCGGCGAAACCTTGGGCGAGAGTCCCGACAACAGCTGCGGATATTCCTTGTCGAGCCGCGCCCAGCGCTTGTTCGCGGCATCGGCGCCGGATTTGAACGCCCCGAGCTGCACGCCGTAGGATCCCTGCGGATTCTTCGCCGCATGCGAGTTCGAGGCCCGCGCTTTGGGGGCCGCCGGCTTCGTTGCCGTGGGGCTTGGCGCGGGTTTTGACGGCGCTGCCGACGGCGGCGGCGCCTCGGGCGCAGGCGCTTCGTTCCCGGCGGGCGCCGCTGACGAAGGCGCCGCAGCCAGAGTGAAATTCTCGACGCGGATCCGCGCCTCTTCGGTCCACTTGCCTTCCGGATATTGCTTCAAGAATGCCTGATAGGCCTCGAGCGTGTCGGTGTCGCGCGCCTTTTGCCAATCCCTTTCCTCATAAAGTTCCTTGAGCCGCGCTTGCGCCTGAGGGGTGAATTCGCCGCTCGGATATTTCTTCACGAACAGTTCGTAGGCATCCGTGGTGTTGGCGGTCCGGGTTTTCTCCCAGTCGCTCTGCTGGCGGCTGCATCCTGACAGGGCCAACGCGGCGCTCAAAGACAGGACCAGAATCACTTGTTTGATGATCATTTTCACACTCTACGGGGATTTAACACGATTCTGCATTCTACTTCGATTCGCCACCTGACGGCGACGCCAAGCTCGTCACACCACGGGGCACCTCGATAGGATAAGAAGGCGTCATGACCCAACAAAAACGCCGCTTTCTGGACAGCAGTTCGGCCACTCCCACCTTCATCGGCGCGAATTCGGTGTTCGTCGGCGACATTCGCGGCAGGGGCCAATTCGTGGTTTCCGGGGAGGTGCATGGCGACGGCGAGCTGGACGGCGCGCTGAATTTGTCGGCGTCCGGCAGTTGGCACGGACAGGTCCGCGCGCAGCAGGCGATCGTCGCGGGCACCATCTTGGGCGGCCTGATCGTCGAGGACAAGCTGGAGATCGGCTACACGGCGGTCATTCGCGGCAAGGTCAGCGCCCGCACCGTCGCGATCGCCAAGGGCGCGATCGTCGACGGAGAAATCGAAGTCACCTCGGACGCTCCGGTGATGCGATTCGAAGAGAAGCGCGAAAATAAAATCGACTCCGACTAAAGCCTTTCGCAACTGTTCGCGAATGGCGACAGCGATTCAAAGGTGGTGTGTTCGCGTGTAATCACGCATTCTAAGCGCCATCGATTCATGCCATCAGTGCAAATGAAAGAATACGATGTGGTCATCATCGGCGGCGGCATTCACGGCGCCGGCGTGCTGCAGGCTGTCGTGGCGGCAGGCCACAGCGCATTGCTGATCGAGCGCCAGGCGCTCGCCGCCGGCACTTCGAGCCGCTCCAGCAAGCTCATTCATGGCGGACTGCGCTACCTGGAATCCGGGCAATTCGCCTTGGTGCGCGAGAGTCTGCGGGAGCGCGCCATACATCTGCGCATCGCCTCGGAGCTGGTGTCGCTCAAAGCGTTTTATATTCCGGTGTACCGCGACACGCGACGGCGGCCGTGGCAGTTGAAGATCGGATTATGGATCTATGCGCTGCTTGGCGGCTTCGACGCGGCTCACGCGCTTCGGCAGCGTGCCTCGATCGGAATGGCCGCAACTCGACGGTCTGAAGACACAGGATCTCGATGCCGTCATCCGCTATCACGACGCGCAAACCAACGATGCGCTCTTGACCCGCGCGGTGGTGAAATCGGCCCTCGGGCTGGGCGCGGAACTGGCAATGCCCGCGCGATATTCGGGCGCGGTTTTGCACGAGGACGGGGTGACCGTGAGCTACAGCGCAGGCGGCGCGGCGCTTGCCTGCCGGGCGCGGGTGCTGGTCAATGCGGCGGGGCCTTGGGCCATGCAGGCGGCGCGTGCGATCGAACCTGCCATTCTCATACCGGACGTGGACCTGGTGCAGGGCACGCACATCGTGATACCGCATCCCTTGACCGCCGGCATCTATTACGTCGAAAGCCCCACCGACGGACGTGCGGTGTTCGTCATGCCTTGGGGCGGCGCCACCCTGGTCGGCACCACCGAAACACCGTATCGCGGCGACCCCGACGATGTGCAGCCCTTGCCCGCCGAGGAGGAATATCTGCTGGCGGTGGTTCGGCACTACTTTCCGGCATTGAGCGGCTTGACCCGCGATAACATCAGCGCGCGATTCGCCGGCCTTCGGGTGCTGCCGGCGGCGACACAGGCGGCCTTCGACCGCTCGCGCGAGACCATATTCACCACGGATCGAGACGTACGCCCGCGCGTACTGTGCATCTATGGCGGCAAACTGACCGGGTGGCGAGCGGCTGCGGCCCATGTATTGCAGCGTATCAGCCCCTCCTTGCCGGCAGCCGAAAGGCGCGCCGAAACGGATCTGTTGATTTTGAGGAGACCGACATGAAGACAAACGGTTTGGGCGTGGCGGCGTTGGCGTTGTTCGCAACGCTGGTGCACGCGGAGGACTATCTCAGTCCCACCGAGGAACGGGTTCGCTTGTCGCTGGGAGTCGTGCGGCTCTCCAATGATACCAACCTCAAGCTCGACAGCAGCGCCGGGGTTGCGGGCACTCCGGTCAATGCGGAGGATGCGTTCGGACTGGACAAGAGCGACTTCGAAGCCAAGATCGAAGCCATGGTGCGCGTGGGCGAGCGCCACCGCCTGCAATTCGATTATTTTTCGTTGGATCGCACCAACTCGACCACGGTGACCCAGCCCATCGTGTTCCGCGATGTCGTACTGCAGCCGGGCGATCCCTTGGATACCGACCTCTCGATTCGCACATTCAGCATCAGCTACGGCTATTCGTTCCTGCACAGCGACAAGTACGAGGTCGCCGCGACCATCGGCGTCAACGATACCGACATCTCGGCGCGGGCCCGCGTGCAGACCGCGACACGCCATGTGGATCAGACCGAGGATCAGGCCGGCCCCTTTCCCACGGTGGGATTGGCCGCCACCTATATCGTGAGCAAGCGCTTTTATCTCGACGGCCGCGCGCAGTACATGAAAGTTCGGATCGATCAACTGGACGGGTCGTTGGGAATCTACGAGCTGGATGCGCTCTACCGTCTGCGTCCGAACATTTCCTTCGCGTTGGGCTACAGCATGCTGCGCGCCAGCCTCATCTCCGCGCAGGTCAAGCAGGCGGGATTTTTCAATTTCGACTCGAAGGGTCCTGAATTCTTCGTCAGGATCGCCTTTTGAATCAAGGCGGCGTGCTGGACTCCACCGAGAACTCAACCCGGTTGTTCGCCGCCGCAGCTTTGTTCCACTCCCCCGCCGTGAGGCCGTCGCTGCGCGCCGGGTACGGCGTGCCGGGGTGGGCGCTGCCCGCGCTTTCCAAAGCAACCGTGATGGCGCCGCCGGTCCGCTGACGCACACCCGCCACCAAGTTTGCAAACGCCAATGACTGGCGCTGCTGACCGGAGAGCGCGTCATCCAGCGGATTGCCGATCAGATCGCAGCGGCTGACCGGCAGCGTCGGCGCCGCGAGCTGGTAGCCGTCGGTGGCGTTTCCCGTCAGGCAATACACCCCGGCGGAACTCGTCAGCTTGACGACCCCGTGAAAATTCTGCGCCTCGAGTTTCGTCAACAGATCGCGCAGCACATCCAAGCGGCTGCGATCAAAGGCAATCTCGCCGTAAGGCACCGGCTCGACGCGCGATACACCCGCTGCGGCGGCGGCGTCGGCCGGCGCGGGCGGTTGCGGCCTGCTGTTCGCCGCACCGAGCGCAGCCGTAAGATCTTTGACGGTCGCGGTCAGATCGAGCCTGGAGCGCTGCAATTCGGCATTGGCGGATTTCAAGCCCGAGAGTTCCGCGCGCGCGTTCGCCAGATCGTTGCGTGTATTAACCCAGCTCGCGGCGAATGCGACCGCCGCCAGGCACGCCGCCAAAATGGCGGCGACCCAGGGCCACACCGGCTTCGGCGGCGGCGGCGGCGGCGCGATCGGGTCGGCGCCCTGGATCGGCATGGCGTTGCGCACATCGCTGATGATGCGCGTGGAAAAGCTGTCGAGGCTGGCGACGATGAAGCGGCGAATATCCACCGCCTGATCCTTCACCGCGGTTTCGATTCGGCGTCCCCAGTCGGCCGACGCGGCGGCTTTCGCCGGCGCCCGTTCGACCGCGACGCCGGAATCGATCTCCACAGGCTGCAGCGCGGGTTCAGCCAGGTCGCGCCGGTCGGGCAACAGGTGCAACTCGTACAATACCTTCGACACATCGACGGGCCGCACCTGTTTGGGCAATACGCCCATGGCGCCCAGGGCGCGGGCTTGGCCTACATACAGCTCTCCCTCCTGGGAGGTGTACATCATGATGGGAATCATGGCGGTCTGCGGATTGCCCTTGATGGCCTTCACCGCTTGCAGTCCATCCATACCGGGCATGAGATGGTCCATGAAGATCGCGTCGGGACGATTGCCCTTCAAATATTCGATGGCTTGTTCGGCCGACTCGGCCATGTCCACATCGATGTCGTATTTTTCGAGCATGCGGCTCAAAATGACCCGGGCTGACTTGGAATCGTCGACGACTAAGGCGCTTTTTCGGGCCATGGGATTAGTGTAGCGCAGTCGCCAAAGCGAAAGTCATCGCGCCGTCGCCGTCATGCCCGTCGCGAAATCGCGACGAGCATGCAGCGCGCCTGCGGGCGCCCGTGACGCTGGGAGCCAAACTCGAGGGCGGCCCTTTCAGCGAACTCAGGTCGACTCGGCGCTCGGCGATTCCTTGTTCTGGGAAATCCAGGTCAATGCGGATTCGACGTCGGCGAGCTCACTCGCGGTAAATCCCTCGATCCTGACGCCCGTGGCTTCGGCTTTTTTCTTGGCAAGTTCCGCGGCTGCGACGGAATGTACCCACACCAAACCGCGGCGCACTTTGGCCGTGAATTTTTGCTGCTTCTCTTCAGTCATTACCCACTCCTTAATATTATCTGTGCAGTCTACGGTGCCGCGATGGCGCGGTCCATCCGCTCACTGTAGGCGTTGAGAGCGCGCGAGACCACCCCCATGTACCGGTTGGCCTCGTCCCAGCGGCGCTCTTCGATCGCCTCGCGAATTCCGGGCAGGGTCTTGACGCCATACCCTGTATGCATTCCCGGCGCGTAGATCATGTGCTGGTACCATTCCCGGCCCGGCAAGCCGCGCGGATCCATCAGGCTTTGCTCCAATACCGTGAGCATCGCATTCACGCGATCGCGCTCGGCCGTGGCCGAAGGATCGCTGGTCGAATCCAATCGCGCATATTCCTTGTCGAACGACCTGGCGCTTTGTTCCAACCTCGCGACCGCGTTGTCGAGTTCGGCAAAGTTCAAATACGGCACCTCGGCGCCGCGCTCCGGCGCAGCGCGCGGCGTGTCGGGATTTGAAGCGAGCTTGTAGGAATCTTCGTCCAGCAGCTGGGTCAGCTCGGTGGTTTTCGTGCGCATGCCGTCGGTCAGCTTGTGAAGCTCTTCATCGTAGGCGGCAACCTGCGCCGCGAAATCGCTTTCCCGCGCCGGGATCAGATCGGCCTGCGCGGCGCGCAGCATGATCCGGCCCGCCACCTTTGCGAGCGCCACGCCGTATTCGAACGTGGGGTCGACGAAGCGCCGGAAGTGATCGAACGAATCGTAGGCGGAATGATATACGCCGTACTGAGTTTCACCTTCGAATCCAAGGTTCACCGAATTGATGCCCACATGCTGCAGAAACGGCGTGAAGTCGGAGCCCGAGCCGAGGGCTCCCAGGTGCAGGTCGCCGTTGGCGCCGACGGGCGCGGCAGAATCGGGGCGGCGCGGTTCGAGGTTGGAGACGCGTCTTTCGGCCAGCGCCCGCGCCAATACGCTTGCGCCGGTTTCAGGATCCTTGACGTCGCGCGCCGCTTCGCTCAAGAAGTGCTGCACGGCATGGCTGCCTTCGGCTTGCAGGAAACCGCGGCCGTTGGTGTCGGAATTGACGTAGAGCACGGCTTTCGCTTTCAGTTCCGCGGCGTGCTGTTCCGCCCATTCCGTGGAGCCCAACAGCCCCGGCTCTTCGCCGTCCCAGCTGTTGTAGACCAGCGTGCGGCGCGGCCGCCAGCCTTGCTGCATCAATTTGCCGATCGACTTGGCCTCCGCCATCAAGGCGATCTGGCCGCCGAGCGGATCCAATGCGCCGAATACCCAGCCATCATGATGATTGCCGCGAATGATCCACTGATCCGGAGCTTCGCTGCCGCGAATTTTCGCCACCACATCGTAAAGCGGCTTTTGCGTCCACTCCGAGAGGACTTTCATGTGGACCCGCGCCGGACCCGGGCCGACGTGATAGGTCAGCGGCAAGCCGCCGCGCCACGACGGCTGCGCCACGCGGCCGCCGAGGGCGGCGAGAAGCGGCTGTGCAGCCGCGTAGGAAAGCGGCAACACCGGGATTTTGAGGATGGTCTTGGCATCTTTGAGCGCGAGGCGCTTGGCACCCGGTACCGCTCCCACCCCGGGGGTCAGCGGATCGCCGCTGTACAGGGTCATATCTTGCACGGAACCGCGCTGCACGGCATCGGGCGGCCTGAACCCGCCTTTGGGATAGGCGTCGCCGGCGCCGTAGCCATCATCGCGCGGATCGGAATATATCAAGCAGCCCACCGCGCCGTGCTCATAGGCGAGCTTGGGTTTGAGTCCGCGCCAGCCTCCGCCGTAACGGGTGAGCACGATGCGTCCCTTGACGCTGATTCCTTCGCGTTCGAGTTCCTTGTAGTCGTCCGGCATGCCTTGATTGACGTACACCAGCTCCGCGGTCACGTCGCCGTCGGCGCCGTACACGTTGTAAGCCGGAAGCTCGTCCTTGGTTTGCGTCGAGGTGCGGTCTCCTTCGATCGGCGGCTCGGTCAGCATCGCCTTGAAGTGTGTGGGCGCGACCAGTTCGACCGACACTTCCTTGGGCGTCGGATACAGCACCGAGAAAGTTTCAATGGAGGCATCCCAGCCCCACTCCTTGAACTTCGCGAGCTCGAATTCGGCATTGGCCTTGTCGTGCGGCGAGCCCACGTGGTTCGGCGCCGAGGTCATCTGTTCCAGCCAGGAGCGCAACTCCGCCGCCGACAGGTCGGCATCGAAGCGCTGTTCCAGCTGCGTTTCGGCCGCCGCGGCGGCGCTGGAAAATCCGGTCAATTCGTTGCCCTGAGGCGCTGCATCGGCGGCAACCACCGCCGTCATGCCGAGGCCGGCGATCGCGGCAATCAGTGCGCTCACGCCGCGCGGAATCGTTCGTATCACTTGAATCTCCTCTATTCGCGGATACCGGTGCCGCGGTTCATCAGGGTTACCGCCAGCGTGAACATCACGGTGGCGGCGCAAATCATGATGGCATAGGCCAGGCGCAAATCGACATCCGACGTGCCGAGGAAGCCGAAGCGAAATGCGCTCACCATGTACAAAATCGGGTTGGCGTTCGTGGCCACATGCGCCCAGCCGGGCAGCATGCTCACCGAATAAAATACGCCGCCCAGGTAGGTCAGCGGCTGCAGCACGAAGGTGGGGAACCAGGAGATCTGATCGAAATTTTTGGCGAACAGGGCGTTGATGAAGCCGCCGAGCGCGAAGATGAAACTCGTGAGGAAGGCCGCCGTGACGATCGCGAACACGTGCGTGATGGACAATCGGGTGAAAAACAGCGAGATGATGGTCACCACCGCGCCGACCAGCACGCCGCGCAGCACACCGCCCATGGTGTAGCCGGCGACGATCAGCCAGTTGGGCAGCGGCGACACCAGAAGTTCCTCGATGTGCTTGCCGAACTTGGCGCCGAAGAACGAGGACACCACGTTGCCGTAGGAGGTTGGTGATCACATTCATCATGATGATGCCGGGCGCCATGAACTGCATGTAATCGTAGCCGCCGATCTGGCCGACGCGCCGGCCGATCAGGCTGCCGAAGATCACGAAGTATAGCGTGGCGGTGACCGCCGGCGGCACGAGAGTCTGACCCCAGATGCGCACGATGCGGCTGAACTCGCGGATGATGATGGTTTTGAAACCGATCCAATCGGTGAGCGCGCGCGACTCCGCCATCACGAGGCCTTCGCAGCGGCGGTCTTGCACGCTGCCGTCGACCAAGCGGATGAACAGTTCCTCCAGCCGATTGACCTTGTTGCGCATGCTGTTGACGCGCGATTCCCTGCGCCGAGAGCTGCGCGAAAATGTCGTTCAGGCTCTGGGTCTTCGACATCTCGACTTCCAGGGTGTGATCATCCGAGAGCACCGCCGTGAATCCCGACAGCTGCGGGGCGGCGGCGCGCGGCTCGCGCAGATTGAACACGAACACTTCGGTCTGCAGCTTGCGCAGCACATTCGCCATGCTGTCGCGCTCGATGATGTTGCCGCCCTCGATGATGGCGACGTTGCGGCACAGATTCTCGGCCTCTTCCAGATAGTGCGTGGTGAGGATGATGGTGGTGCCCTGCGCGTTGATGCTTGCGCAGGAACTCCCACATGGAGCGGCGAATCTCGATGTCGACGCCGGCGGTCGGCTCATCCAGGATCAGCAAGCTGCGGCTCGTGCATCAGGGCGCGCGCGATCATGAGGCGCCGCTTCATGCCGCCCGACAGTGAGCGCGCGACGGAATTGCGCCGGTCCCAAAGCTGCAGCTGCTTCAGATATTTCTCCGCGCGCTGCTTCGCCAGCGGCCGCGGAATGCCGTAGAAGCCCGCCTGGTTCACCACGATGGTGAAGCGGGCTCTCGAACATGTTGAAGTTGATTTCCTGCGGCACCAGGCCGATGCAGGATTTCGCCGCTTCGAGTTCCCGGTCGATGTCGTGGCCGAACACCTCGACGATGCCGCTGGTCTTGTTGACCAGCGAGGTGATGATGCCGATCGCCGTCGTCTTACCCGCGCCGTTCGGCCCCAGAAGCGCGAAGAAATCGCCCTCCTCGACCTCGAGGTCGATGGCCTTCAGCGCCTTGATGCCGTTTTTGTAGACTTTGGTGAGTTGTCGGAGGACTAGGGCATGCATAAGAGCCGCGTAGACTAAACCTCGCGAGGCTCGCTTGGCAATTGAGCCGCGGCGGCAAGCTGCAGGCCCGAGAGCTGAACCCGGCGCAGCGCGGCCGGATCCGGGCGCGCTGCCGCGGCGAGCAAGGCGCTCCAATATGAGCTGCAGCCGCTCCAGCGCGCGGTGAGATTTGCCGCTTCCGCCAGCGCCAGAGCCGGCAACGCGTCGACGGAAATGCTGCGAAAGGCCTCCGCCGTGCTGCCATGCACGCCGAGCAGCAGATGGGCCGCCAATCCGGCGCCCGAGGCCACATGCCAGGCATAAAAGAGCGCCAGGCGCACGAAGTCGGCGATTTCCGGATCGCCCTTGAACTCATCGGCAACCTTGCAGGTGCCGCCCGCGAGGAGCCGGTTGCGCCAATAGGCGTCATCCGCGAAACGTAGATCGAACAAGGCATACGGGCAGTCCGCCGCTGCGGCCCGCTGCGCCGGCGACAGAGCCTCGACGCGCCGCGCCAATCCGGGCGCAAGCAATCCATGGGCGGCCAAATCGAGGAATCGCCGGTTCAAGCCGCGGATCGAGGTCAAATGCGTGGTCGAGACATGCGGCTGCCGCGCCCAATTGCCGCTGTATGCATCCTGCACAAATCGCCCCTCTTTGTATGGAAAAAACCCCTTGGCAAGCAAGCTAACTTTGTGACAAATTTCTGTCAAATTATTTTCGCCTCGAAAACGCCTGATTTGCACACGGGAGCGAGCCATGAGGGTGTCGGACGATCGCTATACCAGAGACCGCCAGAAATTCGATCTTGCGCTGCGGCTGATCCGCCACGAGGCGCGAACTTTCACCATCCGCCAGTGGACCGGCTTGAGCGATGATCGCATCCGCAAGCTCTACCGCAGCTATGTCTCGGACGGCGACGCGCGCGCCGTGACGCGCCATCGCGGCAAGTCGCCGCGCCAGGCGGCATTCTTCTTCCGCAATCCGGAATTGAATTTTCAAGCCGCGCAGCTTGCCAGCCTGTTCGTGATGTACGGGTTGGTGGGGCCCGGCGAACGCGGCCTCGAACCGCGCTATCGGGTGGGTTCGCTGGAGTCCGGCGCATTGTTGTGCCGCGCCTATGAGGCCTATTTTGAAATGCACAAGCCGGTGAGCATTTCGTTCGAGCATGCTTGGTTTTTACTGCTGGCGCTGGCGCGCCGCGATGAGTTGGGCATCGCGCGCTGCACGATTTGCGGCGGCGTGCGCGTGCGCGATCTTCTGGGAAAACGCAAACTGACTTGCGCCAACTGCGAAGCCGCCGTGGAAAATACCGCCGCGCCATCGTCCTGTTAGAATCCTTTGCATGCAGCAACGGAATATCCTGGGCGGTTCGTACGCGGACCGTGCCGCGCATTTGCGCAAAGATCCGGCCTGGTTTGCCGACGCACTGGCGGATGAGCGCAGCCGTTATCTTCCCGTGTGGAATTCCCGGAATCTAATGGCCGAGGGCGACCCGCCGCGCGCCGCCCTGCTCGAGCTGTCGGCGGTACCGGAAGCGCAGCGCAACGAGAACGACCTGATTCTGCTCGGCCGGTACGGGGACATCAACGTCTTTGCCTATGAGATCGCGTCGGCCGAGCCGCCGCAAATCGCAAGCGGCACGCGCTTCGAGGATCTGCGCGTGCTCGCCTCGATGCTGTCGCCTGCGGAGGCGGGACTTTTGGGCTATGCTCGCGGCATGGTGTTGTGGCGGGCACGGCACCGCTTCTGCGGGATCTGCGGCGCCGCCACGCTCGCCGCGCGCGGCGGCCACGTGCTCATCTGCACCAATCCGCTGTGCCGTCACGAACAATTTCCGCGCACCGATCCGGCCGTCATCGTTTTGGTCAGCGACGGCGAGCGTGCCTTGCTGGGAAGACAAGCGGCCTGGCCTGTCGGCCGTTACTCGACGATCGCCGGCTTCGTCGAACCCGGAGAGTCGCTGGAGGATGCGGTGGCTCGCGAGGTATTCGAAGAAACCGGCATCCAGGTGGACCGGATCGAATATCACTCCTCGCAGCCATGGCCATTCCCGTCATCGTTGATGCTCGGGTTCACGGCGCATGCGTTGACCACGCAAATCTTAAGGCGCGACGATGAGCTGGAGGATGCCCAGTGGTTCACGCGCGCGGATTTGGCGTCGGGCCGGCCCCTGGTGCCGCCGGGCGTATCGATTTCCTTTCGATTAATCGAGCATTGGTTCGACGCCGGCGGAGGCCCGAAACTGCGCGAGATTCACCGGGTCGCCGCGTGGCCCGCCACGGTGCGCTAGCCGCGCTCCCAATGACCCGGCCGCATGCGCCAGCCGTCGCCGGCCCGCACCCAGGCGTGGCCGACCCAGTGATATCCGGCTCTGCCGGGAGCCCACCGGCCCGGAACCCACTCGTGGCGGCCGCCCACCCAGTTCCAATATCCGCCGATCCACACATAGTTGGGATAAGGCGCGACGCCCACGACTTCCACGCGCGGCGCCGGCGGCGCGACCATGACGACGCCCCCAGCATAGTGACCTTGGTCAGGCACCACCACACAGGCGGGCAGTGCCAAGGCGATGAACAGCCCGAAAATAGTCGTTGCGATGAGCGACTTGCGTGAATTCATGAGCGGATCCAATTATCAGGGTACATGAGGATCTTAACGTCCTTCAGCCCGCGTCGTTGACGGGAACCTGCTCAAGCATAGCGCCGTCGGCTATGGAGTACCACTGGAACGCGCTTTGATTTTGTCGTTGCGGCGTCGATTCAGCGGCTGCTCCGGCGCCCGGGCGGCCGAAAGCGGCCGCACGATGCGCGACTTGAGCCGATACATCGCTTCGTCGGCTCGATGCACCAGCAGCGCCGCATTTTCACCGTGATAGGGATACATCGATTCGCCGATCGACGCCGTCAGTTGCTGCTGATCGTTGCCAATCCAGTACGGCAGCGATACGCGCTCGCGAATCGCATCGGCTATCCGGCTGACCGGAAACGGATCCGGCACACCGGGCAACACCACCACAAATTCGTCGCCGCCGTAGCGGCAGCAGATGTCGTTGGTGCGCACGCGCGCCGCAATCCGCGTCGCCACGGTGATGAGAATCTTGTCGCCGGCCGCGTGCCCATACTTGTCGTTGATGGCCTTGAAGCCGTTCAGGTCGATGAACAGCAGCCCCACGTGCAAATCCTGCAGCACCGCATCGCTGATCGCCGCTTCGAGAAGCTCGAGCATGCGGCGGCGGTTGTAAAGCCCGGTGAGCCCGTCGCGCTCCGCCAGCCTTTGCGTTTCCACTTCGCGCGCCTTCATCGCGGCGATCTCGCGCACCAGACCGGCATTCATGGCGCGCAGACTTTCGATCTCGCGCAGCAGAGCGGTGCTCTTGCGCGGGCTGCGCGAAGCAGGATTACGCGGCAGCAGATCGCGCGAGGAGGCCTCGAGCGATTCATCGACGTCTGAAACCACATGCGGCGCTGCGTATGCCATGGTACTTTGGAATTCTCCCGCTAATTCAACGTATTATCGCGGGCTTTGGCCTTGGACAGGATCGGGGGCCACCTGATGCATCTGTAAGACTTCACTGACTGTCAAAATTCGCAACGGTTCCCAAGGAGCTCAAAATGCCGTACACGGCCGACCCTCGCGTGTTGTTCGCCGCCGAACGCACGCTGCTTGCCTGGCAACGTACTTCGATCGCATTGATGGGATTCGGTTTCGTCGTGGAGCGGTTCGGACTGTTTCTGCAATTGGTGGCCCATCAATCCCAGTCAAGCGGCCAGCGCATCTTTTCTTTGGCGGCGGGCGTGCTGCTGCTGCTGTTGGGCGGGGCGGTGGCATTGATCTCCGCGCGTCAATTCCGGCAATTTGCGAAGCATTTGGACCCCTCGGTCGTACCGCCCGGCTACTGGACGCAAAATGGCGTGATCCTGAATATCCTGCTCGCCCTCGTCGCGCTGGGGTTGGCACTGCGCTTTCTCTTGGCAGCACCCAGCGGGGGTTGAAGTAGCAGGGCGGGCGTATTGCGGCGCAACTGCCATCTGTCAAATCGGTCAACCCGCCCTGAGCTGTGCCGTTAAGGGGGCATGATGCAAGCTGAGATCGCCGTACTGCGTTTCGGATTGGGTGCCAGACCCGGCGATTTGGCAGCCGCGGCACAAGAGCCGCGGGCTTGGCTCATGTCTCAGATCAAAGGACCGGTGCCGCTGGCCGTCAATGCATCCCTGGCGCCGTCCGATCAGATCTTTGCCGGCCTTATCAAGGCACGCGACGAACGTCAAAAGATGAAGCAGGCATCGGCCGCTGACAGTGCGGATGCGAAGCTGGCATTCAACGCCATCCGCGAAGCATATCAACCCCATTACCGCGCCCAGGTACTGGCGCGCGCCCAAAGCGCGGCGCTGACGAGCCGGCCGTTCGCCGAACGCCTGGTGCACTTTTGGTCGAATCATTTCGCCGTGTCCGCCGATAAAGGCGTGGTGTTTGGACTTGCGGGCACGCTGGAGAACGAGGCGATACGGCCGCATGTCGCCGGCCGCTTCGTCGATCTCTTGACGGCGGTGGAGCAGCATCCCGCGATGATCGCTTTTCTCGACAATCAATATTCGGTGGGCGCGGACTCCGCGGCAGCGCGCTTCGCGACGCGATTTGGCCGCGCCGTGGGCGGCCAACCCAAGCGCCGGTTCGGCATCAACGAAAATCTGGCGCGCGAGATACTCGAATTGCACACCCTCGGTGTCAATGGCGGCTACAGCCAGGCGGACGTCACGAGCTTCGCACAAATCATCACGGGCTGGTCGATCGGCGGCGGCAAAGGCCGGCTGGCCGGAGGCGTACCGGGCCGCTTCTACTTTCGCGACAACCTGCACGAGCCGGGTCCGAAAGTATTCCTCGGCAAGACTTATGCGGAGTCCGGCGAGCGTCAGGGTGAAGCGGTGCTTGCCGATTTGGCGCGCCGTCCCGAAACGGCCCAATTCATCGCCACCAAACTCGTGCGCCATTTCATCGCGGACGATCCACCCCCGGCCGCCGTCGATCGAGTCGCACGCACCTTTTTAAAATCCGGCGGCGATCTGCCTCGAGTCTATGCGGCTCTGATCGAGTCTCCGGAATCCTGGGACGCCGATGCGCGCAAGTTCAAGACGCCCGAAGATTTCGTTTTCTCGACCTTGAGGGCCTTGAACGTCTCTCCGGCCGAACCCTTGGAAGTCGTCCGTACCTTCGATCTTTTGGGCCAACGGCAATACACGCCGGGATCCCCGGCGGGCTGGCCCGACACCTCGAAAAGCTGGGATGGCTCCGACGCACTCATGCACCGCGTACTGTGGGCATCGCGGGTCGGCGCCAAATACGAAAACGGCATCGAACCGACCGAACTGGCCGCGGCCAGCTTAGGTGCCTACGCGCGCCCCGAAACCATGACCGCTTTGCGCCGCGCCGCGAGTTCCGCGCAGGCCGTGGCGTTGTTGTTGATGAGCCCCGAGTTTCAACGGAGATGATCATGCCGCGCCCTTCGCGAATGAACGGTAGTCGACGCCGCTTTTTGCTCGGCGCCGGTGCCCTGGCGGCGAGCGCCGCGATCCCCAATGCCCTGTTCGCCTACACCGGAGGAACCTCGCGGCTCGTGGTCGTCATCTTGCGCGGCGCGCTCGACGGGTTGTCCGCCGTGCCTCCTTACGCCGATCCCGCCTACGCGGACCTGCACCGCGAACTGGCGATCGCCGCACCGGGCGCAGCCGACGGCGCGTTGGCGCTGAACAATACTTTCGGATTGCATCCGTCTTTGAGCTTCTTGCACGAGCGCTTTGCCGCCGGCGAGTTGGTGGTGTTCGACGCGGTAGCCTCGCCTTATCGGGATCGATCTCATTTCGACGGCCAGAACGTCCTCGAGAACGGCCTCACCAAACCCATCGGGACGGCCGACGGCTGGCTCAACCGGGCGCTCGCGGCATTACCGCGGCGCAGCGCACGGTCCGCCGATCGCGCCGTGGCGATCAGCCAGAATGTGCCGCTGATCTTGCGCGGCGAAGCCGCGGTCATCTCCAAATCGCCGCAGACCACGCCGGACGTCGATGAGGACTTGCTGGCACGCCTGGCGGACCTGTATTCCAAGGACGATTGGTTCTCGGCGCGGCTCAGCGAAGCGGTACAGACCGATAAAATGGTGGACGGTGCCGCGGACTTGGGCGCGATGAGCAAGGCATCGGCCCAGGCGGGCTATCCGGATCGGGTGGGGGCGGTGGCGCGCATGGCATCCGAGCTGATGCGCAGCGACGGCGGCCCGGAGATTGCCGTCATCGAGGCGAGCGGCTGGGACACCCATGCCAATCAAGGCGGCGCCAAAGGCCTGCTGGCCACGCGTCTTGCGGGGCTCGACTTGGGGCTACGAGCGCTGGCTGACGGATTGGGGCCGCTTTGGCCGCAAACCGCGGTTCTGGTGGTCACGGAATTTGGCCGGACCGCTGCCGTCAATGGCACCCGCGGTACGGATCACGGAACCGGCGGCTGTGCTTTCCTGGTCGGCGGCGCCGTTCGCGGTGGACAAGTCATTGCGGACTGGCCGGCCTTGAGCCGCACGGCGCTCCTCGACAATCGCGATCTCAGGCCCACTCTCGATCTGCGCAGCGTATTCAAAGGCGTCCTCGACGAGCACATGCACGTCGATGCGAACAGCCTGGCGAAGAAAGTATTCCCCGACAGCAGCGGCGCGCGCCCCCTCCAAGGGCTCATACGCGCCTAGGGATCCCAACAGGATCCCACTGCCGTCAGGCGAATTTACATCCCCGATGATTCCACGCCGGAATTCATCGCCGGCGGCAACTCTGGCTCAGAGGCCGGCATGGCGGGCGGTGCCGCCATCGGCGCCGGCGTCATCGGCGCAGGTTTCGGCTTCGGCGGAGCCTTGACCGCCGCGCGCGCCGGCGCCGCTGGCTTCGCCGCGATGGGTACAGCCTTCTTGGGCGCTGCCTTTTTCGGCGCTGCCTTCTTGACCGCTTTTTTCGCTTTCGCCTTGACCTTCTTCTTCGCCTTCATCGGCCGCGTCTTGCTTTTCGCGGCGCTCTTTTTGGCTGAGCGTTTAACCGAACTACGTTTGGCCTTTGCCATCGGCCGCTTCGACTTGCGCTTTTTCGACTTGCTCTTTTTTGCCATGATCATCCTTCTCCTGAAACATCGTTCGAACTCGCCGTGAGAGTAGCCCTGAAAAAGTCTGCTGTCATCTGTGCGTGAACACTGGAGTCGCTGACGCGGATTGCGTAGGCTGCCGACCGTGGCCACCAGCGAACAAATCCGTCCGGTAAAAGATGTCTGGCTGCGACCGCGGCGCGTGTTTCGCGAGTTGGCGGCGCAGCCGGTCGGCGTTACCGACTATCTGTTGGCCGCGGCCCAAGGCACTGCCACCGCCGTGATGGTGTACCGGACGCAGCTTTCCGGATCCGGTTTCACCGCCGCCGAGGTGCTGGGCAGCGCCTGCATATTCGGGCCCTTGGGCGGGATTTTGAGCATGTACATATTTGCGGCCATCTACCGGCGCTTAGGTCAGCGGGCGGGCGGCAAGTCATCGCGAAACCAGGTTTTCCACGTGCTGGCCTACGGCGGCATTCCCGTGGCGGCCTCGTTGGTTCTGTGGATATTCACGGCGCTTTTGGTGGGCGACGCGGCGATCATCGAGAAACCCGCCTCCGAGATCGATGGGTTTGTCGGCTTCATGCTGTCGGCGCAGCTCGTGGCCTACCTGCTGCTGCTGTTTTGGAGCATCGTCCTGCAAGTCATGGGATTCAGCGAAACCCTAAGCTTGACCACACGAAAAGCCTTCGCGATCTGGGTCCTGGGTCAATTGCTGTGGCTGCTCGCGGCGCTGTTCTTGAGCATCCTGATCGCAATTTTGTTCCCCGGACTCATCCCCCCGACGCCTCGCTAGCCTTTGCCGGGCGCGCTCGCCGTCGAATCGCCGGGGCTCGAGGCCGCGGGCGCCGGGATCACCGGATCGGGCGGCAATATCGGCGGCGGCGCCTGCAGCCGCTCGATGACCGACTTGGCTACCTCGGACGCCGAGCGCATGCGGGGGGAGACGCGTTGTTTCGCAGCGCGGCGCCGGTGGTTCTTGATCGGCGAAGCCTTGGGCTTGGGCTGGGGCGGCGCTTTCGGCCGCTTCGACGCCGCCGGCACCGGCTTCGCCGCCGGCTTGCGAACTGCCGGCTTGAGCTTCAGCGCGGCTGCCGGCTCCGGTGCACGCCGCGCAGCGGAAACGGCGGCGGCATCGACCTTTCGGCGCGCCTGTTTCGCCGCCTTCTTTTCCACTTTGAACAATTTGCGCGCCTGTTTAAGTTGCGCCTTTGCGGCGCGCACCTCGGTTTTCGCGGCGGCGGCCCGCGCCGCCGCCTTGGTCGCGGCCAGCTTGAGTCGCTTGATGAACGGCGAGGGGGTCGTCATTTAGGGGCCTCCGGCAACACGCGGATCAAGAATTGACGAATATCGGCGACTTCCTCGGCGCAAACGGCATGCGCCATGGGGTACTCATGCCATTCGACTTTATACCCCTGGGCGTGGAGATATTCGCGCGATTTCATGCCCAGCATCAACGGCACCACGCCGTCGAATTGTCCATGCGCCATGAAAATGGGCGTGGCATCGTTGGCCGGCATTCGTTCAGCCTGAAAAGAGCCTTCCCGCGGCAAATAGCAGGACAACGCCAGCACGCCGGCCAGCCTTTCGGTCAGGCGGGGAGCGGTATACAGCGAGACCGCGCCGCCTTGTGAAAATCCGGCCAGTACGATGCGGCCCACCGGGATGCCGCGTGCGACTTCTCGCGCAATGAGTTCGCGAACCTTTTGATCGGAGTCCTTGAATCCCGCGACGTCTTCGGCGGCCTTGCGATCCAATCCGACGATGTCATACCAGGCGCGCATGCGCATGCCGCCGTTGATGGTCACGGGACGTGTCGGGGCATTCGGAAAAACGAAGCGCCATGCACGCGATGCGGCCGGCACCAGTTCAGGCACAATGGGTTCAAAATCGTGGCCGTCGGCGCCCAAGCCGTGCAGCCAGATGATCGCGGCATTGGGTTGCGGCGCCGTCTCGACTTCGATGGTTTCCAACATGGACTTAATGTACCCGGAAACCTGCGGCCACGTCGCGTCAGCCGGTATATTCGGCGCATGCCCCTTTCTTTAGACCACCTGCGCCGCTATGCGATTGCACGCTCGCTGTTCAAGCCCACCACGCTGGCGCGCGCAATCGAAAAATTGGGATTCGTCCAAGCCGACCCGATTCGGGCGCCCGCCCGCGCACAGGATCTGACTCTGCGGCATCGGGTCAGCGGTTATCGCGCGGGCGACCTCGAGCGGCGCTACCCGGAGCTGGCGATCGAGGAAGACTTCTTCGTCAATTACGGCTTTTTGCCCCGCGCCCACCATGCGTTGATGCACCCTCGCAAAGTGACCACCCGGTCTTCGCCGAAGCGCCTGCGGCAGGCCCAGGAGATCCTCGAATTTGTGCGCGCGCGCGGCGCGGTGCATCCCCGCGAGGTGGACGCACATTTCGCGCACGGCCGCGTGACCAACTGGTTTGGTGGTTCATCGAACGCCACCACACGGCTTTTGGACCACCTGCATTATCGTGGCCTGCTGCGGGTGGCCCGCCGCGATGGCGGCACCCGCGTCTATGTCGCGCGTGAAACGCCGACGGCAACACCTGTCGCGGCGCACGAGACCAAGGCGCTGGCTGCACTCAACATGGATGCATTGCTGGATGTCATCGTCCGCAAATACGCGCCGCTGCCGAGCGGCAGCCTCGCGAATTTGGTGAATCGCTTGCGGTACGGGGCGCCCCAATGGGCCAAGGAACGCCGGGCGGCCCTGACCCGCGCCAAGCAGAGACTGCCCCATGCGCGGGTCGATGGCATCGAGTGGTATTGGCCGGCGGACGAGAGGCCGCAGTCGGTGCGCTGGCGGCTCGACGATGAGGTGCGTCTGCTGACACCCTTTGATCCGGTGGTATGGGACCGGCGCCGCTTCGAGATTTTCTGGAATTGGGTCTATCGATTCGAGGCCTACACGCCGGCTCCGAAACGCAAGCTCGGCTACTACGCGCTGCCACTGCTGTGGCGCGAGCGGGTCATCGGGTGGGGCAACCTGGCTGTGGCCGATCGTCGTTTGGGCGCCGAGTTCGGATTTGTCGAGGGCAAGGCGCCGCGCGACGGTGAGTTTCACGCCGCCCTGGAGGCGGAGCTGGAACGATTGCGTACCTTCCTGAACAGCCTCTAGTACCGTACCTTGGCCTTGCGATGACAGGAGGCTGGGATTCGCGCGGTCGGCCGACGCCGCGCGATGACGGCGCAGTGGCGGGAACTGGTTGGCGAAACGGTTTGCAAGATATGGACACAAATCACCAGCCCATGGCGCGGGCAACTGTGCGATTTGCCGCCGGCGCCCTGCTCGCGCTCGCGTTCACCACCGCGTCCGCCCAGTTTGAAGAAGGGCGACTCGAGCGCATCCAGGCACTTGAGACGCCACGCCTCGAGGGGCGCGTGCCGACCTACTACACACCCGGATATCGACGGCACGCGCGCGACCTGCAGCGCTTCGTCATGGGGGAAATGGGATTCGCACAGCGGCGGCTGGGCGTGCGGCTGCCGCTGACCCTTGCGGTTCTGGACAAGGCGCAATGGTCCGCGGCGGAGCGGCAGCTGCCTTATCCCATGCCGTCGGTGGATGGGGAACCGCCGGTCGCGCTGCTGCCCGCCGACTGGTCGGCCGCCGAAGACTTCTTCCCGAAAGAAGGCGATATCGACTCGACAACGCGCGAGGAACTCGCCGCGCATCGCCTGGGTTGGCGCGAGGCGAGTCATCGATCCGGCGATCTGATCGGCGGACACGAACTCGGGCACGCGGTCATCCGGGCCTACGGAATCGAAGCGGGCACCCGCTGGTTGAATGAACTGCTCGCGAGCTACGTTCTGTACGCCTATCTGCAGAGCGAGAGGCGAGACCTTGTCTGGCTGGTCAACATCATCCAGGAGAGCAATCGGCTGAAACTTCCGCAACACCACGTTTCGCTCGACGATTTCGAAGCGCAATACATGGACATCCTTTCCAAGGACGGCGAGAACTACGGCTGGTATCAAGGTCAGTTCTTGGAGCAAGTGAAGCGTGTTTACGCCCAACAAGGACTCGGGTTCTTGCAGCGTGTCCGCACGGCATTTCCCGCCGGTTCAAGCCCGAATCACCAGCTTGGCAACGCCGGAACGCTGCGCCGGCTCGAGCAATTCTCCCCCGGTTTTAGCTCCTGGGCGGCCTCGCTCGCGACGCTACCGCAGGAATAATGTCCCACCAAAATGTAAAACCGACAGGAATCACCATGCACAGAGGCTGTTCGATGTTGGCCGGACTGCTGCTTCCCGTTCTCTGCCCGGCCCAGAGAAAGGTCAAGTGAGGGGAGCGGCGATGCGCAAACGTACGAAGGGGTATTTGGGCTTCACGGTGTTGGGTATCGGCGCGCTGTGCGTGTGGTTTCACGCCTGGGCGGGCGACAACAACGGTTTTCCTGCAGGCTACGATGCGGTTCAGGCCGCGCCGGGGAGCCACAAGGTGATATTCGAAAACGCTCTGGTGCGTGTGCTGGAAGTCACCATTCCGCCGAACGGCCAGACTGAGCCGATGCATCACCATCGCTGGCCGAGCTTTTTTCTCGAGTGGGATACGGGCGGTAGGTCGGCGCATATCCGTTATCACCAGCCGGGCGGCATCGTCAGAGACTCGCCGAGCATCGAAGAACCGACGCACGCAGGACGTTGGTCGGTTCGCTGGATGAAGCCCGAACCCTTGCACGCGATCGAGTCGGTCGACAGCGATCCCCCTCTTCCCGGGGAGCCGCCGTTGCTGCGGGTCGAAATCAAGGTCGGCAACTAAGTCCTTGCGGCTGGTCGGGTAACGCAAACGCCCTCGCGAGTGCGAGGGCGCTGCGTGGCTGAGCGTCTTCAGGGCTATTGAGAGTTGCGAGAGGTTGAAGCTGAGCCCGCGCCGGCCGCATCGAGCGTGGTTGCGCCGTTCGAGTGCTCGACATCCAGCGAGCCCATGCCGTTCGCCGCAGCCGAGCTCTTGTTGGCCGTGGCATTCACGCCGCGCTCCCCGGCGAGGCTCGCCGACGAGGCTTGCCTTTGTGCGGTGGCCGACGCTTGAGGAGCTGTCCCGCCGACGTTCGGCTTGGAAGGCTGCGTCTGCGCTGCGGGTTTGGCCGCGGTACCCGCTGCGCTCTTCGCGGCGCCGTTGGCGGCGCCGGAAGTCGCGGACTTCGAGAGCGAGGCCGCCGATGCGGCGTTCGCCGCCGGGCGGATTTGAGGTTTGTCGAGCGATCCGCTGAAGGCACCGTGGCCCTGGAACGCCCCCTGTCCGGACAGCCCTCGGTTCATGCCGGAAAGGCCGCCGCCCAAGCCACCACCCAATCCACCACCAAGACCACCGCCCAAGACGGCTGCGTACCCGGGTGTGATGATCGTCAATGCAGCCGCGACACCGAGTGCGGCAAGAATGTTTTTACCGTTCATCGTCGACTCCTGTTTGACCGCAGCCCATTCGCGCGGCCTTCATCCAGTGATACGAGCCTGCAGCCGGGTTTCTTCCATGAGAGATTCGAAATTTTTCGCTTGGGCTATCAGCGGTCCGGGCGGTAATCGGCGCCGACGAGTCCGAAGCCATATGTCAAATCGCGTCCCGGCGCTCCCAAGTCGATGGCGTCACGCGCCAGCGATGCGAGGGCCGCATTGCTGCTGCTCAAATCGGGTGCCGCCACGGATTGCGCCAACAGCGCCGACACGATCGGCGCGGCGAATGAGGTGCCGCGTATCGTCGAATATTTTCCGCCGACATCCGCAGCGGACAGATCGGCGCCCTGCGCCGCAAACATGACCTGACTGCCGCGCGCGGCTTCGATGAGCACGCGTCGATGGGCATCGACGGCGGTCACACCGACGACGTGCGGATAGGATGCCGGATACAAGGGCGGAGCCGCAGGCCCGTCATTGCCCACGGCCGCCACCAGCAAATAGCCTCGCGAGGTCAACGCGCTCACGATGTGGGCCAGCGCGGCGTTATCCGGCCCGACGAGGCTCACGTTGATCACGGCGATACGTTGCTGCGCCAGCCAAGCAAAGGCCGCCGCCAACGCATCTACCGCGCCGCCGCTTGGCTCGTTGCAATAGACGTCCGCCGCGTACAGCTCGGCCCTGTCCAACACTCCGTGAAAACGGGGAGAGCGGCCGACCAGCAATGAAGCGACGGCCGTGCCATGTGCGCTTGGGAGCACGCGGCCGCTGCAACCCCAGGAATGGATCGAGGTGCCGAGGAACACCGGATGGGAGGTATCGATGCCTGAATCGATGAGGCCAACGCGCGAATGCGGCTGGTCGGCGCGGGCCGCGCCGACGCTTGGCGGCGGTGGCGTCGCGCCCGCAGGGCCGTCTGACATCACGCCCGGCACGGCGCCGCCCCCGGTATAGATGTGATTGAAATCATAGATTCCGGCTGGGTCGGCCTGGCGCAGTGCTCGCAGTGCTTTGACCAGATTCATCGACGGCGGCGCTTGTAGGACAACCAAGTGAATATCCAGATCGCCCATCGAGAGCTCGCGCACGCTCCTGAAGCCCAGGGTCTGGGCCGCCCCCAAAGCCTCGGCGCTCGGTGCGTAAGCCAGGATCTGGCCGCGGACGATCGGGTTGCCATGGGGGTCCGCGGCAACGGTGTGCGGGTTTGCCCGGATCAAACTCGCCGTGAGCCGATGACGTGCGTCGCTCAGCTGTTGAAGGGTATTGGCCTCGGTCTGGCTGACCGTCTGGGACAATTTTTGAATCGGCAGCGGCAGCGGCGCGACGGGGAGGCGCAGTTGCGCCTGGGCGGAACCGACCGCGGTAATCAGCGCCATGCAAAGCAGCACTCGCATCAATCAACACCTTCCGTTGGGCACGCGGCCGGCCCCCTGGGCAAGGCTGCTAGCATGCGTGGATTAAACCGTAACTCTCGAACGTCTACATCATGAGTACGAACGGCGGCGTGCAAAACATCCAGGAACAGATCGTCGCTTTGCTGCCTCGGTTGCGGCGTTTTGCGCGCAATCTGGTGCGTAATCCGCACGATGCCGACGATGTCGTGCAGATCGCGGTGGAGCGGGCGCTGCTGCGCTTGGATCAATGGCGCAGCGATGCCCGCTTGGACAGCTGGTTATTCAAGATACTGCGAAATGCCTGGATCGACGAGGTGCGGGCGCGCGCGCGGCGGTCCAAGATTTTGATGCCGGAGGACGCAGGCGATCAAATCGGCGAGGCGACCATGGATCGGGAAATAGACCGTTGGTCGGCCGAGACCGCGCTGGCTCGATTGCCGGAGGATCAGCGCCTGGCCGTCAGTCTGGTGTTGATCGAGGGCTTGTCCTACAAGGACGCGGCCGACGTGCTGGATGTGCCTGTTGGCACATTGACCAGCCGCCTCGCGCGCGGCCGTGAGGCGCTCCAAGAAATGCTGCGGCTGCCGGAAGGAGATCTACCATGACGATTTCGGACGAAATGCTGATGGCCTACGTCGACGGCGAACTGGACGCGGCGGGCCGGGCGAGTGTCGAGGCGGCCATGCAGCAGGATGCGGATGTCGGCAAACGCGTCGCTCGTCATCGCGCACTGCGTGAAAAGATGCAAGGTGCGTTTTCGGCCGTGCTCGAGGAACCGGTGCCCGACCGGCTGATCCAGGCGGCGCGCGCTCAGCCGCCAAACCCGCCTGTCGCTACCGCCGCGCGGCAAGGCGCGGTTGTAGACTTGTCGCGAGCTCGCGCGGCGCAGCGAAAAGGTTCGGCGGTCCCGTTTTGGCAACCGGCTGCCATGGCCGCAAGTCTGGTGCTGGGTTTGGGCCTGGGATATTTGGCGTGGCATGGCCCCAATACCGTGCTCCGGACGAGCGCCGGCGGAGGATTGGTCGCGGGCGCCGCGCTTGCCGAGGCATTGTCGACTCAACTGTCCGACGATCGGTCGGCGAATCACACGGCAATAACCGGATTGAGTTTTCGCGACAAAGCAGGCGATTACTGCAGAACTTTCGCGTTGACGGGAGCGGCAGCCAGCGCCGGGCTGGCCTGCCGCGAAGGAACTCAATGGCACATCAAGGCGCTGGCTCAAGCGCCGCGCGCCGTGCCGGATTCCGGCAATTTTCGCACCGCGGCCTCGGATGACTCTCCGGCCATCCGCGCCGCTGTCGAGGGATTGATCGAAGGCGAACCGCTGGATCACAGCGGCGAACTCGCGGCGCGCCGGGCGGGATGGGCGCCCGCCCCCGGGCGCTGAGCCAAAAATTCTATTGACAGGCCCTGCATTTTTATGCAGCATGCGTGCAATTTTATGCACAGGCCGATCCATGCTTAGGTCCGAATCCGAACACCACAATGCGCCGGCGCGACGCACGATGCTCGCGAAAATCATCCGCGAGCAGAGGGTGGGCCGCCAGACCGAGCTCGTGGACCTGCTGCGCAAGTTGGGGCACGTCGCGACGCAATCGAGCGTCAGCCGGGATCTGCGCGAGCTGGGCGTGGCCAAGATGGGAGACCGCTACGTGTTGCCGGAGAACGCTGCTCAGCCGAAAAGCGATTTTTCGGCGCTGAAGCAGTTCGTCAGCGCCAGGCTGACCGCCGGAACCAATCTCACTGTGCTGAAGACCACGGTCGGTTCCGCGCAAAGCGTCGCGGTTGCCATCGATTCCGCGCAATGGCCCGAGGTGGTCGGCACGATTTCCGGCGACGACACGATTTTCATCGCTACCTCGGGCGCGGCGGCGCAGCGCAAACTCGGCGATCGCCTGCTCGCCCTATTCGGACTCTAAAACTCCATGACATCCAATTTCGGCCCTGGCGCCGAGCCGATTCTCTTGGCTTTTTCCGGCGGTCTCGACACCTCGTTCTGTGTCCCGTGGCTCAAGGACACCTATCGACGTCCAGTCATCACCGTGACCGTCGATACCGGCGGCATCGATGCGCCGGCGGCGGCATCGCTGGCGCAGCGTTCGCGGCAGTTGGGCGCGATCGAACATCATTTGATTGACGCAAAGGACGCGTACTTTGATCAGGTGCTGAAGTTTCTGATCATGGGCAATGTCCGCCGCGGTAATGTCTATCCCCTGTGCGTCGGCGCCGAGCGCGTGCTGCAGGCCCAGACCATCGCGCGAATGGCGCTGTCGCTGGGCACAAAAATGGTCGCGCACGGCTGCACCGCCGCGGGCAACGACCAAGTGCGCTTCGAGGTCGCCCTGCGCACCTTGGCTCCGGAGCTGGAGATCATCGCGCCGGTGCGCGATCGCGCGTTCAAGCGCCCCGAACAGCTTAAGTATCTCGAAGAGCACAATCTGCCGGTGCCGCCCTTCGGCGCGGCCTATTCGGTGAATCGCGGTCTCTGGGGCGTCACCATCGGCGGCAAGGAAACCCTGACTTCCCAGGGCAGCATTCCCGACGAGGCCTGGGTGCTGTCCCGGGAGGCGTTCGCGCATCCGCGGCCGCCGCAGCGCCACACCCTCGGTTTCACCCGGGGCGTGCCGGACAGTCTCGATGGCAGGCGGCTGTCCGCGGTCGCCGTCATCGAAGCGCTGGAAACTCTCGCCGGCCCCTTCGGCATCGGCCGCGGCATTCACCTGGGCGATACCGTCATCGGCACCAAAGGCCGCGTCGCCTTCGAAGCGCCCGCCGCCGAGGTATTGCTCACCGCGCATCGCGAACTGGAAAAACTGGTGCTTACCGGCAAGCAGTCGCGCATCAAGGAAAGCCTCGCGCAGCCCTACGGCGACTTGGTGCATGAGGGTCAGCACTTGGATCCGGTGTGCCGCGACATCGAAGCGCTGCTCGAGTCCTCGCAGGCCCGCGTCGACGGCGAGGTCAAAGTCTTGTTCCGGCCCGGATCGGTGTTCGTCGAGGGCGTGAGTTCGCCCTACTCCCTCATGGCCGCCTCCAAGGGCGTGTATGGCGAGTCCGCGGGCGAGTGGACGCCGGCCGACGCGCTCGGCTATTCGAAGATGCTGGCGCTGACGGGAGTGTTCTACAAACGCGCCGGCAGCGGAGCCAAATCATGAACAGCATGCGCACGATGGTCGTCGACAAGATCGCCTCGGTGACGCAGGCGTGCGGTTTGTCGCACGAGCTGCGCATCGCCCCGGAGATTCCGTGCGAGGAAGGCCTGGTGCTCGTGGTGGAGATCCTCAACAACAAGGCCAACTACAACACCCTGGAACTCATCAGCGGGCGCATGGCTAAAGTGGTCCGCGGCGACATCGTGGTCGGCGCCCTGGGCCACCGCAAGGCCTTGTTCGGTTACTCCGGCCACATTCCCGCGACGCTCAAGCCCGGCGACGTCATTCAAATGCTCAACATCGGCGGCGTGTTGGGGATCTGCGATTCGGCGACCCAGGACAAAGGCAAGCCCTTCGATTGCAAGGTGCTGGGCACGGTGTTGACCTTTCCCTACCTGGGAGAGCGCATCGGCGTGCCCGCCAAGGTCGGCTACAAAGCCTTGGACTACGACGTGCCGCTCGATGCGCGCGGCGTGCCGGTCGTGGCGCTCGCCGGCACCTGCATGGAGGCCGGCAAGACCGCGGCCGCGGCGGCCATCATTGCGCGCATGCGCCACCGCGGCTTGATCGTGGATGCTTTCAAGGCCACAGGCGTTTCACTGCGCCGCGACATCATGGCCTTCGAGGACTCGGGCGCCCGGCGCACCATGCTGTTCACCGATCTGGGTATCGTGACCACGACCGCGAAATGCGGCCCTGCCTTGACGCGCACCATGCTCACGGAAATGGCTGCGGGCCGGCCGGACGCCATCGTGTTCGAGCTGGGCGACGGTTTGCTCGGAACCTATGGCGTGGAATCCATCCTGCGCCAGCCCGACATCAAGGCTGCGCTCACCGCCGTGGTGCTGTCGGCCAACGATCCGGTCGCCGCGTGGGGCGGGGTCAAATTGCTGCGCGAACGCTTCGGCATCGAACCATGCGCGGTGACCGGTCCCGCCACCGACAATCAGGTGGGTATCGAAATCATCCGCGAGCAAATGAACGTGGAAGCCTTCAACGCCATCAGCCATCCGGCGGATCTGGGCGATCACATCATCGCTGCGCTGGGTTTGCGCAACGTGCGCGACTCGAAAGTGGTCGGCGAATGAGCGCGCCGACCCCGGCGATTGTGCTCGGCGGCACCGGCTATGTGGCCGGCGAGCTGCTGCGCCTGATCGCGGGCCATCCGCAGCTCAAAGTCGCGGCGATCCTCTCCGACAGCCAGCCCGGCGCCAAAGTCGCCGATGCGTTCGCCCATTTGCGCAGCGCCTATCCGCAGCTGAAATTCGCGGCGCCCGACGAACTGCACGAGGTGATCCGCCGCGAAGCGGTGTCGGCGCTGTTTTCAGCGGCGCCGCATGGCGTATCAGCCGCCATCGTCGACCGGCTGCTGGCAACGGCGAGCGCCGCGGGCACGCGCGTGCATTGCGTGGATATATCCGCGGACTTTCGCTACGCCAGCCAGGCGGCATACGAAGCCGTGTACAAGCACACGCACGGCGCCCCGGCGAGAATCCCCGAGTTCACCTGCGCCGTGCCGGAGCACCTGCGAAAATCGCCGACGCCGCACATCGCGCACCCGGGTTGTTTCGCGACCGCGACCCTGCTCGCCAGCGTGCCGCTGCTGGCGCTCAATTTGACCGATACGCGTCTGTTCGTCACCGGCATCACCGGCAGCACCGGCTCGGGCCGCAAACCGGTGGAGGCGACCCATCATCCGCTTCGGCACAGCGATCTTTACACCTACGGCGCGCTCAGTCATCGCCATGTGCCGGAGATCGCGGCCTGCGCGAAGCGGGCCACCGGCATCGACGCCGACTTCAATTTCGTGCCGCACTCAGGACCCTTTGCGCGCGGCATCCACGTCACCGTGCAGGCCAGCCTGAAAACGGCGCTCTCGACGCCGCAGGTGTTGGAAGCTCTGCAGCAGTACTACAAGGACTGCCCATTCGTGCGCGTTGCCGCCGCGGCGCCGCGCGTGAAGGACGTGGCGACCAGCAACTACGCGCACTTGAGCGCGGTCTCCAACGGCAATTCCATCGCCGTCATGTCGGTGGTCGACAACCTCAACAAGGGCGCGGCCGGCGGCGCGATCCAGTGGATGAATCGGCTATTGGGCTTCGCCGAAACCA
This sequence comes from uncultured Gammaproteobacteria bacterium, assembly GCA_963794445.1. Classification (GTDB taxonomy): domain Bacteria; phylum Pseudomonadota; class Gammaproteobacteria; order Steroidobacterales; family Steroidobacteraceae; genus Bog-1198. Next base: position 1,143,210 of record CAWCDZ010000002.1, read on the forward strand.
CCGGCCTCACCACTCCCGCCCCCGGATGGACTTAAAACCCATGGCAGCTACAAATCCCACCGCGGCGGCACACGCGACCCACTTGGCGCAAGTTTTCGCGCAATACCCGATCGAGGTGGCGCACGGCGAGGGCGTTTGGCTGTATGCGCGCGACGGCCGCAAGATTTTGGACTTTTACGGCGGCCACGCCGTTGCGGGCCTGGGCTACGGACATCCACGCTGGCTCGCGGCGCTCGAGCGCCAGGCGCGGCAAATGGCTTTTCAAACCAACGCGCTGCCGATGGTGATTCGCGAGCGCGCCGCGGCGCGTCTGACGAGGTTCGTCGGTCTCGGCCTCGACACGGTCTTCTGGATCAACAGCGGCGCGGAGGCGAATGAAAATGCCTTGAAGCTCGCGTTCAAGCTCACCGGACGCACGAAGGCAGTCGCGCTGGAGCAGGGTTTTCATGGCCGAACCGCGGCCGCCGGCGCCGTGACCTGGGGCGCGCTCGAAAAGTGGTACGGCTTTCCGCGCACACCCTTCGATGTTCGCTTCACGCCGCGCGATGACCCCGGTGCGGTCGGCGGAGCACATCGACCGGGAGACGGCGGCGGTCATCGTGGAACCGATCCAGGGGGTCGGCGGCGCCTACGATGTGGGCAAGCCGATGCTGGAGGCGCTGCGCCGGCGCTGCGACGAGGTCGGCGCGATTTTGATCTTCGACGAGGTGCAATGCGGCGTCGGCCGCACCGGCGCGCCTTTCGCCGCGAACTACTATGGCGTCGTTCCGGACATTCTTACCGCAGCCAAGGCCTTGGGCAACGGCTTTCCGGTATCCGCGCTGCTGCCTGTCGCAAGCGCATCGCCAATCAATTGAAGTACGACGACATGGGCACGACTTTCGGCGGCGGCCCCATGGCCTGCGCCGTGGCCGAAGCCGTCATCGACACCATCGAGTCGGAAGGGTTGCTGGCCAACGTGCGCCAGGTTTCCGCTTACATTCGCTCGAGCTGCGTCATCGGTCCGGTCACCGGCGTGCAAGGCGCCGGTTTCCTGCTGGGCCTCAAGACCTCGCGACCCGCGAAGGAAGTTCAGGCGGCGCTCATGGCCAAGAACATTCTCACGGGCACCAGCGGCGATCCGCACATCTGCGCCTGCTGCCCGCCTATATTTTGAACGAAGGCCATGTGGACACCCTGAGCGACGCACTGGCGAAGATATCCGCATGAAACGCTTCCTCGATCTCGCCGATTTCAGCCGCGAACAGATCCTCGATTTGCTGGCGCTGGCGCAAGCGCTGCAGGACAAGCCCGAACCTAAGGCGCTCGCCAACAAAATTCTCGGGCTGGTGTTCTTCAACCCATCGCTGCGCACGCTCGCCTCCTTTCAGGCCGGCATGGCGCGCCTCGGCGGCAGCGCATTCGTGATCAACCCGGGACAGGGCACGTGGCAGCTCGAAACGCGGCCGAACGCGATCATGAAGGGCGCGGCCGCGGAACATATCCGCGAGGGCATTCCGGCGCTGGCCTCATACTGCGACGCGCTGGGAGTGCGCGCATTTGCCGACGGAAAGAGTCTTGGAAAGCGACTTGAATGAAACGCTGTTCGGGATGATCGATGAGCTGTGCGACAAGCCGCTCATCAACATGGAATCCGCCGTGAATCATCCGTGCCAGGCGTTGGCGGACTGGCGCACCTTGGATGAGCTCGAAGATGCCGACCCGCGCGAAGTTCGTGCTTGAGCTGGGTATATCACCCGAGGGCTCTGCCGCTGGCCGTGCCGGCGGCGACCGTGCACATGGCGGCGATGCGCGGCATGGAAGTCGTGGTGCTGCGGCCGGAGGGATTCGCTCTACCCCGGCAGATGATGGAGAAGGCGCGCTCGGCGGCTGCCGCCGCCGGCGGTTCGGTGACCGAGATCGTCGGATCGCGCCGCGGCGCTCATGGGCGCGAGCGTGGTGTATGCCAAGGAGTGGGGCACGACCACGCTACTACGGCGACGCGGAAGCCGATTCGCGCCTGCGCGCCGACCTCTCGGATTGGTGCGTGCGCGAGCGCTGGTTCGAGCCGCCCGGCCCGATGCCAAGCTCATGCACTGCCTGCCCGTGCGCCGCAATGTCGCGGTGGCCGACGAGGTTCTCGATGGACCGCGCGCGGTGGTCAAGCGCGAGGCTTTCAATCGCTTGACCGGTGCAGATGGCTGTTCTGCACCGCATGCTGGCCAACCAGGCCGTCTGAGATGTCGAACCCAAGCGTTTCGCCGTAGCGGAGAATCTTCGATGATCATGAGCCGACCCGATCCGTCCGTCGCCGTGCGCGCACTCAAGAGCGCCGCGCCCTACATCCGCATGTACAAGAACAAGATGTTCGTCATCAAGGCCGGCGGCGCGGTTTTCAGCGACGAAGCTTCGACCCGCGGTCTGATCGAGCAGGTCGCGATCCTGCACCAGGTCGGCATCAAGACCGTGCTGGTTCACGGCGGCGGGCCGCAGCTCGATCAACTTGCAGGCGACCCTGGGCATCGAGACGCGATGGTCAACGGCCGGCGCGTCACCGACCAGAAATCCATCGACGTCACCGCGATGGTGCTCAACGGTCTGATCAACACGCGCATTCTGGCCATCTGCCGGGCGCTCGATATCGAGGCAATCGGTTTGAGCGGCGTCGACGCCGGCTTGATCCGCGCCCACAAGCGCGCGCCCGTGCGCGGTCGCCGAGGCTCGAGCGAAGTCGTGGACTACGGATTCGTCGGCGACATCGATTCGGTCAATGCCGCGGTCATCGAGAAGCTGCTCGACAACGGCCTGATGCCGGTGGTCAGCCCGCTGTCCGCGGACGCCAACGGCACGCTGCTCAACATCAACGCCGACACGGTGGCTGCCGCGATCGGCGGCGCGCTGTCGGCTGAGAAGCTGGTGCTGTGCACCGGCGCGCCGGGAATTCTGGAGCGCGCCGAGGAGCCGGGCTCGATCATCTCCTACACGGACATCCGGGGCTTGAAGCGCCTGCGGACCAGGGCAGCCTGAAGGATGGCATGCTGCCCAAGGCGCACGGCGATCGAAAGCGCGATCCGCGGCGGCGTGCGCCGCGTGCACGTGATCAGCTACAAGTCGCCCGACAGCCTGCTCGCGGAGGTGTTCACGAACGAGGGCACCGGCACCCTGGTGGTCGCCGACCTGAAGGCGCTCTAGCCCGGCGGAACAGCTGGCGCAGCATTGAGCTGACACATGACCCGCTTGTGGGACAAGGGAACGCCGCTCGACGCGCGGGTGCTCGCCTATACCGCGGGCGAGGATCATGCTCTGGACAATCGCCTGGTGCGCCTACGACATCCGCGCCTCCATCGCGCACGCGGAAATGCTCGCGCGAGCAGGACTTGCTGTCGGCCGCGGATCATCGCGGCGATTCGCGAGGCGCTTGACGGCCATCGGCGAGGAGCACGCGCAGGGGCAATGGCGCATCACGCTCGAGCAGGAGGATTGCCAGACGGCCATCGAGAATTTGCTGACCGCAGCGCATCGGCGCGGCCGGCGGCCGACTGCATGCCGGCCGCTCGCGCAACGATCAGGTGCTCGCGGCGCTGCGCTTGTACTTGCGCGATGCGGCGCGAAGCGCTGCGCGACGGAGCGCTCGGCCGTCGCGCGAGGCGCTCGACAGCTCTGGCGGCGCGGCACGGCGCCATCGAGCTTCCCGGCTATACCCACATGCAGCAGGCCATGCCGAGCACGCGTCGCGCTGTGGGCTTGCGGATTTGCCGCGGAACTGCGCGACGATGCGGAGGGGACTCGCGGCTCACGCAGCGGCGCATCGGCAAGAATCCCGCTGGGATCCGCGGCCGGGTACGGCACCCCGAATCTCGACATCAACCGCGAGGCCACCCGCCGGCCTTGGGGTTTGCGCGTCACGCAGGAGCCCGTAACCGCGGTGCAGCTGTCGCGCGGCAAGGCCGAGGCGCAGCTGCTGTTCGAGATCACGCTGCTGACCCAGGACATCGGCCGTCTCGCGGCCGACCTGCTGCTGTTTTACACCCAGGAATTCGGATTCGTGGCGCTGCCGGATGCGTTCACCACCGGCTCATCGATCATGCCGCAGAAGCGCAATCCCGATGTGTTCGAGCTGATGCGCGGCACGCAGCGCGGTGGCGCAAGCGGCGCTCAACGAGGTGCTCGGCATCACGCAGAAGCTCACCTCGGGCTACCACCGCGATCTTGCAGCTGATCAAGCCGCCGCTGTTTCGCGGCATCGATTCGTGCCGCCAGACGCTCGACATCCTGCCGGGCGCGCTCGAGGGCGTGCGCTTTCCGGCGCGGAAAACATCCGGCTGGATCCCGGGCATTCACGCCGCCGCGGCCGCCAATGCGCTGGTGGCCAAGGAAGAACATTCCCTTCCGCGAGGCCTATCACGCGCGGCGTCGGCCGCCAGAAGCTCAAGGAGCCGCGAATGAGCATCTGGCGCAGCCTGCTGCACCGTCGAGGACGCTGAACGCGCGACCGGCGCCGGCACGCTGATGCGCACGCTCGGCATCTTGTTCACCGAGATCGGCGCGGATTTCGTCCGCGGCACCATGCCGGTCGATGGCCGCACCCGCCAGCCCTACGGGCTGCTGCATGGCGGCGCATCCGTGGCGCTCGCCGAAACACTCGGCAGCATGGGCGCCTACATGTGCGTCGATCCGAGCCGCTATCTGTGCGTCGGCCAGGAGATCAACGCGAATCACGTGACGTGCGGCGCCGGCGGGCCATGGTCACGGGCACGGCGCGAGCGCGTGCACCTCGGCGGCCGCAGCCAGGTCTGGAGCATCGACATCGTCAATGAGTCCGGCAAGCGCTCGTCTGCATTTCGCGCCTCACCATGGCGGTCATCAAGCGCGGTGCCCACGCGCCTTGAATGCGCGCTGGCATTTGGGACACCGAAGGCGTATCGTTCGCGCCATGAACAAACCCCGCCGTTGCTATTCGCGCGCCTGTAGCGGTGCGCCATCATGTTGTGGCGCTCCCTGGCTCCGGTCAATCGCAGACCTCCACACCGCCGGCCTCGGGCCCGAGCCGCCGGCCCGGCCGCCAGGCGCGCAGCCGGGACCGCCGCCGATCTCCGACGAACAGGCGAGCTATCTGTTCGGCTTGACCTTCGGCGAGCAGATGCACAGCATCGGCATCGGCGAGCGATCGTGACCCGAGGCCGTGTCGCGCGGCTTCAAGGAGGGGCTGCAGGGCAAAAGCCGACGCCCGCCGAACAGCAGCAGATCCAGGAATACGTGCACAGCGCGATGCTGGCCGCGGCCGCGCAAAACAAGACCGCCGCCAAGGAATTCCTGGCAACGAACGAAGCAAAAAGGCGTCGTGACCACGGCCTCGGGGCTCAAGTACAAGATTTCGAAGGCGGGCGACACAAAGGCGCCCCGCGATCAGCGCCGACGGACGAGGTGACGGTGGATTACCGCGGCAAGCTGCTCGACGGCACGCGAATTCGACAGCTCCTAGTCGCACGGCAAGCCCGCGACTTTTCCCGGTCGAGCGGCGTGATCAAGGGTTGGCAGGAAGCGTTGGTGATGATGAAGCCGGGCGCGAAATGGCAGCTGTACATCCCGCCCGAGCTCGCCTACGGCCGCGAGTCGCCGCCCGAAATTCCCCGGCAATTCGCTGCTGATGTTCGACATCGAGGTGTTGAGCGTGAAGCCCAAGCAGGCCGCGCCGGTCCGCGCCGCCGAAGCCCGCGACGCCGGCGCCCAAGCCGCAGTAAGCGCCTGTCGCGGCAGGCGACTGGCGGTACTAGCGGGCAAGCTCCAGCGCGTTCGTCAGATCGCCCATCGGCGGCGCGCCGTGCGCGACGAGGCCGCGCGTCGCGCGCGTCGATGCCCGGCAGGGTCTCGAGGCCGAAACGGCGTGATGATCAGGCGCAGGATGGAGCCGGTGTCGTACTGCGTGTGATCGACGCGTCGCCGTCGCTTGGCGAACGGCGAAATGATCAACGCCGGGATGCGCGCGCCCGGGCCCAAGCAGATCGCCCTGCGGCGGCGCGACGTGGTCCCAGGCGCCGCCGAACTCATCGTAGGTGATCACGATCACCATGTGCTCCACTGCGGGCCGGCGCGCAGCTTCGCCACCAGATCGGCGATGTGCGCATCCCCGTCGGCGATGGATGCATAGCCCGGATGCTGGTTGAGGTTGCCCTGCGGCTTGTAGAACGTCACCGAGGGCAGGCGGCCGGCCGCGATGTCGGCGAGCAGGTCAGCGTAATCCTTCAGATGCGCGGCGCGTTCGTCGCGCATGCGTTGGCGGGATCGAAGCTGCGCGTAATAATTGAAAGGCTGATGATGCGGCTGAAAATCGGGACTGCCGCCCGGCGGTTTCGGGCGCATAGATCACTGCGCGCGTTTCCGCCGGCGGCCGGCGCCGCCCGTCGGCGAGCGCCGCATTCCAGGCGCCCGCGTACCATGCCCAGCTCGATGCCTTTCGCATCCAAGCGATCGCCGATGGTGGCGCCCGGTCTGCGGCGGCAGGGTGGTGGCATTGGCGGGGTCCGCGTACAGCACGGCGCGCATCGCTCGGCCGCGGGCGCATTGCCGCTCGGCTGATACGGCGGCTGCATGGTGTTCACCGCGTGGAACTTGCCGTCGCCGAAATAGTCTGCGCGGCGCAATGTTGCCGCTCTTCGCGAACTTCGGCGGCTCCATCGAGCGCCGGAGGCGGCGGCGCCGGTCGCGCGTCTTGAGGCGCGGCAGAGTAGTGCGCCGGCGGCGTCCGTGTCCAGGACCGCGATCGAGGGCTTCGCGCGCGCGCCGTGTCGGCTGCGGATATTCCGGCGCGCAGGCGCAGATCAAATATTGATGATTCAGGAACGAGCCGCCGAAAGCGCCCTGGAAGAAATTGATCCGCGAGCACGAACTCGCGTGCCAGCGCGAACAGCGCCGAACCGCTGTAGTCGTAATGCCCCATGGCGAGACCGCCGGCATCGGACCACGCGGCATAGCCATCGTTCTTGCCGCCGTCGATCTGCATCTGATGCTCGAAGAAGCGGTGCCACAGATCGCGCGTCACCGTCGCGGTCGATGAGCGTGACCCCGGACTGCGCCGTGAAGCGCGTGCTCGATCGAGAACGGTGCGTTCGGCAGACCCGACGCTTTGCTGCCTGGGTCACCACCGGCTTGTACGCCGGGCGCCGTCACGCCGCCCCAGGTCGGCGGCAGCATCGGCAGCACGCTGCCGTCGCGGTCGCGCTGCGGAAGGTACCCGGGCAGCGGGTGGCCGTCGGGATCGACCACCTCGCGCAGACTTCGCGCGCCGGGAAAATTGCCGTACAGATTGTCGAACGCGCGGTTTTCGGCATAGATGACCACGATGGTGTCGATACCTTTGCGCAGCGCCCGCGTCAGCTCGGGCGCCGATGCCGCTGCGGCGCGGTGGCGACGCGACACAGCTTGGCACAGGCGCGGCGGCAATCGCCGGCGGCGCAAACAAGGCCAGGGATGCGCGCGAGCCTGAGAATGCTGTCATGCGCGCGAGTATAAGCTGCGCCGCGCCTGCGCGAGCGACCGCACTCGCGCGCGCCGCAAGCGTGCCTGCGGCTCAGAACGTCCAAGTCGCGCTGACCATCAGCGCGTCCGGATCGCCGAATTGCGAGCTGATGCGCTCGTATTCGCCGCGGAATACAATCCACGGAAATTTCGACTGCACGCCCGCGCCGTAGGCGAACTTCGCGTAGTCTGATCACTTGACGCCGATCGGCGGGCACGAGGTACGGACATGGCCGCACTGGGCGGACAGGGCTGTTGCACGAAATCGGTGAGATTGGTCTGAGAGCCGCGCGACGCCCGCCTTGCCGAACACATCGAGGAACGGCATGGGCAGCGGCAGATAACCCACCCGAACAGCGCCGGCGCCGTGGGATGGGAATCGCATGCCGGAGAAGTTGTAATCGTAGTAACCGTGGTGCCGATAGCGGCTGGCCGAAATCGATATAGTCGGCCTCGAGACCCGACATGGGCGGATGGGCCGGATGCCGACGATCCCCTGCCAGGCGAATTGGTAGTCGTTGTAGTAGCCGGGATAGTCCATAATAGGAATCATCGCTGCGGATTTGCGATTCGCCCGCGCCTGCGCCGACATAGAACCCCAGCGGATTGTCCGCAAATGCCGCGCCCGAGGCGCCGCACGCCGCAATCGCAATCACCGTCCACAAGAGCTCTTGAAAGCCGCATCATCGAAATCTCCGTTTTGATTAACTGCACTTCCGACAGGAACGGCGTTGCAGAAGTTCCGTGCGAACGCCGGGCGGCGGGTATACTGGGGACCATGAAAATCGCGCAACCTCTGCTGCTGATCTGCCTGGCCGGGTCGGCGGCCGGTTGCGGTCAAAAGGGGCCTCTGGTGATGCCCGACGCCCAGAAACATAAAGCACACCTTGCCCACGGCGCCCGCCGCGCCTGCCGAAGCCTGCCGCGCCCGCCACGCCCACAACGCCGAGCACTCAGCCGCCCGCGGATTCGACGCATCCGTAAGACAGGATGCTTCGATCATGAGCGCACGCAAACTGATTCTGGTCGACGGCTCGTGCTATTTGTACCGCGCCTTCCACGCGCTGCCGCCGCTGACGAATTCGCAAGGGCGAGCCGACCGGCGCGGTGCTCGGCGTGCTCAACATGCTGAACAAGATGATCAAGGAGGAAGCGCCCGATCGGGTCGCCGTGGTGTTCGACGCGCCGGGCACGCACGTTTCGCGACGATCTGTTCGATCAGTACAAGGCGCACCGCACGCCCATGCCGGACGACCTGCGCTCGCAAGTGCAACCGCTGCTACGAGGCGGTGGCGGCAATGGGCGTGCCGCTGCTGCGCGTCGCCGGCGTCGAGGCGGACGATGTGATCGGCACCCTGGCGGTACAGGGCGGCCGCCGCCGGTTTCGAAGTGCTGATCTCGACCGGCGACAAGGACATGGCGCAACTGGTGGACCGCACATCGAACTGGTCAACACCATGAGCAACACGCGCCTCGACCGTGCCGGGGTGAAGGCGAAATTCGATGTATTTCCCGAGCAGATCGTCGACTATCTCGCGCTGGTCGGCGACAGCTCGGACAACATCCCCGGCATCACCAGCGTCGGCCCGAAGACCGCGGCGAAATGGCTGAACCAATACCAAACGCTGGATGCGCTGGTCGCGCGCGCGGCCGACATCCGCGGCAAGGTCGGCGAGAATCTGCGCGGCGAGCTGGCCGATGCTCGAGTTGTCGCGCAAGCTCGCGACCATCGATACCGCGGTGGCGCTCGAGGTGACTCCGGAGGAGCTGGCCGCGGGCGGCCCCGACGTCGCAGCGGCTGCGCGAGCTGTACGCCGGCTGGAGCTGCGGGCGCTGCTCAAGTCGCTGGGACCGGAGCTCCGCCGTGCACGGCGCCGCGGGCACCGTCGAACGATGTCGCCGGCCGAAGCGAGCGGCGGTCGGCGCGCAAATCGCCGCGGCGGTCGCCGTGCGTCGCACACCGCCGCCGCGCGAATACCAGAAGGTCGGTGCTCGGACGAGGCGTTGGATCCTGGCTCGCGAAGCTCGAACGCCGCGCCGCTCATCTCCTTCGATACCGAGACCGACAGCCTGGACTACATGCACGCGCAAATGGTCGGCCTGTCGTTCGCCGTCGCGCCCGGGCGAGGCGGCTTACGTACCGCTCGGGCACGACTACGCCGGCGCGCCGCGCATCAACTCGATCGCAACAAGGTGCTGGCGCGCTTCGAAGCCGCTGCTCGAGGACACTGGCCAAAGCCAAGCTCGGCCATCACCTCAAGTTCGACGCCCACATCCTGGCGAACTACGGCGTCGCGCTCCAAGGCCAGCGGTTCGATTCGATGCTCGAATCCTACGTGCTCGAACAGCGTCGCAACGCGCCACGACATGGATTCGACCGCCGCGAAATACCTGGGCATCAAGACCATCACACATACGAGGAAGTCGCCGGCAAGGGCGCCAAGCAAATCCCATTCAATCAGGTGGACGTGGATCGGGCGGCGGAATACGCGGCCGAGGACGCCGATGTGACGCTGCAGCTGCATCAGGCGCTCTGGCCGCAGATCGAGGCGCGTTCCGGCGCTGAAGTTCGTCTACGAAACCATCGAGCAGCCGCTGGTGCCCGTTCTTGTTCCGGATGGAGCGCGACCGGGGTGCTGGTCGACCGCGCCTTGCTCAGGGCCCAGAGCGCGGAGCTCGCGGCGCGCATGCTGGAGCTGCAGATCGCAGGCGCACGCCGCGGCGGGCGGCATCGTTCAACGTGGACTCGCCGAAGCAGCTGCAGGAGATCCTGTTCGGCAAGCTCGGCATTCCGGTGGTGCGCAAGACGCCGACCGGTCAGCCGTCCACCGCCGAGGATGTGCTCGAGGAGCTGGCCGCAGACTTATCGCGCTGCCGAAATTGATCCTGGAATATCGCGGCGTGGCCAAACTCAAATCCACCTATACCGACAAGCTGCCGCTGAACAGATCAACCGGCGCACCGGGCGCATTCATACGTCTTATCATCAGGCGGTGGCGGCGACCGGCAGGTTGTCCTCCTCCGATCCGAATCTGCAGAACATCCCGATCCGCACCCCGAGGGGCGGCGCATCCGGCAGGCATTCATCGCGCCGCCGGGCCATTCGCTGGTCGCCGCGGATTATTCGCAGATCGAGTTGCGCATCATGGCGCATCTATCGGGCGATGCGAGCTTTGCTGCAGCGCGTTCGCCGAGGATCGCGACATACATCAGGCGACCGCCGCGGAGGTCTTCGGCACGCCTGCGGACGCAAGTGAGCGCCGATCAGCGCCGCTCCGCGAAGGCGATGAATTTCGGACTGATCTACGGGATGTCGGCGTTCGGGCTTGCGCGGCAGCTGGGCATCGCGCGCGGCGATGCGCAAAAGTACATGGATCTTTACTTCGAGCGCTATCCGGGCGTGAAGCCGCTACATGGACGAGACGCGCCGCCAGGCGCGCGAAACCGGTTACGTCGAAACCGTATTCGGCCGGCGCCTTTACCTGCCGGAGATTCAATCGCGCAATGCGGCATTGCGCCAATATGCCGAGCGCAGCGCCATCAATGCGCCGATGCAAGGTACGGCCGCCGACATCATCAAGCGCGCCATGATCGAGGTGGACGCTTGGCTGCAGAGCACAGGCACGCCGGCGCGGCTCATCATGCAGGTGCACGACGAACTGGTGCTCGAGGTGGCGGACGAGGCCATCGAGACCCTTGTAGGACAAATACGGACACATATGATGCGGCCGCGGAACTTCGGTCCCGCTCAAGGTGGATGTAGGGGTGGGCCGCAACTGGGATGAGGCGCATTGAGCGGCGCTTGTGACCAGTTCGGTGGGATAAACGACGTGCGCCAGCTTGATTTTTCGGGGCAGAATCGCCCTATCGGCGGGACGTCGATTTTGCTGCGGGCGCAGCTTAGAAAAAATTAGCTTTCAAGGACTGGAACTTTCGCGAGCCATCCCCATCTAAACCTAATGAGCGTTCAAGACGCTCCCCGCTCTTCTCCCTGAGCGGGCATGACCCGGTTTGTCATCCCCATGCCGGGTTGGTCTGCCCCGGTGGTTGCCACAAGCGTCCACCGGGGCTTTTTTATTATGAAGATTGAGCCAGCGCTCCATGACCTCGCGCGCTTCTTCGATCCCGCGGCGTTCATGGGCCGAAAACAGTTGCGCCGACACCGCCGCATCCGCCCACGGCAGCCAGCGTTTCCTTGAGCACGCGCTGTGAATCGCGCCGGTTCAGTTTGTCGGCTTTCGTCAAAAGAACATGCGCGAAACGATCTCTCGACAAAACCCACTCGAGCATCGCCACATCCTGCGCGCTCAAGCCCCGCCGGCTGTCGACGATCAACATCAAACCCGACCAGCGACTCGCGCACGTTGAAGTAGTGCTCCATCAGCTCGAGCCAGTGCAGGCGGACGCTCTCGGGGACCTTGGCGTAGCCGTAGCCCGGCAAATCGACCAGCCGCTGCTCGGGCGCCAGCTCGAAGAAATTGATGAGCTGCGTGCGGCCCGGCGTGCGGCTGACACGGGCCAATCCCGAACGCTGAGTGATGGCGTTGATGGCCGTCGACTTGCCCGAATTGGACCGGCCTGCAAAGGCGACCTCCCGGCCCGTATCGGCTGCGAGCTGGTTTGCCTCGGCCGCACTGGTCATGAATTTCACATGAGGGTAGCTCGGTCATGGCCGCCGGCTGGACGCAAATTATTGACTCTAGTGTACAATTTAGGGTTGACAGCGGTTCACAATAAAATGGGGTACTGGGGCGTCATGAAGCGGATTTGGATTCTCGCAGCAACTATTTCAAGCACTTTGGCCACAACCCTGCCATCCCCGCGCCGAGCGTTGAAGCCGGTGCCACCAAGGCCGCGACTTGCCACGCCTGTCACGGCGCCAATGGCAACAGCACGAATCCGGAATGGCCCAGCCTCGCAGGACTCGGTGCCGACTACATCGCCGAGCAGCTGCAAGAATTTCAAGACCGGCAAACGTGCCAGCCCGGTCATGATGCCGATGACGGTCAATTTGACCGCGGACGACATGGCGGATCTCGGCATGTATTTCGACAGCCTGACCAACACGGGCTTGGAAGCGGACCCCTCCTACTGGCAGGCGGGTGAAAAACTGTACCGGGGCGGCGATCAGGCGCGCGGAATTCCGGCGTGCATGGCTTGCCACGGTGCGACGGGCAAGGGCAACGAACCGGCCAAGTTTCCGGCGCTGCGCGGTCAACAATCGGCTTACGTGGTCAAGCAACTGAATGATTACGCCTCGGGTACCCGTACCACGGGACCCAATGGCATCATGCAGACCATCTCGAAACGGCTCTCTCCCGACGACATTCGAAATCTCGCTTCCTACGTGCAAGGGATACGTTGATGCGATTTGGCCCGCTGCTGATCGCGATCGGGATCGCGCTGGCATTGACGGCGTGCGGCAGGCAGGAGCCTTCGGGGCTCGCTCCGGCCAAGGCGCCCGCGCCGGCCACGACGCCGGCGGTGAAGAGCGCCGCGACGAGTGTGCCGGGCAAGACTGCAGCGGAAGCGGGCAAGCCGTTGACGATGACCCTGCTCAACGATGACGGCTCCGAATCGGTCGAGGAAACGCCCGGAGACACCGGGGCGCAGAATAAACTGCTGGCAGCGGTCGCCTCGACGGTGGCGGCCGCGACCACGAGTCGATCGGCGGCGGCGGCGAGCGGCACAGCGTGGCAGGACGGCGTGAACTACAACCGCATCGTTCCGGCGCAGCCGACCGACGTGCCCGCCGGACAAATCGAAGTGCTGGAATTCTTCTGGTACGCCTGTCCCCACTGTTACGCGCTCGAACCCACGGTGCAGGCGTGGCTCAAGTCCAAGCCGGCCTACGTCACCTTCACCCGCGTGCCGGTGGAATGGAACGAAGGGGATCGATCCTTGGCGCACCTTTATTACGCGCTCGAGGCCATGGGCAAATTGAGCGATCTGCACAGCGAGATTTTCAAGGAAATACAGGTGAGCGGCGATCCTTTGATCGGGCCTGATCCCAACAACACAGCGGCGGCCGAGCGGCTGCAGCTGGCGTTCATCAAAAAGATGGGACTGTCGGACGCCGCCTTCGAGAAGGCTTACCACGAGGACATGAACGTCCAAACCGCCATGCAGCGGGCCGACCAGCTTGCGCAGCGCTATCGCATTACCTCCGTGCCCATGTTCGTCGTGAACGGCAAGTACATTACCGACGTGGCCATGGCGGGCGGACCCGAAAAGCTCATGTCCATGCTCAACGATCTCGCCGCGCAAGAGCACAAACACTAGGCCCCCAAACAGCCCCATGGGCACCGCACGGTTGGAGGCGTTCAGCGACGGCGTCATCGCCATCATCATCACGATCATGGTGCTCGAACTGAAGGCGCCGCACGGATCCGGTTTTGACGCGCTGCTGCCCATAATTCCGACTTTTTTGAGCTACGTTTTAAGCTTCGTGTATGTGGGGATCTACTGGAACAATCATCACCACATGCTGCACGCGGCCGAGCATGTCAGCGGCACCGCGCTCTGGTCGAATCTGCACTTGTTGTTTTGGCTCTCGCTGATTCCTTTCGTCACGGCCTGGATGGACGAAAACCATTTGGTCGCTGCGCCCGTTGCGCTGTACGGAGGCGTGCTTTTGATGGCGGCGATCGCCTATTACATCCTTGCCCGCGTCCTGATCAGGGACAATGGACCGGAATCGGAATTGGCAAAGGCCTTCGGCAGCGACACCAAGGGCCGCATTTCCATCGCGTTTTATGCGGTCGGCATCGCGCTTTCCCTGTGGCAGGCATGGTTCGCCGTGGCGATTTACGTGTTGGTCGCCATCATGTGGCTGATTCCAGACCGCAGGATCGAAAAATGATGCGAACTCATACGGGCGGCTGCCACTGCGGCCGCGTGCGCTTTGAAGTCATTGCGCCGGCGGCCATCGAAGTGGATGAATGCGATTGCTCAATCTGCAGCAAGGTCGGATTCCTGCACCTGATCGTGCCGAAAGAACGCTTCAAATTGCTGAGCGGAGGCGATGCGCTCACGACGTACACCTTCAATACGCGGGTGGCGCAGCACTTGTTCTGTGCGGTCTGCGGCGTGAAATCCTTCTACATTCCCCGCTCGCATCCCGACGGAGTCAGCGTGAATGCGCGCTGCCTCGATGAGGGCAGTGTTGAATCGATGACGGTCAGACCATTCGACGGCCGCAACTGGGAAAAGGGCCTCGCCCAGTACCGCGCCCCCGACGGCTGATTTCTCCTTTTACATATCGCGTCGGCTTCTGCTGAGCGCATCGCAGCTGCGACAATAACGCGAAGTCCGGCCGCCTTATGTCGCGATCGGCAACGGGCGTCCCGGCCGTTCGGCGAAAATGCACTCATGGAAACGGTCGAAGCGCAGCGGTGGCGACGCAGCCACGGACTTTGTGAATGCTTGCTCGGTGCGTTGGCGCTCTACAGCCTCGCGCCCGGCAATGCCTGCGCCGATGGTCAGCTGAAAACCGCGGACGCGCGCCGCAGTACGGATGCGCAAAAAAACCTGCTCGCGCGGTCTGCCGCCGAGCCGTGGCCCGCCGCCTTCTCCCTCTCCACCCCACCGCAGACGCCTGCGTTCTCGCCGACGGAATTTCGGCCGCGAAAAGCGGGCTTGCCCGACGCGGCGCCTGCAACCGGCAGGGCCTCGGTCATCGATGCGCCGATTTTTGGCGACACCTCGATTGCCCGCGAATTGTCGGAGGCGAAGACTCACGATCGCGTGCGCCTGTTGACCTTGTGGCAGAGCCGGGCAAGCTCGCTCTCACTACAAGCCGGCAAGCGCGGCGCGCCGTCTCTTCAATGGAGCACGCCCTGGATGCATCGCGACGGTGCTGCGCGCGGGCTTTTTGACCGGCTGCTCTTGCCGCACGGTTTTGGCGCCACAGGCCGAGGCGCCAGCTCTCGCCAAGCCGGTACGATGGCGCCCGTCAAACCCTTGGATCGGGCAAACCCCCTCGATTCCCGCTGAGCCGGCCGGTGCAACCGCCTGCGCTTCAGGGACCGGCGGAAGCGGCGTAGCGGCGAAAGAAGCTGTCCTGCTTCCATTGCGGCCGCTTCGGGTCGTTCGCCACTTCGACCACCAGCGCGCGGATGACTTCCTCGTAGGCCGCGGCTGTCGCCAGATTCAGGGGTTGATTGGCGTCATCCGAAGGCGCGTGATAGCGCTCGGTGCGCCACGTTTTCAGCACCGCCGCCTCGGGCGAGCCGGGAACGGCGCCGACGTCGATCATGAGCGCGGGTATGCCGTGGCGGACGAAATTGTATTGATCGCTGCGGATGAACACATTGAGCAGCGGCAGCGGATCAGGCTGGATCTGCACATGCTGCTGTTCGCCGATCTGCATCGCACGGTCGCCCAAGTCGGATTCGGCCAGACCATACACGGTCAGCACCTTGAGCGGGATGATCGGCAGGAACATATCGGTATTGATGTCGGCGATCATGGAACGCGGCGCGACGGTCGGATGCGCTGCGAAATACTTCGATCCGAGCAATCCCTTCTCCTCCCCCGTCACCCACACCAGCAACAGGGAGCGCTTGAGTTTTGTGTGGCTCTCTTTCAGCGAGCGGGCGATGTCGAGCAGCAATGCGCTGCCCGATCCATTGTCCATGGCGCCGTTGTAGATGCGATCGCCATTGATCGGCTCGCCGATGCCGACATGATCGATGTGCGCGGACAGAACCACGTATTGGTTCTTGAGTTTCGGATCGGTGCCGGGGATCCGCGCGACGATGTTGGTCGACTCGATATCCTTCGAGTGCGTGACCGTGGCCGCGCTCAAAGATACCTGCAAGGGAAAATGCGGCAGCGGCTTGCGGTCCTTGCCCAGTGCGGCGAGCTCCGCGAAAGTGTGTCCGCTTCCCTGCAGAAGCAGGTCGGCATGGGCCGGATTGAAAGCGATGGCGACTTTGGCGCCGGAGGTCTCGTTGAATTCGGGACCAACCAGATCCATGCTGGGATGATTGCGGTTCAGCGATGATCTGGCCCACGGCAGATCCACGGAAGCCGGGTTTTGGATCTGGATGATACCGATCGCGCCGGCGGCCTTGAGCGCCTTCCAGCGTTCGGCACGCGACTGATAATGCGCGCTCAAGGCCGAGGGCACGTCGGCCGGCGAACCGGTGAGGATCACAGCCACCTTGTTCTTCAGATCCAGGCCCGCAAAATCGTTGTAGTCCTTTTCTGGGATGTTCAGCCCGTAACCAACGAACACCAACGGAGCGTCAATGTTGGGGGCGAGCGGATAGCGGGTGCTGAAATACGCCTGTTCGCCCAGATTGAGCTTCTGGGCATGGCCATCGCGCACCAGCGAGAGCGTGCAGTGCGGCTCATCGATCACCGTCGTTCGGAATTTCACACTTTGAAAGAAGCCGTTCGAGCCCGCGGGCTCGATCCCCAGCGCTTTGAGCCTACCGACCAAGTATTCTTGCGCCTCGCGCTCGCCCTTGCTGCCGGTATCGCGTCCCTCGTACTTGTCGTCAGAGATCTCCTTCACCGTGTCCCACCAGGTTTTTCCATCGAAATGCTCCGCCGCTTGAGCGGCGCAAGCCGCCATGACGAGAAGTAGTGCCGGTGATCTTCGCAACATGGTGTTCCCTGGCTTTATTTCATGGGCTGCGTAGCTTATACCGCGCCGGCCTCGCCGATCTACTTCAGCGGGAGGAGGCGGTCCGAAAAGAATTGCGGGCGCGACCGAAGGCAACCGCGATTATGAAGAAACCGGCGCAACGAAGTACAATGCTGCATGGCGAAGCAACAGGAAGCGGTTGACAACCTTCTCGACGCTCTGGTGTGGATGCGTCGCAAGGCAAAAAAGCGCGAACCGGTCGACGCCCTGATCGATGAGCTCGTCAAGATGCGGCGTAAAGCCAAGAAGAAGGTTGCCAAAAAAAAGACGGGCAAGAAACCGCAGAAGCGACGTTCCAAGCGTCGAGCGTGATCAATAAACCGTCAGTTCGACATAAGCGGCTGAATGATGTTGACGTTTCGATGACCGCGAACGGGTTATGCACAGGGTTATCCCCTGCGTTTGGGGATAGGTTGGATAACCGGGATCAGCATCGCGCGAACCTGAACGCACCGACGCTGCGCGCGCGCCACTCTCAGCCGCCAAACAATCCCACGATCTCGCCGAAGGCGAGCACGTGCCCGGTCATGGCCTCCATCACAGCTTCCCGGTCGCGTGTCGCGGGATGGATCTGCGCAATGTCGAGCGCATAGAGACGAAATACATAGCGATGCCTTCCCCAGCGAGGACACGGCGGCATGTAGGCAGCCGCGCCGGAAGAGTTGTTTCCGATTTCTACTTTTTCCCGGGCGAGTTCGGCGGCCGTCGCCGCACTTTTGATCTCACGAACTTCCCGGGGAATGTTGTACAGAAGCCAGTGCGTGAAATTTCCGAGACGAAGCCGCGGCGACGGGCCATCCCAGTCTGTGGCAATCAAGACAAAGGATTGGGCCTTGTCAGGCGCGCCTTCCCAAGACACTTCCGGGGACACCTTTTCACCTTTGCAGGTATATGAAGAGGGAATCTCGCCGCCGGCGCCGAAGCTGATGCTGTGCAGGATAACCGTCTTTGGAATCGCGGCATGGTAGGTACGGTCGACATCGCGCGCACTCGAGGCGCGCATGTATGCGAATGCGGTGAAGGCAACCGCCAATACCACAATCGCGACAATCAAACTGCCTAGGACCTTCACGCCGACAGGGTAGCAAAACGCGCGAATTGCGCGAAATTCAGCGTTAGCTACCGCGGCATTCCGAGACGAGTCTCCATCGCCTGGAAGGCGGAATATTTGCGCAAAAAATCCAGCGCAACGGTGCAGCGCTTCGCGGTAGTCACGGGAATTTGTAGAGCTCGCGGTCAACCGTGACACGGGTCGGCGGATCCGGTTGGCGCGCGCGCCACAAGCGCCGCGAAATGGCCATTCCATGTTCCGGCGTGAAGTACTAGTGCCAGGCGTACTACTTCAGGTGGATTGCAACTAGCCGCCGCCGGCGACGAAACTCCCTCTCAAACAATGAATGGATCTTTCAGGGAGCATGACATGTACATAACGTCCTTCGCGCCGCGCCATCACTCCACCCTGCTGTGTGCCGCGCTCGCGTTGCTCGTCGCCGCTTGCCACGACGAGGGGGTTACAAGCACCCCGCCTGTTCCACCGCCCAGCGCGGTAGCGCCGAGCATCACCAATCAACCGCTTGATCAGTCCGCCCTTGAGGGCAAGCCGGCTTCCTTTGCCGTCACCGCTGCGGGCACGACCCCGCTCAGCTATCAGTGGCAGCGCAATGCGGTGGCCATCGCCGGCGCAAACGGCGCCAGCTACAGCATCGCCTCCGCCGCATCGACCGACAGCGGCGCAAAATTCAGAGTGATCGTGAGCAATTCCGCAGGCTCGGTCACGAGCAACGACGCCACCTTGACCGTCGTCGCGGCGGCTCAGACGGTGTCGTCAGCCTCGGGAGGCCAGGTTAAGAGCGCCGACGGCTTCCTGACTCTGAATATACCGGGCGGTGCTCTCACGGCTGACGCTACGGTCACGGTCTCGTCGAGTTCAGATTGGGTCGCCCCCCAATCCGTGCCGAGTCAATTCGCCGTCCTGGCCGGCACGACACACGTGATCTCAGCGCAGGGCGGATGGTTCGATCCGGCCAGGCAATTTGAGGTCACTGTCTCGACCGCTGGACTGAATACGTCCGGAGCGAAAAGCGCCAAGCGACCGACGGGCAAAGGAAGTTCTCAACCCCAAGGGACCTCGACCAGCACGTTCGAGGATCTGGGTCTGGCGGCCGATTGCGGTGACGGCAACCCGATCATTGTCATGCTGCCGCCCTCGAGCGCTGCCAACGACTACGGCTCTGGCACCTTCATCGCCGGATGCCCATCGCCCGGGGGAGGGGGTGTGCAGGTGATTACGCTGTCCATCGTCGCTTATACCGACAGCTCCCAATCGCCTACACCCTCCGGCAATGTGCTGTGGGAGTCGGCGACGCCCTACAACCCGTTGCAGACCCCCGACAAGCCGCTCTGCGTTTCGTGTGATACGGCAACCCATGGCGACACCTGGATGGGCGGCAGTGTCCGCAGCATCGCGACGAGTTCCATTCCCTACGACGCAGCCGGAATGACGCTGGTTTCGGTTGTCGACGACAACGGTCAGGGGTTCCCCAAATTCGTACTGCCCGTCGCCGTGACGGCTGTCGTATTGGACGGCCCCTGGAATTTTTACCTCGCGCTCGGCAGACAAGAAACTACTGGGTATGTCGCCCGTTACGCGATGGCATACACGACGAGCGGTTGGCAAATAACACATCTATGGGAGACGACGCTGACTGGAGCGCCCGCAACGGCCGATGGCACCTCCGTGGATACGAATGTCACTGGCAGCGCATTCGCCGTGGATCCGCAGACCGGCGATCTGGTGGGTCTCGCAGGCAACAGCGGCAGCACCGGCGACGGCAAACTGACCGCCGACGACATCGCACGGCTCGGGTTGGACGCGGACGGTTTTATCGTACGCATCAACCGCTCCGGCGCGCTGACGGCGGCTACCGCGGTTGTATCGTCACAGCCCGTCATGTACAGCAATACCACGCTCAGCGCCCAGCGCTTCGAAAACTATGTGCTGCGGGTCGATCACGCCGGCAACGCGTATGTAGCGACGACGCTGTGTTGCCAGTCTACCGGCCCTGCCGGTGTGTCCGGACTTACTTTAAAGAAGATTTCGAACAGCGGAGCGTTGGTCTGGGAAGCCACCATTGCGGGCGCAGACGAAGTCGGATCTCCCTTAGGCGTCGGTGCCGCCGATTACTACGGCGGTTATGTCGGCGCAATCGCAGTGGACGCAGGCAACAGCGCCTATTTGACTTACTACCGCGCCGATCCGAATCCCGCCAACAACGGACACCTTTATACCGTCAAAGTCGCCGCCGACACCGGCGCTGTCAGCGCAGTCGGCTATGTCGATCCGACCGTCGATCAATCTCGCTATGTCCTTGCCTATGGGGCCGACGGATCGGCCAGCTACATCGACGTGAATGGCAATCTGTATCTATACGTCGAGTTCATCGGATTCCCCTCGGTTGCGCGGCTCGTTGCACTGGACCCCAGTCTCAATGTAATCGGCACTACCGCGCTGCCTGACGTCAGGTTCAACCATGGGGTTCAGGTCGATTCATCCGGGGACGTCTATCAGCAGACGACTCTATACAACGCGCAGGCCGGCAGTCTCACTCCCGACCTTCGCAAGTTCCACTACTAGATGCGAGTCGGTCGGTGATCCGGTCAGCAACGATTGGACTAAATAGGATCTATCTGTGACGGAGTCGACGTGAAAAATAGAATCAATGCGCCAGTCGCCGTGCATGTTTTCCTGATTTCGCTGCTCCTTGCCGCCTGCGGCGGCGGTCGCGACAATACCGGCGGCGGCACCAATCCGCCTCCGCCGCCCGCCCAGGTCGTGGCCAAAGTGACCGTCACTCCCTCGTCGGTCTTAATGCAACCGGGCGGCAATGCGCAACTGACGGCCACAGCACTGGACGCGAACGGTGCGATCGTCAGCGCTGCGAGCATCACCTGGTCGGCCTCGAGCGCATCGGTGTCGGTAGACTCGACTGGCAAGCTCACCGCGGGCAATAGCGTGGATTCCGTGGTGATTACCGCGAGCGCAGGGGCGGTGTCGTCGACGCCGGTCACCGCCTTGGTGGCCACACTCACGGCGGGCACCCAGGTCATCGCCGACAATCAAGTGGTCGCAGACCCTGCATTGGTTGACCAGACTCAAGAACCGGGCGTCGGCTCGCAGCTCAAGATGACGCTCGCAGGCTCGAGTGCGCCGCCCGTCGGCACCGTTATCGTGGGCGGGGGCGAGAAACCCATCAGCGGCAGGGTAGTGAGCGGTACGCCGAACGGCGCGAACACCGACGTCGTATTTCAGGTGCTGCCGCTTGGCGATGTTTTCTCTTCGCTCAAGTTGAACCAGACCTATTCCAAGGATGAACTCACGCAAAGCTTCGATGTACAACCTTCCGCCACGATCGCCCGTACCGACGGCGCGCGCGAGTATGAGTTCACCTTGGACACGCCGGCGCCCGCGCCGGCCGCGCGCCGCGCCGCGCTGATGCAAAGAGCAGGGCTCAAGGCCGCCGGTGCCCGTCCCGCCGAAACCATCGGCAGTGCCAAATGGCAGGTCGGTCCCTTTTCCTGCTCGGCGAAAACCGATCTGTCGCAGGCCGCGATCAGTTTCAAGAACATGACGCCGCACGTCATCGACAACATGGGTCCGGTCTCGGCGTCGATCTCCGTCGACCCGGGCCGCTTCAGCGTCAACCTGAGCGCCAAGGGCTCGATGAAACTCATCGTCGACGGAGAGGTGCACTTGACCAACTCGCTCAGCGAAGCGATCTCCTGCGATGCGCGATTGTTCAAATACCTCGTGCCGGTGCCGCCGATCCTGGCGGTGGTCTTTGTGCCGGTCGTACCGGTCGTGGGCCTGCGCGCAAATGTCTCCGGCACCTTAACCCTGGGCGATCTTGCGATCGGCATTAAGAGCGAAGTGGAGCAGCCCCTCACCGTCGCCATGACCATCGGCACCGACGGGACCTTCACCAATACCTCGACACTCGACGGCGATGCCACCACCCAGTTCGACTGGACCTTGGGCTCGACCAACCCCGCTGACGGGATCAGACTGAGCGGTGACGCCAAGGCCGGGCTGTATGTGCAAGCATCCTTTACCAATGCGGTATTGGGCCTGTGGGCGGTGTTTCATTCCGACTACGATCCGATCAAAACCCTGATCGATGGCTTCGGCGGATTTCATGCCACTCTCGGGCTCGCCACGGTCAATGCGCAGGTGCAGGACTCGACCATACCGTCGGGCTACGTGCTAACGGCTCTGGCTGAAATCAAGGCCGGCGATTCCATCAGCAGCCTGGCTGGATTTCTCTCCTCGGTGTTAAAGATCGGCAACATCGTGCTGCCGGATGTAAAGTACGAGCCGACGCTGTTTTCGCATCCCACCGGCAACGCGCGCGTCTCCTTGCGCCGATTTGCAGCGGGGGACGGGGTGCAATTTCGAGTGACGCTTGATCCGGCGACCGTCGATCCGAGCATTCTCGGCACGCCGGTTATCCCCTATAACGTGAAACAAGTGGAGATCTGGCGCAAAACCCCGGATGGCCAATCCCAGATGATCGGCACGGATCTTGGCGAGGCCGGTGCCTCGGGAGCGCCGGGCAAGAATGTTTTCAATGTGCTCTGGAAAGCCGATGCGGGCGGAACCACGACCGACAGCAATTCCGGAACCGCCCCGGCCAATTTCTATGCGGTGGTGGTGCCGAACTTTGGCGATGATTTTGAATTTCGCGTCGGACCCGCGCTCGGCTGGCTCGGCATTCAGCAATTCGGCGGTCCTCACAACGGCGAGGGACATCGCGTCGCGGTCGATCAAGACGGCAATCTAATTGTGGCCGCGATTTCCGCCGACCCGCTCGCCAGCGAGAATCGAAGCAGCGCTCGTTACGAAGTGGAGCTGTTCAAGTTCGATCCGTATGGCCAGTTGCTCTGGGTCAAGAGCATTTACGGACCGGGCGATGTCAACGTGACCGGACTGGTTTTGGACGCGCAGGGCAATATCTTCATGTCCGGCAATGCCGTCGATTCACCCTTGACCGCGGACAATATCGGCGTCAATGGTTTTTCCGGGTGGGCCGCCGGTTATTCAGCCACAGGCAATCAGCTTTGGCTGAAGCAGTGGCAGGATAGCTTTTACAGCACGGGGGAGTTCATCGCGCTCGGGCCCAATCGTGAGACCTACGTGCTCGGGGTTACGTCCGCGGCGGAGGGATATGTCGGCGGCGACATCTTCAGCTACCTTTGCGACGATGTGGAAACGCCCGCCAACGACGGGCGCGACTGCGGCGATCTGACGTTGCGGCGGCTCGACCCCAACAGCGGCGTCCTGGCGTGGAAGCAGTCGGATGCGCGCGCCGGCGCGCAAATCGCGCGCGGCCTCAGCGTCGACGGCGGCGGGAATATCTACACCGCCACTCTGACCGGACTCGATACGGAAACTCAGAACGATGGTGACTCCACGGCCCCCGGCTATGACGATTTTGTGAATCGCTACCGCGAGCCCAACGGCGTCAACTGGGTGGAACACCAGGGTGTCGGCTTTGCCATGTGGAGCAGCAGCGATGGCAGCGTGGTGTGGCGTAGCAATATCAAAAACGAGCGGCAAAGCAACAACGGCGGCTACACCTACTCTGATGAGTTCTCCGGCGGCATTGTCGCGGCGGGGGGGAATCTGTGGGCGATGGTGCGTACCACCGGCGTATTCCCCGATCAAACCAGCGCCGGGGCTCAGGACAGCGCCCTTTTCAGCGTGAACCCGCAAACCGGCGAGACCGCGTTGGTGAGATTATTTGCATCCGCGGGAAATGATGTGCTGTCGGTATTCGGACCCACACCAAGCGGCGGCTTCTTGATCTGCGGCTCCACTTCCGGGGCGTTGTTTGCGCCCAATGCCGGCGGCTTGGATGTGGTTGCGTTGTCCATGCGAGCCGACGGTACGCCCGCCTGGAGCGAACAATTTGGCGGGCCCGGCAACGACGAAGGTGTGGGCGCCGCGGCCAGCCCCGACGGCACAATCTACATCACGGGATTTACCGACGGACTCATGCCCGCCACCTTGAGCGGTTTGCCCGCAACGACCCAACTCGTCACACCCGGCGGCGGCAAGGACCTGTTCATTGCCAAGCTCGGACCCACAATGGGAACGATTCAATCGATTCATCCGGGGGCGAAATCCTCCCAAAGATGACAATCCACGAGAGTGGTCGATCCCTGCGCCGACTAAATTCCGGTATTCAATGGTGAAGTTTCGGCGGCGGGACTTCGCGATTGTTGCCGTTCTTCGGCAAGAACGAATGCCAACAGTGCGCGCAGCTTGGCAGGGCGAACCGGTTTGTGCAGCAGGTGAAATCCACTGGCGTCGGCCTCCCGCAACCTTTCCGGTGCTGTATCACCACTGATGATGATTGCGGGCACTTTTCGGCGCAGCACGCATTGAAGATTACGAATCACATTGACGCCAGTCTCTCCGGCCCGCAGGCGGTAATCGCAAATCAAAATGTCCGGTTGCTGAGAACAGTTCGCCAATTGGCCGATCACTTCGTCGGCCGAGGCACCGCAAACAATATTGAAACCCCACTGCTGCATCAACTGACGCATGCCTTCCACCACCGCGCGCTCATCGTCGACGATGACGGCGAGATCGCCGGTGAATTGTGCCTCAGGGTCGAGCGGCAAGGTGTCGCAGATCTTCAGCTTCGCTGGGTCACCCCAGGGCACCAGCATCGAAAACGCGGAACCGCGGCCGACCGCGGAGGCCACCTTGAGTGGAAATCCTTGAAGACGGGCCAACCGCTCAACAATGGCGAGGCCCAATCCCATGCCCTTGGTCCGGTCGCGTTCAGGATTGGCGACCTGATAGAACTCCTGGAAAATCATGTTCATTTGTGTAGGTTCAATGCCGATGCCGGTGTCGTAGACAACCACGCGCGCACCTAGCTGCTCGCGTCGACAACCGACCACGAATCCACCCGTCTCGGTGTAGCGGATCGCATTGGATACCAGGTTGCGGAGCGCTCGCTGCAGAAGCGTAGCATCACCCTGCAGAACGGCACGGGTGGGCACGAATCGGGCAATCAGCCCCTTGGCCGTCGCCTCCGCCTCGCTTTCATTGGCAATGCGATCAAGAATGGGTTGCAGCGCGAAATGGGCCACCTCGCTCCGCACGACGCCGGCATCGAGCTTGGATACATCTAATAGCCCGTCAAAGAGGCCCTGCAGCGCTTCCACAGACACCGCAAGATGCGAGAGGATCGCGTCCTCAGCACCTTTTCCCGAGCGCTTGAGATCCTGCAGCGATGCCACGAACAGAGCCATTGCGTGCAAGGGCTGACGTAGATCGTGACTCGCGGCTGCGAGGAAACGCGATTTGCTGACGCTGGCCTCTTCGGCCCGCCGCCGCTGCACCTCGTTCTCAAATCGCAGAGTGATCGAGTTGACGATGATCTTGTTCATGCGCGAGGCGAATACCAACACCAAGACAAGCATGGTGGCACCCGCGACCGCCAGCATCTGCCCGAGAAAAACTCCCGACAGCGCGAGCCTCACGATGAGCGGCAACACGATGGGAATCACATAGCCATAGATCATCGGCATAATGGCTGCGATGCCGGCCGTCACGGCCGAAATCGCAATCATGAACAGCCCCCACATCAGCCACATCTGATAAGCGTCGAAATTGCCGGTGAACATAACCAGGGCGCTGCTGCCCCAAGTCGACCCGTGTATTATGTTGCCGAGCAAGAACCAGCGGTTCCACTTCGGCACGTCTTGGCCGACCGGCGCGGCGCGCCGCCAGCCCAAAAACAGCAGCAACAGACCGAAGAGCACGGTCCAGAGAGCCGCGATCCACCCGACAAGCAGGCGGTGCGGCACCTGCGGCCACATTGCGATTACGAGCAGCAGTCCGGCAGCGGCAGCGGCGACAACGCTTTCGGGAATCGTCGCAAAGGCCATGCGGCTTTGTTCGGCACTGACCAGCGGCTCTAATGTCAGCGTTTCCTGGACGGCGCTAGGCGCCGACGGGCCTTCCAAAACGTAGACCTCGCCGGAAAAGCTCATGGGCTATGCTCCCCCCAGCAGGCCTTTGTCCTTCGCCACCTGAGTCGCTGCAACACGATTGTCCACGTGGAGAGCCCGGTAAAGGGCCATCACATGCGCCTTTACGGTAGCCTCAGATAAATTCATCACGCGGCCAATTTCTTTGTTGGATTTGCCGGCGGCGATGCCGCGCAGAACTTCCAGCTGGCGTGGCGTGAGTCGATTGACACCGGTGACGAGGCTGGAGCCGGATGTATGCCGCATCAGCAGCGGCGGCATGTAAATGCCGCCGGAAAGCACCAAACGCAACGCGCTCAACATAACCGGCGCAGTCTCGAACTTGGGAATGAATCCCATCGCGCCGGAGTCGAAAGCCCGCTGCACCTCGCCGGCTTCGTTAGTCGCCGACATGACCACGATGGGCAGAGTTGGATGACGGTTGCGCAGTTCCTGGATCGCAGCGTAAGGATTTTGTCCCGGCATGGCCAGATCCATTAATAGGAGATCGGCATCGGGGTGTTCAGTGGCCAGCTTCGCGGCGCCCTCATGATCGGCCGCTTCGAGCAGAACGAGCTCATCGTCGAAAGAGTTCAATACGTGACGCATGCCTGCGCGAAACAAGGTGTGGTCGTCAGCGAATATTATTTTCATGCGATTCGCGCTTCCCTAAACCTTTTGCATGGTTGCACAAGCGCGGCGACATAGCCATTGCGTCGCCTTTGGCCGAAGGACTAGTCCAAGACCTAATACTTCCGGTGAATTGCTACTAGCCGGCGCCGACGCGGAGACTCCACCTCAGCTGCCAGTCGACTTTCCAAAGGCGAATCTCACAGGGAGAACGGCGTTGAAGTACCACCTGTCTTTCATTTTGCTCCTGGTGCCGGCCGCCGGCATGGCGATTACACCGCTCAATGGCGGCCCGGTATCAGGCGGCACGCCTGTCGTGATCAACAATACCCCGGGCGATCAGACCCTGCCGCACGTCAGCGGCAATCTCGCCGCATACACGGACGTGGCCGACGGCCATATCCACTACTATGATTTTTCGACCGGCATTGATGCCTTCGTTCCTGCGAACGGCTCGCTCGGCGACACCCTCTCAGATGTCAGCGGCACGCGAGTAGCGTTCACCCGTCAGACTCCCACCAACGACTTTGAGATAGGCGTTTTCGACGTGTCTTCCGCCACCACCACGCTTCTCGATCCGCATCCCGGCGATCTACGGCTGGGCTCGGCGCTCGGCGGCAACACATTGGTGTATGTCGACTTCAATAGCGGAACAGGTTCGGGCGATATTTTCGCCGTCGCGCTGCCGGATGGAGTCCCGGTTCTTGTCAGCGGCTCTCCGCTGCAGGAACAAAACCCCAACGTGTCGCCGGCCGGCGACGTGATCGTTTGGGAACAGTGTCCGACACCATCTAATTGCGACGTCATGATGTCCACGCTCACCGGCGGAATCTGGAGCGCTCCCACAGCGGTGGTTAACTCCGCTTTCAACGAGGAGAATCCCGATACCGACGGCGTCAATGTCGTCTATGACGCCGATCGCGGCGCGCCGAGCGGCCAGGATATTTTCATTCATCCGCTGAGCGGGTCGGCTGCCGAGACCGAACTGGAACTGGCTGGGACGCAGGTCAACCCCAGCATCAGCGGCGGAGTTATCGGCTTCGAGAGCACCGTGCCACCCTCGCTCACCGCCGACATTTATATTTACGTGATCGCCACCAATACGCTGTACCAGGTCACGAATACTCCGAGCGTCAACGAATCGCTGAACGATATTTCGGTGCTCCCGAATGGGCAGGTGCGGATCGTGTGGGCGGCGGATGACGGCAGCGCATCGACTCAGAATATTTATGCGAGCACATTCAGCGTGCCGCTGAGCATTCCCACCAATACTCCGGGATGCGCGACGGGATTCGGCACCGGATTCGGCGCCCCGGCATCGAGCAAGGCGTTTCTGTCCAAGGTTAGCGCATTTGCCTTCGCCGCCGAGTACAAAGCCGGTGCTCCCGGTCCCATCGGCGCGTTGGGCTTCGTCGATAGGAGCAGCGGCGCGTCATTGATTTCTTCCGATCTCACCAGCTTTATCACCAGTGGATCGCACATGACAATCAAGGGCAGCGGACGTACCGGCGGCGGCGCGACGGTAAGCTTTCAAGCCGACGCGGATGATCTTAGCAACAACGGCAGCCTCGACCTGTTCTCCATCAAATGGGTTGGCTACTCGGCCGGCGGACTGTTGACGAGCGGCAATATTGCACTCTGCCAATAGAGCCGCTGTCCTTCCGAAGTTGGCGCGCCCGGCGGGATTACTCGGCGCTACGCGCCTCGCCCTGCGGGTCGCCGTCGGCAGACCTCCGGCGCTCAACTTGGCCCGACGGCCAAGTTGTCGAACCCCGCTTGCTTATGTCGTGGGTTCGACCGCATCGCCAGTCGTTCACGCTAAGCGACCATAACCTTTTTTTCGAAAATTGGCGCGCCCGGCGGGATTCGAACCCACGACCCTCGGCTTCGGAGGCCGATACTCTATCCAGCTGAGCTACGGGCGCGGCGCTGGGGTGGCGATACTACTCGCCGACGGCGAGCGCCGTCCAGCGGCACCGGCAATGGGAGCTTTGCACGCGCTCACGCCGCTTCCTTCACGGCCGCTTGCAGTTTCAGGACCGTCGCCCAGTTGCGGGTGGTGACCGTCGCGCCAGCCTTTCGGGAAAACGTCAGAAGCAATTTACTCTCCAGAATGCCGCTCGCGCACCACAGATATGCCGCGCGCTGGGTGATGGCAAGCGCGTCGGGCGCCCAGCGCTCTTTCAGCATCGGGCGCACCGCATCCAAGTGCTTCCGGTGGGAAACAAACGCAACCAGGTGTCTGGCGTGATCGTCAACGAACCGCAGTAAAGGATTCTCATCCACTATGAGATCCAATTCTCGTGCGCTGGCGACCGTCACCGCTGCGGATATTCCGCACTTGGAGGCAATCGCGGTCTCGATGCTCGACGCCATCTTGGCCGCATTCGAATCCTTGCTCTGGAACACTACATTGCCGCTGTTCAACAGCGTGCGCACATTCGTGTGCCCGAGATCGATCATCATGTCGCGCAGATCCGCCATCGCGACGCGTTTGTTCTTGCCCACATTGATGCCGCGAATGAGGGCGATGCAGGCGCTCATCGGTCGAATGCCGTCACAGCGGTGTCACCGGAACGCACAATTGGCATTCGAGTACGCCGGTGGCGGGATCGCAGCCCGCGTCGCTAGGGTAGTATTCGAACATCGGTCGACCGTCGAGCTGCAATCCGCTCGAAGGAAGCCAATCGCGCAGCAGCGCATTCCAGGCGGGTTCGAATTCGGCGATGACTCCCGTGAAACTGAGTGCCGCGTACCGCCCTCCTGGGATGGTAGTTCGGTGCGCATCCCCGCGGGCGAGCACGCTCGCCGGGATTTCGCATCCTGCGTCATACCTGCATTGTTCCGCAGCCGTTACGCGCGGGTCGTCATGACTGATGCCGTAACGCGGCTGTCCAATCAATCCGTTCGCGAGCATCCAAGGATACACTCGGGTTTGCCAGAAGGCGCCG
The DNA here is from genome assembly GCA_963794445.1 of uncultured Gammaproteobacteria bacterium. Taxonomy (GTDB): domain Bacteria; phylum Pseudomonadota; class Gammaproteobacteria; order Steroidobacterales; family Steroidobacteraceae; genus Bog-1198. The sequence continues at coordinate 1,172,982 of CAWCDZ010000002.1, forward strand.
ATCGGCTGACCGTAGGGTCCGACATGCCTTAAGTAGGCGATCGGCGTGGGTTTGCGTTCAATGACTTCAACTTTCATGGAGGAGATCTCGGTTTGGGTCGGGACACCATTCTTGATCGCCTCGTTCCCTTGCGCCTGATCGGACTTGCTGTTCATCTGATCCGCATTGCCAATCGTTGCACGCTCCCGAGCTTGCTGTAGACGCCAAGTGGTGGGCGAGCAACCGAAGCGGGCGCCAAACGCGTGAGTAAACGCTTCCGCCGAACCAAATCCGACGCCCAGTGCGATTTGCAGCACCGATACCCTGGGTTGGGCCAAGAGACGCGTTGCCGCGACCTCGCAGCGCCGGCGCCGAAGATAAGCGCCGAGTGTTTCGCCCATCATGGCGGAGAACAAGCGATGGAAGTGAAACGGCGAGAAGTGTGCGATCCCGGCCAGGGCTTGCAGATCCAAGTGTTGATCGAGGTGCTGATCGATATAGGCGGTTACCCGATGCATCCGATCGATGTAAATGTCGCGGCTTTGCGGCGTGTGCATTGCGCCCACGCCGCGCTTAGGGTTCAGCCTTCATGGCGGTCCCGCGGCGGGTTTTTGCTGGGCATAAAGAATCATTTGGGTACAGCGGAACACGGCCAGGGTACGGCCCGATTGCTGATGGGTGACGATGGCATCCCAGACTTGGGTGGTCTTGCCGCGGTGCACCGGCGTCGCCACCGCAACGATGGTGCCGTCCAGCGCCGTACTGAGATGATTGGACTTCAGCTCGATGGTCGTGAAGCCGGTTGCGGCGGCCGGCAGATTTGCGATGCAGCCGTATCCGCATACGGTATCCGCCAGCGTGACGATGGCGCCGGCATGCAAGTAGCCATTGGGCGCCATGACCGAGTCCAGCACCGGCAGCTCGCCGCTGACCCGCGACGCACTCACCTCCGTGATCCGGATACCGAGATGGCCCGGCAATTTGCCCGCGCCGACGTCGTTGAATCTCTGCGGCGTACGCAGCGTGAGGAAATCGGCGCTCATGCGTTCGCGCGCCTCTGGATGCGGCCCAGCGCCGTCAATATCAATCCGATCGCGAAGAACGCGAGCAGGAGACCCACCGCGTTGATCACGGTTCGTTGATAGCCGATGGCGCCTGGATCGATGAAGGCGTATGGATAGCTGCCGATGATCGCGCCGCGGGTCAGCGCGTAAATCAAGTACGCCGTGGGATAAAGGCCCCAGATGAAAGGAAAGCTCCAACGCAGCGCGCCCTTGGGAAAGTAGAACCACCAATAACTCAAAAAAAGAAGCGGCGTGACGTAATGCAATAGATCGTTCGCGATGAGATTGAGTCCTCGCGGGTTCCAAACGTTGCGCAACAGGATGTGATAAGCAAGACCCACGAATACGATGCTGGTGGCGACCCACGCCGTGACATCCGAGCGCGCGAAGAATCTGCCCGGCGCTGACGCGGGCGCGGCCAGAGGCAGGGTGAGGGCAATGCAAACCAGCAGATTGGTCAGGATGGTGAAATATCCAAGATAACTGACGAGGCCGCCCGCAGCGCCCCTGCCGTCCGCGATGGCGGAGTGCAGCGACAGATAAAGCTGCAGCAACACGCCGGACCAAGCGAGCGCGGTCAGGGCAGCGATCAGTGCCTTATTTTTCCGATAGGTACCCTTCATGGCACGTGATCAAAAAAGTCGACCTCTCCGGATTCCAGCGAGTATTCGGCGCCCACCACCATCAAGCCGGCTTTTTGAATCAGATTCTCGATGACTTCCGAGCCGTGCCTCAGGTGATTGACCGACGCCCGGATATTGGCGCGGCACGCCTCGCGTACCAAAGCATCGTGATCATTTTGTAGATTTGTGCTCAGCAAGCCCTGAACGGCCGGTCTGATGAAATCGACGATCGAATGCAGGTTGCGGGATTGATTCTCCACGGGCCGCCGCAATTGCTCCAGCGTGGTTTCGATGGCGCCGCAACGTGTGTGGCCAAGCACGACCACGAGCCGCGAATTGAACTGCACCGCGGCAAATTCAACGCTGCCGATCAATGAGGGCGCGACGATGTTGCCGGCCACGCGGATGACAAAAAGATCGCCCAAGCCCTGGTCGAAGATTATCTCGACGGGAACCCGTGAGTCGGAACAGCCCAGGATCACCGCAAATGGCTCCTGGCCCTTGGCCAGTTCCAGGCGACGCGCCCGCCTTTCAACCGCATCCCGGCTGGGCGCCTCGGATACGAAGCGGCGGTTGCCTTCACGCAGCAGGGCAAGCCCTTCTCGAGCCGAAATCATCGGTTGCTCACCGAATGCTTACCAGGGCGGCGCGGGCGGCTAGAGAGCGCGGCGGGCTGGGTTATCGCGATACCCAAGAACGCGCGCCGGGAGAAACAGAATTGCGCGCAGCAGCGCAAAGATCGCCTCGAATGAAATGCCGATCAGGCGAAACGGCAGCGACAGCAGCCAAATCAAGGGCCAGAGCACCAGGGCCAGAATGGCCACCGGCCAACACAGGACCAGTAAAACACACCATAAGAGCAAGGTTTTCACGTCCGCCCTCCTCAATTCTTGTCGGTAACTTTATCACACCCTCGCGGCTGCGCGCTGCCGGCAGCCGTCAGGCGATGCGGACGCAGGAGTTCCATTTGCCTTTCCGGGTTTGCGAAGGCAGTGAATCCATATTGGGCGTATAGCCCGTGCGCATCCTGGGTGCCCAGGGTGTAGCGCACGATGGTTTGTAATTCGGGATGGGCCAGGATATTTTCCACCAATTGCTTGCCGATTCCGCGCCCGCGGAACTCCGCTAGAACGAAGATATCCAGTAAATGCGCAAAGCGAACGAAATCGGTTACCACCCGTCCGAAGCCGATCTGCCGGCCATCCAGGTAGACGCCGAAACACAGAGAATGCTTGATGCATTTTTCGACATTGGCGCGCGATATGCCGGCAACCCAATAGGACTCTTTGCTCAGAAAGGAGTGAATCATCGTCACATCGAGCCGGGCTTGATCGGTCGAGAATTCGAGCGTCATTTTTTCAGCAGCAGCGCCTTCGGCGCAACCAATCCATAACTCAGCTCCGGCAGATTTCTCACTTCGGACCAGTCGACCGCTGCGCCGTCCAGGCGCAATCCAAACCAGCCCCGCGGTCCAATATGGGGAGGAAGATAAAAGCGCGCGGGCTCCCGTGACGCGCGGCGTGGCGGCGCGGCACGGCCTTGCGCTGCAGGCCCTTTTTCGCCCGGGGCTCGAGTGTGAGCTTAGTCTTGCCTTTGCCCAGGGCCATAGCGCTTTCTCGCGGGACTCGTGCTGGGTTTCACATACTCCGCGCGCCGGAAGCGCAGCGCAGACCAATCTTCATCGATTGCAACCATGCGTACCGACTCGAAGCCGGCGGCGCGAATCACGCGCCACCCCGAATCGCGATTGAACTCGCAGGTGTAGCGCTTGGAGGTTCCCTTGGGGTAGGCGAACCAAATCACCGCATCGCCCTCGCTTGCCTCCGACAGCATCTTGGAGACGCGATCGAGCTGTGCTTGCGTGATGGCGAAGGCCAGGCCGAATTCAACCCCTCTCGGTCTATGCGGGTCGCGCACTATCTTCACGCCTTTGAGCCGCTTGAGTTCCGCATCGAAGCTATCCGGTGCGTTGAATACCGTGATTTCACGGTGCAGGCCCAGATTGAGTTTCTTAAACAGGGGCGATGCGGGAAGGGCGCTCATCGGTGCACCGCGGCTCGGCGTTTCGGGTCATGCGGGCGAAATGCTGGTTGCCTCATTTCTTGGCCTTCAAAGCGGCGTACCGATCGAGGCTGTCCTTGGGCCACTGTTCCGCGGGCTTGTAAAACTCGGCAAACGCGGGTACGCCCGCGGGGAGCTGCACCCACGGCTGCTTCGAGGAAGTGAAAATGTGAACGTCCGGCGCTTGGCGGTCCGGATCATCCAGCGTACCCACGCGCACGAAGCTCACGCCATCGCCGGCACCCCCATAGTGGCTCCACACCGCCACGAAGCATTTTGGGCAGCGTGCAATGCGCTGGCCTTTGCCGCTATTGGACGGCGTATCAACCGTTTGCACCTCGCCCGTCAGCAGTTGAACACGCTGCGCCTCGATCATGGCGTTCAACGCGAAAGCGCTGCCGGTTTCTCGCTGGCACCAGCGGCAGTGACAGCAGTGAACGAAGAGCGGCTTGCCGCTCATACGGTAACGAATGTAGCGGCAGGCGCAGCCGCCCTCCTGAACGTGCGCCGCTTGGCCGGTATCCGACACGGCGCTCACGCAGACCTCAGGCGCGCGGTGACTTCAATTTCGATCTGCATGCGAGGGTCCAGCAGGCCCGCGGAAATCATGGTCATCGCCGGACGGCTCGTGCCGAAGTATTTCCGCAGCACCGGCCAGCAGTCGGCAAACCGTTCCCCCTTGGGCACGATGTAATTGACGCGCACCACGTCAGGGAAATCAGCGCCCGCTTGACGCAGCGCAGACTGAATGTTCTTCAGGCATTGTTCGGTCTGATCCAGCAGATTGTCGGAAATGGTCATGGTTTCGTAATCGAAACCGGTCGTGCCGGAGACAAAAACCCAGTCTCCGTCGACTACCGCGCGCGAATAGCCGACGTCTTGTTCAAATTCGGATCCCGAGCTGATCAGGCGTCGCGTCATACGTTGCCCCTTCTAACCGGTATTGTACTTCGGCTGACGCAACGCGTCTGGGTGGGTGTCGAAGAACCACAGACCGCCGGAGAAAGCGAACCACCATGCCGAGGCGAGCCACCAGCCCCCGAGCGCCGCGGAATGGGTCCGGACAAAAAACCCCAGCGAGGTGGCCAGCACGCAAAGAAAGGCCGTGCCGAGGATGCCGCGCGGGGAGAATTGCCGGATCCAAAACGTGCGGACCAGGGCGCCGTAGGTGATGGCGCCCGTCAATGAACACAGGCCCAGGACCATATAGAGCCGCTCATTTCCGGGAACGGCCGCAAACAGCACCAGTCCGGCGATGCCGACGTACATGGTGAAGACGCTGAAGGCGGCGGCCAGGGCGATGAATGCCAACTGACGCAATATGTTCTGCGCCGAACGCAACGCACACGCAACGCACACGGCGTGCAGCGCCCCGCTGACGGCGAAGGACACGAGCAGTGAATCGCTCAGCAGCGCCCAATGCTGCAGCAGAAACAGCAGCACCGTCGCTGCGCCGAGCGCACCGAAGTGCCGCGCGTAATTGAAATGCCGCATGGGTGATCAGAGCGGGCCGCGGGGGCCGCGTTCGGTCTGCAAGGCCGCGTTGCGCAGGAACACCGGAAGATCTGTGGTGGGCGGCCGCGCGGGTATTTGATACATCATCGCGGCGATGTGGCCGCGGTGATACGTGGTGTGATTGACCACATGCAGAAGAATGTCGCCTCGCGTCATGGATCCGTCGCCGCCGCCGATGAAGGTGAAATCCACGATCTCCTCGCCCAAGCGGTCCGACATTTCCTCCGCGTAGCGGATGTACCAGCTGTCGAGCGCCGCTTGGGCGATGCGCAAATCCGAAAACGACATGACCACATCGGGTGTGCGCGAGGTGAAGCCGTGGGGCCTGCCCTCGAGATGCGCCTGCCAGACAAGATCGATGGTGTACACATGATTCAGAGTGCGGATCAAATTGCCGAAGACGATCTGCCGCGGGTTGGTCAGCTCGATTTCCGGAAGCTCGCCGATTGCCAGGTACAGCAGGGAGTTCGCCCATGCGGAGTAGCGCGTCAACATCCGAATATTTCGCAGCGCCGACATTTAAGGACGCGGCGCCGTGGGGGGCGATTGGGGCGCCGACGCCGGCGGCGCGGCGCGCATTTTTAGAACCAGCAGCAGCGCTCCCGCCAGAATGGCCATATCCGCCGGATTGAAGATGCCGGTGCGCAGCGTGCCGATGCCGATGTTCAAGAAGTCGGTGACGCGGCCGTCGTTGAACAGGCGGTCGATCAAATTGCTGATGCCGCCTCCCGCCAAAAGCGCCAGCGCGACAAAACGTCCGGTGCTGAGCCGCGCGAAGAGCGCCGCGTACACCAATCCGGCGAGAACCACCGCAACTGCCGCCGTAAACAGGGTAAAGCGCAAATGTTCGGGCAGAGATGCGCCAAGGCTTAGAAACGAGCCGGGGTTCTCGGTGAGCTCGAAACGCAGGGAATCGGCGAACAACGATTCTGTGACGCCGGAATGGAGCATGGCGCGCGCGGCGGACTTCGACACTTGGTCGCATCCCACGCAGCACGATAGCGTCAGCATCACGACAATGAATCTAGGAATAGATCTCATGGTGACTCCTTCTTGGGCTCTCTTCTGATCGTTTTTCCGAGGTGAAGGTTCAGAACTTTTGCCTGCCGGTCAAAATATCCCACCATAGCCGCCAGTCGCCCATCAAGCTGAAAGCCGGGTAGCGAAAGGTCGCGGGCTTGTTGTGTTCGAAGAAGAAATGGCCGACCCAGGCAAAGGCATAGCCTTGCACCAAGGCCAGGGCGGCGAGCCACCATTTCTGGGTTGTGAGCGCGCCGATCAGCAGTGCAAGCGCGATGCTGGTTCCCGCAAAGTGCAGCCGGCGCGAGATGCGATTCGAGTGCTCGCTCAGGTAGAACGGATAAAAATCGCCAAAGGTATGGAATTTCTTTTCCTCGTTCATGGCAACTCCGTAGGGGGCGGCCGGCTTATTTTGCCAGTCCCGCTTCGACCCAATCGAGCCGATCTTTCTGGAAATGCTTGACGGCGAGCGGCACGCCGGAGGCGGGGAATTCCATCACGTATTCATCGGCCGCGTCGAATTTGTGCCATGGCGGACCGCCCGCGGAATCGGGATTGCCGGTTTTGGCGAATTGTGCCCAATAGCGGTTCGCCGCTAACGCGACCGCCTTGCCCTCCTCGTCGAAGGGCGTGCTGCGCGGCGTGTTGAACACGTAGGCCAGCTCGCCGCCGTGCGCGAGTCCGAATGAGGTGGCGCGTTGCGCGGCAGGCGTATACGAGAAGTAATACACATAGGTGGCATTGCCGTGCCTGGCATGCAGCCGCGCGAGATCGCGGTCGGGTTCGCTGATCGACGTGTCGGTGACGAGGCGGGCAATGATGCGGGCAGCGTCGCCGCTATTGTCGGGATCGTACGCGGCCATGAATGCAGCACGCCGCTCCTGGATCGAGGCAAGGCGTTGCGCGGCATTCAGGCCGCGGCGCGTCAGACTGGCCTCATCGCTGTTGCCGCCGAGCAGGTAGGGAACATGCGCCTCCAGTCCTTTGGCAAATCCATCGGCGGCGCTGCCCGTAATCATCTTGCCGTCGGCCATGGGTAGTATTTGTTCTGGCGCACCAATGCCGGCAGCGTTGGCGGTGAGCTCTGACCAGGACAGTGCACGCAGGGCTTTTGCCGCGTCGGCATCCCGCCCTTGAATGCCGGCTTTCTCGGCGAAGGTCACCCCATTCTGCTCCACGGAACTAATCGGTCGCGCGGGCAGACGCCCGAAGCCCGACTCCGACAGCGCTTTGTTGAAGAGCCATTTGGCTTGCGGGGCCAGCATCAGGTAGTTGACGGAAATGGCGCCCGCGGATTCTCCGAAAATCGTGACATTTTTAGGGTTGCCGCCGAATTCCTTGATGTTGTCGGCCACCCAGTTGAGCGCCGCGACTTGATCCATCAGGCCATAGTTGCCGAGCAAGCCTTTGGGATTCTCCGAAGTCAGCGCGGGATGCGCGAACCAACCGGCGCGGCCCAGGCGGTAATTGACGGTCACGACCACCACCCCTTGGCGGGCAAACTGGCTGCCGTCGTACGCGGAGCCCGAACCGAATAGAAACGCGCCGCCGTGAATCCACACCATGACCGGCAGTTTGGAGCTCCGCCTGGCGTCGGCCGGCTGATAAACGTTGAGATAGAGGCAGTCCTCGCTCTGCGCGCAAGTGGAGGAAAACTCGTTCGCGGCACGCACGCCCGCCCAGTTCGACGCTAGCTGCGGTGCGCGCCAGCGCAAATCGCCGACCGGCGGAGCAGCAAACGGCAGGCCTTTGAAGATCGCCACGCCGTCCACAATGATGCCCTGCACCTCGCCCTGCCGGACCTTGACGATCGGACCAGCGGCCGGCGGCGCCGATCCCGCGGGATCGACGTTTGGCGCCTGGGCAAAAACCGCAGTGCCGGCCCACATCAAGGCGATCGCTGCGGCGTGAACGGCAAAATGCGGTGTCGGCATGAAGCCCCCTGCCCTACTGTTAAATCAACGATTCATCTTTTTGTGCTCGCCGGTGCGCGGCCGGTCCGCGGCGCGGTTCGAGCGATAACGGAGCATAAGCGAAGTGGCGCTAGGCGGCGAGTATCACGGCCGAGGACGCTGCTTTGGACTCACCGGGTCAAAACGTCGGCGCCGCGCGCCGGCCGACGCGTTGCGATCTGCCAAGTGTTGCCCCAGGGATCTTCGATCATTGCGCGGCGGTCGCCGTAGGGCGTGTCCAATGGGGATTCGATCGAGCGCGCGCCCGCCTCGAGCGCGCGTTGCCAGGTGATATCCGCGCTCGCAACGTATACGTAGAGACACGCCGTCGCCGGGTTGCGAACGCCCGCATCGCTGATCATGATGATGGAATCGCCGAGCCGCAGCTCGGCGGGCGCATGAGACTGATAGCGTCCCGTGGCGCCAAAAACATTCTTCACGAACGCGACCAGTGCCTCTGCGCCACGGACGATGATTCGGGGCGTCACCGATCGCCATTCCGGGGGTTTGAAATCAGCAGGCGCGGGCATGACTTGAGCGTCCTCGCCGCGCGGGGATGCCGCCATCCTGGCCAGCAGCCATTGCATTCCGGCCAGATGCTGTTGGTCGTGGCTGCAAAGATTGTGCACCAGAGCGCGCAACGTCACGCAATGTCCTTCGAATTCCCCGCAGCGCTGCAGCTGCTCGGACGTCAGTGCGGCCACGAGGTCGATTGTCGCCGCGCGGGCGTCGCGGAACTGCGCGAACACTGCCGCGGTATCTGCGCTCGAATAGCAGCGTTCCCGGGCGAGGGTTTCACCGTCGAGCGAAGCCAACAGCGGGTTCGACTCCGCGAGCATGCGCCGGAAGCGCACGTGATAGCCGTCGATCTCGATGTCCTTGACGTGGCAGACCTGTTCGATCGGCGTGAAAGGTTCACTCGGCACGCCATCCCACGATGCCGGACGCCAGTCCCGGCGTTCGTCCGGAACCAGCGAATAATGAGCTTCGAGCTGACCGGGAAATTCCGCGAGCGCGGTGAGGGTGATGCGATCCATGGAACCGGTCATTCGAACCAGATCTCTATTTCGTAGCCGTCGGGATCGCGAACGAAGGCAAAGGGTAGACCGGGGGCGAACTCTCCGCGCGATGTAACGGTGCCGCCCGCGCGCGCGACCGCGATCACCGCGGCATCGATGTCTTCCGGCCGGAGCACCTGGATGGTAGATTCGTTGCGAAAGTATTCCCGTACGCCGAAAACCGATCGGTAAAACGCCAACGAGCGATCAGGATCTCTGACCGAGAGAGCGACGTGACTGAGACCATGAGTCTTGATCGAGACCACTAGTTCCGCCGAAGGGTGTTCACAGGTTCAAGGCCATGTAGCGTGTCCCCGCGATTGGATTGTGGCAATACGCCTCGATCTCCACGAATCCCATGGAGCGATAGAGTGCCTGCGCCTCTGTCATGGTCGGTAGCGTGTCGAGCAGGACTCGACGATATCCGGCGAGCCGCGCTTCTTTCATCAGAGCTTCGGTCAACCGGCGCCCGAGACCCGCGCCGCGGCCCGAAGCGCGCACGTAGAGCCGTTTCATTTCGCAATCGGCGCTCCGTACGGGGCGCAGGGCCACCACGCCGAGCGCCGCGGCGGCATTTGAAGCCAGCAGCAGGCGGCCGGCTGGCCGTGCATAGCTGCCCGGCAGGGAGGCCAGCTCCTCGGTAAATCCTTGAAAACAAAGATCCACGCCGAGGCTGGATTGGTACTCCATGAACAACTCACGCACCTGCGCGATGTCGGTTGCAGTCTCTGCTTCGCGTATGACGTACATGAGCCGATTGCGCCTGCCTTATCGAATGACGCTGTAAATCAGAGTGAGTATCATGGCTGTCACGCATGGATAATAAATTAAAAACTTTCACATTGCGTCCCGGCGACCTTTCCGTCTTCGGCAGCGGACTGACCCGGCCTGAGTGCGTTCGCGTCGATCAAGAGGGCGTGTGGGCGTCGGACGATCGCGGCGGCATCGCGCGGGTAACTCAGACCGGCGTTGCGGAACTTCGCGGCCAGGGTGTTTACGAACCGAACGGATATTCGAGGACCTCCGACGGTGCCTTCATTGTGGCGGGCCTTAAAGACAACAAGGTTTTTCGCATTGAGCGCTCGGGGCGCGTCAGCGTGGTGCTCGATCAATTCCAAGGCAAGCCGCTGGGCACCGTCAATACCGCGTGGGCCGATGCCAAGGGCAGGATCTGGGTATCCATGATGACGCGTAAAGAGCGCTGGCATCACGCGCTCAATACCAAGCCCGATGGCTACATACTCTTGATTGAAGACGGGCACGCGCGGATCGTGGCCGATGAACTGCACTTGACCAATGAAATCAAGGTTCATCCGAACGGGCGGCATCTCTATGGAGTCGAGACCTTGGGCAGGCGGGTATTTCGATTCGCTATCGCCTCCAATGGAGATCTCGGGCAGAAGGAAATATTCGGACCTGCGGATTTGGGTCACGGGGCGCTGCCCGATGGGTTTATTTTCGACGAAGACGGCAATGTTTGGGTGACCATCATTTCGCGCAACGGCATCGTCGTCGTCAGCGCAGAGGGCGACGCTCATACAATTTACGAGGAGCCCAAGCCGGCGGCCGTCGACGCGATGGTGGCGGCCATGCAGCAAAATGCCGCCACCCCCGAGCACTTGATCGCCTGCGCCGGCGAGCAACTGAAGCTGCCAACCAGTTTGTCATTCGGCGGCCCGGACGGCCGCACCGTTTACGTGGGCAGCTTGGGCTTGCCGCACCTCATCACCTTCAATTCCCCAATCGCCGGTCTGCCCCTGTACTGAGCGATGCTCGCGGCACGGTTAGTGTTTTGGACCGGCTGCATCAAGGGTGCGTCTCATGCTGCGGCAGTTCATCGAGAATGGGCGCCGCCCAGGAGACCTGGGACTGGGTCCACACATGCATTGTGGGTTTCGCCACTTCTCCGTCATCGATCGCGCCGAGCGGAATGCCGCGATACTGGGGCCGACCGTCCGGTTCGTACCAAAGCGGTGAGCCGCACGCTGCGCAGAACACCCTGAGGCCGCCGCCGGAATTGAACTTAGTTACGTTGGGTGCCGATGGCGAAATGGCGAGTTGATCGGTCTCGGCCAGCCCCCAAGCCGCATAAGCAGTGCCCGAAAATTTTCGGCAATTCGTGCAATGACAGTATCTCGCGCTGTGAAGGGAACCCTGGATCTCGAACGAAACCGCTCCACAGAGACAGCCGCCTTTTATCATGGCGCATTCCTCACTAAATCCTTTTGGTCGAGCGCCGACCTGGCGGTCAGCGCCAAAAGCATTGATCGGACGGTGGACGTGCATTGCGAAATGGGGATGGGCAAGGCGGCACCTCGGCGATAAGGTCGGAATTCTCTCAAGGCGGAGGGCGCAAGGTCACGTGCCACCCGGCTGCGCTTTTTACGACCAGTAAATCCTGGGTCGATTTCGCGCCGTCCACGGATACGCATTGCTGTGCCAGCTCAATCAGCCCGGGAGCGATCTGTGTTTTGCCCACGAATGAACATTTTAGATGTTTGAAGTCGGGAAAGCCTTGCGTGCGCAACTCCGTCCGAAACGCCAGTTCTCGCCCTTCGGCAGCTTGTTTGATCATGGCGGGATCATTCGCCAGCGTTGGGTTGATCTTTTGCAGCATTTGCCGGCCTTCTTCGACGAAATCCAGCGCCGCTACGGCAGCTTCCTCGTCCTTTTGAATATAGGCCTGCTCCAAGGCTCGCACGGCATCCTCAGGCGCATCAAGGCCGCCGGCATTGACAGCGGCTGCAGCCGCAAGCCCAAAACACAGCCGCAGAAAGCACATGGCGCCGCGCAAGCTTGGATTGGTAAGTCCGAGCATTCGCCGCTTACGATTTTCCGTGCCCATCATAATGCGAAACGATCGATTACCCACACATGCCACCATGCCGATCGCCTCGTAAAGAAGGCTCGATGACCAATTCGGCTCCAACAATCAGCCCGAGCGATTCGCGACGGCGCCGAGGCGCACTTTGATATCCGAGTAGGCAGCGTCGATGAGTTGCCGCAAAGCCGCGGCGTCGAGTTCGGCACCCGGCTTCAATTTCACGTGCCGCATGCGCTTGCCGTTTCCCTCCAACAGCCGAGCCGGATCCTGCAGGGCCGCGCCATGGAAGAAACCGACATTCACATGGCTTTTGAACGAGTTGACGTATCCGAACGGCGCATCTTCCACGCAGGCGACGGGGCAGCCGTCATGAATCAGCTCCCGCACATCATCGCCGCACTCCCGCATGTGCACGAACCATTTCTTTGCGATCGTCCGCAGTGCGACCGAGCCATCCGACAACCAGCGCTCGACGGCCGGCTCCCGTCGAGTGCCGCCCGAGAGCCGCAAGATGTCGTTGCTGCCGATCAATCCGGGCAGGTCCAGCGCAACGCGACGCGGTCTACCTGGGCGCACGGCTTGCTCGCACCTCGTAACAAAGGTCCAGCATGCCGCTCTTATAGGCTTTGACCTCGGCCAGGTGAAGAGCAATGTCCGGGTCGAGCTTCTCAAAGAAGCGTATCCCATCGCCGATCAAAACCGGCAGGATCGAGTAACGAATTTCATCGGCCAGCCCGAGACGAAGGCATTCGCCGCAGACCGCGCCGCCTCCGACAATCCAGATGCTGCGGAACTTCGGACGCAGCTGCCCATTCACGAATTGCGCCAGATCGCCTGAATGGAACTTGACGCTATCCCGAGTCCGCGGCAGATCGCGGCTGGTAAGAACGTAGGTCGGTTTGTCGCCGTATGACCACCCGAACCCGCTTGTTTCGAAGCGCAACGCGGTCTCATAGGTCTTCGATCCCATGACGTAGCAGTCGATCGTCTTGAGGAAGGACTCGACGAATTCCGGGTCCAGGGTTTCTCCGGCCGCGAATTCGTCGGAAGTCTCGAGCCAATCGACCCGCCCATCGTTTCGAGCAATGAAGCCGTCGAGACTCGCCGCCATGTGAATCGTCACGCGAGAATCAGCGTTTGGCATCGTGTCGCCCCATGCGCTCACTTGCCGGGGTGGCGAGCGAAGAACAGCGCCACGGCAAATAGAAGCAAAAAAATCCACCCCAAGGCAGCAACCGCGACGGCGGGCGTGTGAGTGTCGATCTGGGAGCCCCGGGACTGAATGTCATCGCGCGTCCGGAAATCGAGGTCGAGCGGTGTGAATTTGAAGGGAAGCCAAAATGGCGCGTGGCGCCATGGGGTGATCGCGGGAGGCAGCCATGCTACGCGCCATCCTGGCCGGGAACGGTCTTGAATTGAGGATGACCGTCATCGATTTGCACCCATGGCAACCGGTCCTGCACCCAGATGTGTACCTGCGGTTCAAATCGCTCCGCCGCATCCAGGGAAACCAGTGTTAAATCGATTTCGCCGACGCGTAATTCATGTCGGTAGGTAAGGGACGTACCACATTCCCTGCAAAAGCCGCGTTGCACCTGCGGCGACGATCTATGCACAGAAATTTCGCCGCTCAGAATTCTGAAGTCGCCCTCGTCCACCGTCCCCCATGCCACGAAGGCGCCGCCGGTCGCCCGCCGACAGCTCAGGCAATGACAAAAGCTACGATTTCGAATTGGCCCTGTAACAGAGAAGCGCACCTTCCCGCAGAAACATTTGCCAATGTATTTCGATTGATCCGCCACTGCGTCGAACGTTCACTGCCCGGCCGGTGGCTGCCAAAGCTCAACCTTGTTGCCCTCAGGATCCATGACCCATCCGAACTTGCCGTACTCAGAGTCGTCGGACTTTTCGAGCACATTGCAGCCTTCTTCGCGCAGCACTTGAAGCAGGGCCGCCAAGTCCTCGACTCGATAGTTGACCATGAAAGTCGACTTGCTGGGAGCGAATTGATTGCCGTTGGCCGCACCGATGGACCAGACCGTAGATCCTTTGACCGGGTTTCCGGCGGCATCGGTCCAGGTAAAGGCTGTACCGCCCCAGCCCTGCACGTCAATTCCCAGGTGCTTCTGGTACCAAGCACAAAGCGCCTTCGGATCCTCGGCCTTGAAGAAGATACCGCCGATTCCCGTGACTCTCTTCATATCGATCTCCGCAGTCGGCAAAAAATCGAGTGTAGTGTAGCGGGTGAGGATTGCAACGATAAGGCACAGCGGGGGCGCCCCTCTCCCTTGGCGCTCGTCGTTAGAGGCATGATCTATCTCCGTACGGTCTCAGGCACTTGCTTATGCACTTGATACATCAAAGCGAACGTCACCAATGCGATTGCCATCACGACATATCCCAGCCAGTCAAAATGAGCGAGCGAACCATTGGGCCTCTGAACGATGAGCCAGCCTGCGACTGCCGCCGATACCCCGCCGGCGAATTGCTGTAATGAGGCGCTGATGGAATTGAAGGCGCCGCGCTTGATGGGCTCCGGAACAGCCGAGAGCAGAGCCTGAGCCGGAATCATGCGCGAAAAGATGCCCGCGAACAGGATTACGTTGATCACGATGACCGTGCCGAGCGACAGGTGCCCGATATTGGTCCATATCGGCACCATGATCAGCGTCACGAGGCTCCCGAAGCAGAACATGGGAAACTTTCCGAAACTATCGCTGGCCTTGCCGACCAGCGGACCCACAAAAATGGCGCTCACCCCGGTCACGAGATAAATCACCGGTAGCACGGCGAAGCTCAATCCGACGTTATTCACGATGTATGCGGTACCAAAGGGCATCAGCATGTAGCCGCCGGTCGGCAACAACATAACCAGCAGGAATGCGAGGCGATAGCGTGGCTCGCTGATCGTGTTGATGAGATGCCTCAGAGGGCTGTGCTCCTGCTTGAGCGTGAGATGCGCGACGACTGGGCGCATGAAGAGCATGATGACGACACCCGCAGGCACCCCGATGGCGATGATTGCAAGAAAAGGGGCGTGCCAATCCCAACGACCGGTCAGATACAGCCCGGCGGGGAGCCCGAGGACCTGGCTCGCGGCAAAAGCGGTGGAAATCACTCCCATCACGCGGCCGCGCATTTCCAGAGGAAACAGATCCGTGGTGATGGCGAATACCACGGAGCCGATCACCCCGCCAAACAATCCGGTCACGATGCGAGCCAGCAAAAGCAGCGGGTAGGTGGTGGCTAAAGCGCACAGCAAGGTGCCGAGCATGAATCCAAAATAGAAGAACAACAGCAACCGCTTTCGGTCGAAGCGATCGGCGAAGCCTGCCGCTAGAAATCCCGACACTCCAGCGCTGAAGGCGTAGGAAGAGACCGCGAGGCCGAACTGCTGTGGGCTGATGTGCAGCTTCGGCATCACGATCGCCCCGAGAGGCGAGATGATCATGAAGTCCAAAATGACGGTGAACTGCAGAAATCCCAGAATTCCGATGACCACTTTCTCGTACTGCGAGAATTTGATGCGAACGGGGACGTCGGTTGCCAATTTATCCATGCGGTTCCTTTGCGGCGGCCCGGATCGGATCCGCAAGCGTACCTTGAAACAGCAAATTCAACCCTGATGGCGCATCGGCGACCCCGATTGTGCGCAAACGCTAAGTTTGAGCGAGGCGCGGTTGCGAAGGCGCATTAGCGAACTCACTACCTGCGCAGTATTCCAGGGTTGCCGCTATTTCGAGAATCCCCCGGTGCCGCTATACTGTCGCCGCCTTGATATTTCCCCATGGATAGCAGCGAGTTACCGTGTCCCAGTCAGAATCGTCAGATACGCAGTTCTTCAATTCCTTCAGCATGGTGCTCGGACTGCTGGTTGCTTTTGCCATCGTCCTGTTCGCTGTGGCGCGCAACGTGGGGGCCGACTCTCAGGGAGCGGAGGTCCTGATGGACCCGCTGCACTTGGCGGAGGTGCAGAAAAATATCGCTCCTTTCGCTCAAGAGGCGATTGCCGGCAAGGACAATTCGGCGTTGGCGGCCTTGAGCGCGCCCTCGGGCGCGGCGCCGGCGGTGAGCGTGCCGACCACTGGGGAGCAGGCATTCAAGGAAGTATGTTCCGCGTGCCACGAGACGGGAGTCAATGGCGCGCCGAAGATCGGCGATCATGCAGCTTGGGGGCCGCGTATCGCGCAAGGCAAAGACGCCCTCTACAAAGCTGCAATCTCGGGCAAGGGCAATATGCCGCCCAAAGGCGGCACGAATTGGCCGGACGCGACCATCCGCATGACCGTGGACTACATGGTGTCGCTCAACAAATAGGCCGGTCCAGAGCCCGCAGTTTCACGGCTTCAGCCACATCGACGACCCGTATCTCTGACGCATGACTCAAGTCGGCGCAGGTGCGCGCGACTTTGAGCACCCGGTGATAAGCGCGCGCCGATAATCCGAGGCGCGCGATTGCGGTGGCGAGCAATGCTCTCGGCTCCTTCGCGAGATTGCAGAATCGCGTGACTTCGTCAGGCGACAGCCGTGCATTGAGCTTCCCTTGCCGCTGCAATTGCGCGCTGCGTGCCGCGGCCACGCGTGCTGCCACCGCCGCCGAATCCTCCGTCTGCCTCGCTGCCGTCCGTGCCCATGGCGTGTCCGCCGGCGCTTCGCCCATCAGATCCTCGAGCGCAAGCGGAGCGATCTCGATATGCATGTCGATGCGATCGATCAGCGGGCCGGAGATGCGGTTGCGATACCTCGCCATTTGTTCCGCCGTGCAATGGCAGCGGCCGCGGGGATCGCCCGCGTAACCGCAGGGACAGGGATTCATCGCGGCGACCAATTGAAATTTGGCCGGGAACTCGCAGGTGCGTTTCAGCCGCGCCACGACGACCACTCCGGTTTCCAGCGGTTCGCGCAATGCTTCGAGCGCGTTGCGCGGAAATTCGGGCAGTTCATCCAGGAACAGCACGCCGAGGTGCGAGAGCGACAATTCCCCGGGCCGCAATGATCCGCCGCCGATGAGCGCCGCCATCGAAGCCGTGTGTTGCGGGCTGCGGAACGGCCGGCGGCCGCCGAGGCTGGGGCGGCGGCCCGCGGCCGACTCCAAACTCGCCACCTCGAGAATTTCCGGCTCGGACAAGGGCGGCAGCAATCCTGGCAGCCGCTGCGCCAGGAGCGTCTTGCCGGCACCCGGAGGACCGATCATCAGGAGTCCGTGTTCGCCGGCGGCGGCGATTTCCAAGGCGCGCTTGGCGCCATATTGTCCGCGCACCTCAGAGAGATCCGGAACCGGCTTGCGGCTCGGGTCCGGACTGTTCCGCGCCGGATCCTGCGCACGTTGCGCCTGCGAAATCGCGACGCAGTGCGCGCTGGCGCGGGCTCGCGACTGCACACGCGCTTGTGCCCCGCGGGGCCGCGATCGCAGCGGGGTTTTTCCGCCGAGGGCTGCGACCACGTCGGACAAATGATTCATCAGACGAAGCTTGGCGCAGTTGAGGAGGCTTGCTTCCAGCGCATTCGCGGCCGGCAATATCATTTCGCTGCCGAGCTTTGCGCCGGCGATGAGCGCGGGCAGAAGCTTGGGTGTTTCGCGCAACGCGCCCCCCAAGGACAATTCGCCGTAGAACTCCCGATGATTGAGGGCGCACGCATCGATCTGGCCGGCGGCCGCCAAAATGCCGACCGCGATCGGAAGATCGAAGCGGCCGCCTTCCTTCGGCAGATCCGCGGGCGACAAATTGACGGTGATGCGACGCTGCGGAAAGTCGTATCCGGCGGTAACTAGCGCCGCGCGGACCCGCTCCTTGCTCTCTCGAACGACGGCCTCGGGCAGTCCGACCAGCGCGAATGCCGGCAATCCGTTGCCCAGGTGTACTTCCACCCGAACCAGTGGCGCGTCGAGGCCGGCTGGCGCGCGGCTAAAGACCGTGCTCACCTCCTGGCGCGTGTTCATACGCTAAAGACGGCAACGCTGCGGGATTTACCGCGCCGAGAGCTTCGTTTCGAGTTCTTTGAGCCGCGCCTCAATGGCGGCGAGCTTTGCCTGGGTGCGTTGCAAGATCGCGGCCTGCACGTCGAAGTCCTGCCGCGTGACCAGATCGAGCTTCGCCAATTGGGCTTGCAGCACGGCTTTGAAGTTGCCCTCCAAGTCGCGGCCAAAAGCGCGCAGCGAGTCAGGCACGGAATCGGCCAGCCGTTTCGCCAAATCGTCCAAACCAGTCGAATCGATAAAGCTCATGTCGATCCTCCATCCAAGCCGGCCGGCACGCACTCCGCTAAAGCACATCTTCAGCCGCAGCGCGCCACATGAGTGCGCCGCATGGCCCGTGCCGAGCCTAAGCCGTTGATTTAGCGCACTCCTGCCATGGCACGGAAACTGCTATCTATAAATTCCATAGTACGCGGAAGTGGAGTTGGAGGCCGTCTGATTTACCGATGAATGCGGGGATAAATGCATGAAGCTGATCACCGCCGTCATCAAACCTTTCAAGCTGGATGAGGTTCGGCAGGCGGTTGCGGACATCGGCATCCAGGGAGTGACGGTCACCGAAGTGCAAGGCTACGGCACCTGGCCTGGACGCGTGGAAATCTACCGGGGCGCTGAATACCAGATCGACTTCCTGCCCAAGGCGAAAGTAGAGCTCGCGGTGGACGATTCGATCGCGGAGCAGGTGATGGAAGCGGTCTGCAACGTCGCTCGAACCGGGGGCGCCTCGGATGGAAAGGTTTGGATACTGGAACTGGAACAGGCATTGCGAGTCCGTACCGGCGAAACCGGTCCGGACGCGATTTAGTTGAATTTTCGATTTAGGAGCATCTCGCGCCGGCAAGCCAGCCAACTCCCCCGTCGGTGCGATATCCCAGCGGCGCGGGTCCTGTAAAGGGCCCGCGCCGTTTTTTTATACCGCGCGCCCGGCGCGAGACGCTTCGGCGGTTATACCTCAGCGAATTTGAATACTCCATGCTGCACTGCAGCAATTTAATTTCGCATTCCGCTGCTAAACTGCGTTTTACTTAAACCCGGAGCCTGATGCATGAAAATGGTCATCGCCATCATCAAACCCTTCAAGCTTGACGATGTGCGCGCTGCACTGGCGGAAGTGGGTATTCAGGGCATTACCGTGACAGAGGTCAAAGGCTTTGGACGTCAAAAGGGCCACACTGAGCTTTATCGGGGGGCGGAATACGTCGTTGATTTTCTGCCCAAAGTGAAGCTTGAACTGGCGGTGGATGACGAGCAGGTTGACCGGGTTGTCGAAGCCATCATTGAAACGGCGCGCACGGGTAAAATCGGCGACGGCAAGATATTCGTATGCGATCTTGGTCAGGCGGTGCGCATTCGCACCGGCGAGGCTGGTTCTCGCGCCCTGTA
Organism: uncultured Gammaproteobacteria bacterium; assembly: GCA_963794445.1. Lineage (GTDB taxonomy): Bacteria > Pseudomonadota > Gammaproteobacteria > Steroidobacterales > Steroidobacteraceae > Bog-1198. Next base: position 1,192,438 of record CAWCDZ010000002.1, read on the forward strand.
ACAATTAAACGAGGTCTGGACGATGAAACGCCTTTTGTTGTTCGCCGCCTTGATCGCTTGGTCAGGCATGGCCTCCGCGGTCGTCTACAAGTGGGTCGACGCTCAGGGCAAGCTCCAGTACGGCGATCGGCCACCCGATGGCGTGCACGCGGAAGTGGTTGAACTCCTGATTCCGCACTCCGCCACGGCGCGATCGGCGCCGCCCTCTGCGCCCGCGGCGAGAAACGCCTCCCTCCCCGCTACCAAGGATGCCGAGGAAAAGAAGGCCGTGCAGCAAGATGTTGCCCAAACTCGCGACAAGCAATGCACCGAAGCGCAGGATCGCTATAAGAAACTGATCGAAGGCCGCAGACTCTACAAAACCGGCCCCGACGGCGAACGTCAGTTCATGAATTCCGAAGAGATCGACACCGAGCGGCTGAACGCCAAGCGGGACGTCGACAACATCTGCAATAGCACCACCTGAACGCGCACCGCGAGGAACCCGCCGCCGGCACCGGCTCCACGCGTTAGCGAGCCCGCGGCGTCTACGCCGGTCTTCGAAGATTGAGCACGCTTTGCCGCGGAAGGCGCAAAGCCTTAGGCTACGGTCCTTTGGCTGAATCTCTTAGGACCATTCACATGCAAACGGGTTTCGTTGGACTGGGCGCCATGGGCGCGCACATGGCGCGCAATCTGCATCGCGCCGGACTACTCACCGGTGTCTGGAATCGCACCCCGGAAAAAGCCAAGACGCTGGCCGCGGAGCTCAAGGTACTGGCCTTCGCCGACTTGACCGAGCTTGCGGGCAATTGCGAAGCGGTGGTGATTTGCGTGTCGGCCGACAAGGATTTGCGCGAGGTGGTCGCAGGCTTGGAGCCGGGCTTGAGTCCGAACATGATCGTCATGGACTGCTCTACGGTGGCAAAAGATACGGTGCGCGATCTCTACGGCCAGCTCAACGCGCTCGGCGTCGGCTTTCTCGACTGTCCCGTGAGCGGAGGCGTCGAAGGCGCGCGCACCGCATCGCTCGCCATCATGTGCGGCGGCGATGAGCCGGTCTTCAATCGCGCGCAGCCGATCCTGGAAAAAATGGGCAAGGCCGTGGCCTACATGGGACCCAGCGGCTCCGGTCAAGTGACCAAGGCCACCAACCAGATCATGTGCGCCGGCATCATCCAGGCGGTGGGCGAAGCCATGGCGTTCGCGCACGAAGAAGGTGTCGACCTGAAGAAGGTGATCGACGTCTTGGGCAAGGGCGCGGGCTCCAGCTGGTACTTCGTCAACCGCGCGCCTTTCATGGCAAACAACAGTTTCCCGGCGGGATTTCGCGTGCGCCTGCACGACAAGGATTTGCGCATCTGCCGCGAAATGGCGGCGAAGCACGGCGGCGTGCTGCCGGTGGTCGAGTCGACGCTGGAGCAGTACGGAAAGTTGATTGCCGAGGGCTTCGGCGACGAGGACATTTCGGCCATCTACCGCCTCAAGACCAAGCTGTTCCCTCCGAAACCCGAGTCCATGTGACCGCGCGGTTGCGCATCGCCACGCGCAAGAGTCAGCTGGCGCTTTGGCAGGCGGAACATGTATCGGCGCTGTTGCGCGCGGCGCATTCCGGGCTGGAAATTGAGCTGGTGCCGATGCTGACCCAGGGCGACCGCATTCAAGACCGGACCCTGGCCGCCATCGGCGGCAAGGGTCTGTTCATCAAGGAGCTCGAGGTCGCGCTGCAGGACCGGCGCGCCGACATCGCGGTGCATTCGATGAAAGACGTGCCGGCCGAGCTTCCTCAGGGACTGATCATCGGCGCGGTCTTGGAACGCGCGGATGCTCGGGACGCCTTGGTCACCACGTCGGGCGTCGCGAGGTTGGAGGATCTGCCGCCCGGGGGCGTGGTGGGCACCTCGAGTCTGCGCCGCCAAGCACAGATCCGCGCATTGCGGCCGGACCTGAGCATCGAGTCGCTGCGCGGCAATGTGGACACGCGTTTGCGAAAACTCGACGCCGCCGGGGATTCGTCCGGCACGGCGGCAACGAACGGCAGGCGCATGGATGCCATCGTTCTGGCCTGCGCCGGTCTCATTCGCCTGGGGCAAGAGTCGCGCATCACGGCGCGACTCGATCCGAATGTTTGTCTGCCGGCCGTCACCCAGGGAGTGATCGGCATCGAATGCCGTCAAGGCGATCCGACCACGCTGCAGTTCTTGCGGGCGCTCGATGATCCCGCGACCCGAAAGGTGATGGATGCAGAGCGGGCTTTCGCCGCGCATCTCGGCGGCAGCTGTCAATCGCCCATTGCCGCCTATGCGCAGCTCGAGGCGGACCGGATCGTGCTGCGCGGACTGGTGGCGGAGCCGGATGGCTCGCGGCTGCTCAAGGATTCTTTATCGGGCAGCGCAGAACATCCCGCGACGCTGGGCCGCGAGTTGGCGCAACGCATCCTGGACTCAGGCGCCGGACCCTTGCTCGAGCGCTTGCGGGCAACCTAAATGCCGCCGCTCCAGGGAGTCGGCGTCCTGGTCACGAGGCCCGAATTTCAGGCGATGCCGCTGTGCCGGCTGTTGGAGTCGCTGGGCGCGACGACGTTGCGGTTGCCGGCGATCGAAATCAGGCCCTGCAAAGACCGGCGTGCGCTGACCGAGCGGCTGGGCAGTCTGGGGAATTTTGACGTCATCGTTTTCACCAGCGCCAACGCGGTGCGTTTCGGCGCGTCCCTTCTCGAACAAAAGCGCGATCTCACGCTCGCGGCCGTCGGGCCGGCGACCTCGCGCGCCTTGAACCAAGCGGGCTACCGGGTGGCCATACAACCCGCCGAGTCTTTCGACTCCGAGGGTCTGCTCAAGCATTCGCGCCTGGAACAGGTCTTCGGGCTTCGTATCTTGATCATCAAAGGCAGCCATGGACGGGACCTGCTCCAACAAGAACTCACCCGCCGCGGCGCGACGGTGGTAGGCGCCGAAGTCTATGAACGGGTGCCGGCCGCCATGAGCGCGGCTGCGCTCGCGGCGGCCGAGGAGCGCTTCGCGGCGGGCGAGATTCAGGTGGTCACGGCCACCAGCCTGGAGATCGGCGCAGCGCTGCTGCATCGGGCGCCCCTGAAGTTGCGCAGCGAATTCGAACGCGCGTACTGGCTCGTGCCGGGAGAGCGCGTCGCGTCAGGGTTGCGGGAATGGGTCTCGAGGCTCCGCTGCTGCAGGCGGAATCTGCGGAGGATCATGACCTGGCGGCCGCGCTGATCCGCTGGCGCTCGAGCGTATCCGGGCGCGTAGTCGAAGGAATCGAAGTACAGCCGCGTCGTGGCGCAGCCGCGCGATTCATATTCACGTCGGATGGCGGCGATCATTGCGGGCGGTCCGGCGGCATACACTTCGGCCGCTTCGAGATCCCGGATGCCCTTCAGTGCGGTTTCGTGCACCCAGCCGGTGGCTCCGTGCCAGCCGGATTTCGCTTCCGACAGCACCGGCACGTAGGTCAAAGACGCGGCGCGGCGGCTCAAACGTTCGAGCGTTGCCTGCGCATACAGATCCTGCTGGCTGCGCACGCCCCAATAGAGATGCATTTCCCGCTCAACGCCCTGCTCCACCAGGTGGCGCACGATGCTGAGCAGCGGCGCGATCCCGGTGCCGCCGCCGATGAGCAGCATGGGCGGGCGCGGCATTGGCCGGCTGCGGCCGATATGCAAAGCTGCCCAAGGGCCCTTCGATGCTGAGCAACGCTGCGCGCATGTCCTCGTGGAACAGCCGGTCGGTGAATTCTCCGCCCGCGACCCGCCGTACATGCAGCTCCAGCGGCCGGGCGTCATGCGGCGGCGATGCGATGGAAAAACTGCGGCGCCGGCCGCCGGGCAGCAGGATGTCGATGTATTGGCCGGCTTGGAAAATGAAATCTTCCGCAATCGGCAACCGCAGGAACAGTCCCATGACGTCGTGCGACAAAGGAACTGCGCGCTCGATACGGCACGGCAGGCGCTTGCGTTGGGCGGAATCGGCGGCGCGCATCTCGAAAGTTTCGATGCAAAGATCGGTGCGCGCGTGCGCGCGGCACAGCAGTATCAAGCCGTCGGCGAGCTCGGCGGCGGAAAGACCCAGCGGTGCACCATGCGGATAATAAATCTCGCCGCGTACCAGCCGCGCCTTGCAGGCGCCGCAGTTGCCGCCTTTGCAGCCATGCGGCAGATTCAAACCGGCCGCGGCTTCGAGCAGCGGCTGGCCGGCGGCGGCACTGAAGCTGCGGCCCGAGTTGGCAATGCTGATGAGCACGCGGACAACCAGCGCCGGGACCGGCGCTACGCGACCTTTACGTGCTGGGCTGGCTGCGCTTGCTGTCCAGCCACTCGTGGATCGGCTCCCATTGCTTCCAGTCCGGCCACGCCAGATATTCCGGCAACTCGAGCACGCCCATGCCGCGCGCATAGGCTCGCACGTAGTTTTGCGCCTCGCGCAGGCTGCCCGAGATAGGGCACTTTGAGCTTGCTCAAGATACTGATCCAGTTCCTCGTAGATCAGCGTGTACTCGCGCACCCGATTTGCGACCACCGCAAGACGCGCCTGCCTTGCGCGACACTTTGCCGATCTCCAAAAGCTCGGCCATGAAATGTCCGCAGGCCTTCATGTCGATGCGTCGACGGCAGCACCGGCACGATGATGGTCTCGGCGCGCCGCACGAGTTCGTTGAGCTCGGTGCCATGCACGCGTGCCGGCGCATCGATGACCAGAATTTCGGTGTTGCGCGGCACGTTGCGCAAGCCCTCTTCGAAGGCGCGGACGCCGCTGATGCCGGCAGATCGGCCGGCCGCATCGCCAGCCAATCGAGACTCGAACGCTGCGGGTCGTAGTCCGCGATGCAGACCTTGTGTCCCTCGCGGGCGAAAAATACCGCGATGTTGGTGGCAAGCGTGCTCTTGCCGCAGCCGCCCTTCGCGTTCAATACCATGACGTGGCGCATAATCCCCCGGCTTTGTTGTTCTTGTAAGGTAGAACGTTACGCGCGCATTGCGCAACCCCCGAGCGGATTTTTGCCGCATCGGCTATGCTCGCCCACCATGCGCATCGAGTTCATGAAGATGCAAGGCTTGGGCAACGATTTTCTGGTATTCGACGCCGCCGCCATCGCCGCCGACGCTCCCCTGGATCGAAAGGACGCTGCGCGCGCTCGCCGACCGGCACACAGGCGTGGGCTTCGATCAGGCGTTGATGCTGGAATCGCCGCGCGATGCGGCGCAGCCGCGCGTTCTACCGCATCTTCAATTCCGACGGCAGCGAGGTCGAACAATGCGGCAATGGCGCGCGCTGCGTCGCCGCCCTGCTCTACGCCCGCGCGCCGGAACTGGGCCGCGACCTCATCATGGGAAGCCCGGGCGGCACGCGTGCGCGCCCGGGTCCGCGACGATGGCTTGGTGTCGGTGGACATGGGCGGCCCAATTTCGATCCGCGGTCGTGCGATGGAGCGCCGGGCGAGCATACTCGCTTGAAGATCGAGGGCAAAGACGCTCGCAGTGAGCGCGCTCGTCCATGGGCAATCCGCATGCGGTGCTGCGCGTGGCGGATGTGAAAACCGCGCCGGTGGAGCGTGGGGGCCGAGCATCAGCGCCATCCGCGCTTTCCAAATCGCGCAACGTGGGTTCATGCAAATCGTCGACCGCAGCCACATCGCATTGCGCGTGTTCGAGCGCGGCGCCGGCGAAACACTAGCCTGCGGCACCGGTGCCTGCGCCGCCGCCGCCGTCGGGCGGCGCCAAGGGTTGCTGGATCGCGGAGGTGCGGGTGGATTTGCCCGGCGGCACGGCACAGGTATATTGGGCGGGTCCGGGCGAGCACGTCTGGCTGACCGGTCCCGGCGACCACGGTTTTTACAGGTATCGATCGACATTTAGATCACGAGATATCATCGGGAGCCAGAACAATGACTCAGAGTCACGCGCGCGGCGATCAAGCAGGAAGTCCTCACTGACACGAGCGTCGCGCGAGTATTTGCAGACCTGTCCGGATTTCTTCGAGCGCAACTGCGCCCTGCTCGCCAAGCTGCGCCTGCCGCACCTGCGCGATGCGGCGCGCCACGGTGAGCCTGGTGGAGCGCCAGGTGGAAGTGCTGCGCGAGCGCAACCAGGCGCTCGAGCGCAAGCTGAAGGAACTGGTGGACGTGGCGCGGGCCAACGACGCGCTGGCGGATCGCATCCATCGCCTGACCCAGCGGCTGATCCGCGCGCGCACGCTGGCGGAACCGATCAGCGCCATCGAGACTCAGCCTGCGCGAGGACTTCGACGCGAGGAATTCGGTGCTGGTGCTGTTATGGAGGGCGCCCGCGCGCTGGAGCCGGCGATGGGCCGGTTCCTGCGCGTCGGCAATGCCGCCGACCGAGATGAAATCGAGCTTCGATTCGCTTGTTGCAGATCCGGCAAGCCGCGCTGCGGCCAGGTCCGCGACGCGCAGCGCGATTATTTGTTCGGCAAGGATTCGGTGGACATCGGCTCGGTCGCGCTCACGCCTCTGGGCCCGAAAGGCGCGCTCGGCATGCTGGCGATCGGCGCGAGCGATGCGGACCGCTTCCATCCCGGCATGAGCACCGAATTCCTGCTGCGCATCGGCGAGCTGGTGACCTACGCGTTGACGCGCTGACGCGCTGAGCGCGCGGCACTCAGACAGGTTCCTAGTGGAAACGAGCGAGCGCGAATGGATCGAGCGGTTCCGTCGCATCTCAGCCTGGAGCGCCGCATGAGCAAGCACACCGTGGCCGCCTATCGCCACGACCTGCTGGCATTGGCCGGATTCTGCGACAGCCGCAAAGATGCCTCGCTGGTCTGCGATTGGCAACTTTCAGGTGCGCGCCTTTGCCGCCGCCGAGCACGCCGGCGGGATAGCGCCGCGCAGCATCCAGCGCCGCCTGTCGGCGGTGCGCACTTTTTACGAATTCCTGATGCGCGAAGGCCATGCCGAGCATAATCCGGCGCGCGAAGTGCGCGCGCCCAAGATCAAGAAGCGGCTGCCGGCGACGCTGGATGCGGACCAGATGGCGCGGCTGCTGGAATTTCGGGCGGACGATTCGCTGTCGGCGCGCGACAAGGCGATGATGGAGTTGTTCTACTCCTCGGGCCTGCGTTTGAGCGAATTGGTGGGGCTGCGATCTCGCCGCCGTCGATTTGACCGATCGAACCGTGCGCGTGCTCGGCAAGGGCAGCAAAATCGCGCATCGTGCCCATGGGGCGCCACGCCATCGAGGCAATGAAGCGATGGCTGGCGGAGCGCACGGCTCTCATGCGGGGCGAGGCGGCGGCGGACGGCGGCGCGGTGTTCGTGGGGAAATCGGGGCGGCCCCTGTCGGTGCGCGCGGTGCAGTTGCGGGTGGGCCTGTGGGCGCGCCGCCAGGGCCTCTGCGATGCACGTGCACCCGCATATGTTTCGCCATTCCTTTGCGACTCATCTGCTGGAGTCCAGCGGCGACCTGCGCGGCGTGCAGGAATTGCTCGGGCCACGCCGACATCAGCACCACCCAGGTTTACACGCACCTGGATTTCCAGCGCCTGGCCAGCGTTTACGACGCCGCGCATCCGCGAGCCAGGCGCCGGCCCCGAGCTTGAAAGGGCTTCAAGTCGGCCCCACGGTACTCAGACACTTCTATGAAACACGATCCCGATCGAATTTACGGCACCACCATTCTGGCAGTGCGGCGCAACGGCCGCGTGGCGGTTGGCGGCGACGGCCAGGTCACCTTGGGACAAAGCGTCATGAAGTCCAATGCCCGCAAGGTGCGGCGGCTGTATGGCGGCAAGGTGCTCGCCGGCTTCGCCGGCGGCACGGCGGATGCCTTCACTTTGTTCGAGCGCTTCGAGGGTAAGCTGGAGAAATTCGGCAATCTCACGCGCGCGGCCATCGAGCTGGCCAAGGACTGGCGCAGCGACCGCAGCCTGCGGCGCCTGGAGGCGCTGCTGTGCGTGGCGGATGCCGAGAGCACCTACGTCATCTCGGGCAACGGGCGATGTCATCGAGCCGGAGCATGACCTGATCGCGATCGGTTCGGGCGGGGGCTTCGCGCAAGCGGCCGCGCTGGCATTCATGCAAAGCGGCGACTTGTCGGCTCGCGACATTGTCGAGCGTTCGCTCAACATCGCCGCGGACATCTGCATTTATACCAATCGCAGCCTGACCATCGAGGAGCTGTAGCGCCGATGTCGCAGATGACGCCGCGCGAGATCGTCGAGGAACTCGACAAGCACATCGTCGGCCAGAAGGCCGCCAAGCGCGCGGTGGCGATCGCGCTTGCGCAACCGCTGGCGCCGCAGCCAAGTCGCCGAATCGCTGCGGCCGGAAATCACCCCGAAGAACATCCTCATGATCGGGCCTACCGGCGTGGGTAAGACCGAGATCGCCCGCCGCCTGGCGCGCCTGGCCAAGGCGCCTTTCATCAAGGTCGAGGCCACCAAATTCACCGAAGTGGGCTATGTTGGTCGCGAAGTTGATTCGATCGTCCGCGATCTTGTTGAGATCTCCGTCAAAATGACCCGAGAAGAGGAAATGGCCAAAGTGCGCCACCGCGCCGCCGACGCGGCGGAGGAGCGGGTGCTCGATATCTTGTTGCCGCGGGCCTCCGTCGGTTTCACGGGCGATACGGGCTCGCGCGACAACGACACGCGGCAGCGCTTTCGCAAAATGCTGCGTGAGGGTCAGCTGGACGACCGCGAGATCGAGATCGAAGTGCGCGCGCTGCCCGTGGGCGTGGAAATCATGGCTCCCCCGGGCATGGAGGAAATGACCCAGCAGCTGCAGGGCATGTTCCAGAACCTGGGGCAAGGCCGCACGCGCAGCCGCAAGCTCAAGATCAAGGAGGCTTTGAAGCTGCTGGTCGACGAGGAAGCGTCGAAGATGATCAACGAAGAGGAGCTGAAGGTGCGCGCGGTGGAGAACGCCGAACAGAACGGCATCGTGTTCATCGATGAAATCGACAAGATCGCGCGCCGCCAGGAGACCATGGGCGCGGATGTGTCGCGTGAAGGCGTGCAGCGCGACCTGCTGCCGCTGGTGGAGGGCTGCACGGTGAACACCAAGTACGGCACCGTCAAGACCGATCACGTGCTGTTCATCGCATCCGGCGCGTTTCACATGTCCAAGCCCTCGGATCTGATTCCGGAATTGCAGGGCCGCCTGCCGATCCGCGTGGAGCTCGAGCCGTTGGTGGTCGGCGATTTCGTGCGGATTTTGACCGAGCCCGATGCCTCGCTTGTGCCGCCAGTACACGGCGTTGCTGGCCACTGAAGGGTTGACCTGGAATTCGCGGAATCCGGCGTGCAACGGCTCGCGGAGGTGGCTTTCGAGGTGAATGAGCGCACCGAGAACATCGGCGCACGACGCCTGCACACGGTCATGGAGCGATTGCTGGAGAGCGTATCCTTCGATGCGGCGGATCGCAGCGGCACCCGCGTCGTGATCAATCGCGAGTATGTTGAAGGAAATCTGGGCGAGCTGGCCAAGGATCAGGATCTGTCGCGGTACATTCTGTGAGCGCCGCGAAATGCCGCAGCCCACCGATATCAAGCTGCGCACCGAATCGCGCCTGCTCGACGTGCGTTTCGATGACGGCTCGCACTTCGAGCTGCCGTTCGAATACCTGCGGGTGTTCTCGCCCTCGGCCGAGGTAAAGGGCCATGGCGGCGGCGAAGGCATCCTGGTGCGGGCAAACAACAGGTCGGGATCAGCGCGGTGGAGCCGGTGGGCAACTATGCGCTGCGCCTGATCTTCGACGATGGCCACAATACGGGACTGTATTCCTGGAGCGTGCTGCACCAGCTGGGCAGCCGACCACGACTGCCAACTGGGCGCGCTATCTAGAGCGCTGCGCGCAGGCCGCGGATTCAGGCGCTCCACAAGCGTCCAAGCGCCTCGGGCGCTCTGCCGAGTCGGCTACAATGCGGCGCCTGAACCTGCAACGAGGGCCGCCATGGCTAGATTCCGATCCCACGGTGGATTTCGGCTTCGAAAAGGTCGCGCGCGGCCGACAAGGCCGCGACGCGTGCGCGCCGTATTCGCCTCGGTCGCGGGCAAATACGACGTCATGAACGATCTGATGTCCTTGGGCGCACATCGCTTGTGGAAGCACTTCACGCTGTCGCTGACCGGGCTGAGGGCCGGGCAACAGCGCTCTGGACGTCGCCGGCGGGACCGGTGATCTGGCGGCGGGGCTGCTTGCGGCAGGTCGGCAAGTCCGGCCGGGTGGTGCTTTCGGACATCAATCCGGCGATGCTCGACATCGGCCGCGACCGGCTGCTCGATGCGGGGTTCGTGGGCAACGTGGAGTGCATCGTCGCGGACGCGGAGCGTCTGCCCTTCGAGGACAACGCCTTCGACTGCGTCACCATCGGTTTTGGGTTGCGCAACGTGACCGACAAGGCCGCGGCGCTTCGCTCCATGCACCGCGTACTGAAACCCGGCGGCCAGTTGCTGGTGCTGGAGTTTTCGACGCCGGTGCGCCGGGCCTCAAGCCGCTTTACGACGCCTACTCCTTCAAGGTACTGCCGCTGCTCGGCGGCCTGGTGGCCAAGGACGCGGACAGTTATCGCTATCTGGCCGAATCGATCCGCATGCATCCGAATCAGGAAACCCTGCTCGAGATGCTGCGAAGCGCCGGCTTCGTCCAGGCGCGCTACCACAATCTCACCGGCGGCATCGTCGCCGTGCACCGCGGCTACAAGATCTAGGAGCCGGCATGCCCGCAACTCCCGCCTGGTTGGCATCGGCCGAAGCGGTCCTGAATCGAAACATCGCGGCATCGACGCGCGCGGCCGCGCTTGCCGAGCGGCTCGAAGGCACCAGCCTGCAGGTCGACGTCGACGGCATCACCCGGGTGCGGACCACCTGCCGCGGCGGCCGTGCGGCGCTGCTCGCGGCGGCGATGATTCGCCGGCGGATGCCGTCATTTCAGGATCGGCTCCGGCGCTGCTGCAGATGTTCAAGGCAGCGACGCCGGGCGCGCGCAGCGCAACGCTCGGTGCAGATTCGCGGCGATGCCGAGATTGCCAACCTGCTATCGCGACTTGTTCGCGGCGGCGCGGCCCGATCTGGAGGAGGAGCTGGCTCGCTGGGTGGGCGACATGCCGGCCCGGCATCTGTCCTTGCTGGCCAAGGGCGTGCGGACTTGGGCGCGCCGTGCCCGGCGCACGGCCGGCGAGAATATCGCCGAGTACCTGCAGGAGGAAGGCCGCGATCTGGTGACGAAGACGGAAATCGAAGAGTACCTGCGCGGCGTGGACGCCGTACGGGAAAGCACCGATCGGATCGAGGCTCGCCTGAATCTGCTCGAGCGCCTGGCGAAGAGCGAGTGATGCGTTCGCGGGTGCTCGGCAGGCTGCTCAAGATCCAGCGGGCGCTGGTCAGGCACGGGCTCGACGAGTTCGTGCGCGCCACCCACCTGTACCGGCCGCTCCGCTTCCTCTTCTACCTTTCGCCATGGACCTGGTTCCAGCGCAGCGTCGGGGGCACGCGCGGCGAACGCTTGCGGCTCGCGCTCGAGGAGCTGGGCCCGATTTTCGTGAAGTTCGGCCAGGCGCTCTCGACGCGGCGCGACCTGCTGCCGGTCGACATCGCCGATGAGCTGGCGAAGCTGCAGGACCGCGTGCCGCCCTTTCCCGGCGGCCTCGCCATCGCCATGATCGAGAAAACCTTCGCCCAGCCGCTCGGCGAGATCTTCGGCAGCTTCGAGTCCGCGCCCTGGCGGCCGCATCCATCGCGCAGGTGCATGCGGCGACCTCGAAGAACGGCGCTGAGGTGGTGGTCAAGGTGCTGCGCCCCGGGATGCGCGAGGTCATCGACCTTGACCTGGAAGTGCTCGATGCGCTCGCGAAACTCGCCGATGAATACTGGATCGAGGCGCGTCCCGTGCGACCCATCGAGGTGGTGCGCGAGTATCGCAAGACCATCACTCGATGAACTCGATCTGATGCGCGAGGCCGGCAACGCTGCGCAGCTGAAGCGCAATTTTGCCGGTTCGCCGCTGCTCTACGTGCCCGCAGATTCACTGGGACTACTGCCGCCAGAACGTCATGGTCATGGAGCGCATTCACGGCATCATCGTCAGCCGTGTCGAGGAGTTGCGGGCGCGCGGCACGAACATCGCCAAGCTGGCCGAGAACGGCGTCGAGATCTTTTTCACGCAGGTGTTCCGCCATAATTTCTTTCATGCCGACATGCACCCCGGCAATATCTTCGTGCAGATCGATGATCCGCGAAATCCGCGCTATGCCGCCGTGGATTTCGGCATCGTCGGCACCTTGCAGCCTCGCGATCAGCATTATCTGGCGGAAAATTTCATGGCCTTCTTCAACCGCGACTATCGCCGCATCGCGCAGCTGCATATCCAAAGCGGCTGGGTGCCGAAAGCCACGCGGGTCGACGAACTCGAGTCCGCGGTGCGCACGGTCTGCGAGCCCATCTACAACAAGCCGCTCAAGGAGATCTCCTTCGCCCAAGTGCTGCTGCGCCTGTTCGAGACGGCGCGGCGCTTCGACATGCAGGTGCAGCCGCAGCTGATTCTGCTGCAAAAGACGCTGTTCAACATCGAGGGCTTGGGACGCCAGCTCTATCCTGAACTCGATCTTTGGAAGACCGCGCAGCCGGTGCTGCGCCAATGGATGAGAGAGCGCGTGGCCCCGCGCACCATCTTCAAGGAGATTCGCGCGCATTGGCCCGACGCGCTGCTGACGTTGCGCCAGATACCGCAAATCGTTCAGACCTCGGTCCGCGAGCAGGCCGAGGGCGGGGCATCCGGCGTCGAGCTCGAGCTGGTGCGGCTGCGCGCCGGGATGCATGCGGCGGCGGCGCGATCGCGATATTTGGCTGGCCGCGGGCATCCTCTGGCTATGCGGCATGATCTGGCTCGCGCAGAGCGCTCAATATCGCTGGGTTGGCGCAGTGCAGATGATCGCCGCCATCGTTTTGCTCTTAAGATCGCGCCTCAGGCCTTAGGATCGAATGAGAATTCCCATCGAAAGCAAAACCAGCTATCGCGGCCGCAATTCCCGCCCGAATTTGCCCGCGCTGGCCGCGTTTTTGCTGCTGGCATTCGGCGCGGGTGCCGTGGGCGCGGCATTCTCGCCGCGCTTTTCGGCGCCCGCCGCGCATTGGTACGCAGCTTTGCTGAAGCCGGCCTGGGTGCCGCCGCAGGACTGGTTTGCGCCGGTGTGGATCGCGCTCTATGTATCGATGGCGATTGCCGCCTGGATCATCTGGCGCGAGCGTTATCATCGCGGCCGCACTGCAGCGATCAGCGCTTATTGCATCCAACTGCTGCTCAACACGCTTTGGCCGCCGGTGTTTTTCGGCTTGAAGAACCTCGACGCGGGACTGTTCGAGATCGTGGCGCTGTGGCTCGCGGTGGGCTGGACCCTGCGCGAATTCGCGCGCGTGAAGTTCGCCGCGGCGCTCATCCTGGTGCCGTATTTTTCGTGGGTGACGCTGATCGCGGCAATCAACCTGGCCGTTTGGAAACTGAATCCGTGAGCAACGCCTGTAGGCGCCGGATTACGTTCTCTCGGGTCGATGGACCGATCGCGCGGGCGGATTATTTCGATCACTCTAACCCCGCTGCGTCGGGTACATCACCGCGAGAATCCGGGGCTAAAGTAATCTCTGCCAAGCCCGCCGAAGCGCACATTTTGCGCCGGCTGGAATTAGCACCCTACCCCGTGGGATTTCAAGCGCGATGCACCCGGCCGCAGCACCTTCGATGCCGCTAGAAACGCCCCGCCGCTTCACCTCAGCGTACCAGGCGGCGCCGCGCACCCACCTGTTGTCGAATGGCCATTACTCGGTGATGCTGACGACGGCGGGCTCGGGGTTCAGCCGCTGGCAGGACATTGCGCTGACGCGCTGGCGCGAGGATCCAACCTGCGATCCTTGGGGTTCCTACATATTCCTCCGCGACGTGTTCAACGGTCACGTCTGGTCAGCCGGCTACCAGCCCGTCGGCAGAGAATCTGAAATCTACGAGGTCGACTTCTTCGAGGACCGCGCGGAGTTCCGCCGCAAAGACGGACCGATCCGCACCGTGATGCAGGTCATGGTGTCTCCCGAGGACGACGCGGAGGTGCGGCACTTGTCGCTCAGCAACGAAGGCCGCGGGGTGCGCGAGATCGAGCTGACGTCCTACGCGGAAGTGGTGTTGAGTCCCGCGGCGGCCGATTCAGCGCATCCGGCATTTTCCAAGATGTTCGTGCAGACCGAATTCGTCGCCGAGCGCGGCGCGCTGCTGGCCACCCGGCGGCCGCGCGATCCCGGGCAGCCTCAGCTGTGGCTGGTGCATTTCAATTCCCTGGACGGCGAGGCGATCGGCGGCCTGCAGTTCGAAACCGATCGCGCGCGTTTCCTGGGCCGCGGACACGGCATACGCAATGCGGCATCCATCATGGAGGCGAGACCCTTGTCCGGTTCCGTGGGCACGGTGCTCGATCCGGTGGTGGCGCTGAGGCGCCGCGTGCGAATCGACCCGGGTGAAACCGTGCACGCGGCGTTTTGGACCGGCATCGGCGCCAGCCGCGCACAGGCACTCAAGCTGGTGGACAAGCTCGGCAGCGATGCGGCTTTTCAGCGCACGCAAGCGCTGGCGCGCACGCGCGCGGCCGCCCGGCTGCGCGACCTCGACATCAGCGGCGAGGATGCCGGGGTTTTTCAGGAGCTCGCGCAACCGATCCTGTATTCGGACGCTTCGCTGCGCGCCGCGACGCAATTGCTCGACCGCAACCAACTCGGCCAACCGGCGTTGTGGGCCCTTGGAGTGTCGGGCGATTCGCCCATCGTGCTCGCCCTCATCGGCGAGGAAGCCGGCATCGAACGGGTGGTGCAATTGCTGCGCGCGCAAGCTTATTGGCAAGCCATGGGTTTGGCCGTGGATCTGGTCATATTGAATACGGCGCCGCCGCGCAGCCGCGGCTTCGCTGGCCGCGGTGCTCGAGGCTTCGATCAGGCAGGAGCGGCGCGCGAAGGGCATCGCGATCGCGCTGCGTGCCGATGCCTTGGCTCCGGAGCAGCGCGATTTCCTGCAAGTGGCGGCGCGCGCGGTGCTTCGGCTGCGGCCCAAAGACGCTGCGCGAGCAACTGGCAAGACCGCAGGAACCGCCGGGCGCCGCGCGTCTGCGGCGCGAAAACAGCGGCGATGACCTGCGCGCGCCGGCACCGCACGCGGCGCCGGCGCTCGAATACTTCAACGGTCTGGGCGGGTTTGACGCGGGCGGCCGCGAATATGTGGTCGTGCTCGACGATGGCCAATGGACTCCCGCGCCCTGGATCAACGTGATCGCCAATCCGCAATTCGGCTGCCTGGTCTCCGCCGATGGATCCGGCAGCACCTGGTCCTTGAATGCGCAGCAAAACCAGATCACGCCGTGGTGCAACGATCCGGTCAGCGATACGAGCGCCGAGGCCATTTACGTTCGCGATGAGGAATCCGGAGATCTTTGGAGCGCCAGCCCGCTGCCGATTCGCGAGCGCTCGTCTGCCTATGTGGTGCGGCACGGATTCGGCTACACGCGCACGCAACACACCTCGCACGGCATCGCATTGGACCTGACGCAATTCGTGCCGCTCGCCGATTCGATCAAGATCTCGCGGCTGAAGATCGAGAACGTCTCCGATGAACCGCGCCGCTTGTCGATCACCCATTACCTCGATTGGGTGCTCGGAAATCAGAACAACCGCGCGGCGCCCTTCATCATCACGTCCATCGACCCCACCTCGCGCGCCTTGCTGGCGCGCAATCCCTGGACCGCGGATTTCAAGGCGCGGGTTGCCTTCATGGATATGGCGGGAGCACAGCAAAGCTGTACCGCCGATCGCAGCGAATTCATTGGGCGCCATGGCTCGCTCGCCGAACCGGCGGCCCTGTTGGGTCCGCAGCCGCTCGCCAACCGCGTGGGAGGAGGACTCGACCCCTGCGGCGCCATGCAAACAAAAGTCAGCTTGAACCCTGGTGAAGCGATCGAGCTGAAGCTGTTTCTCGGCGAGGAGAGCTCATCCGCGACCGCCGTTTCCCTGGCCGAGCGCTATCGCAGCGCGAACCTCGATGAGGTCTTCAAGAGCGTGACCGATTTCTGGGACCGCGCCGTGGGAACGGTTCAAGTCAAGACGCCGGATCGCTCGCTGGACATCCTGGTCAACGGATGGCTGCTGTACCAGACCTTGAGCAGCCGCGTCTGGGGGCGCACCGCCTTCTATCAGTCGAGCGGCGCTTACGGCTACCGCGATCAGCTGCAGGACGTCATGGCGTTGTGCGTATCCTCGCCGGCAATTACCCGCGAACATATCTTGAGAGCGGCCGCGCAGCAGTACGCCGAAGGCGACGTACAGCACTGGTGGCTTCCGACCTCGGGGCAGGGGATCAAGACGCGGGTATCGGATGATCGCATCTGGCTGCCCTTCGTCGTTGCTCACTACCTGGAAGTCACGGGCGATCGATCGGTGCTCGACGAGCCGGTACTTTTCCTGGGCGGCGGTCCGCTCGCGCCCGGCGACATGGAAAAGTTCTGGGCGCCGCCCGCTGGCGTTCCGGCGCCCTTGTTCGAGCATTGCGTCCGCGCCCTTGACTCGAGTTTGGCGATCGGTGCCCACGGCCTGCCGTTGTTTGGTACCGGCGATTGGAACGACGGCATGAACCGGGTCGGGATTGCAGGACGCGGTGAGAGCGTGTGGCTCGCCTGGTTCCTGCATGCAGCCTTGATGCGCTTTGCGCCGATCGCCGAGTCGCGCGGCGCCAATGAGGCGGCCGCCGCCTGGCGCAAACATGCGTTTGCCCTGCAGCAGGCCATCGAACGCGAGGCCTGGGACGGGGACTGGTACCGGCGCGGCTATTACGACGACGGCACCGTCTTGGGTTCGGTATCCAGCGACGAATGCCGCATCGATGCGGTGGCACAGTCATGGGCCGTGATCTCCGGCGCCGCGCCGCGCGAGCGCGCGCTGCGGGCCATGTCCGCGGTCAACGCCCAGCTCGTCAGCCGCAGCGATGGGCTGGTGAAACTGTTCACACCGCCCTTCGATCACAGCGCCAAGGATCCGGGCTACATCAAGGCCTACCCTCCGGGGCTGCGCGAGAACGGCGGTCAGTACACACACGCGGCGATGTGGACCACGCTGGCGTTCGCGCAGTTGGGCGATGGCGATCGCGCCGGCGAATTGTTCGCGCTGCTCAATCCCATCAATCACGCCAGCACGACCGCCGGCATTCACCGCTACAAGGTCGAACCCTATGTGGTGTGCGCCGACGTCTACTGCGCGCCCGGGCATGTGGGGCGCGGCGGCTGGACTTGGTATACCGGGTCTGCGGGATGGATGTACCGCACCGCTGCAGAGGGCATTTTGGGAATCAAGGTGCGCGGAACGACGCTCATCGTCGACCCCTGCGTCCCGCGGGCCTGGCCCGGATTCGAGTTCACCTACAAGCACGGCACGTCCCGCTATCGCATTTCGGTGAAGAATCCGCGCGGCGTGAATCGCGGCATTGCGCACGCCGCGCTCGACGGCAAGGTATTGAGCGGGGCGCCTGGCGAATTTCAACTCATGGACGACGGCCGCTATCACTACGGCGAAATCACCCTGGGCTAGCTGCCCTCAGGGCGCGGGATTGTGCGGCTTGGCCTTCAAGGCGTTCAACGCCTTGGCCGCGAGCATCTTGGCCACGGCGCTCGCGGGAATGAAGCGCAACAGGCGCAATGCCAGCCCCGGACGGGCTATGAGCAGGCCCCCGGCGAGCGCACCCAACGTACCCAGGCCCCGTCCGCTCAGCAGCATCTGCATGGTGCGGCTGCGCGGGAAGCCCATGTGACCATTGCCGCTGCCGGTGTTGCCATCGTCTTGCGCCGGCGGCGGATCGAACAGCAGGCGCAACTCCTCGCGCGACTGTGCCAGCCGGTGACGAATCAAGTCCCGCTCAGCTGCGTCGGTGTCGGCCATATCAGTCCTCGTCCGAGGAGAGGATTTTTTCGAGAATCACGCGATCCTCCTGCCACTCGCGCCGCACGTCTGCCAGCAGCGGCGAGCGTGCGCGCGCCGCGCGAGCCCGGTAGATGGCGGCCGCGATCGCGGCCAGCACGAAGACCCCGGCCAGGCACGCAATGGCGGCCAGCCGATAGGGCGTGTCCCAGAAATAGGCGATGACCCCCAGGCAGATCAGGAAGAGTGCGAACAATGCGCAGATCGCAACGATCGCCGCGGCCACCACTTGCGCGGTGATTTCGCGATGGGTGCGCGCCAGATCCAAACCCGCCAAATCGATATAGGCGCCGATATGGCGCATCAGCGCAGGGCCGGCTTTCGGCAGTGACCATAGGCCTCGCACTGTTGTTCTTCGGCCTTAGGAGCGACGCGTCGCTAAAATACCCACGACCGCGCCGACCAAAGCCGCAATGCCGATCGCCTGCCATGGGCTCTCCCGCACGTAGTCATCGGCCGTGCTCGCCACATTTTGCGCCTGGCGCCGGAGCGACTCGGCGCTGTCCGAAAGACTTTGCTTGGTCGCGTCCACCGCGCGCTGCACCTTGCCGCGCACGCGCACCACATCCGCGTCTTTCAGATCAGCGATGCGCGCCATGAGGTCCTCGACATCCGCGATCAGATTCTTGATTTCGCCGGAAGCCGCGCCCTTGATGTCGCTGAGGCCGTCGGTCAGATCGTTCTTCAAACGGCGGCCCGTGGCCCGGGCCTGGTCTGCCGTGTTGTCAAAATTCGCTTCCATTTCAATCTCCTTGAGTATGGGGCAGCGGCCCCCGTTGCGCCCGAGCGCACTGTTCCCACTATGCCTTCACGGGTCAGGGGTAGGCATCGGTTCGTCCCGAGCCCGCCTGTAGGAATACCCTCACATGTTAAACTCAAGCTCTGCAACGCGGGCGCTTTAAATGAAAATTTTGGGTGAGGAGCTGGGCGAGATCGGACGCTGGTACCTGGCATTGCCGCCCTTCCTGCTGATCGGATTCCTGATTGGACTCTTCTTTCTGGCCGCCGCCGGCCAGACGCGCTTGAATGGGGCCAATGAGCACGCGCATCGTTCGCAATTGCGGGAACAGGCCCTCAATGAGTTCGCGGGCCTGATTACGGACGCCGAGTCTGCACAGCGCGGATACTTGCTCACGGCGGAAAGCGCCTATCTGACCCCCTATTCAGATGCGGTGACCCGGGTCGGGCAGGCGCTCGATCGGCTGCATGACGCCTACGGCAGCGACGATGGCAGCGGCGAATTTCACCAGCTGCGAGTGCTGACGGGCAAGGAGCTCGGGGAGCTCGAGGAAGGCATTGCGATACTCAAGAAACGCGGCATTCCCGCGGCAGCCGGCGTGATCGACACCGACGTCGGCAAGCGCACCATGGACTCCATAGGCGCCATTGTGGCCAAAATGCGCAGCGAGGCAGCGGGCGAGGCGGCGGCCGCCAATGTGGAATGGCAAAAGGATTTTCGCCTCTCGCGCTGGGTTTCGGCGGCGGGTGTGATCTTGAACATCGGCTTGGTGCTGCTCGCGATCCGGCTGGTCTACGGCGACATGCGGCGGCGTGCACGCCAGGCCGCGGCCCTGCTCGACCAGAAATCACAGCTGGAGCTCGAGGTCGCGGCGCGAACCCGCGAATTGACCGCGCTCTCGACGCACTTGCAGGGTGTGTCCGAGCAGGAGAAATCGGCCCTGTCGCGCGAGCTGCACGATGAGTTGGGCGGACTATTGGTGGCGGCGCGCATGGACTTATCCTGGCTGCAGCAGCGGCTGCCGACGGCGGACCCTTCCATCGAGCAGCGCTTCAAGCGCATTCACGAGTCGTTGAGCGCCGGGGTCGATCTGAAGCGCCGCGTGGTCGAGGAGTTGCGCCCCACGCTGCTCGACAACATGGGATTGTTCACGGCTTTGCGGTGGCAGTTCAAGGAAACGTGCCGGCGCACGGGCTTGCGCTGCAGCGAAACGCTCCCCGACAACGAACTGAAATTCAGCCCCGACGCCGCCATCGGCGTGTTTCGTATCGCACAAGAAGCCTTGACGAACATCTTGAAACATTCAGAAGCCAAATCCGCCGACCTGTTCATCGGCATCGACGAGGAGACCTTCACCCTGCGCATCACCGATGACGGAAAGGGAATTCCCGCCGGCCGCCTGACCACCAGCACCACCCATGGCTTGGTCTCGATGCGGCATCGGATCGCCGGTCTCGGAGGATCATGGGATATCGGCACACCCGATTCCGGCGGCACCGTGGTGACGGCGCGCATCCCCCTGGCCCGGATGCTGGCGCAGAATGCGCCGGAGGGAGGCGAGCATCCGCTCGCCTCCGTGGCTCTCTAAGCTAGGATCCTGAACGGGGCGCAATCGGCGAGCCGTTGGCGCCCCCGATCACGACTTCGACGCGGCGATTCAATTGCCGCCCCCCGGAATCGTTGTTGCTGGCAA
This sequence comes from uncultured Gammaproteobacteria bacterium, assembly GCA_963794445.1. Lineage (GTDB taxonomy): Bacteria > Pseudomonadota > Gammaproteobacteria > Steroidobacterales > Steroidobacteraceae > Bog-1198. Next base: position 1,212,810 of record CAWCDZ010000002.1, read on the forward strand.
CCGGATAGGCTTTGCCGAACCCCTCCGTGCTGATCCGTCCGGGATCGATGTTGCGGCTCACCAGGGCGGCTTTCACCGCATCGGCACGGCGCTGCGACAGCTCTTCATTGTAGGCATCGCTGCCCACGCTGTCGGTAAAGCCATCGATCTCCACGCGCCGTTGCGGATGTTCGGTGAGGAATTGCGCAAGCTGATCGATCTTGCGCATTCCTCCGGATTTCAGCTCCGACTTGCCCGTGTCGAACATGACATCGCCCAGGGTCAGCACCAATCCGCGCGGCGTGGGCGTCGCTTTCAGAGCCTCGAGTTCGGCCTGGGCCTGCGCAGCCTCCTGCTGCGCCTGTGCCGCATCCTGGTTCGCCTGGTCCCGCTGGTTCAAGGCGGCCGCCGCTATCGCCTGCGAATTGGCAGCGGCCGCTTTCGCGTTCTCCGCCTCGCGCGTGCGCGCGGCCAGCACGATACGGTCGCGTTCCGCCTGGCCTGCCGCCACACGCGCATCATCCGCCTTCGCCGCACCGTGCGCCTGCGCGATGCGCGCATCTTGCGTGGCGAGATATGCCGGCTGCGCGATGTCCGCGTCACGGTGATGCATGGCTGCATCTTCCGCCGCGGCGAGATCTTTCTTGGCGCGATCCAGATCCAGCGGCGCGTACCTGTTGACGTTCGGATCGGCTTCGGCCGTCTGCACCGCCGCGCGGGCGCTCTCGAGCGCGGGGTTCGGCTGCGGCATGGTGGCGCAGGCGCTCAAGGCGGCGGCCAAACCCATTCCGGTGATTAATTTTACCTTCATGACTGCATCCTCATTGATTGGATTGGGTGTTGCGCGACGATTCTTGGCGCAGCGCCTGCAGACTGGCGTCCAATTCCATCGCCGCCTTGTGCGAGCGGTGTTCTTGCGCGGTTGCCTCGGCGAGCTGCGCATCGGCGTTCGCCTGCTCGGCCAGATCGGTCGCGGGTCTCGCATCGTGATCGGCGACCGCCTTCTCGGCGCGCGCCAATTTATCCCGCGCCGCGGCCATTTCCACCGGCGCCAATTCCGGCGCGCCCGCCTGTTCCGCGGCCTGCAGCGAAGATTTTGCCACCGCGATTTTCTCGTTGGGGATCGGCATGGTGGCGCAGCCCGCGGCGATCAATGCGATTGCCGCGCCCAGCACCGCACACTTGATGTCGGATTTTCCTACTAACATGTGTTACTCCTCGTGATGTCGCGGCCAGGCCGGCGCTACCTTTCAAGGAGCAACTTGCGTGCCAAGGGCAATTTCGCGTGGCGCGCGAGCGCTTCGCGCGTTTCGCCGCGCACGCCGCATATCAAAAGAAAGGGCTGTAGAAATTGCCGCGCGCGATGGTAGACATTACGAGAATGTGGGACTCATATGACATCGAAGCAGCGAAATTCCCCGCGAAATATAGGGTTTTGCGCTTACTGCGGGTTTTGCGCCGGCGCGCGCCGCGCGCGCTCAATGCTTCGACAAATGCGCTTCGCAGATCTCGTGCAGGACTTCGGGCAGGCGGCCGTAGTCGCGGGCTTTGTCGAGGAAGTGCGTCGCGCCGAGCGCGATCGCCGCATTCTTGTATTCGGGGAGATCATAGTTGGTGAGCACGATGATGCGCGGCTTGTGCTGCGTGGCGGCCAGCGCGCGCATGACGCCGAAGCCCGTGCCCTGCTTCAAATGCAGATCGAGAATGATCACGTCGACCGCATCGCGCTTGACGGCCGCCAGCGCCGCCGCCTCGGTATCTGCGGTTCCGATCAGCTCCACGTCGGAGATCTGGCGGATCGCCTCGGTCAGTCTCTCGGTCAATACTTTCGAGTCCTCCACCAGCAATACCCGCAGAGAGCGCACCATTAACATGTCGTCCTGGACAAACGCGAGTCGTGGTGAAAGGTGCTCACAACGTGCCGTTTATTGGATCAAGCCGTTGCGCAGCGCGTATGAAGTAATGTCGGCATTCGCGGTGAAGCTCATCTTTTCCAGGATGCGGCTTCGATAGGTACTGACGGTTTTGACGCTCAGGCTCAGTTCATTCGCGATGTCGGAAACGCCGCGGCCGGCCGCCAGCTTGCAGAAGATTTGAAACTCCCGCGTCGAAAGCCGCGCGTGCAGCGGTTTGTCCGGATCGCCGTCCAGATCCGCCACCAATATTTCCGCGAGCGCCGCGCTCACGTAGCGCCGTCCCGACAAAACCGTGCGCACCGCCTTCATGAGTTCTTCGGGAGCGCTGTCCTTCGAAAGATAGCCGCTGGCGCCGGCGCGCAACACATTTACCGCATACTGTTGCTCCGGCAATCCGCTCATGACGAGCACCCTGACGCTGGGATGTCCGGTTTGAATGTGCCGCAGGATGTCGAGGCCGCTGCGGTCCGGCATATGGATATCCAGCAGAACCAGATCCCATTCGGACTCGCGCAGCGCATCGAGCGTCGCATTGCCGCTCGCCGCCTCGCCCACGGCATTGATGCTCGAATCGGCTTCGAGAAATTGCTTGAATCCGGCTCGGACCACCGCATGATCGTCTGCGATCAGTACTCTTGACACTTTTTTCCCCTAGATGGCGCGCAATCAGGAATTGGCGCATTCCTGTCTTTGTGAATAGCCGTTCAGCTTGTTATACAGCGTCTTCAGGCTGCAGCCCAGCGCATCGGCGGCACGGCGCTTGTTGCCCTTGAAATAGTCCAGCGTGGCTTCGATCAGCGAGCGCTCCATGTCGTAGATGCGCGATCCGACCCGGATCTCCAGACGGTCTCGATCGGTGCCGCCCGTTCCGGCTGCGCTCGCCGATTCGCTGCGCGCCGTGTTCTGAATGAGGGGCGCCAATTCGAGAACGGTATCGCCGAGAATGAATGCACGCTCGATGCAGTTCTTCAATTCGCGTACGTTGCCGGGCCAGGAATGCTGCATGAGCGTCATGCGGGCGTGCGCGGAAAGCCGCTTCTGCGTCATGGCCTCGGCATTGAGCTGCGCCAAAAAGTGGTTAGCCAGCAGTTCGACGTCGTCGCCGCGATTGCGCAAGGGCGGCATGTCGATCGGAAACACCGCCAAGCGGTACAGTAAATCTTCGCGCAGTTGACCCGCTTGAACCGCCGACAGCGGACAGCGGTTGGTGGCGGCGATCACGCGCACATCGGAGGTGTACTCGGTGTTGGCGCCGACGCGGTAGAATTTGCGCGATTCGAGCACCCGCAACAGCCGGGTCTGCATATCCAGGGGCATTTCAGTCACTTCATCGAGCAGCAGAGTGCCGCCGTTGGCGCGTTCGAACACTCCGGCGTGCGCGCGCACCGCGCCCGTGAAGCTGCCCTTCTCGTAGCCGAATAACTCGGCCTCGATGAGACCGGGGGGGATCGCGCCGCAATTGACGGCGATGAAAGGCTTATTGCGGCGCGCGCTGCAAGCGTGAATCATTTGCGCCGCGAGTTCCTTGCCCGAGCCGCTTTCGCCGGTGAGCAATACACTGGCCTCGGTGGGACCCACACGCTCGATCAAGCGAAACACTTCCTGCATGGCAACCGAGTTGCCCAGCAAGGCCTCCATGCCGGAAAGGGGAAGGGGCGCCGGACGCTCCGAAAGGCCATAACTCACACTGTTCATTACAAATCTCCTGCTGACCGCGCTCGTGTAATCGTTACACGTCAACGGTCACAATTTGTAACCTGTGCAGCTTGAGCCTGCCAGGGCGCAGCGCTGAACCTCGGCTCGGACTTCGCGCGGAGGGCTGTCGGTGTTTGTCTGACAAACGCGCGCAAGTACCTGAATATGCAGGGGGGATCGACACCGTCAGTGCCGGCGCCAGGAACGCCGATGCGCCGCACTCATGCCTGGCACATCCTATGCACTCCGAAACGCCGCACCGCAGCGCCAGCAGCTCGTGAATTGCGGTTCGAGCTCTTCGCCGCACTGCGAACACACCCAGGATGCACCCGCCGGCGCCGTGGCGGCGTTCTGCAACGCGCGCAACGCCGCCGATTCGAGCACATCCTCAACCCAGAGTTGCGGCCAGGTTTCGAGCATCGGCAGATCACCGAGCGCACCGGCCAGATACTGATTCCGCAGCTCGCTGTCGATGCCCGCGGCGATCAGGACATTGCGGGCGTGCGCAACTTGCAAGAGCGAGGCGGCGCTGAACACGCGTTTCATTTCCCCGGCTCCTAGCGCAGAGACTTCAAGAACGCACCCACATCCTCGCCTCTTTCCAGCGTCTCCACCAGCGCCGAACCGACCACCACGCCGTCGACGTGCGGCGCGAGGCGCGCGACTTGGCGGGCCGAGCGAATACCGAAGCCGGCGCATACCGGCACCTTGGCAAGCTGTTTGACACGATCCATGTATTCGAGCACCTCGCGCGGCACGTCGGCGAACTTGCCGTCGGCCGAATTCCCGGTCGTGCCCGTCATGGTCACCGCATAAACGAACCCTTTGGCTTCCCGGCACAACATCTCCAGCCGCCCGGGCGGCGTCACCGGCGTCACCATCTGCACCAATGCCAGTCCCTCGGGCCTCGAGTGCTTGTTGCAGCTCGGCGCTTTCCTCGAAGGGCAGATCCGGCACGATGAAGCCGCTGACGCCTGCACGCGCCGCGGCGCGCGGCAGCTGCTCGAGTCCAAAGGCCAGCAGCGGATTCAAATAGCTCATCAGCAGAATCGGCACGGCGTGGCGCGGCTCGATGGAATTCAATTCCTCCAGGATCCACGGCAGCGTCACGCCGTCGGCCAGCGCCGCGAAGCTCGCGCGTTGAACGGTGGCGCCGTCGGCCATCGGATCGCTGAAGGGAACGCCGATCTCGACGACATCGCAGCCGCCGGCGACGGCGGCGAGGTTTTGCTTGAACTGCCGGCGGCCCGGAAAGCCGGCGGTCAGGTATCCCACCAGCGCGGGACGGCCCTTGGCGGCGGCCGCTTGGATGGCGGCCGCGATGCGCGCGCCGGCCATCATCAGCGCTGCTCTTTGAGAAGCGTGTTCTGCAGAATCGGCATGTCCTTGTCGCCGCGGCCCGAACAGCCGATGAGGATGTGCGCTCCGGGATTTTTCAGCGCAAAGCGCCGCGCGCCGAAAAACGCGTGCGCGCTTTCGATGGCCGGCAAAATGCCTTCGTATTTCGCGCACTCGGCGAGCGCGTCCAGGACTTCCGAATCGGTCGCCGATTCATAGGTCACCCGCCCGGTTTTCTTGAGATACGCATGCTCGGGGCCCACTCCGGAATAATCCAGGCCCGCCGACACCGAGTGCGTCTCGCGCACCTGGCCGAAGGCGTCCTGCAAAATCAGCGTATAGCTGCCCTGCAAGACTCCCGGCGTGCCGAAAGTCAGCGAGGCTGCGTTGTCGCCCAGCCCGGGGCCGCGTCCGCCGGCCTCCACGCCCAGCAGCTGCACCGACGCATCATTCAGGAACGGGTGGAACAATCCGATGGCATTCGAGCCGCCGCCGACGCAGGCGACCGCGACATCGGGCAGGCAACCGGCGGCTTCCAGCATTTGCGCGCGCGCCTCGCGTCCGATCACCGACTGCAGTTCGCGCACCAGGTAAGGATAGGGATGCGGCCCAACGGCCGATCCCAAGGCATAGTAGGTGCCGTCGGGATCGGAGACCCAGTCGCGCAGCGCCTCATCGATGGCGGCGCGCAAGGTCTTGTCGCCGCCGCTCACCGGCACCACCGTGGCGCCCAGCAACTTCATGCGGTCCACATTGGGCGCCTGGCGCTCGACGTCGATCGCGCCCATGTACACCACGCACGGCATGCCGAGCCGCGCGGCCGCCGCCGCGCTGGCGACGCCGTGTTGACCGGCGCCGGTCTCGGCGATCATGCGCTTCGCCCCCAAGCGCTTGGCCAAGAGCGTCTGGCCGACGGCGTTGTTGATCTTGTGCGCGCCGGTATGCGCCAGGTCCTCGCGCTTCAGCCAGACATGCGCGCCCCAGCGCTTGCTCAGGGTCGGCGCCGGCGAGAGCGCCGTGGGCCGGCCCACCCAATTCTTGAGCTCCTGGCAAAACTCAGCTTGAAACTCCGGCTGATGCAAATACCGATCGATGCCCGCCTGCAGCCGATCGAGGGCGGGCACCAAGGTCTCCGGCACATAACGGCCGCCAAATGCGCCGAAGCGACCCTTGCCGTCGGGCAGGCTCGCCGGCAATGCATCGGCGCGCAACGCAGAACCCATTATTCGCGCTCCAGGTACGCCGCCGCGGCACGCGCGGCGCGCACGAATTCGTGGATCTTGGCCGGATCCTTGACGCCGGGCTCCGATTCGACCCCGCTGCTGACATCCACCCCGAACGGCCGAACGGCCTGAATGGCCTCGGCGACATTTTGCGCCGATAGGCCGCCGGCAAGTATCACTTCGGTCTGCCGCGCGAGTTCCGCGGCGCGCCCCCAGTCGGCCAGCTCGCCTATGCCGCTCGAAGGACCTTCGAACAGCATGCGGCCCGGCAAGGGATTCGGGGTCTTGCGCCCGAAGCGCACGACCGGCAGCACCTTGATATGCGCCGGAATCTTCAGCTCGCGCAAGTCCTCGACGTCGGTTTGAAAATAATCCGGTTTCAGGATGCGGCAGATCTCGTCGACCTTCATCTGCAATGGATGCTGCGCCACCGCGATCCGTAAAATACCCGGCGGCGCCAGGGCGGCGAGCTGCGCGGCCTGTCCGGGCGTGACCTGCCGCGGGCTCGGCGCGAAAACGAAACCGATTGCGTCAACGTTGGCTTCCGCCGCCGCGCTGACCGCATCCGCACCGGTGATGCCGCAGATCTTGATCCACATGGCGCGGAGTGTAGCCATTTAAGCTTTGACTGTCCGCGCCGTCGTCAATATTTCACGCAGCAACGGCCGCGGATCGTCGCGGACCATGAGCGCCGTGCCGATCAGCGCCAGCCGAAACCCCAAGTGCATCACGCGCACCGCATCGCTCGCGGAGGCGACGCCGCTCTCCGCCACGCCCGGGAGACCGTGCGGCAGCCGCGGCGCAAGTTCCCGGAACCGTTCCGGCACCACGGCCAGACTCTGCAAATCGCGGCTGTTGATGCCGATCAGGATGTCATCGGCGCCGCCGCCCTTGCGGTCCGGCTTGCGCGCGGCAAGCAATTCCCGCACGGCGTGCAAATCGTCCATGTCGAAAGCTTCCAGCAACACGAACAAGCCATGTTCGGCCGCGGCATCGAGCAGCGCCAGCAGTTGCGATTGCCGCAGCATCCTCACGATCAGGAGCACGCCGCCCGCGCCCGCCGCGCGCGCCTCCAGCACCTGGTAAGGATCGACCAGGAAATCCTTGCGCATCGTGGGCACTTTGAATGGCGCCAGCGCCGCGCTGGCCTGGCGCAAATGCTCGAGCGATCCGTCGAAGCGCGAGGGCTCAGTCAGCACCGATACGGCCGCGGCGCCGCCCTGCGCATAGGCGGTCACGCGCTGCAGCCAGTCCCCGTTTGCCGCGCCGAGCCGGCCCGCCGCCGGGGACGTCAATTTCAGTTCCGCGATGACATCGAAACCTTGCGGCGACAAAACCAGCCGCGAGCCGCGGGCGCGCCGCCTTGGCGCGTCTTTCAAGCGCATCAAACGGCTCGGCGGCCATCGCCTGCGCGGTGCGCGCCGCGCTCGCGCGCGCCATCTCGTCCAAGAAACCGCTCATTCGGGCCTCTGCAACGCGTCCGCATGAAGCGCGAACGCGCGCAACCGCTGCAGCCATGCCAGCGCCCTGCCGCTGTCGACGACGGCGCCGCGCCAATGCAATGCCTCCCGCGATCGATTGGGCGCGACCGGCGATCATCAAGGCCAATCCGCATTGCAACGCCAGCGCGTCCAGATGCGCACCCTGGTCGCGCCCTTCGAACACATCGAGCAGCGCTTTGAGATTGGTCTTGGCATCCCCGCCTTTGAGCTCGTGCGGCGAACAGCGCGCAATTCCGAACTCCTCGGGATTGACCTCGCGGCGCGTGATCTGATCGCCGGCCACGTCGAATGCCACGAAGGGTCCCATGGGTGTGGCTTCGTCCCATCCGCAAGCCCCATGCACCACCCAGCCCCGCTCGATGCGCATGCCCGCCAGAGTGCCGGCCATCAATTCCGCCGTGCGCGCATCGTACGCGCCGACCAGCAGGTAGCGCGGCGCGGCGGGATTGGTCAGAGGTCCGAGCAAATTGAACACGGTGCGGATGCCGAGTTCCGCGCGAATCGGGGCGAGCGCCTTCATCGCGGGATGAAAGTACGGCGCGAACAGGAAGGTGAACCCGGTGGCGACCAAACATTGCGCCGCGCGATTCTCATCCAGCGGCAGCGTGAACCCGATCGCTTCGATCAAGTCGGCGCTGCCGCTGCGGCTGGAGATCGAGCGGTTGCCGTGCTTCACCACCGGCAGGCCGCAGGCGGCCGCCAGCAATGCCGCGCCGGTGGACAGGTTCAGGCTCCCGGAGCCGTCGCCGCCGGTGCCGACGATATCGATGGCATCCACGCCTCCCGGCAGTGCGGGCTTCAGCGCCAGCGCGCGCATGGCGCCGGCGAATCCGCGCACCTCGTCGGCCGTGACGCCCTTGGCACGCAGCGCCGAGAGCAGTGCGCCGGCCATGGCGGGCGCAAGGTCCGCGGTCGTCAGCAGCCGCAAGAGCGCGGCGGCGTGGGCTTCGCTCAAATCCTGCCGCATCAGCAGCTGCTCCAGCATCTCGCGTGGTTCGTTCACTTCAGCCCTTCAGGAAATTGCCCATGAGCGTGGGGCCGTCCGGCGTCAACACGCTCTCGGGGTGGAACTGCACGCCTTCCACGGCCAAAGACCGGTGACGCACGCCCATGATCTCGCCTTCGGCGGTGCGCGCCGTCACTTCGAGTTCGGCGGGTATCGAGGCGGGTTCGGCGATCAGCGAGTGGTAGCGCCCGGCCTCGAAATTCTGGCGCATGCCGGCGTACAGGCCCTTGCCATCATGCAGCACGGGCGACACCTTGCCATGCATGAGGCGTGCGGCGCGCACCACCTTGCCGCCGAACACTTCGACCAGCGATTGATGGCCGAGGCAGACGCCGAATATCGGAATGCGCCCGGCAAAGGCTTCGATCATTCGCATGGACACGCCTGCGTCGCGCGGCGCTCCCGGCCCCGGCGAAATGACCAGGTGGGTGTAGCTGCGCGCCAGCGCCTGTTCGACGCCGATGGCATCGTTGCGGTGTACGTCGACTTCGGCTCCAAGAATCAAGAACGCCTGCACCAAGTTATAGGTGAATGAATCGTAGTTGTCGATGAGCAATACGTTCGCGGACATTTATAGGCCCTCCGCCGCCAGCTCGAGCGCGCGCCGCAACACCGCGCTCTTGGCCAGCAGCTCGGCGTACTCGGCCCGCGGCGAGCTGTCAGCAACGATGCCGCCGCCCGCCTGGTAGCTATAGGTATCGCCGCGAAACACCAGCGTGCGGATCGTAATGGCCTGGTCCATGTCGCCGTGCCGGCCGAAATAGCCGACCGTCCCGCCGTACAGCTGGCGGCCCACGGGCTCGAGTTCGTCGATCAGTTCCATGGCGCGCACCTTGGGCGCGCCCACCAGCGTGCCCGCGGGAAACGTCGCCGCAAACAGGTCGAAGGCATCGTGGCCCGGCTTCAACCGGCCCTTCACGCCGCTCACGATGTGCATGATGTGGCTGTAGCGCTCGATCACCCGGTAGGGGTCTACGCACACTGAGCCCGCCGCGGCCACGCGGCCCAGGTCGTTGCGCGCCAGATCGACCAGCATCACGTGCTCGGCATTCTCTTTCGGATCGCTCAGCAGCTCTCTCTCCAGCGCCGCATCGCCCGCCTCATCCGCGCCGCGCGGGCGCGAGCCGGCGATGGGCCGCAGTTGCGCCTGTCCCGAGTGACACTTCACCAAGGCTTCGGGCGAAGAGCCCACCACCGTGATCTCGCCGAGCTCGCAAAAGAACATGTACGGCGAGGGATTGAGCAGTCGCAGGGCACGGTAGACTTCGAACGGCGCGATGCTATGGATGCCTTCGAATCGCGATGCGAGCACCAGTTGGTACACATCGCCCGAAGCAATGTATTGCTGCGCGCGCCTTACGCGTTGCGCGTGCGCCTCTTCGGTCAAGGAAGGCGCGGCCTGCGAGAATTTTCCAGGCGCTCGCGCCCAGGGCACGCCGCCGCGCAACGCCCGGATGACCTCGCGCCGCAAGGCTTGCCGATCGGCTTCGCTGCCGTCGTGCAACAGCGCGACGCCGCGCGTCAAGTGATCGAACACCAGCAGCGAACGGGGCGCGACGTAGTGGGCGTGCGGAGTCGGCGTTGCATCCAGACTGCGGCCCGGGATGCGCTCGAAATAACGCACGGCATCGTAAGCGGTGTAGCCTACCAGGCCGCCCGACAAGGGCACGCCGGGAATATTTGGAATTGGCTGGGGGGCGCGCGCCAATGCGCCGCGCAGCACGTCGAGAAATTCGTGCCTGTTCCCCGGCCGCGGCGCGCGAACGCCGCCGATGTTCACGCCCTGAGCCTCGATGCGCACCTCGAGACAATCGCCGAATCCGATGAAGGAGTAGCGCGCGAGCCGCTCGCCGCCCTCGACGCTCTCCAGCAGGAATCGCGGACGAAACGGCGCGAGCTTCAGATACGCCGAGACGGGCGTATCCAGGTCGGCTGCGATGTCAAAAGGCGGTTTCATTCATGGCCCATCCAAGGCAATAAAAAACCCATCGCCACTTGTCGCGGAGATGGGTTCTGGGTAAACGGAAAATCGAACGCTGAACGACCAGTCCACTCCTTATCGGAGGCGCCACCACCAGGTGTTGCGAACAATGCGTGCGGTCGACATGAGGTCAGTATCGCCGTGTTTCGCGGCCAGCGTCAACCGCAAAGCGCCCGGGCGGCGCTATTTATTTGCGCCGGATTGCAGGTTTTTCTTGTATTTGCGGGTCAATTCGACGAATCGCGGCGTCAAGCCGACATCCTCGTAAACCGGGTCTCCATGATCGTCGCGCGATATGACCTTGGGGCCTTTGACATAGGGCATGGCCGCGGCAATCTCGTCCAAACCGGCGGCGAGCAGATCCGTTACGATCTCCTCGATCGATTGGCCTGGGAACAGCTCGGCCAGCGCCTGAAGCCTTGCGGCATCATCGAGCGGCAAGCGAACGGCATATTCCTTCGCGGTCCTCGCGGGCTCGCGGCGCCGTCTTCCACCGATCGAGCAAGGGCTTGAATTTCACGTCTGCTCCGCCATACCTGACCATTGCGACGAGTTATTATAGACCCCGGGGACCACTCATCAGCGCCCAATCCAAGCTTCGACCCATCGATCTGCCGAACTCCGGCGGCTGGCGCTTCAACCTCACGGGTGTGTTCGAATACAGCCGCCGTGCGCTGGGTCTGGTCTGGAGCACCAACAAGGCGCTGTGCATCATGCTCGCGGCGCTCACGCTGATCGCCGGCGTATTGCCGGCGGGAGTGGCCTTCGTCGGCGCGCGCATCGTCGATGCGGTGATCCATGCCGCGGACTTGCATCATCGCACCGGCACGACTTACCTGCACGAGGTGGTGCGGTATGTCGCGCTGGAGGCGCTGCTGGTCGCCGCCACCGCCATGGCGCAGCGGGGCATTTCCCTCGCACAGTCGCTGCTGCGCGCGCAACTCGGTCAGCGCGTCAACGTCATGATCCTGGAGAAGGCGCTGACGCTGGATTTGACCCAATTCGAGGATTCCGAATTCTACGACAAGCTCACGCGCGCACGCCGCGAGGCATCCAGCCGCCCGTTGAGTCTGGTCATGCGCACCTTCGCTTTGGGACAAAACGCGGTCTCGCTGATTTCCTTCGGCGGCTTGCTGTACCGCTTCTCGCCCTGGGCGGTGCTGCTGTTGTTATTGGCCGGCCTGCCGGCGTTTCTCGCCGAAGCGAAGTTCTCGGGCGAGGCATTCCGGCTGTTCCGCTGGCGCGCGCCCGAGTCGCGCATGCAGATCTATTTGGAATCGGTGCTGGCGCGCGAGGACTACGCCAAGGAGGTCAAGCTCTTCGAACTGGGCCGGCGATTTCTGGATCGCTACCGCGACATTTTCACCCGACTGTACCGCGAAGACCGCGATCTGACCATGCGCCGCGACGCCTGGGGATTTGGATTGGGACTGCTCGGCACCGTCGCCCTGTACGGCGGCTATGCCTGGATCGCCGCCGAGACGGTATTGGGCGCGATGACCGTGGGCCAGATGACCATGTATCTGATGCTGTTCCGCCAGGGCCAGGCGGCGGTGAGCGCGGCGCTGTCGGCGGTCGGCGGCCTCTACGAGGACAACCTGTACCTGTCGAACTTGTTCGAGTACCTGGAACAACCGGTCGTCGGCGGCGTCAAGGGCGATAGACGCCACGGGACCGCGATCCCGGCGACGGCATCCGCTTCGAGGACGTGGAATTCGTCTATCCGGGCGCGGCCGCTCCGGCCCTGTCCGGCATCACTCTGCACGTACGTCCCGGCGAGAGTCTGGCGCTGGTCGGGCAAAATGGCTCCGGAAAAACCACGCTGATCAAATTGTTGACGCGGCTCTATACACCGACCCGCGGCAGAATTTTGCTCGACGGGCTGAACCTCGCGGAGTGGAATGAAACGGCTTTGCGCCAGCGCATCGGCGTGATTTTCCAAGACTTTGCGCGTTACCAGATGTTGGTCGGCGAAAATATCGGCGCCGGCGACGTGCGTGCTTTCGACGATGAGACGCGCTGGCGCAATGCGGCGGCCAAGGGCTTGGCCGCGGAATTCGTGGAGCAGCTTCCCGGCGCCTATCACGCGCAGCTCGGCAAGTGGTTCAAGGACGGGCGCGAATTGTCGGGCGGCCAGTGGCAGAAAATCGCGCTGGCTCGCGCCTTCATGCGCAGCGACGCCGACATTCTGGTGTTGGACGAGCCCACCGCGGCCATTGATGCCGGCGCGGAAGCCGAAGTTTTCGAACACTTCCGCGAATTGACGCGCAACCGGATCGCCATCGTCATTTCGCACCGCTTTTCGACCGTGCGCATGACCGATCAAATATTGGTGCTCGAGGAAGGCCGCATCGTCGAGCGCGGCAGCCATGAACAGCTGATGGCAGCGGACGGTCAATATGCGAAGCTGTTCACCTTGCAGGCGCGCGGGTATCGTTAGGTAATCGAATTGAGGTGCGGGCATGGCCACTACAACATGGCGTCTGGTCTTGAGTCTGGCGGCGCTCGGCCTCGCCGCCTGCCATCCCGCCGATGCGCCCACGGCGGCGCCGTCGAGCAATGACGTGAAAATGGGCATCTACCGCGCCGTGCTGGCGACTCCCGGCGGCGAGTTGCCGTTCGGGCTGGAACTCAAGCAGGGGGATTCCCGTCCCATCGGCTACCTCATCAATGGCCCGGAGCGGCTGCTGCTGAGCGAGGTCAAGATCACCGGCTCCCATTTGGAGATCGTCATGCCGGGCTATGAGAACGTGCTCCGGGCCGACGCCAAGGGAAATGAATTGCAAGGCGAGATTTTTCTGGTGAAGCCCAACGAAAAGAACCAACACGTGCCGCTGCATGCAACCTTGGGGCAAACCTATCGATTTTTCGACCATCCGGCGAGCGATAATGCCGATGTATCCGGACGTTGGGCGGTGAAATTCATCGATGACAGCGGCGCGCCGGAAGCGGCGGTCGGGGAATTCAGCCAATCGCATGATGCCGTCAGCGGCACGATCCTCACCACCACCGGCGATCATCGCTACCTTGCCGGGCAAGTGAAGGGCGATGAGTTGTATCTGTCCACCTTCGATGGCGCGCACGTGTTTCTGTACAAGGCGAAGATTGCCGCCGATGGCAGCCTGGACGGCGATTGGTGGTCGGGCCTCGCATTCCACGAGAAATGGATCGGCAAGCGCGACGCCGCCGCGCAGCTTCCGGATGCGTATGGCGTGACGGCGATGCGCGATGGCGTCAAGACCTTCGATTTCGCTTTTCCCGACCTTTCCGGAAAAACCGTCTCCTCCAGGGATGCGCAATTTCGCGGCAAGGTGCTGATCGTGGCGCTGGCCGGCAGCTGGTGCCCCAATTGTCACGACGAAGCGGCGTTTCTGGCGCCGCTCTACAAGGACTATCGCGGCAAGGGACTGGAGATCGTGTCGCTGCAATTCGAGCACTTCGGCGATTTTCAGCGCGCGGCGGAAGCTACGCAGCGGTTCCGGCAGCACTATGGCATCGAATATACGACCCTGATCGCCGGCATTTCCGACAAGGATGAAGCGGCCAAGAAATTACCGATGCTGAAGAGCTTCGTGGCCTTTCCCACCACGATCTTCATCGATCGCAAAGGCAATGTGCGCAAGATTCACACCGGGTATACCGGACCTGCCACGGGGGAGCACTACGTTCAATTCGTCAACGAGGTGAAAACCACGTTGGATCAGCTGCTGGCGGAGACCTAGGAGACTGAATGCCATCGTTCGATGTGGTATCCGAAATAGACACGCATGAATTGACCAACGCGGTCGATCAGGCGGTGCGCGAGTTGACGCAGCGCTTCGATTTCAAGGACACGGGGGCCAGCTTCGAATTGGAGGAGACCACCGTGACCATGACCGCGCCCGCGGATTTCCAGTTGAAGCAAATGCTGGAGATTTTGAAGCTGCGCATCGCCAAGCGCGGAATCGACGTTGGTTGCCTGGATGTCAAGGATCCTGAAGTCAATCTCGCCAGGGCCAAACAGCTCGTCATCCTCAAGCATGGCATCGACGCGGATGCCGGCAGGAAGGTTTCGCGGCTGATCAAGGATTCGAAGCTGAAGGTTCAGGCTCAGATCCAAGGCGACAAGGTCCGGGTCACCGGCAAGAAGCGCGATGATCTGCAGGAGGCGATCGCATTCTTGCGCAAGGCCGACGTCGGCGTGCCGCTGCAATTCAATAATTTTCGCGACTGAGAAAATGACTGCGGGCGGCTGCGCACCGCGGCCGCTGAGCACGAACCCCTCATTTGACGATGATGGTGCCGACCATGCGCGGATGGATCGAGCAGATGAAGCGGTAGGTGCCCGGTTTGTCGAACTTGAACGAGAAGCTCTCGCCGGTGTCCAGCGCGCCGGAACGAAACAGGCCGGTGTCGCTCACGACGGTGTGCGGCTCGTCGTCCTTGTTCGTCCAAGAAACCTCCGTGCCCGCATTCACGGTCAGCGTGCTGGGCATGAACATGAAGTCCTTCATTTCGATTTTGTTCGCAACTGCAGCCTCTGACACCGCCCAAATCGCCGCCATGACCGCCGCCATCAACGGCAGTCCGTATACCTTGATTTTCATTGCGCGAGTCTCAAGCAATCGTCGTGTCTTTGAGGGCCAGTCGCGCCGGATGCTTGACGAGCGACACACTGGTGATGCCGAGCATCGTGGCCAATTGATCCGCCGGCACCTTGAGCGGTCCGGGCCCGGGTCCTTCGCCGGCTGCGGGCTGCGGGTAGGCGGTCGAGCGCGCCGTATGGAACGTGAGGTTGCCCTCGACCTTCTGCACGATCTGATGGATGTGCCCGTTCAAAACCGTGACAGAACCGAATCGGCGCAGCTCGCTCATGAGCTGATCGGCGTCTGCCGTTCCCCAGCCCCAGGGCTCATACACCGTCCACAGCGGCATGTGTGCGAAGACCACGATCGGCGTGCTGGCCGAGCGCCCCTTCAGGTCCGAAGCCGCCCAAGCGAGCTGCTCTGCGCCGAGATACCCTGAGGCGGCGGCCTTGAACTGCAGCACGTTGACCAGCGCGACAAAGTGCACGCCGGCATGATCGAAACTGTAGTAACCCTTGTTGCCGGAAGCCTTGCCGAATCGATTGAAGTACTCGCTGACCGCAGCATCGGTCGTGTCGTGCTCGCCGGGAACCGTATGCATCTCGGTGGTTTTCAAGCGCGAGAACAGCTGCTGCGCCGTGTCGAATTCCTGGGGCCTCGACAGGTGCGTGATGTCGCCGGTGTGAATGATGAGCGCAGGTTGTTCCGGCATGCCGTTTACCAGGTCGATGGTCGCGGTCAATGTGCCGTTGACGTCCGGATTGGCTTCCTTGTTGAAGCCGATATGCGTATCGCTGATCTGCACGAACAAGGGCCTGCCGGACTTCGCAACGCCGTGATTTTTGTCGGCCGCCATGGCCAGGTCGAGCGGCGTGAAGACGCCGCCGGACAGCGCGAACAGCGTTCCTGCGCCGCCATACGCCATGCACTTCAGCGCATTGCGGCGCGATAACGGCGATCGATGATCCGACATGACTCTCTCCTAAGGTGCGGGTTTCAGGAGAGAAGACTTCGCCATCTCCAGCTTTATTCCATATAGGATAGGAGCTTGTCCTACGCCAAGGCGCCGGCACGTACTGCGCGCAATCGGCGCTGAGGCGGCGTATCGTTAAGTCCAGGAATGGCTTTTCAAGGAGCGGCCCATGGGGATAAACACTTCCGCGAGTCGCCTGCTCGCACTCTTCGGTTTGATCGTCCTGACGGCGGCTTGCGCGACCGACTCCGTTGTCATCACCGGCAGGCCGCGGCCCGCCATTTCACCGGCGGAGGTCAAAATCTACTCGCGCGCGCCGGCGGTGTTCGAGGAAATCGCGATCCTCAACGCGTCCAAGAATAGTGCCTTCACGACCGGCGGACAGAAAACGGTCGACAAGGTGATTGCGGACCTCAAGGAACAGGCGGCGAAGGTGGGGGCGAACGGCGTGATTCTGCAAGGATTCTCCGACAGCCAAACCGGCGCAGTGGGTTCAGGGGTAGGCTCGAGTTCAGTGTCCAGCAACTCCGCGGTCGGCGTGGGGGTCGGCGGATCGTTGGGGATTTATAAAAAAACCGGCCATGGCGTTGCCATATTTGTGCCGCCGGGCGCGGCGCCCTGAAAGGCGCTAGGTCTGTTCGCGCAGCAAGTGCTCCAGCCCCAATAGCTCGTCCCAGCCGGTATCGGACACGGCGCAATATTCGATATCACCCTGCCGCCAATACGCCAGGTGATAGCCGCTGCGCGTCGTGTTGCGCAGGCCTTGCGCGCCGTTCGCAGCCCACGTAAACACATTGATGAGGTGCGCGCCATGCTGGTAGACGACCACCGCGGAGCGTTGCTGGTCGATGTAATCGGCGCGGCCCCCTATTAAGCGATAACCCTGCGCTGCGAAATCGGCGACAGCCGGCGAGACGTCGGCGTGACCCGCAAACCACGGTTTCACCGTGTGTTTGTCGGTGGATTCCACGTCGATCAAATGCGCACTCATCAGCGAACGCACGTGGGCGCTTGCGATTTCATCGCTCAGCGGACTCATCTGAATCGGCAACAATAAATAAAATATGACGGCTGCCGCGATCGCGGTGCCGCCGATGCCGCTGAACGCACCGGCCCAGAACGACCCGGCGCGCCAGAGCGGTGCGCGCCGCGCCGAATGCGCCGCGCGCGGCGCCGCACTCTCTGCGGCCTCATCGCCGCGCGCGGCGACCGTCTCCCGGTCGAGGGCCTCGAGAATTTGCGTGCGCAATGCCGGCGGCGCGGCGGCATAGCTCATGCCGCGCAGCGCACCGCGCACCTTCTCCAGATCCTGAAGCAGTTCGCGGCACGCACTGCAGTGCTCGATATGCCGTTCGATCTGCGCGGCAGAAACCGCGTCCACCTCGCGGTCGAAGTAGGCCTGCACCCGAAGCGCTTCAGCGCACTGCACGCGGTGCTCCTTCCACTTCCTGCATCCATTTGGCCTTGAGGGCGGCGCGCGAACGCGACAAGCGGGACATCACCGTACCGATCGGCACCTGGGTGACCGCCGCAATCTGCGCATAGTCCATTTCCTCGATTTCCCGCAGCATCAACACGGTGCGGTGTTCCTCCGGCAACGAAGCCACGAGCCGGGCGAGCACCTGTTTTTGATCCGAAAGAATGGTCTCGCTCTCCGGATCGGCATCTTTCGCGATCATCGCGTGGCCGTCGGCGGCATCGTTCTCTTCCGGAAGCGGCACCAGTGCGCGCCGCTGCTGCTGCATCGACGCCGTCGAATGGCAATTGCGCACGATGCTCAGCAGCCACGCTTTGGCATCGGAGCCTCTGAGCGCGTCGAACCCGCGAAAGGCGCGCAAGATGGCCTCCTGCACCACGTCATCGGCCTCTCCGGATCGGCACAGCCACCGGGCAAAACGATACGCAGCGTCGAGATGGGGCAAAACCTGCCCCTCGAATCGAGCGCGCCTGTCATCCATAGGCTTAAGACTCACCGCCCGGGCGTTTTATTCCCATCGGGGAGTATAGCCGCGCAATCGCGTATCCTTGCACTGCAGTCGAGGCTCCGACAACCGGGGGATTACCGTGATTCGAACTCTTCGCTTGGGTCTGGGCGTGGCCTTTCTTTGGGTCATTCAGTCCCCGGCCGCCTGGGCTCAGCATCCCTTTTTGTCGGATGACGCCTGGTCGCACTTGCGCCAGGAGGCCAGCGGCAGCGCGCCCTACGAAAATTTGCGCGCCATCACGCGACTGCACCGCGTTCCGGCGACGCCGGAATTCGATCAGGCCGCCAATTTCATCCTCGGCCGCGCGCAGGAATACGGCTTGCAAGAGGTGCACGCCGAGCAATTCCCGATCGACGGCAAACTGCAATACGGCCTGATGCGATCGCATATCGCCTGGACCGTCGAGAGCGCGCGTTTGTGGCAGATCGAGCCGCAGCACACGCTGTTGGGAGACTGGTCCACCGACCCGATTCGGCTGGCCGACTACAGCCACAGCGCGGATATCGAGGCGCCGCTCGTTGATGTCGGCGCGGGCACTGCGGAGTCGGACTATGCCGGCAAGGATGTGCGCGGCAAGATCGTGCTCGCGGACGGCGTGCTGTCCATGGTGCAGCGTCTGGCGGTGGCGAAATTCGGCGCAGCCGGCATCGTCAGCGACATGCCCAATCAAAGCACCGCCTGGTCGGGACTCGACACCGGCATCGTGCGCTGGGGACACCTCGACGGTTCGCTGCCGCAGGGCTTCGCCTTCATGGTATCGCGTGCGACGGCGAGCGATTTGCGGGCGCAGCTCGCCGCCGGCCACCCGGTGCGGCTCGGCGCTCATGTCGACGCGCAAGTCGGCCCCGGACATTGGACCGTGGTGACGGGCACCATACCCGGCACCGACTCGGCAGCCGGTGAAATCGTCTATAGCTGCCACCTCGATCACCAGCGGCCGGGTGCCAACGACAACGGCAGCGGCTGCGTGACCATTCTGGAATCGGCGCGCGTGCTGGCCCGCCTGATCGGCAACGGCAGCCTCGCGCGTCCGAAGCGAACCCTGCGCTTCATCTGGGGCCCGGAGGTCGAGGGTACGATGGCTTACTTGAGCCGCCACCCCGACATCCGGGCAACCATGCGCGCCGATATTCACATGGACATGGTGGGCGGCGATCCGTTCAAGAACAAATCCGTGCTGCATGTGACGCAGACCCCATGGTCTCTGCCGACATTCGTCACGGATGTCGGCGCGGCGTTCGCCGAGACCGTCAAAGCGGGCGCCACGCTCTACGCCGAGGACGGCAGCCACGAGGAAGCCGCCGTGATCGAAAATCGCGACGGTGCCCTGGGCACCCGCAACGCATTCTTCGTCGACGAAACCCCCTACGCCGAGGGCAGCGATCATGATGACTATGACTCGTCCACGATTGCCGTGCCCTCGCTGTATTTGCGCGACTGGCCGGATATCTACATTCATACCGACCACGACACGCTGTCGCAGATCGACCCGACCAAGCTGCGCCGGGTCGCTCTCCTGGGTGCCGCCTCAGGGTATAGCTTCGCCACGCTGGATGCGGCAAGCGCCGCCCTCGTGCTGCCCTTTTTATCGGCGCGATCGCAGCAGCGTTTGGCGCAGAACTTCAACCGTGCGCTGCTGTTGACGCAGGGCGGCGACCTGGCGCCGCAGGAAGCGCTGTTCGAGGCCCGCAATTTGCTGGCCCAAGCGCTTCACCGCGAGCAGGCCGGCGTGCAATCCTTCGCGCTATACACGCACGGCCATCCGCCCGCGCTCGCGCTGTCCTTGGAGGCCCTCAAGTCGCAAGCGGCCATCTTCGACGGCTGGCTGCTGCAGGCCGCGGCAGCGCGCGGAGCGCACCAGGCAAACTGGATGCCGCCGTGGCACGCGACGCCCGCAGCGGCGCGGGTACCCCGTCGGATCGGCGAGTTCGGCCCGCTGACTTTTCAAAACGACGACGTCCTGCGCGATCGTCTGGGAGAAGAGCGCCTGCGCAAGATCCGGCTCTTGAGTGCCGGGTCGAGCCGCTTCGTCAACGTCCAGGATCAGAGCGCTCTTTACGCCTATGAGATCGTCAACTTCGTGGACGGGAAAAAATCGGTCGCGGACATCCGCGACGCCGTGGCCGCCGAATTCGGTCCGATCCCTCTGGAGATCGTCGGCGACTATTTGAATGCGTGCGCCGAGGCGAAAATCATCGACTTTCGATGAGCTTGCGCCGCGCCTCTACTTCGGCGGCGGCGCTCCCGCCTTGCCGCGCTGCATGCCCTTCGAGAAAACCACCGTACCGTCGAGCTTGACGATGATGGCGTCGATGTCGTCGAGGCGGTTGTAGATTTCCATCGCCTTCTCCGGCCCCAGTACGAACGCGGTCTTCGACAGCCCATCCGTGCGCGTGGCATACGGCCCGATCACCGTCGCGCTGCGCACCTTGCTGGCCGAATGCCCGGTGTGCGGATCGATGATGTGATGGTAGCGGACTCCGCCCTCGTCGAAAAACCGCTCGTAGTCGCCGGACGTCGAAATGGCCGCGTCCACCAGCGGAACGCTGGCGATGACTTCGCCTTCCCCCTTGCGCGGATCGCGAATCCCCACCATCCACGGCTTGCCGAAGCGATCGCCGATGATGCGGCTATCGCCGCCGGCCGACACGTACGCGCGCGTGATTCCGCGCGCCTTGAGCACGTCGATGCCGCAGTCGACCGAGTAGCCCTTGGCGATGCCGCCCAAATCGATGCGCACGCCTTTTTGGGAGAACTGCACCGTCTGATTCTTCGGATCAAGAAGCACGTGCCGATAGTCGATCGCGGGCAGCGCCTTGGCGATTTGTGTATCGTTCGGCCGAACGTGCTTCGGAAAGTTGTACATATAGCCGACGCTGGCATACGTGATGTCGAAGGCTCCGTCGGTAATCACGGAGTATTCCTTGGCCTTGACCAGCAGATCGAAGAGTTCCTTGCTGATGTGCATCGGACCATCCGCGGCCTTGGCGTTGACCAAGGACACTTCGCTGGTCGGCTTGTAGGTGCTCATCGTCGCATCGATGTGCCGCATTTCGTCGAGCACCGCGTCGATGGCCGCTTCGGCTTTCGGCCGGTCTTCCGACCAGAGTTCCACGGTGATGCGCGTGCCCATGATGCCGTCGGTGACCCGATTCACCCACTCGGCGTGCGCCGGCACGGCGGCGGCCGCGAGGATGGGGGCGCTGAAGAGCAAGATCCGTGTTCTGAATTTCATGGGCGAAGCCTAGCGGGTTTTGCGGGCGCTCGCTCGCCATTGCATGATCACCAGGGCGCTGCCGACCATGCCGCCGAGATGTGCGAAATGCGCGATGCCCGACAGCGTTCCGGTTACGCCCAAGAACAGCTCGATGCATGCATAGATCGTGGCGAACAACCACGCCGGCATGGGAATCGGGGGTATCAAGGGAACCACCTTGCGATGCGGAAACAGCACCGCGTACGCGAGCAAGAGGCCGAAGACACCGCCCGACGCGCCGATGGTGGGAGCCGGCGGCGCGCCGAAGATAATGGGAATGAACAGCTGGCTCAAGGCCGCGGTAACGACGGACGCGAAATAACAGCTGAGCAGGCGCCGCGCTCCGACGTAGCGTTCGATTTCCTCGCCGAACATCCACAAGCCGAGCATGTTGAACAGCAGATGGCTGATATGGGCGGTACTGTGCAGGAAGGCATAGGTGACGATCTGCCAGAAATGGAAATAGACCTGTCCCTCGATGGGCTGCAGCGGCCACAGGCCGAACTGGACGTCGAGCCAGCCGTTCGACATGCCTTGCAGCAGGAACACCAGCACATTCACGCCGATCAGAATTCTGACTGCGGTAATCTTCATACGTGTCGCATATTCTAACGCGCCATGGACCCCAAGCCTGTTAAAACCGTATTCCTCGACTTCGACACCGTGTCGAACCGCGATCTCGATCTCCATCGGCTGCGCGAGGCGGCGGGCGAGCTGGTCGTGTACGACTCGAGCCAGACGCAAATTGCGGAGCGCATCCGGGATGCGGATGTCGTGTTGTTGAATAAGCTCGAACTCACACGCGCGCTGCTTTTCGGCGCGCCGCGCTTGAAACTGGTGGCACTGGCCGCGACCGGCACCAACAACGTGGATCTCGGCGCCGCGCGCGAACGCGCAATAGCGGTATGCAACGTGCGCGCCTATTGCACGGCCTCGGTGGTCCAGCATGTGTGGGGATTGATCTTGAGTCTCACCCAACATGTTGCTGAGTTCTCGCGTATCTCAAAGGACGGATCGTGGGCGAAGCACGACGCCGGCGCGGCACTCTCGTACCCCATCCGCGAACTTCAGGGCCGCACCTTCGGCGTGGTCGGTTGGGGTGAACTCGGCAGCGGCGCAGCGCGCATCGCCGAGGCCTTCGGCATGCGGGTTTTGATCGCCAATCGGCCGGGAAGTCCGCCTCAATCAGGCCGCGTAGCCCTCGATGAGCTGTTGGCCGCCGCGGACATTCTCTCGCTGCACTGCCCGCTCAACCCCGCAACCCGCGGTCTCATCGGCGCGCGCGAACTTGCACTGATGAAGCCCGATGCGCTGCTGATCAACACGGCGCGCGGCGCCTTGATCGACGGCCGGGCGCTGGCCGCCGCCCTCGAGGCCGGCCGGCTTGGCGGTGCCGGCATCGACGTCCTGGCCGAGGAGCCGCCGGCGCCAGGCGAACCGCTCTTGGACGCCCGAATTCCCAACCTTTTGGTGACGCCCCACGTCGCCTGGGCGGCGCGCGAAGCGCGGCAGCGCTGCATCGACGAGATGGCCGCGAATATCCGCGATTTCCACAACGGCGGGCGTCGCGGCCGGGTGGTCTGAGGCTCAGCCCCGGGCGGCGCGCTTTTCGCGCTTGGCGGCGCGCTTCTCCTCCAATGTCTTGGCCGGCTTCTTCTTGTCTTCCTTTTTGCGATCCATACCTTTGCCCATGACTCACTCCTCTCGGTTTGGGTTCTGACTCAATCCTTCGCACGCCGGCGGGCCGATATTTTCGGCTTCGCAGGCCGCGCCTCCCGCGGCTTCAGATCATGGCGCCCCAGCGTCGCCCGCGGCGGTTTCGGCGGCTTCTCGGCGACCCGGCTGATCCGCAACTCGCGACCGGCCACACGCACCTTCTGCAATTGCTTGAATATGTCCTTCGGCATGCCCTCCGGCAAGTCCACGTAGCTGTGATCCTCGCGGATATCCACCCGCCCGATGTGTACGCCCTCGATGTCCGCTTCGTTGGCGATGGCACCGACGATGTTTCCCGGCTTGATACCATGTACCGACCCGACCTCGATGCGAAAAGTTTCCATTTGCGCGGGACCGGGCTTGCGGGGACGCTCATCGCGCCGCACATCCCGCACCGGTTCATGCGGCGCCGGCCGCACGTGCCCCGCCTCGCGCGTTTCTTCGCGGCGCGAGTCGCGCTCACGCCCCGCTGGTTCCGCCTTCTGCGCCAGCAACAAGGGGGTGGTGCCTTGCGACAGGCTGGCGAGCGCCGCCGCGATGTCGATCAACGCCATTCCCGACTCTGTCTCCAGCTGCTCCAGCACCGGCCGGTAAAGGTTCCCCTCGCCCTTGGCGATAGCCTCGGTGATGCGCTGCTTGAATTTGGCGATTCGCAGCGTATTGACGGCATCGACGCTGGGCAGGTTCATCGGTTCGATGGCTTGACGCGTGGCGCGCTCGATGGCCCGCAGCATGTTGCGTTCACGCGGCGCGATGAACAGGATGGCCTCGCCCTTGCGTCCGGCTCGCCCCGTGCGGCCGATGCGATGCACGTAGGATTCGGTGTCGTAGGGCACGTCGTAGTTCACCACATGGCCGATGCGATCCACGTCGAGCCCGCGCGCCGCCACGTCCGTGGCCACCAAGATGTCGATTTGCCCGGCCTTCAGCCGCGCGACGGTGCGTTCCCGCAACGGCTGCGCGATGTCGCCGTTCAAGGGCGCGGCGGCAAAGCCGCGCGCCTCGAGTTTTTCGGCCAGCTCCACCGTGGCCTGCTTGGTGCGCGTGAATACCAGCATGCCGTCGAAGGTTTCGGCCTCCAGGATGCGCGTCAGGGCATCGAGCTTGTGCATGCCGCTCACCAGCCAATAGCGCTGGCGGATATTGGTCGCCGTGCTGGTCTTGCTCTTGATGGTGACTTCCACCGGCGTACGCAGGTGTTTCTCCGCGATGCGGCGGATGGGCGGCGGAATCGTCGCCGAGAACAGCGCCACCTGGCGCTGCGGCGGGGTCTGCTCCAGGATGCTTTCGACCGCATCGATGAAACCCATGCGCAGCATCTCGTCCGCCTCATCCAGCACCAGCAGGGTCAGACCGGAGAGTTTCAGGGTGCCCCGGTTCATGTGGTCGATGACCCGTCCCGGCGTGCCGACGACGACGTGCACGCCGCGCCGCAGCGCATTGAGCTGCGGCTGTAGCTCTGGCCGCCATAAATCGGCAGCACGTGAAAGCCTTTCAGATGCGCGGCGTAGCGCAGAAACGCTTCCGCCACCTGCAGCGCCAGTTCGCGGGTCGGCACCAGCACCAGCACCTGCGGCTCGTGCCGTGCCAGGTCGATGCTGTCGAGCGCCGGCAGGGCGAAAGCCGCCGTCTTGCCCGTGCCGGTCTGCGCCTGTCCGAGCATGTCCGTGCCGGACAGCAGCACCGGGATGGTCTGCGGCTTGGATGGGCGACGGTGATTCATAGCCGACGTCGGCAAGGGCCAGCAGCACGGCGTCCGACAGTCCGAGGTCGCGGAAGCTCGCGCCGTTTTCGAATCGAGTCTGCCGGGACTGCGCTCATGGGAAATTGCCGTGGGTTATGGAAGCGCAAGTCTAGCGGTTTGACCGCGTATTGCTACCATGTGCGCCATGGGACGCATATTCGAAGTCAGAAAACACGCCATGTTCGCGCGTTGGAACCGCATGGCCAAGCAATTCACCCGGGTCGCCAAGGACATCGCCATTGCCGTGCACGCCGGCGGCCCCGACCCGGCCTCGAATCCGACGCTGCGCCGCGTGCTGCAGAACGCGCGCGCGGTCAACATGCCGAAGGACAAGACGGATGCGGCGATTCGGCGCGCCTCCGGCAAGGATGCCGCCAACTACCAGGAGATCCTTTATGAGGGCTACGCGCCGCACGGCGTCGCCCTGCTGGTCGAAACCGCCACCGACAATCCCACGCGCACCGTCGGCATCGTTGCGCAACATTTTCATGCAAAGGCGCCGGCAATCTGGGCACCACCGGCAGCGTCAGCTTCCTGTTCAAGAAAATGGGCGTATTTCGCGCTCGACCCCGCGCACGTCAAGGATCAGGACGAACTCGAACTCGATCTCATCGACTACGGTCTCGAGGAGATGGGCGACAGCACCGGCGACAAGGGCGAGCCGCAACTGGTGATCCGCGGCGCGTTCAATGATTTCGGCAAGCTGCAGGAGGCGTTGGAACGCCGCGGCATCACGCCACTGTCCGCCGAGCACGAATACATTTGCCTCGGTGCCGACCGAATTGCCGGAAGATCAGGCGACCGAAGTGCTGGAGCTGATCGACAAGCTCGAGCAGGACGACGACGTGCAAAAGGTATTCCACACCCTCGCTTGACTTGATCCGCGGCCGCTTTGCGGCGAGGGGCCGCATGGGCGTCCTTAAGGTTTGTTCATCCTGTCATCGCCCCAAAAGATGCCGCGTTGGATTCGCTGAGAGCGAAAAAGCCCAACGGAGGATGTCATGCGTAAGGTTTTTATGCTGTTGATTCCTATCGGTATTATCTCCATGAGCGGCTGTGTGGTGGCACCCTATGGTTATCACCGCGGCTACTACCATGGTCCGCGCGTGGCGATCGTCGCCCCGGCGCCGCTCGTAGTCGTGCGGCCGTAATGTGAGCCGCGGATGATGAATGCAAACGATCGCGGACGGGTGAGACAATGCGCCCATGGCAACTCACCCGTTCCGCATCGTCAATGTGTTCACCCAGGAACAGCGTCCGTTTTCCGGCAATCCTCTATGCGTCTTTGAAGACGGCGGCGGCTTGAGCACCGACGACGATGCAGGCGCTGGCGCGCCAGTTCAACCTCTCTGAAACCACCTTCATTCTGCCTTCCACCCGAGCGGACGCTCGCGTGCGGATCTTCACTCCAGCCTATGAGATGGCCTTCGCCGGTCATCCGACGCTCGGCACAGCGCACGTTTGCCGCGCCCTGAAATTGGGCGGCGATTCGCTGCGGCTGGAAATGCAGGCGGGTATTGTGCCGGTGCGCGCCAGCGGCGATCGTTGGACCTTGAGCGCCTTGGGCGCCCATCACGCGAGTTGGACGTACCGCGCGACAACCTGGCCGCGGCGCTGGGACTGACGAGCCGAGGACATCGGGGAACGGCCGCTATGGGTCAAAGCAGGCAAGGAGCAGCTGGTGGTGCCGCTCACCTCGACCGACGCGGTGCGCCGCGCGGCGCCATCCGCTTCCGGCATGGCGAAGATCCTGAGCGAAGATGGCCTCAGCATGGCCTACGTTTTTTGTCTGAGCGGCGCGGGTGCGGGAGCGGGCGCGGACGGCCGCGATCGAGCATTGGCGCGTTTTTTCTTTCCGGTCGGCAGCGCCATTCTTGAAGATCCCGCGACCGGATCGGCGACCGCCAACTTCGGCGCATGGTGTTTGACGATGCGGCGCCCTCTGCCGGTTCAGCTGCAGATATCGCAGGGAGAATTCGTGGCCAGGCCTTCGACGCTGTTTCTCGACGTGAACCGCGAGGCGCAAGTGTTTGTCGGCGGCGATGTGCTCGAGATCGGCCGCGGCAGCATTACTCTCTGAGCGCGGCGGCTGCGCCGGCTGCCGGCGTGGCTATGATATCGCTCGCCCAATGAATCACCGGCTTGAGCCGGGGCGAGACCATGCTGAGCGCGGTTTCAACGTCCACCCAGCGAGCCTCCTGATGTTCAGGAAACCCAAGTTCCGGATTGATCGGCAAACGCACCGCCGTTTCGGCGCTGCGCGCAAGGTAGTAGCGGGAAATCTTTCCTTTGTTGTAGGGACCCGTGTCGATGTAGTCCATGCCCCAATCGAACCGCAGATTTTCCAGCGTCGTTTCCTCTTTCACTTCGCGCATCGCAGCTTCGAGGGGTTGCTCGCCCGGCTCGACCAAACCCTTGGGGAAATCCCAATTTTTGTAGGCGCGCAACAACAGGTAGCTGCACTGCCGCGCTCCGGTCTCACGTCGAACCACCACCACCCCGGCAGAAAATCGGCGCGCCTGCGCGGGCTCGCCGCCATCACGCGGCCGCGGACAGAGGCGAGCGGATCAGATGATCGAAGGCGCTCAAGGAGGCCTTGGCGCCTTCGCCCATCGCGATGACGATCTGCTTGTAGGGCACGACGGTGCAATCGCCCGCCGCGAACACGCCCGGGCACCGAGGTCCGCCGCGCGCATCGACTTCGATCTTCGCCGCGTGGCGAGAGCTTGACCGTGCCTTTCAGCCAATCGGTGTTCGGCACCAGGCCGATCTGCACGAATACCCCGGCGAGCTCCAGAGCGCGCAGGCTCGCCGTCTGGCGCGATCCTTGTAGTCGAGACCAGCGACCCGCTGTCCGTCGCCCATCACTTCGGTGGTTTGCGCGCCGGTGATCACGGTGACGTTGGGCAGGCTCGCGAGCTTGCGCGTCAGGACCGCATCGGCGCGCAGCTGCATGATCGTATTCGATCAAGGTGACATGGCTCACCAGGCCCGCGCAAGATCGATGGCCGCTTCGACGCCGGAATTTCCGCCGCCGATCACCGCCACGCGCTTGCCCTTGAACAGCGGCCCATCGCAGTGCGGGCAATACGCGACGCCGCGATTGCGGTATTCGCGCTCGCCGGGCACGTTGATCTCGCGCCAGCGCGCGCCGGTCGCGATGCACCACGGATTTGGCCTTGAGCGATGGCGCCGCTCTCGAGCTTCACCTCGATCAGCTCGCCCGGAATCAAGCGCTGCCGCGCGCTGCAAATTCATCACGTCCACATCGTAGGTCGTCACGTGCTGTTCGAGCCCCGATGGCGAGCTTGTGGCCCTCGGTCTCTTTGACGGAAATGAAGTTCTCGATGCCGACGGTATCGAGCAGCTGGCCGCCGAGCCGCTCGGCCGCGATGCCGGTGCGGATGCCCTTGCGCGCTGCATAGATCGCCGCTGCGGCACCCGCCGGACCGCCGCCGACGACCAGCACATCGTAGGGCGCCTTGCGCTCGAGGCTTTCGGCTTCGCGTTCGGCCGCGCCGGCATCGAGCTTGTGAGAGGATGTCCGCGAGCGCCATGCGTCCCTGGCCGAAGGGTTGGCCGTTCAGGAAAACCGCGGGCACCGCCATGACTTCCGCGGCGCTCGACCTCGTCCTGAAACACCGCGCCATCGATCATGGTATGGCGGATCTTCGGATTCAGCACCGCCATGAGATTCAGCGCCTGCACGACATCGGGGCAGCTCTGGCAGGTCAGCGAAACGAAGGTCTCGAAGCGCAAGTCGCCGTCCAGAGCTGCTGCATCTGCTCCATCACCGCCTGCGTCGGTCTTCGGCGGATGGCCGCCGGTCTGCAGCAGCGCGAGCACCAGCGAGCTGAACTCATGGCCCAGCGGCAGCCCCGCGAAACGGACCCGCGCCTCCTGCGCCGGGGCGGCGCACAGCGAACGAGGGTTTGACCTGCGCCATCGTCGCGCTGCGAGTCGCGAGCTTCACGCAAACCGACGAGACGGATCGATGTCATTCGAGCAGCTCGAGCATCTCCCGCGACTTCTCGCCGCCGTCCGAGCGATGCGACGATCTCCACCGGCTGCGAGATGCCGCGCCAGGTAGCCCTCCAACTGAGTCTTCAGATTGCCGTCGAGCATGGTGTCCTCTGTCACTCGCGGCCCCGGCGCTTGCCGGGGCTTGGAGGTTCTTGCTAGATCTTGCCGACCAGATCCAGCGACGGCGACAAGGTGCGGCGCCGGGAGTCCACTTGGCCGGGCACACCTCACCCGGGATGCGAGGCCACGTACTGCGCGGCCTTGACCTTGCGCAGCAGCTCCTTGGCGTCGCGGCCGATGCCGTTGTCGTGGACTCTCCATGATCTTGATCCGGCCGTCCGGATCGATCACGAAGGTGCCGCGGTAGGCCAGGCCCTCCTCCTCGATCAGCACGCCGAAATTGCGCGCCAGCGCCGCGGTCGGATCGCCGACCAGCGGGTACTGCACCTTTTGTGATGGTGTCGGAGGTGTCGTGCCAGGCCTTGTGGGCGAAATGCGTGTCGGTGGATACGCCGTAGATCTCCACGCCCAGCTTCTTGAAATCGGCATAGTTGTCGGCGAGGTCGCCGAGTTCGGTCGGGCAGACGAAGGTGAAATCCGCGGGATAGAACACCACCACGGACCATTTGCCCTTGAGGTTTCGTGCGTCACCGGCACGAATTTGCCGTTGTGATAGGCGGTGGCCTTGAAGGGCTTGATTTCAGTATTGATCAGAGACATGGGATGATTCCTCGTCAGGCAGGTTTTGAAACTTGGCAGCCATGCTAGCAGCGCGCGCGTTCGATTAGTGAAATTGATTATAATGATTGATTTTGATAGATTCTCTATCGATATGGCGAGCAAATTCCATGAATCTCAAGGATCTCAAATATCTGGTGGCGCTGGCGGACACCGGCCATTTCGGCAGGGCGGCCGAGCGCACCTTCGTGAGCCAGCCCACCCTGTCGGCGCAGCTCAAGAAGCTCGAGGACTATCTCGGCGTCAAGCTGGTCGAACGCCAGCCGAAGAACGTGCAGCTCACCGAGGTGGGCAAGCAGATCGTGGTGCGCGCGCGGCGCATGCTGAACGAAAGCGACGAAATCGTCGCGCTCGCGCCGCAACAACACCGATCCTTTCGCCGGCAAGCTCAAGGTCGGCGTTGATCCCCACCATCGGGCCCTATCTGCTGCCGCGCGTCATGCAGAAAGATCCGCAAGGCGCTGCCGCAACTCGGCCTCATGCTGTACGAATACCAAACCGAGACCCTGCTGAAGCGCCTGCGCGACGGCGAGATCGACTTGGGAGTCGTGGCGCTGCCGGTCGCTGCAGGATGGCATGGAGTCCCGCGAGCTGTACGAGGAGGCGTTTCACGGTGGCGCTGCCCACCCATCATCCGCTGGCCGCCAAATCCACCATCAAGGTGGCCGGACTTGAAGGGCCAGACCCTGCTGCTTGCTGGAGGACGGCCATTGCCTGCGCGACCAGGCGCTGGAGGTCTGCAGCCGCGTCGACGTGCGCGAGGCGGAGGATTTTCGCGCCACCAGCCTCGAGACGTTGCGTCAAATGGTGGTGGCCGGACTCGGGATCACCTTGCTGCCCGAAATCGCGGTGGAATCGCCATTCGGATCGCAGCGCGGCCTGGCCATGCGGCAATTCGGCAATCCTGCGCCGTCGCGTACCGTCGGCGCCGTGTGGCGCAAGTCGAGCACCCGCGAGGCCGCAATCGGCGCCGTCTGCGAGGTCATGGCAACCGCGCACCGCGAACCGGTGGTGCGCCGCAAGGAGTTCAACGGCCGCATCGCCAATTCGTGACGGCTGTCTCAGCCCCGCCGCAGCGCGGGGCCCATATGCCGATCATTTCACATATTGCGCGGCGCCGACGCGGCAAAATAGCGCGATAAGGACTGTTTCGCCATGAATGCCCGCACCATCCCTGAAGCAAAATCAGCCGCAAAATCCGCGCCGCTTGCGCCGCGCTTCGACAAGAAATTCATCGAAGATCACAAGCTCATCGAGCGCTATCTGGAGAACAAGCTGCCCTTCAAGGGTGCCCGCGATCTCGAGAAATGGTGCCGCGCGCATCCCGAATATCTGAACGAATCTCAAGCTGTCCGAGCGCGCCCATGCCAGCCTGAAGTTGCTGGAAGCGAGCGGCCAGCCGCAGGATCTGCGGCGAGCCGAAGCCGCCTTGGTGGAAGAGCGCCTATGTGCTGATCGGATTGGCCGCCGTCGCCTTCGTGAGTTTGGTGGCCTTCTGGGCGCTGCTGGGCAAGTACATCTGCTGCAGCGGCGAGCTCGAGGACACCAAGGCGCGCATTGACGCCAGGGGCCGCTGGTGCAGCCGGCCAGCGAGACAGCGATCAGTACGTCGCTCCCGACCGCGCGCCCGGCATCGACCATGCACGCATCGTCGTGAGCAGCGCCGCGCCGCTGCTCATCGATCTGCACATCGATCTGGGCTACACCAAAAAATTGATGCAGTTTCGCATGATCGTCGACAAGCAGGATCAGGGACGCGCGCTGATCATCAACAACCTGCTCAAGGATTCCAACAGCGAGTTGCGGATGACGCTTGAACTCCACCGGCCTGGCGGCCGGCATCTACACGCGTGCGCATCGAAGCGCTGCCGCCCCGCGGCGATCCCATTCCCATCGGCTGGCTGATCCTCGAAGTCAGCTAGCGCGCCTGCGCTCGCACTGGCTCATTCGTCCCGCAGCGTCACGATGGGCGGTGTGTTCACCACGCGGCGCGTGGCCAGCGTGCCGCTGACGCCCACGAGAACGGTGCCGCACACCAGGCCGACGGCCCATACCCAGGGGTCGAGGGTGAATTCGAGCGAAAACAGGCGTCGCGCCAGGATCCAGCCGATCGCGCTGGCGCCGAATGCCGCCAGGGTACCGGAGAGAAATCCCAGCGCCGAGAACTCGGCGGCGACGCCCTGCAGCACCGTGATCCGGCTCGCCCCCAGGGTGCGCAGCATGGCGCTTTCATAGCGCCGCTCGTCGCGGGTCGATTGCACCGCCGCCAGCAGCACGACGACTCCGGCCGCGAGCGTGAACAGAAACACGTACTGCACCGCCAAGCGAGGCGCGATCCATGATGTCGCGGATCTGCTTGAGGATGGCATCGACGTCGAACACCGAAACCGTCGGGAACTGCCGCACCAGGTCGGCCAGCGCCGGCCGCTGCGCGGGGGTGAGGTAAACGCTGGTCATGTAGGTGCCCGCGGCGCCGTCCAGCAGGCCCGGCGGAAACACCAGGAAGAAATTCGGCCGGAAAGCTGTCCCAGCGGATCTTGCGGATGCTGGCGACCTGCACGGTCAGCGGCTCTCCGGCGACATCGAACTGCAGCTTGTCGCCGAGCTTCAAATGCGAGCGCCTCCTGATATTCGGTCGATATGGACACCAGCGGCTTGCCGGCACTCGGCGGCCGTCCACCAGCGGCCGGCGATCAATTGATTGTCCTCCATAGAGTCGGCGGACCAGGTGAGATTTTGCTCCCGCTCCGCAGGAAGCCGCGGCCGCGATCGCCGCTGGAGCTTGAGCGATTCGCTGCGGCACGCCGTTGATGGCGGTAATGCGCGCGCGCACCATCGGGATACATCGCCGGCGCGCCGAATCCGTGCGAGCTCAGAAAATCGCTGCAGCGGCTTGGCGCTCCTCCGGGCGGATGTTGACCAGAAAATTGTTGGGCACATCGGCCGGCAGGCTGCGCCGCCAATCGGCCAGCAGATCGCCGCGCACCACCGCGAGCAGCAACAGCACCATCAACCCCAGGCCGAACGCGACGATTTGCACCACGCTGCCGCCGCCGCGGCGCGAGACATTGGCGAGCCCATAGCGCCACGCGACGCCGACGCCGCCGCGCAGGCGGCCCGGTGAGCCGCACCAGACCATAGCCCGCCAGCGTCAGCGCGACGCCGACGCCCAGCACGCCGGCGAGCACGCTCAACCACCAGCTCGGTGTCGCGCACCAGGCTCCACAGAATCGCGAACAGCGCCGCCAGCGGCACAGCACGTAGCTCGAGCCGTAGCGCAGCGGCGGCGCGCTCACGGTCTTGCGCAGCACCCGCGCGGGCGGCGTGTTTTTCAGTTGCAGCAGCGGCGGCAGCGCGAAGCCGATGAGCATGGCCAGCACCGTCACCAGCGCGACGGGCAGCGGCGCCAGCGAAGCCGGCGGCAGCTCGGTGCGGATGAGATCGCTTGCAGCAGCCAGGCAAGCCCGACTGCGCGAGATACCCCAGCGAGCGCGCCGATGGCGACCGCGGACAAGCGCCAGCAGCGTCAGCTCGATGATGGAAATCGACAGCACGAAGCGCTTGCGAGGCTCCCATGCACTTCATCAAGGCCACGGCGTCGATGTGCCGCGCCGCGTAGCGCCGCGCGCCCATGGCCACCGCCACCGCGGCCAGCAGCACGGAGGCGAGGCTGGCCAGATTGAGAAATCGGCTGGCGCGGTCGATGGCGGAGTTCAGCTGCCGGCTCGATTCGTCCACCTCGCGCAGGCGCTCACCCGGCGCCTTGGTGCGACTCAAGTATTCGCGGAACGCGGCGACCGCCGCCGGCGGCCCGGCGAACAGGGCCGCGTAGGTCACGCGGCTGCCGGGCTGGATCAGCTGGGTCGATGCCACGTCGTCGTAGTTGATGCAGCACGGCCGGCGCCAGATTGACGAAGCCCGTGCCTTGGTCCGGCCGGTAGTCGAGCACTTCCGTCACGCGAAAGGAGGCCGCGCCGATGCGCAGCGTCGCGCCCAGCGCGATCTTCAGCTGAGCCATGATGCGCGCGTCGATCCAGACCTCGCCGCGGCCGGGAATGCGGTCGGTGACGCGCGCGCGCGCCGAACGGCGCGTCGCGCGATGCGCACGCGGCCGCGCAGCGGATAGCCCGGCGTCACCGCGTTGAGCGCCGCGAGCTGGCTCAGCATCGCCGCTGAATATCGCGGTGGGGAAGGTCACGACCCGCGCGCTGCGCAAGCCCGCGCTGCCGCGCCTCGGCGAAGTAGCGCTGCGGGAATGGGATCGGGCGATTCCAGCCGCAGATCCGCCGCCAGCACTTCGGCGGCCTGCGGCGCGCACGCCCTGCGAGATGCGGCTGGTGAAAAAGCCCACGGCAGTCAGCGACAGCACCGCCACCATCAGCGCCAGCAGCAACACCGACAGCTCGCCGGATTTCAGATCGCGCCAGAGATTGCGCAA
The DNA here is from genome assembly GCA_963794445.1 of uncultured Gammaproteobacteria bacterium. Taxonomy (GTDB): domain Bacteria; phylum Pseudomonadota; class Gammaproteobacteria; order Steroidobacterales; family Steroidobacteraceae; genus Bog-1198. Next base: position 1,246,888 of record CAWCDZ010000002.1, read on the forward strand.
GGCGAAGCGCAGCGACCTGCATCATGAGCCGTTCACCGTGTGGCCGGCATCGAGTTCCAGCACGCGGCTGCAGCGCTGCGCGAGCGCGCGATCGTGCGTCACCAGCACCAAGGTGCTGCGCCGAGCTGCGATTCAAGTCGAACAGCAGGTCGGTGATGCGCTGTCCCGTGGCCGGTATCCAGATTGCCCGTGGGCTCGTCCGCGAACAGCACGGCCGGATGCGTCACGAAAGCGCGCGCGATCGCGACGCGCTGCTGCTCGCCGCCGGACAGCTGCTTCGGATAATGCGCGATGCGCGGCGTCAGCCCCACCTGCTCCAGCGCGCCGCGCGCGCGGCCTGGCGCGCGTCGCGCCGGCCGCCGAGTTCCAGCGGCAACATGACATTTTCGATCGCCGTCAGCGAGGGGATCAGATGAAATGACTGAAACACGAACCCGACATGCTTGCCGCGCATGGCCGCGCGGCCGTCCTCGTCGAGCTCGCGTGAAATCGATGCCCGCGATGCAGCACGCGGCCGGTGCTCGGCGAATCGAGTCCGGCCAGCAGCGCCAGCAGCGTGGATTTACCCGCGCCGGAGGCGCCGACGATGGCCAGGGTTTCGCCGGTTCGCACAGTGAGGCTGACATCGGCGAGAATGGTGAGCGCGCCCTCGGGGCTGGCCACGGTCTTGGAGACATTCCTGGCTTCGAGAACGATTTGATCTGGCATTTAGGAGCGCTCGTGAAACGGCTTTTGGCCTTGTGCGTGTTGATCTGTTGCATCCGCTTCGGCTCGCGCCGAAGCGCCGGTGATTCTCGTGTTCGGCGACAGCATCAGTGCCGGCTACGGGCTGCCGCGCGTAGAACAAGGCTGGGTGGCATTGCTGCAGACGAGGCTCAAGTCGCAAGGGTACGGTTACCAAGTCGTCAATGCCAGCGTCAGCGGCGAAACGACCGCCGGCGGCCTGGCGCGCCTGCCGCGCGCGCTTGAAACTGCATCATCCGCAGCATCGTCATCCTGGAACTGGGCGGCAATGACGGCCTGCGCGCGCTGCCGATCGCGCAAATGCGCGCCAATCTGGCGCAGATGGTCGAATCTGGCACCGCGGCCGGCGCGAAGGTTTTGCTGCTGGGGATGCGCATGCCGCCCAACTATGGACCCGAATACACCAAGCAATTCGCCGCGGTATTCGGCGATTTGGCGGCGAGAAGAAACCTGCGCCTGGTGCCTTTCCTGCTCGCCAATATCGCCCTGTCGCCGGAACTTATGCAGTCCGACGGACATCCACCCCAACGCCGAAGGTCAGCCCATCCTGCTCGACAACGTTTGGCCCGCCTTGAAGCCGCTGCTGCGCGAGGAAATAACTATTTCGCGGCCGTCAGCCACTCGGCCACGCCGCCGTGGCTGGAGCAGGTGCCGCTGTGGTGCGTGGACTTCGAATAGGTGCCGTCCTTGCACTTTGCGGTCGCTCCGGTGGGATCGGTGTTGCCGGCAGCGGCGGTGGGCGCTGACTTCGGTCGCGGTGGCCGACTTGGCCGCCGTAGTCGATGCTGCAGCCGGCGCCGCCGCGGCTGCCGGTGCGGCGGTCGTTGCGGCGGTTGCCGCTTTGGACTTCGCGGCCTTCTGCACTCCGCCATGGCCGCTGCAAGTGCCGTTGCCGCGTCGACCGTGCTGGTGGTGCCGTCCTTGCAAGTGGTCGTGCGCCGCCTGCGGTGCCGCTGTTTTGGGCGCCGCGGGCGTCTTCGCCGCGGGGGCGGCGGCTGCAGCCGGGCCGCCTTCTTCACGCCGCCGTGGCCGCTGCAGGTGCCTTTGCCCGTGGAGGTGGAGGTGGTGCCGTCCTTGCAGGTGGTGGTGGCGGAGTCGCCGCCAGGCTCGGCATCGCCATCGCGAAGACCAACAGAGGCGGCGCGATCAGACCGGCTATAGTTCTGTTCTTCATTAAAGCTTACTCCCTGGATTAGTTTTGGTCCGGACGAGGGATTGTAAACCGATTTTCAGACAATGTCGATTGCCGCTCAACGCTTGTCCCGGAGCGGCAGGATGCTGATGACGTTGATGACGAAACGGGTGTGCTGACCCTGCGCCACCCCTTCGAACACCTTGCCATCGACGATGACCCGGGACCTTCGTCGATTCTCTGCGGAAATTCGCTCACGCCGACCAGCTGCAGATCGTTCGCGGGAAGGCAGTGGAAACTCTGCGGCGGCGCATACATGTACTGGGTCTTGTCCAATATCAGTATCGGCACCTTATCGACGCCATCGCTGCGCGGGAATTCGCGAAAGTGCACGTGCCCGGTGAAGTCGTGTCTGACCTGCAGCCATAGACATGGACCGCTGCCGATGACGCAACCGGACAGCGTCAGGCACAGGCCAACTGCGGCTACGAAGCGCATTTGATCATTATTCCAGTTCCTTGCCTCAAGTGTGCGCCCCGCGTTGCGTCTTGCCTATCCAAATTACGGATGCCGGTGTGACCGCGCCGGCGGCCCGCGGTTCACGGCATTCGACAATTTCGAAGCCGCAGCGCTGCAATAGCGCTGTCCAATTGCTCGCGTAGCGAGCAACCAAAGGCCGGGGCCGCCTCGGCTTCGTTGACAGTTGCGCGAAGCGCATGGAAATTTGCGCGAAGCGCATGGAAACAGCATGGGAACTGCCGACGTTGCTGGCATCCAACGCGGATGCTATACACGCCTGACAAATCAAAGAGGCCTGCCAGCTGGATCGAAATTGGCTCAATCATTATCCGCCCGGCGTGCCGGCGGACATCGACCCTGACGCGTATCCTTCGCTTCAGGAAGCGATTCGAAGAGGCTCTGCGCGACCTACCGGGCGTTGCCCGCGTTTACCAACATGGGAGCCACGCTGAGCTACGCGCAGCTCGACGCGCTCAGCCGCGCCTTTGCGGCATGGCTGCAGCAGAAGTCCGGCCTGGCGCGCGGCGACCGCGTCGCATTGATGATGCCCAATATTCTGCAATATCCCATCGCCCTGTTCGGCGCGCTGCGCGCCGGCATGGTCGGTCGTCAACACCAATCCCTTGTACACGCCGCGCGAGCTCGAGCATCAGCTGCAGGACTCGGGCGCGAAGGCCATCGTCATCGTCGAGAATTTCGCGCACGTGCTGCAGCAGGTGCTCGCCGCGTACCGGTTTGAAACAGGTGCTCGTCACCGGCGTGGGCGATATGCTGGGATCGCCGAAGCGGCTGGATCGTGAACTTCGTGCTGCGTCACGTGCGCAAGCAGGTTCCGGCCTGGAACATCCCCGGTTCCGTGTCCTTCAAGAGCGGTCTTGGGCAGCGGGCTCGGGCTCGAAAATGGACCGCGGTCGCGTTGGGTCCGGAGGACATCGCTTTCCTGCAATACACCGGCGGCACCACCGGCGTCGCCAAGGCGGCGGTTCTTACCCACCGCAACATGGTGGCGAACGTGCTGCAGGCGATGCGCGTGGATCAGGCCGGCGCTGCAGCAGGCGGCGGCCGCGTCGTGATCACCGCGCTGCCGCTGTATCACATCTTCTCGCTCACCGCTAATTGCCTGCTGTTCGTGCCGCTTGGGCGCGCGCAATGTGCTGATCACCAATCCGCGCGATTTTCCGGCGTTCGTGGCGGAGCTCAAGAAGTACAAGTTCTACTTCATCAGCGGCGTCAACACGCTGTTCAACGCGCTGCTGCACACGCCCGGGCTTCGCAGCGGTGGACTTCAGCGCCCTGCGCAGCACCTTGGGCGGCGGCATGGCGGTGCAGGCGGTCGTGGCTGCACGCTGGAAGAAAGTGACCGGCAACATTCGATCGCCCAGGCCTGGGGGCTCACCGAGACTTCGCCGAGCGTGACCTGCATCAATCCCATCGGCCTGCGATTTCAACGGATCGATCGGCCTGCCGATCTCCTCGACCGACGTGTCCATCCGCGACGACGCCGGCGAGGAATTGCCGGTCAACGGCGTCGGAGAAATCTGCGTGTTCGGACCGCAGGTCATGCGCGGCTACTGGAACCGGCCCGACGAAACCGAAAAGGTCATGTTCGGCGACTGGCTGCGCACCGGGGACATCGGCCGCATGGACGAAAAGGGCTTCGTCTACATCGAGGACCGCAAGAAGGACATGATCCTGGTGTCGGGATTCAACGTCTATCCCAATGAAGTCGAGAGCGTCGTCGCGGCGCATCCCGGAGTGCTGGAAGTCGCCGCGGTGGCGCAGCCGGACGAGAACTCCGGCGAGGTGGTGGCGCTGTTCGTCGTGAAAAAGGACCCGGGTCTCACCGCCGAAGCATTGATCGCGTTTTGCCGCAAAGAACTGACCGGCTACAAAGTGCCGAAGCACGTGTATTTTCGCAGCGAATTGCCGAAGACCAACGTCGGCAAGATTCTGCGCCGGGCGTTGCGCGATGAGCTGCGCGCCTCCGCGGGCGGCGGCTCCGCCACCCCTGCGCCGGCGGCGCCTCCGGATCCGCAGCGGTAATAGCGCTGCCGCAGCCCGATTGGCGCTAACCGACCGGGTGGTTTCGCACCGTCTCGATGAGCAGCGCGACGCGCTCCGGATCGACATCCGGGGTGATGCCGTGCCCCAAATTGAATACGTGTCCGGGTCCCGCGCCGTAGCTCTCGAGCACCCGCAGAGTCTCGGCGCGCAAGGTTTCGGGCGGCGCGAACAGCGCCGATGGGTCGAGGTTGCCCTGCAGCGCCACGCGTCCCGCGACGGCTTTTCGCGCCTCGCTCAAGTCCGTGGTCCAATCGACGCCCAGCGCATCGCAGCCGATCGCGGCGATCTTGGCAAGCCACGCGCCGCCGCCCTTGGTGAAAACGATGTTCGGAACCCTGCGCCCCTCTGCCTTGCGCGTCAGCGCGTCGATCACCTGGGCCATGTAGCGCAGCGAGAACTCTTCGTATTGCGCCGGGGTCAGTACGCCGCCCCAGGTATCGAACAGCATGACCGCCTGCGCGCCGGCGGCGATCTGCGCGTTCAAGTAAAGAATCGTGGCCTTTGCGAGCAGATCCAGCAGCCGATGCAGACTCGCGCGGCGACTCGTACATCATGCGCTTGATCAGGCCGAAGGTTTTGCTGCTGCCGCCCTCCACCATGTACGTTGCCACCGTCCACGGGCTGCCCGCAAAGCCGATCAAAGCGGACACGCCCCGCCAACTCGCGCCGCATCAGCGCCACGGCGTCCGATGACGTATTTCAACTCGCGTCCCGGATCGGGCACGCCGAGCTTGTCGATATCGGCGCAAGTCCTGACCGGCCGCTCGAACTTCGGGCCTTCGCCGGCTTCGAACTCCAGACCCAGATTCATGGCATGCGGGAATCGTGAGGATGTCGGAAAACAAAATGGCGGCATCGAGCGGATAACGATTGACGGGCTGCAGCGTGATTTCGCAGGCGATCTCGGGATTCGTGCACATCTCGAGAAACCCGCCCGCGCGCGCGCGCGTAGCGCGGTATTCGGGCAAATACCTGCCCGCCTGGCGCATCAGCCAGATCGGCCGGCGCGGCGTGGCCTCGCGCAGCAGGGCGCGCAGCAGCAGGTCGTTCTTCAGCGTTGCACTCATGAATCGCTCGTTTTCATCACGTCCGCTCGCTGGGATCGAACAGACGGCTGATGCTCCAGAATCGCGTAACGGTCGGTCATGCCGGCGATGTAGTCGGCCACGGCACGCGCGCGCCCGGCGGGCCCCTTGTACCAGTTCCAGACGGGTGCGTCGCCTCGTGTTCGTCGGGCATCAGGCCGGGATCGGTGAAAAACGCCTCGAACAATTCGCGCACCACGCGGCGCGCCTTGGCGGTCATGCGGCTGCACTTTGTAGTGCTTGTAAAGCTGTTCGCGCAGGAATGTCTTCAGCGCATGCGTTCAGTTCTCGCGTGGTCATCGCTGAAGCCGATCAACGGCCCTGGGATGCGACCTGACTTCGGCGATCGAGCGTACTCCCGAGGCGCTCGAGACGCGCCGTGGACGAATCGATCAGGTCGGTCACCAAACGGTTGATCATACGCCGCAAGATCTCATAAACGAGCCGCCGGCCGGCGAGTGTCCGGGTATTTTGCCCGCACTTCGTCGTGAAAGCCGCGGAACAGCTCGACCGCCAACAGCTGCTCGACGCTGATGAGGCCGGCACGGATGCCATCCTCCACATCATGATTGTTGTAGGCGATTTCGTCGGCAAAATTCGCAAGTTGCGCCTCGAGCCCCGGCTGCTGGCGATGGATGAAGCGCTCGCCGACGTCGCCGAGCAGAAGGGCGTTGTTGTAGGAACAATGCTTGAGAATTCCCTCGCGGCATTCGAAGGTCAGGTTCAGCCCGTCGAATTCGGCGTAATGCTCCTCGAGCTCGTCGACCACGCGCAGCGACTGCAGATTGTGTTCGAAGCCGCCGAAATCGCTCATGCATTCGTTCAGCGCATCCTGCCCGGCATGTCCAAATGGCGTATGCCCAAGATCGTGGGCTAGGCAGATGGCTTCGGATAGTACCTCGTTGAGCTCAGCGCGCGCGCGGCGGTGCGCGCGATCTGCGCGACCTCCAGCGAATGGGTCAGCCGGGTCCGGTACAGATCGCCCTCGTGATTGACGAAAACCTGGGTCTTGTAGACCAGGCGGCGAAATGCGGTGGAATGAACGATGCGGTCGCGGTCGCGCTGATACTCCGAGCGGTATTCGGGTGCGGGCTCGGGATGGCGCCGGCCGCGGGAGTGTTCCGCATGAGCCGCGTAACGGCGCGAGGACGCTCATGCGAGGCCCCCCCTCATTTGAAATGCTCCGCCAAGGTCGCTTCCAACGCATCCTTGGCGTATTGGTCGGTGACGATGGCGCGGCCGAGCTTCTCCAGCAGCACGAGGCGTATGGCGCCTGCTTGGACTTTCTTGTCCATCTGCATCAAATCGTAGCGCTCGCGCCGCGCCGATGCGCGGCGCCTCGGTCGGCAATCCGGCCCGCGCCACAAGGTCGCGCAGACGCTCCTTGCCCCCCACGTCGATCAACCCGAGACGGCAGGACAGGTCCGCAGCGATGATCATTCCCAACGCCACTGCCTCGCCGTGCAGATATTTCTCGTACGCAGTCGCCGCCTCGATGGCGTGGCCAAAGGTGTGGCCAAAATTCAAAATCGCGCGCAAGTTGCGTTCGCGCTCGTCGCGCGCAACCACGGTCGCCTTGATCTCGCAGGACCGGCCGATGGCATAGGTCAGGGCCTCGGTGTTGCGCGCGAGCAGCTGCGGAAGCTGCTTCTCCAGCCACGCGAACAACAACGGATCCCAGACCGCGCCGTGCTTGATCACTTCCGCGAGTCCCGATGATCAGCTCCCGGTCCGGCAAGGTTCGCAACGCATCCGTGTCGGCGATGACGGCTTGCGGCTGGTAGAAGGCACCGATGAGGTTCTTCCCGCCGGAGTGATTCACACCGGTCTTGCCGCCGACCGAGGAGTCAACCTGCGCGAGCAGCGTCGTCGGCATTTGTACGTAGCCGATGCCGCGCTGGTAGCAAGACGCGGCGAACCCGGCGATGTCCCCGACGACGCCGCCGCCCAGGGCCAGCACCGTGGCGTCCCGGTTCATTTTGTTGGCGACCAGCGCATCGAGCACCCAGCCGGCGGTCTGCAACGTCTTGTGCTGCTCGCCGTCCGGCAGGATGCATTCGGCGATATGCCGTTGGGAAAAGCTGCCTGTCAGCTTTGCCAGGTACAGTTTGGCGACCGTGGTATTGGTCACTATCAGCAGGTCGCGGCCGGCAATCTGGCGCTCCAACAGCTCGCGGTCCGCCAACAGACCCGGACCGATCGTGATCGGGTAGCTGGAAGCGCCTAACTCGACATGAAGCGTTTGCACAGGTTGATTATACGAAGCTTGGGAGCCTGTCTTAAGGTTTCTGCGTGCGGCGCAATTGCTGATGGATTTCCTCGGCAACGAGCTGCACGCGCCGCCTGTCCGTGGTGATGGTGAGGTCGGCGATCTCGGCATACAACTCGGCACGGCGGTCCATCAGCTCATTGAGTCTGCGCTCGGGATCGGTGTCGTGCAGCAGCGGCCGATGCCGTGCATGGCGGGTGCGCTCGATCTGCTGAGTGACCGAAGTCGCCAGATACACCACCACCCCGCGCTCGGCGAGCGCGGCGCGGTTCGCCGGATCGAGCACGGCGCCGCCGCCGGTCGCCAATACGATCGCGTCCAAGCGGGTCAGCCGATCGATGGATTCGCGCTCGCGGAGGCGAAAACCGGCTTCGCCCTCCTTCTCGAAAATGAATGGTATGTCCACGCCGGTTTTTGCCTCGATGTCCGCGTCGCTGTCATGAAATGTGTAGCTCAACAGGCGCGCCAGATGCCGACCCACCGCCGTCTTGCCGGATCCCATGGGTCCGATTAGGAAAACATTGCGCTTGCTGAGCATGATCGCCGCTGATCATAGCGGACCGCGCCGTGCGCCTGATTGCCTCTTAAAAAAATAAGGGGCGCCGCGGGGCGCCCCTGCACAAATCCGCCAACCCGCGCCGGCGTCAGTAGAGATTCGAGCCCTCGCGCAGGATCTTCGGCGTGATGAAAATCAACAATTCGGTCTTGTTGTTGATGTCCGTGGTGCTCTGGAACAGCGCTCCGAGGAACGGGATATCGCCGAAGAACGGCACCTTGTTCGCCGCCTTCGACTTGGTGGTGTCGAGAATGCCGCCGAGCACCACGGTCTGGCCGTCGTTTACCAGCACCTGCGTGATGATCTGCCGGGTGTCGATGGAGGGCACGCTGCCGCCGGTGGCGCTGGTGACCTGCTGACCGACCGAGTCGTCGGACACGTCGAGATCCAGGATCACGCGATTGTCGGGTGTGATCAGCGGCGTCACCTTGAGCTACAGCACGGCGTCCTTGAACTGCGTCGTGGTGGCGCCGCTCGATGCCGATTCCTGATAGGGAATTTCGACACCCTGCATGATGGTGGCCTGCTTCTGGTTCGCGGTGATGACGCGCGGCGAGGAGATGGTTTCGCTCTTGCCCTCGTTCTTGCGCCGCCGACAGTTCCAGATCGACCACGTAGCTGCCGCCCAGCAAGGAGATGCCGATGCTGCCGTTGGTGTTCGCGGCCGGCGTATTGACCTGATAGCGGTTATCGAGGGTGGTCCCCGACGAAAGAGGCGCTGCCGAGACCGGATGCCGACGGATCGATGTTCGCCCCGGCGCCATTGCCGGAAACGGCCAGAAGTCCGTTGGTGCCGTTCGACTGCGCCGTGCTGACGCCGAAGCGCGCGCCCAGGTCGCGCTCGAAGGTATCGCTGACGATGACGATGCGCGCTTCGATCAACACCTGCTTGACCGGCACGTCCAAGGTCTGCACCAGGCGGCGGATGTCCGCCAGGTTTTCCGATGTGTCCTGCACCAAGAGGGTGTTGGTGCGCTCATCGATCGACAGGTGGCCGCGCGGCGACAGCATGGAGTTCTTGCGCATTCCTGGCGACGGTTGATCAATCTTCGCCAGGTCGGAGACCTTGGCGTAGTTGACCTGCATGAATTCCGTATGGGTCGGCGAGAGTTCCTGCACCTCTTTGTGCGCCGCCAATTCGGCTTTCTCGCGCGAGGCCAGTTCTTCCGTGGGGCCGATGATGATGACGTTGTCCTGGCGGCGCTTGTCCAAGCCCTTGGTGCGCAACACGATATCGAGCGCCTGGTCCCAGGGGACATTCTGCAAGCGCAGCGTCAGATTGCCGCTCACCGAATCGCTGACGACGATGTTCTGGCCGCTGGTATCCGCGAGCAGCTGCAATACCGATCGCACATCGATGTCCTGGAAGTTCAGGGTCAACCGCTCGCCGGTGTATTCCTTCTTCTCCTCGGTGCCCGCGGTGCGCTTCGAGGAAGCCTTGATCTCGACGGTGTATTGGTTGTCCGACTGGTAGGCCAGCTGTTCGAAATCGCCCTGCGAACTGATCACCAAGCGCGAACTGCCGTCCACGCGGATCGCATCGACGGTCTGCACCGGCGTTGCGAAATCCTGCACGTCGTAGCGGCGCATCAAATTCTTCGGCATCGCCGTGCCGGCGAAGTCCACGACGATCTGCTTGCCTTCCTGGCGCACATTGACCGGCGTGCGCGGATCGGTGAGCTGCACGATGACGCGGCCGGTGCCGTCCGCACCGCGCCGGAAATCGATGGTGCGAATCGCGCGCTCGGCCGGGATTCGACTGACTCGCGGCAGCCGCACGCGCGGCGGCGGGCTTGCCGACGTCGGCGCCCGGCTGCTGTCCCAGCATGACGATGATGTCGTTGCCGTCGACTTTGGTGGTGTACGGCATCAAGGCATCTACGTTGACAACCAAGCGAGTGCGGCCGTTCGCTTCGGCGGCGAGCACGGTGTCGACGCCGCCCGAGCGCACGTCGATACGGCGCGAAGCGAGGGCCAGGGTGGTGTTCGGCAAGTCGAACGCAATGCGCGCGGGCTTGTCGATGGTGAACGGCAGCGGCTCCGGCGCCGGACCGCTCATGTGCAGCTTGAGCTGCACCTGTTGACCCGTCAGGGTTTGAACGTCGATTGATTGCAGCTGAACCGGATCAGCGGCGCGTGCCGGTGAAGCTGATCGCAGCCAATGCGATCAGCGCCATCGCGCTCAGCATCGCCGCTCGGTACTTGAATTCTGATCATGCTTTCCTCTCCCTATGGCTTCAATTGGCCAATGCCAACGAGGCCGGTCGCTCTATGTAGCCGCCGAGACCATCCGGAATGATTTCGACCAGGCTAATTTTCCCGCCGGTTATTTCCGTTACTTTGCCGTCGTTCTGCCCCATGTAGTTGCCGGGCTGAACCTTGTGCACAAGGCCGTCCTTGGATTGCACCAGCCCGTAAAAATTGTTGCCCACTTTGAAGGTGCCGACCATCTTCAGCGTGTCGAGCGAAAAACCTTCGAGGAATTCGCGATTGCGGTGCGAGTTCGCGCGCGCGCTGGCGAGGCCGTTGGAAGCGTTCGGGCCCTGCGGCTGGAACGGCGAACGCAGATTGCCGGCCGAATACACGATAGGACTCGTAGGGTTTCACTTCCGGCAGCGGCTGAATGCGGCCGCCCGGCTTTTTCTTGGTGGCTTCGATCCACTTCTGCAAATCCGATTGGCCGCCCGAACAGCCGGCCGCGACCAAGGCCGCAAGCACGACGCCGATGACGCCAATACTCGATATCTGTCTCACGTCTTGCCTCCCGCCGCCTTCTTCGCCGCCGGTTTCGCACCGCCGCCTTGATCCTCGATGTAGCGGTAGGTCTTGGCGGTCACATCCATGGTCAGATTGTCGTAGCCGCCTTTGGCGTCGACCGGCGAAATTTGGATGTCGTTGAGCGTCACGATACGCGGCAGCGCGGCGATGCCGCTCACGAACCGGCCGAAATCATGATAGCTGCCGACCAGCTTGATTTTGATCGGCAGTTCCGCATAGAAGCCGTTGCTCTTCTCGCTGCCGGGCTGAAACAATTTTTCGTGAGGCCGGCGGCCAGGCCGGTTTGCGAGATATCGACCAAAAGGTTCGGCACCTCGGTTTTGCCCGGCAATTGCCGCAGCATCGCGCCGAAGCTGCGTTCCATCTCGCCGAGCTGGGCGCGATAGGCGTCGAGGTTGGCGGCCCGCTGCTGTTTGTTCTCGAATTGCGCCCGCAGATCCAGCTCGTCCGCCTGCGCCTTCTGCAGCAGCGGCCGGTCGTCGTTCCAGACGAACATGTACCAGCCGAAGGCCGCGACCACGGCAAAGACCAGCAGCACGAAGAATCCGCGCACCGCCACCGGCCAGCGGCCTACGTCGCGCGGATCGAGAGTACGAAGTTGATCGAAGAAGTTCATTTCGCCGCAACCTTCTTAACCGTTGTTTCGCCGCCGTTGTCCACGTCCACGCCGACCACATCGCTGGTGAGGGTGAAGCTCGAGCCGCCGCTCGGCGAATCCTTGGCCGTCTCGACCACCTGCAGCTGCGGGTTGTCCATCCACGACGAAGCATCGATGTTGCGCATGAACGTCGATACCCGGGTGCTCGACTGCGCCACACCCTTCATCTCGAGCTTCTTGCCGGTTTCCTTGATTTGCGTGAGGTAGATGCCCTCCGGAACCGTCTTCACCAGTTCATCGAACAGATGCACGATTTCGGGCCGCTTGCGCTGCAGCTTCTCGATGATTTCCATGCGCGCGACCAACCGCTGCTTGCGATTTTCCAGGTCCTGGATGTCCGCGATCTGCGCGTCGAGCTTGACGATCTCCTTCTTCAGAAGATTGTTCTTCGCGTTCTGCGAATCGATCCAGCTGGAATACAGCAGTTTGCCGCCCAGGACGAAGACGACCGCCGCAAACGCGGCGCCGCCGAGCGGCGACCATGAATTCGCGGCGTCGGACCTTACGTTCTTGTTCGCGCCAGGGAAGTAGATTAATACGCGGCATGGCTACTCTTTAGTCGAAGCTGCGCAGCGCTAGGCCGCAGGCTGTGAGTAATGCGGTGGCATCGCGCGCCACTGCTTGGGCTTTGGCCTTGGACGACACCTTCATGTTGCCGAGCGGATCGCCTTTGTCCGCCGGCACGCCGACGCGGCTGGAGATCACGTCGGCGACGCCGGGAATGTTGGCGCAGCCGCCGCAAATCAATATCTGATCCGGCTGCGAGCGGCCGCTGCCGGAGGCCAGGTAGAACTGCAGTGAACGGCTGACCTGCTGGGTCATGTCGTCGATGAACGGATCGAGCACCTCGGGCTGATAGTTGCTCGGCAGGCCGCCTTCTTTCTTGGCGCGGCCGGCCTCTTCCATGGAGAGCCCGTAGGTGCGCATGATTTCCTCGGTGAGCTGCTGGCCGCCGAAAGCGAAGTCGCGCGTATAGATGACCCGCAGGTCGCGCAGCACGCTGAAAGTGGTGCTGCTGGCGCCGAAATCGACCACCGCGACGGTGCGGTCGACGCCGCCGTCGGGCATTTGGTGGCGCATCAGCGCGCAGGCGTTCTCCAGCGCGAAGGCCTCGACATCGACGAGGTGGGCGGTGAGCCCCGAGGCCTGCACCGCTGCCTGGCGCTGCTCCACGTTCTCGGTGCGGGTCGCGACCAGCAGCACGTCCAGCATGTCCGGATCCTTTTCCGACGGGCCGACGACCTGATAGTCGTAGCTGACTTCTTCCATCGGAAAGGGAATGTATTGGTCGGCCTGCATCTCGACCTGACCTTCCAGTTCGTTCTCGCCGAGAGCTCTTCGGCATCTGAATGACTTTGGTGATGGCGGCGTCGCCGCAGATGGCGATGGCGGCGAGGCGGCTCTTGGCGCCCGAGCGCTTCACCGCGCGGCGGATCGCTTCGCCGACCGCTTCCGCATCGACGATGGCCTTCTCATTGATGGCGTTGTGCGGCGTCGGCTCCGCGGCATACGACTCAACGCGGTACTGGCCACCCGACATCGTGAGCTCGATGAGCTTCACCGACGAGGTGGTTATGTCAAGTCCCAGAAGCGGGCGATATCTTTTTCCTAGCGACCACACAAGATATTTTCCCTTTTCGCTCAATACCTTGGAGGTCGAAACTGGTGCACGAGATTAGCTATGACCGAGCAAAGTTAGCAAGAAACTGTTAAATGGAACGTGAAGCTACTCACGGTAATGAGCCGCCTGAACCGCGCCAGGTCGCGCAAATGTGAGACCTACGACAAGTCTCGCAAGCGTCGCTTGGAAGGCGGCTCGATTCATCCATTCAGACCTCTATCGCCTAATGATCTCCCTAGCGCGATTGGTTAAGCTTGGTCTGGCAACCCCGCTGTCCTAGGCTGTCAGACCCTGTGGACCGGTGGCTTTGCGTCCTCATCTTTCGATGAGTATGCCCATGTAACCGGCGGTAATATGCCTGCCCATGTCCGCCGGCGCAATAAGTTAGAACGGTTTTCTGTGGCCAAACGTTACCTGGTTCTCATATCGCGCATTTGTGTCGTCTTGGTTGGCGCAATCGCGCTGTTTGTCTTCGCCAATGTCTGTGCTTATGTCTACTTGAGGCCCGCCCTGCCCGACGTCGACAGCCTGCGGGAGGTCCAGCTGCAGGTGCCGCTGCGGGTCTATACCCGCGACGGCCAGCTGATCGCCGTCCATCGGCGAGCAGCGCCGCATCCCGGTGCGCTACGACCAGCTCCCTCCGAAGCTGATCCAAGCCTTCCTGGCGACCGAGGACGACCGCTTCTTCAGGCACCATGGCGTTGATTGGCAAGGAATTTTGCGGGCCGCGCTGGCCAATCTGCAAGGCCGGCGGCATCCGCCAGGGCGCCAGCACCATCACCATGCAGGTGTCGCGCGACATGTTCCTGACCCCGCAGCGCGACATGAAGCGCAAGATGAGCGAAATCTACATCTCCCTGCTGATGGAGGCCGAATTCACCAAGGAAGAGATCTTCTCGCTGTACGTGAACAAGATCTTCCTGGGTCAGCGCGCGTACGGCGTGGGCGCCGCGGCCGAGGTGTACTTCGGCAAGACGCCTGGATCAATTGAGCCTGGCAGAAATGGCCACCCTGGCCGGCATCCCGACCGCCCCCTCGACGGTCAATCCGGTCGCCAACGCGGAGGCCGCGAACGTGCGCCGCGCCCATGTGCTGGGCCGCATGCTGGAGCTGCACTACATCACCCAGGCCGAGTACGACCAGGCCAAGGCGACGTCCCATGGAATCGCCGACTGCACGGTGCTTCCATCGAGGTCGATGCGCCTTATGTGGCCGAAATGGTGCGCAACGAGATGCAGGCCAAGTACGGCGACGGCATTTATACCGCCGGCTACAAGGTCTATCACGACCCTCGATTCGCGCCTGCAGGCCGGCGGGCACCGTGGCGCTGCGCACCGGGCTGCTGGAATACGACCGCCGCCATGGCTGCCGCGGCGCCACCGCCAAGGTCGATCTGTCCAAGATAACCACGCCGGCGCAGACTCGACGCCCAGCTCGAGGAATTTCCCGATGATCGGCGGGCTTGAGGCCTGCCATCGTTCGAGAAGGTCGAGGCGCAAGAGCGCCAAAATCTACGTCAAGGATCTGGGCGTGGTCACGCTGCCCTGGGAGAAGATGTCCTGGGCCCGGCGCGAGTTGCCCGACGAGAAAGTCGACCGGCCGCCGGTGCAAGCCTCGGAGATCTTGAGCCGCGGCGATGTGATCTACACCGTGGGACGCACGCCCGAGTCCCTGCTGTTCGTGCAGGTGCCGGAGGCCCAGAGCGCGCTGGTGGCGGTCGATCCGAAAGACGGCGCCGATCGTCGCTCTGGTGGGCGGCTTCGATTATTTTCAGAGCAAATTCAACCGCGTGACTCAGGCGCGGCGCCAGCCCGGCTCGGGCTTCAAACCCTTCATTTATGCGGCCGCCTTCGACAAGGGATATACCCCGGCGAGCGTCGTGCTGGATGCGCCCATCGTCATCGACGAGGCCGGCATGGAGCAGGCGTGGCGCCCGAAGGAGGACGAGGACCTGTTTGACGGGCCTGGTGCGCCTGCGCGACGCATTGGCCCACTCCCGACAACTTGGTCTCGGTGCGTCTGATGCGCGCCATCGGCGGCGAGTACACCCGGGACTACGTGACGAGCGTTCGGCTTCGATAAGATCGCAACTGCCGGACGATCTGACCCTGGCCTTGGGCACGGCGGAATTGAGCCCCTGCAGGTGGCCATCGGCTACTCGACCTTCGCCAACGGCGGCTTCAAAGTCAGCTCCTACTACATCGACCGGGTGGAGGATGCGGATGGCAAGATCGTGCAGCAGGCAAACCCCGCCATTGCCTGCGCCCGAATGCGGGCCGACCCAGCCGAGGGGCTTAGCCCGAGGAGTCCGGTGTCCGCCGCCCACGCCACCTTGCTCGACGAGGCCCCGCGTGATGGCAAGACATTGATTCCAGTCAAGAATCTGGCGCCGCAGATCATCAGGCCCCAGGTGGCCTATCTGCTGGCGGACATGATGGCGGATGTCATCAAGCGCGGCACGGGTCAGCGTGCCCGCACTCTCAATCGCGACGACATCGCCGGCAAGACCGGCACCACCAGCGATTCTCACGACGCCTGGTTCAATGGCTTCAACGGCGACATCGTCGCCACCGTGTGGACCGGCTTCGACCAGGACCGCACCTTGGGCGAAGGCGAGCAAGGCTGCACGGGTCTCGGTTCCCACCTGGACCTATTTCATGCAGCAGGCGCTCGAGGGCGCTCCCAGACATGGGGTGCCGGTCCCGGACGGCATCGTCAGCGTGCGCATATCGCCGAAGACCGGCTTGCTCGCCAGCTCCGACGACCCCAACGGCATCATGGAGAAATTCATCGAGGGAAAGCTGCCCAAGCCGGAACTCTACGAGGGTCAGAATCCGAACAACCCGAAGCCGATAAACGATGGTGAGAAGCCGCTGTCCGAGCATTCCACGCGAGATAACCGATGGCTAAGAAGTTTTCGCAGCGCGCTGAGGATCTGCGCCGCGCGCTCGCGCAGGAGGCCGCGCGCATCATGGCGGAACACGGCATCGAAGATTTCCTGCAGGCGAAGCGCAAGGCGGCCGATCGCCTCGGCGTGCAACGATGTCGCGGTGCTGCCGAAGAACGTCGAGATCGAAGCCGCGCTGCGCGCGCACCAGCGGCTGTTTGGGCGCGATACCCACGATCATACGCTGAAGGAACAGCGGCGCATCGCGCTCGACACCATGCGGATGTTTGGCGGAGTTCCAACCTCGCCTGGTGGGCTCGGTGCTCACCGGCACGGCCACCAATTACAGCGACATCAATCTGCATTTATTCGCCGACCGCTCGGAATCGGTCGCAATCCGGCTGATGGAGATGGGCGTGCCGCACGAATTCTACGAGCGGCGCGTGAAAATGGATGCGGAGCGCAGCGTGAATTACCCGGCCCTGCGCTTCGAGGCCAATGGCCGCACTGTCGATGCCACCGTGTTTCCCATCGACGGCATCCGTCAATCGCCCTATTCGCCCGTCGATGGGCGGCCCATGAAACGCGCCGATGCGCGCGAAGTGTCGGAACTGGTCGACGCGAACTAGCCCCCGGCACTCTGAAATTGAGCGGCCGGATGTTGACCGGTTCGCGCATTCGCCCGGGAAGAGGCTGCTACGCGAGTGAAAATCACTGGGACGAGGTGCCGGCTTTCGCCTGCCACACCGCCAGCATGTCGGGCGAGCCCTGCGCCCGTACGCCGTTGTCGGTGAGAATGTCATCCGTCGCGGCGGCCAGCGCGGGGCGCGAGAAAACCAGCGCTTCGCCGCCCTTGCTGGCGAATTCGAGCGTGACGAAAGGATCCTTGAGGTCGCGCAACAGCGCCACCAGATGTTTGAGGCTCTTCACGGGAGTGCCGTTCACCGAGTACACCACCGAACCGGCGGGATTCGAATAGCCGTTCACCAGCTTGTGCGGGAAGAACGGCGAGGAAATGATCACCAGCTCCTGCAGATCGTCGCTGGGCGGATCGAACGCGCGGGTGACCAGCGGACTCTTCACGAAGCTCAAGAGGCGCAGCAAGTTGGCATTGTTTTCAATCGCGCCCAAAAACTGCCGGGTCGCGCGCGAAAAGACCATTGGCCCGTAAATGAAGTACGAGGGATATTCGCCGTGCAGGTCGGAGACCAGCGTCGGATACTCGGTCGAAACCGGCAAGGTCGATCTTCAGGGTTTTGCCGGCGCGCACGAGCGTCAGCGGCAGTTTGCCGTCCTTGGCAACCTTCTGAATCATGTAGTTGAAGTTCACCCGCAGATCCTCGTCGATCTTGACCATGCCCTGATTGTCGATGGGCGTGTCGCCGATGCGGGTCATCACGTCCCATTCCTTGAGCGGGTAGACGGCGTCGGATCTTGTCGGGCCGATGCACGACCATGCCCTCGACGCGATCTTGTCCAGTTTCAGGTAGGCGCGCAGCGCCGGATTCTCCAGCGTCTGCAGCTCGTCGTGCATGCCGGGCTTGCCGTCGTAGTGGCCGTCGGCGATGTCCTTGAGGAACAAATCGACTTCTTCGTTCGGGATGATGTAGCCGATATTCTGGCTGTCGCCCCCGAGCCGGCTGAATGCGAGGCCGATCATTTTGTCGCCGGCGATGGCAGGGCCGCCGCTGTTGCCGGGATTGATCGCCGCATCGATCTGGATGCGCAGCCCGGAGACCGGATAGTTGTACGAGCACGAACTCGATGCGCGACACGATGCCCTTGGTGATGGAAAGCGATGTGCCGCCGGTCGGAAAGCCGTAGGCGAGCACCGCATCCTTGATCTGCGGCAGCTCGCTGGCGCGCGCCACCGGCGGATGGGTGTCGAAGAAGCTCGGGTCGTCGAGCTGCAGCACCGCGAGGTCGATGCCGGGTGCGACGGCGACCACCGTGGCGGGCAGCTTGTCGCCGGCGGCATTCGCCTGAATCTGCACCTGGCTGGCATACAGCACGACGTGCGCATTGGTCAGGATGCGCTTGCCCTCGATGACCACGCCCGAGGCGGTGGCCTCGCTCGGCGCCTGCTTGGTCCAGGGTTTGAAGGGGTCGGGGTAGCGCATGGTGGCGAAAACCTTGACCACCGAGTTTTCCAGCGCCGGGACCTCGGCTTGATCGGCGGCATGGGCGACATCGGCGGCGACGAGAACGGCGGCCGCGAACGAATACTCCTGCGTTGATAAAAATCTTCTGCGCGCATCGTGCCATGGGAATAGTCCTATTTACCGTCGACCGAAAAGCCAGCAGCGTATTGCCGGAAATGATGTAACGGCCGCCGTTGACGATGGCCGCGCCGCCGTGGTCCAAAGGACCGCCGCTGGCACGCACGCCGTTCAGCGTTTGGAATTGCTTCGCCGTGTCGAAATCCCAGAGAATCTTACCGTCGATGGTCGAATAGGCGCGCAGGTGTCCGTCCAGCGATCCGGAAAACACGCCGCCCGGCATGACCGTGACCGCCTGCGATTGCGCATGCGAGCACGGCCCCTCGCTCCAGGAACATGCCGGAGCGGGCGATGGCGTATGCCAACGCGCCGTGCCGGTTTTGGGATCCAGTGCCCACAGGCTGCCGCTCACGTTGGCGGCGTCGGCCAGCGAGCCCGACAGCGCCACATACCAGCTGCGGTGATCGGCCGCCGTACCCCACGCGACTCCCCCTTCGCGGCTCGCATCGCCGGCTCCGGGCTTGGCTTGCCATAGGATCTCGCCGCCGTGATCCGGATCGAGTCCATAGACCTCGCCCGAGAGCTGGCCGGCCAAAATGACCTCATTGCCGCTCGCCAGGGTCCGCAACACCGGCGAACTGGTAAAGCCGCCGGAGGCAGGCCGCCCCATCACCTTGAGTTGCTTGACCCACCGCAGCTTGCCATCGTTCAAAGCGAACGCGGCGATCGAATCGGTGAGCGACAATTCGATGCCGGTGGTGGAGCGGCCCGTGCCGACGTACAGCACGCCCCGCTTCGCGTCGATGGTGGGCGCGGAAACGATGGCGGCGCCGGCAGGCCCGAATTGTTGCACGCCGGCGCCGTTCTTGAGAGTCGGCTGCGGCTCCTCGAGCACGGTATAGCTCTTCCAAAGAACGCGGCCGCTGGCGATGTCGAGCGCAGCGACGCTGCCGCGAAAGGTGCAGCAACCGTAACTCGGATTTGCGGTGTTGCCGTCTTCACTGGATCCCACGGCGACATATAACCGGTCGTTGTCCAAGGTGGGCGCTCCGACGATGCGCGCCGTGGGATGCGTGTCGACCTGCGTCTTCCACAGCAGCGTTCCTTTTTGCGCGTCGAGTGCGTACACGGCGCCGCTGTCGTCGCCGAAAAATGCCGCGCTCGGCGCTTTGATGACATCCAGATGCGCGAGCGTGCGTTTCAGTTTTCGCGGTATCGCCACGCGCTTCGACTGGCCCAGCTCGCCGATCGAAATCGCCGTGCGGCTGCCCGTGGGCGCGTCATAGGTCCAATAGGTGCAGCCGCTTTTGGCGTCGAACGCGTAGATACGCCCGGCCGAACTGGTCACGAACAACCTGCCGTCCACCAGGGTGGGCTGGCCGAAATCGTCGCCGCCCTGAAATCCGAAGGCCCACTTCAGGGCGAGCTTCGGCACATCCATGGCGCGTATCGCCGGTTCCGGTTGATAGCGCGTATTGAACGGATCGCGGCCCCAGCCGTTCCACTGCACGCTGCCGACCGCGACGGGATCCGCTCGCGTCGCGCAATAGTTTTTCTCCGGCACCAAGACAATCGGAGAGTGGGGTGCCGGGGGGACGGTGGCATCCTGGCCTGAGGCGATGGCACCGATCAGCAGCAGAAGCGGCGCGCATTTCATGACCAAGCTCGAGCCCGGCACGGTCTAGCGCTTTTCGATCGGCTGATAATCTCGCTGCGTGGGTCCGGTGTAGAGCTGGCGCGGGCGGCCGATCCTCATGTGCGGATCCGAAACCATTTCGCACCAATGCGCCACCCAGCCGGCGGTTCGCGCAATCGCGAACATGACCGTGAACATGGAGCGGGGAATGCCCAAGGCGCTGTAAATGATGCCGGAGTAGAAATCGACATTGGGATAGAGCTTGCGCGACACGAAATAGTCGTCCTTCAGAGCGATCTCCTCCAATTTGAGCGACAGGTCGAACAGCGGATTGTTGCTCTTGCCGAGTTTTCTCCAGCACCCGGTAGCACATCTCGCGGATGATCTTGGCGCGCGGATCGAAGTTCTTGTAGACCCGGTGACCAAAGCCCATCAGGCGCACGCTGTCGTTCTTATCCTTGACGCGCTGCCAGGAACTTGTCGATGTTCGCCACCGAACCGATGCCATCCAGCATGTCGAGAACGGCTTCATTGGCGCCGCCGTGCGCGGGTCCCCACAGGGCGGAGACGCCGGCGGAAATGGCCGCGTAGGGATTGCAGCCGGTGCTGCCGGCGAGCCGCACCGTCGAGGTGCTGGCGTTCTGTTCGTGGTCGGCGTGCAATATGAACAGCAGATCGAGCGCCTCGGCGGCGACCGGGTCGATCGCGTACGGCTCGCAGGGAACCGCGAAGAACATGTTGAGCATGTTCGAGCGAGTATTGCAGATCATTGCGCGGATAGATGAACGGCTGGCCCAACGTGTGCTTGTATGCCGCGGCGGCGATCGTCGGCAGCTTTGCGATGATCCGGTGCGCGAAGATTTCTCGGTGCCGTGGATCGCCGATGTGGGTGGTGTCATGATAAAAAGCGGCCATCGAGGCCACCACCGCGGATACCATCGCCATCGGGTGCGCGTCGTGATGGAAACCCCGGAAAAACCCCAGCAACTGTTCGTTCACCATGGTGTGGCGCATGATCGAATCGGTGAATGCGTCGAGTTCTGCCTTGGTCGGCAGCGCACCGGTGATGAGGAGCGTGGCCACCTCCAGAAAGCTCGATTGCTTCGCCAGCTGCTCCACCGGGTAGCCGCGGTACAGAAGGACGCCGGCGTCGCCGTCGATGTAGGTGATTTTGCTCTCAGTGCTGGCGGTGGCCATGAATCCAGGGTCGAAGGTGAAGACGCCCTGGTCCTTGGTCAGATGAGAGATATCGAGCACATTGGGGCCAATCGTCCCGGAAAGGGCATTCAGCTGGCTGGTCTTTCCGGTCGTGAGATTCTTGAGTTCGTATTTCGTGCTCATTCGCTGTATCCGACGGCTATGTTTCGATTGTTTCAGCCCTCAGCCTTGCACGGCCGTACAACGGAATCAAGCGCATAGGTCGCCGAAGCGAGAAACGTCGCGAGTTCGCGATGCGCTTTTGCGAATGCCTCTTGCAAGCGGCGTTCGCCGCTCGCGACATGAACTGCTTGTCAGGTTTTTGCCGGCGCCGCCGCTTTTGCCGGCGTCGCAGGCTTGGCGGGCGCGGTCGCATACTTCTTGCGGAACTTATCGACGCGGCCGCCGGTATCCACAATTTTCTGCTTGCCGGTGTAGAAAGGATGGCAGTTCGAACAGACTTCGACCTGCAGATCTTGACCGATGGTCGAACGCGTTTCGAACGTGTTGCCGCAAGTGCAGCTGACCTTGATCAGTTTGTAATCGGGATGGATGCCGGCTTTCATGGAAACCTCGTATAGCTGTTGCGGCAGAATCGAAGCGCTTATTTAAAAGCCGACGCCACGCCTTAGAACCTGATGTGTTGGCAAGACCTTTCAGTTTCAATGCCAAAAACAGGGTCGCGCATGATATGCGCAGCCGAAGCTCTCCACAAG
Organism: uncultured Gammaproteobacteria bacterium; assembly: GCA_963794445.1. Taxonomy (GTDB): domain Bacteria; phylum Pseudomonadota; class Gammaproteobacteria; order Steroidobacterales; family Steroidobacteraceae; genus Bog-1198. The sequence goes on from CAWCDZ010000002.1 coordinate 1,268,969, forward strand.
TGTCATTTCATTGCACATATTTGTCCACAATAACTGTGGATAAGTCTGTGGACGGTAGCTCGCGTAAGCGACTCGTGCGGGGAAAAATCGCGTAATTGTTGATTTGATCAAAAAATAGACAGGCTACTTTTTCTTTTATAATCAATGCATTACGAAGTGCATCTGACCTACTGCAGATGCAATGTGCTGTAGGTCTCACTTTGTGCGGGGCCCGAAGGTCGGTGTGTATAAGCCTAAACGAGGAAACTCGCCTGCAGATCATTGAGGAAGCGCCTTCCGAGGGCGGTCGGTCGCCACCCGCAGGCCGTCGATTCCAACAGGCCGCGATCCTTCGCCCGCGCCAGTTTCGCATCGATGTTTTGTAGTGCGAGTCCGGTGCGACGAAAGTAGCAATCGCTGCTAAATCCGTCGTTTAGGCGCAGCGCGTTCAGCATGAATTCAAACGGCAGGTCCGCGGCGGCGATGTAGCTGCCATCCCCGGCGCAGCGGGTTGCCCGCCCAATCCCGCTCTGATACTCGCGCGGTTGCTTCGGCTTGACGGTGCGCCGGATTTTCTCAGGCAGCCTCTCGGTCAACTTGCCATGAGCGCCCGCTCCGATCCCCACATAGTCGCCGAACAGCCAGTAGTTCAGGTTGTGTCGGCATTGCGCTCCGCCTTGGGCGTACGCCGACACTTCGTACTGAGCGTAGCCGTGGTCAGCCAGGATTTCCTGGCCGGCGAGTTGGATTTGCCAAGCGGCATCCTCGTCAGGCAAGGGAGGCGGCCGCGAATGAAATACCGTGCCGGGCTCGAGGGTGAGTTGATAGTAGGAAATATGCGAGGGCGCGAGTGAACAGGCGATCTTGACGTCGTTAAGTGCTTGTTCCAGGGTTTGCTGCGGGAGCGCGTACATCAGGTCGAGATTGAAATTGGCGAGCTTCGCGGCGCGCAGTTCCTCGACCGCTCGGTGCGTGTCCTCGGCGCAATGAATACGTCCCAATGCCTTGAGCGCGTGCGCGTCGAAGCTTTGCGCACCCAGGGATACGCGATTGATTCCCGCGTCCGCATAGCCTTGGAACTTGCCGCGCTCGATCGTCCCTGGGTTCGCCTCGAGGGTGATTTCCACATCGTCCGCGAACTCGATCCGCTCCTTGAGCGCCGCGAGCAGGCGCGCGAATTCGGCAGGCTCGAACAGGCTCGGCGTGCCGCCCCCGAAAAATACGCTGTCGATCCGCCGTCCGCGCACCCGCGGCACCTCGAGTTCGAAATCCCGGATCAGCGCGTCCACATACGCGGCGTCGGGTTGGCCCGATTTCAGCTGGTGCGAATTGAAATCGCAGTACGGGCATTTGCGCACGCACCAGGGCATGTGCACATACAGAGTCAGGGGTACATCCTGCGACGCAGGAGCGTCCAACGCCGGCTGGGCGTGCAAGGCGTGCGGCGCACCGATCACCGCCGCGCCCCCAGCTGATCGCGCAACACCCGCAACGCCTTGCCGCGATGGCTCAAACGATTCTTGTCCTCGGCCGACAGTTCAGCCGCGGTCTTTTCGAGGTCGGGCAACCAAAAGTAGGGGTCGTAGCCAAAGCCGCCCCCGCCGCGCGGCGTATCCAGAATGAAGCCGCGCCAGTCCGCCTCGGCGATCAGCGGCGCAGCCTCCGCCGCAGCCTCGACGAACACCAGCGCGCAGCGATAGCGCGCTGCGCGTCGCTCGTGCGGCAAACCCGCCAGCGCGCGTATCAGCTTGGCGTTGTTCGCCGCGTCGTCGGCGCCCGGGCCGGCATAGCGCGCCGAATAAATCCCCGGGGCGCCGCCCAAGGCCTCGACTTCGAGCCCGGAGTCGTCGGCAATCGCCGCGGAGCCGCTCAAATTCGCGGCATGACGTGCCTTGAGCAACGCATTGGCCAGAAAGGTTGCGCCCGTTTCCGCGGGAAGGGATAGACCGAGTTCCGCCGAGCTGGTCAATTCGAACGGTAATCCGGCGAGCAAGGAGCGGAATTCACGCAGCTTGCCGCCATTGCCGGTGGCGATCACCAACCGCCGCGTCGCAGTCTGTCCGAGCATTGCGGCGCGATCGCCAGCATTAGGCGGCGCGCGCACTGAGCTGTGCGGCATGCAATTGCGCGATACCGTGGGTTGCCAAGTCCAGCAGTTGGTCGAGTTCGTGGCGGCGAAACGCATGGCCTTCCGCGGTTCCCTGAACTTCGACGAAACCGCCGCCGCTGTTCATCACCACATTCATGTCGGTTTCGGCGTTCGAGTCCTCTGCATAGTCCAAATCGAGCACCGGCGTGCCGCGATAGATGCCCACCGACACCGCGGCGACCTGGCCGTGCAAAGGGTTCGCGGCGAGGGCGCGCCGCTTCAGCAAGGTATCGATGGCATCGGCCAACGCCACGAAGCCGCCGGTGATCGCCGCAGTGCGCGTACCGCCGTCGGCCTGCAGCACATCGCAGTCGATGGTCACCGTGCGCTCGCCGAGTCCCTTCAGGTCGACCACGGCGCGCAGCGCCCGGCCGATCAGACGCTGAATTTCCTGCGTGCGGCCGCTTTGCTTGCCGCGCGCGGCCTCGCGGGCGGAACGCGTATGCGTCGCCCGCGGCAGCATGCCGTATTCCGCGGTGACCCAACCCTGCGCAGCACCCCGCAGGAATCCGGGCACGCTGTCTTCGATACTGGCGGTACACAGCACGCGCGTCCCGCCGAAACCCACCAGCACCGAGCCTTCCGCATGCTGGGTGTAGCCGCGTTCGAATTTCAGTTCGCGCAATTGATCGGCTGCGCGCCCGCTCGGCCGCACGCTCACGCCGCTTTCCAGCGCAGCGCGGCAGCGCTGGTGTTGTCGCTGTAAGGCGCGGACGCCTGCACCGCCTGCGCTCCCAGATCGTTGAGCGAATCGCGCAACGGCTTGCCGTTGTTCTGCGCGAAGCGTCCCAAATCCTGATCCTTCAAATTGGCCCACAAGCCATCGGTGCAGAGCAGCAGCACATCGCCCGCCTTCAGTTTGCGCCGCGAGGAGATGGTCATCTCGGGCAACGCCGCATCGCCGCCGAGACAGCACTCAACGTAGTTGCGCATCGGATGACCATGCACCTCGGCCTCGGTGATCAACCCCTCGCGCAGCAGCACTTCCACATGGCTGTGATCGCGTGTGCGCTCGAGCACCTGGGCCTGGCGCAATTGATACACGCGGCTGTCCCCGACGTGCGCCCAGTAGGCGGCGGAATCTTGCACCAGACACACCGCGCAGGTCGCGCGCGGACGTGCTTCGGCGCTCAACGCGGAACCGAGCTTGACGACCTCCTCGTGCGCCCTGCCCAACGCCAAATGCAGGAAGGTCATAGGGTCAAAGATGGGATGGGGAGTTTGCCAGAAGGCCTCGAGCATGGTGGCGAGCGCGGTCTCAGCCGCCCGCGCGCCATCGGCGTGACCGCCCATGCCGTCGATCACGACCAGGAGCACAGCCTGTTCCGCGGCCGCGATCGCGACCCGGTCTTGATTTTCCTCGCGGTGCCCGATGAGGCTCACGTCCGCGGTTTCGATCTGCAATGCCCGCTCCTCGTCTGGCTTGCGAATCATGTAGTATCGCCGATTTTAGCGGCGACCCCCATGATTCGTAGCATGACCGGCTTTGCCCGACGCGAGCGGCAGTTCCCCTGGGGACTGCTGGCCTGGGAATTGAAGACCGTGAACCACCGCTTTCTCGAGCTGGGGTGCCGCTTGCCCGAAGAATTCCGCGCCGCCGAAGCCGATTTCAGGGCCGCGGTCGCCGCCGCCGTCCGCCGCGGCAAAGTCGAGTGTTCGCTGCACTTTCGGCCCGCGGTCGTCTCAACCGCCCTCGAAGTCGATGGCGAGTTGCTCGGCAGTTTGACGGCCAGGGCACAGCAGGCAGCCGCGCAAGCCGGAGTGTCGGCTCGAATCGACGTACTCGATCTGCTGCGCTGGCCGGGGGTCATCCGCGACGGCACTCGCGATACCACGCCGATGATCGCTGCAGCGCAAGGTTTGCTCGCGGAAGCTTTGGCGGACCTCACCCGTTCCCGCGACAGCGAGGGAGCCCGCCTGCGCGACGCATTGGAGCAGCGCTGCGCCGGATTGCTGGAATTCTCAGGTCGCGTCGCCGAGCGCCTGCCGGAGATCCGCGCCCGCATGCGGGCGAAGCTGCTCGATCGGATCGCGCAGCTGGTGAGCGACGTGGATCATGACCGCCTCGAGCAGGAACTCGCCATCCTGGCGCAGCGCCTGGATGTCGATGAGGAGATCGATCGCCTGCGCGGACACGTCGCCGAAGTTCGCAAAACCTTCGATGGCGCGGAGCCTGCGGGACGGCGGCTGGACTTCCTCATGCAGGAACTGAACCGCGAAGCCAACACCCTGTCCTCGAAGTCCCAGGACATCGAAACCACCCGTGCCGCGGTGGATATGAAGGTGCTCATCGAGCAGATGCGCGAACAGGTGCAGAACATCGAGTAGCTTCCGGAGCTGTTTGGGGCCGCCGCGCCTTCGCTCGTATTTCACTGGCGATAGACTTGCCCTCGGTCGGCAGTTGTCAGCCCCGCTCAATCGGCCTCGCGACGAAAGGGATTCTCGACCGTCAGCGTCCCAAACTTCTGGCCGTGTTGAAGATCTTCACTGAACAAAAGCTGACAGCCGGAATCTTGGGCAGCGGCTACGATTAACGCGTCGTAGACGGATAACCGGCGCTCGCGCGCCAGGATCACGGCCCTTGCATGGATAGCGGCTGTCAGTGGTGCTACGGGGCCGAACAATTCCTCTACTACTGCCAGGGAGGCCTCAATCTGGTCCCAGTGCCAACGTAGCTTGCGGTGCGTGACGTTCGTGAATTCGTTGAGAACCTGTACACCAATCACGCCGCCCTCTGCGATCAGCGCTTCAGCTCGAGGACTTCGTGGATCATTGGCAGCAAAGGCATAGATCAGAATATTTGTATCGAAGAACCGCCTAGCGGGCATTCGCTTCGTCTCGATCGAAGCGGAATCCCTTCGGAAGCGGCTTCTTAAGCGCGCGCAACCGCGCGAGCGCCCGCTCACGACTCCGGTCACGCTCGACTTCGAACACACGCTCCCCGCGCAGGACGATTTCGACTTCGTCACCCGACTTGAGTTTGAGAGTCTTCACGACCGCGTCCGGCAACCGAACGGCAAGACTGTTTCCCCACTTCGACACTCGCATGACCCGCCTCCACCATCTACAATTGCATTGTATATCATATGCTCGACGGAGGATCCTGACAAGCGGAATGTCGGTCCGTCTGGGCACGGCCGCTTTGCTCCCCTCACTTTGACTCACCGTCAGCAAGTGGATACGACTTTTGACGATTGCGTCTCTTGTGTCTGGCCTTCTGCTACAGCCCGGTCCCATGGGGCGTTAGCAAGTCCGCAATCCTTGCTTCCGCGAATCGCACCATGTCCTTTTCCGGGATCTTGGCAAGGGCCGGATAAGAATAACCATGCTCAAGTAAGTCCCCGATGAGCACCCATCCTGCGCAGTACGCTTCGCTTTCGAGTCCGGTGGTACCGCTTCCATAGGTGAAACGGGTCGTGTTGTCCGACCCTGACGTCGAAAGGAATGGCTGGATTCCTTTGAGCACGGCTGTTGACGCGGCCAGGCACTTTGGCAGCCACTCCGGTGCGCGCCACGTATAAAAACTTGCAGGATGACCGGGCAAGACTCGTTCTGTTGCGTGCATCGCGAGTCCTACGGTAAGGACGGTCTCCGCGAGCGGCGCGTCGAACCCGTTATGCAGATGATCAATGTCTATCTGAACAGCGTGCACGAATTCCTGAGCTAGTGCGAAGCGGATATTGCGGGTTTCAATCGGCATCATCACGATAGCGGGCCCGCCGGGTGTTTCTGGAGGGGCCGTGAACTCATTGCCGTCGAACTGCCCGACGAACAGGATCAGCTTGACCGGTGTCGGCTTGCCGCCGGGATCAAGAAGTGATTCGACCTTCGGGAGGATCTCTTTCGCCGACAATTCAGCTCGTGCTTCCTGCGCATGCAGGGTCGGCACCAGTGCGGCGTACCTGTTCCAAACAGCGTCGAGTTGTTTGCGAGCCAATGTTTGCCCCTCTGGAGTAGGCGGCACCGCGGCAATACCGTATTCCTTCACCCACATATCCCAGCGCTGATCCGGCATCACACCCGCGGCGGCAGCGTTTTTGTAGAACGCCTCGAACTTCTGCACAAGATTTCTGACCTGAAGTCCCGCGATGGGGGAGAGGTTGACAACCGCGGCTGCGCACATGGGCATCAGAAGCGACAAGCAGATTTTTAACACAGTCGACTTGCTCCTCGACCTTGAAGGTCAGAAAGAAAAAGTGTGCGCCTCAACCTGGTAAGCCTGTGTTCCCTGGCGAAATCGTCCAGTTGCTCGTTTCGAGCATAATCGAGAATCGACCGAGTGGACCTCGACGCGTTGAACGTATAGCCACCATAATTGCGCTTTGGCCGGGTCGTCCTTTTCAGATTTGAATATATCGACAAACTCGCAAGGCGACGATCGCGAAGGGCGGCTCGCGACACCGGAAGCGGCAGCTTCACCTCCTAAGATGCGAATTCGCCGTCCGGTAATCGGACTGCCGAAGCGGGGTCTCGCTTGCGCCAGGGTGTTCGCTTACCCGGTAAGCCGAGTGATATAATCGATTTTTAACGCTACCTGGGATACCGCCCATGTCTGCAGCCACTCTTACAGAAAAAGGCCAAATTGTCATTCCGGCCGATATCAGGGCCCGCTACGAGCTGACCCCTGGCACGCAAGTGGAATTCGTCGATGAAGGCGGCGTCATTCGGTTGCTTATCCGGCGGCGGGTACCGGTGTCCGATCCGGTTACAGGCTTCGGCCTCGTGAAGGTCAAACGCACAAAGACCGGAAGCCAGCGGCGGCTGTCAGAATTTGACTCGGCCGACCTGCTTAAACGTCCGCGTCGCAAGACATGATCGCAGTCGATACGAATATTCTCGCTCGCTTCTATTGCGACGATCCAGATGATCCCGAAGCCGCGCGGCAGCGAATCGTAGCAAAGCGCGTAATGGTGGAGTCCGAGGCGATTTTCGTACCTTTAACCGTCATTCTCGAGTTCGAGTGGGTGATGCGTGGCTTCTACGAAGCCGAACCGGATTCGTTCTGCGATGCTACCGCGCATTTGCTCGGAATGCGGCACGTCACGGTGGAGCGTTGGGAGGCCGTCAACGATGCGGTCGACCTGCATCGGCGCGGGCTCGACTTTGCCGACGCGCTTCACTGGGCCAGCAGCGCGGCGTGCAGTCAGTTAGTGAGTTTCGATGACCGCCGATTTGTGCGTCGCGTCCGCCGATTGAAGCTTGCGCCCGAGGTGGTGTTGCCAAAGTAGTCGGTCGAGGTCGGTGCCGGCGTGCAGCAGTTCGGCCGCGATTGGGTCGAATCTCGCGGTTCATGGGACGGAGATTGCACGAAGGCTTGAGACTGCCGTCGATGCGTTGCGACCTTTCCTCAAGCCTTATAGCTCTGCATCAGTCCGGCGCGCATCAACGCCGGCGGCATGTTGCCGACCTTCAACAACCGCTCGTGGAAGTCGGAGAGGGTGAATTGCGCGCCGCGCAGCGTCTTGACCTCCTCGCGCATGCGCATGATCTCGGACGCGCCCATGAAGTAGCCGATCCGATAACCCGGCTCCGTGGCCGAGCCGTCGACCTCCAGCTCCGCGGCCCAGCGCAGGAATCCAACGCCATCGGTGAGCAGCGAGACGCACTGATCGTAGCTCAGCTTGCCGGTGTTGAGGCCCACGTCCCAGATCACCCGCGCAATGCGCCACAGCCTGAGCTGCAGCTGGCGCAGGTGGATTCGCTCGGAGGGGAAAAAGCCGGTCTCGTACATCAGGGTCTCGTTGTAAAGACCCCAGCCCTCGGAAAAGATGGCGATACCGAACTTCTGGCGCAGTGTGTAGGGGTTGTGCGCCTGGTAGAGCTCCTGCACATGATGACCGGCGTAGGTCTCGTGCGGCGCGGTATCGATGATGACGCCCCAATCATGCTCGGTAAGGTACTGACGCTTGGTCTGTTCATCCCATTGCGCTTCGTAGGGGTTGATGCGCCAATGCCCCACCCAGACGCCGTCCGCGTTCGGGGCCTTGGCGCCGTCGAACTCGCCGTAGTAGCTGTTCTTGCGCTGAAACTGTGGGCGAGCGACGACCTCGACGCGCTCCTGCCACGGAATGGGTATCAGTTTCTTCTCGAGCACGTGCGCCTTCGCCTTGTCGACCCACTCTTGGTGGGCCTCGATCATGCGGCCGGGCTCGGGACCCGAATTCTTGATTTCGGCCGCGAGTTCCTTCCACGTTTTGGACGGGTCGATCCGCTTCGCGACTTGTTCGAGTTCGCGCACCGTCGCCTCGAATTGCTGGCGTCCGTACGCGTACAGAGAATCGGAATCGTGGGCGAGCAGATATTGCTCCTTCAGCATGCGATCGTAGGCGGCCTGCCCCATCGCATAGTCCCCGCGCGGCTTCAGCGGCAGACGATCCCGCAGGAAAATCCGGAATTCATCGAGCGCCCCCTGGGCGCGCAAGCCGGCGGCGATCAGGGCGGACTTGCGGACGGGATGCTTCGCGGCGAATGCCGGAACAGCTTGCAGGACCCCTCCGGCGCCTTCCGCCATGAAGAGCGCGAGTTCGCGAAAGCGCGGGACGTCCACCGTCAGATTGCGCTGGCCGTCGGCGAGCTGGGTCGGCAGCGCCTGGAGAAGAATGAGCGCCTTGGCTGAATCCGCGTCGGTGGCGTCGGGGTTTTCAGTGAGCTGCGACAGGTCGGAGAATGGCAGATAGATGCGCGGATCCATCTTCCAGAGCCTTCTTTGCTGCGCCAACACCTGGCCCACGAGCAGACTTTCGGCGAACCGGTAGTTCAAAAGATCGTCGCCTGTGAGCGGGCGGCGGTCGATGGCCCGCAAGCGCTGCAGTTTGGCCGAGGTCGTCTTGAGCTTGCGCCCAAACGCGGCGGCGCTCAGATCGAGCGAAGTCACTTCCGTGCCGCTGGCCGCAAATTCCTCGAGAAACGCATTCAGCAGGGTGGGGGCCTTCGGATCAATGCCGGCCGCCGGCGCCCTTGGGCCGGATGCCGTCCCCCATAACAGCGCCGCGGCAAGTCCCCCGCAGCCCCGGGTGAACTTCCGGCGGCCGGGATCCGGCGCGCCGTCCCTTGCAGCCCTGTTGCCGTTGCCGATTTTCATTCGTTGCCCCTCCTGCTTGCGGTGCCGCTCCTGGCGTGCGGCGCGATCAGGCAGCTTACAATAGAGCGCGGGCCGCCGTTTCCGAGCGGCGCTTTCGAGCAACGCCGGCGCCCCGTCGCGGCTCACGGTCCTTTGCAATCGGCCATGTCCCCGCTACGCATATGCTAAATTCCGCGCTGGACAAACCGAGTCCAACTCCCGTAGCGATCGATGCCACCAGGACGCCTTTACGTAGTTGCCGCGCCATCCGGCGCCGGCAAGACCAGTTTGGTCAAGGCCTTGATGGAGCGAGAGCCGCGCATTCAGTTTTCGGTCTCCTACACCACGCGCCGCCCGCGAGCCAACGAAATTCCCGGCCGCGACTATCACTTCGTCAGCCGCGAACGCTTTCAGGAAATGGTCGCGAACGATGAGTTTCTGGAGCATGCGCAGGTCTTCGATCACTGCTACGGCACCGGGCTGCACACCGTGCAAGAGGCCTTGTCCAACGGCGAGCAACTGTTGCTGGAGATCGACTGGCAGGGCGCCCGTCAGGTGCGCAACAGAATTGCCGAAGCGGTGAGCATTTTCATCCTGCCGCCGTCGCGCGCCGCATTGGAGCAGCGCCTCAAGGCGCGCAGTACCGACTCGGATGCCGTCATCGAGAGGCGCCTGCGCGATGCGGCGGAGGATTTGGGCCATTGGCGCGAATTCGACTACGTCGTCATCAACGATCGGTTCGAACAAGCCATCGAGGATTTGCAGGCCATTGTCGAAAACCGCGGCGGACGCTTGCGGGCGGCGCGGCCCGAAGTGGTGCAGCTGGCGGCGAGGCTGGTCGATTCTTGAGCAACGCCGGGGAATCAGCGCCGAAATAGCTGCTTTTTTGATAGGCGGCGGCGTCTTCGCGGTGGCGAGGAGGCCGCCATTTCTGCTATGATTTCAATCCCTCCATTGGAAGAACCTCAAGCATGGCGCGTATCACAGTCGAAGACTGCCTTCAAAATGAACCCAACCTATTCAACCTGGTGTTGCTGGCCGCGAAGCGTGCCCGCCGCCTGGCCAACGGCGCGGAAGCCACCGTGGAATGGGAAAACGACAAGCCGACCGTGGTAGCGCTTCGCGAGATCGCTGCCGGAAATATCACGTTGGAAATGTTGGAAGAGCCCGAAGAACCGGCACAGCCGCCGGTCAGCGAGCTCGACATACCGTCGGATTTCCGTGCGCCGCAGCTCGGGCTTGGGGACTAAACAGACGGCGAACTCACAAGAGCGGCGATGGACTATGCGTCTTCCATACTTGGTTTCCTGCCTGGTGGAAGACGCTCCACCGGGATCAGCCAGCTCTTAGATAAACTCGAAGCCTATCTATCCCCCGCTCAAGTCGAGCGGGTGCGCGAAGCCTACGATTTCGGCGCCGAGAAGCATCAGGGACAGAAACGCGTATCGGGCGAACCGTACATCACCCATCCGGTCGCGGTTGCCGACATCCTCGCGGACCTGCGCCTCGATGCCGATACCCTGGTCGCAGCCATCCTGCACGATGTCATCGAAGATACGCCGACGGCCAAGGCCGAGATCGCCTCCATATTCGGGCAGGTGGTGGCGGAACTGGTCGACGGCGTCAGCAAACTGGACCAGATCCAGTTCAAAAACCGCCAGGAAGCGCAGGCCGAGAGCTTTCGCAAAATGCTCCTCGCGATGGTGCGCGACATCCGCGTCATCATGGTCAAGCTCGCCGACCGCATGCACAACATGCGCACCCTCGGCGTCATGCCGCCGGTCAAGCGCCGGCGCAGCGCCCGCGAAACCCTCGAGATCTACGCGCCGATCGCCGAACGCCTCGGGCTTTATGCGGTAAAGCTGGAACTGGAGGATTTGGGGTTCCGCGCGCTGTACCCGTACCGCTACAAGGTGCTCGAACGGGAATTGAAGCGCGCGCGCGGCAACCAGAAGGAATTCATCGCAAAGATCGCCGAGACCTTCAAAGGTGCCTTGAAGAAAGCCGCGATCGAAGGCGCGGTGGAAGGCCGTGAGAAGCACTTGTACAGCATCTACAAGAAGATGCAGAACAAGAAGATCTCGCTCAACGAGATGGTCGATGTGTACGGCTTTCGCATCATCGTCGAAAATGCCGATGTCTGCTATCGCGTGCTGGGATTGGTGCACAGCGTCTACAAGCCGATGCCGGGGCGCTTCAAGGATTACATCGCCATTCCGCGCGTCAACGGCTACCAGTCGCTGCACACCACCTTGTTCGGTCCGAACGGCGTGCCGATCGAGGTGCAGATCCGCTCCGAACAGATGCACCGCGTGGCCGAGTCCGGCATCGCCGCCCATTGGAAGTACAAGTCGGGCGGCGACACCTTCGGCGGCGTGGAACACGATCGGGCGCGCGAGTGGCTCGCGAGCCTGGTGCAAATCCAGGAGGGCGGAAGCTCGGAAGAGTTTCTCGAAAGCGTCAAGGTCGACCTGTTTCCGGACAAGGTCTATGTCTTCACCCCCAAGGGCAAGATTCTGCGGCTGCCGACCGGCGCCACCACCGTGGACTTCGCCTACGCCATCCACACCGACGTCGGCAACCGCTGCGTCGCCGCGAAGGTGGACCGGCGCCTGGTGCCGTTGCGCACGCCATTGCGCAATGGGCAGACCGTCGAGATCATCACCGCGAAGGGCGCCAAGCCCAATCCATCCTGGTCCAGTTTCCTGGTGACGGCGAAGGCTCGCGCCGCCATCCGCCAATACCTGAAGAACCTGAAAAAAGGCGATGCCCTGGAATTGGGGCGCCGCCTGCTGAGCCTCGCGCTCGAGGAATTCTCGCTCAATCTGAAAAAGATCCCCGCGGCGCAGATCGAGGCCGTGGTCAAAGAGTTCAATTTGCGCGATGCCGACGAGCTGTACGAAAAAATCGGTCTCGGCGAGCGCCTGGCGCCGCTGGTCGCGCGCCGCCTGCAGCCTGCGAACGGCGAGGGCGAGCAAGGGCACGCTCACTCCGGCGGCCCGCTGATGATCGCGGGAACCGAAGGTCTGTTGGTGACCTACGCGCGCTGCTGCTTTCCCATCCCCAACGATCCCATCATGGCTTATCTGAGCGCGGGCCGCGGCGTGATGATTCATCGCCAGAACTGCGGTAATCTCGCCGAGTACCGCAAGCAGCCCGACAAATGGCTGTCGGTGGCATGGGAACCGACGCGCGGGCGCCTGTTCAGCTCCGAGATACAGTTGGAAATCAACAACCGGGTGGGGGTGCTGGCGGCGGTGGCTTCGAGCATCGCGGGCACGGAAACCAACATCGATCAGGTGTCGTTGGAAGAACGCGACGTGAACAGTTCGTCATTGAAATTTCAAGTGCAGGTGCGCGACCGCAAACATCTCGCACGCGTGATCCGCACCGTCCGGCGCATGCCGGACGTGCAGCGCGTATCTCGCACTTTGGCGTAGATTTTCGCCGCCCCGATCTCTCCTCAATCATTACTATTCAAGGCCATGAGCAAACAAATCATTTCGACCCCCAAGGCGCCGGCCGCGATCGGCACCTACTCGCAGGCGGCCCGGGTGGGCAATACCATCTGGGTTTCGGGCCAGATCCCCATGGATCCCGCCACCAAGGAATTGGTGAAGGGCGACATGGAGGCCCAGGTGCGGCAGGCGTTCGAGAATCTGCGAGCCATCGTCATCGCCAGCGGCGCCACGCTCGATGACGTGGTGAAGGCGAACATCTTCATGACCGATCTGTCGCATTTCGCGCTGGTCAACAAAATCATGGCGGAATATTTTCGTGAGCCGTATCCGGCGCGCGCCGCGGTCGGGGTCGCTTCCCTGCCGCGCGGCGCGCAGTTCGAAGTGGAGTGCATCGTCGCCCTGTGATCGACCTGAAGCCGGTCACCGTATTGCGCGGCGTCGGCGAGTCGCTCGCCACGCGCCTGCGCACGCTGGGCGTCGAAACGACCCAGGATCTGTTGTTCCTGTTGCCGCTGCGCTATGAAGACCGGACGCGCATCGTGCCCCTGGGAGAGCTTCGTCCGGGCCAGCGCGCATCGGTGGAAGGCGAGGTGCTGCTGACCGAGGTCGCCTTCCGCGGTCGCCGTCAAATGCTGTGCAGGATCGCCGACGGTTCGGGTTTCCTCACTTTGCGATTCTTTTATTTCACGGCGCAGCAACAGCAAGGTCTGACGCGCGGCGCGCGCGTGCGCTGCTTCGGCGAGGCACGCCGCGGACCGAAGGGACTGGAGTTCGTGCATCCGGAATACCGGCGCGTGGATCCAAACGCGCCCCAGCCGCCCGAGGAACATCTCACACCGATCTATCCGATGACCGAGGGAGTGACCCAGGGACGGCTGCGTCTGCTGGTCAAATTGGCGCTGGAGCAGACCGGCGCCGAGGATCCCAAGGACTGGTTGCCGCCGAGCCTGCTCGCCGATGCGCGCCTGCCCTCGCTGCGCGACGCCTTGCTGTACGTGCACCGTCCGCCCACCGATGCGCCCGTGGACTTGCTGATGACCTATCGGCATCCGGCGCAGCGCCGCCTGGCCTTCGAGGAGCTTTTGGCGCACCAGCTGTCGCTCAAGCTGTTGCGGCGGCGGATACAAAGCGATCCGGGCTGGCCGCTGCAATCGGCGGGCACGCTTAAATCCAGCTTTCTCGCCGCACTGCCCTACGCCATGACCGCCGCGCAGCAGCGCGTGCTGCTCGAGATCGAAGCGGATCTGCGGCTGCCGAAACCGATGTTGCGCCTGGTGCAAGGCGATGTGGGCTGCGGCAAAACGCTGGTCGCGGCCTTGGCGGCGACGCAGGCCATTCAAATGGGGCGCCAGGTGGCGCTGATGGCGCCGACCGAATTGCTCGCCGACCAGCACGCGCAGAATTTCCGCCGCTGGTTCGAACCGCTCGGCACCCCGGTCGCCAGCTTGAGCGGGCGCCTGACCGGCAAGGCGCGCAGCACCGTGCTCGAAGGCATCCGCCTCGGCCACGCCGGCATCGTCATCGGCACGCATGCCTTGTTTCAGGAGAGCGTCGCGTTTGCCTCGCTGGCCTTGGTGGTGGTGGATGAGCAGCATCGTTTCGGCGTGCATCAACGCTTGAGCTTGCGCGAAAAAGGCGCGGCCGATGGGCATCAGCCGCACCAGCTCATCATGACGGCCACGCCCATCCCGCGCACTCTGGCCATGACCGCTTACGCCGATCTGGACATCTCCGTGATCGACGAGCTGCCGCCGGGGCGCACGCCGGTCAAAACGGTGGTGCTCGCCGAGACGCGCCGCGACGAAGTGGTACAGCGGATCCGCACCGCCTGCTTGGAAGGCCGTCAAGCCTACTGGGTGTGTCCGCTCATCGATGAGTCGGAGGAGATGCCCTATCAAGCGGCGGAGGAGACGGCCGCGGCGCTGGCCGCCGCATTGCCGGAGATCAAGGTGGGATTGGTGCACGGACGCATGCCGCCGCAGGCCAAGGAAGGCACCATGCGCCGCTTCAAGGACGGGCACATCCAACTGTTGGTGGCGACCACGGTCATCGAAGTCGGCGTCGATGTGCCGAACGCCAGCCTCATGGTGATCGAAAACGCCGAACGCTTGGGCCTGGCGCAGCTGCATCAGCTGCGCGGGCGGGTCGGCCGCGGCCAGCACGCCAGTTCCTGCCTGCTCATGTACCGCGCGCCCTTGTCACAGATGGCGCGGCAGCGCCTCGGGGTGATGCGCGACACGAACGATGGATTCGAAGTGGCACGGCGCGATTTGGAGTTGCGCGGACCTGGCGAACTCCTCGGAACCCGCCAGACCGGGCTCGCGCAAATGCGCGTTGCCGATCTGCTGCGCGACGCGGATTTGCTGCCGCGGGTGCAGATTGCGGCTGAGTCCCTGCTGCGCGACCATGCCGCGCACGCCGCGCCGCTCATCCGCCGCTGGGTGGGTTTAGCAGAGCAATACGGCCGCGTGGGGTAGAATCTCGCGGATGAGTCGCGGCAATGCACGTCCGATCGAATCCATTCAGTGGCAACCCCAGGAGCGCCTGGGGCAATTGTCGATGGACCCGCAATTGCGCCCGTGGCTCATCGGCAAGGGACTCCTGACGCTGCGCCTGAAGGCGGCGTGCGGCGCTCGCTTCGCTCTGCGCTTGGTGGATCAGTGGACCGGCCTCTTGAGCGCATCGCATAAGGCGGCTCTGCGGCTCGAGGACCACGCCGGCCTGTTCCGGGATGTCGAAATGTGCTGCGGCGACAGCGTTTGGGTTTTCGGCCAGACCATCATCCCGGACTCGACGCTCTGCGTGCATCCGTGGCTCGCGGAACTCGGCGATTCGGCGCTGGGAGAGACCTTGGCGGACCTGTCCGGCGTCGAGCGCAGCCCTTACGAGTACGCATGGCTGCCGACGGCGGAGGCCGTGACGGCACGCGCCCTGCGCGATGCCGAGATCAAACCCGCGGGACTATGGGCTCGCCGCGCTCGCGTCGCACTGCGCGCCGCCCCCTTGCTCACGCAAGAATTATTCCTGCCCGCCATGGGCCGCGCTCCGACAGGTTCCTAGTGCCGCTGCCGCGCAACGGCGATGAACTGGCGCAGATGATCATGGCGCGGCTGCGCTGGTATGCGTACCGCATTCGCTTTCATCCCTGGACCACGGATGAGTTGCCGAAGATTCTGGCCACCGTGCACGACTATGTCCGCCTCATGCGCCTCGACCGCCCCATCGGCATCTGGCTGCTGCTGTGGCCGACGCTGTGGGCGCTGTGGATCGGCAGCCGCGGCCGGCCGAAGCCGGAGATCTTCATCATCTTCGTAACCGGCACGGTGCTCATGCGATCCGCGGGCTGCGCGATCAACGACTATGCCGACCGCAGTTTCGACCCGCACGTCGCGCGCACCAAGGACCGGCCGCTTGCCGCCGGGCGTCTCACCACGCTCGAAGCCTTGGTGCTGTTCGCGCTCCTGTCGCTCGCCGCGCTGGTGCTGGCGTTGCAGCTGAACCGCCTGACGTTGCTCTGGGCCGTGGCCGGCGCGTTCATCGCGGTCACCTATCCCTTCGTGAAACGGTTTCTGTCGGTGCCGCAGCTGTACCTGGGCTTGGCCTTCGGCGCGGGCATCCCGATGGCGTTCGCCGCGCAAATCGAATCGGTGCCGCGCGTGGCGTGGCTGCTGCTGCTGGCCAATGTGCTGTGGGTGACGGTGTACGACACCATGTACGCCATGGTGGACCGCAACGACGACATCAGGATCGGGGTGCGTTCGACCGCCATTCTGTTCGGCGACTCGGATCGGCACATCCTGTTCGTGCTGCAGGTCATGACGTTGGTGACGCTCTACCTCGTGGGCAAAACGATTCGCGCGGACGGTTGGTACCACGCCGGCCTGGCGGCGGGCGCGTTGTTCTTCGTTTATCAGCTTTGGCTGATTCGCGCGCGCGATCGGCAGGGATGTTTCCGCGCCTTCCTCAACAACAATTATTTCGGCATGTCCGTATTCATCGGACTCGCGCTCGAATATCAATTCAATCGATGAGCGCCGCCGCCGGAGCGGCGCCGCAGAAATTCCAGCACGAGTTCGTTGAACTGCAACGGGGCTTCCATGTTGCTCATGTGTCCTGCCCCGGCGAGCGTTTGCAATTCGGCCGCGGGCAGCTCCTTCCCCAAGCGCCGCGCGATGTTCTGAAAGTCGGGCAGATCGAGCTCGCCGACCAGCACCAAGCTGGGAATTGAGATGCCGGCCAGGTTTTCCGCCACCGGCGTCTGCGGCGCGCTGCCCGGGTCCGGGTGAGCCAGATGCCAACCCGAATAGCGATCGATCATGACCCGCAAGGCGTCGGCGACTTGCGCACGCTCATTCGCCGGCCCGAACAAAATGTGGTTGCGCCACAGGTCCTTGGCGCCCTTAAGATCGCCGCTTTTTGCCGCATCGGTCATCGCGCGCCAACGGCGCAACCAGTCGGCCGTCCAAATATGCCCGTCCATCGCCGAATCGGCCAAGGTCAGCGACCGCACCTTCTCGGGGTGAGCGGCGGCAACCCGCAGCGCGACGCGACCGCCCAGGGAAAGTCCGACCAGGTGCGCCGGATGAGCACCCAGGGCATCCATCAACGCCAGCAGGTCGTCGACGTGGGAATAGCTCGTCTCAGGCAGACTCGAGTTCCCGTAGCCGCGCAGGTCGTAGCGAATGACCCGGTGGCGCCGCGCGAATGCCGGCCACTGCGAATCCCACATGCCCGAGTCCAGGCCGAAGCCGTGAATGAACACGACGGGATCGCCCTCGCCGGCCGTTGCGTAGCGAAGCCACCCGCCGTCGGGGCGCTTGAAGAGCTTCGATTCGTTGCCGTCGGAGGTCATGGGCGCGCGATTCTAGCGCCCCGGCCGCGATCATTCGGTAAACCAAAATCTAGAATTTTGGTTGACTAGGAGCGCGGGCCCTCGAATACTGCCCGCCCCAAGGAGATGCCGTGGACGTACGCAACGATTGGACACTCGCGGAGGTGGAGGCGCTTTTTGACCTGCCTTTCATGGACTTGGTCTTCAGGGCGCAGAGCGTCCACCGAGTCTTCCAAGCACCCAATACCGTCCAGGTCAGCACGTTGCTCAGCATCAAGACCGGGGCCTGTCCGGAGGATTGCGCCTACTGCCCGCAGAGCGTGCGATTCGAGACCGGACTTCAGGCATCGGAGTTGCTGGAACTCGAGGAGGTGGCCGCCCGCGCCCGAGCCGCCAAGAGCTCCGGCGCGACCCGCTTTTGCATGGGGGCGGCCTACCGCTCGCCCAAACCGCGGGACTTGCGCAAGGTGGCGGCGATGATCCGCGAGGTCAAAGCGCTGGGATTGGAGACCTGCGCCACGCTGGGGATGCTGACGCCCGCTCAAGCACTCGAGCTCAAGGCCGCAGGCCTCGATTTTTACAATCACAATCTCGACACCTCATCGCGCTACTACCGAGAAATCATCGGCACCCGCACTTACCAGGACCGTCTGGACACATTGCAGGCCGTGCGCGGCGCCGGCATGAATGTTTGCTGCGGCGGCATCGTCGGCATGGGAGAGGAGCCTCAGGATCGCGTCGAACTGCTGCATACCCTGGCGACCTTGCCTGAACACCCGCAAAGCGTGCCCATCAATCAGCTGGTGCGGGTCAAGGGGACCCCGCTGGCGGACTCCAAAGCCCTCGACCCGTTCGACTTCGTGCGCACGATCGCCGTGGCGCGAATCCTCATGCCGGCAAGTCACGTGCGGCTGTCGGCGGGGCGCGCTGAAATGAGCGATGAACTCCAGGCCCTCTGTTTCATGGCCGGCGCGAATTCAATCTTTTATGGCGAGAAGCTCCTCACCACCGGGAATCCCGATACCGAACACGATCTTGCGCTGTTTCGACGCTTGAAAATTGCCGCCGAACCGCACGGCGCGAAGGTATCTGTGGCATCGTAATCGCTTATGAGCGACGACACCGGCGCGTACGCCCTCGAATCCCGCGCGGTCAGACGCTCATTCGATCGCGCCGCCAACACCTATGACGCCGCGGCCGTGCTGCACGCCGAAGTGCGGGAGGTTCTGCTGCAGCGGCTGCAGCTGGTCACGCTGCTCCCCGGCGTGGTCTTGGACGCCGGCGCCGGCACCGGCCACGCCAGCCGGGCGCTCAAGCGCCGCTATCCCAAAGCGAAGGTGGTTGCGCTCGATTCCTCGCCCCGGATGCTGCAGGCGGCCGGCAAGCAGCGATCCTGGCTGCGGCCATTCGAGCGGGTGTGCGCCGATGCGACGCTTTTACCCTTCAGCGACGGCAGCATCGATCTGATCTTCAGCAACCTCATGCTGCATTGGTGCGATCCGGACGCGGCGTTCGCGGAATTTCGCCGCGTCCTCAAGCCTTCCGGCCTCCTGAGTTTCAGCGCATTTGGCCCCGACACCTTGCGCGAATTGCGCACCGCGTGGGGTCGGCTCGACGGGCACAGCCACGTGCATCGATTCATCGACATGCATGATCTGGGCGACGCGCTGGTGCGCAATGGGTTTGCGGGACCCGTGCTCGATGTGGAGCGCTTTACCCTGCAATATCTGGACGTGCGCCAGGCAGCCGCCGACTTGAAGGCGACCGGCGCCCACAATTGCACGGCCGGCCGGCCGCGCGGCCTCACCGGCCGCCGCAGGTTCGAACGGATGCAGGCGGCCTACGAGCGCTTCCGGGAGAATGGCCGTCTGCCGGCCAGCTACGAAGTCGTCTTCGCTCACGCCTGGGCGCCGACACACGCGGCGCGACGCGGCGCCGCAGAGGCCGCCCACGTCTCCCTGGACGAAATCAAACGCGAACTGCGCGCCCGCCGCGGCAAGGCGCAATAAATAGACACAACGCGGAGAAATAGGGCGCTCACCGATCCCTCAGGCACCCGGCCTTACGTTATCCTTCCCAAAATGGAACAGCGCATCGAATTGGCGCCGAATTGTTCGCTGACGCTCTCCGGCGCCAGGCTTTTTTTTGCAGCTACATGCCTGTTTTCTTTGAGCTTTGCATTATTTTTCGTCATACAGGGATTTTGGCCGGTTTTGTTGTTTTGGGCTTTGGAAATGCTCGGCTTGGGGGTAGCGTTGCACGCCAGCATGCAGCGGCGAAATTACACCCAGACGGTGCTGATCAGCGACTCTTGGATCAGCTTGGTGACCCGCTCGCGGCACGGGGAAGCAAAACAGGAGTTTGCGAGGCATTGGGCGAAGGTTAGACTTCGCAGTCCGCCACGGCGCCTCGGTACCGAGCCGGTTGACGATCGAGAGCCATGGACGGGCCTACGAGATCGGCAGTTTTCTGACCGAGGAAGATCGGCGCCGATTGGCGGAGCGTTTGGGTAGATTGGTCGGCGGCATGAACGAATCACCGCCGCTTGAAATCGCGAAATAGGGGATCCGATTAGATGAGAGTTACTTCAGAGCATCGATCTGGCGCACTTCTCGGCCGCGCAAGCTGACTGCGGCAGGAGTGCTTTGCCTAGCCGCTTTGGGGTTCGCCGCCAATGCCGGCGCCAATACCTCGAACGGCTACAACTTGCCCACCGGCGTGACCGATCTGGCCCGCGACATCTACGGCCTGCACATGGAGGTCTTCTGGATCTGCGTCGGCATCGCGGTCGTGGTGTTCGGCGTGATGATTTATGCGCTGGTCAAGTTCCGCCACTCGCAGGGCGCCGTGGCCGACACCACCATGCTCCACAGCACCAAGGTGGAGATCATCTGGACCATCATTCCGGTGTTGATCCTGGTGGTCATGGCCATCCCCGCGGCCGAGCTCATCCTCAAGATGGAGGACACCCGCAACTCCGCAACTGTCCATCCGCGTCACCGGATACCAGTGGAAATGGCAGTACCAGTACATGGACGCGGCGGAGGGGATCGATTTCTTCTCCACGCTCGCGCGCGACTCGAATTTCGCGCGCCAGCTGCAACTCCGGCATCGATCCGAAGACGGTGCCGAATTATCTGCTGGAGGTCGATCAACCCGCTGGTCATTCCGAGCGGCACCAAGGTGCGCCTGCTGCTCACCTCGCAGGATGTGATCCACGCCTGGTGGGTTCCCGATTTCGGCGCGAAGCGCTCCGCGATCCCCGGCTTCATCAACGAGCTGTGGTTCAAGGTCGATCCGGGCAAGGAAGGCATCTATCGCGGCCAATGCGCCGCGCTGTGCGGCCGCGATCACGGCTTCATGCCCGTCGTCGTCGATGTGCGCACGCCGGACGAGTTCAAGAAGTGGGTGGAAGAGCAGAAGGCGGCCGCTGAAGCAGGCAGCCTCGCCCGCGCCGCAGGCGGCGCCGGCACGCACCGCCGCCCACGGCGCAAGCTTCTGCGAATTAATGCAGCAATTCTTACAAGAGAGCTATCTGCACTATGGCCAACGCTCACGCGACCAGCGACCACGCACGATCACCGCACGACGATCACGACCACCAGGCCCGGCCACGGGCATCAAGCGCTGGCTGTTCGCCACCAACCACAAGGACATCGGCACGATGTACCTGGTGTTCAGCCTGATCATGTTCTTCATCGGCGGCTCCATGGCGATGGTGATCCGCGCCGAGCTGTTCAAGCCGGGCCTGCAGCTCGTCGATCCGGAGTTCTTCAATCAGATGACCACCAATGCATGCGCTGATCATGATCTTCGGCGCGGTCATGCCGGCGTTCGTCGGCCTGGCGAACTGGATGGTGCCCCTGCAGATCGGCGCGCCCGACATGGCGCTGCCGCGCATGAACAATTTCAGCTTCTGGATGCTGCCGTTCGCCTTCACGCTGCTGCTGTCGACGCTGTTCGTGCCCGGGCGGCGCGGCGGCCGGCCGGCTGGACGCTGTATCCGCCCCTGTCCCTGCAGACCGGCGACTCCTTCCCCATGCTGATCTTCGCGATCCACATGATGGGCGCCTCCTCGATCATGGGCGCGATCAACATCATCGTGACCATCATGAACATGCGCGCGCCCGGCATGACCCTGCTGAAGATGCCGCTGTTCGCTGGTCCTGGCTGATCACCGCCTACCTGCTGATCGCCGTGATGCCGGTGCTCGCCGGCGCGGTCACGATGCTGCTGACCGATCATTTCTTCAGGCACCAGCTTCTTCAATGCCGCGGGCGGCGGCGATCCGGTGATGTTCGAGCACATCTTCTGGTTCTTCGGGCATCCCGAGGTTTACATCATGATCCTGCCGGCCTTCGGCATCATCTCGGAGATCCTGCCGACCTTCTCGCGCAAGCCCCTGTTCGGCGCGACTTCGATGATCTACGCCATCGCCTCGATCGCGTTCCTGTCCTTCATCGTGTGGGGCCACCACATGTTCGTCGACGGCATGCCGATGGCGGCGCAGCTCTTCTTCATGATGTCGACCATGCTGATCGCCGTGCCGACGGGCGTGAAGGTGTTCAACTGGACCGCGACGATGTGGCGCGGCTCGCTGTCCTTCGAGCCGCCGATGCTGTTCGCGCTGGCGTTCCTGTTCCTGTTCTCCATCGGCGGATTCTCCGGCGCTGATGCTGGCGATCGTGCCCGGTGGACTTCCAATACAACCAGACTTATTTCGTGGTCGCGCACTTCCACTACGTGCTGGTGCCGGGCGCCATCTTCGCCATCATGGGCGCGGTGTATTACTGGCTGCCGAAGTGGACCGGCCACATGTACAACATGACACTGGCCAAGTGGCATTTCTGGCTGTCGGCGATTTTCGTCAACGTGCTGTTCTTCCCGCAGCACTTCCTGGGACTCGCCGGCATGCCGCGCCGCATCCCGGACTACGCGGTGCAGTTCACCGACTGGAACATGGTGTCCTCCATCGGCGGCTTCGGTTTCGGCGCTGTCGCAGATTCTGTTTGCGATCGTGATCATCCAGTGCGTGCGCGGCGGCAAGAAGGCCACCGCGAAGGTGTGGGACGGCGCCCGCCCCACCGGCCTGGAGTGGACGCTGCCCTCGCCGCCGCCTTATCACAGCTTCACCACGGCGCCAGAGGTCAAGTGAGCGCGGCTCAAGAGGCGCGTCCGGGCAGGGACGCGCGAAAACTCCGCATCAGGAACGCTGCCCTGGGTTTGGCGGTCTTGGCGCTGGCGTTTTATTTCGGATTCATCGCGCTGTTGGTGTTCCGCAGTCATCATTGATGGACCCGCCGGCGAAAGCCCGCCAATCGCAAGCTCGCTCCTGGGTCTGCTGATCATGACTGCGGGCAGCTTCGCCTTCGGTTGGGCGCTGGTGCCGCTGTACGACGTGTTCTGCCGGGCGACCGGCATCGGCAGCGCCGAGGCCAAGGCCGGCCCCGAGGTCGTGCAGGAAGCGGTCGACCCCAACCGCGAGATCACCATCGAATTCGTGGCATCGACCCGCCTCGGTGGGCAGTTATCGAATTCCGGCCCAAGGTCGCTTCGATGCGCATCCATCCGGGCAAACTCTACGAAGCCGAATTCTATGCGAAGAATTTGACCTCGGTGGCCTCGGTCGCCCAAGCCGTTCCCAGCATTTCTCCGACCGAGGCGTGGCAATACTTCCACAAGACCGAATGCTTTTGCTTCAGCCCGCAAAAATTTGCCGTCGGCGAAGGCCGCGACATGCCGGTGCGCTTCATCGTTGACCCGCAGTTGCCGGCGAATGTCGACCGGATCACGCTGGCCTATACCTTCTACGACACGACGCAAAGCGCAACACGGCCCTGAGTTACCCCGCTAGACTATCGTTGTTCCACCGATCAGAGATTTGAATATGGCGAAAGCGCAGCATAGAAGAGCACAACCACTACTACATTCCCCACGCCAGCCCATGGCCCATTTACGGGTCCGTCACCCTCTTCACGCTGATGTCGGGCGCCGTCATCACGCTCAACGACTGGGGCCCGGCGTGGTCCTGCTGCCGGGCTTTTTGATGCTGGCGCTGCTGTTCATTTTGTGGTTCCACACCGTCATCGGCGAGAACCAGCAGGGCATGTACAACATGGCGGTGGACCGCTCGTTCCGCATGGGAATGATGTGGTTCATTTTCTCCGAAGTCATGTTCTTCGCCGCCTTCTTCGGCGCGCTGTTCTATGCGCGCAATTTTTCGGTTCCGTGGCTGTCAGGCGACGGGGTGAAGGTTTTCACCAAGCTGCTGTTGTGGAACAACTATGACGGCGTGTGGCCGACCAACGGTCCCGGCGCCGTGGGTGGACACGCCAACGGCACATTCGAGACGATGCCGGCTCTTGGGCTGCCGGTGGTGAACACCGCGATCCTGCTCTCGAGCAGCGTGACGGTCACGATCGCGCACCATGCGCTGATCACCGGCCACCGCCTGAGACTGAAGATATTCCTGGCGATGACTTTCCTGCTGGGATTCACGTTCGTCGGCCCTGCAGGCGACGGAGTACCACGAGGCGTACACCGAGCTGGGCTTGCAGCTCGGCACCGGCATCTACGGCTCCACCTTCTTCATGCTGACCGGATTTCACGGCCTGCACGTCACGGTGGGGGCAATCATGCTGACGGTGATCTGGTTCCGGGTGCTGAAAGGCCATTTCACGCCCAAGCGACATTTTGGCTTCGAAGCCGTCGCCTGGTACTGGCACTTCGTCGACGTGGTCTGGCTTGGGCTGTTCTTCTTCGTCTACTGGCTATGATGCAAGGGTTCGATCCAGCCGTTGTAATAGGCGACGATTAGCAGCACGAACAGCGCCACCGACAGGCCGATGCGCCAAGCCAGCGCCTTGACCATTTTCCGGCCGTCATCTTCGCGGGTGCTCGACAAGTGAAACAGCGCTTTTCCCAAGCTGATGAGAATCAGCACGAGCATCACTAGGATGAGATATTTGAATGCCATTTGGCGCGTCTAGGCCCTGAGAATTCGCAGTATACCGTGTCCATCCACCTCGGAAATTGGAGTTTCGAGCCGCGGTTCTTCACCACGCTGCTCGCCATCGTCTTGATCGCCATGCTGATTTCGTTGGGGCGCTGGCAGCTGCGCCGCGCGGATGAGAAACGCGCGCTTTTCAACTCTTTTGCCGCCGCGAGCACCGCCGCCCGCCCCATCGATTTGCGATCGCCGAAGGTGGCGCGCTACGCGCACGTTGAGGCGGTGGGCAGCTACGATGCGGCGCGCCAAATCCTCATCGACAACATGGTCGAGGGGGAAAGGGCCGGTTATTACGTGATCACGCCGTTCGCATTGCAAGGCGGCGGCTGGGTTCTGGTCAACCGCGGCTGGGTGCCCTTGGGAAGAACCCGCGCCGACCGGCCGGCAATTCCGGTGGCGGCGAACTTGCGCACCATCCGTGGCCGCGCCGACAATTTGCCGAGTCCGGGCATTCGGATGGGGGTTGCGGCGCCGCTCGCGCCGCCCTATCCCGTGGTCGCGGCCTATCCGACGCGCGCCGAGCTGGCGCAGCTGCTGCGGGAATCGCAGTGGGTTGCCGCCACCGATCTGATCCTGCTCGACGCCGACCAGCCTGACGGCTATGTGCGCAACTGGGTGCCGCCGGGATTTCCGCCCCTGCGCCACGTCGGCTACGCGGTGCAATGGTTCGGACTGGCGCTGGCCTTGGGCGTGATTTATGTCGTGACGAATTTTCGCCGCACCCAAGGCGGGCGCGCATGACGGCGGCGAGCGCGCACGATCGGCGTCAGCGGCGCATCTTGATCGGGGTGGCGCTGATGTTTTTCGCGCCCCTCGCGCTGTCTTTCTATTTGTACTACGGCGGATATTGGCATCCGGGAGGGCGCGTCAATTCCGGAGAGTTGATCGATCCCGCGCGACCGCTTCCCGCACTGCGCCTGCCGTTGGCCGCACCGGCTTCCGGCGGCCCGCTGCAAACGAATCCGCAATTCCTCGAGCACAAGTGGACTCTCCTCTACGTGCAGCATGGCCGCTGCGACGAGAAGTGCCTCAAGGCTCTTTATGACACGCGCCAGGTGCGTGTGGCGCTCGATCGCGAAATGGACCGCGTGCAGCGCGTCTTCATCGGCGACGGCGATTGCTGTGATCTGAAGGAGCTTTTGGCGGCGCATCCGGACTTGATCGCGATTCGCACGGGGCCGGCCGACGAGCCTCTGCTCGCGTTGTTGCCGCAGCCTGCCGGCGCGATCAACTCGCACCGCGTCTATCTGATCGATCCGCTGGGAAATCTCATGATGTTTTATGCCGCCGATGCCAAGCCCAAGGGCATGCTCGAAGACCTGAAGCGGCTGCTGCGGCTGTCTTCGATCGGGTAGGAACACCGGCCGTGGACAGCCAACGACGCTTGCTGTGGTTTCGCCGGATCGCACTGGCCGGCGCCGCGCTTGCCGCGACCGTCGTGGTGCTGGGCGCCTGGGTGCGTCTGACGGATGCGGGCTTGGGCTGTCCGGATTGGCCGGGATGCTACGGGCATCTGTATCCGCAAGCGGACCACAATTTCAGCAAAGCCATTCACGAAATGATTCATCGCTATTTCGCCACCACGCTCGGGGCGATCATCGTGGGACTGCTGGCGTGGGCGCTGTGGAACCGCAAGGCCCGCGGCCAACCGCTCATGGCCGTCGCGCTGCTATTCCTTCTCGTGTGTCTGCAGGGCGCGCTTGGCGCCTTGACCGTCACCTTGTTGCTGAAACCCTTGATCGTGACGGCGCACCTGCTGGGGGGGCTGTCCACCCTGGGGGTCCTGTGGTGGCTGTCGCTCGAGCCGGAACGGCGGCAGCTCTCGGGACGCGAATTGGCGCTGCGCAAGTTTGCGCTGTTGGGATTTGCCGCCCTCGCGCTGCAGATAGCGCTCGGTGGATGGACCAGCAGCAACTATGCCGCGGTTGCCTGTCCCGATCTACCCACCTGCCAGCAGTCTTGGTGGCCGCACATGGATTTTCGCGACGCCTTCGTCCTGTGGCGCGGACTGGACATCGATTATACCGGCGGCGTGCTCGCGAATCCGGCGCGGATCGCCATACACGTGACTCATAGAATCGGGGCGCTGCTCCTGGGCCTGATCCTGGTCAGCGTAGGAGCGGCCACCGTCGCCCGCGGCCAAAGCCGCGCTTTGAAAACGACCGGCGGCCTGCTGGTAGGCGCCGTTTTGCTGCAGATCGGCATTGGGATCAGCATGGTGCATTTTGGAATGCCGTTAGCCCTGGCCACGCTGCACAATGCCGGAGCTGCTTTCCTCGTCATTTGTACCGTGACCTTGCTGCGCCTGCTCTGGCCGCAGCCGCCCGGCCTGGCGGCAGCGGCTGCGCGGGCAGAACAATGAGGGCGGCGTGATACTCTTGCACCATGTCCACCGTACCGACTAGTCCGCCCATCGCCGCCGCTGTTTCGGGAGGCTGGCGGGATTATTTGGAGCTCACCAAACCGAAAGTGAGCCTGCTGATCGTGTTCACCGCCATCGTCGGCATGGTGCTGGCATCGCCCGGTTGGATCCCGCTGAATGCGTTGATTTTGGGTTCGCTCGGCATCGCAATGGCCTCAGGCTCCGCCGCTGCCTTCAATCATATTTTGGACCGGCGCATCGACGGGCAGATGAATCGCACCCGCCGCCGGCCGCTGCCGACGGGACACCTGCTGGAGAGCCATGCAATCGCGTTTGCCGTGGTACTGGGTGTTTCCTCCCTGACAATTTTGTGGGTGGGGGTCAACGGCCTGACCGCCGCGCTCACCTTTTGCTCGCTGATCGGCTACGCGATCGTGTACACCCTGTGGCTGAAGCGCGCGACACCGCAGAACATCGTGATCGGCGGGGCGGCCGGCGCGGCGCCGCCCGTGCTTGGCTGGGCCGCTGTCACCAATTCCATCGATCCGAACGCCCTGGTGCTGTTCCTGATCGTTTTCACCTGGACGCCGCCGCATTTTTGGGCGCTCGCCATCGCCCGGCGCGACGACTACGCCAAGGTGGGCATTCCCATGCTGCCCGTGACGCACGGCATTCCCTACACGCGGCTGCAGATCGTGCTCTACACGATTCTGCTGATCTTAACGACGCTGCTGCCGTTCCTCACGCGCATGAGCGGACTCGTTTATCTGGCAGCCGCGGTGGCGCTGAACGCGCGTTTTCTTTATTTGGTGGTGGAGCTCAATAAAGGGGTGAGGCCCGACTTGCCGATCCGGGCCTTCAGATTTTCCATCACCTATTTGATGATGCTGTTCGCCGCGCTGATCGTGGATCACTACCTTTATTTTCCGGGCTGAACGCTGGTCAAAGCCTTCCCCGGAAATGTGCCGGCAACAAGCTTGCCGCGATCGATGAGCAGGGTGCCGCCCACCATCACGAACTTCATCCCCACGCTCGGCTCGCGCGGCGCCGCGTAGGTCGAGCGATCCGCAACCACCGCCGGATCGAACACCACGATATCGGCATCCGCTCCCTCCTGCAGGCGCCCCTTGCGGCGCGCCGCCACGGTGGACTTTTCCAGCCGCTGCGCCGGCATCAACGCCATCTTGCGGATCGCATCCATCAAGGTAACGCTGCCGCGCTCGCGCACGTAGCGCGCCAGAATGCGCGAGAAGGTGCCCGCATTGCGCGGATGCCCATCCTCGCCGTCGCTCGCGATCATCACCAACGGTTCGGCGATCACGGCGTCCACATTCTCCTGGGTATTCATGAACAGCAGAACGGTGCGATTGCCGGGCTCCGCGTGCAGCGTATCGAAACGCTCCTTGGTCAGCCGCTCTCCCGTGTCGGGCAGCTGCAGCGCGTCGTAGCCGATGCCGAGTTTTTCCTTCCAGCCCGGATTGAACAGCGCCGAGTTGATCGCGGTCATGCCGGCGATGTAGGGGTACGCCTCCGTGGTGACGTCGAGGCCGCGGGCGCGCGCGCCCGCGACCAGCGAAACGCACTCGAGCGCAACGCTGATGCAGCTGCTGTTGATGTGCACGATGTGCAAGGAAGCGCCGGATATCGCGGCGGCGCCGATGACCTCGCTGACGGCTTCGATGCTCGAACCGGGCTCGATCAGTCCGAAACTGCGCACGTGCGTGAATACCGGCACGCGGCGCGCTGCCGCCAGCCGGAACGTTTGAATGACTTCGAAGCGGGTCGCGCCCGGCGTATATTGAATACCCATGCCGATCCCCAACGCACCGGCATCGAGTTCTTCTCGCAGGCGATTTTCAATCGCCTTGATTTGATCCGGCGTCGCCGGCTGGTTGGTCGCATCGCCCGACGGCGGAACGATGGTGGGCTCGTGTATGGGCTGGCCGAAGGCGAGGGCACGCGCGGCGGCGTGGCTTGCGGTGGTGCCGTAATTGATCAACGAGCGGCCCGCCTTCTTTTGCAGAAACGCCGCGACATCGGGCACACCGATCTCCATTTCCAGCGCCGTGGTAACCCCATCGAAGGCCTTGAGCCTGCCGCTCGCGACATCCTGCGCGTGTTGATGCAGGTCGATGAAGCCGGGCGCGACCACCAAACCCTTGGCGTCCAGCACGCGCTTGCCGGTCAAGGGTTCCGAGGAGATGCGCGAGATCCTGCCGTCGGTGATGCCGACATTGCGAATCGCATCAAGGCCGGTTTCGGGATCCATCACGCGGCCGGCCTGCAGCACGGTGTCGTAGCTTTGCGCGCTCGCCGCCGCGGCGAACCACAACCCTGTCGAAATCAGCGCCGCCGAGAGAATCGTTGCACGCATAACCGCCGCCTCAGGACGCCGCAGGCGCGTCGTTGGAGATGTCCACGACGCAGCGCCAGATACCGTCCCCATCGCGGCGCCACACCGTAACGGAACGTCCGTGCGTGGACTCGAGAGTTCCATTGGCACCGGGCGCAGTCGTTTCCACATTGCTCAGTATATAAGCCATTTTTCCGTCCGCTGATAATACCGGCTTCTCGGACACCCAATGGATCTTGAAGCCCGGAATTTTCAAACTCGCGGTCACGAAGGCGCGAATCGCGGTCTTGCCTTCGATCGGCGGCAAGCCCGGCTGCAGAACATGCGCATCATCGCTCCAATAGGAGACGATCTTTTCGATATCTTTCCCCTCGAAGGCCGCGCTCGACCAATCCGCATCGCGCTGCGCAAGCTTGCTCGACTCGGCGGCGGAGTCCAAAGCCGGGGCGCATCCCGCGGCGCCCGCGGCCAACAGCAGAACGGCGATCATCTTGAATGAATTCATGGGAATTGAACTCCGATTCTTGTAATTTGCACCAAACATAGCAAGAACCGGCCAATTAAACACCATGGACCCCATCGGCTATCGGACTATCCGCGCCAACGGCATCGACTTCAATGTGGCCACGGCGGGATGCGGCGAACGGCTCGCACTGTGCCTGCACGGTTTCCCGGAGTCGTCCTTCTCCTGGCGCCACCAGATGCCGCTGCTCGCGCGATTGGGCTTTCGCGTGTGGGCGCCGGACCTGCGCGGCTATGGGGCAAGTTCCCGCCCCATCGGCGTCAAAGCTTATGCCTTGGAGAATCTCGAGGAAGACGTGGCGGCGCTGATCGAGGCCTCGGGAGCAAAGGAGGTCGTGCTCGTGGGCCACGACTGGGGCGCGCTGATCGCATGGTATTTCGCCATGTTCGGCCGGCTGCCGATCTCGAGGCTCATCATCATGAACGTTCCGCACCCGGCTCTCGCGCAGCTGGGCCTGCGCACCCGGCGGCAGCTCAGGAAGTCCTGGTACATTTTTTTCTTCCAGTTGCCGTGGATCCCGGAGTGGGCCCTCGCCCGCAATCATCATGCGGCCATCGGGCGCGCTTTTACCGGCATGGCCGTCGATAAGTCGCGCTTCCCCGAAGAGGTTCTGCGCGAGTACCGGAACGGCGCCGCCCGGCCCGGCGCTCTCACGGCGATGGTGAATTACTATCGGGCGCTCATCCGCGGATATCGCCGTAGCCGCATCCGCGGCACGAAGCGGATCGACACGCCCACCCTCATGATCTGGGGCGAAGCCGATGCGGCGCTCGGCAAGGAGCTCACCTATGGCACGGAGAAATACGTCAGCGATCTGACCTTGCGCTACCTGCCCAAGGTATCCCATTGGGTGCAGCAGGAAGCGCCCGAGACCGTCAATGCCATGATGGAGGCGTGGCTGCTCGGCCGAGAGGTGCCGTACGCGCCCGGCGCCGCTGCGCTATCGTGAGGAGGTCTGCGGCAGCCCCTCGATTGTCAAAGGCGGCAGCGCATCGGCGGGCTTGAAGCCGAATATTTGGCCGTAGAACGATAATTCTGCCTGCTGCGAATTGATGATGGTCTCCGGTTTGCGAAAGCCGTGGCTCTCGCCCTGGTAGAGAACGTAGGCCACCGGCACATGTCTCGCGCGCAAGGCATCGACGATGCGCTGCGATTGATTCGGCGGAACCACCGGGTCATCCGCGCCCTGCAGGACGAGCACCGGCACCTTGAATCCGTCGAGGTGATTCAAGGGCGAGCGGCTGTCGTAGACAGCCTGCGCCTCGGGCAACGGACCGATCAGCGAATCCACATAGCGGCTCTCGAACTTGTGCGTGTCGCGCGCGAGGGCCGTCATGTCCGACACTCCAAAGCGGTCGGTGCCGGCGTGAAATACATCGCTCGTGCTCAAAGCAACCAGCACGGTGTAGCCGCCGGCACTGCCGCCGCTGATGGCGGTGCGCATGGGGTCCGCGCGCCGGGTGTCCACCAGGAAGCGCACCGCGGCGATCACATCCTCGACATCCACCACGCCCCAGTTGCCGTTGAGCAGCTGTCGGTAGGCGCGGCCGTAGCCGGAGCTGCCGCCGTAGTTGACGTCCACCACCGCGATTCCGCGGCTGGTCCAGAATTGC
Organism: uncultured Gammaproteobacteria bacterium; assembly: GCA_963794445.1. GTDB lineage: Bacteria > Pseudomonadota > Gammaproteobacteria > Steroidobacterales > Steroidobacteraceae > Bog-1198. Next base: position 1,300,309 of record CAWCDZ010000002.1, read on the forward strand.
ACGCTGGAACGCAGCGCCGGCGAAGCCTGCGAGGTCGGGCCGCCATGCACGAGCGCCAACAACGGCGGCAAGGTCCCGGGCTCGGGCCGGTAGCGTGGATTGGCCGGCGCGTAGTAGAACGCGTGCGCGGTGCGGCCGCGCGCGCTGGGATAGTCGACGGGTACGGCGACCGAAATGGAATCGCCGAGCAGCGGCGACTCGCCGGCGGTACGCAGCGTGGTTGCCTTGCCGCTCGCGATATCGATGCTCACGATCGACGCAAGCGATTTCGCGGCGCCGGCGACGGCCGCGACATGCTGCGCATCGATTCGCGTCAGGTGAGAGAATTCCACATAGGGGAGATCGAGTTCGTGTCCGGTGCCTTTCCCGAGGTTCACCACGGCCAGGCGCGCGATGCCGCGCTCCCTGAAGCACACCACCGCGCGGCCATCGCCGAGCAGCACATAGTTCGACTGTCCGAATTGCCACAGCGGCGCCGCGAATTCGGCGGCGCGCGGCCATACCGGCCGTATGCCGCCAGCGCCCTCGGTGTACAAATTCCAGAATCCGCTGCGATCGGAGATGAAATACAGAGTGCCGTCGGCGGCCCATTGCGGCTCGAGGACGGAGTCGGCGGCGCCGCCGGCCACGACGACGGACGGTTTCAAGCCCGCGGCGGTCAGTTCCGCCACCCTCAGTTGCGTGCCGTCCCAAGGCATGCTGGGATGATTCCAAGTAATGAATGCGAGCCGCCGGCCGTCGGGGCTCAAGCGTGGATAAGCAACGAAATCGCTGCCCTCGAACAGCAGCTCGCCGGCGCCGGCCGCGGGCAGAGGCAGACGCACCAAGGCATTGCGCACATGGGCGGGATCGGTGTGATCTTCGCGCACGCACACGAGCGCGGATGCCTCGTCTGCGGCGGCGCCGGGCAGCGCGATGCAGTCGGCGTAGCGGTAGTTCGGCGGTGTCAGAGGCATCGGGGAGCCGCCGCGCTTCAGCGCGTACAGGCGCTGATCAGAGTACTGGCTGTAGTAAAGGGTATTGCCCACCGCGATGAAAGGCGCGCCGCCGTATTCGTGCACGCGCGTGCGCACATTGGCTCCGTTCGGCGTGATTTGCGCGGCCGCTCCCGCGTCGTAGCTGAACACCGCAACCTCGCCGCCGCGTGCCGGGACGTTTTCCGACCAGTACAAGCGCCCGTTGGCGCTGCGTAGATCGGAGAAATTGATGCCGCCCGCCGCCAGGGCTTCAGCGCTCAGGGGCGAGGCCCATGACCCGTAGGGTGCGACGATCGGGGAGCCGGACGGCGCGCTCATCGCGGCGCCGGCCAGGCAGGCAAGCGTACAGACCAGACTTCCGCCTGCGGCAATTCTGGATCGGGTGATGCTGTTAATGTGTCGCTCCTCGGTTGCACACCGAATGGTAGGATGTTCTGATGGCCGCCACACCTAGTTTTTATTCAAGGGTTTTTACCCTGGCGGTCGCGGCGATCCTCGGGTACGCGCTGCTGCTGATATTCAAGCCTTTCGCTCTGCCCATGACCTGGGCTGCATTCCTCGCATTTTTGCTGTTCCCGCTCAATATTCGCTGGCGGCGCCGCTTCAAGGCCAAATCGATCGCCGCCGGTGTGCTGACCGTGCTCGCCCCCATCGTCATTCTTCTGCCCTTGAGCGCGCTGTCGGTCGAGTTCGTTTCGCAAATATCCGCGCTGCTCAAGCAGCTGCAAATATCCGCGACCAACATGGATATCAAGTCGTTCTCGGATCTGCAACAGTTTCCCGCGATTGCGCGCGTCAATGCTTGGTTGCAGGCGCATGTGGACATATCCGCGGCGCAGGTCCAATCCTGGCTGGTATCGGGAACTCGCGAAGTCATGCAGCGGGCCGCAAGCTGGGGCGGCTCGTTCTTCCTGGGCGCGCTCGGCTCGCTGCTGGCTTTCGCGATCATGTTGTTTCTGCTGTTCTTCTTTTTGCGCGACGGGGACGCCATGATCGCGCGCGCACGCCGCCTGATCCCGATGGACGAAGACCGCAAGGAACGGCTGTTCAGTCAGTTGGGCGCGGTGACGCGCGCAATCGTATTCGGCACCACCGTGACCGCGATATTGCAGGGGCTGTTCATCGGCATTGGGTTCCGCATCGCCGGGCTGCCATCGCCTGTGGTGTTCGGCGTATTGGCGGCGTTGCTGTCGTTGCTGCCGGTGGGCGGGTCCGCGCTGGTGTGGATCCCGGCCGTGATCTGGCTGTTCTTCGACAAGCACTGGGGCTGGGCCATATTTCTGTTGGTGTGGGGCTCTGCACTGAGCGGTCTGGACAATGTGGTGCGGCCCCTCCTCATTTCCGGCCGGGCGCGAATTTCCGCCCTGGCCGTCTTCGTCGGCGTATTGGGCGGTATCCCGGCATTCGGGGCCATCGGCGTGATCGCGGGACCGGTGGTGCTTTCCCTGGTGCTCGCACTCATTGAATTTGCTGAAGAAAGGCGCCCGAAAATCTCTTGAAACGCAAGCGGCTGCCGGGGGGGCGCGTGCAGTACAATCCGCGCCCTTATGGACGTTTCACACCTTCTCGACGGCCTCAATGATGCGCAACGGCAAGCCGTAGCCTCCCCTCTGGGCGCCGCACTGGTGCTGGCCGGCGCCGGCAGCGGCAAGACGCGGGTGTTGGTGCATCGAGTCGCGTGGCTGATTCAAGTCGAGGGCGCCTCGCCGAACAGCATTTTGGCGGTCACCTTCACCAACAAGGCGGCGGCGGAAATGCGCAGCCGCATCGAAACCTTGTTGGGGCTGCCGAGCGGCGCCATGTGGCTCGGCACCTTCCATGGCCTGGCGCACCGGCTGTTGCGCATTCATTGGCGCGAAGCCGGATTGCCGCAGAGCTTTCAGATCCTGGATTCCGAGGATCAGGCGCGCGTGCTGCGCAAGGTCCTGAAGGCGCTCGATTTGGACGAGACGCGCTGGATTCCGCGCGAGATCCTCTGGTTCATCAATGCCCAGAAGGATGAAGGCCACCGTCCCAAGCACATCAAGGACGACGGCGATGCGACCCGGCGCCAGCTGATCAAGATCTATCAGGCGTACGAAGATGCCTGCCAGCGCGCGGGCGTGGTGGATTTCGCGGAACTGCTGCTGCGCGCCTACGAGCTATGGCGCGACAACCCGGCACTGCTGCAGCACTATCGCACGCGCTTTCAACATGTATTGGTGGATGAATTCCAGGACACCAACGCCATCCAGTACAAGTGGCTCATGTTGCTGACCGCCCAGGGCGGCATGCCGTTCGTCGTCGGCGACGACGATCAATCCATCTACCGCTGGCGAGGCGCGCGCGTCGAGAACTTGAACCAATTCCGCCGCGACTTTCCCGCCGCGGTGCTCTACAAGCTGGAACAGAACTACCGCTCCACGGCGACGATCTTGAAGGCGGCCAACGCCCTGATCGCCAACAATGCCGGGCGTCTCGGCAAAACCTTGTGGACCAGCGGCGAAGATGGCGAGAAGGTCAAACTCTATGCCGCCTTCAACGAGCGCGACGAAGCGGATTTCGTGGTCAACCGCATCCGCGAATGGGTGGCCCGCGGCGGTGCGCGGCGCGAAGTCGCGGTGCTGTATCGCTCCAATGCGCAGTCGCGCGTGTTCGAAGAAGCGTTCCTGAATGCGCGCATGCCCTATCGGGTGTACGGCGGCCTGCGTTTCTTCGAGCGCGCCGAAATCAAGGATGCGCTGGCGTATCTGCGTCTCATCGCGAGCCGCGCCGACGACACCTCGTTCGAGCGCGTGGTCAACCTGCCGGTGCGGGGCATCGGCGCCAAAACCATGGACCTGGTGCGCGACACCGCGCGCAGCGACAGCACTTCGTTGTGGAACGGCGCAATCCGCGCGCAGGGCGCGCTGCCGCAGCGCGCCGCGCAGGCGCTGCAGTCCTTCATGGAATTGATCGACCGGCTCGCGCGCGAAGCGAACGGTCTCGAGCTGCACGAGCAGGTCGATCACGTCATTCAGATGAGCGGCCTGATCGAACACTACAAGAAGGAGAAGGGCGAACGCGGCGAAGGGCGGATCGAGAACCTGCTGGAACTGGTGAGCGCGGCGCGCGGCTTCTCGCCGGAGACCGAGGCTGAAGCCGAACTGTCGCCGCTCGAGTCCTTTCTCGCGCACGCCGTGCTCGAGTCCGGCGAAGGTCAGGCCGACCCTTACGACGACTGCGTGCAAATGATGACCCTGCACTCGGCCAAGGGCCTGGAATTTCCGGTGGTGTTTCTCGCCGGCATGGAGGACGGCCTGTTTCCGCACCAGCGCTCGGTGGCCGATCTGGCCGGATTGGAGGAGGAGCGCCGGCTTTGCTATGTCGGCGCGACGCGTGCCATGCGCCATCTCTACATCACCTATGCCGAACAGCGCCGCCTCTACGGGGTCGATGCCTACGGCCAGCCGTCGCGCTTCATCAGCGAATTGCCCGCCGATCTCATCGAAGAGATTCGGCCGCGCCTGCAGGTGTCGCGCCCGGTGTTCGTCAAGCGCAGCAGCACCCTCGATGAATCTCCGGCCGCGGGCATGCGCATGGGCAGCCGCGTCAGGCACTCCAAGTTCGGGGACGGGGTGGTGTTGAATTTCGAGGGGAATGGTCCGCACGCCCGCATTCAAGTAAATTTTGAGAGGCAGGGCACGAAGTGGCTGATGCTCTCATACGCCAATCTCGAGGTCGTGTAGAGTAATACGCAAGTGAAGATCATCATCCTAGGCGCCGGACAAGTGGGCCGCACGGCCGCATATCACCTCTCTCGCGAAGAGGCGAACGATGTGACGGTCGTCGATCACAATGAAGAAATCCTGCGCGATCTGCAGGATCGGCTCGATATCCGCACGGTGAACGGCAACGGCTCCAGCCCGCGCATTCTCGAGGCGGCCGGAATCGCCGCCACCGACATCCTGGTCGCCCTCACCAACAGCGACGAGGTCAACATGCTGGCTTGCCACATCGCATGGACCCTGTACCGCACGCCCAAGAAAATCGCGCGCGTGCGCTCCGCCGACTACACCGAAAGGGACCGGTTGTTCGGCGAAAACGGCGTCGCCGTGGATGTCTGGATCAGTCCGGAACAATTGGTGACCGAGTATGTGGCGCGCCTCATCCGTTACCCCGGCGCGCTGCAGGTGCTGGATTTCGCCGATGGCCGGGTGCGCTTGGTCGGGATACGCGCCCTGCAGGGCGGCCCGCTGGTGGGCCAGACCTTGAGCACCCTGCGCGAGCACATTCCCTCGGCCGACGCGCGCGTTGCGGCGATCTATCGGGCCGGCAAGAGCATCAAGCCCGAGGGCACCACGGTCATCGAGGACGGCGACGAGGTTTTTTTCCTGGCGGCGCGCGAGAACATCCGCATCGTCATGAAGGAATTGCGCCGCGAGGAGGCGCCCGCGCGGCGCGTGGTGATCGCCGGCGGCGGCAACATCGGCCTGCGGCTGGCCAACGAGTTGGAAGGCAAGAATCAGGTCAAGCTGATCGAGCGCGACAGCAAGCGGGCGCGGCGCGTTTCCGAGCAGTTGAAGAGCACGACCGTGCTGCACGGCGACGCGGCCGACGAGGAATTGCTGCTCGAAGAGAATATCGACAGCGCCGATATTTTCGCCGCGCTCACGAATTCCGAGGAAGCGAACATTTTGTCGGCCATGCTCGCCAAGCGTCTGGGCGCGCACAAGGTGATGGCGTTGATCAACAAGCCCTCTTATGCCGAGCTCATCGAGAGCGGTTCGATCGATGTGGCGATATCGCCGCAGACCGTCACGATCGGATCGCTGCTCGCGCATGTGCGGCGCGGCGATGTGGTGCGCGTGCACTCGCTGCGGCGCGGCGCGGCCGAGGCGCTCGAGGTCGTGGTGCACGGCGATGCCGACAGCTCAAAGGTGATCGGCCGGCGCATCGAGGACATTTCGCTGCCGGAGGGTACGACGCTGGGCGCGGTGGTGCGTGGCGATGAGGTCATCATCGCGCATCACGACACCACCGTGCAGCCCGACGACCATTTGATCTTGTTCCTAACCGATCGGCGCCACATCGAAGCGGTCGAGAAACTCTTCCAAGGCTCCGCCTCCTTTTTGTGAAAGACATTTTACTGCCGGTCGCTCACGTATTCGCCCTCGTCATGATGGTGTTCGCGGCGACCATGCTGGCGCCTCTGATTCTCGCAATCTGGGGACTGGACGAGGCCCTCAAGTCCTTCATTATTTCCGCGTTGGCGACGTTCGTTCTCGGCGCGCTGCTGTGGCTGGCCACGCGGCGCTTCAGGCGGGAACTGAAGACCCGCGACGGTTTGATGCTGGTGGCGCTCACCTGGGTGCTCTTGCCCGCGGTGGCGGGATTCCCGCTGTGGAATTACCTGCCCATCAATTTCACCGATGCGTATTTCGAGGCGGCCTCCGGCTTGACCACCACCGGCGGCACGGTTCTTTCCGGGCTCGAATTTCTGCCCCGATCCATCAACCTTTGGCGCCATCTTTTGAGCTGGCTCGGCGGCATGGGCATCATCGTATTGGCCGTCGCCATCCTGCCGATGCTCGGCGTCGGCGGCATGCAGATTTACCGCGCCGAAATGCCCGGACCGATGAAGGACAGCAAGCTCACGCCGCGCATCGGGCAGACCGCAAAGCTGCTATGGGCGGTTTACACCGGACTGACCGCGGTCTGCATCCTGTGCCTGAGGTTCGCGGGAATGAATTGGTTCGACGCGGTGTGCCATGGCTTTTCCGCGCTGTCGCTCGGCGGCTTCTCCACCTATGACGCCAGCATCGGCCATTTCAATTCGCTGCCCATCGAGCTGGTTCTGACCGCCTTCTCGATTTTGGCGGCGATCAATTTCGCCACGCACTTTCTTGCCTGGAGCCAGCGTGGCATCAAGGCGTACCTTCGCGATGCCGAGGCAAAGGCCATTTTGGGAGTGCTGGCGGGAAGCTGCATCGGCGTATCGCTTTTCCTGTTCTACAACGGCACCTTCCCCGACTATCCTGCGGCGCTTCGCAACACCCTGTTCAATCTGGTCTCCATTGCCACCGACAGCGGACTGCATACTCAGGATTATTCGCGCTGGCCCATATTCGCGCCCATGTGGATGATGTTCTTGAGCTGCATCGTGGCAAGTTCGGGTTCCACCGGCGGCGGCATCAAAATGATCCGCACGCTGGTGCTCGCCAAGCAAGCGCATCGTGAATTGAATCAGCTGGTGCATCCCAACATGGTGCGGCCGCTGAAGGTCGGCGGAACCGTCATCGCGAATCGCGTCGTGTTCGCGGTGCTCGCGTTCGTGTTCCTGTATTTCATGAGCATTGTGACGCTGGTGTTTCTGCAGCTCGCGAGCGGTTTGGACTTCATGACGTCGTTTTCAGCCATCATCGCCTGCATCAATAACGCCGGGCCCGGTTTGGGTTTGGTGGGACCCGGCAGCAACTACGGCGTGTTGAGCGATTTTCAGACCTGGGTGTGCTCCGCCGCCATGCTGCTGGGAAGGCTCGAGATCTTCACCATCTTGGTGCTGTTCACGCCCACCTTGTGGCGCAAGTAGCGGCGCAGCCTTAAGGCGCTCAACGGACCGCCTGCGCCAGAAAAGCGTCGATCGCCGCAATGCACTCGGGTTCATCGAGCAGGGGCACATGCCCGCGATGCGCCACTTCGAGCTGCGTGAGTTCGGGATTTTCAGCCTTCATCCTGGCAAAGGTGGCGCTGCTCAAAATGTCCGATTGCGCGCCGCGGATTGCCAGCATCGGTATTCCGCGAAGCGCCTTCCAGAACGGCCATAGGTCGGTGGGCGCCGCGGGCGCCGCGCGCAGCACTTCTCCGATCATCGGATCGGCATCGATGCGCAGCGCGCCGTTCTCATCCTCTCGATAGCCGCGACGCGTGAGCGCCGACCAGCGCTCCGCTGAAAGATTCGGCCACGCGCTGCCGAACATGGTCCGGGTCTGTGCCACTGCGTCATCCCAGTTCTTGACGCTCGGCAGCCGGCCGGCGTAGCCCTTGATCCGCTCCAGTCCCGTAGGATCGACTTCCGGTCCCATGTCGTTGAGCACGATCCCCGACACGCGAGCGCGAGATCCTACCGCCAGCATCATGGCCAGCAGGCCCCCCATCGACGTGCCGATCACGGCCACCCGCTGCGCGCCGACGGCGTCCAGCAACGCGAGGATGTCCTGCAGATAGACCGCCGGCTGATAATTCTGCGGATTGGGGTCCCGCGCGGACATGCCTCGCCCGCGCACGTCCGGGACGATGACCCGGTAGCGCTGCTGCAGATGCGCAGCGAGGTCTTCGAAGTCGCGGCTGTTGCGCGTGAGGCCGTGCAAACAGAGAACCGACGGGGCGGCGGTTTGAGGTCCCGCGTAGAGGCGAGCATAAAGTCTCAGCCCGTCGTGGCTGTCCCAAAATTTCTCGGTGTAGGATGTGGCCAGATGAGGCTCCCTGGATTGGAATGGACGGGATCGGCACCGCATCTTCCCAAATCCATCAGCCAAGCGCTAATGCGCAGATTTCTAGTCTCTCAAAGCAATCTAAGCCGTATTTTGTAGAAGTTCATCCCACTATCGGTCTGTTTTTGAGATTTTTCGCTCATGAATTTTCCATTTTCAGAGATTTTAGCGTGATCGATCACGAAGATTACAAATTATGAGAATTATCCCGCGGATTTCCCTATAAATGGTTTTATTTTATTAATTTGTGCGTATTTTGTGGCAAAAGTGGAGAATTAGCCCTTGATAGGCCTATTGCAGCGCGTCTCGCAAGCCGAGGTCACCGTTGAGGGGAGATCCGTCGGCGCCATCGGTTCCGGTTTACTGGTTTTGGTGGGTGTGCGGCCCACGGACGACCCCGTCAGCGCCAAGCGGCTGCTTGCGCGCTTGCTCCGGTATCGAGTTTTTCCCGATAACGCGGGGAAGATGAACTTGGACTTGATCCAGGTTAATGGCCAATTGCTGCTCGTGCCGCAATTCACCCTGGCGGCGGATACGGCAAAGGGCTTAAGACCCGGTTTTTCGACGGCTGCAGCGCCGCAACTGGCCCGCCAATTGTTCGACGTCTTGGTACAGGCGGCACGCGACGAACTGGGGGCCGTGCAGACCGGTTTATTCGGAGCCCATATGCAGGTGTCTTCAACCAACGACGGCCCGGTAACCATTTGGTTGGAAAGTTGATTAAACCGTCAAATGCGACCGAACACGCATCGGTTCGGCGCGGTCAAATGTCATAATATCTTTGGCGTATCATTGGCGCCCGTTTGATTACACGTGGAATCGGAGAAGCGAGATGTTCGATTCAAAAATGCTTATTGTCGTTTTGCTGATCGCCTTGGTGATTTTTGGCACCAAGCGCCTGCGCAGCATCGGCTCGGATCTGGGCGCGGCGGTCAAAGGCTTCAAATCGGCCATGAACGAGGGCGAAACCGAGGAAGCGGCGAAACAGCTCAAGCAGGACAAGGATGCGGACTTTGCCTCCAGCGCGGCGACGCGGGAGAGCGACGTCAAGGCACCGCCGAAAACCAACGCTTGATGTCTCATGCTTGATGTTGGGTTCTCGGAGATACTGCTCACCTCGGCCATAGCACTCATCGTGTTGGGTCCGGAGAAACTCCCGAAAGTTGCGCGGCAAGTCGGCAACTGGGTGGGGAGGGCCCGGGCCATGGCGCGTCAATTGACCGAGCAATTGGAGCGCGAAGTCAGCGCCGAGGAGCTGCTGAGGCAGACCAAATCAACCGGTACCGCCAAGGCCGACGACGCCGGCAGTGCGCCCGCGCCGTTCGACACTTCTTACATGCCAGATACGCCGCCGCCGGTCGTCGCGACGCCCCCTGCAAACGCATCCGCGGCCTCCGGCGCCGCCCCTTACTCGCCGGAAAACGCCGCCGCCGTCCAGGGTGCCGATTGGCATCCCAGCCCGCCGGAAAACAAGGCAGCCAATGAATGAACCCGGGAATCCTAGCGAACTCGCCGAAGGGACGCTGATCTCGCACCTGTTGGAGCTGCGCGACCGCCTGCTCAAGGCGATGTTGGCCGTGGGCATTTGCTTCGTGCCCTGCGCCTACTACATGAATCAGATTTTCACGTTCGTCGCGAAACCGTTGATCGAAAAATTGCCGAGCGGCGCGACCATCATCGCGACCAGCGTGGTGGCTCCCTTCACGGTGCCGTTCAAGCTGGCGCTCTTGCTCGCCGTCGGCCTGGCCATGCCGGTTGTGCTCTATCAGGCGTGGGCTTTTGTCGCACCCGGCCTGTACAAACATGAGAAGAAACTGGCCGTGCCGCTGCTGGTATCCAGCATCATCCTTTTTTATCTGGGGGCCGCCTTCGCCTATTACGCGGTGTTTCCCGTGATGCTGAGTTTTTTCGTCGCCACCACGCCGCACGGCGTGCAGATGATGACCGACATGGGCGCCTACCTGGATTTCGTGATGGTGCTGCTGCTGGCCTTCGGTTTGGCCTTCGAAGTGCCGGTCGCTACTGTACTATTGGTCTGGACGGGATTTGTCAATCTCAAGACCCTGAAGAAGAATCGCGGTTTTGTATTGTTCGGGATCTTCATCTTTGCCGCCTTTGTAACGCCACCGGACGCCGTGTCGCAAAGCGCCATGGCGGTGCCGATGTACTTGCTCTACGAAATAGGGATCATCATGGCCGGACTGTTACTCAAAGAAAAAATAGCGGCGCGCGAGAAAGAGGCCGCCGAACAGGCGCAACGCGAAGCCGGCGCCTAGAGGCCGCCTGAGTTGGCCGCCACCTTCTTTGGGCACCCCCGCGGGCTGGCCACCCTGTTTCTCACAGAAATGTGGGAGCGATTCACCTTCTATGGCATGCGCGCGGTGCTCATCCTGTTCCTGGTCGCCTCGGTGGCGACGGGCGGACTCGGCCTCGATGACAAGACCGCCGCCGCGATCTACGGCCTGTACAACGCTTCGGTGTATCTCGCGGCACTCCCCGGCGGCTGGGTCGCGGACCGGCTCATCGGCGCCCAGCGCGCCGTCATGCTCGGCGGAGGGCTGATCACGGCCGGCAATTTGCTGCTGGCGATTTCGACCAGTCCGAAGGGTTTCTATGTGGGCCTGCTGGTCATCGTTCTGGGGGTGGGACTGCTGAAGCCCAACGTCAGCGCCATCGTCGCTGCCTTGTATCCTGAAGGCGGCGCGCGTCTCGATTCCGCATTTACGATCTTTTATATCGGCATCAATGTCGGAGGCGCCCTCGGCCCGCTGGTGATTCCGGTCGCGCAGAACTTCTTCGGTCTGCGCGCGGGATTCGGCGCCGGCGCGCTTTTCATGGTGATCGGCGTGGTGCAATTCTATTTCACGCGCAAGTATCTGGGCGAGGCCGGGGTGCGCGCCTCGACCGTTCACGCAGCCGGCGGCAGGCATGACTGGGTGCCGCGCTCCAAAGAGTGGCTGCGGTTATGGATCGGCGTGGCCGTATTGGCGCTGGCGGTTCTCGGAGCCTGCGTCGGATGGATTCCGATGGATGCCTTGCGGTTGGGGCATGCCGCGGCCTACATCATCGCCGGCATGGGAATCCTGTACTTCATCTATTACTTCCTGTTCGCTGATCTCACCGGCGAGGAGCGCAGACGCGGCGTCGTGCTGGTCGTGCTGTTCGTCGGCTGTGCCCTGTTCTTTTCCGGTTTCGAACAGGCCGGCTCGTCGCTCAATTTGTTCGCCGAGCGCTATACCGACCGCATGATCGGCTGGCTGCACTTCGAAATTCCGACCGGCTGGTTCCAGTCGCTGAATTCGGTGTTCATCGTTCTGTGCGCTCCATTTTTTGCCTGGATGTGGATTGCGCTGGCGCGCCGCAACCTGAACCCGTCCGCACCGGCCAAGTTTGCGCTCGGCTTGATGCTGATGGGTTCCGGATTTCTGGTGATGGCGGCGGCCGCAACCATCGTTGCTCACGGCTCAAAGGTGTTGCCTTACTGGCTGCTGGCGACCTATTTGCTGCACACCTTCGGCGAACTGTGCTTGAGCCCCGTCGGCTTGAGTTACTACACGAAGCTGGCTCCCAAGCGCTTCGTCGGTCAGATGATGGGCATGTGGTTTCTCGCGACCTCGCTAGGCAATCTGGTCGCGGGCCTGATCGCGGGCGAGTTCGACGCCAACAACATTCCGGCGATGCCGGGGCAATACATGCACATCGTGTATTTCACCGTGGGAGTGGGTGCGGTCCTGCTGATCATCAGCCGGCCGGTGAAGAGACTCATGGGCAATGTCGAATGACGCCGGCGTGCGCCCGCCGTGGATCTGAACGACGCTAGATTGCGCGACCCGCGTCACTCAACCAAAGTTCTTGCCTGCCTCGGCATCGTTTACTTGGTGTGGGGCTCCTCTTTTCTATTCACCAAGATCGCGGTCGAGAATCTGCCGCCCGCTCTGTTCGCCGGGATTCGTTTCGTCACGGCAGGGGCATTGCTCGCGTTGATCGCCGAACTCTATGGCGGCGGCCGCCTGCCGACGCGGCTGATCGAATGGCGTCACGTGACCATTGCCGGTTTCTTCATGGTGTTCGTCAGCAACGGCCTGAATACCTGGTCGATCCAATATCTTCCCAGCAACGAGGCGGCGTTGCTGAACGGCACCTCCGCATTCTGGATTGCCGGGCTCGGGGTCTTCGGGCGGCGCGGGCACCCGCTCACGCGCTCGGCAGTCCTGGGATTGGTGATCGGCTTCATCGGTGCGGTGTTCATGCTGGTTCCGAAAGGACCGCTATTCTCCAAAGGATCGCTGGCGCAACTTGGGGTTTTGACTGCGTGCGCATCATGGTCCTTGGGCACGCTCTACTACCGCAGCATCAGCACGCAGTTGAGCTCCATGATGTTCATGGCGCTGCAAATGCTCATGGGAGGTTTGATGCTGCTGAGTTTTGCGCTCGCGCGCGGCGACTCGATCCATTGGCCGCCGAGTGCGCCGGGACTCATGGCGCTGTGCTACCTCACTTTCCTGAGTTCCGGGCTCGCGTACACCGCGTATGGCTGGCTGACGATGCACACCACGCCGACCGTCATCAGCACCTATAGCTATGTGAATCCCGCCATCGCCGCGCTCCTCGGTTGGTGGGTCCTGCACGAGCGCCTCTCCGGCTTGCAACTCGTCGGCATGGCAATCATCATCGTCGGCGTGTGCATTTTGACGGTGCCTGGCGGCAGCCTCACGGATCCAAAAACATTGGCGGAGCCAAAAACCCAGTAGGCCGCAGGCGCACACCGCCGCGCGTGCCGGGCAGCTTTCCCGGATCAGCCGCGCCGGCGAATCACTTCGACCCGGCCCTTGCCGCCGACGAACCAGGAGCCGACGAAGCTCACCAGACTGACCAGGATCGAAGTCCAAAAAGCGGCGCCGAACCCGGCAATGTGCATTCCCGGCAAGATCCATGCGACGAGCGCCACCATGCCGGCATTGATGACCAGCAAGAACAAACCGAGCGTCAGAATGGTCATCGGCAGCGTCAGGAGAATGGCGATCGGCCGGACGATGGAATTCACGACGCCGAGCAGTATCCCAGCCAGAATCAAGGTGGAGGCGGAATCGATCGAGACGCCGCTAACCCAGTCGGTGGCCAGCCACAGCCCCAATGCGACCAGCGCCGCACGAATGAGAAATCCAAGCATTGCCTTCTCCTTATTACGCCGCCGCCCGGAAGCGCCAGCATAACAAGGAAAATTCAGGGCGCTCCGTCAATAATCAAGCCCGGGGAGGGGCGGGTCCTTCGGTACGATTTTAGCGGGCTTCTTGGGGACCGGGGGACTCTCCAGCGTCACCTTGATGCGGCGCCATGAAGCGCTCCCACCCCATGCGGATGCTGCGCGTAGCTGCGGTCCCACTCGGGCGTCTCCGGAATCCCCGATCCCAAGAGCCGCAGCGAGGTTTTGCCTTCGCCGCGGCGCGTGTCGAGGATGAAATCGTCGACCGCGGCGCTGTCGCTCGGCGGTGAATTCTTGCCGTTCAGGTAAATGAGCCGCAAGCGCCGGTTTACTTCGAAAACGTCGATGTGCGCTTCGCGCGAGTTTCCGCTGCGCTTGCCGATGCGATACATGCCGCCCTGCCGGGGGTCGATTTCCGCCTCCTGCCCCGACCAGATTCTGATCAATCCGGGCTCGGTCAATGCGCGCCAGACGCGGGCAACGGGCACGTCGATTTCAACCAGGTGCGCATAGCCGCGAGTGCCAGTTCGGGAGGATTTACGGGGTAAGCTCATTGAATCACTATCCTGACGGAAAACTGCCGGCGACGGAGTGCTAGAATCCAATAACACGGGAGGAAGTTCCATGGCTTATGTCGATATCGTGACTGCGCTCGCAGTTCTGCAGTTCATTGTTTTCGGTTTCAAAGTGGGCGCGGCCCGGGGACGCTACGGCGTGAAGGCGCCGGCCATCACCGGAAACGAGATTTTCGAACGCCTATTCCGCGTCCAGCAGAATACCTTGGAGCAGTTGATTGCTTTTTTGCCGGGGATTTATCTGTTCTCTCATTATTTCAGCCCCCTGGTTGCGGCAGCCCTCGGGGTGGTCTATTTGATCGGGAGGGAGCTCTACGCCTACACCTACGTCAAGGACCCGGCAAAACGGGAGGTAGGCTATGGCATGACGTTCCTGCCGATGGTGATTCTGGTCGTGGGCGGCTTGATTGGCGCGATTCGCGCGCTTTTTTTTACTTAGGTTTTTCATCGATCACGCTGGGGTGGCCTTTAGGGCCTGAGATGCCGGCCGCTTAACGCACACCGGCAAACCCATTGAACCTGATCCGGTTAGTACCGGCGGAGGGAGCATGGGTAGAAGTTATTCCGCGCTGACTATTCTCATCATCGCTGTGGGCCTTGCTCACGCGGCAGAAGCCTCGGACACCGGCGACAACCCGCCGCTCGACGAGATCATCGTCACCGCCACCTTGAGATCCGTCTCTCTCGAAGAGTTGCCGGGCAGCGCCTCGGTGTTGAGCAATTCGACGCTGCGTGAGGCGGGCCAGCAGCACTTCGAGGACGTGTTGCCGCTGGTGCCCAATCTGAATTGGGCGGGGGACACTTCGCGCCCGCGCTACTTCCAGATCCGCGGCATCGGCGAATTGCAGCAATACCAAGGGGCTCCCAACCCTTCGGTGGGCTTTCTGATCGACGACATCGACTTCAGCGGGTTGGGTTCCGCCGCCACGCTGTTCGATGTCGATCACATCGAGGTTTTGCGCGGCCCGCAAGGCACCCTGTACGGCGCCAACGCCTTGGCCGGTCTCATCTATGTGAAAAGTGCCGATCCGGCCGACACCTTCGGCGGCCGCGCGGAAGTCGACGCCGGCGCCTATAACGAGCGCTCCTATGGTGCGGTGCTCACGGGACCTGTGACCTCGCTCGATTCGGCCTTCAGGTTGGCGGTGCAGCAGTACAACAGCGATGGCTTCTATCACAATGCCTACCTCGGGCGCAGCGACACGGACAATCGCGACGAACTCACCATGCGCGGCAAGTGGCGCTACGATCCGAACGAAGACTGGCACGTCCTGCTCACGTTGATGCGAACCCAGATCAACGACGGCTACGATGCCTTCGCCATCGACAACAGCCGCACCACGCAATCCGACAACCCGGGCGCCGACCGGCAATATTCAACGGGATTTTCAGCTCATTCGACCTACAGCGGCTTCGGGTCCACCACTTTCACCGCCATCGCGACCTATGCGGACACCAAGGTCAATTACGGATTCGATGGCGATTGGGGCAACCCCGCGCTGTGGGCCCCCTACACCTATGACTACACCGAGGACCAGATACGCCATCGTTCGACCCGCAGCTTGGAATTTCGCCTGGGCGACACGGCCGCGACGCAATCGCCGCACGGATTTTCCTGGCTGGCGGGCGTTTATGCCTTCGAGCTGCGCGAGTCTTTGACCGACACCAGCGCCGGTACCTACATCGATCCTTTCGATGCGACGCAAAACTCGGACTCGCTCACCGTTGTATCGAGCGAGTACCGCTCGCGCAATGCGGCCGTCTATGCACAGATGGACGGCGATTTGAACGAGCGGGCGCGATGGTCATTGGGCCTGCGCGGCGAGCGCCATACCAGCCGGTATGACGACATGACCGCGAATCTCGGAGCGCCGACGAGCTTCAACAATTTCGCTCCCGCCGACGATCTGTGGGGCGGTCAAGCATCCATCGACTATCGCGTTGCCGACGGGCAGAACGTGTATGCGCTCATCGCGCGCGGCTACAAGGCGAGCGGCTTCAACTTGAGTCCGGGACTTCCGGCCAACCAACTGCTGTTCGGACCGGAGTCGGACATCAATCTGGAGATCGGCCACAAGGCGCAGATGCTCGAGGGTCGCCTGCGAATAGACACCTCGCTGTTTTACATGATTCGCCGCCATGAGCAGTTGATCACCGGCGAGCAACTCGACCCGAGCAATCCCAACACCTTCATCTTCTACACCGGCAACGCGAAATCCGGCTTCAATTACGGCTTGGAAAGCACGGCCAGCTGGGCGGCGACGCGCAATTTGGAGTTCGGCGGCTCGCTCGGCCTGCTGCAGAGCCAGTACCAGGGTTTCGTGCAAAACGGCGCCACCTTTCCGGACCGGGCCTTGCCGCATGCGCCTCCCTGGCAAGCGGCGCTCAACGCCACCTGGCGCGATGCGCGCGGACCCTATGCACGGCTCGACCTCACCGGCATGGGTTCGTTTTTCTATGACTTGCCGCCGAACTGGACGCGCTCGAATCCCTATGGACTCATCAACGCCAAGCTGGGTTGGGAGACGCCGCGCTGGGAAGCCTACTTCTGGGTCCGCAACCTGCTCGACAAGAACTACACCGTCCGCGGCTTTTACTTCGGCGACGAACCGCCGGATTTCAACGCCAAACTGTACCAGCAGTTGGGCGATCCCAGGAATTGGGGCGTGCATTTCGCAGTCCATTACTGAACCGCAAAAATTTTCAGTGTGGATTGACGGCGCTGCCGAGTTCGGCGGAATTTTTCTTCGGCTCTTGAGACTCGTCCGCCAGCAGGTAGGAGTCGATCACCTTGCGCGCAATGGGCGCGGCGTTCGACGCGCCGAAACCCGCATTTTCCACCAGGACTGAAATCGCGATCTTCGGATCATCGAGCGGCGCGAAGGCAATGAACCACGCGTGTTCGCGCTTGCGCTCATCGGCTTCCTTGTGTTTCGTGCTCTCGGTTTGCTTCACGGTCACAACTTGAGCGGTGCCGGTTTTGCCGGCCCATTTGTATTTCGCGCCGACACCCGACGCATGCGCGGTACCGGTCGTTACCGCTCCCTCCATGCCGTCGAAAATGACATTCCACTGTTCATCGGTGGCGATGTCCACCGGCTTCATGTAGGTGGGGCTGCGCGGCACAACGGTCACCGAGCCCGGGGCGCGCGTCGCCGCCACCAGCCGCGGCGCAGCGATGATTTTGCCGCGCTCGGCGATTTCCGCGGCAAAGTGCGCCTGTTGCAGGGGAGTAACCGTGATGGGACCTTGACCGATGCCCATGCTGACGGTCTCGCCCGGGAACCACACCTGGTCGGCTTTGTGCTTGAAGACCTTGCGCTTCCATTCGGGTGAGGCATACAGGCCGGGTTTCTCGCCCGGAATATCGATTCCGGTCAGTTCGCCGTAGCCGAAAGCGCTCATGAACTCATGCATGTGATCGATGCCCATTTTCTCCGCGACCCGGTAAAAGTACACGTCGCAGGATCGGGAAATGGCGCTGCGCATGTCGACATCATGATGCACTTCGTCGTCGCGGTACTTATTGCTGCTTCCCGGAAGAGTAAAGAAGCCCGGGCAGTACATGACCTGCTGCGGAGAAATGACGCCGTACTTTTGCGCCGCCAAGGCGTATAGCGGCTTGACCGTGGAGCCCGGCGGGTACGCACCCCGCAAGGCGCGGTTGAGCAGCGGCACGTCGATGTTGTTCGACAGCGCCGCATACTGTGCGACCGACAGGCCGCGGACGAAGTCGTTGGGATCGAAACCCGGCGTACTGGCGAGCGCGATGATGTCGCCGGTCTTTGGATCGAGCGCCACCACCGATCCGCGCTTGCCGACCAGCGCCTCTTCGGCCACTTTCTGCACGCGCACATCCATGCCCAGTATCAAGTCCTCGCCCGCCACGGGCGGCCGCGTATGCAGTTCGGATGCGTAGCCTCCCTGCTTGTCGACCGGGCGGCCGGCGGCGTTCACTTCGATTTCCTTGAAGCCCGGCTTGCCGTGCAGCTGCTGCTCGTAAGCGCCCTCCACGCCCAGCTTGCCGATGAGGCTGGTGCCGGCGTATTCCGCGCTGTCGATTTGCTTCAAGTCTTGTTCGTTGATCGCGCTGACGTAGCCGATGGCGTGCACGCCCATTTCGCGCAGCGGGTAGTGCCGCGCCAAGCGTGCGCGAATGTCGACGCCGGCGAATTGGTAGCGGTGCACCGCGAAGCGCGCCATCTCCTCCTCGTTCAGCGACAGCTTCACCGGCACGCTTTCGTACACCTTGTGCAGCAGAATCGTGCGCCGGATGTTGCTCACCTCTTCACTGCGCAGAAGGCCGATCTTCACCAGTTGCGCCAGCGTCGCATCCAGCGCCTTGCCGTCGCCCACCTGCTCTCGCACCAATTCGATGTTGAAGGCGGGCATATTGTCCGCCAGCACCACGCCGTGACGGTCGAGGATCAGGCCGCGGCTGGGCGGGATGGGCTCGGTGCGGATGCTGTTGCCCTGCGACAGGCCATGGTAATACTCGAACTTGATGACCTGCAGATAGAACAGGCGTCCGGCGACGGCCAGCAGCAACACCGCCGCGAACACGCCCGCCACGATGCTGCGAATCGTGAACAGCCGATTCTCGGCGATATAGTTTTTGATCCGCGATTGGCGGCTTCTCACCATTGCGCCGCAGCGCTTTTTCGCAGAATCCCAGCTGTATTGCTAAATTTTCCCCGCATGCTGCGATTGTAAGCTACTTGGCAAGCCGTTAAACGCTATGGAGTGCGCAGAATTTCATCGTCGACGCGCTGGGCTTGATAGCGCACCGCGACGCTTTGGTTGGCGGGAACCTTGAATCGAAAAATGGGTCTGCCGTTCTTGGCCGTCAAGGGACGGTCGGCGCGCACGATGCGCGCGCCCTCCGGCAGCGCCGGCCGCAGCTCGAAATCGATTGCCGCCGCCCGCGCATTGCTGATTTCGACGCGCATGACCTCATCGACGCGCACCGAGCGCAGCGTCACGCCGGGCACGAGGGGCAGACTTTTGGCTGCGCCCACATCGACGCCGGTCTTTTCGCGCGTCGCCGATACCTCGACGTCGGCGCTCGCGCCCATGTCGATCTCGACATCTTCGGCCACGGCGATATCGCGCAGGCCGGACTCGTGCTGCAGCAACCGTTCGCCGTCATACCAGCCGAACACCGCGACCGAGCCCGACGGCAATGGCAGCCCCAGGTGATTCGCGGCGGTGTTTTTGGTGCGCAACAGGCGATGTGCCGGCTCCGTCGATGCGGATTCCCGGTATCCGGCCGCGAGGTCTGCAGCATAAACCGTATCGACGGGAATGGCCGACTGGTCCATCAGGCGCACCTGCTTGGATTGGCGGCTGGCCAGTGTGGTGCGATCGGGGACACGGTAGAGCTTCAAGTCGCCCAATTGTTCTTGCTGCACGCTCTTTGCCGCTTGGGCGACGTCCTCGAAGCGCATCGCGGCCGGCGCAGGTGCGTTCGCGGCCAGGCTCTTCTTGAACATGCGATCCATGCTCTCGCGAAGAATCATTGGCTGATCGCTGGTGGAGCCGCGCGGCCAGCACTGCGCAAGAACCGGTCCGCCGATATCGATCGGCTCGACCCCGTCATTCGCGCCGCCTTCGCCGGCTTCGGCCTCTTCTGCGCTCACCCGATGGACCTTGCCGGCCACCACCTGCGCGTGCGCGCTTGGAAATCCGACGCCGTTCGAATTGGCCAGCGTTACCCAGGCGCCGAGGTCCAGGTGCCGGCCGTCTTGGGATAAGGTGGCGGTGTAAGCGGCGGCCCAATCGAATCCGCGGGCCAGATACGACAGCGTGACCTCGCTCGTCACGGCGCTGCGACTGCGGACCTCGACCGACAGGGTCGGCCGCGCCGAGAGGCCGGCGAGCGGTTCGAAACTGAAGGTCTCGGGCAGTCCGGAGCAGCGCAGGGCCTCGATGCCTTCGGCGGTCTTGAACACGACACCGCCCGCCGCATCCGAGAGTATCGTGCCGGGCAATCGCCGCGTTGCGCCCGTCTTGCGGTTGGTGCGCAGCAGCTCCACCGGTTTGCCCACGGCGGAGGCGATCAGCGCGGAGGGGCTCAGCAGGCGCGCATCCCGGTTCTTTTCGATCACGCTGCCCGGCAAACCCGTGACCAGTGCGCTGCTCGGCTCGATGCCGTCGGCCACTCCCACGAAGCGCACGCGGCTGATTCCGGCGGGAAGGCGCACCAGCCGCGTTTCAGTCACCAAAGCGAAGCCGTTCAAGTCATCGAGGTCGATCGATCCCGAATCGCGGTATGGCGCGCGGTATATCGTGACGATCAGGTCCGAAGGCGGGTCGGCAAGAACCTCGGCGGCGGCGCCAAACACCATTGCGCTTGCCGAGAACAGACCCAAACCCACGAGCAGCGGGTATGCGCGCATGCCCGGTTTCAGTAACGCGTTTCGAACGTGGCCGTGACGGTGGTCTTGCCGTTGGCAGGAACCGTCACAGTCCATTCAGCCGCGTCGGCACTGCGCCGCGTGCTTTTCTGGCTCTCGGCTTTGATGCTCGAGTCGCCCCACAGGCCATCCTGGCTCAATTTCACCACCACGGCGCGTGGCAGGGCATTGGTCAGCTCATAGCGCATGTCGGTTTGCCAGTCGAACGTCGACAGCCGCGTGCGCTTGTCGACAACGGCATGAACCTTGACGTCGAAGGCATCGCCGGTCGCGAGCGACAACGTTGAGCCCATGGGCGTGTGACCGATGCGGCTTTCGCCGATGAATTGCGGATCGCCGCGCTTGTCCTTCATGTAGAAACGCAATATGCCGGCCGGCAGCTGATCGCCGAGCCCTGCGTGGGCGCTGGTTGAAAAACTGTAGATGCTTTGAGCGCTCTGCGGCATTTCCGCGGTGCCGAGCCAGCGATTGCGAAATTCATAGCCGTGCTCGGCCGGCACGCCACGGACGTCGAGAAAGCTGACCTGCTTGGTCTGCAGATTCGCGATGGTGGTGCGTTCCGCGAGAGGATAGAGATAGTAATCGCCCAGGCGCTCGCGGTTGCCGCTTTCAGTTCCCGCTTGCTGCAAGCTCTGGCGGCGGACCGGCGCACGATAGATGTTCGGCTGACCTGCCCCGTCCACTTGGCCTGGCGAGCCGGCGACCAGCAGTGTTTGCGCGTTGTCATAGGTGGTGCCGCTGGAATTGGTCAGCGTCACCCATCCTTGCACATCGATTTTGCCGTCGGCCTCGTTGTACAGCGCGACGTAATCGGCCTTCCAGCCCAGCCCGGGCGTGAGATAGCTCAACGTGGCGTGCCGGGTGCCCGCATGCGTGCCGATGATGCTGACCGAGAGGGTGGGCCGCGCCCGAAGATTGTCCGGCACCTTGTTGAAAATGACGCGCACCGGCAGCCCGTCATCGCGCAGCACCTCGATGCGCTCGCCGATTTTCAAGACCACGCCGCCGTTCGTGGCAAGGACTTGCGCCTGCTCGCGCGTTTCGGCGCCGGTGGCCGGATTCACACGCACAATGGTGACTTCCTTGCCGACCGCCTTTTCCATGAGTTTCGCCGGCGTCAGCAGATCGAAATCGAAATTTTGCTCCACGATGCTGATATCCGCTGCCGCCAGCGACACCGTCTCCGGTCGGATTTGCGCCGAGACATCCTGAAATTCGATGCGTTGGCGGCCGTCCTTGACCTCGATGTCGCGCCGGTCCTGCACCAGTGCCAAATTGTCGTTGTAGATGGTCACCGACAGCGCCCGGTCGGCGCCCCACACAGGATTGACCAAAAGCCACGCCACCCACCCGATGCAAAGCAGACGTACACGCATTTGGACCTCCGGCCCTGGATTTATTCGGTTCGAACGATACTCACTGTACGCATTGATCGGAGCGCGAGAGGTTTCGGGGTTGCAACGATCGAAAAATGACCGCTCCCCGGGGCCGGGGCGGTGTCGGGCGTCGACAGAATCCCTAGCGGATCGATACCTGGAAGCGCGGGTTGGAGGTATTCGCCATCCAAGTCTTGATGCGTTGCGCGTCGGCGACGCGGGTGTACTTGCCGAACGAATCGAGCAGCACGATGACCACCGAGCGGCCTTCGATGACGGCCGCCATCACCAGGCACTTGCCGGCCTCGGCGATGTAGCCGGTCTTCTGCACGATGATGTTCCAGGTGGGGTTGGCCACCAGGTTGTCGGTGTTGCGGAATTCGACCAGGCGCCTGTGCACCCGCACGGTATAGCTCTTGTCGGTGGAGTATTCGCGGATGGTGCGATTGTGCGAGGCCGCGATAACCAGCTTCGACAGGTCTTCGGGACTGGCCACGTTCTCGCTCGACAGGCCGGTTGGATCGACGAAGTGCGCACTGGTCATGCCGAGCGCCTTCGCTTTGGCATTCATGGCGGCCACCATGGCTTTGATGCCGCCCGGGATAATTGTTGCCAAGCGCGTGCGCGGCGCGATTTTCGGATGACATGAGCGCCAGATGCATGAGATCGCCGCGGGTCAGCACCGTACCCACCGCCAGGCGGGAAAAGGCTCCCTTGGGGTAGTCGCGGTCGGCCTCGGTGATCTGAATGGGTTCATCCAGCGGCTGCTTGGCATCGAGCACCACCAAAGCCGTCATCAGTTTGGTGATGGAGGCGATGGGCGCGGCCACGTCCGGGATTGCGCGAGTACAGGACGGTGGAATCGCTCTGATCGACGATGAGCACGGAACTGGATTTCAGCTTCGGGGCGCCGAGAGCCTTGGCGGCCGCATGGAATGAGAGAAAACTCAACGAAATACAGGCCAATGCGCATATGGAAGGCCGCCGCGGCGCTCGCAAAAGCGCAAATACTCGATTGATTGACCGCATTAACCCTCTCTCAAATCAAGGCGGAAGGACCGCAGCTGACCATATGTTAACCACGCCGCGGCGTGATGCAGCGCTAACTTTGCCATCTTCGCTGCAAAAGTCCAGCACATTCAACCGTTTGCCGGCCGGCTTTCAAGCGTTTGCTTCCGCTCCGGGCATGCGGCGCAGTTCCTTGTCGCGATACATGCGATGCGTCCGCGAGGCTGCGAAGCTCGCGCATGTCGCGGCGCATCCTTGGGGTAATTGACCACGCCGATGCTGACACTGCAGCGGATCATGCGCGAACGCAGTCGAGCGTGGTCTTGTAACACATTGTGGCGTACGCGCTTGACCACGGCTTCGGCGACCTCGGGCGAGGCGCCGGGCAGCAGGACCGCAAATTCGTCGCCGCCGAAGCGCGCGGCATGATCCGTCGCGCGGATACTTCGTTGCAGGCACTGAGCCACCAGCGTGATGGCGCTGTTTCCGGCCTCGATGCCCGAAGGCGTCGTTGATGTCCTTGAGCTTGTCGATATCGATCAGCAGCAAGCGCGTACACGCCGCGGTCGCGCTTCGCAGGCTTGCGTGTTCGCGCTGCCAGACTTCGTTGAACATGCGCAGGTTGTAGAGGCCGGTCAACGAGTCGGTCTGCGCCAGATTCTCGATGCGTTCGCGCGCCTCGGTGATGTCCGCCGACAGCGTGGTGGTGAGGTAGGCGACCAAAAGGAACGGCGCCAGCTGTCCGACGGCCTGGCTGGCATAAAGCAGCGAAACCACATCGAAGCCCGGAGTGGCGACGGCGAGCAGCAGGTGGCACAGGGCGATGGCCGCCACCTGCAGCAAGAGTGACGAATCTGCCCAGGGTGAGGGCGCTCAGGATGATGGGCAGCAAGTACAGATTGAACAGCGGACTCGCGCTCTTGCCGGTGAACCACAGCACCGCCGGTGATGAACACCACCATGGACCAGGACTCGATCAACAGCCGGGTACGGGTGCGCCCCGGAAGGAAGCGGCGCGCGCGGAAGAGCGACGATGGCGAGCGCGAAAGCGGCGAGCAGTCCCGAGGACCGGCCACGGCTTTGAGTGCGAGCGCGCCCGACCAGACGAGCACCAGCGCGGCCAGCGCCAGGCAGAGGATTTCGATGGAGCGGGTGCTGCGCACTGCGTTATTCCGAACGGCGCCGCGGCGGTCACCGCGCCGCGGGCGCGCGGCTGGGCGATACCTTCAACTCCTGCACGCACGCTTCACCTCGGGATCGCGCTGCAGCAGCGGGGCGCTCGCCGGCGGCGCGCCGTGGCCGGCGCCTTCGGATCGCGCTCGAGCTCGATGTCGGGAGCGATGCCGCGGTGATTGATCGACACGCCCGGACGGCGTGTAATAGAGCGAGGTGGTCAGCTTGATCGCGCGGCCGTCGGACAGGGGCATGACGGTCTGCACCGATCCCTTGCCGAAGGTGGTGCGCCCCATGAGCTTCGCGCGGTGATTATCCTTGAGCGCGCCGGCGACGATTTCCGCCGCCGACGCCGAGCCGCCGTTGACCAGCACGACGATGGGCGCGCCGTTGAGCTCATCCCCCGGCGTCGCGTCCATCTCGAATTTGGACTCCGGCGTTCGCCCCTTGGCGCTCACGATCACGCCGCGAGTCGAGGAACGCGTCCGCCACCGCGACGGCGGCCTCCAGCACTCCGCCCGGATTGTTGCGCAGGTCGAGCACCAGTCCTTTGAGCGGCGCGCCGTTTTGTTTGCGCAGGTCCTTCGAGGCGTGCGTCAGTTCCTCGCCGGTGGTTTCGCTGAACTGGGCGATGCGCACATAACCATAGCCCGGCGTCGAGCATCTCGGAGCTGCACGCTGTGCAGATTCGACGCGCGAGCGTTTGAGCGTGAAGATGCATGCGGCTCGGTGATTGCCTTCGCGCAGGATGCCGATCTTGACCGAGGTGCCTTCCTTGCCGCGCATGCGCCCGATGGTGTCCGCCAAGCGTGGTGGTGTTGACGGGCACGCCATCGATGGTCGCGATGACGTCGCCCGAGCGAATCCCCGCCTGCGGCGGCCGGCGAGCCGTCGAACGGCGCGACCACCACGACCTCACCGTCCTCCATCGACACCTCGATGCCGACGCCGGAGTATTCGGCCCGAACTGAGATCTTGATGTCATCGTATTCGTCGCCGTCGAGATAGGCGGAGTAGGGGTCGAGCGAGGACACCATGCCGCGGATCGCCGCCTGCAGCAGCTGATGGTCGTCGACGGGATTCGACATAATCCCGCTTCACGCGCTCGAGCACCTCGGCCAGCATGCGTGCGTCCTGCCAGGGCAGATCGGCGCCGGGAGCCGCCGGCTTTTCGGCCAAAACGCCATGCGCCAATCCGAGCGACAGGCCGATGGCGATGCCGAGCGCCAGTAAAAGGGCGTTACCAGGTTTGTTGCTCATTTGAACCTTTAGCATACGTGCGCGAAGCGTTGCCGCCAGCCGCCGCGGTGCAGTGTTAAATTAAAAATAGCGCTGCGTGTCAGGGGGCCGTCTTGAGCCAGAGCTTCGGATCGACGGTCTTGCGGCCCTCGCGTATTTCGAAATACAGCTGCGGCGCGGCGCCCTCGGCATCGCTCAAAGCGGCGATCACATCGCCCGGCGCGACCTAGTCGCCGACCGATTTGTAGAGAACCTCGGCATGGCCATACAATGTCATATAGCCGCCGCTGTGGCCGATGATCAGCAGCAGTCCCAGCCCCTGCAGCCAGTCGGCGTACACGACGCGGCCGAAAAAGGGCGCCCGCACCTTTGCGCCCCGCGCTGCGCGTCGATCATCACGCCGTTCCAGCGCACGCCTGGCCCGAATTTTCGCGCGGGCGTCCTGATAGCGCGCGGTCATGCGCCCCGGCACCGGCCAGGGCAGCTTGCCGCGCATGCGGTCGAAACTTTGCGAAGGGTCGACCGGGAAATCCTGCATCACGCGCGCGAGGTCCGCGACCAGCGACTCGACCGCCTGCTCCTCGCGTCTCAAGCTGCCGAGTTCCTGATTGCCGCTGGCCACTTGTTTGGTGAGCGCCGCCACTGCGCCTCGCTGCGTTCCGCGCGCGCATGTTGCAGACCCGCGATCTCTTGCGTCGCGTCATCGGCCAGCTTCTGCAGTTCCTGGGTTTGCCGCTCGATCTCGGCGACCAGCTGCTGCAGGCGCGCCTCGTTGCTTCGAATGGCGTCGATTTTCTGGCGGCGCTGATCGGCGAAGTAGCCATAGTACGTCAGCGTCCTGCCGAGACTCGCGGGATTGCTTTGATTCAGCAACAGCTTGAGTTCTTCCTGCCGGCCGATCATGTATGCCGCGCGGACTTGGCCGCGAGCGACGGCGCGCTGCGCCTGCAGCGCATCGAGGTGCGGTCTTGCTCGGCGCGTAGTTCCGAGCGGTGCCGTTCCGCGGCGAGCTGCTCCGCGTCGCAGACTCTTCCACACGCCGGCGCTTCGCGGTGATGACGAGTCGGTCTCGCGCAGGCGCGCGCTCAATGCATCGCGCTGCGCTTGAGCTGCGAGCCCATGCGGCCGGTGAGCTCCGCGATGCGCGCGCGCAGCGCCGCGAGCTTCGCCTTCGCGGCGTCCGCATGCGCCGATCCGCAGCGTCGAATCCGCCGGCACAGCGGCGGCGGCTCGCCGGCAGCCGAGTGCCGCGATGCGAGCGCGGCGCGTCCAAAGGGCTTTGAAGCGCTGATTCATGGCCGGGTATTCGTCATCCGCGCTAAGCATACAAGCCTTGTGGCCGCTGCTATACTTGCGCGCCCAAAAAGCCCGAATTGTGCGTCATGCAGCGACTGTTCGAGTACATTGCCCATCATCCCTATCTCGCCGGCGCGACGCTGCTGGCGGCAATTGCCGTGGTGGCTTTCGAGCTGCGGGCGAGCGTATCCATGCGTTCGCGGCATTGAGCGCGACGCAGGCGGTGCGGCTCATGAATCAGGGCGCCCTGGTGATCGATTTGCGCAGCAAGGAGCAGTTCGATGCCGGGCATATCGTCGACGCGCGCAACGTGCCGGTGGCCGAGATCGAATCGCAAGCGGACGCTTTGAAAAAATGGCGCGACAAGAACGTGATCACTTATTGCGATAGCGGCGCGAACGGCGCCGGCGCGGCGCGCACCTTGATGAAGCTCGGGTTCACCAAGGTGTTCAATCTGGAGGGCGGCTTGAATGCCTGGGTAAAGGACAATCTGCCGCTGACGAAGACTTCCAGGAGCAAGAGCAATCCGAAATGACGCAGCCGGTGGTCACCGTTTACGTATCGGATTGGTGTCCGTACTGCCAGCGAGCCAAGGGCTTGCTGCAGCAGAAGCAGGTGGTTTTCAATGAAATCAACGTCGAAGAGGACGAGAAATCTCGCGAGGAAATGATTGCGCGCAGCAATCGCCGCACGGTCCCGCAAATCTTCATCGGCGACAAGCATGTGGGCGGGTGTGATGAGCTCCATGCGCTCAATCGCAGCGGCGAGTTGGATCGATTACTTCAGGGGGCAGGATGAACGAGGTTACAGCGGCGGAGCCACAGGCGGATGTGGGCGGTGTGCAGGTGACTCTGCAGAGCGTGTATTTGAAAGATTGTTCCTATGAGTCGCCGAATGGTCCGCGCCTGCCGGGCAATCAGGCCTGGGAGCCGAAGTTTCAGCTGAATATGAACACCTCCACCGAGGAGTTGTCGCCGGAGGCTGCGGGAAGTGCTGCTCACCGTCACGGTGGAAGCCAAGCAGGGGGATGCCACGCTCTATCTGGTGGAGGTCAAGCAAGCGGGCGTGTTTACCATTGCCGGCGCTTCGGTCGAGGATCTGAAGCGGCTCATCGGCAGTTTCTGCCCCAGCGTGTTGTTTCCCTATGCGCGCGAAGTGATTTCCGATCTGATCGTCAAGGGCGGCTTCCCGAATTTCCTGCTGCCTCTGGTGAATTTCGATGCCCTGTTCAACCAGGCTCAGCAAACTCCGCAGCAGCCGAATCTGGTGAACTGAGATCTTATGCAGAGTGGGCGTACGGAACCGATGACAGTCATCGGCGCCGGCTCCTGGGGCACGGCACTCGCGATTCTGTTGGCGCGGGAAGGACACCCGACTCGCCTGTGGGGCCGGGATGCCGCGCAGCTCGAGGCGATGCGCGAAAGCCGGCGCAACATGCGCTATTTGCCTGACGCGCTGTTCCCGGATCAATTGCAGATCGTGGCCGATCTACCTTTGGCGCTGAAAGCATCCCGCGACGCGCTGATCGCCGTGCCATCGCATGCTTTCCGGGAGACTTTGCAGAGCGTTCGGCCGCATCTCGCCAGGCACACTCGGGTTGCCTGGGCAACCAAGGGATTCGAGATTGCGACCGGGCTTCTGCCGCACCAGGTTGCGCGGCAGGTCTTGGGCGACATTCCCGGCGCCGTGCTGTCGGGCCCCACGTTCGCGAAGGAGGTCGGCTTCGGCTTGCCCACGGCGATGACCATCGCATCGGCGGACGAGCGCTTCGCCAAAGAACTCGCCGTCAGCTTGTCGGGGCCCAATTTCCGCGCCTATACGCAAACCGACATCATGGGCGTCGAGGTCGGCGGCGCGGTGAAGAACGTCATCGCCATCGGCTCAGGCATAGCCGACGGCATGGGATTTGGCGCCAACACCCGGGTGGCATTGATCACGCGCGGTCTCGCGGAGATGATGCGACTCGGAGTGAAGCTCGGCGCGCTGCGTGAGACTTTCATGGGCCTTGCCGGTCTTGGGGATTTGGTGCTGACGTGCACGGACGATCAATCGCGCAACCGCCGCTTCGGCATGGCGCTCGGGCGCGGCGCGTCTGCCAGCAGCGCGCAGGGCGCGATTCACCAGGTGGTCGAAGGGGTGTCCGCGGCGCGCGCCGTATACCAGGTCGCGCAGCGCTTGCAGGTGGAAATGCCGATCTGCCATGAAATCTACGCGATCATGTACGAGGACAAACCGGTGCGCTCGGTGGTGCAGGCGCTCATGGGGCGCGACGTGCGTTCCGAGGCCGAATAGCTGGTGAAAATGAACGACAGGGAGCCTTCATGAAAAGTGTCGAAGCCAATTTGGCCGCGGCCGCGCTCGCGGTTCTTGCATTGCGCGCCGCCGCTGCCGCGCCACCTTCACCCGAACCGGCCTTGACGCGACTCGACTGCGGCAAGACCACCACCCTTGCCGACGTGGGCCGTTTCTCGGATGTCGCCGCATTCAAAGGCTTGAGCGTCCAGCTGACATTCAGCTGCTACCTGGTCAAACACGGCAACGATTATCTTCTGTGGGACACCGGCAACCCACCCGCCGCGGCCGGCAACTCCGCGCCGACGGCGCCGAGCTCGAGCTTGGTGGAACAGCTGGCGCAGCTGCACCTGACTCCCCAACAAATCAGCTTTGTGGCGATCAGCCACTATCACGGCGATCACGTCGGGCAAGTAGCCTCCTTTCCGCAGGCCACCTTGTTGATCGGCAAGGGGGATTGGGACGCGTTGAACGCGCCTCAGCCCAATCCCGGCGTCGATCCCAAGAATTTTGCGCACTGGATCAGCGGCGGTGGAAAGGTGGAACCGTTGAGCGGAGACAAGGATGTGTTCGGCGACGGCAGCGTCATCCTGCTGAACACACCGGGCCATACGCCCGGTCACCACAGTTTGCTGGTCAAGCTCGCAGCCATGGGCTACGTCCTGATCACCGGCGACCTGGCGCACTTTCGCGAGAACTACGACAGCAACGGTGTGCCGACCTTCAACACCAGCCGCGCCGAGACGCTCGCGTCGTTGGATCGCTTCAAGCAGCTGGCGGGCAACCTGAAAGCCACCGTGATCATTCAGCACGATGCGCGCGATATCGGCAAATTGCCGGCTTTCCCCGCTTCCGCGAAGTAGCCTCAGCCATGCTAGCCTGGCGAAATATGCACAAAACAGCGCTCCTCGCCTTGCTGCTCGCCTGTACTTTCGCTGCCGCGGCCGCGGATTCGGACAATCTCGCTGCGAGGATTGCCGCGCAGAACGCGCTCTTCGAGGAGCAGTTCCAAGCCGATCTGAAGGCGCATCCGGAACGCGCGACCGCCATCGGCGACTACCGCTATAACGATCAACTCGAGGACTATTCACCCGCGGCGTTTTTGCGGCAGGACGCCGCCGACCGGGGCTTTCTTGCGCGGCTGAACGCCATCTCGACCGCCGGCTTCGCGGAACAGGACAAGCTGTCGCATCAGGTGATGGAGCGTTCACTCACGCAGCGGATCGCGAACTTCAAGTTCAAGGAATACGAGATGGCGGTGAATCACATGGAGGGGCCGCAGACGCGCTTCGCGGATATGCCGCTCGCCGTTCCATTCGATTCCGTCAAGCACTACGAGGATTACATCGCGCGCCTGCAGCGGATTCCGCGCGCCTTCGAGCAGTCCGAACAAACCCTGCGCGCGGGCATGAAGGACAAGCTCATGCCGGTGCGTTTCCTGCTCGAGAAAATACCGGCGCAATGCGCTGGGATCATCGCCTCGGACCCGTTTCTGTTGCCGACCAAGAAATTTCCCGACAGTATTTCCAGCGAGGACCGGCAGCGCCTGACCAAGTCGATCACCGACGCGGTCAACGACGAGGTGCTCCCGGCCTACAAAAAGTTCGCCGCATTCATCGCCACCGAGTATGCGCCGTCTGGTCGAACTACGCTGAGCGTCGCTTCATTGCCGGGCGGCAATGAGCGCTATCTCAACGACATCCGCAGCCGCACCACCATCAGCAATCTGACGCCCGATCAGATTCACGCGATCGGCCTGCGCGAGATCGATCGCATCGAGGGCGAGATGCTGGTCATCGCGCGCAAGGAAGGTTTCAAAGATGTCGCGGCGTTCCGCGAGTCGTTGAAGACCAACCCCAAGTACATCCCGACTTCCGCCGAGCAGATTCTGGATGACTTCCGCAAGTACATCGCGCAGATGCAGCCCAAGCTTCCGCAGCTGTTCGGCTACATTCCCGGCTCGCCGGTCACGGTCGAAGCCATTCCGGCCTTTCAGTCGGGCGCCGCCACGCATTATCAAACGGGCACGCCCGACGGCAAGCGCCCGGGACGGGTCAGCGTCGCCACTTCGAATTTCGCGCATCGCTGGCTGATTGATGACGAGGCGACTGCATACCACGAGGGAATCCCGGGGCATCACATGCAGCTCTCGGTGGCGCAGCAGATGACCAGCCTGCCCAAGTTTCGGCAGCATTCGGGCAACTCCGGATATATCGAGGGATGGGCGCTGTACGCCGAACAGCTGGGCAAAGAAGTCGGGTTCTACCAAGATCCGGTCAGCGACTATGGCCGGCTGAGCAGCGAGTTGCTTCGCGCCGTGCGCCTGGTGGTGGACACCGGCCTGCATTCCGAAGGCTGGAGCCGCGATCAGGTGGTGGAGTTCTTCCGCAAATATCAACCGGTCGATGAACCCACGATTCAATCGGAGACCGATCGCTATATCGCATGGCCCGCGCAGGCGCTCTCCTACAAGCTCGGGCAGCTGAAGTTTCGCGAATTGCGCGAACGCGCCAAGAAGGAGCTGGGTGCGAAGTTCGACATCCGCCGCTTTCACGATGAGATGCTGAACGGCGGCGTGCTGCCGCTCGACCTGCTGGACGCCCGCACGAATCATTGGATCAAGGAGCAGCAGGCGGGCGTCGAAACCGCCGCGAACTGAGGCCCCGCGGCGGTCCGGACCGCAAGATCCTGCTCGTCTCAGCTCGCGTGTTTCACGCCGAGGAAGACAAGACGAACTGATTGCCGTCCGGGTCCTTGAAGATCGCAAACTCTCCCCAGGGCTGCTTTTCCGGCGGCTTGGCGAATTCCACGCCGCGCGCCGTGAGCTGCCGATAGGTGGCGCTCACGTCATCGCAGGCGAATGAGCCGTTGAAAAATGAGCCGATGCGGCTCTCGTGACCTTCCGGCGTGAAGAGCACGACGCGGGTTGCCGAATTGGCGATGCGCAGCTCGATCCAACGCTGCTTGGCGTCGAAGACCTGATCCGTCGACACTTCGAATCCGAGTTTTTCGGTATAGAACTTGAGCGCCCTATCCTGATCTCCGGTGGGTATGCCGACAAATTTGACCTGGGTGATCATGGCGTCGATTTCCTCCGAAGCGCGGGTAGGTGCGGGCGATTATCGGATATTTCCCGGGTGCGCAGTAGCAATAATCAGTATAGTAATTACCGATGCAGCACTTCAGCTTGGACGCCTACGTGGTCGATGTCCTGATGCCGGACCTGGTCGGGCATGATCGCCGGCCCGCGACTTTCATCGTTTACCTGTTTTTATTGCGCCATGCAGCAAAGAACAAAAGGGACACTTTGTCGGTCAGCCTGCAGACCATTGCCACCAAGACGGGCCTGTCCAAATCGACCGTTCAGGGAGCCATACGGCATCTGCGGCGGCGCAGGCTCCTGGATCCCACGGTGTCGGCGAGCGTCACCGATCCGGTCAGACGCGTGTTGCGGCCCTGGAATCGCTGACACCCACGGCACCGGATCCGTACGCCGACATGACGACGTAAACGCCGTCGCAGCCGCCTAGCTCAAATCCTTTGCCCGGGAAAAGCCGCTCTGCCGCCAGGCTTCGTAGACCACCAGCGCCACGGCGTTGGACAAATTGACGCTGCGGTTCTGCGCGCGCATGGGAATGAACAGGCAATTCTCCGCCGCCACCCTGGACTGCGCACTTTGCGGCAAACCGCGTGTCTCAGGGCCGAACAGAAACACATCGGCCGTCCGATACCGAACCTCGCTGTAGCAGCGCGCCCCGCCGGTCTCGACCGCGAACCAGCGCGAACCTTGCAGCGACTCCAGGCAGGCATCCAGGTTGGCATGAACCTTGACGTCCGCCAATGCGTGATAGTCGAGTCCGGAACGCCGGAGGCTCTTGTCGTCGAGACGGAAACCCAAAGGCTTGATCAGGTGAAGCGTCGCGCCGCTGTTGGCGCACAACCGGATCACATTGCCGGTATTCCCGGGAATCTCAGGTTCGAACAGCACGACGTGAAACATCGCGGCTATTTCCCGGCGGCGGCGCGCTGTTTATCCAGAAAAACCAGTTGCGCAGGGTAGGCGAATTCCAGCCCCAGGCGCCGCAGTTCATCGATGATGCGAAAATTCACCGCCTGCTGCAGATCGAGCATCGGGTTCACCGCCGGCTGCTGCACGAAGTAGGAGAGCTCGAATTGAAATGCACTCTCGCCCAGGGTTTTGAGGTGGCAGCGCTCAAAGTGCGCCTGGGGATGCTCGCGCACCACGTTTTCCAGCAGCTGCGGCAGCGCTTTGAGCTTCTCCGTCGGAGTGTCGAAGTCCAAGCGAATCGTCGCCAATATCCGCTGCTGCGAGAGGCGCCCGAAATTGCGCACGCGGCTCTTCAGAATATCGGCATTGGACAAAATGATCTGCTCGCCGCCTTCGCTGCGCAGCCGGGTCGTCTTGATGCCGATATGTTCGACCTTGCCGATGAAGGTGTCGATGGTGAGGTTGTCGCCGATGACAAAGGGCTTGTCCAGCGCGATCGACAGCGAGGCAAACAGATCGCCGAGAACATTTTGCAGGGCGAGCGCCACCGCCACGCCGCCGACGCCCAATCCCGCGAGCAACGCGGTGATGTTGACGCCGAGATTCTCCAGCCCCACTAGGATCAACACCGACCAGATCAGCATGCGCGCAACGAAGCTGATGATGTCGAGTGAACCGGAAAACACCCGGTCGGCGCCGCGCTCCCGCTCCTTCATTTCCATATAGAAACGCACCGAGCGTCCGGCCCACAGGCCGATCTGAATCAAAATGAGGATCATCACGGTGTTGGAGACGATGCGCTGCACCCGGTCCGGCAGCGTCAGGCTTTCTTGCGCGGCATCGAGCGCCACGGCGAGGAACAGAATTTGCGTGGTGTTGCCGATCAGATAGCCGATGAGCCGGATCAGCGTCGGATTCTTGGTGCTGGAATATTTCTGATAGCGCGCTGCGATCAGGTCGCGCAATATCCACAGCGCGGCCCAGACCACCGCGCCAACGATGCCCGCCAGCAACCATTCCGCCGGCGGAATGCCGAGCAGCAGCGCCTGGATCGCGCCGAGCTTTTTCGAAAGAAATTCGCCCATGCGTGAATTATAAACCGGCGCGCGCGCGAAGCTCGTTCCGCCGCTTCACTGAAGCGGTTTGCTGCGGGCACTCCTGCCTAGCTGAGGTCTTGCATGCCGAGTTCTTTCATCTTGCGCGTCAAGCGTGTTGCGGCCCCAGCCCAGCAATTTTGCCGCGTCCTGCTTCAGTCCATCCGCTTTGCGCAGCGCCACGCGGATCAGGATGCGTTCTACTTCCGGGACTGCCGTGTCGAGCAGGCGCCGGGTGCCCGCGTTCAATTCCTGCTCGGCCCAATGCGCGAGCTTGGCCATCCAGTCGTGGTTGGCTGTCTGTCCTGCCGGCACGCCGCCCAGATCCGGCGGAATGTCCTCGGCGCGAATCTCGCGCCCGGGCGCGGTGACCGTGAGCCGGCGGCAGGCATTGACAAGCTGGCGCACATTGCCCGGCCAGTCGAACGTCACGAGTGCGGTTTCTGCGGGCCCCGTCATCAATTTGGGCTCGACGCCGAGTTCCTGGCCGGCGACCGACAGATAATGGCGCAGCAATTCCGGAATATCCTCGCGCCGCTCGCGCAGCGGCGGAATCTCGATGCGAATCACATTGAGCCGGTGCAGGAGATCTTCGCGAAAGTGACCCGACTTGACCCGCATTTCGAGATCCTGGTGGGTCGCGGCGATGACGCTGACGTCGACCTTCACCGGCGTCTGGCCGCCGACGCGGTAGAACTCGCCTTCGGCCAACACGCGCAGCAGACGCGTCTGCAGCGCCGGCGACATGTCGCCGATTTCGTCGAGGAACAGCGTGCCGTCGTCCGCCTGTTCGAAGCGGCCGCGGCGCAGCGAATCCGCGCCGGTAAAGGCGCCTTTTTCGTGGCCGAATAACTCCGATTCCAGCAAGTCCGCGGTGAAGGCGGCGGTATTGAGCGCGACGAAGGCCTGGTTCGAGCGCGGACTGTGCCGGTGCAGAGCGCGCGCCACGAGTTCCTTGCCCGTGCCCGACTCGCCGGTGATCAACACCGTCATGCTGGAGCGGGACAGTCTGCCGATCGCGCGGAACACCTGCTGCATGGACTGCGCCTGGCCCAAAAGCTCGGGGATGCTGCGGCGGGTGGCCTCGGCGTCGGTGGACAGATTGGCCTGTTGCGCGGCACGGCGCACCAGATCGACCGCCTTGTCGATGTCGAAGGGCTTGGGCAGGTATTCGAATGCCCCGCCCTGGTAGGCCGCGACCGCGGCGTCCAAGTCCGAATGCGCGGTCATGACGATTACGGGCAATCCCGGTCGCGAAACCTGGATCTCCTTGAGCAAGTCCAAGCCGCTGCGGCCGGGCATGCGGATGTCGGTCATGAGGACATCGGGCGCATCGGCGCGCAGCGCCGTCAAGACATTGTCGGCCTGGTCGAAACACTTGGCCGTCATGCCGCTGCCCTTGAGCGCCTTCTCGAGCACCCAGCGAATCGATGAGTCGTCGTCGACCAGCCAGACCTGCAGCGGCTTCGCATTCATGAGGAATCCATCGGCAAGGAAATCACGAATATCGTTCTCCCGGGTGCGCTATCGAATTCGATCAGGCCGCCGTGCCGGCTGACCAGATCCTGAGCTATTCCCAGTCCCAAGCCTGAGCCGTCGGCGCGGCCGGAAACGAGCGGATAGAAAATGGTTTCGCGAATCTCATCGAGCACGCCGGGACCGTTGTCCTCGAATTGAATCGAGGCGACCAGCCGGTGACGATGCGCACCGACGCTGACGTTGCTCGCCGCGCGGGTTCTCAAGATCAGCCGCGGCGATTCGACAGGCGCGCCGCTGAGCGCTTGAATGGCGTTGCGGCCCAAATTGAGCATCGCCTGAATGATGTGGTTGGGATCGATCGTCAAGGGCGGAAGGCTCGGGTCGTAGTCGCGGTCGATGGCGACCCCCGGCGGCGCCTCGCTGCGCAGCAGGTGATACACGCGCTCCAGCAATTCATGCACGTTGATCAGCTGTTTCGACGGCGGACGCCCGGGACCCAACATCGAATCGAGCAGATTGGTCAGACGATCCGCCTCGCTGATGATCACGCGGGTGTATTCGCGCAATGCCGGATCCAGGAGTTCGCGTTCGAGCAGCTGCGCGGCGCCGCGCAGGCCGCCGAGCGGATTTTTGATCTCGTGCGCGAGCTGGCGGACCATCAAGCGGCTGCCGCCCAGCTGCGCCAGCAACGCGTTCTCGCGCGTCAGGCGCCGGTGCTGCGTGATATCTTCGATCTCCAGGAGAAGCCGCAAACCCTGGCCGCCGATGATCACCTGAGTCACCGCGCAGTCGAGGATGCGGTCCACGCCTCCCGGCGCCGGCCAGCCAAGCTCGCGCTGCACGACGCCTTCACCGCCCTCGCGCACGCGTTCGAACATCGGCAGCAGGCTCTCGGCGCCGCGCGTCAATTCGCCGATCGAGCGGCCGAGTGCCTGGTTGGTGGAAAGTCCCAGCAGGGTCTGCGCGGCGGCGTTCAGATAGGTCACGCGCAGCGCCTCATCCAGCAGAAAAACGCTGGTCACCATGGCATCGAGCAGTTCGCTGCCGTCGACTCTTACGCTGTCAATCTGGAGTTCAGCCGACAAGCCGAGCCTCCGCTCGCGCTGCGCCGGGGGCTATTTTCTCAGCGGCGACTGCGGCGCCAGCGCCGAGGGCTGGCGTACGAAGAAGGTCACGCTGTTGCTGGTCTGCGATTCGCTGGTTTGCTGATCGGTGATGGTGGCGGCCAGCGTATAGGTGCCGCGGTCCAAGCGCGGCAGGGCGAACGAGACGGCGCCCGGCGGAAAGTCGAGCTGCTTGCCGTTCAGATGCCAGGCGATGGATTGATTGGGGCGCAGCGTCGGATTGAGATTCAGGTGCACGGCCACGACATCGTCGCCGAAAAAGGTTTGATCCGGCGTCGGCGAGGTGATCGAGAATTCGACGTAATTGAGGCCGCCCTGCGCGGCGCGCTGCGGCGGTGCGCCGGGCGTGCTCGCGTTGCGTGCCGAGGATGCCGCCGGCGCCGATGGCACCGCCGTCACGATTTTTTCCGCTCCCGGCGAGGACTGATCGGAGTAGTGCACCACTCCATCGGCGTCGACCCATTTGTAGATGACGGCCGCTTGCACCGTAAAGGCCGTCAACAGGCCAATCGCCAACCATGTCTGTCGCGGGTGCATATTTCCAAAGCATAGACCTATCGCCTCCGGACCACAAAACGAGGTGACGGCGGCGTGACCGCCGTCACCTTAAGGCCTAAGCACCCCTGAACTACAAGCTGTAATACATCTCAATTTCTATCGGATGCGTGGTCATCCGCAGCCGCGTCACGTCCTTCATCTTCAAGTCGATGTATGCATCGATGAGGTCATCGGTGAACACGCCGCCGGCCTTCAGGAAGCCGCGATCCTTGTCGAGGTAGTCGAGCGCCATGTCGAGCGAGTGGCAAACCGTCGGAATTTTCTTGTCCTCCTCCGGCTCCAAATCGTACAAATCCTTGTCGGCCGGATCGCCCGGATGAATCTTGTTCTGGATGCCGTCCAGTCCCGCCAGCAGCATGGAGGCGAACATGAAATACGGATTGCCCGTGGCATCCGGAAAGCGCACCTCGATACGCCGCCCCTTGGGATTGGAGATCCAAGGAATGCGTATGGATGCCGAACGGTTGCGCGCCGAATACGCGAGCTTCACCGGTGCTTCGAATCCCGGCACCAGACGCTTGTAGCTGTTGGTGCTGGCGTTGGTGAAAGCGTTGATCGCGCGCGCGTGCTTGATGATGCCGCCGATGTAGTACAAAGCGATGTCGGAGAGGCCGCCGTATTTGTCCCCGGCGAACAGCGCCTTGCCATCCTTCTGCAGCGACTGATGCACATGCATGCCGTTGCCGTTGTCGCCGACGATGGGCTTGGGCATGAAAGTGAGTGTTTTACCGTAGCCGTGCGCGACGTTTTGCAGGGCATATTTCAGGATCTGCACTTCGTCGGCTTTTTTGGTCAGCGTGTTCGCCGCGACGTTGATTTCGCCCTGGCCGGCGGTCGCGACTTCGTGATGGTGAACCTCGAATTTCAAACCCATTTCCTCGCATGCCATCGACATGGCGGTGCGAATGTCCTGCTGCGAATCCACCGGCGGAACGGGAAAGTAGCCGCCCTTCACTCCGGGCCGGTGCGCGCGGTTGCCCTCCTCGTACGCCTTGCCGGAATTCCAAGCACCCTCGTAGGCATCGACTTCGTAGGCACAGCCATTCATGCTGGAGCTGAACGTGACGCTGTCGAATATGAAGAACTCGTTCTCCGGTCCGAATAATGCCGAGTCGGCGATGCCGGACGCCTTCAAATGCGCCTCCGCGCGTTTCGCCAAGGAGCGCGGGTCGCGTCCGTAACCCTGCATGGTCATCGGCTCGATCACATCGCAACGCAAGTTGAGCGTGGTTTCCTCATAGAAAGGATCGACGACCGCGGTCGAAGGATCCGGCATCAAAATCATGTCCGACTCATTGATGCCCTTCCATCCGGCGATGGACGAGCCGTCGAACATCTTGCCGTCCTTGAAAAATCCTTCGTCGACCAATCGGGTGGGAATGGTGACGTGCTGTTCCTTTCCAATCGTGTCGGTAAAGCGGAGATCGACGAATTTCGCGTCTTTTTCTTTGATTAATTTCAGAACATCGGCGGGAGTCATTTGCGTCCTCGCGTTGGGTTGAGGTTGGCCCGGCCAGCCCGGGGCTCTTGAACAATGCAGCTAATGTGCCATGCGTCGGCTCAAGACAGATCAAGCACTTGGATGGGAGCGCAGGCGCCATGTGCATCATTATGGATCAAATCTCTGGAAATCATGCGTCATATTGGTGCAAAACGGCGCAAGGAAACCCCACTGCGCCGAATCTCGAGCTTTTTCGCGGGGAATGAGCCAATTGAGTGCGCGGGCAACGCTGAGGACACCTCCAGGCCGCGTCGCTATACTCGCTGACTTTGTTCCGCGAGCATTCATGCATCCTCCCGCGCCCCCGCGTACTTTTCAGGACCTGATTTTTGCCCTGCAAAAATACTGGTCCGATCGCGGCTGCATCGTGTTGCAGCCCTACGATATGGAGATGGGCGCGGGGACATTCCATGCCGCGACTTTTCTGCGCGCGGTGGGCCCGGAACCCTGGAGCGCCGCGTACGTGCAGCCTTCGCGCCGGCCCACCGACGGACGCTACGGCGACAACCCGTTCCGGCTGCAGCACTATTATCAGTTCCAGGTTTGCATCAAGCCCTCACCCGACGATTTCCAGGATCTGTATCTGGACTCGCTGCGCTATCTGGGCTTCGATCCGCTGACGCACGACATCCGCTTCGTCGAGGACAATTGGGAATCGCCGACGTTGGGCGCGTGGGGCTTAGGCTGGGAAGTCTGGATCAACGGCATGGAAGTCTCCCAGTTCACCTACTTCCAGCAGGTCGGCGGACTCGATTGCCGCCCCGTCATGGGCGAGATCACCTATGGCCTCGAGCGCCTCGGCATGTACATCCAAGGCAAGGAGAGCATTTTTGACATCGTCTGGACCGAAGGACCGTTCGGCACGGTGACCTACGGCGATGTGTTCCATCAAAACGAAGTGGAGCAATCCACCTATAACTTCGAAAAGGCCGATACCGCCATGTTGTCGGTGGAGTTCGACGCGCGCGAGGCCGCCTGCCAGGCGACTGCTCAAGGACAAATTGGTGCTTCCGGCCTATGAGCAAATGGTAAAGGCATCGCATACGTTCAATTTGCTGGACGCGCGCCATGCCGTGTCCGTCACCGAGCGCCAGCGCTTCATTCTTCGCGTGCGAACCCTGGCGCGCGGCGTTGCCGAGAGCTATCGAGACAGCCGCGAAGCGCTCGGCTTTCCACTGCTCAAGAACGCCCCTGAGCAGCGAGCGGCCGGATGAGCGCGAAGGACCTGCTGTTCGAACTGTGCACCGAGGAACTGCCGCCGCGCACGTTACCCGCGCTGTCCCAGGCGCTGACCGACGGTCTGGTCAAGGGCATCGAAGCCGCGGGACTGCCGCACGGCCCCGCTCACGGCTTTGCGACGCCGCGACGGCTTGCGGTTTGGATCGAGAAATTGGCGGAGCATCAGCCGGACCGGCAAGTGGAACGGCGCGGGCCGCCGTTCGCAAACGCTTTCGATGCGCAGGGTGCTCCGACACAGGCTGCGACGGCATTTGCCAGAAGCTGCGGCGTCGCGGTCGAGGAGCTCACCAAGCTCACCACGGAAAAAGGCGCGTGGCTGCAATTTCGCGGCACCGAGCGCGGCGCACAAACCACCGCGCTGCTCAAAGAGATTTTGACGCAGGCCATCGCCGCGCTGCCGATTGCCAGACGCATGCGCTGGGGTGCGCACAGCGCCGAGTTCGTGAGGCCGGTGCATTCGGTGGTGCTGCTGTATGGGGAGCAAGTCGTGCCGCTTGAATTGTTGGGCCTGCCATCCGGACGGGTGACCTCCGGCCACCGCTTTCACTCGCCCAAACCCCTTTCACTCAAGAGCGCGAAAGGTTATGAGGCAAGGTTGCGCCGGGCAAAGGTCATTGCCGACTTCGCCACGCGCCGCGAGATCATCCGCGCCGGAGTCGCGGCGGCGGCGCGGCAGGCGGGCGGCACGGCGTTGATCGACGCAGCGCTGCTCGACGAGGTCACCGCCCTGGTGGAGTGGCCCGTGCCGTTGACCGGTCAATTCGAACCGCGTTTCTTGGAGCTGCCCCGCGAGGTGGTCATTGCGACGGTGCAAGATCATCAGCGCTACTTCGCGGTGCAGGGCCCCGATGGAAAGCTTTCAGGCTGGTTCGTCACGGTCAGCAACATCGAAAGCCGCGACCCCGCGAAGGTCCGCGAGGGGAATGAGCGCGTGGTGCGTCCGCGCCTGAGCGATGCGGCGTTCTTCTGGCAGCAGGATCGCAAGATTTCATTGCAGGCACACGCCGCGAAACTCTCCGGCGTGATTTTTCAGGCCAGACTGGGCAGTTACGCCGAAAAGACCGCGCGCTTGACCCGGCTTGCGGAGCTGATCGGCGGCCGCATCGGTGCGGGCACCGATATCCGCCAGGCGGCGCAACTGGCGAAAGCGGACTTGATGACGGCCATGGTGGGCGAGTTTCCCGAATTGCAAGGCACGATGGGGCGCTACTACGCCGAAGCGGAAGGGTTGCCCGACGATGTGGCGGTGGCCATCGAGGAGCATTATCTGCCGCGCTACGCCGGCGATGCGCTGCCGTCGACGAGGATCGGCCAGGCCTTGAGTCTGGCCGACAAGATCGACACGCTGGCGGGAATCTTCGCCATCGAGCAACGGCCCACCGGCACCAAGGACCCGTTCGGCCTGCGCCGGGCCGCCTTGGGTGTGTTGCGCATTTTGCTCGAGTCGCGCTTGGATCTGGATCTGCCCGAGGTATTGGCGGCGGCGGCGGCGGCGCAGCCGGTGCAGCGAGCGGGGGTCGCCGACGAGGTTTACGATTTCATCGCCGAGCGCTTGCGCGGCCTGCTGCTCGAGGAACCAGGCACGACCCCGGAGATGCTCGACGCCGTTTTGGCCAACCGCCCGCACTCGCCGCTCGATGCGGTCACGCGGCTCGCGGCCTTGAAGGAATTTTTGTCATTGCCGGATGCCGCGGTGCTGGCGGGAATCAACAAGCGCATCGCGAATATCCTCAAGAAGACGCACGTGAGCCAAGATTGGGCCGTCGATGCGGCGGCCTTGAACGAGGAGGCTGAACGCGGATTGCATCAGGCGCTGCGCCGCTTGCAGGGACCGGTGCTCGAGGCGAGCCGGCAACGGCGATATGCGGACAGTTTGCAAGCGCTGCTGGAATTGCGGGCGCCGGTGAACGAATTTTTTGATCGCGTCATGGTGATGGACGAGAATGCCGCCAGACGCAACAACCGCCTGGCACTGCTGCGCGATGTACGGATCCTGCTCGGCGACGTCGCCGATCTGTCGCGCTTGCCGGGCTAGCCGGGGAGTTCTGCCTGAGTATTCCATGCAGCTATTGAAGTCGCTGTTTTTCACCGCATTCATGATGGTGTCCGCCCTGCTGTTCGGCGGATTCATGACATTGTGCTTCTGGTCGCCCTATCACATGCAGTTCGCGATCGCCCGCACCTGGGCGCGGCTGCAGTTTTGGCTGTTGAAGAAAGTGTGCGGCCTGACATTCACCGTCGAGGGCCGCGAACGAATACCCGCCGGCAATCACATCGTGATGAGCAACCACACCTCCGCGTGGGAGACCATCGCGCAGTTTCTGATCTTTCCCCCGCAAGTCTGGGTGCTGAAGCGCGAGCTGTTATGGATTCCCCTCATCGGCTGGGGCTTGAAACTCCTGCGTCCCATCTCGATCAACCGCGGCGCGGGCCACCGGGCGGTGAATCAGGTCATCGAGCAGGGCAAACAACGCCTCGCCGACGGCCTCTGGATCATTATTTTTCCGGAAGGGACGCGGGTCGTCGCGGGAGAGAAGCGCAAATACGGCGTGAGCGGCGCGCTGCTGGCAACCGAAACCGGCAAGTTCGTGGTACCCCTGTCGCACAATGCCGCCGACTTTTGGGTCAGGCGCGGCATCGTCAAGAAGGCCGGTACGATCCGTGTGGTCATCGGCGAACCCATCGCCGCCGCCGGCAAGGATGCACGTGAGCTCAACGATGAGGTGCGCCGATCGATCGAGGCGGGGCTTGCCCATATCGCCGAGACCTGCTCGGCCAAGGCAGCGTAGCGTGTCGGCCACGCGGGTCAAAGCGCCGAGCATCGATCGCTACATTGCGGCACAGCCGCCGGCGGTGCGCGCGGTATTGAAACGCTTGCGCGCAACGGTGAAACGAGCGGCGCCGCCGCAAACCGAGGAAATCATCAGTTACCGGATACCGGCATTCAAGCTGCACGGCATCCTGCTGTATTTTGCGGCCTTCAAAAATCACATCGGACTGTATCCTCCGATCCGCGGCGACGCAAAGCTCGAGGCCGCCGTGGCGAAATATGCGGGGCCGAAAGGCAACTTGAAATTCCCGCTGCACGAGCCGAT
Source organism: uncultured Gammaproteobacteria bacterium (assembly GCA_963794445.1). Classification (GTDB taxonomy): domain Bacteria; phylum Pseudomonadota; class Gammaproteobacteria; order Steroidobacterales; family Steroidobacteraceae; genus Bog-1198. The sequence continues at coordinate 1,343,414 of CAWCDZ010000002.1, forward strand.
TCCCCACGCGCTGGTGCGCAGAATCGTGAAGTTGCGGGTGAAGCAGAATCTGGCCAAAACGAAGAAAAAGTCGTGAGCTCAACCTTATGAAAAAAATCTTCATCGCCCTGCCGGGTCTGATCTGTATTGCCGCAGCGGGCGCTTTTGCACACGCGCCCAGGACGCACCGGCTCGAGGCCACGCCGGCGACCGTGGCTTACGGTTATTACTGGGCGGACGCGCCGCCGGTCTTGCGGATCGACTCCGGCGACATCATCGATGTCGATACGCTGCTGACCAACACGCCGGCCGGATTGGCCAAGGCAGGCGTGCCGGACGAAAAGATTCAGGGCTCTCTCAAAGCCATCGTGAGCGAGGTGACTGGCGATCGCCGCGGTCCAGGCGGCCATATTCTGACGGGCCCCGTCTATGTCGAGGGTGCCGAGCCCGGGGACGTGCTGGAAGTTAAAATCCTTTCGATCGAGCTGCCGATCGACTACGGCTACAACGGCTGCAGCGGCTACCTGCCGGAGAACTGCGAAAGCGGCGTGCCGGTGAAAATCATCCATCTTGACCGCAAGAACATGACGGCGGAATTTTTGCCCGGCATCGTGATCCCGCTGAAACCCTTCTACGGCAGCGTGGGGATTGCGCCCGCCGCGCAGCTCGGGCGTGTCAGCAGCAATCCGCCGGGCCGTCACGCCGGCAACCTGGACAATCGCGAACTGGTGGCCGGCAGCACGCTCTACATACCGGTGTTTGCGCGCGGCGCGTTGTTCGAGATCGGCGACGGCCATGCGGCGCAAGGCGACGGCGAGGTCGATCAAACGGCGATCGAGACTTCGTTGCGCGGCCGCATACGCTTGACGGTGCGCAAGGACATGAAATTGAAGTGGCCGCGCGCCGAAACCGCGACCGACTACATCAGCATGGCGACCGACCCGGATCTGGCCACCGCCACCAAGGCGGCCATCCAGGAGATGATCGATTTTCTGATGTCGGAGAAGAAGCTCACGCGGCATCAGGCCTATCAGCTGGTCAGCATCGCGGGAAACGTCGCCATCACGCAGTTGGTCGACAAACCGAATGTCGGCGTCCATGTGAAGCTGCCGAAGAGCATCTTTGTCGCGAAATAGCTCCGGTGGCCGCCGGATCCGCGCGCTTACCCGATGAGCGCGCTCAGTAGCGCGGTTGCCCCGAGCGTAAAGGAAAATCCGACGAGATAGGTAAAGCCGACGACGCAGAGTTTGGTAAACGTCAGCAAGCGTCCTTGAGCGTAGTAGACCCGCATGGCGCGGTAGACGTACCAGACGCCATAGAGGCTGATGATGGCGATCACCCACGCGCCGAAGCTGCTCCAACCGAGCCAGGCGGCGACCCACCCCAGCAGCGCTTGAATCAGCAGCAGCAAGAATATCGCGGCATGATTGTGGATGAAGAACACCAGATGCTCGACGTAGTAGCGCCGCGGCCGCCAATACAAAATCAACATCACCAGCGCCATCATCGGCACGAACAAGAACATCATTTTCGGCACATTGGCGAAGAATGCGCGCTCGACCGATTCGCCGTGGTCCTGCTGACTGCGCAGACACGACCGCCGCAGCGCATTTTGCAGCCAGTCCAACGACGTCTTGATATCGTTGCAATCGCGGACTTGGAAAACATTGACGCGCACATTCAATTTCGCCGCGGCGTCCGGCGTCGCCGGGCGCGGCGCTGCGGCAACGGGCGCGGGCGGGTTTCGATGCGGAGCGGCGAGTCCGAAGGCAAAAAACAGCACGCTCAAAACCAGATACAGACGCACCGGGGGCAGATAGCGGGCGCGGCGCTCCGCGAAGTATTCCTTGGTCAGGCGGCCCGGCTTGAGCAGCAAGATGTACAGGGTTTGCCAGAACCGGCCGTCGATATGGGTTACGACGTGCCAGGAGTCGTGCAACAGCGCCGACACGGACCGCGCGCTCTCGTGCACGTGTTGACCGCATCGGAAGCAGTAAGGTCCCATCAAGGTGGCGCCGCAATTGCCGCACTCCGCGTGGGCCGGGACGCCAGGCATTTTCTTATCCAAACACCGCCACCATTTGCCGCGCGACAGCCGCAGGCGCACCGGCAGGATCGATCAAGACGCAGGATTCGCAAGAGTATCCGCCGCCGGCTGAATTGACCTCCGCGTCGATGCGCCACCACGCTTCGGGCGCAAAACTGTAATCGTGACGAAGAAATTGCAGCGTCCAGGTGAGCGAGCTCGAACGCGCCGGGCTTTGCATGAGCTGCAGGACCACCGAAGGGATGCAGTCGATCAGCGCCACCACGTGGGATTCGCTCAACGGCGCAGGGTCCAGGTGACGCACGTAGATCTTCGAGGTGCGCAAACTCGAGCCGGCGAAGGGCGGCGCGCCCTCGGCCCAGCGGTAGCCGAAATGCCGCACGAAGGATGGGCCGCCCATGTCGGCGCCGGCGCGCTCCGGAACGTCCGCGGCCGGGCGCACCCCGGCCGCGAGCGTCGGCGTCATGGCGAGCGCCGTGACCCGGGCGGCTCCATAGACGCCGGTGAGCGCGGCGGCAACCTTGCCCTCGCTCCACAGCCGTGCGCGGGCGATGCTGACCGCCTTGCCGACGCGCAAAACTTCCGCGTCCAAGCGGACCTCGCCCGCGAGCGCAGGTCCGACAAACGTGGTTTCCAAGCCTCGCAGCTCGCGATCCAAAGGCACCAGCCGGCGCATGGCTTCATTGCCGAGCGCGGCCACCATGCCGCCGAAAGTCGCGCGGCCTTGCGACCAATCCGCGCCGATGACGGCGCGCCAGCCGCCATCCTGCGGCTGCAGCGACGCGAGAGTTTCCGAGAACAGCATCCGCTCGATGTTACCGGAAGACTCTCGCCGCTTTAAAACTAATCGGGCTCGGGGGCCGGACCGACGTAGTTCGCCGACGGCCGCACGATCCGGTTGTCCTTGCGCTGTTCCACGATATGGGCCGACCAGCCGAAGATGCGCGCCGCGGCGAATGTTGCCGTGAAGAAGTCCTTCGGCAATCCGAGCGCCAGGTAGACGACGCCCTTGTAGAACTCCAGATTGGCGCGCAGCGAACGCTTCTTCTGCGCGGTCTGCGCGACAAAGGCATCATCGACTGCCTTCAGGGTTTCGATGAGACGCTTCTGCTCCGGCGTCGCGGCGATCTCTTCGGCCAGCGTCTTGACGATCCTCGAACGCGGGTCGACGACCCGGTATTCCCGATGGCCCATGCCCATCACCAGCCGTCCGCGGCTCAAGGCTTCGGTCACAAAGTCCGCGGCGCGCGCCGGATCCGCCACTTCCTGGGCCATTTCGAGCGCGCCCTGATCGGCGGCGCCGTGCAGCGGACCGTACAGCGATCCCATCGCCGCCGCCAACGCCGATGCGGGGGGCGCCAGCGTCGAGGTCACCACGCGCGCCGTGAAAGTGCTGGCGTTGAAGCTGTGATCGATCTGCAAGATCTGGGTCTGCTCGAAAATGCGGACCTCCTTGGCGGACGGCGTGCGCTCGTGCACCAGCTGCAGGAAGCGTTCGCCATAGCGGCGCGTCCCAGGGTACGCGGCGGGTGTTCGACCGGCGCGCAGCGCCAGCAGCAGGGCCAGCGCCGTGGGCAACCGCGCAGCCGCCACCAGTGCTTCCTGTTCATCGTCGCTGCGGCCGAAGACCTGCGCCGGTGGGTCGAACGCGATCAAGGGCAGCGCCGCCTGCAGAGTCGCCATGGGATGACCGCGCAGTTGCGATAGCTTCTCGAGAGTGCCGGCGAGCTGCGGCGGCAATCGTCCGGCGCTCCACAAGAACTCTTCGAACGCCGCAAGGCGCGCGGCATCCGGCAGATCGCCGAAGACCACCAGATGCGCGACCGCCGCAAAGGGATATCTGACCAGCTTTTCAATCGGCTGTCCGCGGTAGTACAGCCGCCCCGCATCGCCGTCGACCAAGGAAATCGAGGTGCTGTCCACCACCACGCCTTCCAGGCCCTTTTTGATATCAACCACAGCGTTCATGGCCACCTCCCATGTCTCTCAGTAAAAACCCGGCGGGGCCAAGAGCGCCAGAGCGCTGGACTGATAGAAGTATCAGTGCGGCGGATAGCCCTGCGGCTGCGGATGCGCTTTACACAAACCTTGCGCCCGACCGGGTTATCCTTGACTCATGCAGATTGAGCGCCATGAGCTGCGTTGCTTTCACGCCGTCATCGAGGCCGGCGGCTTCAGCCGCGCGGCGGAGCGGCTGGATCTCTCGCAGTCGGCGGTCAGCCAAACCATCGCCAACCTGGAACATCGTCTGGGCACCAGTTTGCTGCGCCGGGGCAATCCGCCGCGGCCGACCGAAGCCGGATTTCGGCTGCTGCGATTCGCTCAAGCGACGCTCAATGAGGAACGCGAGGCGCTCGCGGACATCGCGCAGATCAAGACCGGCGCGCTGTCGACGCTTTCGCTCGCGCTCTCGCCGGCCGCGAACTCGCGCGTCGGGGTCGTGCTGCTCAAGGAATTTTGCGAGCGCAATCCGCTCACGCGGCTCAAAGTCGTCGTCGCTCCCAGCCGCGAGATCGTGCACGGCGTTGCCGAGGGCCGTTGGGAGCTCGGGTTCGGACCTTTTCATCACAACATGCCGGCGCACTTCGCGCTGCATCCGTGTTTCTCGGAAACCCGCCGCCTCATGATTGCGCGCGATCACCCGGCGCGCGCTGCGCTGGCGCGGGATGCCCTCGGCACCATGCGGGAACTGCCGCTGGTAACCTCGTTTCTCGACGAGACCGCGCGCCGCTCCACCGGTGAACGGTTGCGCGATGCCTTCGGCTCGGTGTGGGAGGTAAGCCATATGGAGTTGCGCCTCGCCCTGGTGGCGGACGGCAAAGGCGTCACTTACGTCTCGGACCTGCTCACCGAGGTGCCGCCGCAATTGATTCCCGTCGAGGGTCTGCCCTACGGCAGCATCGATCGCCAGGTCGGCGCCTACAGCCTGAAGCATCAACCGATGTCGCAGGCGGGCACGCGATTTCTGGCCCTGTGCCATGAGAGATGGCCCCGGGGAAGTCAGCCTGCGCTCAAGGCAGATCCGCGTGAGCTAGAATGATTCCATCGACGATCACGAATAAACGGGGCGGCGCGTCATGAACACCAAGGATCTATTTTCGCTCAAGGGACGCGTTGCGCTGATCACCGGCGGATCGCGCGGCATCGGCAAGATGATAGCGGCAGGGTTCATCGCGCAAGGCGCCAAGGTCTACATTTCGGCGCGCAAAGCCGACGCCTGCGAGCAAACCGCAAAGGAACTGTCCCAGGACGGCGGCACCTGCATTTCCGTTCCCATGAATGTCTCCACGGTCGCGGGCGCCAAGGGACTCGCGGCGGCCGTCATGGCGCAAGAGCCGAAGGTCGATATTTTGGTGAACAACGCGGGCGCGGCGTGGGGCGCGGCCTTCGATGAGTTTCCGGAAGAAGGCTGGGACAAGGTGCTCAATCTGAACGCCAAGACCCCGTTCTTTCTGACGCAGGCCATGGCGCCGGCCTTGCGCAAGGCGGCCTCGGCGGCCCGGCCCGCCAAGGTCATCAACATCGCCTCGATCGACGGCATTTACCTCACCCACCGCGAAACTTATTCCTACGTGACCAGCAAAGCCGGCCTCATCCAGCTCACGCGCCTGATGGCGGCGCGCCTGGTCAAGGATCACATCCACGTCACCGCCATCGCCCCCGGCGCTTTCAAGTCCGACATGAACCGGGAAGCGCGCGACCGCGGCGATGAGGTTGCCAAGCACATTCCCGCGCGGCGCATCGGCACGGACGAGGACATGGCGGGCGCGGCTATTTTTCTGGCGTCTCGCGCCGGCGATTATGTGATCGGCTCGACCGTGACGGTCGACGGCGGCGTCGCCTTTGCGACCCCGGCGATGCGCGAGCTGCAGATGGAATAGAACTCTCCTGCGATGGCGAATTGCGCGACTCACTACGACAGGCCTCTGGGACCGGTCTATTCTTGGCGTTATTCTTTGCCACGAGGCGTGCGCTGCTCGATGCGCTTGGCCAGTTCATCGAGATCCACCTCCTCGTCGATGCTTATTTCCAGCGACTCATCCTTCGGTGCGGCCGGCATGATCGACGGGCGCTGAATTTTCGGCGGCCCCGGGGCCAGACGCTCATCCGCCAACGGTGCCGCCAATGTCGGCTGCACCCAGTCTTTCTTTTGCGCCACCCAGCGTTGGTAGCGATCGAAATTCCACATTCCGCTCTCGCCGCCGGTCTGCAGCACATTGGCGATCTGGCTGAATTGGCCGCCCCGGATCGTCCCCTTGGACGCGGCGCTCGGCAGCAGAATCTCGCAAACCGGAACGCGCAGACGGAACTCGGCGAGGAAATCCAAGCGCTGGCACACGATCCCGACGAAGCAATCGGCGAGCTGGGCGCGAATGCCGCCCTGGATTTCGGCGGGAAACGACATGCAGATGCGCGTGAGGGCCTCGGCGCAGGTCGCCGAGTGCATGGTGGCGATGACCAGGTGCCCGGTCTCCGCCGCGCTCAAGGTGAGGCGCATGACCTCGGGCGTGCGCATTTCGCCGATGACGAGAACATCCGGATTTTCGCGCAGGGCATCGACCAAGGCCTGCTCATACGAGGGCGAGTGCGTCGGCACTTCGCGCTGTCGGATGAAGGAGCGCCGGTTGGTGAATACGTATTCCAGCGGGCTCTCGATGGCAATGATGTGGCGGGCGCTCGATGAATTGATCTCCTCGACCAGCGCAGCCAGCGTCGTGGACTTTCCGCTCCCCGTCGGTCCCGAGATGACGATCAAGCCGGTGGTCGCCTCGGTCAGCCGCTTCAAGTCGGGGTGCAGATTGCAGGCACGCAGATTGTTTTGGAACGAGCTGAGCAGCCGCACCGCCATCGCCACGCCGCGCAGAGTCTGGAAAATATTGATGCGGCAACGCACGCCCGAGATGGTGCGCGAGACATCCGCGGAACCGCGGCCGGTGAATTGCGACCAGCCGTCGTTGCCCAGCAATTCACGCGCCGCGTGCACCAGCGCGGCGCCGGCGATCGGCGCACCGATCGCAGAGAGCTGGCCGCGGATTCGCGCGACGGGGGCGGTATCCGCCTCGATGTGCAGATCGCTTGCCCCGAGTTCGCGGCCCTTTCGGATCCACTCTTGAACGGTCATACGCAAGAATAACGGATCGAACCCGATTCGACATTAAAGCGGGCGATCGGCCGGCCGGCTCGGCCTAGGCGATCTCCTCGAGCGAATCTATGCGGCCGGCATAGAACGCAAGACAGTGGTCGATTTCCGCGACCGATGCGTAGGGCTTTTCATAGGACCAGACCGCGTTGACCGACCTGCCGCCGCCGGCCGGAATGCTGTAGTAGCTGCAGGCGCCTTTGTAGGGACAATAGGTCGTGTGGTCGGTGCGCTGCAGCTGGGTCATGTCGGCGTCGGCGCGCGGAATATAGAGCACCGGCGGATAGCTGGCTTCCTGGAGACGCAAGGCTGCCCGCGTGTCGGCGATAACCTGGCCCGCCACTTTGACCACGACGCGGCCTGGGTGGCGGGAGATCGCAATCGGATGATCCGGTCCGGGGATTTTTTCTGGCCGCGTGTTCATGGAATTCCTTGGAATATGCGCAATGCGCTGCGGCTTATTCTAAACTTGCGCGTGCCCGGCCGGGCACATCAGCGAACAGTTTTACCCGGGGTCTTTATGCCGAAGTTTCTCTTTGCGTTTGCGATCCTCATGCCGGGCCTGTTGTCCGCCCAAGTTGCGCACCGCTTGGGATCGGTGCGCACGCCGCAAGTCGACTTAGGCTACGAGACCCTTGGCGTGGCCGGCACGCAGATTCCCATCATTGCCGTCAACGGCGGCCCCGGTCTTCCCCACGCCTACATGATGCAGAACGACTTATGGCAGCGGGTGGCCGCACACCGCCTGGTCATTCTCTATGATCAGCGCGGCACGGGCGCCTCCAAGCACATGGAACCGAATGCGCCGCAAAGCATGGATGCGCAGGTTGCCGATCTCGATGCCATCCGCGAGGCGTTGGCGCTCGAGCGGGTCGCTGTCCTCGGAGATTCCTACGGCGGAATGATCGCGATGGCTTACGCGGCAGCACACCCCGAGCGCGTTGCCCGGTTGATTCTGTCCGACTCGGCCGCGCCCGCATGGAAAGGCATGGTCCATCTGCTCCCCCAGGTGTTTCCCGACGAAGAGCAACGCGGCGAGGCCGAAGCGAAGCGCTTGGCGGCCGATCCGCAGGCCGCTGCGCGCGCGGGCTTGGTCAATCACATGCGCATGATGTTTTACTCCACGGAGTTGCGCGATGCCTACCTCGCGCATATGGGCGACCTCGGTTTCGTTCCTGAGGTCGGGCGCGCCGTTTCGCAAGCCACCGAAAATCTCGATCTCAGCGCCAAGCTGGCGGAATTTCGCTTCCCCACCCTGGTCATCACCGGCCGCTATGACATGAATGTCGCACCGCTCACCGCCTGGCGCATGGCGCACGCCATACCCGGCGCGCAACTGGTATTTTTCGAGAAGAGCGGCCATCTACCGGCTTATGAGGAGCCCGAAAAGTATCTGCAAACCTTGGAAGCATTCCTCACGACTCATTAGACGAGAGAAAGCGTAAAATTGCGATGCAGAGGACAGTGCCTGATTCACCAACCAGGATCGCCAGCATGCAGATGCGCAAACTCGGAACCAGCAATCTCGAAGTCTCAGCCTTGGGATTCGGTTGCATGGGCATGTCCCATGGCTATGGGCAGCCGGGCGACAAGAAAGAAATGATCGCGCTGCTGCGCGCGGCGGTTGAGCGCGGCATCACTTTTTTCGACACGGCCGAGATCTACGGGCCGTACACCAACGAGGAGCTGGTCGGCGAGGCATTGGCGCCGTTCCGCAGCCGGGTGGCGATCGCCACGAAGTTCGGCTTCAAAATCGAGGCGGGCAAGCAAAGCGGTCTCGACAGCCGGCCGGAGCACATCCGGGAAGTCGCGGAGGCCTCGCTGAAGCGCCTGAAGGTCGAATGGATCGATCTTCTTTATCAGCATCGCGTTGATCCGGCGGTACCGATCGAAGATGTCGCGGGCGCCGTGAAGAAATTGATCCAGGAGGGAAAGGTCCGGCATTTCGGGCTTTCGGAGGCTTCAGCCAAGACCATCCGTCGCGCTCATGCCGTTCAACCCGTGACGGCGCTGCAAAGCGAATACTCGCTGTGGTGGAGAGAGCCCGAAACGGAGGTTTTTCCGACGCTGGAAGAATTGGGGATCGGATTCGTCCCGTTCAGCCCGCTCGGCAGAGGTTTCCTGACCGGCAAGATCGACGCGAGCACCGCGTTCGACGCCACGGACTTCCGCAACAACATACCGCGCTTTGCGCCCGAAGCACGCAAGGCGAACAAAACCCTGGTGGATGCGCTCACCGCAATTGCGGCGCGCAAGCGCGCGACGGCGGCGCAACTTGCACTGGCGTGGATCGAAGCTCAGAGACCCTGGATCGTTCCCATTCCGGGCACCACCAAACTGCATCGCCTGGAAGAAAACATCGGCGCTCTGTCCATGAAACTGACCGCGGAGGATCTGCGCGAGATCGGGGATACCGTCGCGGCGATCGGTGTGACCGGGGCCAGGTACACCGAGCAGCTGCAGCGCCTGGTCGGGCGATAAGCGGGCAGGGCCTTAACTAAATATCTAGATTCGAGACATTCAGCGCGTTCTTCTCGATGAATTCGCGCCGCGGTTCCACGGCATCGCCCATCAGCGTGGTGAAGATATCGTCCGCCGCCACGGCGTCCTCGATCCGCACCTGCATCAGCCGCCGGGTTTCCGGATTGATGGTCGTGTCCCACAGCTGGTTGGCATTCATTTCACCCAAACCCTTGTAGCGCTGAATGCTCTGGCCCTTCTTGGCTTGTTCGAACAGCCAGGTCATCGCGGCCTTGAAGCTCGTGACTTCCAATTTGTCATCGCCTCGCTGCACGAATCCACCCGCTCCGATCAAGTCGCTCAAGGTTTCGCCAAGTTCAGCGATGCGCAGATATTCGGCGGAGTCGAAGAACTCCCTCGGCACGTGCTTTTCAGACGTCAGGCCATGCTCGAAGCGCTGCAGGTTGATTCGATGGCCTCCCGCCGGCAGAGTGTCGACCATCACCTGGTAGCGGCGCGATGCGTCGTCCAGCGAATTGAGCCGCTGTTCCAAATGTCGGCACCAATCGCGGAGTACATCGATACGATCGAACGCTTCGAGCGTCAGTTTGGGCGCGTACAGCAGCTGCTCGAGGAAGCGGCCGTCGTAGCGGCGCGCCCAGCGCGCCACGATGCTCTGCACCTCGACATACTTCCTCGCCAGGGACTCCAATCCCAAGCCGGACAGCGGCGGCGCGTCCGCGTTGACATGCAATGCGGCGCCATCCACAGCGGTGTTGAGCAGCAGCGCATTCAACTCCAAATCGTCCTTCACGTAGGTTTCCTGCTTGCCCTTCTTCACCTTGTACAAAGGCGGCTGTGCAATGTAAATATGGCCACGCTCGATCAGAATCGGCATCTGCCGATAGAAAAACGTCAATAAAAGCGTGCGGATATGGCTTCCGTCAACGTCAGCGTCGGTGTTGTGTACGCAGATACCGCCCATGCCGGCCACGAAGTTTTCGTCGCCTTCGACAGAAAAATCATATACGTAGCCGCTCGTGGAAGGCACCTCTTCAATCGAATTGATGGGCAGCGCCATCAGATCGCCGCCGATCGGTTCGAACTTCCGATTGATTGTTGGCCGGGTCGATTTCAGCAATTCGAGTACATGGGAAGCTCTCGGATGATCCTGCCAAACGGACTGCAAAAGCCGCAGATCCTCTCTTGCACCGACCGTAACGATCCAATGAACATGTTTGGTTTCGCACGTACCGCCATTGATCTCTCGAACAACGCCATCGGGTTGAATCTCCGACGTCGTGGCGACAACGCCCAGAGAACTCAACAAATAGACCAATCCGCTCGCGATATCGTAGGACGAAGTCGAGAAGGCGATTACGCGCTTTCCGACGGTCCCATCGCCGAGCAGATAGCCTCGCAGAAAGGCCAATTTCATGGGCTCAGATACATTCCACAGCAGATCCGGAATGCGCTTGGTGAGCGAATCGGCATTCGCAAATCCGAATACATGCTGCCAGGCAAGCGCCGCCACCCGATTCACGAGCTTCAGTTCGCCGCACGTTTCATCCGAGAAGTAGCCGATGGCCGGCAATCCAAACAAACGCGAAAATTTATCCGTCATTTCCTTCACGAAGCGCTGATTGCTCCTTCCGATCGCAAGGCGAATGCCGCCGCGATCCGAGCAACAACCTTCGGCAAGATAAAAGCCGAGCAGCCCCATCAGATCTTCGTCGACGGGCAGAAACCTCGGAATCCCGTTGCGTGCGTAATGTTCGGGGGTCAATTGCAAATCGTCCCGGCCGGAAAACCACGCTAAAGCCTCAGAGTCCACATCGGAAAGCCGGATTTGATCGCGCACAAGATTGCGTCCAGAAGTCCTGTACTGGGTTTCCCAGGTCCGCTCTAACCGGCTCGGAGCGATGCGCGCGCGCGCGAGCATCTCTTCACGATCCGCTCCAATGGCTCGCACGTAGGCGTCGAAGTGATTCACCGTCGGACGTGAAGCCCCCTTCTCCCAGGCATAAAACGTGACCGCTTGGCGAATCCCGACCGAAGCGCACAAGGCCCGGTTTGTAATGCCGCTTAGGCGGCGCCGATCCGCCAATTTAGCTCGAAGCTCCGCGGGAATCTCAACGCGAAGAGCAGTCAGTTGTTCATTGTTCGCGCATTTTGCGCGAACAACATTTTTGAACCAAGATTCGACGGCCGGGCCGCGCAACCAGATTTGCTGCGCGGCTTTCGGAACCCCGTGCAGTACATGGAGCAAATCGATTTTGGCGGGAGCATCCGTCGGAAAGTGAATGCGCGCCGGCGCGACCATCCGATCTCCCAGCCGCAGGTCGGCGCCGCGCTTCAGTCTGATCCCTTGCTGGTCGTGCACAAAAACACTGTGGCTGGAGGTGACGCGAACCGTACGGCCATAAGCCGTGCGTACTTTGAACAGCTTTTCCTCCAGCGGATGCCGGATGATGGCTTTGATTGGGCGGAAACGAACCGCATTACTTTCCAGGCCGAAGCACAGGACTTCGCCAAGACCTTCTCCGCTCAGCTTATCGACGCCGCCGTTCGAGGGCTTGGCCGCGAGGGCATCGTCTATGAACGCGCCGATGCGCACCATGCGTACGCCGCGCTCATTTTTCACGAAGACATGATCGTCCCCGTCGACGCTCATGATGATGATGCGGTGATAGCGCAACTTATCGACATTGAAGTCATCGCGCCCGATGCCGCAGCCGAGTGCGGTGATCAGCGTTCCGACTTCCGCGGACGCAAGCATTTTGTCGAAGCGCGCCTTCTCGACGTTGAGGATTTTTCCCTTGAGCGGCAGGATCGCCTGCGTGCGCCGGTCGCGTCCCTGCTTGGCGGAACCGCCGGCGGAATCGCCCTCGACCAGAAACATTTCAGACAGCGCCGGATCTTTTTCCTGGCAATCGGCGAGCTTGCCGGGCAGTCCCGCGATATCCAGTGCGCCCTTGCGGCGAGTCATCTCACGGGCCTTGCGCGCGGCCTCGCGCGCATAGGCGGCTTCGAGAATCTTGTTGACGATGGCTTTCGCTTCTTGCGGATGTTCCAGCAGGAATTCTTCCAGCCGCGTGGCGACCGCGGATTCCACCACGCCCTTGACTTCGGAGGAGACCAGCTTGTCCTTGGTCTGCGAAGAAAATTTGGGATCCGGCAATTTCACCGAAAGGATCGCGGTCAATCCTTCGCGCGAATCATCGCCGGTGGTCTGGATCTTTTCCTTCTTCGACGCCAGTTCCTTTTCGATGTAGTTATTCAAGGTGCGCGTCAATGCCGCGCGATAGCCCGCCAGGTGCGTGCCGCCGTCTTTCTGCGGAATGTTGTTGGTATAGCAATACATGCTTTCTTGATACGAATCGTTCCATTGCATGGCAACTTCGACCTGCGTATTGCCGTCGCGCGTCTGGAACCACAGCACCGTGTCGTGGACCGGCGTTTTGCTGCGGTTCAAGTGTGTGACGAAAGCCTTCAGTCCGCCTTCGTGCTGGAACACTTCGGACTTCTCATCGCGCTCATCGACCAGTTCGATGCGCACGCCGGAATTGAGAAACGATAATTCGCGCAGGCGTTTGGCGAGGGTGTCGTAGTTGAAGGAGATGTGCGTGAAGATCTGCGCGCTGGGTTTGAAGCGCAGCATGGTGCCGTGTTCGCTGGTATCGCCGATCGCCGCCATGGGCGCCTGGGGTTCGCCGAGGCGATATTCCTGGCGGTGCAATTTACCGTCGCGCCGGATGTTGAGCTCGAGATAATCGGAAAGGGCATTGACTACCGAGATGCCGACGCCGTGCAATCCGCCCGAGACCTTGTACGAGCTGTCATCGAACTTTCCGCCGGAGTGCAGGACGGTCATGATGACCTCGGCCGCCGAACGGCCTTCCTCCGCGTGGATATCCACAGGGATTCCACGGCCGTTGTCCGTCACGGTGACGGACTCGTCGGCGTGAATGGTCACGACGACCCGGTCGCAATGACCGGCCAGCGCCTCGTCAATGGCGTTATCCACAACCTCGAAAACCATGTGATGCAGGCCGCTGCCATCGTCCGTATCGCCGATGTACATGCCAGGACGTTTACGGACCGCGTCCAGACCTTTTAAGACTTTGATTTTGCTCGAATCGTATACGTCGTCCTGCGCCATACTCAATCCTAAATTGCGACGCGGCATGTTAACAGTTTCTAGCCCTAAAAACTAATCATTTCGGCGATTAATCTCTTTAAAATTCAACATCTTATAGAGATATGTGAGCCACGGAGCGACGCTTCCATGGACATGCGCCGTGACGATGGGATTTGGGCCCTGTTCCACGTGGAACTAAGCGGTCGACAGATGTCCTTCTTGCATTTTAAACCGCCTGCCCGGCTCACCGAAGGCCGGAAATTCCCCGTGCAGCGTGGTGACGATCAGCTGCACCGACTGTGACGAAACTTCCCGAATCAGATTCGCCAAGCGTTCGTCGTCCAATTCAGCGGCCGGATCATCCAGTAGCAGGGTGGGCTGCACCGGCGAGTCCTCGGGAAACAGTTTGATTTGGGCAATCAGCAATGCTGCCGCCAGAAGTTTCTGTTGGCCACGGGATATCCGATCCTTGACCGCGGTTCCGTCCAAGCGAATGCTGAGCTCGGCTCGATGCGGTCCTACTTGGGTTGCACCCATCTCCACATCGTGGCTCCAGCTCTGTTCAAGTGCCTCTGCCAGATCCTGACCTTTTAGCCAGCCATTCCGATAGCTCAAGGAAAGCTCCATTCCCAGCAAGTTGCGGCCGATAGCTTCCGCGGATGGACTCAACAGGGATACATAGCGGGCGCGGGCGCCGCTCAACAGTTCTCCCGATCGCACCAAGTCGCCGTCCCACACCGAAACCACGCTTTTAGGTTGGTGGGCTTTAAGTGCAGCGTTCCGTTGTTTAAGGACCTGCTGATAACGCTGCCAGTGGCCGACAAAGGATTGCTCCACGTGGAACACGCCCCAATCGAGAAAGCGGCGGCGACGGCTGGGTCCTTCCTCGATGAGATGATGCACCTCGGGATCGATGATTTGCACCGGCAGGAACAGGGCCAGCTCGGCGAGGGAAGAGGGCTTATCTCCATCGATTTGGGCGCGGATCCCATGACGCGATCCTTCGACGCCCATCGGCACCCGGCGGTCGAGCGTTTCGACCTCGGCGAACACCACGAATCGCGTCATACCGTGCCGGATGAGATGCTCAAGGCGACGGGTGCGAAATGAACGACCCCGCCCCAAAACATAGATTGCTTCCAGCAGGCTGGTCTTGCCGGAAGCGTTCTGTCCGCTGATCAGCGTGAAGTGCGGGTCGGGTTCGCATCTCCGCCGACTGCAAGCAGCGGAAATCCGTTACTTGCAATCGGCTCAAGGCCACGGCCTATAGCCTCATCGGCATCACGACGTAGCGAGAGGTGGCATTGCCCGGCGATCGAATCAGACAGCTGCTGTTGCTGTCCGTGAGCCCGAGCTCTACTTCCTGGCCATCGATGGCGGCGAGGGCGTCCAGCAGGTAATTCACATTGAATCCCACCTCAAGATCATTGCCGGCGTAGCCAACCTCGATCTCTTCCTCGGCCTCTTCCTGCTCCGGGTTGTGCGCTTGAACGGTGAGCGCATTTTTCTTTACCGTGACGCGAATGCCGCGATATTTCTCGTTCGACAGGATCGCCGTGCGCTGTAATGCCTGCCGCAGGATATCGCGATCGGCGCGGATCGCCGCCGCCGGAGCGGCCGGGATAACCCGCGAATATTCCGGGAATCGTGCCGTCAATTAGCTTGGATGTGAAGCGAATATCGCCAATCTGGGCGCGAACATGGTTGCTTCCAATCGCCACCTCGGCAATTCCTTCATCCGTGAGCACGCGTTGCAATTCCAGCACGCCTTTGCGGGGCACAATCACTTGCTGCGAGTTCTTGGCCTTCGCCCCCAAGGCCGTCTCGCACAGGGCGAGTCGATGTCCGTCGGTCGCCACCGCGCGCAACACTCTGCCCATCGATCTCCAACAACATGCCGTTCAGGTAGTAACGCACATCCTGCTGCGCCATGGAAAAATGCGTCTTTTCCAGCAAACGCAATAATTCCTTGCGTGGCAGCTGCACGGTCTGTTGCGAGTTGATGTCGTCGATAACCGGAAAATCAGCCGCCGGCAGGGTCGACAGACTGAAACGGCTGCGGCCTGCCTTGATGACGACTTTCTCGCCCTCAACACTCAGCGAGACCGCGACCTTCTCCGGCAGCGCCCGCAGAATATCCAGAAATTTTCGTCCTGGAACCGTGATGTCGCCGCTGTCCTGCACAGCCACGTCGGTTGCCGCCACCAGTTCCACTTCCAGATCCGTGGCGGCAATCGATAGCTGCCCCTTGCGCACGCCCAGCAGAACATTCGCCAGAACCGGCATGGTTTGACGCCGTTCGACCACCCCGATGACCGCCTGCAAGGGGGCCAATAATTTTTCACGCTCTGCCGTCAATTTCATGGGCTCACCCGTCTTTCTATCTTAGATTTAGATTCTTAAAAGAGATTATTACTATGATTACTGAGGGACCAATTTACTGTGGATAATGCAATAAACGTTATATAAATCAATATATTAAAAACTAACCAAAACCCCTCGATACTTGTCCACACCCCGCCTGCAAACTGTCACTCTCCTGTGGATATCTTTATCCACAGCTTCGTCCACAGCTTTTCCGGTCTATCCAGCCAGAGTTCTCAACAGGTTCAAATAGTCCTCGCCAATGCGCCGATCCGTCTCGCGCAACTCCTTCACGCGCCGGCAGGCATGCAGCACGGTCGTATGGTCCCGACCGCCAAAAGCATCGCCGATTTCCGGCAGGCTGTGATTGGTTAATTCTTTGGCCAATGCCATCGCCACTTGCCGCGGACGTGCGATTGAACGGCTGCGGCGTTTCGACAGCAAATCCCCGATCCTTATTTTGTAGTACTCAGCCACGGTTTTTTGGATATTTTCGATCGTGACCAGCTTCTCTTGCAACGCCAAGAGGTCCCGCAACGCTTCCTTGGCGAACTCCAGCGTAATCGGTCTGCCGGTGAAATTGGAGGTCGCGACCACTCGTCGCAGCGCGCCTTCCAATTCGCGGACGTTCGAACGAATTCGTTTGGCAATGAAGAAGGCGACTTCCTCCGGCAGATCGACATGCGTCATGGCCGCCTTGCTCATCAAGATCGCGACGCAGGTTTCCAATTCGGGCGGCTCGATGGCAACCGTCAGGCCCCAGCCGAAGCGCGATTTCAAGCGCTCTTCCAGACCGTCGACTTCCTTCGGATATCGATCGCAGGTCAAGATCACCTGCTGCTGACTTTCCAGCAGCGCGTTGAAGGTATGGAAAAATTCTTCCTGCGAACGATCTTTTCCCGCAAAAAACTGGATATCGTCGATCATCAGACAGTCCAAGGAGCGATATGCCGCCTTGAAATCGTTGATGGTGTTGTGCTGCAAGGCGCGCACCATGTCGCCCACGAATCGCTCGCTGTGGACGTAGGCCAGGCGCGCCTCGGCGTTGCGCTCTTTCAGCTTGTTGGCCACGGCGTGCATCAAGTGGGTCTTGCCCAATCCCACGCCGCCGTAAATGAACAGCGGGTTGTAGGCCCGGCCGGGATTTCCGGCGACTTGAATCGCCGCCGCCTTGGCCAGCTGGTTGCTCTTACCCTCGACGAAGCTGTCGAAGGTAAATTCGGCATTGATTCGGCTGCCCAACACCACCGGCGCCAGCTTGCGTGCACGCGCCGCGGCGCTCGCGCCGTCATCCCGCAGGACCGGCGGAACTTGGACCATGATGCCGGCCCGCGTCCCTACATCGAGCGCCACTTCAGGGGCGAGCCCCTCGGCGAAGGCGAGAATCAGCTCCTTGATACGGGGCAGCAGGTTTTGACCCAGCCACTCGATGACATAACGGTTCGGCGCCAGCAGTTTCAGTTCGCCGTCCCGCTCCACGGCTTGCAGGGGTCGCACCCAGGTGTTGAACTGCTGTTCCGGGAGCTCGCCCTCGAGTACTCGCAGACAGCGGTTCCATAGCGACTCCGGCAAGAGCGCTCTCCTAGGTTTGTGACAAGGGGCCAAGCGAACGAAAGGGCAGGGAGTCTAGCTCCAACTTGAAGGGGCGTCTATTGACACATCCATGCTCGCTCAGTACCCTTGCCGCCTTTCGTAAATGCCTTAGTCCCTTGATTTGGCCCGTAGTTTTTGCTCGAGTCGCGCCGCTATGAAACGTACCTTCAATCCCAGCAATTTGCATCGAGCCCGTACCCACGGCTTCCGCGCGCGCATGGCCACCAAGAGCGGCCGTCGATTGCTGGCCCGCCGCCGTGCCAAGGGCCGCAAGAAGCTCTGCCCGTAACGCGATCCCTCAAGGGCCGCCTTCCGATCCGTACACTGACGTTCGAGCCGCGCAAGCGTTTGCACCAGCCGGCCGAGTTTCGTGACGTGAAGCGGCGCGGCAAAAAATTCTCCGATGGGTTTTTCAGCTTGTCCGTTCTGCCGAACCATTCAGCCCATGCTCGCCTCGGCTTGAGCATCGCGACGCGGATCTTCGGCAGCGCCGTGGCACGCAATCGCATCAAACGCCTCGCACGTGAATCGTTTCGCGTGAACCAACACTCCTTGCCGCCGGTCGATGTT
This sequence comes from uncultured Gammaproteobacteria bacterium, assembly GCA_963794445.1. GTDB lineage: Bacteria > Pseudomonadota > Gammaproteobacteria > Steroidobacterales > Steroidobacteraceae > Bog-1198. Next base: position 1,361,708 of record CAWCDZ010000002.1, read on the forward strand.
ACCGTGTCCGCCCGGGACGGCGCGCGAGCCGCGACACCCCGCGAATTGCGCTTGAGCCTCGATCAGCATTGGAAGTCGCTGCAGAAATGATTACGCCCCGCCAACTTTTGATGTGGATCATCCGCGGCTATCAGCTGGGCATCAGTCCCATGCTGGGTCCCCGATGCCGTTTCTATCCTTCATGTTCGTGCTACGCGCATACCGCCATCGAACGCTACGGAGTGGTGCGCGGCGGTTGGCTCGGCCTGAAGCGCGTGCTGCGCTGTCACCCCTTCAGGGAAGGCGGCTACGACCCGGTGCCGGATGAGAGGGCGACGCATGCCTAATATCCGTCTCATGCTGTGGGGCGTGCTCGCCGCAATCCTGTTCCTGAATTATCAGACGTGGCTGCATGACTACGAGCCGCCGGCAAACGCATCGCCGGCGCAAACCAGCACCGCCAGCGGGCCGGCGGCGTCCGCGCCCGCGAACACCTTGGCCGATGCCCTGCCGCAAGCCCCGGCCGCCTCGGCGACGGCCGCGCCGCCGGCAACCAACTCCGCGCCGCCCGCCGCCGCGCCGCCACCCGCAACAGCGCCGGGCGCGTCCGCTCCGCAAGCGCCGACGATGCCGCTCCACGTCGATACCGACGTGCTCGACATCCTCATCAATCTCAAGGGCGGCGAGCTCGAACAGGCCGATTTGAAGGCGTATCCGCTTCGCAAGGACACGCCCAACGTTCCTGTGAGGCTGTTCAGTTACGAGCCCCCGCCGACCTTGTACCTATTGCAGAGCGGACTGATCGGTACCGCCGGCGAATCCGCACCCACCCATCTGGCCGTTTGGAAATCCGAACAAAAGGATTTCGTGCTCGCGCCGGGCGCCACGACGCTGCGTGTGCCGCTGACCTGGACGGACGGCATGGGACTCACCGTCACCAAGACGTTCATTTTCAAGCGCGGCCAGTACGCCGTCGGCCTTGACTACGAAGTAAAAAATGACAGCGGCGCGCCGCGAAAGCTGGCGTCGTACGCGCAAATCCTGCGGCATTGGGAACACGCTTCGCGTTCCTACTTCGACGTCGAGACCTATTCGTTCAAGGGGCCTGCCGTTTACGACGGCACCAAGTCCAAGGACCTCAACGTCGAGAGCGACTCCGACTCGAAATACTCGGCGGTCATATCGAATGGCTGGCTGGCCTCGTTGCAGCATCAATTCGTCGCCGCCGTCGTCCCGCCCGCGAACCGCCCCTATCAATATCAGCTGCAGGTTCGCGACCACGAATACTTGATCAGCGCTACCGGACCGATGGTGGATGTGGCCGCCGGCGCGACGGCGCAGTTTCACGAGGACCTGTTCGTCGGGCCAAAGTTGCAATCGCAGCTCGCGGCCATGGGCAGGAACCTCGAGCGCACCGTCGACTTCGGCATCTTGACGGTGCTGGCGCAGCCGTTGTTCACCGCTCTGAACTGGATTCACAAGCTGACCGGCAACTGGGGTTGGTCGATCATCATCGTCACCCTGCTGATCAAATTGTTGTTCTATCCCTTGCAGCAGGCGAGCGGCCGTTCCATCGCCAAGATGCGCGCGGTAGGTCCGCGCATGAAGCAGATTCAGGAAACCTTCAAGGACGACCGCGAGAAACTGGGCCGCGCCATGATGGAGCTGTACAAAAAGGAAAAGATCAATCCCCTGGCCGGCTGTCTGCCGACGATCGTGCAGATTCCCGTGTTCATTTCCTTCTACCGGGTGCTGCTGGAGAGCGTGGAAATGCGCCAGGCGCCGTTCCTGCTGTGGATCAATGATTTATCTTCACGCGATCCGTACTTCGTGTTGCCCTTGTTGATGGGCGCCGCGATGTTTGCGCAGTTCAAATTGAATCCGGCGCCGCCGGATCCGATGCAGGCGAAGATCATGCAGTTCATGCCCCTGGTGATGACCGGCATGATGGCGTTTTTCCCCTCGGGGCTCACGCTCTACTGGCTCACCAACACGGTGCTGTCGATCGCGCAACAGTGGCGCGTGAACAAAGTGGTCGAAGCCGAGGCTGCCAAGCAGCGCGCCTGAATCCCGTGGTTTCGTCCGACACCATCGCCGCGATCGCCAGCGCTCCCGGGCGCGGCGCGGTCGGGGTGATCCGCGTCTCAGGTCCCGGGGTTCCGCAAATCGCGCAAGCGCTCATCGGCCATCTTCCGCCGCCGCGCACCGCGCAGGTCGCGAACTTTCTCGCCGGCGACGGCGAATCGCTCGACCGCGGACTGGCGCTGTACTTCCCGGCTCCCGCTTCCTACACCGGCGAACACGTGTTGGAGCTGCAGGGACATGGCGGCGTCCTGGTACTCGACTCGCTGCTCGAACGTCTGCTCGAGCTGGGCTGCCGCATGGCAAGGCCGGGCGAATTCACCGAGCGCGCCTTTTTGAACGGCAAGCTCGATATCGCCCAAGCCGAGGCCATTGCGGATCTCATCGATGCCGGCAGCAGCGCCGCGGCGCGCGCCGCGGTGCGTTCCATGCAGGGCGAGTTCTCCGCGCGCGTGCATGAACTGCAGGCGCAAATCACCGAACTGCGGACGCTGGTGGAAGCGGCCATCGATTTCCCGGATGAGGAACTGGATTTTCTTCCCGGCAGCGTATTGGGCGACCGCATCGCGAAGATCTTCATGAGCTTCGATGCCATCGGCGCCGCGGCGCGTCAAGGCGCGCTGCTGCGCGAAGGCTTGAACGTGGTCATCGCCGGCAAGCCCAACGCCGGCAAATCGAGCTTGTTGAATCGGCTCGCCGGCGCTGAGATCGCCATCGTCACCGACCAGCCGGGGACCACGCGCGATGTACTGCGGCAGCAAGTCCATTTGGATGGACTGCCGCTGAATCTGATCGATACCGCGGGGCTGCGCCACGCTGCGGACGTGGCCGAAGCCGAGGGCGTTCGGCGCGCCTTTGCCGAACTGAAGCGTGCGGATCGGGTGCTGTACATTTTGGACGCCGCGGTCCCGGCTGCGCAGAGCAGCGCTTCGGACTTGGCGGCGGAACTCGAGGATCTCCCGGTGGATGTGCCGGTCACGTTGATCTTCAACAAAATCGACTTGAGCGGCGCGCAAGCCAGCGTCGACGAAGCGCGCGATCCGCCGCAGGTGTTCTTGAGCGCGAAGAGCGGTGCGGGCCTTGACCTGCTGCGCGCGCACTTGAAGAGCCGTGCCGGCTACCGCAGCGGCGACTCGGGTGCGTTGTCGGCGCGCCGCCGCCATCTCGACGCGCTGCAGCGCGCGAAGTCCGGTGTGGTGCACGCGGCGGAATTGCTCGGTGAGACGCGGGCGTTCGAGCTGTTCGCCGAGGAATTGCGGCGCGCGCAATCGGCCTTGGGAGAAATCACCGGCGAATTCAGCAGCGACGATCTTTTGGGAGAAATCTTCGGCAGCTTCTGCATCGGTAAATGACAGCCCGCGGCGGCGCCGCGGCCTTCAGCGGCCCGCCGTATCAGCGCCGATCCGACAGCAGACTGCCGAGCAATCCGCCGACGATGGCGCCGCCCACCTGCAATGCGATGGCCTCGCCGACATCGTTCATGTTCAACGACGCGCCGGTTCCGGCGCTGCCCTCATCCTCCTGGTCGATGCGCGACACAACCCAGTCGAATTTGCCGCTGGTTACCGCCGCCTTGCAATAGCGGCACTCGCCGATCTGAGTCAAGGACACCGGCGCGCCGCAGCTCGGACAGGTGTTCTCGAGCGTACCGGGTTTGTTCGAGGTGACAACGCCTACCGAACGCTGGAAGGTCCAGTCCTCCATGAAAGGCCGCACGCTGCGATCGCCAAAAACGATTTTGCCGGCCTGATCGACTTCGAAATCGGCCGCCGCGGCGCTGATGCGCACGGTCAGGTCGTCGAAGACCCGGCCATGGATGATGCGAACGGGTTGGACGGCGCGAACGCTGAGGTTCTCCATGACATTGCGGCGGCCCTCGGCCGCCATGGTTTCAAGCTGCGTGCTCCAGCTGAAATAGGCTCCGGGACTCATGAAGGCGCGGCCGGCATCGAGGTTCTGTTTGCACCATGCATCCTGCAGCGCGAGAAACGCCGTCTTGACGCGGCCTTCGAAAATACCAAGGGAGAAATCTTTGTCCGCGGCGCTGAGCGCGGCGACGCCTTCGGCAATGGAGGGCGCCGCGAGACCCAGCGAGGAGTCCGCGCCGTAGCCGACGTAGTTGGCGGGCTGCACATCGACGACCACCCAATCCACCGAGCCGTTGGTGACGCTCGCCTTGCAATGCGCGCAAGTTCCATCGAGGCCCAAGCGCAACTCAGCGCCGCACGCGGGGCAGCGCGAGGCGACGACCCCGCCATTGACCGCGGTGCGTGCGGCCGGGCCGCGGCCGAATGTCCAGCGCTCCGCGTGACGCCGATCCTGTCCTTCGTCCGCGACGGTTTGATTGGCATCGTTCAAAGTCTTGGCGCGGTACACCAGATCGAAGTGCACTTGAATGCTCTGCCCCGACGCCTGGCACTGCGCGTCTTGCACGGCAAGCCCGCGAATGTTCAGGCTCTCCAACAAGGCGTGACGGTGCTGCGCCTTGGACTGCGCAATACCTTGCGAGACGGCGTTGAACACCGCGTCGTTCAGGTACGGCCGGATCGCCGCGGCGTCGTTTTTTTGTACGCCGCGCTTGACCAGGAAAAAAGTCATTTCGGCACGCTGCAGGAAGGTTTCCATTTCAAAGGCCGGATCGAGCGTGCGGATGGCATCGATCCCGGGCGGCAACGCGCGCCGCAACAGCGCGCCCGCGGATCCTCGGTCGCCAAGCGCGATCTTGGCGAGATTGGCGGCGCCGACACCTAAGCCCAAAGTCGCGATCGCCGCCTGCGCTTGCGGCGATCGGCCGAGCGCTTGGCCGGCCGAGTTATTCCTCGCCCGCCGCAGAAGGTAGCCGACGATGAAAATGAGGATCAACAGTCCGATGAGGCCGCCAAAGGAGCCGCCGCTGCCGAACGATCCGCCCGAGCTGCTGCCCGCACTGTGGCTTATCGACGAGTGGCTTATCGCCCCGTGGCTCCCGCCGCCCGTGCGCGCCGGCGCTGTGGCCGCGAAACACAGCGTCAAGACCGTTCCGGCGCAGCGCAACAGCTGGGCGCGCGCGCTCAAGTCAATGCGCCTCCACAGTTGGCGCAAAACTTTGCACCGGGCGAGGCGGCCGTACCGCATTGCGTGCAGTGCACGACCTTGGGCGCCATGGCGGCGCCGCAGCTGGAGCAAAATTTTGCACCCGGCGCGTTCGGCGCGTGGCAACTGGCGCAAGCGCTACCGCCGGTACCGCCGCCGGGACCCGTGCCTCCCGGCCCGGCACCTGCGCCTCCCTGCCCGGGACCTGGGCTCCCGCCGGGGATGCCGATTCCCCCGACCATCCCGCCGAGTCCCATGCCGATTCCCAAGGCCGCGGCACCGTTGCCGCCGCCGGCTGCCGCTCCTTCGCCGATGCCTTTGAGTGCGGCGCCGACCCCGTATTCGCGAAAGCCCGCCCGCCAAACGCGTGTAGGCGGTGTCTTTGCGCAGGCCCTTCAGGGTTTGTTCGTCCTCGGGACTTAAAGTGATGGTCATGTTGCCGAGCCGCGTGATCTTGAGCCCATAGGGCTGCAAAGGCGCTTGCACGTCCGCGATCAGTGCGCTCTCGATGTCGGCGGTACGCGCGGCCAATCCCAGGACCGGCCACTTTTCCGCGGTGAGCTTCTTCACCACGCTGGTTCGCAAGGCTTTGAGGATTTGTTCGCGCGCCCAGTCAGTGATCAGATCGTTGCTCGCCTGGCGGGTCCCCACCAATTTCAAGATCATGGCGCAAGGATCGCTCACCGACAACGCGTATTCGCCGAATACCCGAAGGCCCACGGCCAACCCGGTCTCCGGATCTTCGATGTTGTCGATCGGACCGCCGAAGGGCAGGCTGACGAATTCGCGCGTGCCGACGAAGTACAGTTCGGCGCGGTACATGTTGCCGCCGCTCGCCCAATCGACGATGTCGCCGAGGAACGGGATCAGCGCGCCGTCCATGGTGGAGCGGCCTTGCGGCAGGGTCCCGGCCAGCTTGCCCTCCTTGAAGAACAGCGCCACTCTCGTCCGGCTGCACGGTGACTTGCGTGAACTTGCGGATGGTCATGTCCGGCCACTTGTAGAGGATGTCCTCTTTGGCGCTGTCCGGTCTTGCGATGAATTGCCGATTCAGATCGGTTGGGTGGCCGAATAAACTCACGGTGATTGCTCCTGCTTAAATCCGCCGAAAAGCCAGCCGCCGGGGTGCCTCGAATCGTGGTGTTCGAAGACAAGAACCGTTTGGCGCCGTTAATCCCGCCACGCTAAGGCGTCCCGCCGAGTTCGCGGAACAACCATGCGCGAGCCTTGAGCCAGTCGCGCTGCACGGTGCGCAAGGAAACGCCCAGTGCCCGCGCGGTATCTTCTTCGCCGTAGCCGCCGAAGAAGCGGCACTCGACCACTTCTGCGAGGCGCGGCATCTCTTGGGTCAATTTTTCCATCGCCTCGTTCAGGGCCAGCATGCCCTCGTCCGAATCGACCGTGAATTCATCGACATGCGACAAGGTCACGTGCTGACCGCCGCCGCCGCGTTTCTCGGCGACGCGCGATTGCGCGTAATTGATCAGCGCATGGCGCATGGCGAGGGCGGCGGCCCGCAGGAAATGCGTCTCATCGACGAAGCTGCGCGATTGCCCCAAGCGCAGATACGCTTCGTGAACCAGCGCCGTCGTTTGCAGGGTGTGGCCCGCACCCATGCGGGCGCGCGTGCGTTGCGCGATACGCCGCAGCTCCTGATAGAAGGCGGGGAGCAATTCGGCGGCGATACGCCGCACGTCGGCCGAGGCCGTGCTCGTCTCCAGCCGTGTGAACGCGTCGTCCGGCAGTGGGTGCGCCTCTTCCATCGCGCGATTCTAGACGCAAGCGGCGGCATAGGTCAGCGGTTTTCCGCGCGGCCGCCGTGGCGGGTTCCTAGGCCGCTTCTGGTTCTCATTGTCAGATCAACCAGGAGGGCGCCATGAATTCTCCCGATACTTGGGCCGCCGCCGCGGCGTCCGCGCCCGGGCTGCTGTCGCGCGTCAAGAAGATCGTTTTGAGTCCAAAATCCGAGTGGCCTGTCATCGCTTCGGAACCCACGACCGTGCCGCAGCTGTACGCGGGCTACGTCGTGCCGCTCGCGCTCCTGGCGGCGCTGCTGGGCTTCCTCAGGATATCGGTACTGGGCGTCGAACCGGCGTTCGGCAACCGCTTTCGCATGCCGATCTCAAGCGGACTCGAGTTTACGGCGATGATGTTCGTCTCCGCCTTGTTCGGCGTCTTGGTCGTAGGACTCATCATCGGCGCGCTGGCGCCCATATTCTCCGGAACCAAAGATCGGCGCCAGGCGCTCAAAGCCGCGGCCTACAGCCTCACGCCTGCGATGCTGAGTTGCGTGTTCGCCTTGTCGCCGATCTTCGGGACGCTGCTGCAGCTGCTTGCCGGTTGCTACGGCATTTACGTGCTGTATCTGGGATTGCCGGTGCTCATGCGATCGCCGAAGGAGAAAGCTTTCGGCTACTCGGCGAGCGTGGTGATTGCCGCCATTCTCGTGGGCATCGTGTTCGCCGTGCTCGACACCGCCGCTCAAGCAAAATGAATTCCGTCGCGCAACTGAGCCTGCCGCTCCTTGCCGTGTACTTGAACTTGGCGGCCTGCGCGAAGGCGCCCAGCGCCGCGCCGCCGGTTGTCGCCCCGATTTCCCCCTGTGAGGCGCTGGTCCTCAAGGCCGCGGATCTCGGCGTCTTTTTGCACGCCCCGATCACCCACGCCACGGCAATCGCCGGAGACGGTCAGTCGTGCGCGTTTCTGACCACCGGCTTCTCGGCCATCACCGTGAGTGTGCGTCCGGGTCTTGGCAAGGCCGCGCTCGAGGCCTGGTCCACGGGGAAAATGACGCTGCCGGTTCGGCCGCTCGGCGGCGTCGGCGATGCCGCCGTGTGGCAGGACACGCTTCATGAGGTCATTGCGCAAAAGAACAATGTCCTCTGCGACATCGAGGTCCGCGGCGACAGCGACGACATCGCGGTGGCGGCAGACGCGCTGCCCGAAAAACTGGGGGCGCTGTGCAACCGAATTTTTGCAGCCGCTCAGGTACACTGACGGTAAACGCCAGACTCCAAAATCCTATGGAACCGAGCGGTCAAGTCACAGCCCCGTTGACTGCGGCGCAAAGAGCCCGCGTCGATGCCTTGCTCGACGATATGTTCGATTTGCCGGAGGCGCAGCGGATCGCGAATCTGCGCGCGCGGCGCATCGAAGATTCGGCCGTGCTGGCCGAGGTTGAAAGCCTGCTGCGCGCGGCAAGCGCGTCGGGAGGATTTCTGGCGATTCCGCCCAAGCCTCCCGCGGGGGAATGGGTACAGGACGGCACGCTTGGAATGCGTCTCGGATCGTGGCGCATCAGCCGCCTCATCGGGCGCGGCGGCATGGGCGAGGTCTATGAGGCCAGCCGCGCGGACGGCAACTTCGAGCAGCGCGTCGCCATCAAGCTGTTGCAGCGCGAGGCGGCGGCGCAAATGGTCCGATTTCAAGCCGAGCGGCAGATATTGGCGCGGCTCGAACACCCAGGCATCGCGCGGCTCTACGACGGCGGCGTGACCGACGACGGCCGGCCCTTCATGGTGATGGAATTCGTGGAAGGCCGCCCGATCACCGAGTATTGCCAGATCACCCAAGCGACGTTCGAGCAGCGCCTCGCGCTCTTCGTCTTGGTGTGCGATGCCGTTGCCTACGCCCACCGCAATCTCATCGTTCACCGCGACCTCAAACCCTCCAACATTTTGGTGACCCCGGGCGGCGCGGTGAAGCTCCTGGATTTCGGGATCGCGAAGCTGTTGGACGCGCAGCGCGCGCGGGTAACGCAGGCGGCGGCTACCCCGATGACCCCGATTTGCGCGGCGCCCGAGCAACTCACCGGCGGCGCGGTCACCACCGCCACCGATGTGTACGCGTTGGGCCTGCTGTTGTTCGAACTGCTGAGCGGCGCGCACCCGTGGATGGGATCAGACACGCCGGTATTGCAGGCGATGCGCACGGTGCTGCAGCGGCCGGCGCCGTCGCTCTCGCGCACGGCGGAAGCACAGCCGAACGCGCCGGTTCCGGTACGGCTGCTGCGCGGCGATCTCGACGCCATCGTGGCCAAGGCGCTGCGCAAGGAGCCGGGCGACCGCTACGCAACCGTGGAGGCCATCAAGCTCGATGTCGAGCGGGCGCGGCGCGGCGAGCCGGTCGAAGCGCGCGAGGGCGCACGGCTGTATGTCATCAGCCGCACCCTGCGCCGTTATCGTTGGGCCGCCGCCTCCGTGGCGGCGGTGATCGTCTCGCTGGCGGCAGGATTGGGGGTGGCGGCCTGGCAGGCGGAGAAAGCCGCCCAAGAACGCGACGTGGCGCGGCGCGATGCGGCACGAGAGGAAGCGGTGCGCTACAACCTGACGGGCCTGTTTCGCGCCGCGATCAGCGATCAGGGTTCAAAGTCGACCACCGCCAAGGGCATGATCGACTCGAGCGCGCAGCGGGTACTGAAGGAATATCTCGATCAGCCGCTGCTCGCAGGCCAGATCGTTCTGACGCTCGCGGATCTGTACGGCGCGCTGGAGGACGCGAATGGCGCGGCGGCCCTGCTCGAGGGATTTCTCGCCAAAGCGGACTCGCGCGCGGACCTGTTCGCGATTGCAGATGCACGCCAAAAATTAGCCAACATCGAACTGCTTCGAGGCCATGTGGATCGCGCAGCCCAACTGCTGCAGCAGGCCGAATCTTTTTGGCGGCAAACGCCCCGAAGCTTCGCCGAAGAGCGCCTGGAGGGGATGGCGATCCGCTCTCGCGTGCAGCGGGCTCGCGGCGACTTGGATGGTTCCATTGCGACGACTCGGGAAGCCATCGCCCAGCGGATTGCACTGTCCGGCCATGACAATCGCGAGACCGCCGTGCTCTTCAACTCCCTGGCCATCGCGCTTGCCACCGTGAATCGGCTGCCCGAGGCCCTCAAGGCAAATTATGAAACCACCGCTATCTATCGCGCGCTCGGCCTGGGCGACGGGCTCGATGCGCAAATCATCGTGGCCAACACCGGGACCTTGGAGATGCGCGACGGTCATTTGCGGGAAGCCGAAGCGCTCCTGAAGAGTTCCATTGAGCGGGAAAGGGCGTTGGCGGGAGATTCGGCCGCGGTTGCCGCCGCGATGAGCTATTACGGGCGGATACTCTCGATCACAAATCGCAACGAAGCCGCCATCAGCATTCTGCGTCAAGCCGCGGAGATGGCGGCCCGCTACGCCGGATCCGACAGTCCGCTCGCGCTACAAGCGCGGATATTCCTGGGTGAAGCCTTGCTCACCGCCGATCAATCGGACGCCGCGGGCACGCTGAAGGCATCCTACCAAGCCGCCTCGGCTCATTACGGCCCCGCCCATCCCTTGACCCTGCGGGCGGAAATCGCCCTCGCCCAGCTTGCCGTGAGCAAGGGCGATTACCCACAGGCTGAGCGGCAGTTTGCCGAAGCCGGTGCCGGATTGCGCAAGTTCGGCGCGCAAAGTGCGGCCACTCTGGCGATGGCGCTCGAAGGCTTGGGGAGCGTCGAATCCGCGCAAGGCCGCCAGTCAGAAGCGCAGGCGGCGCTCAGGGAAGCGGTTTCGATTCGGGAACGTACGCCCGACGATGTGTGGGAATTGGCCCAGGCGCAGGAACGCTTGGCGGAGGTTCTGGCGAAAAGCGGCAGCGCCGAAGCACCTGCACTCTTGAAGAAGGCGAGCGTCGATTTGGAATCCCAGCTGGGCGCCAATCATCCGCAAACTTTGCGCGCCAAAGCGGCGCTCAAGCAGCTTTAGCTGCCGTGGGCTTTTGAAACTTTCGCGGAGTTTTACGAAATCAACGGCGACGCTGGCCGTAGCCTCGCGTCGGAGGCCTGTCGCCGATCGGCGACATTCAGACGCTCTGTTCGGTCCGATCCAGCTCCTGCATCTCGACATCGATGGATTTCGCAAGCCGCGCCAGAACGACGAGGGCCGCGAACACAGCGAACGTGACGATTGCAGTCATGAGCGGAAAACGCCAGAAAAACCAGAGCATTGTGCCTGCGGACACCGCCAGAATGGCGAGGAATGCCACGGTGCCCATCCGTGCGGATGCAGATGCGCTCATCAACTCTCCCGAGCAACGCTAAAGCGTCACAAACAGTATACATATGCTCGGGTGGAACGCTATACAGGCATCCCCTTAAAAAAAACCGCTATTGAACGCGCATACAAACTGTCAGGCGAGCATGGTTTCTCGGCGCCAATGGCGCGCGGTGAGCACGAACATCAGCAGCGCCAACCCCAACGAAGCCGCGGCCGAGACGCACACGTCGCTCAATAAAATCGGCTCGTCCTTGAGCACGCTGGTCATCAACAAATGCTGGCTCAAGGAAGGGATGATCATCAGCGAGCTTTTGGTCTTCAGGGAATAAATGCTGGCAAAAGCGATCGGCAGCGTCGGCACCAGCAGCACGGTGGTGAGATAGGTCTGTGCCTCGCGGTAGGTGCGCGTGAACGACGCGACCAAGGTCATGAGCGTCGCGCCCAAAGGCACGAACGGCAGGCATATTCCGAAAAAAATCACGGCCGTGCCAAAGCCCAAATTGGCGCTCATGCCGATGCGCTCGAGCGGCACGAAGCGAAACACGCACACGAAGGCGGTGAGGCTCAAGCCCAACGAAATGCACATGTAGGCGCAAGTGGCGAGAATTTTGCCGCCCACCAGCGCCGAGCGCGCCACCGGCAAACTGAGCAGCGCTTCGAGCGATCCGCGTTCGCGCTCGCCCGCGGTGGAATCGATCGCCAGGTACAGGCCGCCCATCAACAAGGCGAACAACACGAAATACGTCATGAATCCCAGCACGACGACCGCGCGCCCCGCGGGCGTCGCGATATCGACCTCGTTGACGGCGATGGGGATGCTGAGCAACGGGCTCACGCCGCGCATTTCCAGCCGCAATTGCGCGATGCTGCTGCCGTAGGCGCCCAGCATGCCTTTGGCGCGATCGGCAATCTTGCGCGTCTGCGAATCCGAACTGTCCGCGAACAGCAGGATGGGCGCGGGGCGTGCGTCCACGAAGAGCTTGGGATAATCGGCGGGCACCAGCAGCACCACCTGGGAGCGGCCGTTTTTCACGGCTGCCCGGGCCTCATCCTCCGACAGTTCCTTGTGCGTGAGCTTGACGCCGCGTCCTTCGAGATAACGAATCAGGCCCGGCGCGTAATGGCCGCCGGAGATCGTGATCTTCAGGGGCACGTCCGACTCGACCACGCTTTGCTCCAGCATGCGCGACACCATGAGGCCGAAGAGCAGCGGTCCAAACAGGGGACCAAACAGCAATGCCGACAACAACGTACGCCGGTCGCGCAGATTCTCCAAGAATTCCTTGGCAAACACCGTTAGCAGCGTGCGCATCAGCTCACGCCCTCCGGATCGCCCAGCACCTGCAGGAAGCCTTCTTCCAAGGTTGCCGCGCCGCTGCGCTCGCGAATCTCCTGCACCGTGGCGTCCGCCAGTACCCGCCCGTGGCCGATGATGACCACGCGGTCGCATAGCGCCGCGACTTCCTGCATGACGTGCGAGGAGAACAGTACGCAGCGGCCTTGCGCCTTCAACGTCAACAGCATCTCGCGCAAATTACGGATTGCCATGACGTCGAGCCCATTGGTGGGTTCGTCGAGCACGACATTGCCGGGGTCATGCACCAAGGCACGGGCGAGGGCCACCTTGATGCGCTGGCCCTGTGAAAATCCCTTGGCGCGGCGTTCCAGGAAGGCATCCATGCCGAGTGCCGAAGACAGCTCGGCGGTGCGCGACGCGAGCAGCCGGGCCTCCATCCCGTGCAGCGTGCCGAAGTAGCGGATGTTCTCCCGCGCCGTCAGGTTGTCGTACAGCCCGGCCGCGTGCGGCAGCACGCCCAGGTGCGCGCGCGCCTTCGAGGTTTCGCCGCGGATGTCGATGCCGTCGATGCAGGCGTTGCCGCTGTCGGGCGTCAACACCCCGTAGAGCATGCGCAGGCAGGTGGATTTGCCGGCGCCGTTGGCGCCGAGCAGTCCCGTGATCTCGCCGTCGCGCGCCACGAACGAAACATCGCGCGCCGCTTCGATGCGGCCGAAGCGCTTGCTCAGGCCCGTGGCCTCGATCATGGCGCAGGCCCCGTCATGCTCAGGAAAAAAGGTGCAGGCGTGTGCCGCCCGAGGCAGCTCGCATCGAGCTTGTCGGGCGCGGCATAGTCGAGAAAATCCGCCGCAGATGATGGGCATGCAGCCGATCGGCAGCTGGCCGTGACCCTCGCCCTTCAAGATCAGGTGCCGGTGGCGCGTGAGACCGCTGGCGGCGCGCTCGGCGTCCACGGGCGGAGTGACCGGATCGGCTTCGCCGGACAGCAGCAACGTGGGAATGTCGCTGTGCAAGGGCGCATGCAAGTCCGCATCCACCGGTCCTTTGGGCCAGAGCTTGCAAATTTCCTGCAACGCATCCACTGTCGGTGCCCTGGTAGGTCTTGGCCAAGGCGGCGCGATCGACCCCCGCGAAAAACTGGTACGTCCTCGCTGCAGATCACGCTGTACTGCATGCCGTTCGCCAGCTGATCGGCAATCTGGCGCGTATTCATCACCGATTGGGCCGCGAGCGGCCGCAGTTTGCCGTGCGCCGCCTCGTGAATCAGCGCCGGCAACAGCGAGGCCTGCGGACTGCTGTATGAAAGCAGGCGCAGGGCGGCGTTGAGTATCCTGCGGTTGAATTCGATCTCGAGCGGCAGGCCGCTGTTGGGGTCGTCTATGGTCACCATGACCTTCTGCGGGCCGAACTCCCCCAGCAGCGCCTTCAATTCGTCCTGCAGATGCGGATAGGCGGCGGCGCAATCGGGCGTCTGCAGGCAGCGCGCGATGATCAGATTCAAGGCGCGCTCGGCATCCTCCGGGGTTTCGGCGCCGATGGCCTGCTGCGGATAGGTCACTCCATCCAGGATCACGGCGTGAACGTGCGTGCCGTAGCGGCGCATGTACTGTTCCGCGACGCGCGTGCCGTACGAGCCGGCGTAGAAATCGATCTGATCGAATCCCAAGGCCGCGCGCACCGCGTCGAGATCTCGGACCGCGACGCTGGTGGTGTAGAAACGCACCTGCGGCCCGAGCTTGGCAATGCACTCGAGCGTCGCCTTGCGCAGCGCGGGCATCGGATCAGCCGGCTCCTGCCAATCCTCGGGATAGACGCAGGACTGCTGATTGGAATTTCCCGTGCCGCGCTGGTCCAACAACACAATCGCATGGTTGCGATTGATGCGGGCGAAGGCGCTGTTGAGCGCCACGTATACCTGCATCGCGCTCTGTCCCGGGCCGCCGGCCAGCAGAAACAGCGGGGGCGCGGTGCTGCGCCGGTTCAACGCGGGCACGACGGCCACCTTCAGGTCGATCGATCCATCCTTGGGGTGATCACGGTCGATGGGCACCCGCAAGGCGCCGCAGCGCGCGTCAATCGAAGTCAGGTGCAGCGGGTGCTCGAGGCGGCATTCGATCGTCGGCAGAATCCCGATATCCTCGGCGGCCGCCGGCGCAAACGGGGCGGAGGCGCAAAGCCCCACCCATACGAACGCCCCGAACAGCTGCCGCATGCCACCTCTCATTGCAGCGATTGTATGGGATTCGCTACCCCTGCTTGCCCACAACTTGATAGATTTGCGACATGACCGTCATTCGCGAAGCCGATGTGATTACGAGCGTTGCGGACGCCCTGCAGTACATTTCCTACTATCACACGCCCGATTTCATCCGCGCCATGGGGCGCGCGTACCAGGTGGAACAAAGTCCATCGGCGCGCGACGCCATCGCGCAGATTCTGACCAACTCGCGCATGTGCGCCGAAGGGCACCGGCCAATCTGCCAGGACACGGGCATCGTGGTGGTGTTCGTCAAGGTGGGGATGGGCGTGACCTGGGAGGCGAAGCTGGATCTCCCCGGGATGATCAATGAAGGCGTGCGGCGCGCGTACCTGAACCCAGACAACAAACTGCGCGCCTCCATCGTCGCGGATCCGGCATTCAAGCGCAGCAATACCAAGGACAACACTCCCGCGGTGATCCATACGGAATTCGTAGCCGGCGATCGAGCTCGAAATCACCGTCGCCGCGAAGGGCGGCGGTTCGGAAAACAAATCGATGTTCGCCATGCTGAACCCGTCGGATTCGGTGGCGGATTGGGTTTTGGAAATGGTGCCCGAAATGGGCGCGGGCTGGTGTCCGCCGGGCATGCTGGGCGTCGGCATCGGCGGCAGCGCCGAGAAGGCCATGCTGCTGGCGAAGAAATCGCTGATGGATCCGATCGATATCGGCGATCTCATTGCGCGCGGTCCGAGAACGCCCCTCGAGGAGCTGCGCCTGGAGATCTACCGGCGCGTCAACGCGCTCGGTATCGGCGCGCAGGGCTTGGGCGGCTTGACCACGGTGTTGGACGTCAAGGTCCTGGACTACCCGACGCATGCCGCCTCCTTGCCGGTGGCGGTCATCCCCAATTGCGCCGCGACCCGCCACATTCATTTCACGCTGGATGGCTCGGGACCCGCGCGGCTGCAAGCCGCCGGACTTGGATCTATGGCCTAAGGTGCATTGGAGCGCCGATGCCAGCGCCCGCCGCGTGTCGCTCGATACGCTCAGCAAGCGCGCAGATCGCGACCTGGAAGCCGGGCGAGCGCCTGCTGCTGTCCGGCAAGCTGCTGACCGGCCGCGACGCGGCGCATAAGCGCATCTGCGCGCTGCTCGATGCAGGCAAACCGCTGCCCGAGGGCCTGGATTTCGGCGGACGCGTGATTTATTACGTGGGCCCTGTCGATCCGGTGGGCACGGAGATCGTCGGACCGGCGGGTCCGACCACCGCCAATCGCATGGATCGGTTCACCGACACGATGCTCGGCAAATCAGGACTGCTGGCAATGGTGGGTAAGGCCGAGCGCGGTCCCGAAACCATCGCCTCGATCGCCAAGCACGGTTCCGCCTACTTGATTGCGGTCGGCGGCGCGGCGTTCCTGGTGTCGAACGCCATCCGCGGCAGCCGCATCGTGGCGTTTCCGGAACTCGGCATGGAGGCGGTGTACGAATTCGACGTCAAGGACATGCCCGTCACCGTGGCGGTGAGCGCCGCCGGCGAATCGGTGCATGAAACGGGGCCCAAAAAATGGGCCGGCAAGTTCGCCGGCATTCCACTCGCCGTGGAATAGGAGCGCGTCCGGCGCCGGTCTCGATGTCTCGAGCGCTCACAGCGCTTTGCGCATCAGCAGCCCTAAGCCGAAGCGGGTTTGAAAGTCGCCGACCACGGTGAAACCGCACGACAGATAGAAGTGCTTCGCGTGATTGTTGCCCACGACATGCAGTGCGCTCGAACCCATCGAACGTGCCTTTTCGGCGCAGTGATCGATGAGCCGGCGGCCGATGCCGCGGCGTTGAATGGCGGGCTCGACGAACAGAGCGTCCAGTTCGGTGTCGCCATCGGGGCGCGGCACAATCGCTGCGAAGCCGACGATGGCGGCGTCCTGTTCGAGCACGAACACGCCGCCCGCGTCTATTTGCGCCAGCGGCAGGTCGATGGCATCGGGGTGGCGCAGCAATGCGTCGCGATCGCCTTCATTGCCGAGCGATGCGCGCCACTGCAGCGCCTCGAGGGTCCGGCGTTCAGCCGGAATGGCGGGGCGGATCATCAAGAGGCGGACTATACCCGCTCAAGCGCCGTGCCCGGCATGGCCTGCCCTCTAATATTTGATCGCGCAGCCATGGGGCTGGGTGACGGCATGCGGCGCCGCATCTCCCGCAGCCACCGCCAGCATGGCTTCCTGCAGGTACGGTTCGGCGCGTGCGATATCCGCCGCGTCGCGGATCGCGATGCTATCCATGCCGCCCATGTATCTGAGCATCCCGTGCTTGTCGATCACGAACATTTGCGGCGTGGTGTTCGCGGCGTACATGCGCGCAACGCTGCCCGTGGGATCGAGCAGCACAGCGGTCGGGTCGGCGTGGCGCGAAACGGTGAGGGCGTCTGCGGCGGCGCCATTCACCGCCCCGAGCCTGCCGGGAGGAGAAGAGATCACTGTCAGCCACACGATGCCGTCCTCTTGAGCCAGCGCCTGCACGCTTTGCATGTTGCCGGTGCTGTATTGCCGGCGGGCGTACGGGCAATCGGCATTGGTCCATTCGAGCACCACGGTCTTGCCCCGATATTCGCTCAAACGGATCGGATTGCCCTTGGTGTCGACCGCGGTGAAGTTCGGCGCCGACTCGCCGATCTGCGGCGCGGCTCCCGCTGCCACATCGAATATCCCGATCATGCCGACCAGCAGTGCGGCGATCACGGCAATCGCGGTGATTCCCAAACCCCCGCCGTCGCGCCCGGCCGCTGCGTCCGGCTTGGGAGGGACCGATGACTGGGGACTCATGCGTCGACTCCGGGAATGCTTCATTAAGGCTCCTTAAGCTTTAGTTCAGGCTGCGCAGCAATGGTTCCCTGGTGCTTTGAGGCCTGAGAGTTTAGAGTACGCGCCCGGCCTAAAAAACGAGTAGATTCAGCGTCATGCGTTTTGCGAAGCAGTACGAAGTCATCGTCATCGGCGGCGGCCATGCCGGCACCGAAGCGGCGCTCGCGGCCGCCCGGATGGGGGTCAGCACCTTGTTGCTGACGCATAACATCGAGACCTTGGGACAGATGAGCTGCAACCCTGCGATCGGCGGCATCGGCAAGGGTCATCTGGTGAAGGAAATCGATGCGCTCGGGGGCGCCATGGCGCGCGCCGCCGATCAGGCGGGCATCCAGTTTCGGACCTTGAACGCCAGCAAGGGTCCCGCGGTGCGCGCCACGCGTGCACAGGCGGACCGTCAGCTGTACAAGCGGGCGATTCGCAGCATGCTGGAGATCGCAACCTCACTTGGCGCTGTTCCAGCAGGAAGCGGCGGATTTGATCCTCGAGGGCGATCGTGTCGTCGGGGTGGTGACTGCGAGCGGCATCGAGTTTCGCGCGCCCGCGATCGTTCTGACCGCGGGCACGTTCTTGGGCGGCAAGATTCATGTGGGTCTGCAGAGTCATCCGGGCGGACGGGCCGGCGATCCGCCCTCGCTCAGCCTGAGCCTGCGACTGCGCGAGCTGCCGGTGCGGGTCGGACGCCTCAAGACCGGCACGCCGCCGCGCATCGACGGCCGCAGCATCGATTTCTCGGCGCTGCGCGAGCAGCACAGCGACGATCCGCGGCCGGTGTTTTCCTATCTGGGCACGCGCGCGACGCACCCACGCCAGCTTCCGTGCCACATCACCGCGACCAACGAGCGCACTCACGACATCATTCGCGCCGCCACCGCGCGCTCGCCTCTTGTTCACCGGGTTGATCGAAGGCGTCGGCCCGCGCTACTGCCCCTCGGTGGAGGACAAGGTGGTGCGCTTCGCCGACAAGAAATCGCATCAGATCTTCGTCGAACCCGAGGGTCTGGACACGCGCGAGATCTACCCCAACGGCATCTCGACCAGTCTGCCCTTCGATGTGCAGTAGGAGTTCGTGCGCACCATCGAGGGCTTCGAAAATGCCGACATCACGCGTCCCGGATACGCCATCGAGTACGACTTCTTCGATCCGCGCGACTTGAAATACAGCCTGGAAAGCAAATACATCGCGGGCCTGTATTTCGCCGGACAGATCAACGGTACCACCGGCTACGAGGAGGCCGCCGCCCAAGGCCTGCTCGCCGGGATCAACGCAGCGCTCGCGGTGCGTGGGCGCGAATCCTGGCATCCCCAGCGCAGCAATGCCTACCTTGGCGTGCTGGTCGATGATTTGATCACGCGCGGTGCGAACGAACCTTACCGCATGTTCACCAGCCGCGCGGAATACCGCCTTTCGCTGCGCGAGGATAACGCTGACCTGCGCCTGACCGGCACCGGGCGGCAACTCGGACTGATCGACGATGAGCGCTGGGAGTTCTTTCAGCGCAAATGCGCCGCCGTCGCGGCTGAAACGGATCGCCTGGAGCGCGCTGTGGTGCAGCCTCACGACGTCGATGCTGCGTTGCTCGCCAAACTGGGCGCGGCGCTCTCGCGCGAGACGCATGCCGCAGATCTACTGCGCCGGCCGGCAGTGTCCTTCGATGATTTGAGCTGCGTCGCCGCGCCCGCGGCCGCCGCCGCTTGGTGCGACGATGAGCGCCTGCGCGACCAGGTCAAACTGCAGGTCGAAGTGCAGGCCAAATATTCCGGTTACCTGAGGCGCCAGAGCGATGAGATCGAGCGCGCGCAGCGCAACGAGGAACTGCGCTTGCCGCCCGACATCGACTACGGCCTGGTGGGCGGCCTGTCCAACGAGGTGCGTCAGCGGCTTCGCGATGTGCGTCCGGAAACCTTGGGACAGGCGGCGCGCATCCCGGGACTGACGCCGGCAGCCGTTTCACTGCTGTTGGTGCATTTGAAAAGGCGCGAGTGCGCAGCTTGAGGGCGCCCGCCCGAAGGATTCCGGCATGAATGTTTTTTACGATTTCACCGTGCCGGGACTTGACGGCACGCCCAATGTTTTGGCGCCGCTGCGCGGCAAGGTCACATTGGCGGTGAACGTCGCGAGCCGCTGCGGTTACACCCCGCAATATGCCGGTCTGGAGGAAATGTACCAGGAACTCAAAGACCAGGGATTCGCCGTTGTCGGATTTCCCTGCAATCAGTTCGGCGCGCAAGAACCGGGCAGCGCCGCCGAGATTCAATCGTTCTGCGCGGTGAATTTCGGCGTGACCTTTCCGCTGTCGGCGAAGATCGAGGTGAACGGTCCGCATCGCCATCCCCTGTACGCGTGGCTGACGGCGCCGGAAAACGGCTTTCCGGGGGACATCGGCTGGAATTTCGAGAAATTTCTGATCGATCGCAGCGGCCGGGTCGCCTGCCGCTATCCGGCCGGCACCAAGCCCACCGATCCGACGCTGCTGCAGGATGTGGCGAATACTTTACAGGCGCCTTAGTGGCAATTTGGCCTCCCACTCTTTAACATCACCGCACCTCATAGAACCTAAGAACGCTCGGAGTACTAGATGCTTTCTCGATTGACTGGGTGGCTCGCCGGCACGGCGTTGACTTGTTTGTCGGTGGGCGCACATGCGGCGGGTGACCCGGCCAAGGGCGAGATGAAGTTCTACACCTGCTACGGATGCCACGGCATCGCCAATTATCGCAACGCCTATCCGGACTACAGTGTGCCGAAATTGCGGCATCAGAATGCGGAATACCTGGTCGCGGCGCTGCATGAATATCGCGACGGCACGCGGCCGCACGCCACCATGCACGCGCAGGCTTCATCGCTCTCCGATCAAGATATCGAAGACATCGCGGCTTATTTGCAAGGTCCGGAGCCGATCAAGCCGGGTACGCCCGCGCCGGGCAAAGCGCCGCCCAAACAGGTGGCGGCCTGCATCGCCTGCCACGGCGAGACCGGTCTCGGTACGGCGGCCCCGCTCGAGCCGAAACCGGCGGTGCTGGCCGGACAGCATGAGGATTACCTGGAACAGGCGCTGACCGCCTATAGAAACGGCCGGCGCAAGAATGTCGTCATGGACGGCATGGCGAAGCTCTTGACCAGCGACGCAGACGTCAGAATCGCCGCCGAATACTTCGCGAACCAGCCTTCGCCGCTGGCGACGGCGAGCACCGAAAGCAAGTAGGGGTCCACCTCGGGCGCCGGGCGCGCCGCTAGTTGCGCAGCGCCATCAGGAACTGCGCGAACGTCTCGTAGTAGGCATCGCGGTTCTGCTTCTTGCGGTAACCGTGGCCCTCGTCGGCCGCCAGCAGGTACCAAACCTCGCCGCCCTTCGCGCGCAATTTGTTCACGATCTGTTCCGCCTCGGAGAGGGGCACGCGCGGATCGTTCTTGCCGTGGACGACGAGCAGCGGGCGGGTGATGCGATCGGCGTTGGTCAAAGGCGAGATGCGCCTCAAGAAGGCGCGCATCTCGAGATCTCGTTCGTCGCCATATTCCGCGCGCCGCTGGTTTTGCCGGTAGGGCGCGGTGTTGGTCAGGAAGCTCACGAAGTCCGCAATGCCGCTGACATCGACACCGCCGCGCAAGCGGTCGCTGTAATTGACCAGCGTCGCCAGGCTCAGATAGCCGCCATAGGAGCCGCCCGATACCACCACGTGCTTGGCGTCGAAGTCCTTTTGCAGTTCGATCCACACCAACATGGCGCCGACATCCTTGACCGCGTCTTCGCGCAGCATGCCGTTGTCGAGCGCCATGTAGGTCTTGCCGTATCCCGACGAGCCGCGGACATTGGGCGCGATCACCGCGAAGCCCAATTCATTGACCATGTATTGAATCCAAGGATCGAACGCCGGACGGAATTGCGATTCCGGTCCGCCGTGCAGCGAAATCAGCACGGGATGGGGACCGGCCGAGGCGGGTTGGTAAACATACACCGGCACCTGGCGGGCCTTGCCGTCGACCCGGTCAAAGGTGGGAAACTCCGTCAGCCGCGGCAGTACGAATTTCGCCGCATCCGCGGCACCCGCTTCGCTACGAGTCCAGGGCTCCAGCCGGTTTTCGGCGAGATCCAGCACGTAGGCGTCGCGCGGTTGGTTCGCGGCGGCGAATCCGAACGCGAGCCGCGTGGACGTAGCGTCGAAGCTCAATGAGCTGATGATGCCCGGCTGCGGCAGCCGCGGCGGCGTGAGGTCCTGGTGCGCGCGCAAATCGAGCAGATTGAGCTTGCTCATCCCCGCCTCGTTGCTGACGTAGGCCAGATAGCGCCCGTCGCGCGAAATGGCCAGCGTTTCGATGTCCCAGGGGATGTGCGCTGAAAGCACGGTCTTGTCGTTGTTGAACAGACCAACGTAGCGCAGCCGCGCAAATTCGCTGTCGCGGTCGGAAATCAAATAGACCCCCTGGCCGTCGCGCGAGAATTTGGCGCCCGCGATCCCGACCTTGTCGGGGCCGGGCTCGACCTCGCGCTTTTGCCCGCTGCTAAGGTCCACGACGTACAGATACCCTTCGGAGATCGACACTTGCTTGCGCACCAGCAGTTTCGAATCATCGGGCGACCAGTCGAGCACCGACCACGCGGCGCCGCTGTCGTCTCCCGCCAGGGCAAGGTGCGGCAGTGCGCCCGACTCCGGATCCACGATGTCGATGTCGAAGCTGCGGCCATCGCGAGCGTTGCTGAAGAAGGCGACTTCGCGTCCGCTGTTGGACCAGCGGGGCGCGCCATTCAAGGATTTGCCGTCGGTCAACAACTTCGCGGCCGCATCGCCGAGTCGCTGGTAATAGAGCTGGCTATTTTCGTTGCCGCCAGAGTCCTTGAGGAACACGTAGGCGGCGCGCGCGGGGTCCGGCGAAAACGCCGCTTCCGTGATCGGCTCGTGCAGGAATGTCAGTTGACGGCGCGCGCCTCCCGCCTGTTCCAACAGGTGCAGCTGATCGACATCGCCGAAGCGCGTGGCGATCAGCAGTTGTCCCTTTGGCGACCAATCGAGCGGCGTGGCCTGGCGCGCACTGAGATAGCCATCCAATTTGGCGCTGAGCTCGGGCGGCGCTTGCGGAATGTTTTCAAGCGTCAGATTGCCGCGTTCGACCCGCGAGACGGCAAGGGTTTCAGAGACGGTAAAAAACGGCGCCGCGAGCAGCAGCAGCAAATAAATTCGGTTCATGTTTCTATGTTATCTCACGTCGAGGATAATGCGGTCGATGGCGGCCTTCGAGCATTTGACCCAATCTTACGACGTCGGCGCTCAGCTGGACGAGATCGCAAGCGCTGACCCGCCGGCGTATCTGCGCCGCTGTTTCGCCGAAGGCTGCTCCGCGCCGGTATTGAGCTGGGCTCGCGTGCAGCAGCTGGCGGTGTGCGCGATGGTTCTCGATGCCGTCGTCAATGACCGGGACTATGAGTTTTTCGAACACGAGCTGATAGCGGATTGGCGCGTTCACTACGCGCGGGCCTGTCTCAAGATCAAGGACACGGCGTTGCAGGCGCTGCGCCGGTCGCTCGAGCAGGATCGACCCGCGGACCCGCAAGCCGCGGCCGAGCTGGAAACGCTGGTCAATCGGCTGGCGGGACCTTGATGCGAACGCTCATGACGGTTCTCTTGCTGACGCTCGCAGGCTGCGCCGCCGCGCCGCAACCGTCTGCACCGCCCGAACCGCCTCAGCCGGCGGCGGCGCCCCTCGATGCGTCCTACGATTGGCATGTCCTGCTGGCCGTTCCGTTCGGCACCGCCTTGAGAGAAGTGCCTTTGACACTGCACGAGGTGCTGATGTTTAGCGACGCCAAGCAGGGTGCGGCCCCGTCCGATGAGCTGGAGTGCTATGCCGTCGACGGAACCCGGCCGCTGTTCATGGCTCGAACGCCAGCTGAATACCTGCTTTGCTTCAGGCACGACCGGCTCGCGCGGATCGAGGCCACGGTGCGGCTGCCGGCGAACGACGCGGCGCGAATTTTCGCCGATGCGTGCGCGCTTTGGATTAAAAACGCCGCCCAGGTATCGACGCAAGAATGCGCGGGTTCCGCGGGCGACGTTGAATTCTTGGGCCACTTCGAGAGCGGAGCGGACGAATCCGCGCAATTGAGCATCCAGCTGGATGCTGCCGATCACGCCGATCCCGCGTCGGACCGCTAAGGAGGCTGCTCCAGCATGCGCACCGCTGAACGCGAGATGCTCGTCTCCGGTGCGCGAGACCTCGGGATCGAACTGGATCCGAAGCGCGCCGCAATGCTGCTCAGCCTCGTGGATGAGCTCGAACGGGGCAACGCCCAGTTCAATTTGACCGCGATCCGCGATCGCCCCGGCATGCTGCGCAAGCATGTGCTCGACAGCATGAGCCTGCAGCCCTACTTGCGCGGCGAACGGCTGGCCGACGTCGGCACCGGCGCCGGCTTTCCGGGCCTGGTGCTGAGCATCGTCAATCCGCAGCGCCGCTTCACGCTCATCGAGGCTACGGGCAAAAAAGCGCGATTCGTCGAGCAGACGGCCGGGCGGATCGGCTGCGGCAATGTGCTGGTGGTCAATTCCCGCGCGGAAACCTATAGACCTTTCGAACTTTTCGATACAGTGGTCGCCCGGGCGCTGTCCTCGCTCGCGGATTTCGTGGCCTACGCCGGCCACTTGTGTGCGCCCGACGGTCGGATGCTGGCGATGAAGGGGAAACGGCCTGATGATGAGATATCCGCACTGCCGAAAAGTTTTCGCGTGCTGGCGGTGCATCGCTTGAACGTGCCGGGCCTGCCCGACGAGCGGCATCTCGTGGAGTTGATTCCTGTACATCGAAAGTCGAGCAAGACTTGAAGACATGAAACGCGTCATTGCAGTGGCCAATCAGAAGGGCGGCGTGGGCAAGACCACGACCGCGGTCAATCTCGCCGCGTCGTTGACGGCGACCAAGCGCCGCGTGCTGCTCATCGACCTGGACCCGCAGGGAAACGCCACCATGGGATGCGGCATCGACAAGCATGCGCAATCGCGCACCAGCTGCGATGTGCTGCTGGGCGATTGCAGCGCCGTCGAGGCTTTGGTCACGGTCGAGTATGGCGGCTTCATGCTGATGCCGGCGAATCAGGACCTCACAGCGGCCGAAGTCCGCCTGCTCACGATGACCGTGGGACGCGAGTTCAAATTGCGCAACGCCCTGGCGCTGGTGCGCAACGATTTCGACGTCATCCTCGTGGATTGTCCGCCATCGCTCAACATGCTGACCTTGAATGCACTGGTGGCGGCGGACTCCGTCATGGTGCCGATGCAGTGCGAATACTATGCGCTCGAAGGCTTGACCGCATTGATGCAGACCATCGAACAGATCAAGGAGAGCATCAATCCGGAATTGCAGATCGAGGGATTGCTGCGCACCATGTTCGATCCGCGCAATAATCTGGCCAACGAGGTGTCCGCGCAACTGACGCAACATTTCGGCGAGAAAGTGTTCCGCACCGTCATCCCGCGCAACGTGCGCCTGGCGGAGGCGCCCAGCTTCGGCAAGCCCGCGCTGTTTCACGACAAAGAATCGCGCGGCGCCCTGGCCTATCTGGCGTTGGCCGGCGAGATGATCCGTCGCGACGAGCTGCCGGACGGGGAAATGATTCGCCGCGACGATCCGCCGGAAGCGCCCGTATAATCGCCCCATCGGTTTACGGGGAATTGTTATGTCCGGCAAAAAGCCGTCATTAGGTCGAGGCCTGGCTGAGCTCTCCCCCCTGCTCGCGCGGCGCGCGGGCATGCCGGAGGCTGAAAAACCGCCGATTCTCGCCGGCGATCGTCTGGCATCCCTGCCGGTCGATCTGTTGCAGCGAGGCAAGTATCAGCCCCGAGCCGATATGCGGCCCGAATCCTTGGGCGAACTGGCCGACTCCATCAAATCGCGCGGCCTGGTGCAGCCCATTTTGGTGCGTCCGCTGCCGCGGCCTTCCCCAACTGAATCGCAGCGCTATGAAATCATTGCCGGCGAACGCCGCTGGCGCGCGGCGCAGATGGCGGGGCTTGCGGAGATTCCCGCGGTCATTCGCGACGTCCCCGACGAGGACGCGGTCGCGATGGCGCTCATCGAGAACATCCAGCGCGAAAATTTGAACCCGCTGGAAGAGGCCCGGGCGTTGCTGCGGCTGATCGAGGAGTTCGGGTTGACGCATCAGGCCGCGGCCGAGGCTGTCGGACGCTCCCGCGCCGCTGTCAGCAATTTGGTGCGGCTGATGGAATTGACCGATGAAGTGAAGCAGATGCTGGAACAGCGCCAGATTGAAATGGGCCATGCGCGTGCGCTGCTGGGGCTCGCCACTCGCCGCCAGCAGATCGAAGTCGCCGCCCTGGTCGCCAAGAAGTCCTTGTCGGTGCGCGATACGGAAGGATTGGTGCGTCGCATCATGAATCCCAAGCCGGCCGATTCGGCTGCGCCCGATGCGGCACCGGATCCGGACATTCACCGCTTGGAAACTGAAATTGCGGAAAAGCTGGGCGCCAAAGTTGCCTTTCAACATGCCGCCTCGGGCAAGGGCAAGCTTATTGTCAGCTACAACAGCCTGGACGAGCTCGAAGGCATCCTCGCCCACATCCAGTAGTGGGATAAATAGGCCTGAAACGCCTTGATGACCTAAGGCGGCGTCTCTATAATGCGCCGGCCATTTTTGGCACGGTAAAAGCGAAGCGTTGGTGCGTTTCGCTCCACGGGATTTAACTTGGTCGCGATCGATTTAGCCTTAGCGCGGCGGCTGGCTCTCAGCGTCGTACTGGGCCAGGCGGCCGTGACCGTAGTCTGCGCTCTCGTGAGCTGGCTGATTGCGGGTCCCCACGCGGCGTTGTCCGCGGCGATGGGCGGCGGCATCAGCACCGCCGCGAGCCTTGTCATGGCATTGCTGGGTTTTGGCGGCAAATCGGCTGCAGATGGGCAGCGGGCGATGCGCGCGTTCTTCATCGGCGAAAGCGCCAAGATCGCGATCGTCATCGTGCTGTTCGTGGTGGTGCTGAAGACGATGAGGGTGGTTCCGCTGGCGATGCTCGGCACTTATGTCGCTACTTTTTTTGTATTTTGGGTGGCGCTGGCGAATGCGCTGCCGCCGCTGGGCGGCACCAATATTCCGCGCGGACGCCAGAAAAACAGTTGATTTGAGGCGATTGAGACAAACATAGAACTTGAAATGGCAGCAGAGCAACCCACCACCGCAAACGAGTACATTCTTCATCACCTGACGTTCCTCTCCAACAAGGAACCCAAGGGAGATGGTGGATTTTTCCGTCATCCACTGGGACACGCGTGTCTTTCTCGCTGGTGCTCGGCGATGCTGTTCGGCGGCGCTTTTTATTTGGCGGCGCGCACCGCCACGGCCGGCGTGCCGGGCAAGTTTCAGAATTTCGTCGAGATGGTTGGTCGAGAATTCGTCGATGGCCAGGTGAAGGACACTTTTCACGGCACCAACAAGCTGCTCGCGCCCTTGGCGCTGACCATTTTCTGCTGGGTTTTCCTGTTCAATCCATGGACCTGTTGCCGGTCGATCTGTTGCCCTGGGCGGCGCATCACGTCGGCGTCGAACATCTGAAGGTCGTGCCCAGCACCGACCTCAACACCACCTTCGCGATGTCGTTGACGGTGTTCGTGCTCATCATCTACTACAGCATCAAGGTGAAGGGGCTCGGCGGGTTTTTCGGCGAGCTGACGCTGCAGCCGTTCAGTCGCCAAGAATATCGTCGTGAAGATCCTGCTGGTTCCCGCGAATCTGCTGCTGGAGATCGTGCCGTTCCTGGCGCGGCCCATTTCCCTGTCGCTGCGCTTGTACGGCAACCTGTTCGCCGGCGAAATGATCTTTCTTCTGCTCGCGGCCTTCACGCTGCGCGGCTTCCATCAGCTGTCGAGCGGCGAGCGGTTGGGTGTTGCTGCTGGCGCAGGTCGTGCTGGCATTCGCTATGGGCGGTGTTCGATTTGCTGATAGATCATCCTGCAGGCCTTCATATTCATGGTGCTGACGATCGTCTATCTGTCGATGGCGCAGGAACATCATTGATGTCTTCGAGTTCGGTAACAACAATTTCGCTAGTTGTTTCGTTTCAGGAGAATTGAATGGAAAACATTGCACACGTCCAAGCCATGACCGTTTTGGCCGTCGGCATCATCTTCGGCATGGGCGCGCTCGGCACCGCCATCGGCTTCGGCATTCTTGGGCGGCCGCTTTCTGGAAGGCGCGGCGCGTCAGCCCGAACTCACTCCCATGCTGCAGGTGAAGATGTTCATCGTGGCGGCGTTGGTGGACGCGGTCGCCATGATCGGCATCGGCTTCGCGCTGTTCTTCACCTTCGCGAACCCGTTCACCGCCGGTCATGACGCACTAAGCCTGCGGCTAGAGCCCGACCGCACAGCTGAGTCGGCAAGGAGTCGAACGTGAACATCAATCTCACGCTGATCGTGCAGATGGTCGTGTTCATCGCCCTCATCTGGTTCACGATGAAGTTCGTGTGGCCGATGATCATCGGCGCCGATGGACGAGCGCTCGCGCAAGATCGCCGCAGGACTTGCTGCCGCCGAGAAGGGCAAGCAGATTTGCATCAGGCCGATGAGCGTGCCGAAGCCATCATGCGCGAAGCGCGCGAGCGCGCCGCGCAGATCGTCGATCAGGCGAGCAGGGCCAACGAGATGGTGGAGGAGGCCAAGAGCACCGCCAGTCGACCGAAGGCGCCAGCGGCTGCTGGCACGGCGAAAGAGCAGATCGATCTCGAGAGCCGCGCTGCGCGCGAGGGCCTGCGGCGGGAAGTGGCGCAGATCGCCGTGAGGGCGCGGCGCGACTCCTCGGCGCGAGATCGATGCGCGCAGACGCACGCGCGACATGCATCGACAAGCTCGCGGCGCAGACCGAGGACGCTGTGCATGGCTGAACAAGACCACCATCGCCCGGCCCTACGCCAAAGCGGCGTTCGAGTAGGCCCAGGCGGAAGGCGATCTGCCGCAGCTGGTCGGAGAGGCTGCGCGCTCGCCGCCACGGTGGTCGCGCGATCCGCGGGTGCGCGAGCTGCTCAGGCAACCCGGAGCGTGACCGCGGCGAGGATCTGCGCGCAGTTCGTCGATGGGCGTCACCGGCGAGCGCGCTCGAGCGGGCACGGCCAAAATTTCTTGCGCATGCTCGCGCGAGAAACACCGCCTGCTGCTATCTGCCGGAGATCTCCGCGCTGTTCGACGAATTCCTGCGCACCGAGGCCGAGAACGACCATCGACGTCGACGGTGACCTCGGCCGCGCCGATCGACGCCGCGCAGACAGAGGAGCTCGGGCGGGCGC
Source organism: uncultured Gammaproteobacteria bacterium (assembly GCA_963794445.1). Classification (GTDB taxonomy): domain Bacteria; phylum Pseudomonadota; class Gammaproteobacteria; order Steroidobacterales; family Steroidobacteraceae; genus Bog-1198. The sequence continues at coordinate 1,390,487 of CAWCDZ010000002.1, forward strand.
TGAGAGCGCAAGCTCAAGCGCGCGGTGCGACATGCATTATCGCCATGGACGCCGCACTGATCGGCGGCGCCGTGATTCGCGCCGGCGATCACGGTGATCGACGGTTCGCTCAAGGGCGCCTCAGCCGGCTCAAGCGCATTGCTGTTCGAGCTGGCGGCGTAAACGACCAGTATTGCAAGAGGATTTAGGTTATGTCCATCAAGGCATCGGAAATCAGCGACCTCATCAAGGCGCGCATCGACAAGTTCAAGTCGGCCACGGAGGCGCGCAATGTCGGCACGGTGGTGAGCGTCACCGACGGCATCGTGCGCATCCACGGCCTGGCTGACGCGCGTTACGGCGAAATGCTGGAGTTTTCCGGCAACACCTTCGGACTCGCGCTGAACCTCGAACAAGACTCGGTGGGCGCGGTGGTGCTCGGCGACTACAAAGCACATCTCCGAAGGCGCCGAGGTCAAGACCACCGGCCGCATTCTCGAGGTGCCGGTGGGCCCGGAGCTGCTCGGCCGCGTGGTGGATGCACTCGGAACGCCGATCGACGGCAAGGGGCCGATCAACGCCAAGTTGAAGTCGCCCCTCGAGCGCGTGGCGCCGGGCGTGATTTTCCGCAAGAGCGTATCGCAGCCGGTGCAGACCGGCCTCAAGGCCATCGACTGCCATGGTGCCGATCGGCCGCGGCCAGCGCGAACTCATCATCGGCGACCGCCAGACCGGCAAGACCGCGGTGGCGATCGATACCATCATCAACCAGAAAGGCACGGGCGTTAAGTGCGTTTACGTGGCCATCGGCCAGAAGCAAAGCTCCATCGCCAACGTGGTGCGCAAGCTCGAGGAGCACGGCGCGATGGCGCACACCATCATCGTCGCGGCGTCGGCATCCACTCCGCCGCGATGCAGTACCTCGCGCCCTACGGCGGCTGCGCCATGGGCGAGTACTTCATGGACAACGGCGAGGATGCCTGATCGTCTATGACGATCTGTCCAAGCAGGCCGTGGCCTACCGCCAGATCTCGCTGCTGCTGCGCCGCCCTCCGGGCCGCGAAGCCTATCCCGGCGACGTGTTCTATCTGCACTCGCGCCTGCTGGAGCGCTCCGCGCGGGTCAACGAGGAATACGTGGAGAAAATCACCAACGGCCGCGTCAAGGGCAAGACCGGCTCGCTCACCGGGCTGCCGATCATCGAGACCCAGGCCGGCGACGTCACCGCGTTCGTGCCGACCAACGTGATCTCCATCACCGACGGCCAGATCTTCCTGGAGACCGACCTGTTCAACGCCGGCATCCGCCCGGCCATCAATGCCGGCATCTCGGTGTCGCGCGTCGGCGGCGCCGCGCAGACCAACATCATCAAGAAGCTCGGCGGCGGCGTGCGTCTGGCGCTGGCGCAATACCGCGAGCTGGCGGCCTTCTCGCAGTTCGCCTCGGACCTGGACGAAGCCACCCGCAAGCAGCTCGAACGCGGCCAACGCGTCACCGAGCTCATGAAGCAGAAGCAGTACTCGCCCATGTCGGTGGCCGACATGGCGCTGTCGCTGTACGCGGCGAACAACGGCTACTTCGACAAGGTGGCGCGCCTCAAAGTGGTGGAGACCGAGGCGGCCTTGCAGTCCTTCGCGCACGTCAGCTACGCCGAGCTGCTGAAGAGCATCAACGGCAAGCCCGACCTCACCAAGGAAATCGAAGCCTCGCTGAAGAAGTGCTGCGACGAATTCTTCGCGACGCTGTAGACCTTAAGGCATAGAGGACAAGGCAGACATGGCAGGCGCAAAAGAAATCCGCGGCAAGATCGCGAGCATCAAAAACACCCAGAAGATCACCAAGGCCATGGAGATGGTCGCGGCGAGCAAGATGCGCAAGGTGCAGGACGCGCATGCGCGCCGCGCGCCCGTATGCCGAGAAGATCCGCAAGATGATCGGCCACCTGCGCCAGGCCAACCTCGATTACAAGCATCCGTTCATGCTCGAGCGGCCGGTGCAGCGCGTGGGCATCATCGTGATCAGCACCGACCGCGGCCTGTGCGGCTCGTTGAACGTGAACCTGTTCAAGGCGACCCTGGCCTCGATCCGCGAGGCGCAGCGCGAGAACGCGCAAGGTGGATCTTTGCGTCATCGGCTCCAAGGCGTTGCAATTTTTCCGCCGCCTCCGGGCGGCAAGGTCGCTGGCCCCGGCCACGCATCTCGGGCGATACGCCGCACATCAATGATCTGATCGGCACCATCAAGGTCATGCTGGATGCCTACCGCGACGCCAAGGTGGACCGGCTGTTGCTGGTGAACAACGTGTTCGTGAACACCATGAGCCAGAAGGCCGCCGTGTCGCAGCTGCTGCCGATTCAAACCATCGACAAGGAGGATCTGCAGGAGCACTGGGATTACATCTACGAGCCGGACGCGCGTGAACTCCTCGACGGCGTGCTCATGCGCTACATCGAGTCGCAGGTATATCAGGGCGCGGTCGAGAACGTGGCCTGCGAACTGGCGGCGCGCATGGTGGCCATGAAGGCGGCTTCCGACAACGCCGGCGAGCTCATCAATGAGCTGCAGCTCATTTACAACAAGGCGCGCCAGGCCGCGATCACCAAGGAACTGTCGGAGATCGTCGGCGGGGCGGCGGCGGTATGACGGTGCGGTTCAGGCAAGAGGATTATTACGAAATGTCCAGCGGAAAAATCGTACAGATCATCGGCGCGGTCGTCGACGTGGAGTTTCCACGCGATCCGATCCCCAAGGTGTATGACGCGCTCAAGCTCGAAGAGGTCGGCCTGACCCTCGAGGTGCAGCAGCAGCTCGGCGACGGCGTGGTGCGCACCATCGCCATGGGCCCTTCCGAAGGCTTGCGCCGCGGCCTCACCGTCAAGGGCACGGGCAAGGGATCTCGGTGCCGGTCGGCACGGGCACCCTCGGCCGCATCATGGACGTGCTGGGCAAGCCGGAGGACGAGCGCGGCCCGGTGAAGGCGACGGAATACCTGCCCATCCACCGCCAGGCGCCGGCCTATGACGAGCAGGCCGGCGGCCAGGATCTGCTGGTGACCGGCATCAAGGTCATCGACCTGCTGGTGCCGTTCGCCAAGGGCGGCAAGGTCGGCCTGTTCGGCGGCGCCGGCGTCGGCAAGACCGTGAACATGCTGGAGCTCATCAACAACATCGCCAAGCAGTACAGCGGCCTGTCGGTGTTCGCCGGCGTCGGCGAGCGCACCCGCGAAGGCAACGACTTCTACCACGAGATGATCGAGTCGGGCGTCATCGACAAGGATGACCTGGCGAACTCCAAAGTCGCCATGGTGTACGGCCAGATGAACGAGCCGCCGGGCAACCGTCTGCGCGTGGCGCTCACCGGCCTCACCATGGCCGAATATTTCCGCGATGAGAAGAGCTCCGGAAGGCCGCGACGTGCTGTTCTTCGTCGACAACATCTACCGCTACACCCTGGCGGGCACCGAAGTCTCGGCGCTGCTCGGCCGCATGCCCTCCGCGGTGGGTTACCAGCCGACGCTGGCCGAGGAGATGGGCGTGCTGCAGGAGCGCATCACTTCCACCAAGAACGGCTCGATCACCTCGATCCAGGCGGTGTACGTGCCCGCGGACGACCTGACCGATCCGTCGCCCGCGACCACCTTCGCGCACCTGGACGCCACCGTGGTGCTGTCGCGGCAGATCGCCTCGCTGGGCATCTATCCGGCGGTGGATCCGCTCGACTCCACCAGCCGCCAGCTGGATCCGCTCGTCGTCGGCCAGGAGCATTACGACACGGCCCGCGGCGTGCAGGCCGTGCTGCAGCGCTACAAGGAACTGCAGGACATCATCGCGATCCTGGGCATGGATGAACTGTCGGAGGAGGACAAGCTGAGCGTGTACCGCGCGCGCAAGATCCAGCGCTTCCTGTCGCAGCCGTTCAACGTGGCGAAGGTGTTCACCGGCCAGGCCGGCAAAATCGTGTCGCTCAAGGACACCATCCGCGGCTTCAAGGGCATCGTCGCCGGCGAGTACGACCAGCTGCCGGAGCAGGCGTTCTACATGATCGGCGCCATCGAAGAAGCGGTGGAAAAAGCCAAGACGCTGCAGTAAGCATCATGGCCAACACCATTCACGTCGACATCGTCAGCGCCGAGGGCGAGATCTTCTCGGGCGAGGCCAGATGGTGTTCGCGCCCGGAGCTGGGCGAACTCGGCATCACGCCGCGCCACGCGCCGTTGCTCACCACCCTGACGCCGGGTGAAGTGCGGGTCGAGACCGAAGGCCACGAGGAGCAGTCGTTCTTCGTCGGCGGCGGCTGCGTGGAGATCCAGCCGCACCTGGTGACGGTGCTGGCCGACACCGCGCTGCGTGCCAAGGATCTCGACGAGGCCGCCGCGCTCGCCGCCAAACAGCGCGCCGAAGACGCGGTCGCAACCGCAGCGACAAATTGGACATCGCCGAGGCACAGGCGGAACTGGTGCGGGCGTTGGCGCAATTGCGCGCCATCGAGCGCTTGCGCAGAAAGCGCTAGGAACCTCAAGCCGGCAACGGAGTCCGCATGCAGCTTTCGGTCGTGATTCTGGCAGCCGGCCAGGGCAAGCGGATGAATTCCGACCTGCCGAAGGTCCTGCAGCCTTTGGCCGGCGAACCGCTGCTGCAGCATGTGATACGCGCCGCGCGCGCCTTGAATCCCAGCGATATCTACGTGGTGTACGGTCACGGCGGCGCGCAGGTGCAGGCGGTTCTGCACGCGGAGCCGGTGGAGTGGGTGCTGCAGGCCGACCAGCTCGGCACCGGCCATGCCGTGATGCAGGCGATGTGCCTCATCCCGGACGAGCACACGGTGCTGGTGCTGTACGGCGATGTGCCGCTCATCAGCGCCGCTTCCCTCACGAAATTGATCGCCGCGGCGGATGCCGGCGCGCTCGCCGTGCTGTCGGTCCATCTCGAGGAGGCGCACGGCTACGGCCGCATCGTGCGCAATGCCGACGGGCCGGGTGGCCGCCATCGTCGAGCACCGCGATGCCAGCCCTGCGCAGCTGCAGATTTGCGAGGTGAATTCGGGACTCATGGCGGCCCCGGCGGGGCGCCTGCGCGAATGGCTCCTGGGGCTGGGAAGGAACAACACGCAGCGCGAGTACTTTCTGACCGACGTGGTCGCGGGCGCCGTGCAGGCCGGCAGTCGCGTCGAGGCCGTTGCGGCCGCCAACGCCTCTCGAGGTTGCTGGGCGTCAACGACAAGGTGCAGCTTGCGCAAGTCGAGGCGGCGTTTGCGGCGCCAACGCGCGCGGCAGAGCTGATGCTCGCCGGCGCGACGCTGGCGGATCCTGCGCGCATCGACATCCGCGGCGAGGTCGAGGTGGGCCGCGACGTCTTCATCGACATCAATGCCGTGCTCGATCGGCAACGGTGCATCTCGCGGCGCGGCGTCAAGATCGGACCCAACTGCGTGATCGCCGATTCGCGCATCGGCGCCGGCACCGAAGATCTTCGCCAACAGCGTGATCGATCGCGCCGTGCGTCGCCGAGCAATGCCGCATCGGTCCCTTCGCGCGGCTGCGGCCGGGCACCGTCACTGCACGCGCGAGGTGCACATCGGCAATTTCGTCGAAGTCAAGAACACCGAGATCGGCGCGCGCAGCAAGGCCAACCATCTGACCTACCTGGGCGATTCGCGCGTGGGCAAGCGACGTGAACATCGGCGCCGGCAGCATCACCTGCAATTACGACGGCGCCAACAAGTGGCCGACTTTCATCGATGACGGCGCCTTCATCGGTTCGGGCAGCATGATGGTGGCGCCGGTGCAGCATCGGCGCCGGCGCCGACGATCGGCGCGGGATCGACGATCGCCTCGAGCACGCCCGACGACGGGCTCACGTTCGAAAGATCGCCAGGCAGATCACCAAGGAGGCGTGGATGCGGCCGGCCGAGAAGACTGACGGCGAAAAAGAAGGCCGCCGCCAAGGACAGCGCGCTGCAGGCGCCGCAGGACTGATACTTCGCAACGTCAAAGCGGCTGAATCCAAGGCCGCGGAGCGGCGCTCGGCCGCAAAAATTCCGCGGGCCACCCCAGGGGCGCGGCTTCTTTACATCGTTAGTGAGCACGCGGGCGGCTGTCGTGCGCGACGGCGTTGGCGCCACTCGCGGCGGTGGTGCGACCAGCATGGATTTGGCGAACAGCGCATGCAGGCGCCCGACGCCGCGCGCCAGATGCATCAGCGAGGTCAGCAACAAAACGCCGGCCAATCCCAGAAGCGGCAGCGCCGACAGGCGACGTGGAATACCACTCCGGCTGCGAGGTGGAAAATATTGTGGACGGCTCCCATGCCAAACCAACCCTCGTGCGCAAGAACCCCGACGATGGGCGGCGCGATGAGCGAGCAGGCTCAAAGAGTCCCACGAGGGCCGTGACGAAGTAGAGAATGCCGATGGGCAGCATCAGGATGAAGTAGGCGATCGTGGTCCAGGTGCGCGGATCCTTCAGCATTTCGCCGATCCGTTCCCAGAATTTCAGGGCCTTGCTCTGGTATACCGGCCGCCGCGGCATTCGCACGCCGGTCATCGCCTCGATCAAGCGGCCTTCGGCCAACGAGACGACGCGGCAAACGCCATGAACATCAGAAAGAAAGGCACGCCAATGACCAGCACCGAAGGCCGCGCCGACAGCGAAAGCCCGGTGACCGCCAGCATGAAATAAATGATGCCGGTGGCGAGCGCCAACAGCATGAAGAACAAGGAGGTATAGGCGCGGGGGTCCAGGAACACACCGAAGAATCGGCCGAGCGGGGACGTTGGCTTCCTTGCGCGGCGTCGCCATGGCGGCTTTGACCTTGGCCTCGGTGTCGCGGTAGGCGCGGCGACTTCGTCGGGCGCGCCGTAGGTGGAGGCGATCAGCTCGAGCACATCGGATTCGGATTTGTCCGGATGGGCCGCCACTTCCGCGCGCAGGTATTCCTCCGCGTCGTACAGAGCATCTTGAATGAGCGCGGAATCTCGCTCCCGCGAGCTCTTCGCGCAGTTGCCGGAGGTATTGATCGATCGAGCGTGGCGCATTGCGATTCATGACGGATGTCCTATGCCGGAAGTCTCAGTTTCTGTGAATCGGTCCACGAAGTCGCGGGTCCGGCCCAGATCAGTTTCCACTCAGCGAGTACGCTGCGCCCTGCTCGGTGATGCGGTAGTAGCGGCGAGGCGGCCCCGAATAGGACGGAACGATGCGGCTGGTCAAGAAATTCCCCGCCGAGAGGGCGCGCAGCACGGGGTAAATCGTGCCTTCCTTGAAAATCGAGGCGCCCTCGTTGGCGTTCGCCAGACGCTTCGCGATTTCATAGCCGTACAGATCCTCGGTCGGATTGCGATCGAGCACGGCGAGCAACACCAGACCGACCAGGCCCCCGTTGAGATCCTTTTGAAACTTCCTGCTCGTCACTATCATCCATATGCCTAATACTATATAGTATACTAATACTAGCTTGGCAACCAATATCAATAGGTTATGATACTACGAGCCGCGGCCCGCTTGCACTGGATTTTCGGCCGGCTCGGGCACACTAAGCACCCTTTTTAATCCAGGGCCGAGGAATGCGTATGTGTGGAATCGTGGGTGTGGTCGCGGAGCGCAACGCGGTTCCCATTCTCATGGAGGGATTGCGGCGCCTCGAGTATCGCGGCTACGACTCCGCCGGCATTGCGCTTGCTCGACCATGGGCGGATCGCCCGCTTGCGCACCGTCGGCAAGGTGAAGGTGCTGCAGGACGCCTGGAAGCGCGAGCCGCTTCGACGGGGCGAGTCGGCATCGCGCACACCCGTTGGGCGACCCATGGCGTGCCCGACCACCCGACAACGCTCATCCGCACATGTATCCCGCGACGGCGTCGCGATCGTGCACAACGGCATCATCGAGAATCACGAGACGCTGCGCGCCGGAACTGAAAGAGTCTGGGCTACGACTTCACCTCCGAAACGGATACTGAAGTCATCGCCCACCGCATTCACCATCACCTCGCCACTTCCTCGGATCTGTTCGAGGCGGTACGCAAAACGGTCGCCGAACTGCAAGGCGCCTACGCGCTCGCGGTGGTGTGCGAGGCGGATCCGGAGTGCATCGTGCATGGCCCGCGAAGGCTGTCCCGGCGGTGCTCGGACTCGGCATCGACGAGAACTTCGTGGCCTCGGACGTGGCCGCGCTTGCTGCCGGTCACGCGCCGCTTCATGTTTCTGGAAGAAGGCGACGTCGCGGAGATGCGGCGCCAGTCGATCAAGATCGTGGACTCGGCCGGACAGCGCGGCGAGCGTGCCGTGCGGGAAAGCGAACTGCCGGCGGACGCCGTGGAGCGCGGTCAGTACCGCCACTTCATGCTCAAGGAAATCCACGAGCAGCCGCGCGCGATCGCGCAGACGCTTGGAGGAGCGCGTCGCCGGCGGCAAATTCCTGGATGCTGCCTTCGGGCCGGCCGCGGCCGGCAGTCTTCAAGCGGGTGAAGGCGGTGCACATTGCCGCCTGCGGCACCAGCTTATCACGCCGGCCTCGTGGCCAGCTATTTCATCGAGCAGATCTGCCGCATCCCGGCCCGCGTCGAAATCGCGAGCGAATACCGCTACCGCGATCCGGTGATCACGCCGGACACTCTGTTCGTCACCATCTCGCAGTCCGGCGAGACCGCCGATACCCTGGCGGCGCTGCGCAATGCCAAGCGAGCGGAGTATCTCTCGACGCTCACCATTTGCAACGTCGCCGAAAGCTCCATGGTGCGCGAATCGGATCTCGTGCTGCTGACGCGGGCGGGCCCGGAGATCGGCGTCGCTTCCACCAAGGCGTTCACCACCCAGCTGACGGCGCTCGGCATGCTGACCGTGGCGCTCGCGAAAAACGGCGCCAGCGGCGGCGCTCGAGCGCGAGCTGGTGTCGCAGTTGCTGCAGCTGCCCGGGCTGGTCGAGAAAACACTGAAGCTGGACGAAACCATCCAGGCCCTCGCCGAGGTCTTCGCGGAGAAACACCACGCGCTGTTTCTCGGCCGCGGCCCGCTGCACGCCATCGCGATGGAAGGGCGCGCTGAAGCTCAAGGAAATTTCCTATATCCACGCCGAGGCCTATGCCGGCCGCGGAACTCAAGCACGGTCCGCTTGGCGCTGGTCGACGAAGACATGCCGGTGGTGGCGGTCGCGCCGAACAATGAGCTTCTGGAAAAGCTCAAATCGAATCTTGCATGAAGTGCGCGCGCGCGGCGGCAAGTTGTATCGTGTTCGCCGACCCGCATGCCGGCATGCAGAGCGAGGAGGCAGTCACCGTCATCCACATGCCGGCGCATGCCACCGCTTTGCAGGCGCCCGTCGTCTTCGCCATGCCGATGCAGCTGCTGGCGTACCACGTCGCGGTTCTCAAGGGCACCGACGTCGATCAGCCGCGGAATCTGGCGAAGAGCCTGACCGTGGAATAATTCGCCATGCGAATCGCAAGAACACTGTCGATTGCCCTGATTCTGCTGGGCTCCAGCGGCGCGAATTGCGCGCCGGGAACCCGCTCCGCCGCGGATCTGAATGCCGTCGTGCAACGACTCATGGCGCAGGAACATGTTGTCGGTGCTTCCGTGCTGGTGGCGCGGGGCGGCCGGATAATTCTTCACCAAGGATACGGCTTCGCGGACTTGGGCCTCGAAGCGCCGGCCAAGGCCGAAACCGTCTATCACGTGGTTGGTCCCATGCTGCCGTTCACCGGCATTGCGGTGATGCAGCTGGTGGAACGGGGCAAATTGTCACTGGACGACGACATCTCCAAATACGTCCCCGAGTTTCCCCTCGAGGGCCATCACGTCACGATACGTCAATTGCTCAACCACACGTCCGGCATCGTCGACTATCACTATCTCGGCGATCCCATCGAGGCCACCAGCCGGCAGCCGAAGGCGCTCGATGAAGTGATGGCCCTGTACGCGGGGAAGAACTGGGTGAACAGCCCGGGCACGAAATGGGACTGGTCAATTTCCGGATTCCAGCTGCTGGTCACGATCGTCGAGCGCGTCACCGGCCAAAGTTTTCAGGACTACGTGCAGCAAAATATCTTCGGGCCTGCGGGCGTCAAGTCCACCGCTTATTGCGACGACTTCACCTTGGTTCACGGGCTTTCCCATTCGTACCGCCGTTTTGCGGGGAGCTATGTCGCAGCAAATGAAAACGACATGGCATACAACTCGGACTTGAGATTCTGCAGCACGGTGGGCGATCTGCTGCAATTGTGGCAGTCGATCAAGACCCGGAACCTGGTCCGTCCGGACACCTTCCGGCTCATGTCGAGCGCTGAAGGGGCTGCGGCGCACATGAGCGCGCAGGATCCGAAGGCGCAATACGGCTTCGCGATGATGCTGAACCACGAAGATGAGCATCGCCGCATCGGCCAGCACGGTTCACTGATCGGCTACAGCGGCAGTCTGTACGATTTTCCCGACGATCGTCTCACGATCGTGGTGCTAACCAATACCGAAGGCCAGAACGCTTATGCCATCACGCGCGCGCTGGCGCGCACCATCCTGGGACTGCCTCCCCTGCCGTCCGCCCCGGCCGCCGCCGAGCAGGAACTTGCCGATCGGCCGGTATCTCAGGCCGAGGCGGCGCCTCTGACCGGAACGTTCGTGCTGAGGCTCGAGCAGGTACCTGGAAATTTGCACGATTCGTTCGCGCAATATCGCAGGACCTACCGCGTATTCGACGAAAACGGCCGCCTGATGATCCAGCCGCTCGGCGAGGGGCCGGAGCGGCTGCTCAAGCAAGACGACGGCAAATTTGCATTCCGCTCATCGCCGCAATCGCGAGTCTCATTCGTCATGCAGAATGATCGCGCGACTGCCATGAAAATGGATTCGCCCGGCTTTCCCCTGGCCGGAGACCGTGTCGGGGACGCGGACCCGGCAACCTTTCACCGGCAGCTGCGCTAGCTTAGCTAGCGTCCGCCGCCCAGATCGAAAATCACATTTCGCACCGCACCTGCCACGGGCTATTCCTCGTCGCCGATAGGCATGCCCGGCGGCGCCGCGATCGGCTTCGAGGCTGTGAATTTCGCCGGATCCTCTTGAAATTGCTTGATGCGGTGCGCGAGATAGGCCGCGAGCGGTGACTTGACATCGCTGCGGCGCCGCAGGTCCTCGAGCTTCGCGCAGGTGATGGCGCGCACTTCGGCGGAGTCTTTCGGATCCGCCGCCAGCGTGAGCAGCGCCTCGACGGTGCGTGCGTAGACGGCGCCTTGGACCTCGACTTCGAGCCCTCGAGCGCCGCCGGCCGCCGGTTGCGCCGGCCGGTTGACCTTGAGGGCCGCATCGATCACTTCCGCGAGAGACGGGGTGTCGGCGCGGGCATGATATTCGACGAGGCGTGCGGCGCGCTCCCGGTCGAACAACAAGCTCAAGGTCAGATCCGCGGCGGATTCCGCCGCCGCAATCGGATCGAACGTTACTCCAGTGCCGGCGGGCAGGGATTCGCGCGTACGCTCGAAGTCCGGCGGCCGGGGCGGAAACAACCTCAGCAGCGGTTCAGGCAGCGTCAAAGTTTCCGCCGACAAAGTCTGCAAGACGGCGCGCAAGGCTTTCCTCTGTTCATCCGGCGACACGATCGCGGCGTTCATCTGTCCGTCGCCGCGCAGCTGATAACGGTAGTCCAGTCCGCCAATGATCTTGATCGCGGCCTCGGCCTGGTAGCGATGCATGAGATACAGAGGCACCAGGGTGTCTTCCAGCGTCGCGAGCGGCTCTCCGACAGGAATGGCGTTCTCGCCAAACCTTGCCAATGCGGCGGCGCGAATCTTCATGATTCTCACCAGTTCGTCGGCTGCGTCGGTGCCGTTGTCCCAGAGGTGCGCGAACGGGTGCGCGCCGCCCGCCGGCCGGGCGTCTTCGTCGGTGATATAGACCAGTCCGGACTTCGTCGCGTCCCTCAAGATGGACTCGAGTCCCGCGCGTTCCGCGGCGGAATCGGAAAATTGGCGGTAGCCGTAGTTGATGGCCACTTTGTCCCACAGGCCGATATTCACGCCGTAGGCTTGAGACAGGTCCGGCACGCCATTGCGGTCGAGCGTGATCCATGGGTGCGGGTAATCCATCACGGACACCGACTCGGACGGTGGGTGCGGAAATGCGCTGGCGGCGAAGTTGTGCGCCAGCCCCAATGTATGGCCGGTCTCATGCGCGGCCAGCTGCCGCGTGCGGGCCAATGCCATCGCCAGCATGGGATCGTCGGCAGGCGTTATTTTCTTGCCGGCAACATAGGGCGACAGCAGCGCCTGCGCGATCAGATAATCTTGGCGGCTGCGCAAGGAACCCAACGTCACGTTGCCCTTGATGATTTCGCCGGTGCGCGGATCGGCAACCGGGTGACCATACGACCAACCGCGCGTCAAACGATGCACCCACTGGATGATGTTGTACCTTGCATCCATCGGGTCGGCGCCTTCCGGAAGAACGTCGACCCGAAACGTGCCGGCAGCCCAGCCGGCAGCTTGAAAGGCCTCATCCCACCAGCGCGCGCCCTCGACCAAGGCGGACCGAATCGGTTCGGGCGCTCCGCGATCGACGTAATACTGAATCGGCTTGACCGCCACGCATGCCTGCGCGCAGTTCGGATCCTGTTTGATCAGGCGGTGGCGCACGATGAAGCGCTGGTCCAGGTCTGCGTCGAGCGGCGCCGCATAATTCCGGTACGCGAACGGAAAGTAGCCGGCGCGAGGGTCAAAGCGCCGCGGCGAATACCCGGGAGGCGGCAGCTCGAGGAACGAATGGTGTACGCGCAGCGAAAGCGCGTGCGCATCCGGCGTCACCTCGGTGACGAACGAGCCGCGTGTCGGCGCATCCGACGCGAAGGTCAGAACGGCTTCGACTTCGGTGTTCTTCGGAAATACTTTGGTCGCATCGATGGCAATGACCGACCGCGCGGCGTCGAGCTTGTAGGGGCCCTGCTTCGCGAGGGCTTCGGAAACCTCATGCACATCGCGCAAAAAGAAGTCGGTGGCGTCCACCAGAACGGCGCCAGCCGCCGCCCCGGCCCCGCCCCCGGCGGCGGCGGGACTTTCAGCGGTCACCGTGAAGCTGCCGAGAATCGACTCCGGAAAAGATTGCCGCACCGCCAGCTGTTCGGCCGGATCCTGCGCGGAGCTGCGAAACTTTTCATTGGGCCGGACCAGCAAAATTTTGGGACCAAAGCGTTCAAAACGCACCAGCTGTGCCGCCGATACCTGGCCGCGGTCGAGCCCCAGGTCATTGGAACCGGTGCCTTGGGTGAGCGAATCGAAATACAACATGTCGGCATTGAGCCTGGGGATTTCCAGGTACAGCCTGCCGTTCTTCGAGTCCCAGTGGAGCGGCAGGAAGCCCGGCATGTGGCGCATGCCCGAGGTTTTCGCCTCGATGGAAGGCATGCCGCCTACCGATGCGGATTGCGCGGCGGCGGGCAACGTGGGCGAGCAGACGACCGAGGAGACCACTATCATGGCGCGTAACGCCAGCGCGCGCGGAATCTTCACAAGCATGGGCGAAACCTCGGGACAGCGGCGACAAAAAAGAGCACGTAAGGTACACGCTCGAGCGCCCGCGAACAATTTTAGCGCGGCTTATTTCCGGAAGTTCTATCTGAACGCGGCGACGCGCGTGGTCACGGCGGCGGAAATGCGCGGCCGCGCAGCGCTCATCGCGGCCGCCTTGAAACAGTGCCAGATTCCGGTGCGCCGCATCCTCGATGCAGGCTGCGGCATCGGCCTGCTGCGCGAACCTTTCAAGGAGTTTCTGCCGCGCGCCAGCTATGCCGGACTCGAGGCGAGCGAATACTTGTGCGCCAGATTCGGCTGGACCTTCGGCTCGGTCATCGACTTCGCGGCGCGCAAGCCCTATGACCTGGTCATTTGCTACGACGTGCTGCAGTACCTGCGCGATGCAGAGGCCGCCCGCGCCATCGTCACCTTGAGCCGCTTGAGCCGGGGCGCACTCTATGTGTCGGCATTGACCGTGGAAGATTGGCGCGAGAATTGCGATCGCAGCCGCACCGATCGGGCGGTGCATCTGCGGTCCGGCGCCTGGTATCGACGGCGCCTCAACAAATCGTTCCGCTATATCGGTTTTGGTCTCTGGGTGCGCAAGGACGTCACGGCGATACTCTGGGAAATGGAGCGGCCTTGAGGTGCCGCGCTGCAGGCTTTACGGGTTGGCCAGGATCCAGGCTGCCAGCGCGGCGTGCACCGGCTCCGCCGCGCCGAGATCCGCGCGCGGGTGATTGACCAAGGATACCAGCACGAAGGTTCTACCCGTCGGAGCGGTCACGAAGCCTGCAACGCCGCTGACGCCGTCGAGGTGGCCGGTCTTCAAGCGAACCGCCCCAGCCGGGCTGTCTTGCATGCGCGAACGCAGCGTGCCGTCGATGCCGGCCAGCGGAAAGGAGGCCAGGTACTCCGGCGCGAATGGACTGCGGTAGGCGGCTCGCAGAATTTTCGCCATCTGCAGCACGGTGATCCGGCTGCTGCGCGACAGACCGGATCCGTTTTCGATTTCCACTCCGCTCAAGTCGAAGCCTTTTTCGCGGCTCCATTCCGTTATCGCCGCGACGCCTTTCTCCAAGGTCGCAGGTCCGCCATAGCGCTCCCGGCCGAGGGTCAGGAGCAAGTGCCGCGCCATCAGATTGTTGCTGTGCTTGTTGGTGAGGCGCACGATTTCGGCCAAGCTCAACGAGTCGAAGGTATACAGCAGTTTGGCGTCCGACGGAGTCGCTTCGATGCGCAATTTTCCGTCGAACCCGCCTGCCGATTCCCGCCACAATGCGACAAACGTTCCGAAGGCGTAGGTTGCCGGCTGCAGCAGAACCCGCGCGAAGGAACGCGGCGCGCAGTGCGCTGACAAGGCCCCGGAAAAAACCACACGGTCCCGCTTCGGCGAGGCCACTTGAAAATCCACGCGGGCGGCCGCGCCGCCGCAGCGGCCCGGCGAGTAGCGGATGCGATTGTCCACCTCGAGGTTCGCGGGAGCGGGGCTCGCCACAATATCCACCCGATGGGTGTCGGCGTTGGCGGCGAGATTGAAGTCGACCGATTCGAAATTGACCATGAGCGCGTCGGGCACGACGTTGTAGGCGCGATTCGGGCGGCCGTCGAAGGCACCCGGATCCTCCGTGGGCAGGGAGAAAGCGCTGTTGTCGATGACGATGTCGCCGGGAATCGATTTCAAACCCTGCGCCCGCAAACCCTGGACGAAGCTCCACCAACGTTCCAGCGTGATGTACGGATCTCCGCCGCCCTGTAGGTAAAGATCCCCATCGCGCAGCCATGCGCGCGTGTGCCAGACGAATGCCGGGCCCAGCATGTCGAGCGCGGCAAAGGTGGTCACGATCTTCATGGTGGAAGCGGGGCTGCGCGGCGTGTCCTCATTGTGGCTCATCACGACGCGGCCCGTGTCCGCATCCACGATGACGAAGCTCAGGGCGCTCGACGGCAGCCGCTGTGCCGCCATCACCCGCGCGATGGCCGCTGGAACGGCGCCGCCCGGCGCGGCTGCGGCCGCCGCCGCGGAAAGCAACGCCATGGCGCATGCGAGCAGGGTGCGATCGAGCAGCAACCCGAGCGGTTGCATCAATTGAGGGGCAGCGCGATACGCTGCCAGGCGCGCGAGCGCCAGCGAAGAAACAGCATGAGTCCCAGGAAAAAAATGTAAACCAATGCCGCGAACCAGCCGCCGACCGCGCCCAAGCCGTACTGTGGCAACCAATCAACCCACCCTTGGCCCGGCGCGAACGACAGGCTGTGCGCAAGGGGCACGAAAACCAGCCACGATAGCGTAAGAACCATGAGCGCCGGAAGCCGCACATCGCCCGCGCCCCGCAACGTCGCGCTGCTGCTGATATTCAATCCGTCGAACAATTGATAACCGGCCGCAATCCACAGCAAGGTCACGGCTCTGGCGACCACCAGAGCCGCCTGTGGATCGGCTGCATTGGTAAAGAACGGCAACACCCAGGGCCCCAGCGCGGCCAGCAGCACGCCGATCGCGCCCATGTACAGCACCGCGATCAAGATGATCCCGTTGCCGACCTTCAGTGCCCATTCCTTGTGATGCGCGCCGATCGCCTGGCCTACCAGCGTGGTGCCGGCCATCGCGATGCCCACCGCCGGCATGTAGCAAAACGATGTCAGCATCATGACGATTTGCGTCGAGGCGCCATCGACCGTGCCGAGGCGCACTTGCATCAATTGGAACAGCGCGAAGCCCAGGATATCCGCAGCAATCAGCACACCCATGGGAAAACCCAATTGCAGCTGACGCCAAAGCGAGCGCACATGCAGCCGCGTCGTCAGATGCGAGCGAAACCGCGAGCGGGAGGCCGGCGCCAAAAACCAGACGAGCGCCGTGCAAACCCCGATCAGCTGTGCGCAATTGGTCGCCCATGCCGAGCCGGCGACGCCCATATTCAGGTTGAACATGAACAGCTGATTGAACAACGCGTTGATCACGGCCACGCCGGCGACGATCCGCAGCGTAACGGTCGGACGGCCGATGCCGTTGAAGAAGCCCAATACCGCCCAGAGCGCCACGCCGAGGGGGCCGCCCAGCATGCGCGGGAACCAATAGGTGAGCGCGAGCCGGCTAATTTCTTGCGGAAGTCCAAAGGGCGCAAAGATTTTGGCGCCCGTCAGGGCCAAAAACACAAACGCAGGCACGGTGAACAACGACGCCCATAAGGCAGTCCAGGTGGCTTGGGACGCGCGCGCAAAGCGCCCGGCGCCGAAGGCCTGCGCCACCAAAGTTTGCACCGCCAGACCGACGCCGCCGAACAAGAGTCCGAAGACCAGCACCGGCCAGTAGACCGCACCGATCGCCGCCGTGGCGGCCGGCGAGACGCGGCCGATGAACCAGGTGTCGGTGGCGTTCAGCACCGCCTGCACGGCGCTGTTGACCATGAAAGGAAATGCGAGACTGGCGACGGCAAGGTAATCGAGCCGCGGCCTGCCGCTTCTGCTCAATGCTTGTCCGGGAAGCAAATTTATCGTTTCATCCACCTGCGAATTCTACAGCACTGGCCAGCGGGTCAATCCCGAGTAGGATGCGGCAATGTCCCCCAGGTTGCGACGCAATTTCCCCGGTGCATTCCTGCCCCAAGACCGCGGCAATGGCTCCTGGCAACTGTTGCGCCCGGCTCCGCACGAAATCAGCGTGTTTCTGCGCGGCGCCCAACAGGACGCGCAACGGTCGTTCGGCACCGGACCGCTGCACGACCTCGGAATCGAGTGGCATGCCGACAAGGTGTTGTTGACGTTCATGTCGGGCGAGAGAGTCGCAAGCGTCGAAGCCGCGAGCGCAATCGTGCATGAGCCGCTGGAAGATCTCTACGAGCGGCTGCCGTTGGCCGGCATCGATGCCGACGCCCGGCGCTTCTGGCGCAGGGTGTTCCGCCTGGTGCGCATCCCCGGCGGGCGCTTCCTGCTGAAGGCTCTGGCACGCACCCGCGGGCGCTGAAGGGCGATCCGGCGCGAAGCGGGAGATGCATCACAAGAACCAGCGCATATTGTCAATGTTCCAGGGTTTTTGCCGCAATCCCACATGCGGACCTGGGAATTCTTGCGTTGAATTGCGACGCTCGTCAAAGCTGCCGGGCGGGATTCCAGCACATTGATTCGTGGCTTTAACCTCAACCATTCCTCGAGACGGCCCCCGTGCTGGACATCAAGCCTAACGTCGTCGAAACGCATGCCGCCGACGGCATCCTTCGACCCCTATGGCCGCCTGCTGCGCATGCTCATGCCGAGCCTGCGCGGGGTGATCGTGCACGACGGCTATTCGCAACCTGGTCTGGGCGTCGGATGAGTGGGATCTCGAGCGACGAGCCCGAGCTCATCAAGGATGCGATCGCCAACGCCCTGTCCGACACGCAGCGAATTTCCGGGCATCGTGCGCACCATCGATGCCGACCGCGCGGTCTATGCGTTCGCCGTGCGCGGCGAGCACATCGAATTGCTGGGAGTCGTCAGCCTGCTGGTGCGGCTGTCGGGAACGCAGCACCGAACCGCGTCCGCTGCAGACCATCCGGCAACTGGTGCAACCGGCGCTCGAATGCCTGCGCCGCGAGCTGGCGCTGCGCGCCAAGCTGGGTTCCCGCGAGCGCGATCTGACGTGCGCGAGCGCGACCTGGAACTGATGATGGAGATCTCGCTCCAATCAGGCGGCGGCCAGCGACGCCGACGAATTCGTCGCTGATCTTGAAGACCGGCCTGGAGCGCATGGGCTGCGCGCTCGCCGCGCTGTGGGTGCCGGACAAGAATATTCGGCCTGTCCATGACGCGCAGCGGCAGCGCCGATGTCGCCGGAGTCGCTGCAGCGCGCCCAGCACCACCTGATGGCCTGGATGCAGCTGCAGCAGCGCACCATCGTCATCAATCACATTTCCAAGGTCGCGAGCGACGTCGCGGCGCCGTACAAGATCCTGGCATGCCCGGTGCGCCACCCCTCCGAGCGCGTCATGGGCGTGCTCGCGCTGTTCAATCCCGCCGAGCGCGCAAGATTTCGACTCGCATCAGACCCGCGTCGCCGAAATGCTGGCGAAGAACGCTCGACCAGCATCATCCAGGCACAGTACGACGCCAGCACCGGCCTCATGACCCGCCAGGCATTCGAGCGCCAGGCAAGCGGCGTGCTCGCGACCGCGGCGCCCGAGACGGCTACGCACATCATTCTGTATCTGGACATCGACCGGCTGCACGTCATCAACGAGACCTTCGGCATGCACGTGGGCGACGACGTCATCGTCAGCGTCGCGGAGTGCATGGCGAAGGCGCTGCCGCCCGAGGCGCTGTCGGCGCGCATCTCCGGCGACCGGCTGGCGGCGCTGATTCCCGAATTCAAGCATGGAGTGCCGCGGCGGCGATCGCCGAGCAGATCCGCGCGGCCGCCG
The DNA here is from genome assembly GCA_963794445.1 of uncultured Gammaproteobacteria bacterium. Lineage (GTDB taxonomy): Bacteria > Pseudomonadota > Gammaproteobacteria > Steroidobacterales > Steroidobacteraceae > Bog-1198. The sequence goes on from CAWCDZ010000002.1 coordinate 1,409,349, forward strand.
CAGGCCATCGTGCCGCGCGCCGGCCAGGGCGTCATTCGAAGTCTCGGTGTGTCTCGGGGTCGCGCCGATAGGCCGCTCCGACAATCCACTGGCGCACGCGCTGGCCACCGCGGAAATCGCCTGCAAGGCGGCCAAGGACCGCGGCCGCAACCGCGTCGAGATGTTCCAGGACTCGGACCAGAGCATCATCCGGCGGCATACCGACATCCTGGTGATCGGCAAGCTGCGCGAAGCGCTGGACAGCGACGGTTTCCGCCTCGACGCGCAGCCGATACTGCCGCTGCGCGGCAACTACGGCCGGCCGCGCTTCGAGCTGCTGATCCGCATGCTCGGGCGAACGCGGCGAAATGATTCCGCCCGGGAAGTTTCTGTCCTCGGCGGAACGCTATCAGCTCATGCCGACGATCGATCGCTGGGTGGTGCGCCGCGCCTGCGAACTGCTGGGCGAACATAGCGCGTCGGTGGGCGAGGAATCGCGCGCTTCGCGATCAATCTGTCGGGCCAGTCGCTGCAGGATGAGTCCTTCTTCGGCTTCGTGGTCGATCAGATCAAGGCGAGCGGCTGCCGGCGAGCGTGCTGTGCTTCGAGCTGACCGAGACGGCGACGATCGGCAATCTCGAGAAGGCGCAGGTCTTCATGCGCACGCTGCAGGAACTCGGCTGCCAGTTCGCGCTGGACGATTTCGGCACGGGCGTAAGCTCGCTGGCCTACCTGAAGGATCTGTCGGTCAACTACATCAAGATCGACGGCAGCTTCGTTCGCGATGCGGTCACCAACACGCGCTCCGAATCCATGATCAAGGCCATCGCGCAGCTTGGCGAAGGTCATGTGCATGGAAACAATCGCGGAATACGTCGAAACCGACGTGCTGCGCGTGCGCATGGCCGACCTCGGCGTGGATTACGGGCAGGGCTTCGCCATGGGCAAGGCGCAGCCGCCTCGAGGACCTGCTGCAGGAACTGGCGATCTACGAGGCCACCGTCAGCAATTGGGCCGTGGCGGAAAATAGCGAGCGCGCGGTCAGCAAGCATTAGGCGGCGGCCGATTCGAAAGCGCCCGCGCCGCGGTCGGCGCAGTCCTACAGGTATTTGAAACTATCGCCCACAGGCAAACTTTTTCGCCCGTGTCCTAATGAATCCATGCTCATACTTACTCGCCGCGCCGGGGAATCGTTACGAATCGGTGACGATGTCGAAGTCACCGTGATGGCCGTCAACGGATCGCAGGTGCGCATCGGCATCAAAGCGCCCACGAATGTGACTGTCGATCGTGAAGAAGTCGCCGAACGCAAGCGGCGGGAAAAAGAGCATTCGCTCGGTTCGCTCAACCGCTGACGGCGGCTTCTCGCCCGTCAGCCGGCGGCCGTTACTTCACAGCGGCCCGATTTAAGGTTATCTTTAAAAAAAATCCTGGACCTCTCGAGCGCCCCGGAGCGGACCGGGCACGGCGTTCTTTATCTATGACAATCCAAAATGGCGCGCCGGAGTTGCTGGTCGACAAGTGGTTCAATACCGACCATCCCCTGACGCTCTCGGGACTGCGGGGGCGCGTGGTGGTGCTCGCGGCCTTTCAGGTGCTGTGTCCCAACTCGGTCTCCTCCGGTGTCCCGCAAGCCAAGAGAATTTTCGAAACCTTTGAGCCCAGCGATGTGGCCGTGATCGGCTTGCACACGACGTTCGAGCATCACGATGCCTTCAGCAGCGCGGTGTTGAAGGCATTCATCCAGGAGTATCGGCTGAAGTTTCCGATCGCCCTGGATCAGCCGAATCCCGCCGGCCCGATTCCGCATACGATGGAGCGCTACAAGATGCGCGGCACGCCGAGTCTGGTGCTGATCGACCGTCAAGGCATGGTGCGCAAGCATGCATTCGGCCCGGTCGACGATCTGCGGATCGGCGCGGAAATCGGCGCGCTGACCCAGGAGGCGGCCGCCGCGGTTGCGCGCAGTTCCGCGGCCTGACGCACCAGGCACGGGAGTCTAAGGCAATGCAAAGCGCACGCGGATCTCGCTGCGCACCGGCACCGGCCTGGCATCGCGCATGAAAGGCTTGTAGCGCCATTGCGCTACCGCCTTGACGGCGGCGTCCTCGAACACACCGGGATTGCTGGCCGCGCTCACGCTCACGTCCTTCACCTTGCCGTTTTCCGCCACGGTGAATTGCACGTCCACCCAGCCCTCGATCTTGCCGTCGACCGCGCGTGTGGGATAGCTGGGCCGCACGGACTTGAGCAGCGTGAGCTGGCTTGCGGGAATCAGCGTGGTCATGAAATTTTGTTGGGCGACGGCAGCATCCACATCGTGCTGCAGCGAATTGAGCTCCGCGGAACTGAATCCGACCGAGCCGACCTCGTCCAGCCAGCTCTTGGCGGCGGAAACCTGTCCGAGAATGAGTGCCCGCCGCGCCTTGGCGCTCAATCGCGTTCCAAGATCTTGCAGCACCGAGGCCAGCGCGGGATTGCCGGGATCGAGCTGCTTCAGCGTCAGATAAAAATACTTGGCGTTGTCATTCGCCGGTTCGATGAGCCGATCCTGCAGCAGCCGCTCGTTGGCATTCTTGAGGAGCTGGCTGCGCGCATCGACGTCCGCCTGCTTGCGCGCCGCGGCGAGCAAATTTTGCAGCGCTTCGATGTTGGCCGGAACGGCGATGCCGTCGGCACCCTCGATCACCCTCAGGGCGCGCGCGAAATCTCGCCGGTCGATCGCGCTGCGCGCGTCCTCCAGCAATCGCGAACCCAGGGAGCGTTTCGCGTCGAGCGCCGCGGCGTTTTGCGGGTCGGCGCGCAGCGCCTCCTGCACGTAGTAGCGGGCGTTGTCGCGGTCCGGCTCCAACAGATGGCCGTCGGCGATGCGTTGGGTTGCCAGCGTGAGCAACGGGGAGACGGGGTCTGCCTCGGGCTTGGCCGGCGTGCGCAGGTCGCGCGCGCGGTTTTGCTGCTGAAGCTGTGCCTGCGCGGTCTTGATTTGCTCGCGCAACTTTGCCAGCTGCGCGCTCAGGAAGGAGATGCGGCCGCTCTCGACGCCGGCCTTGCGCGCGATTTCAATGGCGGCCGCCGCCTCGTCCAAGCGCTCTTCAAGAAGCGCGTTCTCGGCGCGCGACAGGAGCCGCTCGTGCACCTCGGCCAAGCCCAGGCGCGCGTCGGCATCCGCGGGATTGCGCGCCTGCAATTGCAGATAAAGTTCCAGGGCATTGTCGCCGGCCGGTTCCGTGAGACGATTCGCGGCCAACGCCGCCGCGGCGCGCGCCAAGATGGCCGCTTCCGCCGGCACGGGTTTCGCAGCTTCGCTCGCCGGGGGCGGCGCGGGCTCATCGCCATTGCTTCGATGCGCTATCCATGCGATGCCGCCCACGATCAGCAGCGCGGCAACGGCGCCGCCGATCAGCCACACGGGGTTCGCGGGCGCTGCGGATTTACGCACGGGCGTCTCGGCCGCGCGCCGCCGTTGATCCTCGTATTTCTTGATTGCCGCTTCCGCAAACAATTTCGCCCTGGCGGGAGACATCGGCTTGTGAATGAAGCGATAGACCAATCCTGAGCTGATCAATGCGGCAAGCGATATCTCATCGTCGCGATGGCCCGCCGCGACCAGCACCAGATCGGGGAACTGGCGCTTGATCTGCTCGACGAAGACCCGGGCGCCGTCGTGCAGCGTCTGCACATCGAGCACCACGATGCCGACTTGGCCTGCCACCAGAAGATCGCTGACTTTGTCCGGAGAAGGCACGTGCCAGAGGCGTCGGGCGCCGCCCACCGCCTCACGCAGGGTTTGCAAGAAAACCTCGTCCGACGTCAAAACGACGAGTTCGATGATGTCGCTCGCGAGGCTGAATTTCAGCGCATCCAGCGAGCTGCCGTCCTCGTCAGAAGCTAGCACCAACGGTTTCCTTTCATGCGGGACCTGATATGACTTGAGCGCGACCGCGATACTGCACCGCAGCATCGCTTGGAGCAGTGGTTAAGCTAGTGTCATTCAACGAGCGACGCTATACGATACGGAGTCTCAGGCTGCAGACAACGTCTGTTGCAGTGCGTCAACTAAGTTCTGTGACTGGCCGCTCATTTAAAGGGCGGGCTCATCGGGGGGTCATTGGGCGCGTCAATCGGCATCACGTCGAAGCTAGCTGCGGAGCAGCGTCCAGCCCTGGAGCAGTTGCTGTTTTTCAACGTCAACCAGCATCGCGTACGCGTGGGCATCCAGCAGTCCATCGATACCTACGGGGTGCCGGAAATCTACGAGCAGGACGGCGGATTGCGGGTTCGTGTGGGCGATATCGCGGGAGTCCAAACTCTGTATGCGATTTCCGAGGACGGAAGGCCGTTGGGCGTGGCCGTATTCGTCCGCTCCGCCCACGAACGCTTTGCGGTCATGCATCTCGGCGTGGACCCTCGCCTGAGTTTGAACTCGGATCAAAGCACGCGCGTGCTCCTCAAGCTCATGCACGAAATTCGCAGCACGGCGCGGCGCACTCGGGGAGTGGACTGTATTGAATTGGCCTACAAGGTTCGCCACGCCGTACGATTGCATGTTTAATTCAACAGGGGATGCGATGTCTAACATGAACCGGGGGCGCAAGCTCATTCTTACCGCCGCTGTATTGGCGATGCTATCCGCGGCGCCGGCCGTATTGGCTGCCGACGCCAAGAAAACCGCCGGGCATCAGAAGGTGGAGCGATTGCCGCTGCCGGACGGCAATGAGTTTCCGATTTCTTCGGCCGTGACGGTCAAAGCCGGCACCGACACCTATTTCTTGAGCGGTGCATTGGCGCCGGTGATCAACAAAGATGCGCCGAAGGGCAGCGTCGCCGCCTATGGCGATACGGAAACCCAGACCGTCGGCGCTCTCAATGCCATCAAAGCGACCCTCGCGCGGCTTGGGTTGAGCATGGGCGACGTGGTGAAGATGACCATTTTCATGGCCGGCGACCCGGCGAAGGAGAATAAAATGGACTTCGCCGGCATGATGGCGGGATACAAGCAATTTTTCGGCACCGCTGAACAGCCCAATAAACCTTCCCGCAGCGCCGTCCAAGTGGCGGCTCTGGCCGCGCCCGGCGCGCTGATCGAGATCGAGGTCATTGCCGCCAAAGCGCATTGATTCCCGCCGTGGCAGCCGATCGACGGAAACTGAAGGCGCAGCGGCATGCCGACGGGAAACTGCGCTGCGCATGGTGTCCCGCGGATCCTTTGTATGTCGCCTACCACGACAGCGAGTGGGGTGTGCCGGTGCGCGCCGACCGCGCGCTGTTCGAGATGCTCTGTCTCGAGGGCGCGCAGGCGGGCTTGAGCTGGATCACGGTGCTGCGCAAACGGGAATCCTATCGGCGCGCTTTCGACGATTTCGATGCCGCGAAGATGGCGCGCTACAACGCAGCGAAGCGCCGCCGCCTGCTGCAGGATCCGGGTATCATCCGCAATCGGCTGAAGGTGGATGCGTTCATCGCCAATGCCCGCGCCTACCTGGCGATCCGTTCCTCGCTGGGCTCGTTCAGCGACTACCTCTGGCAATTCACCAATGGGCGCGTGCTGCGCCGGCGTCCCTTGTATCTCTCCGGAATTCCCGCTTCGAGCGCGCACAGCGATGCGATGAGCAAGGATCTCAAGCAAAAGGGCTTCAAATTCGTCGGCACCACTATTTGCTACGCCTTCATGCAGGCGGTCGGGATCGTGAATGAACATCAACGTTACTGCTGGGCGGCCGGCAAAGAGAACATCCATGGGTAATCGAGTTTCGATGACAGCAAGATTTTCTGCCGCGGCGCTGCTGGCGCTCGGCGCCGCGCACCTGGGCTACGCGCAGGCGCAGAAGCCGGCGTTCAAGCCCATGGATGTGTTCGACCTGCAATGGGCGGCCGACCCGGAAGTTTCGCCCGATGGCAGGAACATCGCTTACGTGCGCATGGGATTCGATGTGAAAACCGACCGCGCGCAGGGCAGCGTCTGGCTGGTGGGCGTCGATGGCAGGAATGAACGGCCGCTTTCGGGCGCGACCACCAGCGGCTCGCCGCGCTGGTCGCCCGACGGCAGCCGAATCGCCTACATTGCCCGCGCCGCCGACGGCTCGGCGCAGCTGTTCATGTATTGGACGGCGAGCGGCATCAGCGCGCCGATCAGCAACTTCACCGAGCACCCCAGCGGGTTGGCTTGGTCGCCGGACGGACGCTGGCTCGCCTTCATGATGTCCGTACCGCAGGAGCGCAAGCCGCTGAAGGTGGAGTTGCCGGAAACGCCGAAAAACGCCAAGTGGGCTGAACCCCCGAAGTTCATCGATCGCATGGTTTTCCGCGCCGACGGCGAGGGTTACCTGCCCAGCACCTTTACCCAGTTGTTCATCGTTTCCGCCGATGGCGGCGCCGCGCGTCAATTGACGCACGGCGATTTCGACACCGCAGGACCGCCGGCGTTTACCGCCGATGGAACCGCCATCCTGATCAGCGCCAATCGCCGCGCCGACGCCGACTATGAGCCTCTCGACAGCGAGATCTACCGCGTCGACCTGTCGGACGATTCGCTGCACGCGCTGACGGATCGGCGCGGGCCCGACCGGCATCCGGTGCCCTCGCCGGATGGCAGGCACATCGCCTACCTGGGATTCGACGACAGGCAGCTGGGGTATCAGGCCACGCAACTGTACGTCATGGACAGCGACGGCAGCCACTCCCGCTCGATCACCGCCTCCCTCGACCGCGATGCCGCCTCGCCGAGGTGGTTGGCTGACGGCAAGACCCTGGTGTTCCAATACGATGATCACGGATCGACCAAGCTTGCGGCCATCGATCTGGCAGGCAAGATGCGCACCCTCGCCGAGGGCGTGGGCGGCGCCGATGTCTCGCGCCCCTATTCCGGAGGATCCTTTTCCATCGCGCCGGGCGGCCGCTTCGCTTTCACCAAGGCCAGCGCGACGGCGCCGGCGGCTCTGGCCACGGGCACTTCCATGCGCGACATCAAGACGCTCGGAGCCTTGAGCGACAATCTGCTCGCACAGCGCAGCGTCGGAGCGCTGGAGGAAATTGATTTCGATTCCACCGCCGACCATCGCCGCATGCAAGGTTGGATCGTGAAGCCGCCCGGATTCGATCCCGCGAAAAAATACCCCTTGCTGCTGGAAATTCACGGCGGTCCGTTCGCCATGTACGCGCCGAGCTTTGCCGCGGAAATACAGCTGTACGCCTCCGCCGGTTACGTCGTCCTTTACATGAATCCGCGCGGCAGCACCGGCTACGGCGAGGAATTCGCCAACCTGATCCATCACGACTATCCGGACAAGGACTACGATGACCTCATGTCGGGCGTCGACGCGGTGATCGGACGCGGCTATGTCGATACGCAGCGGCTGTTCGTAACCGGCGGCAGCGGCGGCGGAGTGCTGACCGCCTGGATCGTGGGACACACCGAGCGCTTTCGCGCCGCCGTGGTCGTCAAGCCGGTCATCAACTGGACCAGCTTCGTGCTTACCGGCGACATGAACAACTACTTCTATCGCTACTGGTTCGGCGAATTTCCGTGGGACGACATGCAGGCATACTGGAAACGCTCGCCGCTCGCCTATGTCGGCAACGTCAAGACGCCCACGATGCTCATGACCGGCGAGGTCGACTACCGAACGCCGTCCAGCGAGGCCGAGCAATTCTACCAGGCGTTAAAGCTGCGCAAGATCGACACGGCATTGGTGAGAGTGCCGAACGCCTCGCATGACATCTCCGCGCGTCCCAGTTTGCTGATCGACAAGACCGCTTACGTGCTGGCGTGGTTCAAGTCGCACGATGTGAAGTCGCCTTAGGCCCCCTGGCGTCCGCGGCCACGGTTTGCGCGGTCTGTCCGAACAGGATCTTCTTTGCCTCTTCGGTCATGGTGGTGCCGCTGCTGATTGACGCGCCCTTCTCGTAGGCGCGCAGCGTCGCGGGGCGCGATTTGATGGCTTCGAACCAGCGCGCGAGGTGCGGAAAGTCTTCGAGCTTCTGCCCCTGCGCCTCGTAAGGAACGATCCAGGGATAGCACGCCATGTCGGCGATGGAGTACATGCCCGCGACGAACTCGCGATCGGCGAGCCGCCGGTTCAATACGCCGTACAAACGGTTGGTTTCCTTCATGTAACGGTCGATGGCATAGGGAATCCTTTCAGGCGCATACCTGGCGAAGTGATGATTCTGACCGAGCATCGGCCCCAATCCGCCCACCTGCCAGAACAGCCATTGCAGCACCTCCGCCCGTCCGCGCGATTCGTTCGGAATGAACTGTTCGCTCTTGTCCGCGAGGTACAGCAGGATTGCGCCCGATTCGAACACCGAGATCGGCGCGCCGCGTTCCAGCGGCGAGTGATCGACGATTGCAGGCATGCGATTGTTCGGCGAGATCGCGAGGAAGTCCGGCTTGAACTGCTCGCCCTTGCCGATGTTCACCGGCACAATCGTGTACGGCATTGCCGTCTCTTCCAGGAACATGGTGATTTTGTGCCCGTTGGGCGTGGGCCAATAGTACAAATCGATCATCGGCGATTCTCCTCGGGCTCGAGCGGCATTTTGTGCTCGCGCAAAAGGGCAATGCAAACATCTTCTTCACGCGATCTTATGCGCATTTGCGCAAGGCGCGCGCGAGTTCGGGAACTTTGCGTCCAGGGCAAAATGGCATGATCCAGGCTGCCGGCCGCCGACAAACGCCATTCCAGCAGGTGCTTGCGCTCGGCCAGATTCTTGGCCTCCTTGCTGTCGGCCGGAATCAGGCGCCGCTCGATGCCGAACCCCACCATCTGCACGATCACGGTATCGCCTCGCTGCATGACCTTCGCGAGTTTCAGGCAGTCCTCGCGGCGCTCGCTCTTGGCGGCGGCTTCGCGGCAGGAATCGATCAGCGGCGAGAACGCGGGAATTATCTCCGCGGTCGCGAGCCCGGCGAGCATTGCCAGCCGGGCCGTATCCGAAACCGCGACGCCGCCGGGAAGCTCATGGCGCACACCGTTCAGCGCGTCGTACATCATGACCATGATCTCGTTGTAATAAAGATCGAATCGCGTGGCGCGCGCCATGTCGCCCAGCACGCGCTCCGTCTCGACCCTGTCCTTCTCCCGGTGCGAGCTCGACAGCTGGGCGAGCCAAGCCGCGGCATTATCAGGATCCACCCAGCGCAACACGAACGCGGCATCGCGGCTGTCGCACGCGGGAGTGGCCGCACAAAGCTGCAGGCGCAGCCAGCCGATTGCCGCGCTGTCCGGAGCCAGTTCGCTCGCGCGCGCGATCAATTGCAGCGCGGTGGGCGTTCCCGCCGGCACCGCAAAACCGTTGGTAAAACTCAACGCCGCCGCGGTCGCCACTGAATTGGCATCGGTTTTCGCGGCGAGCGCCCGCACCGCTGCGTTGCGCCAGAGCTGATATTTATCCGGCGCAGGCGCGGCCCTCGCGCCCGGAGCGCCGCGCGCCGGCATCACGGCCGCCTGTGCCAGCGCCAGCGCCAAAATCAAAAATTTCAAGCGGCGTTTGACCAACGTCAAACCCGTCCCGAGCAGCCTGTTTGAGCGTTCCGCGTGAGCCCGTCGGCAGACGGAGTGGCCTTCATTCGCGGGGCCTTATAGATCGCTGCGTTTGCCGGCAGCCGTCAGCCCCGCGGTGATTGCCAGGCGCATCGCATCCTCGACCGAAATGTCGAGCGGCTGGACGCGGTCGCGCGGCAGATAAATGGTGTAGCCGCCGAAGGCGTAGCTCATGGGGAAATATACCGTCACCCAATCCTGACCGCCGTGCGCCAACAGAACCGTCGGCACATCCTCGCGCGTCACGAACCCGATGGCGCGTACGTCCGCGAATCGAGCGAGCACAACCCGTTGCAGGTCGCGCTTCTCGCCGCTGCCGGAGGGCAGCAGGCTGACGACATCGCGAAATCCGCCGTACAGCGTTTTGACGAAAGGAATGCGCCCGAGAAAGTCGTTCCAGTATTTGAGCAGAATCTTGCCGGCGTACGCATTGACCACGCCGCCGACGAACAACAGCAATAAGAAACCGGCGATCAATCCCAATCCGGGCCAATAATGTTCGGGAGAGACGATGCGCAACGCGATCAGCGCGCGGCGCAGCCAACCCTCGACCGTGTTGACCAGCCACCAAATCACGTAAACGGTCAAGGCCAGCGGCAGCACGGTCACCAAACCGCTCATGGCCAGGGTTAAAATCTTGCGCATGGGATTATCATCGCATGATCGGGCCCAACCCGCCCACAGGTCGAACCTTCCATGACACACCCATCCGGTCTCAGCATTTCAGCGGCCGATGCCGCGGACGTGCCGCTCATCCTGACGCTGATCAACGAATTGGCGGAGTACGAAAAGCTGCGTCACGAAAGCGTCGCGACCGAGGCGTCGATTCACAAGGCGCTTTTTGGCTCCACCCCGCGTGCCGAAGCCGTCATTGCGCGATTCGATGCCGAACCCGCGGGATTTGCGCTCTTTTTTCACAATTTTTCCACCTTCCTGGGCAAGCCGGGCCTGTATCTGGAAGATCTCTTCGTGCGTCCCGCATATCGAGGCCGCGCGATCGGCAAATCACTGCTGAGCCACCTCGCGGCGCTGGCGGTGGAGCGCGACTGCGGCCGCTTCCAATGGCAGGTGCTCGATTGGAACAAGCCGTCGCGCGATTTCTACGAGCGCTTGGGAGCTCAGGCGGACCCGGCGTGGATCAATTACAAAATGACCGGCGACGCGCTGCGGCGCCTCGCGGCGGGCGGCGGCTCATGACTGCCGCGGCAGTATGAAACGCAATCCCTGATAGTTGAGCACCACGCCGTCGCGCCGAATTTTTTCCAGGACAGGCCCCTCCTGCAAGGTGTTGCCTTCCTTGTACTTGCGCATATTGATGTACACGAAGCGATCCGCCGCCCTGGTTGCGTACACATGCACGTCCAGGTGCAGTTCGGGCAACGCTTGAGCTCCCGTTAGATTGACTTCGTTGATGCTGGGCAGCACTTCGTCGTTGTCCGCGGAATCCTCTTCCGTCAGAACCGGTTCGGGACGCCGCAGGCTGTGCGGCGCCGCGCGCGGCGCAACCGCGGCGGGCGAACCCGGCGCCGCCGCCGATTCGCGCCTGGACGGCGAAGCTTCGGCGGGCGGCACAGGAATTTCCGGGGCATAGACCGGCGCCTGCGCCAAGGGACTGAAGTGATCGTCGACCGCCGGCGGCTTGACGTCGGCGAGCGGCATGTCGTGCCGCGCCCCCGCCGATGCGGCCGGGTGCGCCCCGCTTCGCATCAGGACGAAGGCCAGCACCACAATATTGATGCCGAGGAGGCCGCCCAGAACAACCGCCCAGAGCGGCAGACGGCCGCGGCGCATCGATGTGGGCGCGTCGATCAATCCCGGCATCGACTGCCGCTGGCGCTCGATTTCGGATTTCTTCAGTGCATCGAGAATGAAGGACATGGACTTTTCCTAGCCGCCGCGCAGCGCGTTGGACAACAGGGGCGAATTGGGGTCGGCCAGCGCCGTGTCGAGCACGACCTGGGTCTGCACGCCGGCGATGCCATCGACGTTGAGCCGATGTTCGCGCTGGAAGTTTTGCACTGCGATAGCCAGTTCCTGATCGTAGACATCCGCGTGTTCAGGATCCGATGCGACGCCTCCCAATGCGTTCAGGCTGCGGCGCAGCCACCGAACCTCGTCTCCCTGCATGCCCAGGGAAAGCAACCGGGTGCGCGGAGTCTTGGGTTTCCATACCACCGTGAATTCACCGAACCAATCGCGCGAAAGATCCTCGATCGACACCTTTTCGTTGTGCTCGCCGAGATTCAAGCGTCGCGGATTTGTCATCGAGGCTTGCGAGCACGACCCGATGCCGCTGCCCGCGATCGTCGGTCAAGCGTCAAAATGGCGGGACGGTTCAAGGTCCTGACCTGGGCCCAGGAGCCGCGTTGATCCAGGCAGGCGAGCCCCGCTTTGGCGGCCTGCGCCGCAGGGATCCTGGTCGTCGGAGATGAGCGGTTCCCCACAGTGCCAGCAGGCGGCGGAACGCGGCCGCATCGCTGGTGTTGGCTTCGTTGGCTTGGCAAGCAGCGCGTTGACCGATGCCAGTTTCGGCGGCAGGCGCGGCTGCGGGCGCCCGCGCCGCAGGCGGTGCCGCGGCGGCCTTCACCGCGGCCGGAGTCAAGGCGGCACTCTTGACGGCCCGCGATGCGGACAGCACGCGGACTCTGATGGCGCCAGAACTGCCAACCGAGGAACAGCGTGCCGGCAATGGCGGCCAGCGCCCAAGGAGCCGATCGACCAGCCCAGCCAGGTCGGGAAGAAGCGGCGGCCGTAAACCTCGCCCGCGGCTTGGCGCACCAGCGACGCGGTGATTTTCTTGGTTTCCTGCGTGTAGGCGCCGAGCAGGGCGCGGTCGCAGGCCACATTGATGACGCGCGGAATGCCCGAGCGACAGGCGGTGCAATTCGCAGCAGTGCGCCGGGGCGTGAATATGTCCTCGGTTGCGCCGGCAACGCGCAGCCGGTGGCGCACATAACCCTTGGTTTCCTCGCGCGACAGCGGCATCAAGTGATAGCGGCCGGTGATCCGTTGCGCCAGCTGGCGCAGATCGGTGCGGTCCAGCAGCTCCCGCAGCTCCGGCTGTCCGATCAGGATGATCTGCAGCAGCTTCTGAGTGGGGGTCTCCAGATTGGTCAAGCAGGCGGACCTGTTCCAGCACCTCGGTGGAGAGGTTCTGCGCCTCATCCACGATGACGATGATGCGCCGGCCTTCCGCGTGGGCGATGAGCAGCCGCCGATTCAGCGCGTCCACCATCTGCTTGACGCTGTCCCGATCGGCATCGGCGATGCCCAGGCCCAGCTCCTCGCAGATGGTGAGCAGAAATTCCACCGGCGTGACGCGCGGATTCAGGATCACCGCGACATCGGCATGATGCGGGACACGCGACAGCAAGGTGCGCACCACGGTGGTCTTTCCCGTGCCGACTTCGCCGGTCAGCTGGATGAAGCCCCCCGATTCGTTGATGCCATACAGCAGATGCGCCAGGGCCTCCGCATGGCGCTCGCTCAAGTAGAGATAGCGCGGGTCCGGCGTGATGGCGAAGGGCTTTTCGGTCGAGCCCAAAGAAGCTGAAGTACATGGCCGGGAGCCTGTTCGAGTATTCCGCCCAGCTTAGGATAATACCAAGGGGCAATTAGTTTCCGTTTCCGGGCCGTTTGGGCAGGAGACTGGCGCGGGTCAGCAAACCCTGCCCGAAGCGGTCGCGGATGCCGTCGACCGCCGCAGTCCAGGCGCGAGCTCGGATCCGGCTCCGGGCCCGCGAACAGATCCGACTGCGCCGCAGCCTGCAAATCGCCCACCCCGACCCCCAGCAGCCGCACCGCGGCATGGGGTTGGACTGCCAGCCAGCCGCTCAAGCAGCGCCTGCGCGGCGGCCGCGACGACGGCGGTGTCCTGCGTCGGGCGGTCCGAGTGTGCGCTGGCGGGTGTAGGTTGTGAAATCGCCGCGGCGGATCTTGACCGTAACCCGCCCGGCCAGCAGGTTTTGGGCCCGCAGGCGCGAGGCGGTGCGGTCCGCGAGGCGCCGTCAAGCTGCGTATCGAGCTGCGCCGGCGCGCGCGATATCCGCGTCGAAAGTCTCCTCCGCGCTGATCGATTTTTCCTCGCGATCGGACTCCACCGGCCGGTCGTCGAGTCCTGCGGCTCGATCGCGCATGGCGTTGCCGTGCTTGCCGAAGGCGCGCCACAGCACCGCTTCGCCGGCCGGTGCGGGCGTCGCCGAAGGTACGGATGCCGGCCGCCTGCACCCTGGGCAGGCTCTTCTGGCCGACTCCGAACAATTTGTCGATGGGCAGAGCGTCCAAGATCTCGCGCATATTGTCGGCGTCGATCCGGCACATGCCGTCGGGCTTGTTCAAGTCGGAGGCGATCTTGGCCAGCAGCTTGTTGGGTGCGATTCCGACCGAGGCCGTCAGTCCGGTCCGCGCGGCGATGCGGCGGCGGATTTCGGCGCCGATCTGCTCCGGCACTCCGAGCAGCCGCCGGCTGGCGGTGACGTCGAGAAAGGCCTCGTCCAGCGACAGGCCTTCCACCACGGGCGTGAATTCGTGAAAAATCTCGAAGACCTGGTCCGAGACTTCCTTGTAGCGCGCCATGCGCGGGCGCACGACAGATGGCCTCCGGGCAGAGCCGCAGCGCCTCGCGCATGGGCATGGCGGATCGCACTCCGAAGCGCCGCACGGCGTAGCTGGCCGCGGCCACCACGCCGCGGCCGCCGCTGCCGCCGACGATCAGCGGCTTGCCCTTGAGTTCCGGGCGATCCCGCTCCTCGACCGACGCATAGAAAGCGTCCATGTCGATATGCAGTATCGCGCGCATCGTGCAAACCGCCGGACGGCGCCTTATTCCACGGTGATGGTGATTTTCTTCGAGATGCAGCGGCGGATCGAACGACTGATGCAGGTAATCGGCGAACACCAGCTCGCAGGGTGTGCTTGCCGGGCGCGAGCGTCAGCGTGGTCTCGGTCTGGCCCTTGCCAAAATGCACGATCTTGTCGGTCGCCGGCAGCGGCGCATCGAGCTTCACATCGCTCAAATCCGTGTCGATCAGCAGATGATGGTGTCCGGTGTTGTCGAACTTGACGCCCGCCGGCGCGATGCCCATGCCTTTCAGGCCGAATTTTATCGTGACCGGGCCATGCAGCTTCGCGCCATTTTGCGGCGCGATGAAGTACACCTGCGCCCCCGCCGGCGGCGCCATGCGATCCACCGCCACCGCAAACGCCGCCGCCAAGCACAAACTCAACGCCAACAGTAGACGACTCATTTAGGCTCTCCTTGTTCAAAGAAGGCAGTTTACAACTGCAAGGCCGCGTACACGAATACGCCGGCCACGGTGAGGGCGAACAAGACCGTATAGACCAGGAACAGCACCGCCGCCTTGAAGGCGGTTCCCAGCCAGCTGCGGCGAAATACCCGGCGCATGCAGAGAACGGAATAGACCGGCAGGCACCAGCCCAGGATCGTCTCGAAGAATCCCGCGGTGCCTTCCAGCCGCGGCCAGGCGCCGGCGGCCTCGCTGAGCAAGAGCAGCAGGATCGCGATCGAGAAGTAAAACGCGTGCAGGTGCACGAAGAACAGCAATTGTTCCGCGTATCGATAGCGTGGGTGCCAATACAGCAGCATGTTCAGAAACGCGATCAGCGGCAGAAAAATGAACATCGCTTTCGGCAGCACACCGAGCGCCACCTGCAGCAGGCTTTCGCCATTGTCGCGCACGATGGCTTCGCAAGCGCGCTGGATGCGCGGATTCCAGGTCGGATGGCCCGAAAAGGTCACGAAATTGACGTCGGCGCAGCTGTACAGGGGTTTCGCCGCCGGCGCGCTTGCGGGCGAACCGCCGGGTTTCAAAGCGTCGTCGAATTTGACGACCTCGACCCGGGTGTGCGCAAACGATGTGAGCAGGAAGAACATGATGCTCAAAATCAGGTAGAGCCGAAACGGCGGCAGATAGGCAACGCGTCTGCCCGCGACAAACTCCTCGGTGAGTTTTCCCGGCTTGAACCACAGGGTCTGCAGCGTGCGCCACAGGCGAGAATCGGAATGCGTGAGTCCTTCCAGCAGCTCGTGCAGCAACTCCATGGTGCTCGGCACGTGTACATGGGCGGCCTGGCTGCAGTCGACGCAGAAGCGGCCCAGCAGCACCGCGCCGCAATTCTTGCAGCGCGCGGGCGCCGCGGCGGGGGTTTCGGCAGGGACGACATCGCGCGGGGCCGGCTCGATCGCGCCACTGTTCAAGCGTCCGCCCCCGCGCCAAGTTCATGCGGTTCGAAGTCATCGACATTGATGAGGTCCAAAACCTTGGCGTCGTAATCGGTGAGCAGCGCTGCTTCGGATTCGCTGATGATGCCGAGCGCTTCGGCCTGCGCGATCTGCCCCGGCAGGTCGAGGGCGGTGACGCGGCCGGTCTTGACCCCCTCGACGCGGATGCGTTTCTCGAGAGGCTCGGCCGCGCCCGAGAGCACCAACGCCGCCTGCAATTTCGCCAACGGGTTGCGGGCTCCCGCGGTCTTGTAGATATGCGCGCTCAAGCGCTCGCGGGTGGCGCTGGGATTCATGACCAGGCCGCCGATGGCATGCCCCAACCGGTCGCTCGGCGGCGAGTAGGCAAGTCCGCGCGGAAAGATGCACAGCCGCATGAACAGCGCCAGCGGGCGGTTGGGAAAATTGCGCAAAAACAGGTGCAGATGCTCCTGCGCCTGGTACAGCAGGCTGCGGCAGGCCCATTCGATCAGCGGCAGGTCGTCCGCTGGACGGCCCTGGTTTTCGTGATGCTTGAGCACCATGGACGCCAGGTACATCGACGACAGTACATCGCCGAGCCGCGCCGAGAGCGTCTCCTTCTTCTTGAGATACCCGCCGAGCGCCAGCATGGCGACATCCGTCGCCAGCGCAAATGATGCGCTGTAACGATTGACGTGCTGAAAATAGCGCCGTGTCGCGCCGGTGTCCGGCACCCGCGTGAAGCGCGCCGAGGTCAGTCCGAGAACCAAGGAGCGTACGGCGTTCGAAATGGCGAATCCCACGTGGCCCACCGTAGCGGCGTCGAATTCGCGCACGCCGGCCTCGCGATTCGGATTTTTCGCGGCGTTCATTTCCTTGAGCACGAACGGGTGACAGCGCACCGCGCCCTGACCAAAGATGATCAGGTTGCGCGTCAGGATATTGGCGCCCTCGACGGTAATGGCGACCGGCACCACCTGGTAGCCGCGGCCGAGATAGTTGTTCGGGCCGAGCATGATGCCCTTGCCGCCGTGAACGTCCATTGCATCATTGGCGATCATGCGGCCGATTTCGGTGGCGTGATATTTGAGCATCGCGGAAGGCACCGAGGGCTTTTCGCCGCCGTCGATGGCGCCGGCGGTCACGGAGCGCGCGGCATCGATGATGTAGGTGCGGGCCGCCATGCGCGCCACAACCTGTTCGATGCCCTCGAAGCTGCCGATCGGAGTGTTGAATTGGCGCCGGATGCGCGCATAGGCGCCGGCCGCATACACGGCGGCCTGGGCGCCGCCGGTCGCATTGGAGGGCAGTGAAATGCAGCGGCCCACCGATAACTGCTCCACCAACATGCGCCAGCCCTGACCGGCGGTGGCAAAGCCGCCGATGATGGCGTCCAGGGGCACGAATACATCGTGTCCCTGGATGGGTCCATTTTGGAACGGAATGTTCAAGGGAAAGTGCCGCCGGCCGATCGCGACGCCGGGCGTATCGCGCGGAATCAGCGCGCAGGTGATGCCCAGATCGGCCTTTTCTCCCATGAGATGCTCAGGATCGTAGAGACGGAACGCCAGGCCGATGACCGTGGCGATGGGTGCCAGCGTGATGTACCGCTTGGAGAAGTTCAGACGGATGCCGACGATCTGCTGGCCGTGCCACTGTCCTTTGCAAATGATGCCGGTGTCGGGAATGGAAGCAGCGTCCGAACCGGCGCGCGGGCCGGTCAGGGCAAAGCACGGGACCTCGTCGCCGCGCGCGAGCCGCGGCAAGTAATGATTTTTCTGCTCCTCGGTGCCGTAGTGCAGCAGCAGTTCCGCCGGCCCCAAGGAGTTCGGCACCGCAATGGTCGAGGAAGCGGTCGCCGAGCGCGAAGCGACTTTGATCAGAACGCAGGAATGCGCATAGGCGGAGAATTCCAGGCCGCCGTAGCGGCGCGGGATGATCATGGCAAAGAAGCCTTGCGACTTGATGAAGTCCCAAACCTGCCGCGGCAGATCGGCGCGGCGGTGTGTGATATCCCAGTCGTCGAGCATCGCGCACAGCGTCTCGCACGGACCGTCGAGAAATGCCTGCTCGGCCGGTGTCAGCGCCGGCGGTTTTGCCGCCATGAGTTTTTGCCAATTCGGGCCGCCGGTAAACAATTCCCCGTCCCACCAGACCGTGCCGGCATCGAGCGCCTCGCGTTCCGTCGAGGACATGGCGGGAAGCAGCTTGCGGTACTTCTTCATGAAGGGCCGCGTCAGCAGGCGAATGCGCAACGCCCGCACATTGAAAAGAACCAACAGTGCGAAAGGCACGGAAACCGCGATCTTCCATCCCGTGGGCGCGGCGCCGAGCGCCCAATACGCCGCGAGCAGCAGCAGAAGCACGCCGGTACTCGCCGCGAGACTCGCGCGCCGATAAGCGAGAATGCAAATGGCGCCCACGAACAGCGCCAACCAGCCCACCGCGATGGCGGCCTCGAGCAGCAGGTCATGCATCGGACCGCTCCTTTTTTAGATCAAATCTTTGACGCCGTCGCGCTCTTCCAGCAACTCGCGATGCGTTGCCTGCATTTTCTCGCGGCTGAATTCATTGATGGCCAAACCCTGCACGATGCTGTACTCGCCGCTCTTGCAGGTGACCGGATAGGAATAGATGACCCCTTCGGGTATGCCGTAGCTGCCGTCGGACGGGACGCCCATGCTCACCCAATTATCCGACGGTGTGCCGAGCATCCAGTCATGCACATGATCGATCGCCGCCGCCGCGGCGGATGCGGCCGAAGAGGTGCCGCGCGCCTTGATGATGGCGGCCCCGCGCTGCTGCACGGTTGGAATGAAAACATCCTTGAACCAGGTCTGGTCCACGAGCGAGAGCGCGGGCTTGCCGCCGACGGTGGCGTGGTGCAGATCCGGATACTGGGTTGCCGAATGGTTGCCCCAGATGATGACCTTTTTGACTTCGGTCAAGGGCGCGGCGGTCTTTTCCGTGAGTTGCGCGATGCCGCGGTTGTGGTCGAGGCGCGTCATCGCCGTGAAGCGGTTGCGCGGCAGCGAAGGCGCGTTGCGCTGCGCGATGAGCGAATTGGTGTTGGCCGGATTGCCCACCACCAGCACGCGCACATCGCGGCTTGCGACCGCATCCAGGGCCTTGCCTTGCGCCGAGAAGATTTTGGCATTTTCCAGCAACAGATCCTTGCGCTCCATTCCCGGACCGCGCGGCCTCGCGCCGACCAGCATCGCAAAATTGCAGTCCTTGAAGCCCACGTGGGCGTCGGATGAAGCCGTGACCTTGTTGAGGGTGGCGAACGCGCAATCGTTCAATTCCATCACCACACCCTGAACGGCGGCACTGGCCGCGGGAATCTCCAGGAGATTCAGATTGATCGGTTGGTCGGCGCCGAGCATCTGGCCGGAAGCCACGCGAAACGCGAGCGCGTAGCCGATATTGCCGGCGGCGCCGGTGATGGTGATGGTGAGTGGCTTCTTCATGACGAGCTCCCGCGCAAAAACGAAGAATGGTATCCGAAATGGCCCTGCAGCGTCATTGACGCACGGCCAGCGGCAACTGCCGCGCCGACCTCAAGGGTACGCCGAGCAGCTGCGCAACGGTGGGCGCGACCTGCCGCATGTCGATCAATCCCAGGTCGCGCCCATGGGCAATGCCGGCACCTTGGATGAAAAAAGCCGCGCGCATTTCGGGATATTCCGGCGAGAATCCATGGCTGCCGGGAGTGCCCGCCACGTCGCTCACCGGCGGGCTGGTGGCGTCGGCCAGCGCGTAGTAGCCGAGCTTCATGACGATGAGAAAGGATGCGCCGGGGAATGCCCCGCGCTGCTTGATGGCGTCGCGCTCCAGCACCTCGGCGATGCCGTTGTTGGGATCCGACCGCATGACCTGCAGCAATTCGCGCACCTGCGCTGCGGTTTGCGCATCGGCGGGATCATGCAGCATCACCGCCGCCATCCCGGCGCCGGACCACGGCTGCGCCTTCCACGCGCCGCCGCTCTGCATCAACCCGGCGCGCAAAAACGCTTGCATGAGATTCACTTTGTGGGTGATTTGCACGAAGCCGTGATCGGATACCACCAATGCGATGGCCTTGGGGTCGTTGGCGCGGGACGCGGCAAACAGTTGCGCAAGTTGGCCATCGATCACCTCGAGGTCCGCATTGGCCTCCGGACTGAAAGGGCCATGTCCGTGTTGCTCCTCGTCGAGCGAACTCAAATGAATGGTCATGAAGCGGGGTTTCTGGGTTCTTAGGATATCCAACGCAAAGCGGGTCTTTATTTCATCGCCGGGCGGGCTCGGATCATTGCCGCGCATATAAGGACCCAGACGCGCCTGCATCTTCTGCAGCAGGCCCTCGGGCCGCGAGAGCGCCGCCAACAGCAACGCGTCGGAGGGATCGACGTCCGTCAAGCGCGCGACTCGCCAATACTCCGGGATGAGAAAATCCACCGCCGTCGCGCCCACGCTCGCGGGCCAGCCGATGCTCGCGGTGGATAAGCCGGCCTCGTGCGCCGCCTGCCACAGCGTCGGCACGCGAATCTGCCGCGCATACCAATACCAGGCATTCGCAAAGGTGCCTTTGGGATCGAATTCCAAGTTGTTGTAGATGCCATGTTCGGCCGGAGTGAGGCCGGTCAGCAGAGTGGTATGGCTGGGATACGTGACCGTCGGCCACACCCCGGTCACGCCGCGGGCGTAGGCACCTCCCTGCACCAAACCGCGCAAAAAGGGAATCTTCAGTCCGTGCGCGTCCGCCTCCAGGACGTATTCGGGTTTCAGTCCATCCACCGAAATCATCAGCACGGATGCCGCCGTTACGCGACCGCCCGCGGCAAACGCCAGCAAAAATAGCGTCAGCACCGCTCTCAAGCGCAAGGGCCGAACGCGGTGATGAAGCACTTGTATTCCGATCACTCGCTGATGGGAATGATGTAGACCGGATAGGCGCTGCGGAAGCGGCGCATTTCCGCGTCCGCCTCGGCCCGCAGGCCGGCGCGGCGCAAGGCATTGATGTCTTCGAGCCAAAGCACCGGATCGCGCTCGCGCGGCGCTGCGGGCGTCGTGCGCGCAGGCTCGCTCTTGTAGATGCGCACGCGCACCACCCGCGGCTTGTCGTCCGGCTTTTTGGCCTGCGGACCGAACACCATCGCGAGCATCAGCGCAAGCGACAACAGCACGCTGGCCGCCAGGGCAAACGGCGCGAGGCTTTGCCGCTTGAACGGCGTCCGCGACTTCAATGAACCCGCGGCCGCGAGCACGCGTTGATCGAGTTCCGGCGGCGGCGCGGCTGCGGCCCCGCGTTGGTACCACGACGATACGTCGCTGCCGCCGTGCAGATAGGCGTCGAGTTCATCGGGCTTGGATTCGTCAGGCATAGGTTCGCAGCCGCAGCGCTTCCGGCTCCTGCATCGGGCGCAGTGAGTTCTTCAATTTTCGAACCGCATAACGCAGGCGGCTCTTTGCCGTTTCAACCGGCACGTCGGTGATGCGCGCGATCTCCTCGACGTTCAATCCGGTTTCTTCGCGCAGCAGAAACGCCTCGCGCTGTTCCTGCGGAAGCGCCGCGAGCGCGGCCAGCACGGCGGATTGCTGTTCGGCGAATTCGGCGACCCGGTCCGGACGTTGATGCTCGGGGACCTCGGCTTCCGGCAGCGAAGACTCGGCCTCGCGCGCCGGCATCACGCGGCGCAGATTCACGTCGCGGCGGAAAAAATCGATCGCGCAATTGTGCGCAATGTGAAACAGGAAGGTCGCGAATTTCGCGCGCGGCTCATAGCGCGCGCGCGTCGCGATCAAATGCGACCAAACTTCTTGAAACAAATCCGCCGCGGCGCTGGCGCTGCGCACATGGCGCAAAAGATAACGGTACAAAGGCCCCTTGTAGTGCGCGTACAGCGCCGCAAAGGCGGCCGCGTCGCCATCCCGGTAGCGCAGCATCAATCCTGCGTCAGCGTCTTGGACATCCATGAAGTTCGCAGCATACGTGGCGTGAACTTCAGGGGCAAAGCCCCGGCGGTGGAACAATTATTTTTCGAATATTTCCGGTCTGTTTTGATATTTCTTTTAAAAACAATTACTTAGGGCGAAAAATATTTTCTTTTAAGTGCTTGCATGTAGTGGTGTTGTATATTACTATATCACCAAGTCACCGAAACACCCCTTCGATGACCGACTGAAGACCGGAAACATTTTAAGGAGACGATCATGAACACCTCAATCTCAACCAAGCTGACAGCCCTGGCGCTCGCTTTGATTTTCAACAGCGTGATCATGGGCGGCATGGCCTACCTGTTCAATGCGCAGTTGCAGCAGCCGACCGCGGTGGCTTCGCTGGCCAGCAACGCCGCGCAGACTCTGAACGACGTAGCCTGAGCTTTAGAAGCTCGGCGCTCTGGTAGATTACCGTGCTATATGTCCCCCACACTTAGGGAAGGCACATCGAGCGACAAATGGACCCGAACTGGAACGACAACCAACCGATCTATCGCCAACTCCGCGATCGAATGGTGGCCCTGATTCTGGAGGGCGCGCTGAAGGAGGGCGATCCGTTGCCCTCCGTACGGGCCGTGGCTGCCGACTACCGGCTCAATCCACTCACCGTGCTGAAGGGCTATCAGCAGCTGGTCGATGAAAACCTGGTCGAAAAGCGCCGTGGCCGCGGCATGTTTGTCAGCGAGGGCGCCCGACGATTGCTGCTGGCCGGCGAACGCGAACGCTTCCTGCACGAAGATTGGCCGCAGATTCTCGCCGTCATCAACCGGCTGGGATTCTCCTCAGAGGAACTCTTTTCGCAAACACCGGCGCTTACCCATCCGGCACCTCCGCCCCGCGGCAGCCTGCCCACGGAAGAATGAGAATCACTATGCCTGCGCTCATTGAAGCTCGAGATCTGACCAAGAAATACGGCGCTCACTTGGCGCTCGATCGCGCCAACCTGAAGGTCGAGGCGGGACGCATCGTGGGACTGATCGGTCCCAACGGCGCCGGCAAAACCACCGCGCTGCGCGCCATCCTCGGCCTTACCCATTACGAAGGTCAGCTGACCGTCCTGGGCCGCGAACCCTTTCGCGAGCGCACGCAACTCATGAATGATTGTTGCTTCATCGCCGATGTGGCGGTGCTGCCGTCGTGGCTGCGCGTCGATCAAGCCATCGATTTCGTCGCCGGCGTGCACCCGCGGTTTCGCCGCGATCGCGCCACGGCATTCCTGGCCAAGACCCAGATCACCGGCAAGCGCCGCATGCGGGAATTGTCGAAGGGAATGAAAACGCAGGTGCATCTGGCGCTGACCATGGCCATCGATGCGAAGCTTCTGGTGCTGGACGAACCGACACTGGGATTGGACATCCTCGCACGCCGCGCTTTTTATGACGCGCTGGTCAACGATTACATGGATGAGACGCGCACCATCCTCATCACGACCCACCAGGTCGAAGAAGTCGAAAATCTGCTCACCGACATCCTGTTCATCGACAAAGGCCGCATCGTTCTGGACAGCACGCTGGAGGATGTCGCGACGCGCTTCGTCGCGGTGGCGGTAAACGCGGATCGGCTGGATGCGGCACGGGCGGAAAAGCCGTTTTACGAGCGTCACATCCTCGGCAAGGTCGTGCTGTATTTCGAGAACGTCGACCCGGGCAAACTCGAGGCATTTGGCGAAATCCACACCCCGAGCGTTGCCGATCTTTTCGTCGCCAAGCTTTCGGGAGGTGCAGCGTGAACAACAGCAACTGGCTCATCCGCCGGGAATTCTGGGAAAACCGCGCAATCTGGATGATTCCCGCGGCATTCGGCGCTCTGCTTCTGCTCGCCGCGCTGTTCGGCCAGGTCAGCATTCCGCGCCTCGTCTCGCCGCATGAATCCGAGGAAGCCGCCGCCGCCTTCCTGGTGGTCGTCGGCGCGATGTTCTACCTGGTCATGGGCGTCTATTCGACCTGGTATCTGCTGGACTGCCTGTACACGGACCGCAAGGACCGCAGCATCCTGTTCTGGAAGTCCCTGCCGATATCGGATTCAACGACGGTGCTGTGCAAATTGCTGGTCGGCATGATCATCATTCCGCTGGTGTATTTCGCGGCCGCGGACGCAACCGCGTTGCTCGCCGCCTTCATTTTGTCGATACGGGCACGGGCCTCGATCGGCAGCTCGCTGTGGAACGGCGACGTCTGGTGGCAGGTGCAGGTGCTGTGGATCTACGCCATCGTCACGACGGCCGTGTGGTATCTGCCGGTTGCCGGCTGGCTGATGCTGGTGTCCGCCTGGGCGAAGCGCGCGGTCATGTTGTGGGCCATATTGCCGCCGCTGGTGCTCTATTTATTCGAGCGGGTATTTTTCGGGACGCACATGGTCGGCCACCTCATCACGCGGCGGTTGATGGCGCTGCCGGAGGTGTCCTTCAACGGCTCGAAATACAATTGGACTCATGATGGCGGCGTTGTGGATAATGCCGGTTCTGCCGTACCCAGCGTATGGCATCTGATCAACCCCAGCGGATTTTTCAGCAGTGCCGAAACGTGGATAGGGGTCGCGGTGGGAATCGTGTTCATCGTCGCCGCCATCCAGCTGCGCATGCGCCGCTCCGAGATTTGAACTGATGCGGGGCGCGACGCCCCGCCGGGGCCGGCGCGCGCCGCCCTTCTCGTCCGCCGTCGCGGCGCTCATCGTGGCCACGGGTCCCGCGGGCGCCGATGAATTTTTTCCGGTGCGCGATGAAAATCCGCTGATCCGCGGCTTTTATCTGCCGTTGCCGAGCGATGCGCGCTTGAGCGACGGCGTGGACCTTTCGGCGACGCTGTCGATCAGCAACACGCTCAACGTGGAAGACAGGGGTCAAGAGAGCCTGCTGGTGGACGGCGAGAGCCACACACTGCGCCTAACGTTCGAAGACGCCCTGTACGGGTCCTGGCGATTTCGATTCACCGTTCCCGTCATCAACGACAGCGGCGGCTTTTTGGACTCGGCCATCGACCGGTGGCATCGCTGGTTCGGGCTCAACCCGGGAAATCGGCCGTTCTATCCACACAATCAACTGATCTACGCCTACTCCGGCAACGCCAGCATCGATTTGAGCCAGCCGCGGACGAGCCTCGGCGATATCTCCGGCGAGATCGGCTGGTATGCGCTCGATGAGGCCGCCAGAACGATTTCCGTGTGGGGAGGATTGGCGGCGCCGACCGGCTCAGCCGCCAGACTCACCGGCGACGGCGCCTGGGACGGCGCGGTCTGGGTGCACGAAGCCTGGCGCCGGCCGCAATGGCAGTTGGCCGCCGAGCTCGGGCTGGCACAGCCTGGCGGCGATGAAATATTTGGCGGCGCGGCTCACCGCACGTCTCTGTTCGCGCGCTTTGCGGCCACGCGGCGGCTGGGGACGGCGTGGTCGTTGCGCGCGCAGCTCGACGGTCAGACCGGCCGGGTCGAGGACAGCAATCTGCGATTCCTGGGGCCGAGCCTGCAGCTCAGCGTGGGCGCGATACGCCGGCTGGGCGACGCCTGGCGCATCGAATTTGGCCTCGCGGAGGATGCCGCCGTCAACACCGCGCCCGACATTACTTTCTTTCTTGGGATTCGCCGCCAAAGCAGTGCAAAATAGCCGGCAGTTTTTCGCTATTTCGAAGGGGCCTGCCAATGTACAAGACAAAGATCGATCTGTCGGAGAAAGTCCGCCGCAACGTTGCCGCCATTTTGAACGATCGCCTGGCCTACGCCATCGATCTGCAGAGCCAGATCAAGCAGGCGCACTGGAATGTGAAGGGCCCCAATTTCATTGCCTTGCACGAACTTTTCGACAAGCTCTCCGATGCGGTATTGGAACAGATCGACGAAATCGCCGAACGCGTCACCAGCCTGGGAGGAACCGCCGAAGGCACGGTCGCGGTCGCCGCCAAGCGCAGCAAACTGAAGAACTATCCCTTGAGCATCACGTCCGGCAAGGATCATTTATTTTATTTGTCCACGCAGTTGTCGGTTTACGGCAAAGCGGTGCGCGCGGCCATCACCGACACCGACGAGTTGGGCGATGCGGATACGGCGGATCTGTTCACCGGAATTTCCCGCGAAATCGACAAGTATCTTTGGTTCCTCGAAGCGCATCTGCAGGACAAGGCCTGATGTATGGGCGCCGGCACCGCGGCCGATGATTTGGGCTTGGGGGAGGCGCTCGCGACGCTGCAGGGGCTCCTGACGAGCGGCGAGACTCTCGAAGCCTGGGCGGCGCAGCGCCGTCTATATGCGCTCAATCATCGGCGCGCGCTCATCGCGGCCACCAGCGGTCGCTTCATTTCGCTCAAGCGGCGCCTGTTCGGCGGCTACGATTCAGCCGACATCCGCTGGCAGGACCTCAAGGAGACGCGCATCAGCGCCGGAATCCTTGCCGCCGACCTCATCGTGATCGCGCAAAGCAGCTCCGATCTCAATATCGGCGCCGAGGTGAACCGGGTTTGGAGCTTCGAGGGCCTGCACAAGGATCAGGCACAGGCAATGTATCGAATCTGCCAGCAGCACGATCAGGTGTGGCGCGAGAAGCGCCGCGTGCGCGAACTGGAGGAACTGCGTGCAAAATCCGGCGGCGTGCAGATCAGCGGCGCAACGCCGGGATACGGCGGCGACGCGGCGGGTGCGGAATCCGAACCGGCGCGCCGGCTGCGTCAAGCGCGCGAGATGCTCGATGCCAAGCTCATCAGCGATTCGGAATTCGAATCCATCAAGGCCAAGATCGTAGCGGGTCTTTGAGCCGCCGTTCGCGCCCCCGCTGCGCCCGCTCGGCTAGCCCAGCAGGTATGCGAAGTAGCTGTTGCGCAGCCGGTTCAGCGGATCGGTGCGCTGCCGCAGCGCGCGGAACAGCTTGGCACGCTCGCCGAAGGCCTTGGCGACGTGTTCCGGCTGCAGCGCGCGCGCTCTGATTGAACGTGGGCACGCCGCCATGCGACGACGCGAAATCGTTGAAGTCGATCAGAAAATCGTCCCAGCCTTGTTCGCCGCTCGATGAGGGCTCCAGAGTAAACATGGGGCCGGAATAGCTTGCGCTGAACAGAGAACCGCGGTCCTGATGCAGGCGGCTGGCGCCGCTGACGACGTTGCCGCGATAGCGATGCTGCTTGTAGTACGACTTGCAGAACGCGAAATAGTCGCCGAGCAGTTTCGGATAATCGGCTTGCGGGAACGCCCACAGGCTGTAGGTATGGCGGGCCTTCCAGGCTTCCTTCGGCATGTCGCGCATCCATTCGTGCGAATACATCATGACGCCGCGGCTGCCGCCGCCGCAGCGCACGGTGCATCCCCGACAGGACCGCGTTGCGCAGACCGGGCGCCGCCAAAACGCTGCCGACGGTCGAGCCGAAGGCGGGCAGCACATTGCGCATCACGGATTGCTTGATTTGCCAGATGCCGGAGCGGCTGATGGCCGCCGACTCGTCGAGCGTGCGGCGCTCGAGCGTGATGCGGTCGTTGAAGGGCGAGACATGCAGGCGCAGTGCGCCGGGCGATTCACGCCAAGCCGGCATACCGGGAGCTGAACTCCTTCAGCGTCATCACCTGGTAGTCGATTTTTACCGGCGTCAGGGGCCGCACGCGCAGCACGACTTCGTACACGACGCCCAGCAACCCGAAACTCGAATGCAGCACCCGCATGAGGTCGCGTTCGCGCTCGGTGACCTTCATCTGCTTGCCCTGCGGAGTGATCAAGTTCACTTCGGTAACGCAGGACGACATTTGAGCCATCCCGGGACCGTACGAGGCCTGCGGCAAGGTGGTCACCGCCATCGCCCCGAGGGAAATTTCGCCCATTTCG
Source organism: uncultured Gammaproteobacteria bacterium (assembly GCA_963794445.1). Lineage (GTDB taxonomy): Bacteria > Pseudomonadota > Gammaproteobacteria > Steroidobacterales > Steroidobacteraceae > Bog-1198. Next base: position 1,436,848 of record CAWCDZ010000002.1, read on the forward strand.
GGCGTCAGCGGCAGCTCCTGGCCGCGCTCGGCAAGCGCCTTGACCAGCGTGCTGACGCGCACGCCCGCCTGGGCCCGCACGCTGTGTTCGCCAAATTCCACGATCTGATCGAGTCCGCCGGTATCGACCGTGGTGCCGCCGTCGCCGCCCACGCAGCGGGTCTGCGAATAATCGGCGCCGACCATGCGCACGGGCGTGGGATAGCTCTTGGTCTTTTCGAGCAGACTCGGAATGTCTTCGAAACGCTTCAGGCGCAAGACCAGCCGCGGCCGCCGATAGATGCCCGATGAATCCGCGCCTCGCGGATCAATGACTTTGTTCACCATAGCTTCCCCCCGGAACATGAGCTAAAAAAACGCTGTGGGGGGCACAAAACCTGGCGGTTCTGCATGCGCATGTGCGCTTTGAGATTCACTGGCGACCCCGCTATCGTCAGGCTTCTTCAGGAAGCCCCTTAGACCGGTGGTTTTGCGTCCCCACCTTTCGGCGGGTTTGCCCTTAAACAGCTGTCAGTACTATGCGAGGCCGGCGGGGGCTTGTAAAGGGGTATTTCGGGGGCGGCGCTTTTCGGCGCTTTAGCCCATCAAAAGCAGTGTTTCCGCGTGTTCCACGCGCTTCCGGGGTGCCGTAAACGACCACCACGTCGCCCTCCTTGAACACGGTGTCGGGGCCCGGGTCGCGTCCGACAATGCCGTCGCGCCGCACCGCGTTGACCACGACCTCGCCGCCGCGCGCTTTGAGATCCGTGATGCTGCGGCCGACCGCCCAGGCATGCGGCGGCAGGATGACGCTGTGCAACTCTTCGCGAAATGCGTGGGTCGCGTCCAGATGCTCCTCGCCGGAATCGCGAAAGTATTGCCGCAGCATGCCGTAGCGATGGCTGCGGATGTCGTTCACGGTGCGCAGCACCGGCGCCACCGGCAGTTTCACCAGCAACAGCAGGTGCGACAGCAGCATCAGGCTGGCCTCGAAGGTTTCCGGCACGACTTCGGTCGCGCCCGCGGCCTGCAACTCCGTCAGCTTGGTATCGTCCTGGGTGCGCACCAGGATCGGCACATCGGCGCGCAATTCGCGCACCGCACGCAGGATCCGCAATGCGACGTCGGGATTCGCAAACGTCACGACCACGACGCTCGCATGCCGGACGCCGACGTTCTCCAACACCTTGACTTGCGCGGCATCGCCGTAGACCACCGGATCGCCGGCCTGGCGGCCGGTGCGAATGCGCTGCGGGTCCACCTCGAGCGCGATGTACTCGAGGCCGGACTGTTCCAGCACGCGCGCAATGTTTTGTCCGACGCGGCCAAAGCCGCAGATCACCACGTGCTCGCGGCCGGCGGCGCGCCAAGGTCACGCGCTCATGGCGCATGGCTTCGGTTTGCGGATTGCCCGTTTCGCGCAACAGGATGCGGGTGATGCGCCGGTTGTGGCGGATGATCAGCGGCGACAACACCATGCTGAGCACGATCGCGGCCAGCAGCGGCTGCACCAGGCCCTGGTCGAGCAGTTCGTTGCGCAGCAGCAGAATCAGCAACGCGAAACCGAACTCGCCGCCCTGGCGCGACGATCACGCCGGTGCGCAGCGACTTGAACCAGCTGTGGGTGGCGGGCTGCGCCACGACGGCAATCACCGCCGCTTTCAGCAGCAGCATGCCGGCAAGAATGGCCGTCACCAGCGGCAGATCGCGCAACAGCAATCCGACGTCGAGCAACATTCCGACCGTGATGAAGAACAGGCCCAAGCAGCACTTCACGGTAGGAGCGGATCGTGGCTTCGATCTGATGCCGGAATTCGGTCTCCGCAAGCATCATGCCGGCGAGAAAAGCGCCCAACGCCAGCGACAGGCCCGCCGCCTGCGTGGCCCAAGCCGAAGCCAGCACGGCGAGCAGCACCGCGAGGGAGAACAGCTCCGCGGAGCGCACCGAGGCGATCAGCGATGAACAGCGGGCGCAGCAGCCATCTGCCGGCCGCGAGCACCAGCAGCAGCGCGAGCGCGGCGATGCCGATGGCGCCCAAAATATGCGCCGCATCGGCCGAACCGACGCCGCCGCGCAGCGCCGACAGCAGCGCCAGCAACAGCGGAAAGCTCAGGTCCTGAAACAGACAGATCGCCACGGCGAGCCGGCCGTGGGTGCGGTTGTTCTCGGACTGTTCGGTCAGCTGCGCGATGATGATGGCGGTGGAGGACATGGCGACCGCGCCGCCGATGAGGACGGCGATGGCCGGCGCCACGTGGAAGCAAGCGGCGGCAACCGCCGCGACGACGCCCGTGGTGATCAGCACCTGCGCGCCGCCGACACCCAGCACCTCCCAGCGCATCGCGACCAGCCGCGGCAGCGAGAACTCCAGGCCCAGGGTGAACACCAGGAACACCACGCCGAAATCCGCCAGCAGTTGCGTGGTCTCGTTGTCCGCGGCGAGGGCGAGGGCGTGCGGGCCGAGCAGCATGCCGACCGCGAGATAACCCAGGATCGCCGGCAACGCCAATTTGCGGACCGCGGCGACCACGCACACCGACGCGGCGAGCAGGATCAGGATCTGTAACAGCGGATCGTTGTGCCCCATTGCCTGCTAGCATATCGCTATGAGTGCAACAATGACGGACCCGTTGGCGCTCGAGCCGGACGGCGACGGCTGGCGGCTGCTGCTGTCGGGCGATTGGTCGTTGGCGGCGATGCCGCGCATCGAAGTGCGGCTGAAAAAGCTGCCCGCCGCGCTGCACGGAAAACTGCTGTGCGATTGGACCCGGCACGGACACCCGGCATCAGCACCGCTTGGGCGCTGCTGCGCCGCTTGGCCGAAACGGCGCTGCCCTCGAGGTGCGGCACGCGGGCAATCCGCCGCATTTTCTCGAACTGCTGCAGAAACTCCATGTCGAACGGCATGCCGCGTACGGCAGGCACGCCGCAGCAGACCCTGGAGCGCCTGGTCGGCAAGCTCGGGCGCTGGTCGATGCTGCAAGGCGTCCACGCGCGCGGCGTGATCGTGTTCCTCGGGCGCATCGCGGCGGTGATCGGCGAGGCATTCTCCCGCCCCCGCGCGCTGGCGCGGTTCCTCGGTGGCCCGGCATGTGTACGAGACCGGCATTACCGCGATTCCGATCGTCTCGCTGATCGCATTTCTCATCAGCGTGATCGTGGCCTACCTCGGCGCGCAGCAGCTGGCGCGCTTCGGCGCCGATATCTTCGTGGTCGACCTGGTGACCATCGCCACTTTGCGCGAAATGGGCGTGCTGCTGACCTCGATCATCGTCGCGGGCCGCTCGGGCAGCGCCTTTGCCGCCGAGATCGGGGTGATGCAGCTCAACGAGGAGACCGATGCGCTGCGCGCCATGGGCATGAATCCGATCGAGCTGCTGGTCGTGCCGCGAGTGCTGGCGCTCGCGCATCGCGCTGCCGCTTGCTGACGGTGATTGCGGATGCCATGGGCCTCGCCGGCGGCGGTCTGCTGTCGCTGATCAATCTGCACATTCCCCTGCCGCAATTCATGGCACGCCTGCGCGAATCGCTTTCGCCCACGACCTTCTGGGCGGGACTGGTCAAGGCGCCGGTGTTCGCCATGTCTCATCGCCATGGTCGGCACCTACCGCGGCATGCAGGTGCGCGATTCGGCCCGCGAGCTGGGGCGCCTGACCACAATGGCGGTGGTGCAGTCCATTTTCATGGTCATTCTGGCCGACGCGCTGTTTGCCGTGCTGTTCGTGCAGATCGATTTCTGATGCTGGACCCGAGTCGCCAATCCGGCGATCCGCGTGCGGGGACTGCACAATCGCTTCGGGACGCAGGTGGTCCACGACGGCCTCGACATGGAGGTGGCGCCGCAACGAAATCATTCGGCGTGGTCGGCGGCTCGGGCGCCGGCAAGTCGGTGCTGCTGCGCTCGATCCTGGGACTGCGCCATCCGGACGGCGGGCAGCGTCGAGATTTACGGCCGGGATGTCGCCAGCCTCGCGGCCCGGACCGAGCGCACGCCTGGTGCAAAGTTACGGAGTGACGTTCCAGAATGGCGCGCTGATCAGCTCTCTGACCGTCGCGCAGAACATTCAACTGCCGCTGCGGGAGTACTATTCATTGTCGGAGAAGACCCTCGACGAACTGGCGGACATGAACCTGCTGCTGGTGGGCCTGGCGCCCGACGACGGCGCGAAGTTTCCGGCGCAACTGTCCGGCGGCATGGTCAAGCGCGCGGCGCTGGCGCGCGCGTTGGCGCTCGAACCCAAGCTCTTGTTCCTCGACGAGCCGACCGCGGGCCTCGATCCGATTTCCGCCGCGGCCTTCGATGAGCTACTGTTATACCTTCATGCGCAGCTGCGGCTCACGGTTGTCATGATCACCCACGATCTGGACACCCTGTTTCGGACTTGCAGCCGAGTCGGCGTCATCATCGACGGGCGCATGATCAGCGACACGCTGCCCGGGATGCTCGAGAACCAGAACCCTGGATCCGCGAATATTTCCACGGGCCGCGGGCGCGGGCCGCCGAGATGGACGCGGCCAAGGAGTGCCCATGGATAGGGACGCCAATTACGTCGCGGTCGGCGCGTTCGTGCTGCTGGTGATCGCCATGGCCGTGTCGTTCGTGTTCTGGTACACCGATCAGCAGGACCGGCGCACTTACCAGCGGTACGAGATCTATTTTCCCGGCTCGGTCAGCGGACTGACCGCCGGCAGCCCGGTCCGCTATCTCGGCGTCGACGTGGGCAGGGTCGTGCGCATCATGCTGGATCCGCAGCAGCGCAAGACGCGTGCAGGTGATCGTCGACATCGATTCGACCGCGCCCATCGACGAGCGCACCCGCGCTTCTTTGAGCCTGCAGGGAGTGACCGGGCTGCTGTTCATCGATCTGGAGCAGGACCCGAAGGCGGAGTCCACCGGCGTGATGGCGCAGGGCCAACACTACCCGATGATTCGCTCGCGGCGCTCCGATTTCGACGTGCTGTTGAGCAATCTGCCCGCATTGACCACTCACATGGTGGAATTGGCGAATCATTTCAATGAGATTTTCAGCGACGAAAATGTGCGCGGGCTCAAGGCGACGCTGGAGAATGTCCGGCTCGCGAGCGAGCGATTACCGGAGACGCTGCGCGAGGCGCGGCAGCTCCTGGTGGAGGTTCGCCGCACGACCCAGGAGGTGCAAGGCACGGTCGCGGACCTGCACGGCCTCATAACCCAAGGCTCGCCGGACCTCGAGGCCGCGTTCGGCAATATCCGCCGGATTTCCGACAATCTCGCCAAAACCACGGCGCGCTTGAATGCCTTCGTGACCGAGAACGAGCCGGGCTATTCGCGCTTCTCCAAACAGAGTCTGCCGGAATTCGAGCAACTGCTGCGCGAGAGCCGCCAGGCGGTCCGCGATTTCCGGGACCTATCGCGGAGCCTGAAGCAAAATCCGGCGCAGCTGATCTACGAGTCCAACTACCGCGGAATCGAGGTGCCCAAGTGAAGCGCACACTGCTGCTGGTCTTGCTCGGCGTGTGGCTCGCGGCCTGCGCCGGATCGCTGTTCAAAAACAAGACTGCGCCGCCCACCATGTACCTGCTCGGGGCCACGCGCGCTGCGCCGGCTGTGGATGCGCCGGGCAGCGATCTTCCCAGCGATCTGGCGGTCCTGCGCCCGAGGGTGCGGGCGGGACTCGACACCGACCGGATCGCGGCGCTTTATCCGGACCGACATATGGACTATTTCGCGGACGTGCGCTGGAGCGGACCGCTCGATGAGGTATTGCAGGACCTGGCGGTGCAGCAATTTCACGCGAATCCCGGCCTGCGCAACGCGAGCGCCGATGCATCCGTGTTCGGCAGCCCGTACTGGCTGGAAATCCAAGTGACCGATTTCCAGGCGGAGTACTCCGCGGCGGGCGGTCCGCCGACGGTGCACGTGCAGCTGCAGGCGCGCATCGGCAACTCCGGCGACCGGCGCATTCTCGCGCGCTTCGAATCCGATGTGCATGAAGCGGCAACCGACAATCGCATGAGCGCGATTGTCGATGCCTACAACCGGGCCGCCGACCATGCGCTTTCGGAAATCGCCGTGGGCGTCGAGCGTACGCTGAAGGTCAGGTAGGCTCCGCGGGGCGCCGCTCCGCTTGCGCGGCCTCGGCCGCTTCGAGCGCGGTGCCGATTTCCATCCACTGGGATTCCAGGTACGCGGCGTCTCTCTGCAAATTCGCGCGCCGCATGGCGGCTTTGAGCTCGGCAGGATTCGCGGCCAATTCTGTCTCGAGCAAGGCGCGCTCGGCGGCCACCGCCGCGATTCGCGCCTCGACTTGGGCGAGCTGTTGACGCAGCTTCGCCAGCGGATCGAGGCGTGCCGCCTTGCGTTCAACCGGCGCCTTCTTCGGCGCTGCGCCGGATTTGGCGGCGGCGGCCGCCGGCGCCGCGCCGCGGCGCGATCGCAGCCACTGCTGATAGTCATCGAGATCGCCGGCGAACTCCTGCAATTTTCCGTCCGCCACCAGCCATAGCGAGTCGGCAACCGACTTGATCAAGTGCCGGTCGTGCGACACCACGACCAGGCCGCCCTCGAAACTCTGCAGCGCCACGGTCAACGCCTGCCGCATTTCGATGTCCAAATGGTTGGTCGGCTCGTCGAGCAGCAATAGATTGGGCCGCCGCGCCACCAGCAGGGCCAGGGTCAGCCGGGCCTTCTCGCCGCCGGAGAATCGGGCCACCGGCTCGAACGCCCGGTCGCCCTGAAAACCGAAGCTCCCCAAGTGGTCGCGCACGCGCTGCTCGTCGCCCTGTGCATACTCCGCACCGCCGCGGTTGCGCACGTGCCAAAAAGCGTCGCAATCGGGCATGAGCTGCTCCAATTGCTGTTGCGCGAAATATCCGATCGATAGATCCGGCGGCCGGCGATCCGCCTGCCCTGGAGCGCCGGCGATTCGCCGGCAAGCAATTTCGTCGAAGGTGGATTTGCCCGCGCCGTTCGGACCGAGCAGCGCAATGCGATCCAGCGGCCCGATCGACACATTGATGCCGCTCAATACCGGCGCAGCGCCGTAGCCGCAGACCGCGTCTTCCACGGTGAGAGCGGCCGCGGCGTTTTCAGCGGCTGCGAAAATTCGAATTCGAACGGACTGTCGACATGCGCCGGCACGATGCGCTCCATCCGCTGCAGCATCTTCAGCCGGCTCTGCGCCTGCCGCGACTTGGTGGCGGAGGCGCGAAAGCGATTCACGAAGCGAGGTGATTTCCGCGATGCGTCGTCACCTGGCGGGCGTGCAGGAGCGATTTCTGCGCCAATTCCTCGGCGCGTTTTTGCTCGAATTGCGAATAGTTGCCGGCGTAGCCGCGGATGCTGCGATGCTCGATGTGCAATACGCGGCCGATGATCGCGTCCAAGAATTCCCGGTCGTGCGAAATCATCAACAAAGTGCCGGGGAAGCCCAGGAGCCATTCCTCCAGCCACACGATCGCGTCCAGATCCAGGTGGTTGGTGGGTTCGTCCAGCAGCAGCAGGTCGGCGCGCGAGCAGAGCGCGCGCGCCATGGCGAGGCGCACCCGCCAGCCGCCGGAAAACTCCGCAACCGCGCGTTCATGATCCGCCGCCGTGAACCCGAGGCCGTGCATGACAGCGGCCGCGCGCGCCTTGGCGCGATAACCGTCCATCGCCTCCAAAGAGGCATAAAGCTCGGCGAGCGCCATGGCGGCGTCGCGCCTTTCCGCATCTTCGATGGCGAGCTGCACGCGCGCGCAGCTCGGCATCGCCGTCCAGCACGAATTCGATCGCGGGCCGCGAGCTCGCGGCGATTTCCTGCTCGACGTGTGCGATCTTGAGCGCCGCCGGCAGATCGATGTCGCCGCGGTCGGGGGCGAGCTCGCCGCAATATGGCCGCGAACAGACTGGATTGCCCGCTGCCGTTTGCCCCGGTTATGCCGACCTTGTCGCCGCGAAAAACCGTGAAGTCGACCTGCTCGAACAGCGCCTGCGGGCCGCGCCGCAGCGTGAGATCGCGCGCGCAGAGCACAGGCTACGAGGAGAGGCGCAGCGGCCGCAGCACCGTCGGCGCGCACAAGGCGGCATGGTGCGGCACGCCGCCCTCCTGGCCGGCGAGAATGCCCGAGCAACTTGTCGGCCTCCATGGCGTCGCCGAACAGGCGGCCCTGGGCGTAGTAGCAGCCATGCTTGCGCAGGAATTCAAGCTGCTCGGCCTCCTCCACGCCCTCGGCGATGACCTCGAGATCGAGGCTCTTGCCCATGTCGATGATGGTTCGCACGATGGCCGCGTCGTTCGTGTCCACGGCGACGTCGCGTACGAACGATTGGTCGATCTTCAAGGTGCCGATCGGAAATTGCTGCAGGGCCGACAGCGATGAGTATCCCGTGCCGAAATCATCGATGGCGAGGTGCAGGCCCATGGCATACAGCTCGTTCAGCAGGCCGATGGTGCGCTTCGGGTCGGTCATCAAGGTGGTCTCGGTCACTTCGAGCTCGAAGCAGGTCGGCGATACGCCATTCTTGCGGAATACGCTGCGGCAGCGCGCGATGAAGCTGGCCTGCTTGAGTTGCCGCAGCGACAGATTGATCGCAATCCGGCCGGGCTGCGGCACGACCTTCTGCCACTCCCGATAGTCCGCGCAGACGCGATTCAAGACCCACTCGCCGATATCCAGGATCAGACTGGTTTCTTCGGCGAGCGGAATGAAATGCGAGGGAGAAATATCGCCGTGACCGGGCAGCCGCCAGCGCAGCAGCGCTTCGGCGCCGACCACCCGGCCGCTGCGCAAGTCCACTTTCGATTGATACAGAATCACCAGCTCGTCGCGCTCCAGCGCGCGCCGCAGCTTGCTCTTGAGCATCAGCCGTTCGACCGCCGCCGCATTCATGCTGGGAACATAGAAGGCGCAAGAGTTGCCGCCGTTCTGCTTCGAGTGATACATCGCGGCGTCGGCGTTGCGGATCAGGTCGATCACGTTCTCGGCATCGTAGGGGCAAATGGCGATGCCGACGCTGGCGGTGAGGTAGACCTCCTGCTGATTGACGTAGAAGGTGCGGCTGATTTCATCGAGCAGGGTGCGCGCCAGGGCGGCCAGGGCGGCGCGGTTGTCGGTGTCCACCGGCAGATCGTCGATGAACATCGCGAACTCATCGCCGGCGAGCCGGCCGATCACGGCGTCCTTGCTCAGGTTTCGGGTCAGCCGTTCGCTCAATATTTCCAGCGTCCGATCGCCGGCCGCGTGGCCGAAGGTGTCGTTGACCTCCTTGAAACGGTCCAGGTCCAGGTACAAAAGCGCCAGCGAGCGCTGGTTGCGGCGCGCGCGCGCAATCGCCTGCTGCAGCAGATGCTGGAACTGCATGCGGTTCGGCATCTTGGTGAGCGTGTCGTAGCGCGCGAGGTAGCGGATGCGGCGCTCGGCGCGCTTGCGCTCCGTGATGTTGCGCGCGACGTAGATGTTGCCCTGAAACTGCGGGTCCTGCGAATCGATCGCGGAACTCGCGATGGAAACCGGGATGGTCTGGCCGCTGGCGGTGCGCAGCACGGTCTCGCGCGCCTCCGCCGCGGAATGCGTCGGATCGAAGGCGCTGCGATGCACATCATCGATGAAGCCGAGCAGGGGCTTGCCGACCAATTCCTCCGAGGAATAGCCCAACAGCGCTTGCGCGGCCTCGTTGCAGCTTTTGACGATGCCGTCCGGAGAGGTGACGAACACCGCGTCGCTCAGGCTGTTGAGCACGGTATTGAGGTAATTCTTGGTGATGGTCGTTTCGTTCAGGTTCTGGCGCATGCGCTCGAGCGCAAATTGCAGATCGCCGAGTTCATCGCTGCGCACCACGGCGAGCGGCCGGGTGTAGTCGCCCTCGCCGATGCGGTCGGCGCTCTTCACCAGCGCCGCGATGGGACCCGACAGCCTGCGCGCGATCAGCCACGCGCCGAGCAGTCCCAGGATGAAGAGCGGCACCGTGATGATGGTGAAGATGCTGCGGATGCGCTTGGTTTGAACGCCTTGCTTGCTGAGCAGCTGCGTGCGTATGCTCGACAGGGTGTCCTGCATCTCCGCACGGCTCATCCATAGCTCGAGGGCGCCGGCGGGCTGCAGGTCGGTGCGCAGCACGAACGGCCCCAGGCTGGTCGGCCGCGCCTCGGGATTGCTGCCGGAATACAAGACGTCGTTGTGCGGACCCCAGATCTCGACCCGCTCGATGTCGCGCTCGTCGAGGAGCCTGGCGGCAATCGCGGCCACGCGGGCGTTGTTGCCCTCCTTGAGCGCGGGCGCCAGCGAGGTGCTGGTGATGTTGCTCAGCGACCGGGCGCGCGCCTGCAGGTCGGTTTCAAGTTTTTGTTCGACCGTTGCATAAGTGAGCTGGTTGGCATCCGAGGTGTTGACCCGATGCTCGTAATACGCCAGTCCGCCCAGAACCAGCGCAAGCACCACGCTGACGCCGAAGGCAAGCAACAAATAGCTGGTTTTGAGGCTTCGTGCCATCGCTCGTGCAGTACCCCTTCTCTAAGCCGATAATCATACCTGTTCAGGCCAACCCCCATAAGGGGCGAGGGTACAATCCAGGCTTCATGGGCGCCTCATATGCGTATTGATATCTATTCGGACACGGTCTGTCCCTGGTGCTACCTGGGGAAACGGCGCTTCGACCTGGCGATCGCGGCGCGTCCGCAATACGAACCGAGCGTCGTCTGGCGGCCGTTCGAGCTGAACCCCGACGTGCCGGTCGAGGGCGTGGATCGCGAGACCTACATGGCGGCGAAGATGCCCGATCAAGCCCGCCTCGAGCAGGCGCATGCGGAACTCGAACGGCTTGGGGAGGCCAGCGGAATTCATTTCCGTTTCGATTTGATCAGCCGCATTCCCAACACCCGCCGCTCGCACCTTCTCATCGCGCACGCGGCGCGCAGCGGTCTGCAGGCGGCGATCAAGGATCGCATCATGCGCGCCTACTTCGAGGAAGGCTGCGACATCGGCGATCCCGAAGAACTGGTGCGGCTGGCCGCCGACGTCGGGTCTGAATGCGAGCGGATGCGCGCAATGCGCTGATCTTGAGGGCGGGACAGGACGGCGTGGTGGCGGCGGAACGCCACGCAGCCGTGCTGGGAATTACCGGCGTACCGACCTACATTTTCGATGGTCAGTACACGATCTCGGGCGCCCAGGAAGTCGGCATATTCGCCCGCGTGTTCGACCAGGTGGCCGAGTTCGCCTCGGCTCGCGGCGTGGCTTCTTGAACGACGCCGAGCTGACGGGTCAAGCGCGCACGCACGTCGTGGCCGTCGCCGACCCGCCGTGTCTGCTGCACGCCCACGTGGTGGCGCCGTTTATGAACCTGCGCCGCGCCGCTTTGCAGCCGAGGGTATCGACCTGGCACCCCTGAGCGGTTTTCGCGATTTTGCCCGGCAACTCGCCATCTGGAACGGCAAGTTCAGCGGCGAGAGGCCGCTGTTGGACGCCGCCGGCGCGACGCTCGACGGGTCGCGGCTCACGCCGCGGCAGCGCATCGACGCCATTTTGCTGTGGTCGGCGTTGCCGGGCGCCAGCCGCCATCACTGGGGCACCGACCTGGATCTGGTCGATCGCCGCGCAGGTGAAGCGGGCTATGAGGTCAAACTGACGCGCGCCGAGTTTGCGCCCGGCGGACCGTTTGCGGATCTGGATCTTTGGCTCAGCGTGCATGCGCCGCGCTACGGATTCTTCCGCCCCTTTCAGCGGCGTGCGCTCCGGCGTGCAGCCGGAGCCCTGGCATTTCAGCTTCGCGCCGGTCGCAGAGGAGGCCCGACGGCGCCTGACTCCGCAGGTGTTGCGGACGGCGCTTGCGGACGCGCCGCTGCTGGGCAAGCAAGCCGTGCTGGAGAGTCTCGAGGAATTGCACGCGCGCTATGTCGCGGCGATCGACCTGCCTTAGGCCCAGAGCGTTTTCAACCGGTTCAGCATCAAGCCGCGAACCTGATTGATCTGCGTGTCCTCGGCGGTGAAAAGCGGCGGATTACGCCGCAGCATCGGCCAACGCTCGGTGCGCAGCACACGATGCAAATATCCCAGATTGCGCTCGATCGCCTCAAGATAGGGGTTTTTGCCGCCGAACAAACATTCGAGGTAGCGGTAGGCATGTTCGAACTCGCCTTCCAGGCGTGCAACAAAAGTCTCGCGCACGAACTCCGGCGTCTGGCGCAGCAGATCCAGGCCGGAGCTGTAGCGCACGCGCAGCGACCCGTCGACGCCGGTGCTGGCAGCCACGCCCCCCAGCACGAACTCCGGATAGAGCCGGTCGCGGCATTTTTCGAGGTAGCAGCGATCGGCCATCTGCGCGATCAAATCCGCGGTGCCGAGCAGATGTCCGAGCTTGCGGTCGCTGGGCGTCGGCGAGCTGGATCATGATTCAGCTTGATCTCGTAACCGGTGAAATGGACGATGCGCGTGGCCACGGGCACCCAGTTTTCCAGGCCGATGCTCGGCAGGTAGCGCGCCAGAAAACGCGCGCTGCGCGTGACGTGATACAGCGTGAACTCGGCCCCGTTGCTGATGTTGGCGATCATCGAATTCGCGGATGTAGCCGGCGTCATGAAACAGCGAGGTGACCAGCGCCAGGCGGCGCGCTCGGCGCCGAAGCGCAGGCGGGCTTCGACGGTGCGCTCGTAGCCGACCAGCAGCCGCGCCATCGCGAGCGTCATGTCGAGGGAGTGCTGGCGGTCGTGATACAGCGTATCGACGCCGTGGTAGCCGGGCATGCGGCCGGTAAAGAGCTTGTCGAAGTCCTCAAAGGCAACCGCGACCTTGCCGAAATATTCCGCCGGGCCACGTTGTTGTGAAAAGTTCACGGACGGCGTGACTGACCGCAGCGGTGGAGCTGACTTGAACGGAGTTCGCGACGTCGTAATCGTTACGTCTGAGGTCGTACATCGAGGGGAGTTTAGGCTCTACCGGCCGGGGGCGCTACGTGCCTGCTTCTCCTTATGGACGCAGCTCACAGTATTAAGTCAACCGCGGGACGCGAATTTCCGGCATTTAGTAAACTTTGATCCCCCCGAATTTGTGGCGTACGCGCCGCGCCAACGTGGCATACCCGAGCCAAAATCCGCATGCCAATCCGATGAGCACTGCGATGCCGGTAATTGCAGGCCATCGGGACGCCGCAGCCGCCTCGATCGCCGCGAGTGGACCCGGCTCGAGCGGCGCGGCCGGCGCCGGGGCCGAGCGTGCGGCATCCAACTCGCCTTGCTTCGCGGCCAGTTCAAGCTTCAGCCGCTCGACTTCGCTGCGCGCCGCGGCCTCGGCCAGCGCCGGCGTGGTAGCCCGGCTCCGATCGAGCTCTTCCTCGAGCTGTTTGATCCGAACGACGGCGGGCTCCTGGGTGGTCAAGAACGCGGATTTGACCCATCCGGTGGTGCCGTCGCTCAATCGTACCTGGGTGAAATCTCCGTTTTGACCCAGAGTTTCCACGCCGGTGCCCGAATGCAACGTCGCCAAGCGTTGCCCCTGGTTGTTTTCTTCCGCGTAGACCCCGAGCACCAACTGGTCGCTCACGTAAGCGGTTGCCGCCGACGCGTTGATCCAGGGCAGCGCCAACAGCGGCGCGGCGAGCCACCTCACGCCGCGATGCCCGTCTGTTTGAGCAGGGGCCGCACGTCGGGCTGACGCCCGCGAAAGCGTACGAACGCATCCATGGCATCCACGCTTCCGCCTCGGCTCAGGATGGACTCGCGAAATCGCGCCGCGGTCCCGGCGTCGAAAACGCCGGCTTCCTCGAAAGCCTCGAATGCGTCGGCGGCCAGAACCTCGGCCCATTTATAGCTGTAGTAGCCGGCGGCATAACCTCCGGCGAATATATGGGCGAAGCTCGCCGGCATGCGGTTGAAGGGCGCCGCGGGCACGACGGCCACGCGCTGGCGCACCGAAGCCAGCGTCGCCGCGACATTGGCGCCCGCTGTGGGATCGAAATTGGCGTGCAGCTCGAAATCGAACGTCGCCAGTTCGATCTGCCGCAGCGTGTCGAGGGCGGCATTGAAGGTGCGCGTGCCGAGCAGGCGCTGCAGCATGTCGACCGGCAGCGGCTCGCCGCTGTCGATGTGCGCTGAGATCAGCGGCAGCACCTCCGCGCGCCACACGAAGTTTTCCATGAACTGGCTCGGCAATTCGACCGCATCCCATGCGACGCCGTTGATTCCGGCGATGCTGGGGTAGGCGACACGGGTCAGCATGTGGTGCAGTCCGTGACCGAACTCGTGAAACAGCGTGATGACTTCATCGTGGGTGAGGAGCGAGGGCGCGCCGACCCACAGGCGCGGTGAAATTGCACACCAGCTGCGCCACCGGGCAGCGCTGTGCCGGAGGGCAGCGACTTTGCGACCACGCATTCGTCCATCCATGCGCCGTTGCGCTTTTCCGCGCGCGAGTACGGATCGAGGAAGAATCCGGCGACGATGCGTCTGATCCGTGTCGAGCAGGTCGTAGAAGCGCACGCTCGGATGCCAGACGCTGACTCCGGGCCGCTCGCGCACACTGATGCCGTAGAGCCGCTCGCGTGACGGACGAACAGGCCGGACGAGCACCTTCGGCAGCGGGAAATAAGGGCGCAGCGCCTCCTGCGAGACCTTGAAGCGGCTCTCTTGCAGCCGGTCGCCGTAGTAGGCGACGTCCCAGGCGTTCAGCTTGCGGCCGGCGAACTCCTCCAGGCCGAGAAATTCCTCGCGCGCCGCGGGCCGGCAGCGCCGCGCCAAATCCTCGAGGAAGGCCGAGCACTTGCTTGCTGCTCTTCGCCATGCGCGTCGCCAGCGCGTAGTCGGCGAAATTCGCGAACCCCAGCAGCTGTGCCAGTTCGTGGCGCAGCGGCAGGATCTGCGCAATGATGGCATTGTTGTCGAAGCGTCCCGCGCTCGGGCCGAGCTCCGAGGCGCGCGTGATCCAGGCCTCATAGATGTCGCGGCGCAGCCGCTCATTTTCGGCGCTGGACATGACCGTCATGTAGGTCGGTTGATCGAGCTTGAACAGCCAACCGGGCTGACGCGCTTCGCGCGCATCGGCCGCGGCGCGGTCGATGGCGTTGCTGGGGAGGCCGGCCAGCTCCGCGCTATTGGTCACGCTGCGCGTATAGGCTCGCGCCGCATCGAGCACGTTCTCGGAAAATTTGGTCGCCAGGTGCGCGAGCCGCTGCGCGACTTCACGGTAGCGGGCTTTTTGCTCGGCGCGCAAGTCGACTCCGGCGAGCCGGAAATCGCGCAGCGCGTTTTCCAGCAGCTTGCGCTGCGCGGCGTCGAGCGGCTCGCCCTCGTTCTTCAAGCACCTGCGCATAGCCCGCTTGCAGCCGGTGTTTTGCCCGAGTTCAGAGGAGTATTCGGTCAGCAGCGGCACGCATTCGTTGTAGGCCTCGCGCATCTCGGTGGAATTGGCGACCGCGTTCAGATGGCCGATATCGGGCTGAAAACGCGGCTCAGGCGGTAGCTCAGCTCCTCGACCGGGACCACCAGCGAGGCGAAGGTCGGATTCTCCTGCGCGGTCAGTTGCGCGAGGCGCGCACGATTCTCGCGCCAGGACTTCCTCGAGGGCGGGACGCGCGTGGCGCGCCTCGATGCGTCCGAAGTCCGGCAGCGAGCCGAGTTCCAGGAGCGGATTGTTCACGGCTCGATTCTAGCAGAGGCGCACCGCCATCCGGCCACGGGCCATAAGGCATGCGAACACGTATCATTGCCGCATGCGACCCCAGGAAGGAGAAACCGGCCGTGTCCGAACAAGCATTCGATCTGATCAGCATCGGCGGCGGCAGCGGCGGTCTCGCCTGCGCGCAGCGCGCCGCCGAATACGGCGCCAAGGCGCCGGTGATCGAGCCGGCACGCCTCGGGCGGGACCTGCGTGAACGTCGGATGCGTGCCCAAGAAGGTCATGTGGAACGCGGCGGGCGTCGCCCTGGGCCTGCCGACGCGGGCGACTATGGCTTCGAGGTCACGGTGGGCGATCACGATTGGGCGGCATTGAAGCGCAAGCGCGATGCCTATGTGCTGCGCTTGAACGGCATCTACGAGCGCAATCTGGCCGCCAAGGGGGTGGCGTACGTGCGCGGGCGCGGCGCCGCTTCGTCGATGCCGCACACCGTGGAGGTGAACGGCGCAGCGCTTGACCGCCCGCCACGTCGTGATCGCGACCGGCGGCAAAGCGCCATGGTCCGCCGCATTCCGGGCGCGGAGCTCGGCATCAGCTCGGACGGCTTTTTCGAGCTTGAGCGCCGGCCTCAGCGCGTCGCCGTCGTCGGCAGCGGCTACGTCGCCTGCGAGCTGGCCGCATGCGTTTCAGGAGCTCGGCAGCCAGGTGGAGCTGTTCATCCGCAAGGACCGCTTGCTGACGCACTTCGACGTCATGCTTGGCAAGTCCCTGATGCGCGAGATGCGCGCCCAGGGAATGATCGATCCACACGCGCGTCGTACCGGCCGCGGTGCGCGCGCAAGCCGGGCTCAGAAAACGCTGGTGGCGGCGGACGGCCGCGAGTTCGCCGGCTTCGATTGCGTGCTGTGGGCGATCGGCCGGCTCGGCCAACGTCGCCGGGCCTGAATCTGCGAGCCGCCGGCGTCGCGCCGACGACGGACGGATTCATCGCCACCGATGACTTCCAGAACACCAATGTGGCCGGCGTCTACGCGATCGGCGATGTCACGGGCCGCGCCGCCCTGACACCGGTGGCGATCGCCGCCGGGAGGCGCCTGAGCGACCGGTTGTTCGGCGGTCAAGCCCGACGCGGCGCCTGGACTACAACTTGATTCCGACCGTGGTGTTCACCCATCCGCCGATCGGCACGGTGGGCGCCACCGAAGCGAAGCGCGGGCGCGCTACGGCGACGCGGTGAAGGTCTACGTGGCGGACTTCACGCCCATGTACCACGCGCTGACGGCGCGCAAAACCCACACCGACATGAAGCTCGTCTGCGTCGGGCCCGAACAAAGAATCGTCGGCTGCCACATCATCGGGCCTCGGCGCCGACGAGATGCTGCAGGGATTCGCGGTGGCCATCCGCATGGGCGCGCACCAAGGGGGACTTCGACGACACGGTGGCGATCCATCCGACCAGCGCGGAGGAATTGGTCACGATGCGCTAGCAGCGCGGCGCTGCGAGGGGTGGGGCGAGGCGCCCTTCAGGCGTGCTGCGCCAGCGCCTCGAGCACGGGCTGGGTGTTCGGCCGAATGCCGCGCCAGAGCAGGAAGGACTCGGCCGCCTGCTCGACCAGCATGCCCCATCCCTTGCTGATGCGCGCCGGCGTGCAGCGACTTCGCCCACAACGTGAACGGCGTATGGCCCCGGCCGTACGCCATGTCGTAGCAGACCGTTCTTCGCCGACCAAGCCCACGGGCAGCTCGCGGCATCTCGCCCTGCAGGCTCGCGGAGGTGGCGTTGATGATCAGATCGTAGGGCGGTCCCTCGATCTCGCCGAACGTGCAGCCCGTCGATCTGCCCCAGGTCGGCGAACTCGGCGGCGAGCTTGCGCGCCTTGTCGGGCGTGCGGTTGGCGATGGTGAGCGAGCGCAGCTCGCGCTCCAGCAGCGGCGCCGAGCGACGCCGCGCGCGGCGCCGCCGGCGCCGAGGATCAAGACCCGCTTGTCCGCGAGATCGACTGGCCCAGATTGCGCTCCAGATCGGCGATCAGGCCCACGCCGTCGGTGTTGTCGCCGAGCAGGGTGGTATCCTCGAAAAAAGCGATGGTGTTCACCGCCTGCGCGCGCGCGGCGCGCGGGGTGAGCTCGTTGACCAGCTCGGCCGCCGCCTGCTTGTGCGGCAGGGTGACATTGAGGCCGCGGACGCCGCCGGTGAACAGCCGCAGGGTCTCGCGCCGAAAATCGTCCGGATGCGATGTCGAACAGCCGGTAGACCAGGTTCTGCGCGGCCGCCTTGGCGAACATGCCGTGGATGAAGGGCGACCAGCTGTGCGCGACGGGATGGCCCGACGACCCCGTATTGATCCGGCGCGCCCGGCTTCCTGCGGCTCGAGTTCACGGTCTGCGAGCCACTCCGCTGCGCGTCTTGGCGAAATAGGTCAAAATGCCGTCGGCGCCCGCCCGCTTGATGCGACAGCAGCGCCTCCAAGCGCCACGGCGCGCTCGTCGAGCCAGCCGTTGCCGGCGGCGGCCATGATCATCGCGTACTCGCCGCTCACCTGATAGACGAACGTCGGCATGGCGAACCGATCCTTGACCCGCCGCACGATGTCGAGATAGGGCAGTCCCGGGCTTGATCATGACCATGTCGGCGCCCTCGGCGATATCCAGGGCGACTTCGCGCAGCGCCTCGTCGGAATTGGCCGGGGTCCATCTGATAGGTGTGCTTGCTGCCGCCTGCCGAGCTGCCTGGCCGAGCCCACGGCCTCGCGAAACGGACCGTAGAAGCTCGAGGCGTATTTGGCCGCATAGGCCAGAATCCGCGTGTGGACCAGTCCGGCGCGTCTCGAATGCACGCGCGGATGGCGCCGATCCGGCCGTCCATCATGTCCGAGGGCGCGACCACGTCGGCGCCGGCATCGGCGTGCGAGCGCGCCTGGCGCACCAGGGTCTCACCGTCAGATCGTTCATGCACATAGCCGGGCTCGTCGATCAGGCCGTCCTGGCCGTGGGTGGTGAAGGGATCGAGCGCCACATCGGTGATCACGCCCGAGCTCGGGAAATTCCTTTTTGACGGCCCGGACCGCCTTCTGGGCGATGCCCGCCGGGATTCCAGGATTCGCGCGCATCCAGGGTCTTTTTTTCCGCCGGGACGACCGGGAACAGGGCGATGGCCGGGAATTGACAGCCGAGCGAGGGTCTCGCATTCGCGCAGCAGATCGTCCACCGACAGCCGTTCGATGCCGGGCATCGAAGCCGACCGGCTGGCGCTGCCGCGTGCCCTCGACCACGAACATCGGGTAGATCAGCGAGTCGACGCGTGAGCTGCGTCTCACGCATCAGCCGGCGCGAGAACTCGTCGCGCCGCATGCGCCGCAGGCGGGTGTTCGGAAATGAATCGGCGCCGATTCCGGTCATCTTGGACTGTGACTCCTAATACTCAGTTTGCACGCCGCAATTGGCCGCATATCCGCGCCCAGTCCCGGCTGTCTGACCGCTCGGCGGCGTCCGCTGAACGCGCTAATATCGCGGGAAAGATACCCCAAGCCGGGTGCTGATTTATACATGAACGATGACGCTGGCGGAAATCAGAGCCGCGCCCGCTTCCAGGCGCTGTGCCAGGCGCTGCGCCCGGATCTGCTGCGCTTCGCCTTCTGGCTGTCCCGCGACCGGGCTCTGGCCGAGGACGTGGTTCAAGAGACGATGCTGCGGGCTTGGAAGGCGCGGGATTCGCTCAAGGACGAGGCCGCCGCCAAGCCCTGGCTGCTGACCATCATGCGGCGCGAATACGCGCGCAGCTTCGAGCGCAAGCGGCTGGTCACCGTGGACGTGGACGAGCTGATCGCCAAGGAGGAGCCGATGCTGGCGGCCTCCGAGGAGCAGGACCTCGCCGAGCTGCGTGCCGCGCTGTTCAAGCTGCCGGAGGAGTACCGCGAGCCGCTGGTGCTGCAGGTGCTCATGGGCTATTCGACGGCGGAGATTGCCGCCGAACTGAATCTGTCGCACGGCCGGCGGTGCTGACCCGGCTGTTCCGCGGCCGCAAGCAGCTGCGGGCCGTTGTGCGGCGAAGATACCAGTCAGGATCCGCAGAATGATCGATTGTGCGCAATTATCGGCGGGCGATACTCGCCGATCCGCACGCTACGGATGCGGAGCTCGCGCGCACCGCGACGGCTGCGCCGAGTGCCGCGGCTTACACCGAGCGGCTGATGCGTTTCGAGGGCGGCTCGAGCGTGCGGTGCGCGTGCAGCACGGGGCCCGACGGCCGCGCGGGCGGCGGCGGTCGACGCGCCATGCGTCCGGCGGCGCGCCCGCGCGCGCGCTCGCGAAGCTGGCTGGCGCTGGCCGCGAGCGTGCTGGTCGGCGCCGGCGATCGCCGGGGGCGCTCTGGCTCAGCCTGCCGCACACGCAGCCTTGCCGCCGACGTGGTGGCGCACATGGCCGGGGAGCCGCAGGCCTGGACGCGCACCGATGTGCCGGTGCCCGCGCCCGAGCTCGATTTCGTGCTGCGCAACACCCATATGCGGCTGCAACCCGACGCCGGCGTCGTCAGCTACGCGCAGAGCTGCGCGTTTCGCGGACACCAGGTGCCGCATCTGGTGGTGCAGACCGACATGGGTCCGGTGACGGTCATGGTGTTGGTGCACGAGCCGCGTCTCCAAGCCGAAGCCGTTCGATGAGGAAGGCTATCGCGGCAGCATCGCTGCCGGTGGCGGGACATGGCAGCATCGCCGTGCTGAGCGGGATCGCGGAAATCGGCGCGCAGGAATCAGCGCGTCGCGTCGCGGGTCGACGAGTCGATCGAGTGGACCGGCTGAGCGCGTTCCCTACAGTCCCACCTCGCCGAGCAGGTCGATCAACCGACGGGAGCTCGCGGCAAGCCCCGGATGATCGGCCTCGAACTGTACCGCGACCTTTTCCAGGCGGTCGGCCAGCGTCGCATCGGCGGACGAGGCGGCCGTGCCTGCCGGCTCGTCGACCATGCGTTTGACGTCCGGGAGGATCTCGCCGAGCGATTGCCGCGTTGCCGGATTTTGTTGATGTGCGCTGGCCAGTTCGGCGTGCAGCTTGGCGAGCCGCTCGCGCAATGATTTTTGGTCCATAAGCCCGTCCTCTA